>CAVROF010000012.1:0-555417 GCA_963722775.1 uncultured Gammaproteobacteria bacterium
CGTCGTAACACATTCAGCCCAGATGGCTTATTTCAGCCAATACTTGCCGCTTACTGTTTGCCGTGATCCCAAAACTTGCCGCTGGCGAACGGTTGCTTTCGGGGAATGGCGACTGGCTGGTGTGCGCTACAAGCAGCCATTCAAATGCTAATATTGAGCGAATTGGAACGGGCCGCTACTGACCCAGAGCGGACAGTCGGGCCTTGTTGCGTTAAATCCATAGAAATGACGAGAGCCCGACCCTCATTACCCAAAGTGATAAATGAAACATAGTAGAAGCATTCCGTGGCCGCGCATTTTCGCCGAGGGAACAATAATCCTTGTCAGCATCTTATTGGCGTTCTGGATAGATGCCTGGTGGGACGGCCGGCAAGCAAAGGCGGCGGAGGAGGTTGTCCTGCAGACATTGCTCGATGACTTGCTAGCCAAGCGTCAGTTGCTCGATGAGCGGAATCGTTTCGTCAGCGCCATTCGGGAATCTGCGGAAACACTGCTGAGAATATCTTCTGGCAGTCTCAAGAGCCCGGATGAGGACTCCATCGACGAGTTGATTAGTGATGTCTGGTGGGTGAGCAACGAAGCACAATGGACCAGCGCGCCATTGGAATCGCTGGCGGCCAGCGGCGACCTGTCATTGATAACCAGTCCCCACCTGGTCCAGTCGTTGGAAGCCCTGCGGGTTGCGATTGACAGGGTCAAGTATCACTCGCGAAACGATCAGGAGTTTCACACCAGGATAATGACACCGTTCATGATCGAGAAAGCCGATATGGCCCAGATTACTGCCAGAATGAAGCACCGGCCCGGTCAGCCTGAAGTTGCACTTGTGCCTACTGATTATGGATTTGGCCGGCGTCGGCAACACAGTGAATTGCTCGCGAATGTCGCGTTTCAGAATCTTCTGATTGCTAAGATCGAAAGATGCCTTGATCTGCTTGAAACTGGACACCCGGGGGTTGAGCAACACCTGGCTTCTGCGATTCACATGTTGGAGTCAGAATTGGCGGCGGCGTCCACAGTCCGCTAATGGCCGGATCCAGCCTGTCACCTGGAACATAGATCAACGGCTGCTTTACTTCGTATTCCAGCCGGTCGCTTTGTCTGATGTAGAATGACGGCTACTGACCCAAAGCTGACTGTCACGAATCATCTCTTTAGACGCCGTCTAAGCCTACTTAAGTACATCCCAGAATTGACGGAAATTTCTCGTCGGCCATAATGTTGGGTTCGATAAAGGCAAACCTGACTAAAGTCAGAGACGCAAAGCCACGGGTCCTCGCTTCCTCCGAGAAGCCTCCAAAGACTCCCCGCAGGGCCCCAAGATCGCCGGGCTGCCAATTCTGTAGGTTTCATTACGGGAGGGTTCCAGATGGACAAGCGAGTTATGCGGATAGGAATAGCCATATCTTTCGTTATCGTACTCTTCGCAGTACCAGCGAGTGCGGCGACCGTCAGTGTGGTCGGCGAGAACGATGTAAACGTCGACCGGCAGAATATTCAGGACGCGATTGATTCGGCGCCGGGCGAGGAACTGCGCGTAATACTGCAGGGTACGTTCCAACTCGACGGCCAGCGAATCTTCGTTACCCGATCCAATCTTACGATCAAGAGCAATAAGCACGGCGCTATCTTGGTTGGAGTGACGGATCAGGACGGAATTCCCGCCCTGGGTGTCGAGTCAGGCCGCGCATTCGAGGTTCGCCAACAGTATGCGGATACACCCATTACGAATCTCGAGTTCAAAGGGCTGGAGTTTCGTGACGTCGTGCGTGGCATAAACATCGTCGGGTTCAACCTGTTAGGCGCGTCCGCTGCGGTCAGCGATGTTGTCATCAAAGACAATCGAATGGAGAACGTGGACCTTGGAATTGGAGCTTACGGACAGGTGTCCCACTTGGTGATCAAGAACAACGTTATTCGTTACGCGCTCGGGGGAGCGATTCATCTGCAAAGCCTTACGGATGAGGTCGGCCCTGATCAGAAGTTGTCAAATGTGGTTGTTAAGAACAACTTCATGTCCGCGGCACCGTCAAGTAACCCGTTTCCGATGGTACTCCAGGCTGAGGGCAGAAGTTCCGACATCGTACTGAAGGGCAATACCTTCCAGGGAGGGATCGCCGCGGTATTTCTTTTTGGCCACCCTACCAACTTCATGGTGAAGGGCAATTGCATCAGGGACGGTGGAACACAAGGACTCCCGGGCTTTCGCGCCGGTGGTATTCTGGTCGGCCTCGAGCCTTTCGGGCTTACAGGCTCGGGCTACGAAATCAGGAACAACTCCTACGCGAACGACGTCTCCGACTTTGGCGGCATTCCGCTGGAGCGACGGGACGTCTGGCTGACACCGCTTTCAATGAACACCTCCGTGACCGAACAACTTGGTACGGTTGTGCTTGATGAGGGTGTGTCGAATTCGATCGTTCTTCATGGCGACGATGTTGTCGATTTTTGCGATACCGGAAGCTAGGCGGCTCTTTCCGAAAAGAAGATTGATAGACCCTGCCTAGACCAGGGTCTATCAATTCTTCTGCGTGCGGACAAGGGGATGTTAGCCAGCTGCGAAGACTGCTTCTGGCCGTTAGCCGCCCGTCACCCTGGCTGAGTCTGAACGGCTGGTATGCGCTCGAAAGCAGCCCGTCGAGTGATAGACTACTCGGAGACTGCTACTGACCCATAGCCGACATTCAGAAAACCGGTCGCCAAGACGGCGATTAAGCCCGTCCGTAGGTACAATCCAGAATTTACAGCATAGTAGGCGTGACGAGATTCTGCTCTGGACAAAAGGCAAAACCAGCCAAAGCTGGTGACGCAAAGCCACGGGTCCTCGCTTCCTACCAGACACCTCCAGCGACGTCTTCTAGGGCCCCAAGATCGCCGGGCTGCCAGAATTGGCTAACGGACCTAGGGGATCATCATGACAACAACTAAGCGAATTTTGCTTGCCGCATGTACCGCAGCTTTGCTCCTCGCAATAACTCCTGCCGGGCAAGTGTGGGCGGCTAGCGATAGTAACGCGTGCGCTCAAGATGTGTGTGCTCAGACCGAGTTGGGTGGTGCCCTAAAAGGCCTTTGCAATGCGTATTGCGAAGCCATGGACTGCGATGGCGATCCAAACGCCAATATCGTGGCATGCGAGACAGTGCGAGAAAAATTTCTGAAGAAATCAGGCGGTATTGAGCCACCTTGTTTGGTGGCTCCTCCGTTAGATAGCGACGGAGATGGTGTGCCCAATGACTC
Source organism: uncultured Gammaproteobacteria bacterium (assembly GCA_963722775.1). Lineage (GTDB taxonomy): Bacteria > Pseudomonadota > Gammaproteobacteria > Steroidobacterales > Woeseiaceae > UBA1847. Next base: position 3,238 of record CAVROF010000012.1, read on the forward strand.
AGATAACTGTGTCTTCACATTCAATGACCAGGCCGATGCAGATGGAGATGCTATAGGGGACGTATGTGACAACTGCCCAGTGTCCAGTAATCCAAATCAGGCGGACTCCGACTTGGACTCCTATGGTGATGCTTGTGACAACTGCCCAGTGGATAAGAATCCGGATCAGCTAGATAGCGACTTTGACGGGATCGGTGACGTTTGTGACCTAGACGGCTTCGCGCTAATAACAGGGGGCGATCAGATCGACGACGAGCTTCTTAGCGCGACTTGGTCGTTGATTACTAACAATCTTGACTTTGGGGCTGATCCTTATGACGACGGTGATTTCTCGTTATTGACACCGGAAGCCCAGCAAATATTGACCGATGGGGATGATATCGAGGCGGCCTTCTCAATTGAGTTGTTAGCCCGTGCTGAGTCTGCTGAACTGCTAAAGACATTCACAGAGATCATCTACGATGACCCGGCCGGAAAGAAAACAAGTTACTCGGTTCAGATTGACGGAATCACGATCGGCGTCAAGGTAACGCGAGCGGTAAAATTTCCACCAGACTCTGCGTTGACTACCGACGAAGCGAAGTCACTCCTTGAGGGCAAGCTGGATGACATCGTGCAGAGTTCAGCAAATGTCTCGCCCGCTGACGCGTGGCAGAAACAAATACTACACGTGCTTTCCTATTCACCAGAAAACTCTGCTGCGTTGCTAGCCGCACTGCCACAGATTTCTCAGACACTGTTGGGCGACACAATAGTCATGATAACTACCACAGGCGGTGACGACGATTTCTTGTACTTTTGACTAGTAAGTCACCGCTCCATGCCCATACGACCATGTCTACTGGGCGCCCAGATGTTTTGGGCGCCCTCCTTCTAAATTGACGGCAATCGACCGACTGCTTCTGGCCGACTGCAGAAGTTCGCGAGGCAAGAAAATGAGGGGCTGCTTTACCGCGCATAGCAGCCGCTCGAAAAATCTAAGGTAAGATGACGGCTTGTGACCCAAAGCGGACGGTCGCCGCGAGTGGCGCTTGTGTGCCGTTTTTACGATGGTAATGTCATCAAGAAACTGGGAGAGTACGATCATGCGACGACTTTCAATTGCTATTTTGGTTCTCTTGTCCGCGTGTGCGAGTGTCCCTAGCGATAGTGACCTCAGCAAACAGAAGGCTAGTTGGCAAGGCGCACCCGTGGTTGAGTTGGTCACGACGTTTGGTGGTCAGCCCGGTCTTAAGAAGACGGACACTTGGTACTGGCAATTCTGGGCAAGTCCAGAAAAAAGAGACAGCTATTTTCAGGAGACTGAGTCTATCTCTCTCTCAGATCCTTCACCGTGTAGAAATTGTCCGCCTTCCTCGTTAACCGGTTCGCCATCTCCAAGATCAGCCTACAATGGTCTAATCGCTGGTGGACCCTCGCCCAAATCTGAAGGTCAACGTCCACCTCTTTGTACGTACTTGGTCTACGTCGAGAACGGGACGATTGTCAAACTCAGCACACTGGGCGCGCCTGGCGCTTTCTGCCGTTTCGAGGAGCTGCCGCTGCGCCCCAACAAACCCGAACTTGAGGTACGACGCGACTTGATTGACTAGCAATGTCGACCTGTGACCCAAAGTTGCCGGTCACAAGATTTTGCACAAGGACGTTACCTCTAGAAACATGATTGACCATGCCAGTGTTGAAGCATTTGTCGAAAAGAAAGTCGAATACTACGTCGAGAAATGGACGACGTTTGCCGATGGCACAAGTTCGCGGGTTCATTGGAATTGGGCCGCAGCTATAGGCGGAATAGCATGGCTGTTCTATCGAAAACTTTATTTGCCGATTGCCATTGTGCTACTAATCGGACTTGTCGACGCCTATATAACTGTGGAGCTAGAAGACGCAGAGGTCTTCCCGGTCGCAGTCGCTCTCTGGGACAAGCTTTCCTACTGGGTATACTCAGCCGTATTTGGCTCTTGGGGAAACTATTGGTATTACCAGAAATTTCGTAAGACCAGCGAAGCAGTAGCCGAAATATCTGCAGACTCCAGCGAACGTCTAAGTTACCTGGCTGAAAAAGGCGGTACTAGTATTCTAATTCCAGGAATCGTCCTGTTGGCGCTTTCTGCGGTGCTAATTTGGGCTTACACCGACGTTTGAATGTCTGCTCCTGGCCGTAAGCCGCCGGCCAGATGATCCGAGGTAGAATGAGAGCTACTGACCCAATCCAGTTATTCGCAGAATCACGAAGAAGGCCAGCTGTACTGGCAATCCAACTCTTGAGGACTAGGGTATGTGGAAGAAATCAATCCGGTTCATTGGACGTTATCTTGCAATCGGCGTACTCGTTGGAATCGGCTTCGTTGGTGTAGAAGTGCTCTATTGGCACCTCTATGGTGAGCAGCGTACGCAGGAGTTTGAGCATTCGATGGATATGCTCATCGATTCCGTCTATCAGCCGGGATACAAATCGTTCTTTGACCGGATGAATGAAGAACGCCCAGAGGCTCTGCTTTCATTCAGTCTGGAGCGTGCAAGGATCGTGGAAAGTGGTGTTCAGGTCACTGGCACTGTTACGAACGCAGGGCCGGCTATCTTTAATCAATTTCATATTGAGGTCGAAGCGTACAAGGAAGACGGTGAAATCATTGCGGAGTGCGAAGAATGGATGCAAACACTTGAGCCGGGCGATGAGGAAACTGTGGTGATGATATGCCCGTTCATCGAGGGAGCGGCCGTCACGACACTTTCTGAGGCTTCATTCCGGATCAAGCGGAGCTTGTCCACGAAACAAGCCGTTGACCCTGACCCGTTCCGGCCAACACCTTATTTTGTTAACGGGGAACTCCGTGGCTATAGGGTATATCCCGGATCGGATCGAAGCGTATTCACCTCACTTGGTCTTAGACCGGGAGACCTTTTTACCGAGATTGACGGGCAGCCCCTAACTCAACCAGAAGTCGCTCTTGAATTGTTTGGGAGGGTTCTTAGTGGGCAGCCTGTACAAGTCAGCATTCTTAGAGGCGACGAGCTGCAGATAGTCGAAATCAACGTAGATTGACGAGATTCTGACCAGCCGGTCCTGGCCGGATCCAGCCATTCACTTGGTTTGAGATAGAATGACGGCTACTGACCCTTTGCGGTCGTTCGTGAAGCGGCGACTAATCAATTTTTGAGGGAAATCCAAATCTCTGGGATCGTCATATTGCTCATTATTGTTGCAGTCGTCGCCGTCGGTTTGCTGGCTATGATGATTTGGAATCCGTCCGCACGGAACCTAAGTAGAGAAGACCTTCCCAGATGCATCCTTAGTCTGCTAATCACGAGCAAAAAAGGTGCGCACGCGGCGCGCCTATTACTTGACGCGACTGGCATTTCTCAAAACGCGAGCTTTCGAATTTCCAACTTTTTCGAGCCAAGCAAGAGGTGGAAGAAGCACAAGGAGAAACTTGAGCGCATGGCAAAAGCCACGTCGTTGCCAACGGTTGGTTCTGGCCGTTAGGCGACGCTCGTGATTGATTGGTATGAGCGGCTGTTATGCGCTCGAAAGCAGCCACCCAGGTGATAAACTGCTGGCGGGCTGCTGCTGACCCAAAGCAGCCGTTCGAACGAGAGGCGGATTTTGACCGAAGATAGCAAGACTATATTCTACGGTAGCTACATTTTCATCGTTCTACCGGTCAGCTTTCTCTACGTGCTCTCAGTTTTGTTGGTGATTGATACTCCCGCACCGTTGGACGGGGTGACAAGCAAGTTAAGTGTCATGGTCATTCTCGCAGTGCCTGCCCCAATTCTCTATTCATATTGGCGCTCGTTTATAATCTTAGTGAAATCCGGTCAGTTGAAACGAGATCGAAGCAACGCCATTCATATTCGGCTAATTTGCGCCGGATTGATCTATTCCGTACTTTCGGCAGTAGTTATTGTCACAACAAATATTCTGAACAACGATCCGAATTCGCTCCTCAGTGGATTTTTCTTTGTTGGAATCTGCGGACTACCACTTTTTATCCCGTTCGCTCATCTCGTGCACGAGTACCGGAAGAGTATGATCTGAACGACTGCTTGTGGCCGGCTCCAGCCGTCGACCAGGTGTAGAGACAAACGGCTGGTTCGCTTCGCATTCCAGCCGGTCGGTTTGTCTGCGTTACAATGACGGCTACTGACCCGAAGCAGCCGTTCATGATTAGTCACCTCTAGGTTCAGATTGACCAAGTATCGCAAAGCTAACCTACTTTTCGTTGTGGGCGGAGTCGTCATCCTCGCGGTGCTATTGATGGGTGCATATTTGGGCTGGTTTGGGGAGACTTCTGAAGGTGAAGCGATCATTCCAGCCGAGAATGTGCAGTCGCAAATCGCAATTCGAGCTGAAAAACATGTAGAAAACTCCGAAAGCGCTTCCGAAGTCGAGAACTGTCTTAGCGAGAGTATGCTCGAAACCCATCCTGCGATGATGGATGAATTGGCGCGGTTAGATCCATACGTCGTCAACTTCGGTTCGATTTCAGACTACCGCGGTCTCGAAGAGTCTGAATTGAGGCATCTCATCGCACAAGGTGATTCGGGTGCGATGGCAGTTCTTGGCGCGATGCATGTAATGCGAGCGAGAGGCTTGTCCGACTCGGACGCCGTTCCTTATTTGCTGCTGGAAGAGCCGAATCTACTCTCCTACCAGTACAAGCTTCCTCACACAGAACAGCAGATACGGCATTATGAGATCGCCGCGGATTGGTTCTACAAATCGGCTCTCCACGGACGCCTCTTGGCACTTATCAATGTCGGACATCAACTCGATATGTTGGGAAAGAAACCGCCTGATCTTGGGTGGGTCTCTACAGAGGACTACGACCTGCTGACCCGCGCTCAGAAAAGCACATTCAACGCAGCCAACGTCTATCAAGCAGTTGCGTACACGATTGCGCCACAGGTCGAGGTTGGTTTTTTCGAGGAAATTGGTTTGGATTTTGGCTCAATGTTCGCGAAGCGATTTGCAGACATCGCGCAGCCAATTGCCGCGCAATTTCGGTCGGACCGAGCAGAGCTTGGCTTGGATCCACTGATCATCCCGGCATCTACACTACCGCCGTATAGCGAGCTTGCTGAGCTTCTATGCATCCCTCCTGAATGACTGCTTGTGGCCGAACTGAGACGGTCGCCAGGAAGCAAACTGAGCGGCTGCTTCACTTCGTATAGCAGCCGCTCGAGAAATCTGCGGTAATATGACGGCTTGTGACCCAAAGCAGACGGTCACAAGATATCCAATACACTTGTGAACGTCCTTCTTTTTTTGATTCAAACTTAGATACGGTGCCACAGTTATATGGCAGATCGAGCTCTCAATCTTAGAAACTTGCCATGGGCGCGCTTCTTGGCGGAGGCGGCACTGATAGTCGGTTCGGTCTATCTTGCGATCGTTCTTGAAGGAGCCTCCTCTGATCGAAGTCGCAAAGTTGAAGCGATAGAGGCACTTACGAATTTGCAAGCAGAACTGGAGCTGGATCAAGAAGACGGTAAGGAGATTCTCAAACTCCAGAAGGACCAAGCACTGAGCCACCAGCAAATTCAAGAGTGGTTGGTGGATGCACAGAATATCCCCGCCGATTTATTCTCCAATGCGCTTTTGCACACCCTCACTGACAACCGCACGATGTTCCCTCGAAAGGCGTCTTGGACAACCATGGTCGCAGAAGGCCAGTTGGCAGTACTTGGCGACCCTGCTTTGATCAGAAGTCTTGCGAACCTATACGAACACTCTAATGTGCGACTCGAGTACAACGGCGACCGTTACGATGACACGACCCAGGATATACTCCGGGGGCGAATGCCTTATGCTTGGGATCTCGTTGAGGACCGATTCCTTGTGCCTGATCCGGCGACAATAAGGCCCTTTGGCAATCAGATGCTTCAAGCGCAGCGCCAGAACCTGGGCTATACGGCACTTCTGATCAGCTGGCTCGAAGAAGTAGCGAATGTGAACTCGCAAGTCGCTTCATATCTTGAGCAGAACGGCGGTGAGCACTAAGAACCAGATTACAATTAACATCTTAGTGGCTGCTTCTGGCCGACTGCAGAAGTTCGCGAGGCAAGAAAATGAGGGGCTGCTTTACCGCGCATAGCAGCCGCTCGAAAAATCTAAGGTAAGATGACGGCTTGTGACCCGTTGCAGCCGTTCGCTGGGACGGCCCAAACTCCTGCTTTTGCGATGACATGAACATCGGACACGTACTTATCGGCGTCGCCATTCTTGGGATTGTCCTTGTCTTGATTAGGGCGTTTGGATTGTTTGCTCCTCGCGAGAAGCCAGAGCGACTTGTCGGTGCAGAAGTACGATTTGACGAGTTAGAGGGTTTCGGCCCTAATCCGCCGGAGTTCCCGAAAGCCATGGTCCGTGGGCATGTCGGAGATGCCTACGAAGTAGATTTCCTAGAGCCCGTTTCGATTGACGGACGAATTTCGAGAGGGGCTTCGATAACTGCAAGACATGTCGGCTACCCGATTTCCAGAGCCAATCATCACAAATTTGATGTTCGTGCTGTATCTGGCAAGTTGGATACTGGACAACAATTCACGGCTCTGATTCGGCGTGCCTGAGTGGTGTTGTGACCGGCTGCTTCTGGCCGATTGCAGCCGGTCACCACTTCCCTAAAGCAGACGCTCGAACGGCCGGTATCGGGAAAAGCAGCCACTCAGCTTGAGTGGCAACAAAGGGTCAGGACTTGCCGCTTGTCACGCAAAGTGACGAAGTTAGCCTGTTGTTCTGATGGCTGAGGCGCACCGCAATTCAATACGTTACGACCTCGAAAGTGACGGGCTTTCGCTGTTCGGTCAACCTGCGTATCGCGGTCAGGTTGCCTGTTCGAGCGTTCTCGCTGACTTCGAGCCACTCCCATTCAAGAGACTCAATGGCTGATCTTGCTGCAGCCTGATCCTGAACGAGCTGGGTCAGCTCGTCCTTCCGGCTGGAATCCACATAAATCGACTCATCCGCAAGACGCGCGTCCAGTTCGATTAATTTGGACCGGTGCGCGGCAAGTTCTTTCTCCACATCCCGAACCTTGTCATACAGTGGCTTCAGGCGCTGGCGCCGCTGCGCCTGTTCCTGACGCTGTTGCTTCTTGTTGAGACTCTTCTCAGGAGCGTCCTGCCACTTGGCTGCCGCCTGTTCAGATCCTTCTTCCTGCTCTTTTAGCCAGGCCGGGTAGTCGTCGAGGCTGCGATTAAACCGATCGACAACACCATCGTGAACAATAAGTAGTTCGTCACAAACACTTCTTAACAAGTGGCGGTCATGGGAAATCACAACCAGCGCGCCGGTGTACTCGATAAGTGCCACGCTCAGGGCCTGGCGCATTTCCAGATCAAGATGGTTCGTGGGCTCATCGAGCAATAACAGGTTCGGGCCCTGCCGAATCATCAGCGCGAGCACCAGCCGCGCTTTCTCACCTCCGGAGAAAGGCGCAACCGGTTCAAAAATCCGCTCACCACTGAAGCCAAAGCGACCCAGGTAGTTGCGATGATCCTGTTCGCGATCATCGGGCGCGTAGTCCCGCAAATGGTCGATCGGACTATGCTCGGGACGCAGCAACTCGAGCTGATGCTGGGCGAAGTAGCCGATCTTCGTATCTTTGCTCAGAAGCCGCTCGCCTTGCAGCATGGTACTGCCTGTCGAAAGCGCTTTAACAAGCGTTGACTTGCCGGCACCGTTTACGCCAAGCAGCCCGATTCGATCGCCGGCCGACAGGTGCAGGTTGATGTTCTCGAGAATAACGTCGTCACCATAGCCGACGGTTGCATCAGTCAGGCCAAGCAGATGTTGCGGCTGCTTCTTTGGCTCGATGAAGTGAAACCGGAATGGAGAATCGACATGAGCAGGAGCGATCTGCTCCATGCGTTCCAACATCTTTAGGCGGCTCTGGGCCTGACGTGCTTTCGAAGCTTTATAGCGGAATCGGTCGACATAGCTTTGCATGTGCTTGATTTGCTTTTGTTGCCGGGCGTACATCGACTGCTGCTGCGCAAGTTGCTCAGCACGCAACGCTTCGAACTGACTGTAATTGCCGGTGAACAAATTAATCGACTCGTTCTCGATATGCGCGATGCGCGTGCAGACCTGATCGAGAAAGTCGCGATCATGTGAGACAACCAGCAAGATTCCTTCGTAGCGCTTCAGCCAGCGCTCAAGCCACAGGATGGCCGGAAGGTCCAGATGGTTGGTTGGCTCATCGAGCAACAGGATGTCGGACCGGCACATGAGCGCGCGGGCAAGATTGAGGCGCATGCGCCAACCACCGGAAAACTCTTTGACAGGTTTCGCGTATTCGTCATCGGAAAATCCAAGACCATGCAGCAGACGTGACGCACGCGATTCGGCGGTAAAGCCATCGATCGCCTCCATACGTTCATAAAGCAGGTGAAGGTCTGGCCGGTCTGCGTCCGCCTCACCCTCGGCAATCGCCGCTTGCACCGCTCGCAACTCATGATCGCCGTCCATGACGTAATCGACGGCGGCGCCACTGCCATGCGGGCTTTCCTGCGCCACATGGGCGATTTCGTTTTTCGGATCCAGGGCGAGCTCACCGTCGTCCGGCTCAAGTTCGCCGAGCAGCATGGCAAACAGCGATGACTTGCCACAACCATTGGCCCCGATCACACCCATGCGTTGTCCGGCATGAATCTGGAAGCTGGCGTTTTCGATCAGGACCTTGCGGCCGCGACGCAGGGAGATATTCGTGAGGGCGAGCATGACCGGCGCGATTATAGGTCACGCCACGTTCAGGTGACAGGCGATCGGCTTAGGCATTCATCAGGCGGCTCTATATACTGGAGCTATCAGCGCCACAGATACTCGGGTAGAAGGCTTTGAAGCAGGATTACTTACAGATGAGGGTGCTCGAGCTGGCGCCCCAGGTCTACGTTTCCGGGCAGGTGTTCGAGGAAGATCTGAAGCTCGCGGCAAAACAGAATGTTCGCAGCATTGTGAATAATCGTCCTGATGACGAGACGGTCGGACAACCGAAATCGGCCGATCTTGCAAGGGTCGCCGAGGAGCTGGGAATGAAATTCGTGCATTTTCCCCTTGAGTCCAGGTCGATCAGCCAGGAGGCCGTCGAGGAATTTGCCAGGGTCTGCGACGAGCTCGAGCGACCGCTCCTGATCTTCTCCGGCTCCGGCGTTCGCTCGACAAAAATATGGGAAATGGCCGAGTAAGTGATACAGTTCGCGCCCTGTCGCGCCGCTGGCCCTCCCCATGAGCAAACCCAAGTCCGAAACCGAAACGCCGTCGTTTCGTGATCTGAATCTCGCCGAGCCCCTGCTCAAGGCGCTGGATGAGATCGGCTATGAGACACCTTCGCCCATCCAGGCACAGGCGGTCCCTTACCTGCTGAAGGGGCAGGACCTGCTGGGCCATGCACCTACAGGCACCGGCAAAACCGCTGCTTTTGCGCTGCCGCTGCTCTCGCGCCTCGATATGAAGAGCAAGCACGTGCAGATCATCACTCTGACACCGACTCGCGAACTCGCAATCCAGGTGGCGGAGGCGTACCAGCGCTATGCGAAGCACATCAAGGGATTTCACGTCCTGCCGATCTACGGCGGCCAGGAGTACTCCGGCCAGATTCGCCAGCTGCGTCGCGGTGTTCAGGTCGTCGTCGGTACACCCGGGCGCGTCATGGACCATATGCGTAAGGGCACCCTGAAACTCGGCAACCTGCAGGCAGTCGTGCTGGACGAGGCCGACGAAATGCTGCGCATGGGATTTATCGACGAGGTCTCCTGGATACTGGAGCAGACGCCGGAAAAACGCCAGATGGCATTGTTCTCGGCAACCATGCCCAAGGAGGTCGAGCGGATTGCGCGGAAGCATCTCCACAATCCGCAGGAAATCTCGATCAAAGCAAAGACAGCAACGGCCGAGACTATCCGCCAACGCTACTGGCAGGTGAGCGGCTTCCACAAGCTGGATGCGCTGACCCGAATTCTTGAAGTAGAGCCCTTCGATGCGATCCTGATGTTCGTGCGTACGAAGACAGCCACCAGCGAGCTCGCAGAGAAGCTGGAGGCACGCGGCTATCGGGCCGCAGCAATGAATGGCGATATGGCACAGGCGCACCGCGAGCAAACGGTAGAGCGATTAAAGCGCGGTTCACTGGATATCCTGGTTGCGACCGACGTTGCGGCTCGCGGTCTGGACGTTGATCGAATCAGTCACGTCGTCAACTACGATATTCCCTATGACACCGAGGCCTATATACACCGCATCGGCCGTACTGGCCGAGCTGGACGCACGGGCGAGGCGATCCTGTTTGTTGCCCCGCGTGAACGTCGCATGCTGAGCGCGATTGAACGTGCTACACGCCAGAAAATCGAACGGCTGGAATTGCCAACGACCGAGACCGTTAACAACAAACGAATCGCTGACTTCAAACAGAAGATCACCGACACCCTTGCACTGGGCGAACTCGCCTTTATGCAAAACCTGGTCGAGCAATACCGCAATGAGCACGACGTACCGGCACTGGATATCGCGGCAGCGCTGGCGAAATTATCTATCGGTGATAAGCCCTTGTTGCTGGCGCCCGACAAAGAGCGCAAGGCCCGGCGCTTCGAAGAAAAGTCAGCTCCCCGAAAAGGTCGCCGCGACAAGGCTCTGCCCGAGGTTGACTCCGACAAACGGCGCTACCGCATCGAAGTGGGTCATGAACACGGCGTGAAGCCTGGCAATATCGTTGGTGCCATCGCCAACGAAGCGGGTTTGGACGGGGAGCACATTGGACATATCGAGATCGATCAGGAATTCAGCCTGGTGGATCTGCCGGCGGGTATGCCGCGCGATATTTTCATGGACCTGAAGAAAGTCAGGGTTTGCGGTCGACCGATGAAAATAACGATGCTCGGAGAGCACGAAAAACCGCCTGCCAAAAACCGCAAACACCCTAAAGCGAAAGCCAAACCGAGAGCCAAAGCTAAACCGAAAGCGAAACCGAAAGCGAAACCGAAGAAGAGTTTGAGGTCGTGAATGAAGATCTGGGTCGATGCAGATGCCTGCCCTGGCGTAGTTAAAGAAATACTGTTCCGCGCCGCCGACCGCACCGGCGTGCAGCTGACGCTGGTCGCGAACCAGGCACTGGGCACACCCTCCTCTCCCAATATCAACACCGTACAGGTGCCGCGAGGATTCGACGTCGCTGACGACGAAATCGTCAAACGGCTGGAAGCCGGTGATCTCGTTATCACGAGCGACATTCCACTGGCCGCAGAGGTTATCGAAAAAGGCGGTCACGCACTGAGCCCGCGCGGCGAAATGCATACGACCGAGAACATTCGAGCGCGGCTGAACATGCGGGATTTTCTGGACACTATGCGGTCCAGTGGGGTCGAAATGGGTGGTGGTCCTGCCGCATTCAGTCAGCGAGACAAGCAGACCTTTGCGAATGAGCTGGATCGGTTTCTGACGAAATTCGGCAGTACCTAGGCATCCGGCGCCAGGAGCGCTATAGCCCACAGGGTGACTTATTGCGGCTATTGGTAGCGCCGTCCCCGGTGTTCCAACCATCCTGCGACATGACGCCCTTGTGGATCATGATGCGTCCAGTGGATGACACCGCCACGATCGTTCCATTCGTATTCGCCGTAGAAAGTCACAGTGTCGCCGACACTCAGCGACTGGACTCGCGGTGCAAGATCGATGTTGTGGGCGACGAGAAGCGTGCGCCCGGGAGAGAGTTCCACGATAAATCGCTGGTGGCGACTGCCTTCGTTGTCATCCGACAAAATGCGGGCGACTCTCCCGCTACCTCGCACCTGTTCGCCAGACTGCCATTTGGCCACGGTCGGAGTGGCCTCGTGTTGCGAGGCTGTGCCGCGCACACCGTTGGGTTCAGTGGCCTGGTACTGCTGGATCCCGTAGATCAAGCCAACAATAAGGAAAGGGAGAAGCAGTTTTTTCATATTCACAATCTCACTGGTTCAGCAGGCCGGGCAAGCTGGGCCATCTATTCGGTGGCCTGCTCGCGCAGTACCTTCAGGAAGACCTCGGGTTCCGGCCGTACGCGGCAATAATGACTAAATAACGACCTTCTGCCGGTACTTTGCGATGTGCGCGGGCGCTTTCAGGTCACTCTTCAGCTTCTCAAGCAGCGGTTTCTGTCCCCGTTCTTCGCCATGCACGAGATAAACCGGCGGACGATTTTCAAAGCTCGAGTACCAGTCCACAAGGTCTTCCTGGTCTCCGTGCGCGGAAAGGCCACCTATCGTATGGAGCTGCGCCCTAACCCGGTAGCTGTCACCCCAGAGCCGGATCTCGTCTGCCCCGTCGACAAGCTTGCGACCCAACGTACCCATCGCCTGGTAGCCCACGATGACCAGATGGCACTGCGGTCGCCAGATGTTGTTCTTCAGGTGATGCAGAATGCGCCCGCCGGTGCACATGCCGCTACCCGCGATGATAATTGCACCCGACTCCATCTCGTTGATCGCCATCGACTCCTCAACAGAACGTGTCGCGTAGAGATTGGGGAGCTCGGGATAGTCACTTTTCGGCTCGAACAACTGCGCGGCGAACAGGTTCCTGTATCTCGAGTAGGTCTTGGTCGCGCTGATACCCATCGGGCTATCGAGGAAGATGTTCCAGTCACGGAGCCCCCATGCCTCCTGGTGTTCCGCCATCAGGTAGAGGAGATCCTGGGTGCGACCCACCGTGAAGGCAGGAATCAGAACATTGCCCTGAGCTGCACGGGCGGACTCAAAGACGGACGCGAGCTGGTCAATCGTCTCGCCTAATGGGGCGGTGATTGCGATCGCCGTAGGTGCTTTCCATGACGACCAGGTCGGCCTCCTTCAGGCGCGTCGTCGGGTCCATAAGCGGAGCATCTCGATACCCGAGGTCGCCACTGAAAACGAGCGTGCGTTTCGACCCCTTGTCGTCGTACACCAGTTGGACAATCGACGAGCCGAGGATATGGCCGGCATCGAACAGCGTCAGCGTGAGTCCCGGCGCTATCTCGATGGGCGCTTCATACTCCAGTCCGACGAACTGCTGAATACAGGCCTCGGCCTCTTCTCGTGTATACAGCGGCAAAACCCGTGACTTGCCACGCCTGCCCCGCTTCTTGTTCTCCCACTCAGCCTCCTTCTCATTGAGATATCCCGAATCAGGCAACATGATCTCGCACAGCGCCTTGCTCGCTTCGTGGGTATAAACCGGACCTGCATATCCCTGCTTGGCAAGTAGCGGCACGCGTCCGGAATGGTCGATGTGCGAATGACTGATGACCACGGCATCGATCTCTTCGGCGCCGAATGGGAAGGGTTCCCGATTGCGCGCCTCTTCGTCGGTCATGCCTTGCACCAGGCCGCATTCGAGGACGATCCTGGACTGGCCCGCCGAGAGCACGTAGAGCGACCCGGTGACCCGTTCTGTCGCACCGAAGAACTGCAATTCGAACGTCATTTCGCCTCCACAGGAGTACACTGTCATGGAGAGGAAACCATGACACCACCAATCGATCCCGGCAATAGGCATTTTCTCGTGGTTGTCGCCGATGAGTCAAAAGCCGTCGTTTACAGGCGTGACAAACTCAGCGGCCCGCTGCAGGAAATCGCCACATTTCAGAACGAAGCCGCCAGAAAGAAGACCGGCGATCTTCTCGCCGACAAAGGCGGCCGTAGTTTCGACAGCCATGGCCAGGGCCGTCACACGATGACGAGCGAGAAGACTGACCCGAAAAGGCATTTTGCGGAGAAACTGGCACGTGATATTGCCGAATTCGTCGCGGCCAACGTGCACAAAGGCACATGCAGAGGCTATGCGCTCATCGCCGCGCCACACTTTCTCGGCACGCTGCGAGCGGAACTCGCCCACCGTACGTCGACGGAGCCGTACGCGACAGTCGACAAGAACATTGTCGGTCAGGCTTCAACGGTCGCCGAGAAACTGCTCGCCGACGCCTGACGGTACTGGCTTGTTTTCAGTCGTCGACGTCTTCGACGTTGATCTGGCCCGTAAGACGGCGCCAAACGTGTGACCACGAAACGCCCACTGAGAGCACCGCGGACAAGGCGACGAGTACGATCCACGTTGCACCGGAAACAGACTCGGTCTTTAGCATGCCGATGTCGAACAACAGCCAGATGATCCCGGCGAGCAGAACCGCTGCAAGCGTCACGCCCAGTGCACCAAGCGCCCGCCAGGTCGCGATCCAGTAGATCACCCAGCCGATCAGCAGCAAGGCCACGAGAATCAGGTGCAATGGCCCGAACGAACTCTCGGCGATCGCGGTAGAGATCCAGTGGTACGCTGAATGACCACTCGGGTTATAAGTGACCAGGACAAGAACCAACGCAAAAATAAAGCGCAGCAGCAATCCTGCCGCAGACAAGCCCCCAGAGCTGCTGTCGTTCTTCTTCCCCAATTGATCTACTCCTGGTTACCTCACCACACGGCCGGAGTGCTGATTATAGGGATTCTTCAACGGATCTGCGCTACTGGCGGCGGCCTCCTTCTTGCAGCGGGTCCTGCCCGAACGCGTTCGGGCCGCATGCCAAGGAGGATTTTCCGCACCCGATGAGGGAAAAAAGAGTCGGCCTACGCTTATAGAGGTGCAGGCATCAATTGAAATGGGCGACGAGATCGCCAACAACCTGCCTATGATGAATAATCAGGAGGTCAAGAATGGCTGATGCAACTAGAAAACGACCGAAAAAACCACCCGGTAAGCTCAAGTTCAGACATCCCGGCGTGGGTGCCGCGATCGAGGTCCCTAAGTTTCTCGCTGTGTTCTGGGCGGCAGACACGACCGCGTCCGAGCGCGGAAAGCTTCTGAAGGAACTCGGGCTCGAGTTCGCGAAACTCCCCGACGCCAAGTCACCGGCCGCGCAGGTCAACCAGACCGACCGGCTGTCGTGGGTTACGGCATCTCGCGATGAGTTGATCGGAAAAGAGGCCGCGGACAAGCTTCGTGCGCACGACGCCGTCGAGTGGGTGTCGCTCTGTTTCTGCAAGGACCAGGGGAAATCGAACGAGACCAACTACTTCACGATCAACCCCCAGCGGCTTTACCTGCGTGAATCGGCATTAGCAGGAGCAAGTGGTGCGAGCGACTTGCATCCTGGACTGACAAAGAATGAATCTCGCTCTGCGCACCTGCACGGACTGATCGCACTGAGTGTCGAAGACGGCGACGCGATCGCAGTTGCTCGGTCTGTCAACCGACGGCTTGCGCAGGAAGGTGCGGAGGACCAGGTACGCTTTGAGACCATTCCGTTCCTGTCGCCCACGTGTCACGCCAACCCGTGCTCGCCGCCGACTTCGGAGTATATACCGAACGATTCGATGTTCGGCACGCAATGGGGATTGCAGCGCACTGAGATTGCGGCAATCCCCGATGCCCTACCCGAGGATAATCCGATTGAATAAAGCTGTAGGGCCACACAAGAGATACCGATGAGTTCATGAACATGGTCGGCAACAGGATCAAAGCGGCATGCGCCCTGATGAGCGCTATCCTCCCCTTGTGCGTCCAGGCGAGTCCCTACCCGGATGTGGCTCGCTTATTCGCTGAGGACACCGTTCTCGAGGTCACTATCGAGGCACCGATGGAAGCCCTCATGGATATACGTCCTGACAAGGCATATCTCCACGGCTCGTTCACCTTCACCGAAGCAGATGGCACCGAGCGCAAACTGGCTCTCAAGTTACGCACGCGAGGCAACTACCGTCGCGCCAAAGAACACTGTGATTTCGCGCCCATTCGCCTGAATTTTCCGAAAAGCCAGGTGAAGGAAACCCTGTTCGCCGGGCAAGACAAACTTAAGCTCGTCACACATTGCCAGAACAATGAACCCAGGTATGAGCAACTCGTGCTTCGCGAGTACCTCGCATATCGCATGCTGCACGAACTCACTCCGAAGAGCTTCGCCGTGCGGCTTATGCGCATCACCTACGTCAATATCGAGAACGAAAAAAGCCGCACGAAGCTTGGCTTCGTTATTGAAGACGGTGATGCCGTCGCAAAGCGCAATGGCATGAAGCTCGCTAGTGTTGGTCTGGTGACCCGTGACTACCTGGACCTGGAACAAGAGAGCCTTATCCACGTCTTCGAGTACATGATCGGCAACACCGAATACTCCGTCATGCGTTCGGAGCCCAAAAAGAACTGCTGCCACAACATCGATCTAATGGCACCAAAAGGCGTTTCGCTATACACGCCGCTTGCTTACGATTTTGATTTCGCCGGCTTCGTCAATGCCCCATACGCGGAACCGAATCCGCGCTACAGACTGCCAACTGTGCGCGTTCGACTGTTCAAAGGCCGATGTGAATACGACGAGCAGCTACAAAGCACGATCCGGTACTTTCAGGAAAAGAAAGACAGGCTCTACCAGATCATCGATGAGCAGGATCTGTTGACCAGTATCTCCGCAGCCCACGTCAGGAAATATATCGACACCTTTTACAAACGAATCGCGGAGCCCGCCGACGTGGAGAAGTGGCTTATCGACAAATGCTACGAGCCATAGAACCGGCTACAATCTTGGCTAATACACCCGTATAGTCAGTGTCTACCACACGCATACAGCACCATTAGTTGAGGAGTTCACCTGTGAGATTCACGTTAGTCATTTGTCTGCTTTCCCTGTCCGCTTTCGCCAGTGCCGGTGATATTGATGCCAAGGTCCAGGAGGCGCTGGCCGCCGAAGGCCGTCCGGCAGCGGATGCTGAACGCGACCGCAACCGTATGCCGCTCCAGACCCTGAAGTTCTTCGGCCTGCAGGACGACATGCGCGTTTTGGAGCTACTCCCGGGAGGCGGCTGGTACACGCGCGTTCTGGCCCCGGTTCTGGCCGATAACGGCAAACTCTATGTCGCTCTTGGCACCGGCAGGGTCAAGGAAAACATTCTGCCGCTGCCCGGTTTCCAGAAAATCGAAGTACTCGAAACCAATGAGAACACCCATCGCCCGGACGGCGCACGCCTCTACACGATGGACGAGTTCGATTTCGGTGTTGATGACCTCGACATGATCCTCACGTTTCGCAATGTGCACAACTTCGGCGAAAAAGGCCGCATGCTCATGCACCGCGAGTCTTTTGAAGCGCTGAAGAGTGGTGGCGTCTACGGCATCGTCGATCACACGCGTCGCCACATGGAGCGTGACGATAATGAGAACCGTCGGCGTATCGATCCGGTGCTCGTCATCAAGGAAGTTCAGGCCGCCGGCTTTGAATTCGTCGACTACACCGATCTGCACTTCCGGGCTGACGACGAATTGGAATACGAAGTGGGTCGCCGCTCAGTAAGCGGCAATACTGATCGCTTTACGTTCCTGTTCCGCAAGCCCTGAGACCGCCGTATGGCAGGTGGATTCGCTAAAGACGGGGCCGTTCAGGACCAGATCGACGCGACGATTGAGGACGCGGTGAAACACGCGCGCGATCAGCTGCCGCGTGGCGAAAGCCTGGAGAACTGCGAAGAATGTGACGCTCCGATTCCGCAGGCACGGCGTGAAGCCGTGCCTGGCGTGCGTCTGTGCGTTAGTTGCCAGTCCGAACGTGACGAAGAGTCGAAACTCAAGAGCTCGATTAACCGCCGCGGCTCGAAAGACAGCCAGTTACGCTAGTCCAGCAAGGCCTTCAGGCGCGCCACCTCTGCCTCGAGCCGCTCTACCCGATGCTCGAGTTCGGCCACGTTTGACCGTGACGATGGCCGGGCACTTTTCGTGCTTTGTGCAGCGGACGCATAGGCCTCAACGTCCACAGGCCCGCAAAACAAATGCATGTACTCCGCATCCTTGCGGCCTGGCCTCCGAGGCAATTTCACCAGCACAGGCTCGCCCTCTCGCTCGATCAGGCCGTTTGCCGCTGCAGCCGCTTCCTCGTTGTCGGCAAAGGTATGGAGACGACCGCTGCGCGCACGCAGCTCACCGGGCGTTTGTGGCCCGCGTAGTAGCAACAGGCAGACGATAGCCAGTTGCGCCGGATCAAACTGTTGCTCGCTGTAACGGGAGTTGCAGAATCTATGCGTGTACTTCTCAGCCCGACTCTTGAAATTTTCCTCCACACGCACAAAGTGCTTGCCCTCGAGCATGCGAATAGCATGCTGAATTTCTCCCTGCGTCAGCGACATGACAGGATCGCGAGATGATTTCTGGTTACACGCGTTGGTCAGCGCATTGAGTGTCAACGGGTACTGGTCCGGCGTCACGATCGATTTCTCGATCAGACAGCCGATGACCCGGGCTTCTATGGCATCAAGTTGTGGCAGCACTGCGGTTCCTGTCAGGGCGCGGGTGCCTCGAAGTCGACGACCGCGGTTTCACTTGCCGCAATCGTAACAGGACTGCCGTCCGCAGGTTCAAAGGATTGACCGTCACAGGTAAACGCGGCTTCGTAGTCACCGGCCAGAAGGAAGCCAATTGTGTAACGCCATTCGACGGTGCCGTCCAGTTGGTCTTGTGCTTCAACAATCGCCGTCGCAACCGGATCATCCGGGTCGACGACATCGTCCTCAATGCCGTTCGGCGGAACATCATCATTGAATACGTAAACCGACGGCTGGCAAGCTTCAACCTCAGCAAGTTCGTTGGCGACCCGTCCGGTCAAGATACCAACCTCATTGTTGTTGACCAGCTTGATGGTCGGACGAAGCATCACGTCAGGTGACTGTCCCGGAGGCGCCGTAATCGACTTTCCGAGATCGAATTCTGCGGTCAGGCTGACCTGGTCATTGACTGGAACCGTATAGCCACCGTGCAGCTTAAGCCCGGTATTCGCGCCGCTCGGGACATACAGGTTGTGGACCGAGTTGTCGTTCATGACAATGTAGGACGCATCGCCATCGCAGACGGCCGCATCACCTGTATCACCGGCCCCACCGTTGCTGCCGCGCACAGCATCGACACCAAGGCGCATCCACTGATACTGGCCCGCCGGCAATCGCTCGCTGGTCAGGATCGGCATCGCGTTGGTTCCCTGAAACTCGAGAAGATTGATTTTCTCGGGACTGGACAGCATCAGTGTCGTCGACGGCCCGCCCATTTGTTTCAATTCGATTTCCGTAAAGGTCACGCACACTTTTTGCGCGTCGTGGATCGGGCCATCACTGATGCCCAATGACAAGAATCCGAATGTCTCGGAAGCGCTATCTCCTCCGCCACCGCCACCGCAACCTGCCACTGCAACCGCAGCCATCGTTGCGAAACCAAGTCCCATCGTCCTGTTAGTAGTTTTCATTTCCCTTTCACCCTGACTTCACGGAGATGCTCATCTTTGCGAGCTCGTCGTGCGTCTTCAATTGTCATCATTTTTGTTGTGTCGGTAGAATCGACTGTACTGATCGAACCGGTTCCGAAGCTCGGCGGCAATATGACCTTAATGCGAAAATCGCCGAGCGAGATAATGTCATTATTGCGCAGAACCTGGTTCTGAGTTGGCCTCGAATTGACGTAAGTCCCATTACGGCTCTTCAGGTCCGCAAGGATCAACGTCCCTTCCGACTGAACCAGCAGTGCATGCTGTTTACTGACGTATTGGTTATCGAGAATGACGTCGCTAAGCTCCGAGCGACCGACCAGCGTGCGCGTGGCAGTTAGTCTCACTTCGTGAACGACCTGCCCGTTGTGCGAGATGATCAGTTGCGGCGGCTCGGGTTCCACCACGTCGTCCAGCAGCGACACATTCTGTTCTTCGGAGACCTTGTCGTAGTTGCTGAACAGGCCCTCGGAGTGCATACCACCAAGATCCTCCGCCTTTATCGGAAATGCCTCGTTCCTTGCAACTATCGAGTCCGCTATACGATCGAGGTTACCGGGCCAGCCCTCGCTAGCCGTATACAACGATTCAATGATCTCCGCGGGAATCGCGCTCCCCGGATTATCTACACCATTCGCCTTGAGTCTCGAAAACAAGTAAACCAATGATTCCCGTCTGGCCAGCGGCTTCATTTCGAAATTGCCCGTCAGACGAATGGCGATGGGCAGCATACGAGGCGAGTCGATAACCCGCCGGAAGTGTCGATCACCAACGAGGATAATGCGTAAGACGAAGCGTTGATCGAACGCAAGCTGCGCGAGTTTGCACAATACGTTGAGCGTACTCGGCAGCATGTGATTGAAGTGTTCGAGAATCAGGACAGGGGCTTCCCGCGATTTGGCCTGCTGGACGCCAAACACGTTGATCATGTTCAGCAATTCATCCACCGACCCCAGTTCAAGATCATAGCCAAACTGCGTGAGCATGGAGTTCAGGAAAGCCGCAGGCCTGAGGTGCGAACCATCGACGACAGCAACAGCTGCTCGCTCGCTTATCTTCCGTGCGATCTGCTCAATGAGTTCCGATTTACCCGCGACATCCGGGCCGTGCAGCAGCCCGAGCCCTTTTGAGTCTGCAAGTATGCTTTCCAGGAAACTGAAGGCTTCCTGCTGTGAGGGGTACTGTATAAATGCCGACTGGCGGTCGCGTTCCACGTGTTGCCCGAGTTCTGAAGATGTATTCTTCTGGCTGCCGGAGATGGCTGCCTGCAGTCACACTTTCGCGCAAAATCACCGCCTCGTCCAGATGTCTCCACATGGCGACAGCCACGTGGTTTCCCGTTATGTTAAACCTCGAAATATGTCCCTGCTTCGTGGGTCTTCGCGCCCATATCATATTGACGTGAATTGGAGCGGGTGAAGGGAATCGAACCCTCATTCTCAGCTTGGGAAGCTGATGTTCTACCGTTGAACTACACCCGCGGACATCACCCGTCCCGAGATCTTACTTATAGACACGAACATAGTCGATCAGAACCCGCAAATCGCCTGGCCGTAGACTTGGTCGCGCCGCTGGCTAGTAGTCGATGCTGCCGGTCGCTGTGGCGATCGTCTCGACACGAGTAACCGCGCCGTGGTCCAGATCGCGGAACAGAGCGACCCTGGCGTCATCATCGTCAGCGATCAGATCCTGAATAAAGCCATAGGCAAGGGTCTGATAGTTCAGCTTTGCTTCAATGGTATAGGTGCCGGGTACAAGCCCGGCTATCTCGTAGTGCACGACGTCGCTGCCACCAATGAAGTCCGGGTCGCCAAAAGCCTCGCCTTGAGGCCGAATGGTGTCCGGGACGCTGGCTTTGTCCATGCCAGCCGGTAACAGGCGATTGTCTTTGCGATAGGCCCTGGCCTCCAGGAGCGTATGCGTCACATTCTGGTCGGCATCCTCCATGACCGTTTCATAACTCTGGACCTGGCTCTCGCTGCGAATCGTCTGGTAATGCGGTTCAACACCAGCCCGGCCCAGGTCGCCGGCATGGCCCGCAATCTGTCCGGATGCATCGACAGCACCGGATTCGAACATGACGACACCTTGCGCATCGGAGATGATGACTTGCAGCCACGCGCGACGGGATGGGTAACTGGTCGGAAACTTATGCCCGGAGTGATTGCTCAGTCGGACACCAAAGTGAAGTTCGTCATTACTCTTCTGCACGTCTTCGAGACCAAGACTTACCGCAGCACCGAGGAACGCGCGTGTGTCGGCGATGAGATCGTCAAACCCCGTTGCCGATATCTCCAGATCACCCGCGTTGCGCGCAAGGATATCCAGCAGGTAGGTGTTGCCGCCCACGATATTGTGACGCGCAAACTCGGGGCGCGGCCTTAAACCACCGTTCATCGGCCTCGTTGAGATTGTGACATCGCCATCCGCACGCATCAGGTGACAGTCCTGGCAACTCCGGGTCGTGGCGAAATCGCTGTGCTCCCACTCTGTATAAACCATCTGCTCCGGGAAGGATTCGTTCGTCAGGTTGCCTTGCGCATCCACAACGGGTGTTGACAGGTTATGGCAGGTCCCGCAGACCTCGGACTCCGAGATGTGCGCGCTCGTTGCGGGTGTAAACGCAACCTGATTGACCATCGGGCCAGCGAGTGGGTTGTTATATTGTCCGAACGCCACGCGGTCGCTGCCAAATACAAACGGTATTTCAAAATTGCCCGAGAAGCCGGCATCGGTGCCAAGATCTGCTGAGTCCGAAACCTGATGGCACAAAGTACAGCTGACGCCGTCGGCGGCAGCATCAAACAAGGGGTTGTCCGGATGCAGAAACCCATCGTCCATTAATCGTATTTCGGCTGTCGCGAAGACGGCTTCCACATGCGCCATCGGCGCATGGCAGCGGCTGCACGTCGACTCGATTTCCTCGCGCAAATTCGGGTTGCGCTTTATCTCGCTGGCCACCTTGGCTCGCCACACGGGATCGCGCGAGCTGTTCGCCATCATCGAGGCCTGCCATTCTGCGACGATTGAGACATCCAGCCCACTCGAATCCCGCAGGCCGTCATGACAGAACGCGCAGTTCTGCGAACCGCTGAAATGGTCCGAGACGAACGCATGATCGGCGAGCGCATCCTCAAGAACCACCACAGGAGGTGGCTGCGGCGGCGGATTGCCCGGGGCTGGCACGTCGGTCGTGGGCCCTGCCCCGCCGCTTCCACCACAGGCGCCGAGCGCGAGCAAAAGCAGGCCCATCAGGTGATACCTGAGAGGCTGAAGATCGATGGTTTTCATGGCTGAACCCGGACAACGTCCTGACGCGGACACTACTCGTACTGCGAAGTCAGCACTGTCCCATCGTTACCCACGATCATGAAGTACGGATCTGCGACACCGTTATCCACCCAGGTTATCGCGCCGAACTGCGCGGTTGTGCCGCTGCGGATGATTGTCCCGGGGTCCGCGGCAGGATCGACAACAAAGGTCCCTGACGATCCCACGATTCCGTGGATCGGTATTGCCGGCAGTCCGGAATCCCACTGGGTTGCCCCGACAAAGTTGATGTTGGAGGTACCCGGCGCATGCTGTGTCCAGGTCAGCCCGTCAGGGCTGGTCAGAACCGTGTCATTGGAACCGACAACCACGAATTGAGTACCGTCCCAGGTAATGTCATTCAGATCGTTATTGAGTGGTTTGGCCTGTTCGTTCCACGTAATCGCATCCGCGCTGTCCAGAATCGTACCGTTGGAGCCCACGACAACTATGAGAGCGCCATCAGTGGCAACGGCATTGAATGACGTGTTGGCCACATTCGCACCGGCATCCTGCAAGGTCCAGCTGCTGCCATCGGCATTGCTCGTAACGATCGCGCCATTATTGCCCACAGCAATATAGTTGTTACCCAGCCAGGCGACATCCTGCAGGTTCTTGGCGCCGGCGATATTATTCAGGTTTTCCTGTACCCAGTTTGTTCCATCGCCCGTAAGCACGGTGCTGCTGGCACCTACGATGATGAACTGTGAATTCACGCTTTCCCAGCTCACGCCGGCCAGGGGCTCGGGAACAGCCGCCAGAGAAACATCGACCCAGCCGTCGGTTGTACCGTTCGGGCTGCTCAGGATGACACCACTGTCGCCGACAGCGACGAGCGTGTCTGTCCCATTCCAGGCTACGTCGTTGAGAGATCTGCCCGTGATGCTTCGTTGAGGCGTGCCAGCAACCTCATTTGACAATGCCGAGCCTCCGGCTGCTGAGTTAGCCTGGACCCGGTAGTAGTAAGTATTGCCTGCCAATACATCGACGTCCGAATGGACAACATAGCGGGTGCCTGCGAATGCGGGCACAACCACACTGCTGTTCTCCGTAACGCCAGGCACATTGTCCCAATAGACGGTGTAATCCGTAGCGTTCGCATCCAGCGTCCAGGAAATCGTATTCTGAATCTCGCTGCTGTCATCGTCGCCGGATACAACCTGCACGAACTGAGGTGCCGCTGGCGGATTGGCTGGGGGGACAACCGGTGGGTTAACCGGCGGGACAAAGGATGAGCTACCACCGCCACATGAGGACTGCAGAAGCGCGAATCCGGCTACTGCCAGAAACTTTGCAAAATAAGATGGGTTGATCCTGGACATGATGGGCACCATTCGGTCTTTGTGAGAAATTTCCCTGCCCCTGTATAACGGGGCAGGGAAATTTGCGTTTACACGCTGGCTACTCAGGCTACTGATTAGTGCCCGGCAGCGTCCACACGTTGTCGAGGATCGTCGAACGGTAATTGTCGATCCACCAGACACGGCGCATATTGGCCTCAGAGTCGATCACTTCCTCACCGAGGTCATCGAATACCCATTGCGACCAGACGCCGTAGAGCTTGGAGCCGTCCGGGTTGGCCTCGAGATTGGCCTCGCTTGAATGGGTATCGCCGCCCGCGTTCATGCGGTCGAACTCGTTGCAGAAGCCGGATCCCTCGACGACCGTTCCCACGACCTTCGCATCTTCATAGGCCACTGTGGGATAGCACACGCTCGATGGATCGGTATCTAAGGTTGGATCGGTCCAGACGACATAGTCGTCACCGAAACTCTCGGCACGGCCGTAGAACAGATCCTCCGGCTCTGCCTCACCTTCTGCGACTGTGCTGTTATCGCCGGTCTCGTAGACCATGAAGTACCGACTCGGGTCACGCAGGTCAGAGTCGTAGTTCGTGGACCCATCGTCGCAGGTCATAACGCCGGTATCGATAGTCGGGTCGAGCCCATCTACACAACCTGTTGTAATGGTCCCCAGTGTCGGCGCATAGCGCGGATCCAGCGTAGTCACTCGCATACGGCTGTGCTGCGTAATGTTGCGTGCCTGCTCGTTGTCGCCAGCAGCGTAGTCGTAGCAGACATGCGGCTCCAGGGCGCCGGACGTTCCGGTCTCCGAAGACCGGTAGGTCTCGCAGGTTACTGTGCCGTCACCCGAGTAGTCCAAGCCATCACTGGCTGTGAACGTGTCCGGCGTTGTCTGCCAGGTTACGCCACCGTCGAACGACCGCCGCACGTACAGATCGTAGCGGTCGTTACCCTTGGCGTTGAGGCGCCAGTTCGGCGACCAGGCGTACAGGAACATGACGAAGTCGCCGTCGACAAAGCCGCGGTGGCCCTTGGAGACGTCGAGCGGGTTGTACCAGCTCTGGTCCCTCAGGTTCACGAAGGCGTCCGTTCGGCTGTCCGTCGCGCAGTCGAAGTACGTACCGTCTTCAAGCTCGCTCGTATCGAGCGCGGCGCCATCCGACGGGCACTGGTGCCAGGTGAGCACCCGCGTGGTGTTGCCTTCGCCCTGCTCGTAGCCCTGCAGTATCGGGTTGGTATCTCCTATACCGAATGTCGTGCCGTTAAAGGTCACTGTCGGGCACGCTGTCGCAACACCCGTGTCATCGTCCTTGCAGGTATCCGGCACAACCCCTGAGAGGTTGGTCGCGGGCGCCTGGCATATTCCATTGGGATAGTACGGGTTCGAACCGTCCGTCAGGATCCAGCCTCCCAAACCACCCACTGGCTCACACACCATGTTGGTGAAGGCGTAGGGATTGTTGCCAATGCCCTCGACATAGTTGTCAGGCAACACGATACGCCGCAGCATGGTGTCGGCCGGGCCGCCCTGCCGCATCACGCCCTGCTTCCAGGACGGCGTGGCGAGTATGCCACTACTGCTACCTTCGGCTTTCGCGATCGACTGCACCAGCAGGCTCGAGCGACGCGCGATCTCGGTGTTGTACAGATCGTAGTTGTACGGACCGAATTCCCACATCAGCGATGTGTTGAGCACCGGGTAGAAGCTGCCGGTTCTGTAGTCTACCTCGGGCTGGTTCAGCAGGTTGCCCTGGCTCACCAGGTTCTTCACCAGGCCGTTGGGCTCGTTCATCGTAAGCGAAGTAGCCGGATCACCCATATCGAAGCTGAAGTACCACTGGTTCTTGCCGATATCGGCACCGCAATCCGGGTCGTAATTCGGATCATCGGCCCGTAAATCCTCGCAGGGTGTGCCGCCCGGCAGGAACGCGTACCGGCCAAGTCCTTTGGACTCTTCGGCCGCCACGATCACCCAGGCACTGTCGGTCGCTCCATCGCCATCCGAGTCATAGCCCTGCAGCGAGGTGCGAGGCCGCGTTGATGCCGTGTTGGCGATGTTCGGCAAGTTGTCGTCGTTGACACAGATATATCCCAGGGTGCCGTCCTGACCTTGCGGGATTTCCGCCGTGTCTTGGCAGAAGTCCTGCAGACCGTAGGCTTCTGCTACGTCGAAGTTGCAGTAACTGAATACCTTGTTCTCTGACGGGGTCTCTACCAAGGGACCGTACTCTTCGGCAACGCACTTGTCGTTGTTGGTCAGGCGCATGGGTACGGCCATGGGGACGTACGCTTGCGGTCTGCCAGTTAGATTCAGGTCATGGAGCGCGATGTTCACCGGGTCACCCGCCGGCTCGTCCGGGTTCTCGACCAGGTCGAAATACTCCCACGGAATGAACGAGTACCAGACGTCGGTCTTGTCGTGCGCAACTGCACCACTCCAGCCTTCACCCGGGCCTTCGCCCTGGCCGGGACGCAGCCCGTCGGGATCTTCCTGCCAGGTGATGACGAATCCGGCGCCCTGCACACCCTTGACTTCGATGCGATTGGGGTCGCGGCGGCCTGAGGTTAGCCGTTCGGCCTTGGTCCACACCATGTGCGTGTATTCTGTTTCATCAGTCCTTGGGTCATCGCCTGCGCGCAGTACGCCGCGCGCCGTCCATACGCATCCGAACGGGACTTCACCGGCCTGCGGATAGCCCTCGTCTGCGAAGTCGATGGAGCCTTGCGAGCCCGCGACTCCGAAGAGGTCGGTCAGGTAAAGGTCGGCCTCAATATTTACGCCCAGAAGCGTTTCAAGGGCAATGCGCTTGTCTAGCTGGTCCTCACTCAAGCCCTCATCGTCACCGTCCCAGGCTATCGAGTAGGCCGGCTGGCCCTGTTCGCAGAAGCGGCTTGGCCAGGCGACCAGCACCTTGTTGCCTGCTGTCGCGTGGAACACGTTGAATGCGCCACCTGGGTAGATTGTCAGGTCAGTGGGCTCGCCTTCACAGGTCTCGAGCTCCTCGCCTGTCTTCTTGTCCACCACCGGAATTACCAGGCTCTGGACGCCCTCGACAATGACTGCGACCGTGCATGGCGCTATTCCGCGATACTCGACCTCGAACTTGAACTTGCCGTCGTCTTCTACCTTTTCGGTTGCCAGCACGGCTTCGGTTACGCCATTAATCAGTGTAGCGGTCGCCTTTTTCTCGACGCCTTCGGCGGCACCTATAACCACGAGCTTGACCTTCTCTTTCTCTGTCTTGGCAAAGGCTTCCTCGATGTAGATCACCGTGACGCCGTCGGGTGCATCTTCTTTCCACACAGGGCCGTGGCAGCTATAGCAGGACGGCTCACCGTGGTGACCACCCTCCAGCGTAGGACCATGGCATTCGGTGCATTCGTTCGTGTAGGGATACTCCATCCCAGGTGCATGGAAAGCGATGAGCCCATCGTCTTTCTCGACCCTGGTGTGATCGGCCGGCACTTCATCGACGTCGCCGCCGCTGCCGCCACCGTCCACGCCGAGCGTGAACGAACTCATGTCCGCGGTCTCTGACAGGTTCGTTTTCTTGGTGGTCAGACCGTCGTCAAGACTAACCGCGGCAAACACATCCATGAAGCTGTGCGCGAAGGCCGTATCGTCAACCGGAACTGTCGGTCCGTAGATGTAGACGCTGACCAGCGGTTTCGCGACACCGAGCTCTTCAACCAAGACGCCGTCAATGTTGTTGTAGACCCCCGGAGAGACCGTGTCAGTGGGCACGTCACTGCCACTGGCCATCTGTACCGGTACATAGAACTTCATCATGTCGGTGAACGCGTGCTCGGCGTCAGACACGGTATGCCCGATGTCCGCCGGCTGAACCGTGAGCTGATTGTCGGCGTTGCCGCCGGTCATCTCCTTGAGCGTTTTTTCACCGTCGTCTGCGCTTGCTGTCGTCATACAAGCGAGCAACAGACCTGACGCTATTAGTGTTGGCCATCGAGTCTTCACGGTTCTCTCCCACGAGTTTGTTTTTTAGTTATCGGCTCAGCATGGACTTGCTGACCATGGGAGTGAGCCTGCTATAGGGCAAGGCAATTGGAAATTGGAGGTTCCTCGTAACGATCTGTGGCTACCCGCAGGCGCGCTGCAGGCGGAGAAGATGATCGATGAGCATGCCATTGACGAAGGGCTTTTCGATCACGCAAACGCGACTCGAACTGCGTGCCGCTTCGATCAACTCGGGAGAGGATGTGCTGACGAGCAGCAGCACCGGGACGTGAGCAAAGTCATCGCGAAGCTGCTGCAGTAGCGCGGGCCCACTGAGGCCGGGTAGATCGGCGTCGACCAACAGGCAGCAGTGCCCGCGGCAGGATCGAGGTTGTGATCTTAGGAACGACTCGGCATCCGGGTAATAGCAAACCTGCATCCCGTAAGTCTCCAGCAGGGTTACCAGACCGTCCGCAATGGCTGGATCCGGATCCACTACGTGAACTACAAACGTGTCGTGTTTCAAAGCCGCAACTCGAACATTATCGAACCTGTTCGCGAAGTATCGCTCCGCTTGCCGATGCGGCGGTATTGGGATTACCTCGTAAAGAAATGCGGCTCCCCGCCTCGGGAACTCGTTGCGCGGTCAGGCCGCCTGGATGAGTTCGGATTCAATCTTGATCCGCACAAGCTGCGCCAGAGTCCTCACACCAAGCTTCTTCATCACCTGCCCACGGTGGACTTCGACGGTCCTTTCACTGATACCGAGATCCGCAGCAATTACCTTATTCATATCACCGTCGGCAACCCGTTCGAAGACTTCACGCTCGCGCTCCGACAACACTGCGAGTTTTTCCTCGACCGCTTTGCGATCTGTGACCTGCTTGCGAACAGTATCATCGACAGCCAGCGCCTCGTTGATGCGGTCGAGCAGGCCATGCTCGCGGAATGGTTTACGAATGAAGTCCACCGCCCCGCGGCGCATCGCCTCGACGGCCATCGGTATATCGCCGTGCCCCGTAATGAATATGATCGGCAGCCTCGAGCCCATGGCGATAAGTTCCTCCTGCAGGTCCAGGCCCGTCATGCGTGGCATGCGAATATCCAGCACCAGGCAACCACTCATGTCTTTATCGTAAGCACCAAGAAAGTCGGTCGCCGATTCGAAGAGCTCGCAAGGCTGTCCGACAGTTGCCAACAGGAGGCTCAACCCATCACGCACGCCTTCGTCATCGTCGACGACATATACTTTCTGCTTATCGTTCATTGTGGCTCCCATGTTTCGCCGCAGGAAGGGCGAACCAGAATTTCGCACCGCAGGCATCGTTGTTGTTGAAGCCTATGCGTCCACCATGCGCCCTGATGATTGCCTGGCTGATCGACAAGCCCATACCCATGCCGGACTTCTTGGTCGTCGAGAAGGGTGTGAAGAGCTTGTCGATTCGACTTTCCGGAACTCCGCCACCGCAATCCGTCACTGCAACTTCTATCTCTTTCTCATCATTGAGACGCGTTGTGATTTTTATCGGACAGCCTTTTCGTTCATCGGCTGAGATCATGGCCTCCATGCCATTCCGTAAAAGATTGAGCGCTACCTGCTGAATCTGCACACCGTCAACAGAAACTGGAGGGAGATTGTTACCCTTGCCGAACTCGATCTGGATATCGTGGATTCTGGCCTCCGATTCCGCCAGCCTCACTGCACTTTCGATCAGCTCGTTGCAATCAACGACTTCTTTCCGGCTTTCGCCCTGCCGCGCCATCGATTGCATGCGTTCAACAACGTCGGCGGCCCGCAGTGCATGTTCGTTTAGCTTGAAACAGACTTCGTCCATCTTCTCAAACTGACCCGCGTCGACGAGGCGCTTGCCGGCTTGCGCAAACAATGAAATGGCAGTAAGTGGCTGGTTGATTTCATGAGCAATACCCGCCGCCATTTCACCCAGCGTACTTAGCCTCGAGACATGGGCGATGCGTTCGCGATGATGCCGGGCCTCCTCTTCAGCGTGCTTGTGTTCAGTGATGTCATGGCTCTCGCACAATAGAAATACGACCTGCCCCGCCTTGTCCGTGATCGGGCGAATAGAGAAGTCCAGAATCGCCAACTCACCGTCAAAACGCGGCTTTGTTACCTCGAACTGCAAACTTGCTCCCTGAGCCACAGTCCGGATCGCCTCCTTCATGCGTTGCTGCAACTCCGGCGAATGATCCCACCACAGCGTAGTCCAGAACTCACGGCCAATAACGTCGTCATGCTGAAGGCCGGTGAAGTCCAGCGACCGCTTATTTGCTTCCAGAACGATACCGGTGGGACTCAGGATGGCGACCAATTGATGGCGCTGATCAAACACCGCGCGGAAGCGCCTCTCGGTAGCTCTGAGAGATTTTTCGGCTGCCTTCTGGGCAGAGACATCCCGAATGATGCCGGCAAAACAACGCTCGCCATTGAGAGAAACTTCACTGGCAGCAAGGTGAATCGGAAAGACCGATCCGTCCTTGTGCTGCGCCGTAACTTCTCGGCCGGTCCCGATAATGCTTGCTTCACCTGTCTTGAAGAATCGATCGACGTAGCCTACATGCGTGTTGCGATGACGCTCCGGAATCAGGACGTGAACATCCTCGCCGATTACTTCGTCGGCGCGATAGCCGAACATTTTCTCGGCAGCCTGATTGAACGATTCGATTCGCCCCGAGGCGTCAACTGTCAGGACACCTTCGGCGGCGGTTGCCACAATCGCCCTCGAATACGCTTCGGACCGCTCAAGAGCCGCCTCATGCTTACGATGCTCCAGCTCAGCTGACACTCTTACCGCAGCCAGTGAAACAAGAGCGGCCGCCATTTCCGGGTCATCCAGTGGATTGGCGCCGAATACACACAACTGCCCGATCCTGTCACCGTTGTGATCCACGATCGGGCTGCCAACAAAACTCTCGCAGCCATACCCGATGCTGGATTCACCAAGAATGTAACGCTCGGAAAGCTCGCAATCGACAACCTGGACGCCGTCCTGCATGACCGTTTCGCATGGCGTGCCGTTTATCGGGTACTCCCGCACCGGCCCACGGTGATTGTCCTCCCACGAAGCGACCGATTTGGCAGTGCCGTTCGTTACCTCGTTAACGTAGGCGCGCCGCGCGCCCAGCAACCCCGCCAGATTGGCCAACAGATTGTGCAACAGTTCGTCCGTCGTCGCCCCGGGGACGGTGGCGGCAAGTTCGCGAACCTGTTGCGATGGCTTCATGATTTGCGCTGGGAGGGCCCGTCAATACTCAACAAGACATGGTCGGAATGGTACAGACTTCGCCGGCCACCCCCAATTGCGGACACCCGCAACAGGCTACGGGCTGGCACGTAGGCGACAGCGATAGACGCATTCGAAACAACCTCATCCACAACAATAAGGCTCACTCGCAGCGACAAGATTGTTATTCTGGGCGCGCTACTAGCCACGGTCTTCTCCCGGAACCAGCAACATGCCACTCGTCGAACACTCGAAACTACCGACTTTCGCGCAGCTGCGCGCCCAGGGGCATGAAGTCCTGTCGCTCGACCGTGCCGAGCACCAGGATATCCGCGAGTTACACATCGGTTTCCTGAACATGATGCCCGATGCCGCCCTGCAGGCGACGGAACGCCAGTTCATCCGCCTCGTCGGCGGCTGCAACCGGATCGCACAGTTCTTCGTGTACCCGTTCTCGCTACCCGGGCTGCCCCGGAGCGCCGAGACGCTGGACTACATTGAGCAGTACTACTCTGATTTTGAGACTCTACGCGAAGAAGGCCTGGATGCGCTCATTATTACCGGCGCCAATGTCGCGAACCCCTCGCTCCAGGAGGAGCCGTTCTGGGACCCGCTTATCGAGGTCGTCAACTGGGCACAAGACAATGTTGTATCGGTCCTTTGTTCCTGCCTGGCGACGCACGCACTGCTCAAACACCTGCACGACATCGATCGTCAGCCTCTGCCTCACAAGCGCTGGGGTGTATACAGCCATCGTGTGAGTACACCCCAACATCCGTTACTGCGTGAAATCAACACCCGCTTCGATATTCCACATTCGCGTTACAACGACATCTCGCGCGAGCAGCTCGAAGCGGCCGGGCTGCCGGTGCTGGTAGACAGCCGTGAAGGTGGTGTGCACCTCGCCGCCAGCCCGGACCAGTTTCGCGTGATCTACATGCAAGGGCACCCTGAGTACGATGTCGCCAGCCTGCTCAAGGAGTACCGGCGTGAGTTGAAACGCTTTGCGAGCGGCGAGCTTGAGACCGCCCCGCCCTTTCCCGAAACTATTTTGGCGACCGGGCACAGGAGCACGCAGCGGCGCAGCTGCAGCGAGCCCTGCAGGCGCGTACGTCCGGCGCGGCATTCGACGATACCCTCGAACAGGATCTGGCAGGGCTGCTCGACAATACGTGGGGCGACACGGCCAAGGCGGTCGTTAATAATTGGCTCGGTCTCGTTTACCGCGTGACCAACATCGATCGCAAACAACAATTCATGCCGGGAATCGATGCCGAGGATCCGCTCGGCCTTAAGGAGAAATAATGAAAGACCAGACAATCGCCATTCACGCGGGCTTCAAGTCGGATAGCGCGACCAAGGCCGTGTCGGTACCTATCTACCAAACGGTCGCCTACGAGTTTGACGACGCCCAGCACGGTGCCGACCTCTTCAATCTTGAGGTCGAGGGGAACATCTACACCCGGATCATGAACCCAACAACGGCCGTGCTCGAACAGCGCTGCGCGGAACTGGAAGAAGGTATCGCCGGATTGGGTCTCAGCGCGGGCAGTGCCGCGGTCAACTACTCAATTCTGAATATTGCCGAGCAGGGCAACAATATCGTATCGGTGCCGTTGCTCTATGGCGGCACCTACACGCTGTTCAAGCACATGCTGCCAAGGCAAGGCATCGATGTGCGGTTTGCCGAAGACGACAGTCCGGCGAGCATGGCAAAACACATCGACGACAAGACCACGGCAATATTCTGCGAATCCATCGGTAATCCGGCCGGCAACGTCGTTGATATCGAAGCGCTGGCCGACATGGCGCACGAGCGTGGTGTGCCGCTGATCGTGGATAACACGGTTGCCACCCCGGCTCTGATCAAGCCAATTGCCTGGGGCGCAGACATTGTTGTTGATTCCCTGACCAAGTACATGGGCGGCCATGGCAACTCGTTGGGCGGCGTTATCGTCGATGGCGGAGAGTTCCCCTGGGCGGATTACCCGAAGAAATTTCACATGCTCAATGAGCCCGAGGCGTCCTACCACGGTGTCGTGTACACAGAGGCACTGGGTGCCGCGGCATACATCGGACGTGTACGCACAGTGGCGCTGCGCAATACGGGCGCGGCGCTAAGCCCGATGAACTCATTTCTGATCCTGCAGGGCATGCAGACTCTGCCACTGCGCATGGAGCGTCATTGCGACAACGCAATCGCCGTCGCCAACTACCTCAACGATCACCCGCAGGTCGCGTGGGTCAATTACGGCGGGCTCCCTGATTCGCCCTACTACGACCTCGCACAGAAATACACGAACGGAAAACCCTCGGCCTTGCTCACGTTTGGCATCAAGGGCGGCTTCGACGCAGGGGTTAAATTCTACGACGCGCTAGACATGTTCCTGCGCCTCGTAAACATCGGTGATGTGAAGTCCCTTGCAGCACACCCTGCATCGACAACGCACCGGCAGCTCTCCGAAGAAGAACTCAAAGCGGCGGGCGTAACACCCGACATGATTCGCCTGTGCGTTGGCATCGAGCACATCGACGACATCATCGCTGACCTCGACCAGGCACTGGCCAGAGCGAAGTAATGAAGGAACACATCGACCGCGAATTCCGCACCATGGAAAAAATGGTGGGCATCTATTGTTCTGCCCACCATAACGCTCGAGATCTGTGCGAGGACTGCGAGAGGTTTCTTGACTACGCCGAGGTACGTTTGGAGAAATGCCCTTACGGCGAAGACAAGCCGACCTGCGCAAACTGCCCCGTTCACTGCTACAAGACCGAGTACCGCGAGCAGGCAAAGAAAATCATGCGCTACGCGGGGCCGCGCATGTTACTGCGCCACCCCGTACTCACGATCGCGCACTACATTGACGGGCGTCGGCGAGCTAAGCACCCACGCGAGCTGACGCGTGACGAGCGGATGCGAAAGCCGCCCCGCTAGTATCGCTGAATTTGTGAGGCCGCTTCGCAAACGCCATTACAACCGCGCCAAGCAGACAGACCACCCCTGCAATGATGAAGGGTGTCATCCACACGGAGGGCTGCGCAGCGCCCTGGGCTGCATCCTTGAAGTAGCCGGCCAGAAGCGGCCCGGCGAGACCTGCGATGCCGTATGCCGTAAACATCCAGCCATAGTTACTGCCGACATTCTTGTTGCCAAAATAGTCTGCAGTGATCGCCGGAAACAGCGCGAACGCACCACCGTAGTTAAAGCCAATCAACGCGGCGGCAAAGATAAAGCCGTAGACCATCCCGAAAGAAATAAACACGTGGTACGTCATGAGCATCGTGATGCCCTGCAATGCCGACATCAGGATGATAGTGGGCCTGCGGCCCATCCGGTCCGAGATGCTGCCCCAGGCTATACGGCCCAGGCCATTGAATATCGCGTACCAGGCCATGGCTGTACCGGTAATTGCACCGGCATTGGCAACGCCCCTGTGCTCCAGTGCATCGATGCCGAACAGCTTGATGCAGTAGATCACCATGAGACCGGCGATGCTCGCAGACATGAAGACCGACCACAGCATGTAGAACTGCGGTGTCCGCAGCATGTCGCGAGCCCGGAATTCGACCGCACCCTCATGATCACCATCTTTCGAGGTCGGTGGCGTCCAGCCGGCAGGCACATATCCTTCGGGCGGATTGACCATGACTACGCTGCCCACGATCACGAGACACGCCAGTGCGATGCCGTAAATCACGAACACGCTTTGTACGCCCGGAAGCCCGAATACGTTCGTCGTGTTGAGCAAGCCGCCGAACCATGAGCCCGCGAGCTTTACCCAGATCGTCGCACCAAATCCAAAACCGGCGACCGCCAGGCCAGTGATCATTCCCTTCTTGTCGGGAAACCATTTGACGCAGACGGAGATTGGAACGACGTAGGCCAATCCGATACCGGCACCGGCGATCATGCCGATACAAAGCAGTTGCAGCCAGAAACTCTCACCAAACAGTCCGCCCAGTACGTACCCCGCACCCAGAAGCAACCCCCCGCTGAGTGACAACAGGCGTGGGCCGACCCGCGGCAGAATGCGGCCAGCGAGAACCATGACAATCGCAAACGTTGAAAGGCCGGCCGAGAATATCCACGCGGTTTGGCTTGCTGAAAATGCATAGGCGCCGTCCATATCGGTAAGCCTTGCAGTGAAGACTGACCAGGCGTAGATGGCACCCAGTGCCAGTTGAATCATGATCGCACCGATGACGATAATCCATCGGTTGAGTGGGGGTGATATCCGTTTCATGGTGTCCTCCGATCAGGCGGTGCCATGCTATCAATCCGCCCAAAAAAGGCAGGATCGGATAACACCTACGTCAAAATAGGCATTGACGGACACCCCTTGAAATCCACATTTATACTAACGAAAAGGCCCTCTCCGGAGGGCCTTTTCTGTTGTTGCTACCTTAGTAGCGCAGCGTGAACTCCACACCGGCCTGGCGCGGCTTGCTCGGCCAGGCGATGTCGGCAGGCAGGCCGATAAAGCGTGCCGCGAAGAACCACTCAATGTACTCCTCGTCAAACACGTTGTTCACATAGAGGCGTGCCGACCAGCGTTCCTTCTCGAGCGCCACGCTCAGATTGGTCAGGTTGTAAGCACTTTGTGTATCGAGGTTGTCCAGCGTCCAGTAAGTCTTGCCGCGATGTTCAAAATCGGCGCGGCTCACGAGGTCCATCCCATTGCCGAATGAGGCTGTGTGCTGCATGGCCAGACTCGCCGACACAACCGGCGCCCCTGGCACGTTCTTGCCAATGATCTCACTCGCCGGAACGAGTACGCCCGGAATGTCGTCGTATTCCACGATTTCGCTGTCCGTGAAACCGAAGCCGAAGTTCAGGAGGAACGAATCTGTCGGCTGCGCCGTCAGTTCGAGTTCACCACCCATGATCTCGCTCTTCTTCACATTGATATTCGCCTGCGTACCGGTCTGGTCAAACAGGAAATACTGCTGGTCATCGTAGTCGATGAAGAACAGCGATACTGCGCCGCGCAGTTTGCCGCCGTAGGCATTAAATTTCACACCACTTTCGTAACTGATGAGCGACTCTTTATCGAAGCCCGGCTGGAAGTTGCTGCCCGGCGCGAGATTATTGAAGCCACCGGCACGGAAGCCCTTGCCGACCGTAATGTAGCCCAGCATGCCCTCACTGAAGTTGTACGCGATACTCGCCTTCGGCTGCAGCTCTGTAAACGTACTGCTGCGGCCCTGGGTCAGGTCCTTGGGCGTCTCCTCGTCCCATCGCAGCGCCAGCGTCAGCTCGAGGTCATCGGTGATGTCGTAGCTCAGGTTGCCAAACGCCGCGAAGTTGGCCAGCTCGAGGTCCTGCGCGGCCGGTGGTACGACGTTGCCAAGGAACGTGGTTCCGAGCGAGCGAAAACGATCCTGGTCGAAATACGAGACCCCGGCGACCCAGCGCAATGCACGATTGTCGGGGGACACAAGACGCAGCTCCTGCGCGAATGTCTCAGATTCGTCGATGACGAGGATATCGATCGCCTCGACAAAGGTCTGGTCAAGATCCTGATCGTTGCCCGAGTCGACGTCGGTAAACGACGTGATCGACGTCAGCGTTGCCCAGCCAAGGTCGTAGTCGATCTTTGCGGACACCTCTGACGCCTTAACGAATGACTCGCCCAACTTGTTCGACTGGATTTCGTATTCGGGTACATCAACGATGATGGGCGGATTCGGCGGTGGTAATGGCAGGAAGAAATCGCTGCCCGGCATGAAGTAACCCGAGCCGCCATCCTGGTCGAGGTACTGCCCGCGCAGGTCGATCGTCAGCTTGTCGCCTGGCGTGATCAGCAGCTTGCCGCGAAAGGCTGTCGACTCCTTGTAGTCGACGTATTCATTATTCAGATAACTGTTGCGCAGCTGCCCTTCCCTGTCCTGTACCCGAAACGAGGCGCGGTAGAGCACGTCGTCGGAAATCGGTCCGGAAGCGCTGCCCGCCAGCGTGTAGTCCTGGCCCTCCGCCGCCTTGAAACGCAGGCCGTACTCCGGCGTTTCGGTGGGTTGACGTGTGGAAATCAGGACCGCTCCACCGATGGCGTTACGGCCGTAAAGGGCGCCCTGCGGGCCGCGCAGTACGTCGACGCTCTCAAGGTCAAACAGCTCCTGCGTCGTCAGCAGGTTGTTCGTCGCGCTAACCCCGTCGATGCGAAATGACACTGGCGGCTGTCCAGTGCCACGGTTCTGGCGGATGCCGCGAATAACCAGCGTACTGACACCCACTTCCTGGTCGTCAGAAAACCTCAGGTTTGGTGTCAGTGACGCCACACGGTTGACGCGATCGATCTGGTGCCGCTCGATATCACCCGCCGTGAAAGCCGTGATCGAGTCAGGCACGTCCGAGAGTTTTTCCGCGCGGTAACGGGACGTCACGATGATCTCTTCGAGCACATCGTCCTCTCCCTGGGCATAAACAGGCTGGACCGGGAGGGCTAGCAACGCAAGGCTTACGAGTGCGGCTGCGCCTGATGCGCAGAAAGTTATATATTTCAGAGATTTATCCTGCTTTCTTAATGCGGGTCAGACGACTGAAATGCCGCTTCGTCGCGCGATTATGCCCAATTACGCTGCTCACGCAAGTCAGGAGGACGTCGCCGTAGTTGTACGTATCGAAAGCAATTGCCACAGGCCTTATGTTGCGCCCTATGAAAGAGACTACCGCAAGAAAGCGCACCTGGGCCGAGCCTTACAAGATCAAGATGGTGGAACTTCTGCGCATGACAACGCGCGAAGAACGCCTCGAAGCCATCCGTGAGGCCGGATACAACACGTTTCTGACACGCAGCCGGGATGTCTATATCGACCTGCTGACAGATTCGGGTACCTCCGCCATGAGCGACCGGCAGTGGGCCGGCATGATGATGGGGGATGAGGCCTATTCGGGCAGCGAGAACTTCTATCACCTGGAGTCGGTGGTTCAGGAGTTCTACGGCTACAAGTACCTGGTGCCTACACACCAGGGCCGGGGCGCCGAACACCTCATGTCGCAGATCCTGATAAAGGAAGGCGACTACGTACCCGGCAACATGTATTTCACGACGACACGCCTGCACCAGGAACTGGCCGGCGGCAAATTCGTCGATGTGATTGTCGACGAAGCACACGACCCCGAAAGCGATTTCCCGTTCAAAGGCAACGTCGATCTGGCCAAACTCGATGCGCTGGTCCAGGAAGTCGGCGCCGATCGTGTTCCGTACATCAGCCTGGAAGGCAACGTGAACATGGCCGGTGGCCAGCCGTTCTCGATGGCCAACCTGCGTGAGCTGCGGGCGTACTGCGACAAACACGACATCCCGATCATGCTCGACGCCACACGCACCATCGAAAATGCCTGGTTCATTCGCGAACGCGAAGAAGGCTATGCGAACAAGTCCGTCCGCCAGATCCTGCGCGAGATCTGTGACATGACCGACGGCTGCACGATGTCTGCCAAGAAGGACGCGCTCGTCAATATTGGCGGGTTCTTCTGCTGTAACGACGACGACGTATTCCGCAAGGCGCAGAACCTGGTCGTTGTTTACGAGGGCCTGCACACTTACGGCGGACTCGCCGGACGCGACATGGAAGCCATGGCGCAGGGTATTCGAGAGGCGACAACCGAGGAGCACATGGCGGCTCGTGTCGGCCAGGTTTATTACCTGGGCCGCAAACTCGAAGCCGCCGGAATTCCGATCGTCGAGCCGATCGGCTCCCACGCCATATTCATTGACGCGCGCCGTTTCCTCCCGCACATCGGCCAGGACGACTACCCGGCGCAGGCATTGGCCGCGGAGTTTTTCATCGAGGCCGGTATCCGGACCATGGAGCGCGGCAACGTATCGGCGGGGCGCGACCCGCTCACGGGCCAGAATCGACATCCAAAACTCGAACTCGTGAGATTGACTATTCCACGGCGCGTGTACACGCAGGCGCACATGGACGTGGTTGCCGAGGCGGTCGCTGACGTCTACGCACGTCGCGATGAGATTCGCGGTCTGAAGATGGTGTACGAGCCTGAGTACCTCAGGTTCTTCCAGGCGAGGTTTGAACCGCTGAGTTAATCCAGATCGGGCAGGCCATGCAGCATGAGTCGGTAATAGCTGACCATGCCGATGATCTTGCCATCTTCTTCGACAGGCGCATGGCTGATGTCGAACTTCTCGAACATGCGCGCGCAGTAGCGGATCTTCATTTCCGGCCGAACCATCAGCACCGGCTTGGCCATGATCTCGTAGACGTTGACTCGTTCCGGCGCGCGGTTTTTCGCGATTACCGCCCTGGCGATGTCGGAGAATAGCAGCATCCCGTACTCGTCATCCTCGTCTCGTCGCTCGACAATCAGGCTGGTCGAACCCACCTTTTTCATGACCTTCATTGCCGTGAGGATATCCGTGCGACCATCCACTTCTGTCACCTTCGGGCTCATGCAGTCACGCACCGTTCCCCACTCAGGAATGCTCATAGGTTTTCCTCCACGATCTCGTTCAATTCCTGTACCTGGTGCACAACACCTACTGCGTCCTCAACATCGATCATAACAGCGATACCGGTTCCCGGTTTCTTGTCGAACTCACCGACATCACCAATGTGTTCGAGTATGTGCCTGCTGAGGTGCTTCTCGACCAGCAGCAGGATCACGTCACGCTGACTCGACAGAGTAAGCCCAAAGAACGTCTTGGACGTCTCAAGACCTTCTCCACGTGCATTGTTGATCACAGTACAGCCCGTTGCACCAGCCTCGCGAGCCGCTTCCATGATGGCGTCAGTGCTCTTGTCCTCGACAAAGGCCACAATTAGTTTGAATTGCATTATTTCTTTCCTCTCAGTACAGCGAACTGACCGTAGGCGAGCACCGAGATTATCGGAAACAGGCTCGCAAAGGCCACCAGTCCAAATCCGTCCAGCAACGGGCTGCGACCCGGGACTGCTTCCGCAAGCCCGAGACCGAGCGCCGTGATAAGCGGTACGGTTACAGTTGACGTCGTGACACCGCCGGAATCATAGGCCAGTGGCACGATCAGTTTCGGTGCCATCGTGGTTTGCACGATGACGACCAGGTAGCCCGCCGCAATAAAATACTGCAAAGGCAGGCCGGTGATAATTCGAAAACAGCCGAGTGCGACGCCGAAGCCAACACCCAGCGCGACAGCAACACGCAGCCCCCACACGCCAACGGCACCACCCGACACCGCATTGGCCTTGATCGATACGGCCATCAGTGCAGGTTCCGCGAGTGTCGTGGCAAAGCCGATCGCTGCGGCGAACAGGTAGACCCAGTAGAAATCCTGCCAAACCAGCGACTCTCCGACGTGGCCGTGTACTGATTCCAGGAAGGCCGGGTCAGTTAATTGCTGCGCCATCAGCCTCCCTAAGGGAAACAGCGACTGCTCGAGGCCGACCAGGAACAGGCCCAGACCCACTATTACGAAGGCAAAGCCGACGACAATCTGTTTGAAATTGGGAATACGCTCGCGAATGACAAAGAGCTGGAAGGCAAACAGGAAAAACACGATCGGCAGTACGTCGCTGGCGCTGTCCCACACGAATACTACGCTGTCGCGAATCAGATCCATTGACGCACGATTCCGAACAGCAGAACAAACAGGATAGGCGTCAGCGACGCAAACGCGATAAGGCCGAATCCGTCAGTCATCGGGTTGCGGCCCTTGAGCGAGCTCGCCAGACCCACACCCAGCGCCGTTACGAGGGGAACGGTGACTGTTGATGTCGTAACACCGCCCGAGTCGTAAGCTACGCCGACGATTTCCGGTGGCGCGATTGTTGTCACGATGACCACGAGCACGTAGCCCCCAATGATCATGACTGGCAGCGACCAGTTGGTCAGGATGCGAAACACACCGAGCAACTAGAGCCACGCCGACCGACAGCGCGACCACCAGGCGCAGGCCAAGCGCGTAGCTATCAATAGCCGCTTCATTGTTCGCGATGACGCCGGCACCTACAGCAACTTCAGCAGCCTCCTCGGCGACGGCCAGCAGCGCTGGCTCAGCAATAGTCGTACCGAAACCCAGCACAAATGCGAACGTAAACAACCAGAAAGCACTGCCCTTTTTAGCCAGCGCGTGGGCCAGATCCTCACCGATCGGGAAGAGCGCGATCCGCAGGCCGAAGATGAAGAACGCGAGACCTGCTACGACGAGCAGACCTCCAATTAACAGGGACCAGAAGCCCGATACGGGCTGCTTGACGACGAATATCTGAAAAACCGCGATGACGATGACGATCGGCGCGAGGTCGCGCAGGCTGAATAGCGCATCCCTGGATAAGGCAATCAGCGAGTTTTTCAAGCGCGGCGCAACTCCTTCGTATACCCGAAAGCATAGTAAAGCACCGGTATAACAACAAGGGTCAGTACCGTCGATACGAGGATGCCGAAAATCAATGTTACCGCGAGTCCATTGAATATCGGATCATCGAGTATGAAAAAAGCACCGAGCATGGCTGCCACAGCCGTCAAAGCGATGGGTTTGGCGCGCACCGCGCCGGCACGGATCACGGCCTCCTGGAAATCGACACCTGCGGCGACTTCCTGGTTAATGAAATCGACAAGCAGTATCGAGTTGCGCACAATGATGCCCGCGAGGGCGATCATGCCGATCATCGATGTCGCCGTGAACTGGGCACCGAGCAACGCGTGTCCGGGCATGACACCAATAATGGTCAACGGGATCGGCGCCATGATGATCAGGGGTACGGCGTAGGAGCGAAACTGGCCCACGACCAGCAGGTAGATCAGAATCAGCCCCACCGAATAGGCAATTCCCATGTCGCGAAACGTCTCGTAGGTTATCTGCCACTCGCCGTCCCATTTGACGCTGTAGTCGTACGGGTTCTCGGGCTGGCTAATGAAGTGTTGCTCGATTTCGACATCACCCACCATGTCGAACATGCCATACAACGGACTGTCAAAATGGCCGGCCATGTCGCCCGTGACAAAAACGACTGGCAGCAGATCCTTGTGATAGATGGTCTGCTCCCATTCGCTATCGCGGACGTTGACGATCTCGGCAAGGGGGACAAGAGAGTCACCATGGCCGGCCACGCGGAGCATCAACAGGCTGTCGA
Organism: uncultured Gammaproteobacteria bacterium; assembly: GCA_963722775.1. Lineage (GTDB taxonomy): Bacteria > Pseudomonadota > Gammaproteobacteria > Steroidobacterales > Woeseiaceae > UBA1847. The sequence goes on from CAVROF010000012.1 coordinate 45,357, forward strand.
GCTCCGACTTTTCTGCGACCGGAAGTTCCAGTCGCACGGGAAGAGGGTATTTCTGGTAGCCGTCACGAACGTACGCGACGTCTTCGCCGCTTAACGCGGTCTGCAGCGCTTGCGTCACGCTCGCCTGCGACACGCCGAGCAATGCGGCCTTGTTCCGGTCGACCGACACGATAATTCTCGGTGCCGGTGCCTCAATACTGTCATCGATATCGACGATGTCATCCGTGCTTTCGAATATGGCCCGCAGTTCCCTGGCGATCAGCTGCTGACCCGCATAGTCAGGCCCATAAACCTCGGCAACGAGTGGCGCCTGCACCGGCGGCCCCGGCGGCACTTCGACGATCTTGGTCGAACCGCCGTATTTCTTGCCGATGGCGTCGAGTGCCGGGCGTGCTGCGCTCGCGATCTCGTGACTCTTGCGCTTGCGATCCGACTTGCCGACAAGATTGACCTGGATGTCGCCTATATTGGGGCCCTCACGCAGGTAGTACTGGCGCACGAGGCCGTTGAAATTGATCGGCGCCGCGGTTCCTGCATAGACCTGGTAATCCGTGACCTCGGGAATGTGCTTGATGTAGGCCGCCATTTCGTCGAGCACGCGCCCGGTCTGCTCCACCGTTGTTCCTTCCGGCATGTCGAGCACAACCTGGAACTCCGACTTGTTATCGAACGGCAGCATCTTCATGACAACCAGGTTGAAACCAACGAGGCTCATCGCCAGCAGAATCGCGACGATGACACCGCCGCCGAGCAGGCTGCGTGCCCTGCGGCCATCGCTTCCGCGCAGAAACGGCCCTACGACGCGCCGGAAGACATTGTCGAGCCACGCGGCTGACTTGTCTTCTTTGTTCTCATCGTGAGTCTGCGACAGTAACTTCTGGCTCGCCCACGGCGTGACAATCAGTGCCACAGCCAATGACAACAGCATGCCGATGCTCGCGTTGATCGGGATCGGACTCATATAGGGGCCCATGAGACCCGTGACAAACGCCATCGGCAGGAGCGCAGCAATCACAGTGAAGGTGGCAAGAATGGTCGGCCCGCCGACTTCGTCGACGGCGGGCGGTATAGCTTCAAGCAGCGTCTTGCCACCCATCGCCATGTGACGATGAATATTCTCCACGACGACAATCGCATCATCGACAAGGATGCCAATCGAGAAGATCAGCGCGAACAACGACACGCGGTTGATAGTGAAGCCCCATGCCCATGACGCGAATAGTGTCAGTGTCAGCGTGACGACGACGGCCGACCCGACAACTATGGCCTCGCGCCAGCCAAGTGTGATGTAGATCAGGAAGATCACTGAAATCGTCGCGAACGCCAGTTTCTGAATCAGCTTTTTGGCTTTATCGTCGGCGGTCTTGCCGTAGTCGCGCGTGACGGTGTACTCAACGCCGTCGGGTATGACAATGCCTTCAAGCGATGCGACGCGTTCGATGACTTGTTGCGACACGTGCGCCGCATTGGTGCCCGGCTTCTTGGCGATTGCAATCGTGACGGCCGGCGCATCGCCGAAGCGCACGTACTGTTCGGGCTGGTCCGGCCCTGCAGAAACATCGGCGACATCAGACAGGTGAATCGCCTTACCGTCGATGACGCCGATCACGAGTTCCGCAACGTCAGTCCGATCGGCGAGAAAAGTACCGGCAGTAACCGGTACATACTGGTTGTCGGCAACGACCGCGCCAGCCTGGGACACGACGTTGCTCGCCTGTAGCGCATAACGGAGTGCATCAAGCGACAAGCCGTAAGCCGCAAGCCGCTGTGGATCCAGCCGCACATGTACGACGTTGTCGGGTCCGCCGACCGTATAGACGTCGCGCGTACCCGGCACGCGCTTAATTTCGGCCTCAAGGGCATGCGCCACGCGCTGTAACTCGTGCGCGCCGCGCGCTTCATCCTCGGTCCAGAGCGTCAGCGTAACGATGGGTACATCGTCAATGCCTTTGGGCTTGATGAGGGGACGCATCACCCCGCTGCCCGGTGGCAGCCAGTCTTCGTTGGAATACACGGCGTTGTAGAGGCGGACGATTGCGCTGGTGCGATCCTGGCCGACCTCATACTGGATCGTGAGTATCGCCATGCCGGGGCGCGACACCGAATACGTGTGTTTGACCCCTTCTATTTCCGCGAGCACCTGCTCGAGCGGAATGGCCACGATGTTTTCGACCTCGACAGGGCTGGCGCCCGGAAAAGGCACGAAGATGTTCGCGAACGTCACATTGATTTGCGGCTCTTCTTCTCGCGGCGTCACCGCGACGGCGAACAGCCCCAGCAGCAAGCCGGTCAGCGCGAGCAACGGCGTTATCTTCGAGTTCTGGAAGCGCTGGGCAAGCGCCCCGGAAAAACCGAGCCTCTTCTCCGTGGTCATGACTTACTGCGCCTGCTCTTTAAGCCAGATGCTGGCGCGGACCGGATCGATCGCTACGGACTCGCTCTCAGAGAGCCCAGCCAGTATTTCTATCGACTCGCCAAAGCGTCGGCCCAGCCGCACCTGCCGCAGGGAGACCTGGTCACCGTCGGTCACGTATACCGCACTGAGTTCACTGCGCCGAACAACTGCCTCGGCAGGCACCAGCAGGCGCTTCGTTTCGCCAACGACAAACCCGACTTTGATGAACATGCCGGGATACAGGGTCGCCGCACCATCGGGCAGGTTGACCCGAACTCGAAACGTATTCGCCGCAGCGTCGGCAACCGGAAAGAAGGTCATGCTGGCTGCCTCGATACGCTCGCCGTCGATGTAGGCGTAGGCTTTGCCAATCGTGCGAACGGCATGAAACATGCTCTGCGGCACATCGACGTTGACACGCAGCTGCTGCAGGGAAAGGCCGGAAATCAACGGCTGCCCCGGAGAAACCAGTTCACCGAGCTGGACATGACGCTTCGATACGATGCCCGCGTAGGGTGCCCGTACCACCGTGTATTCGAGCTGTTCTCTGGCGGTTTCAACGCCTGAGCTCGCGGCGTTCAGTCGCGCCTGGGCGGCATCGCGGTTGGCCCGCGACTGGTCGAACTGTGACTTTGAAATACTATTGTTCTCGATCATTTGCGAGAAGCGCTCAAACTCCTGCCGTGCTTCTGCAAGGCGGGCACGCGCTTCCTCGAACGCCGCCTCCGCACGATCCAGAGCTGCCTTTTGCTCGTTATCGGTAAAACGCATAACGACGTCGCCCGCATCGACGAAGTCGTTAACGTCGAAGGGCAATGCAGCAATCCGGCCGGACGTCTGGGCGGACACCGTCGCCTGGTTTACCGCTTCAACGCGACCATCCAAGACCCGCTCCCGGGGGGCATCCTGAAAGCTGGCCGTCGCCGTCTCAAAAGGCACTGCGCCGTATCCGGGTGCGGCAACGACCAATGCCGCCAGAATTGTGGTGAGTCGAATCATGTGTAGGACCGCTATTATATTAGGACTTGCTTAAGTGTATATTATTTATTCCTAATATAACAAGCTCCCATTTCAATTCCGCCTGATTTCGATCTCATGATAGCCTCCTCCGATGTTTCTTCCCGTCAAAGCCGATTTCACGTTGCCCCGCTTCCCGGTCCTGACCGTGCTGGTCTGCCTGATTTGTTTCGGGGTCTTTATCAAGCAGCAAAGCGACTGGAAAGAATTCGGCATGGCCATCGACCGCTTCTGCAATTCAAGTCGTTCGCATATCGAACAGATCGTCTTTGAACGGATCGCGACCTCGCAGGACATGGATACCTGCGGCGACATCATGTACACGATCGCCAATGACCCGGCCCGGGAAGAGAGCGAGGTTATCGCAGAGATGGCGTCGAAAATTCGGCCACTTACCGGATTCAACAGCGAAGACTCGCAGGAATACGTGCGACAGATGCTCGAGGAGGAGACGCGGCGGTTCAACACGCTGGTGCCGCCCGATCCGGACGAGGGACTCGCCTACTACACGGGATCGTGGAACCCGATCACCATGATCACCTCCAGCTTTGCCCACGGCGACTGGGGCCATATTATCTTTAACCTGGTGTTCTTTTTTGCGTTCGCGGCAACGGTAGAAGTACTCATCGGCCCGATTCGGTATGTCGCGTTCGTCCTGGTCGACTCCTGGTTCATAGGACTGACCGGGTCCATGGCCGCCGCGGCGACGAACCAGCATTACTGGACGCTGGGTTTGTCGGGCGTGGTCATGGGCATGATGGGCCTGTTCGCGTACCTGCTGCCGCGCGGCAAGATCAAGTGCTATTACTTCTTCATCATCATTTTCGGATCGGTCGCCATTCCGGGCTGGATGCTCACCGCCTGGTACCTCGGCGGTGACATCGTTACCCTGTTCACCAATGACGACTATGGAACCGTCAACGTCCTCGCCCATGTCATGGGCGGTATTGGCGGCTACCTGTTCGGTTTGTTATTCCTGCGAGAGGTTCGCAAGGATGCCGAACATGCTCAGGATGCGTTGGAACGTTTGGACTTCGAGAAACGCTTTCGCTGATTACTGCCGGCGTTCTTGGCGGGACGGCGTGCGCCTCCCGGGCTCTTGCCGGCGGGACGCGGTCCACCCTGCCGACGTTGCCTGCCTTTTTGAATCGGATCCGCCTTGATGCGCGTGTCGACCTCGTAACCGGGCACGTACTCTTTCTTTATATCTCGCTTGAGCAGCTTCTCGATTTCCCGGAGGAGCTTAAGCTCGTCGATGCACACCAGTGACACAGCAGTGCCGTCCAGACCCGCTCGCGCGGTGCGGCCGATGCGGTGCACGTAGTCTTCAGGGACATGTGGCAATTCGTAGTTCACAACGTGCGGCAAGCGCTCGATGTCGAGCCCGCGCGCTGCGATGTCCGTGGCGACGAGAACGCGCACTTTACCCGCCTTGAAGTCACGCAGTGCTTTCGTCCGCGCACCCTGACTTTTGCCTCCATGGATTGCATCAGTCGTGATGCCGTCCTGGTTAAGCTGCTTCGCAAGACGATTCGCACCGTGCTTGGTACGCGTAAACACGAGTACCTGTTGCCAGTTGCCGCGACCGATCATTTCGGCCAGAAGCTCGCGTTTGCGTGCTTTATCGACCGGGTACGCAAGCTGCTCGACGCGGTCGGCCGTGGTATTACGCGTAGCGACCTGAATCTCTGCCGGATTGTCGAGAAGATTATTCGCGAGATCGCGAATTTCTTTCGAGAACGTGGCCGAGAACAGCAGGTTCTGCCGGTCTTTACGAAGTTCCTTGATGATCTGCTTGATATCGCGAATGAAGCCCATGTCGAGCATGCGATCGGCTTCATCCAGCACGAACATCTCGACGCACGACAGGTTTATGTTGCCTTGCCGGACGTGATCGAGCAGGCGACCGGGCGTAGCAATGACAACGTCAACGCCGCGACGGATCTGGGTGATCTGTGGCCGCGCACTAACGCCACCGTAAATTTCCATCGCTCGCACCGGGCAGTACTTGCCGTAAGTCCGAACGCTTTCGTGAACCTGCGCAGCGAGTTCGCGTGTGGGTGTCAGAATCAGGGCGCGGGGATGCCGCGGGCCGGATTCGTGGTTCTTGAGGAGCTGCAGCAATGGCAGCGTGAAGCCTGCCGTTTTGCCGGTGCCCGTCTGGGCGCCAGCGAGAATGTCGTGGCCTGCAAGGATGTGGGGTATGGCTTCGCGCTGGATGGGCGTCGGCGTTTCATAGCCTTGCTCTTCGACAGCACGCAGCAATTCGGCCGAAAGGCCGAGTTCGTTAAACTTCATTGGATTGTCTCCGGGTCGCCTGATCCGACGTGCCAAAACAAATAAGCAAATGGCTTGCGGTCCGGTCCAGGCTGGAATTTAAAAGTGACTCCGAGCGCGTGAATTCGCGGCTCCGGAGTGAGTGGCACAGACCGATGTGTGCCAAGACGGGGCGGACTGTAACAGAAACCCTTGAAAAAGATAGAACTTTTTCGACCGTCTTGTGAAACTAGTCCGAAATCTCTCTCAGGAGTGCCTCATAGCGAGGGAGGCCACGCAGGTTTGCAAGATCTTTATCGTTCTTCATCCAATCTGCACTCACCGCACCGACCTCGGCAGCTCGCTCAAGGTAATCCAGCCCCTGCTCTACTTTGCCCATAGTCGCGTAGTTGCAGGCGAGGTTGTAGAGCACGATTGGATCCTGGGGATCAATTTTCACGGCTTGCTGCAACCAGTCTTTAGCACGCTCAACCTGCCCAAGCAGGATCAACGAGCCCGCGCCGAGATGTAATGCCCGAACATCATCCGGATGCCACTCCAGTTGCCGCTCAACAACCTCGATTGCTTCGCGGGCCTCTTCTCTCGCCTGATCTACGTCGCCCTCACCGCGCAGGATCTGTACACGCAGGAGGCGCGACTGATAGTCGTCCGGATTAATTGCTGCCGCTTTGGCGAAATAGTCAGCCGCTGACTTCATGTCGCCCTGGTGAAAACGGGTACGCGCGAAGTAATAGAACGCCTCGAACAAGTCAGGCTTGAGTTCGATCGCATTGTTGAACTCACGCTCGGCATCTTCGAACTCCTCGCGGACGAGATGAGCCAATCCTGCCGACGCATGTGCTTCCGCTGACTCTGGCTGCAATTCGAGAGCCCGCTCACTTGCGCGTCGCGCGCTGTCGCGATACGACGGCGTGTCATCCGTGTACATGACAGCCAGAGAATAACTATCGGCGTAGCCCGCCCAGGCCGCGGCGAATTCCGGGTCCCTCTCGATCGACTGTTCAAACATTTGCCGGGCAAATCCCAGGTCCACTTTGCGAAGACGATTCAGGAACTGCCTCCCGCGCAGGTAAAAGTCGTAGGCCTTCACGTCACGGCAAGTCGTGGTTGTTACGGGCACAAGTGTGTCCAGCAGTGACTCACCTATACAGGTCGCAATTTCGTCCTGGATCGCAAAAACGTCCTCAAGTTTGCGGTCAAACGTTTTCGACCATAAGTGGAAGCCATCGGATACCTTGACCAACTGAGCGGTGACTCTGAGGTTGTCGCCGGATTTTCGAACACTGCCTTCGAGAATGGCGCTGGCATCCAGCTTCCTTCCAATCGCCTGGATGTCTTCCGTCGAACCGGCGTATCGAAACGAAGAAGTGCGTGACACGACCTTCAGCGACTCGAGTTGAGTCAGCGCATTAAGAATCTCTTCGGCAACGCCCTCGCAAAAATACCCCTGGTCCTGTTCCTGGCTCATGTCGACAAACGGCAGGACAGCGACGGACGGCGGTACGTCGCTGTCTTTACTCAGTGAGCCCGATACGTCGCGACGAATACCCGACGGAGCAATGTCAAACATCCAGGCAAGTACGGCAGCCACGGGAAACCCGATGATGACGATGATTACTAACGCCGTCATCAGCCAAGCCGGAAGCCCCAGCGGTTCGAATGTTACTTCACCGATCTGCAACAGCACCCAGGCCATCAAAGCGTAAGCGACGATGACCGGATAAACCTTGCGACGCAGTAACTCCGCAGAAAATCCGGACAAGAGCGAAAAAGGGTTCTTCATCGCGCTGATTCCGAAATGCACACGATGGATATTGTACGCCTGAATCGTTGCGCTTGCGCCTGACCGATCCGCCGGTGGAAACGCGTTACCAAGCCGCATTATTTCGGCCAGGAGTGACATGACCGATGTCCTGCCCTATCCTACGGCACGATATGACGAGCAAATTCAAACGTGACCTGGCGCGCCTGACGGGCGGAAACCTTCGTAGATTCGAGGTAAGAAACACCATGCAGATCAAATTCATAGCTGTCGCTATCCTTATTGGCATCGTTAGCTTCATGAGCGCCTACACCGTGCAAACCGGCAACGTCGCTGTTGAACGCACCCTGGGTAAGGTCAATCACGAAGAACAGGGGCAAGGCCTCAATTTCAAGCTGCCTTTCCTGACGAATTCAATGGAGTTCAGCGGCAAGGAAATCGCCATCGACATCAACGATCTGACGCCGAAGGCCGCCGATAACCTGTCGCTGGAAGATCTCGACGTATCGGTGTTCTACCAGGTGCCAAAGGATCGCGTTTCGGAACTCTTCGTCAAGTACGCGGCGGCAGCGGCCCGTGGAGCTGACGGCATCTACATGCCGGCGTATGGTCTCCTCGTGCGCGAAGCACGCGCGGCGATTTACGAGCAGGTTTCGCAGATCGACAGCCTGCAGCTACACAAACAACGCGGACTCCTGCAGTCAGACGTAATGGAAGAACTCCAGAGACGGCTGGACAGCTCCGATCCCGGTGACATCATCATCACGCGCGTTGTCGTCCGGGCACTGAATACGGACCCCAGCATCGAGGCGGCCATTCGTGACGCGGTAGAGGCTGAAAAGCGACTCGAGGCAAAACAGGTTCAGGTTGAGATCGCCAAGAAAGACGCGGAGATCGAAATCGAACGTGCCAAAGGTATTGCCGAGGCCAACAACATCATCAACAGCAGCCTCACGGCCGAGTACCTGCAACATGAAGTCAATACGGCACTGCTGAGGTTTGCCGATAACGAGGGGAGCGTGGTCGTCATCCCTGCCAACATGCAGGGCTTTGAGATGATCCTTGACAGTGGCGCACTACGACGCGGCAACCAGTAGTCTAGCGCCCGATCGAGACACCGAATAACGGCTGCAGGAACGGCGACAAGCGCAGTGCGTCGGGTTCGGTCACGCAGACTCCGTCGTCTAACAGCGGTGGAGTTTATTTGTGGCAGAATCAACGCAAACGGAGGTTCGGATATGCATTTCAAGCTGGCTATCTTATTACTGCTATGTTCACCACTCGTCGCGTCCGCAGACACGATCGCCATCATCGGCACGGGTAACGTCGGTATTGCACTGGGTACCGAGTTTGCTGCCCAGGGCCACTCAGTCATCTACGGCTCGCGCAGCCCACTGTCCCTGAAGACCATGGACGCCGTTACCAGGACCGGCTCCAATACGTCTGCCAAACGCCCGGCTGATGCGGCGGCACTAGCCGACGTCATCGTTCTTGCCGTGCCCGGTACGGTCACTGAGGCAGTTGCCAAAAATCTCGGCGACCTGTCCGGCAAAATTGTCATCGACGCGACCAACCCGCTGGTAGCAGAAGGCGACCCTCCTGTATTTAGCTATAGCGTCGCTACGTCGTTGGGCGAGATCGTCCAGGAGATACATCCGGACGCCCATGTCGTGAAAGCATTCAACACTATCTCATGGCAACAGATGATGGATCCGAAGGCTGCGAATACACCGCCTGTTGTGCCACTGGCCGGAAATAATGACGACGCCAAGAAACGGGTTGCCGGCTATGTTGAGGGAATGGGCCTCGACCCACTCGACCTTGGGGGGATAGAGATCTCGCAGTGGACCGAGCGCATGGTGGTTATCATGCTGAACAATCGATTCACCGGCGCCGAGAAATTCGATCTCATTTTCCAACGGCGCGACTAGCGCCCGATCGAGACACCGAATAGCGGCTGCAGGATCCTGATGCGACGAATAATAAACTCGTATAGGAGGTAGCAGCCCGCGATGGTTCCACCGAGCACCAGGGCTGGCTCGACGACCGGGCCCAACGAGAACCCGGCAAGGTTGGCGCCAATCACGATGATGAGTGTCTGGTGCAGGATGTACCACGGGTACACGGCCTGAGTCGCGTACGACAACCACGCGCTGGGGCGATTCAACAAACGATGCCCCCACCCGAACATCGCGATGATCCACAACCAGCGGTTGCTGTAGGTAATCAAAAGGCTAATTTCGTCGGCAAACACGAACGAGCCTTCCGGCACAAACAGGTCGCGGGTCATCAGTAGCCCGAAACAAATGACGGCCGCTGCCAGTGTGAAGACGCGCATGCGCTCCAGCTCGTTCCAGACGCCCTCGTCGCGGCCGATCAGGTAGCCGATCAGGAAGAACGTGCCGTACATTGCGTGCGCGTACCAGTCGTCCACCAGTGCGTGACTGATATACGGGAATTTCGGGAAGATGAAGGCACCGTAGACCATGAGCAACGCGATCGGTACAGCGATAATGAAGGCACCGCGCAATGCCTGGAAACCACGGCGCACACCTTGCAACGGGCCATCGAACAGGATCGCAAGCGGAATTAACAGCAGGGAATAGAACAACACATAGGCCAGGTACCACAGGTGATTCCAGGTCCAGACAATCATCTCTTCGCCGCCCCAGGCATCGCCGGGAAAATCCTGAAAGGTCAGGTACTGCAGCATGAACCTGCCAAAGCCCGGCTCGATAAGTCCCTTGCCCAGCGCCTCGTAGTAGCACTGCGGTGCGACAATGAAGGCCATGCCGAAGACCAGCGGCAAGAGCAGGCGGTAGAGCCGCCGCAACGCGAACCGTCCGGGCGTATAGCGTTGCCAGACAAAACTCACCGCAAGCCCTGAAACGATGAACAGTAGCGGCATCCGCCATTGGTTCACGAGCAGCATCGGGAGCTGCAGCCATTCCGCCTGGTAACTGGATTTGATGTGCCAGCCCCAGTCCTTCACATAGAACATTGCAACGTGATAGAGAATCAACAGGCTGAATGCGAAGACGCGCAGAGCGTCGATGTCGTAGCGGCGGGCCTGGCTCATGGTGGCTCCTGGTGTGGGCCGGATTGACACCATCCTGTGCCGATCAAGGCCTCATCCATAGCACCAGGGGACCAGTCGCTGTGAATAAGTGACGAATGGTGGGCTGCGAGTGACGAATTGTCGTCGTCAATCAGGCCGGTTTGATAGGATCGCGCCATGACTCTGGAACGATATCTCGAGAATCGACGGTGGTGGGAAATCGGCATGGTGCTGAGTTTCACCCTGGTCGGCCTCCTCGCGAACGTCGGTATCGAGGTCCTTGAACTGGCGCGCGGCGGCGGGGAGATCGGCTGGCACGAGCCAGTGATTCTTGAGGGCACCAGCCACGCGGCGATTGTGTTGTTGTTTCCGCTAATATTGTGGTTCGACCATCGCAATACGATTCGTGGCCACAACTGGCGTCGCACCGTTCTTGCTCATGCCCTGTTCAGTGTCGCATTCTCGCTCGCTCATATGACGCTGATGTACTGGGCCAGGGTGGGCCTTTTCGCCGCCACACCCGGCCTTGGGTCGTATCGCTGGGATTCCTGGCCCGCACAGTTCGCTTATGAATATCTGAAAGACTTTCGTGCGTATATGTTGATTATTGTCATCGTCTATCTTTATCGATTCATTCTGCGGCGACTACAGGGCGAGGCTGGATTCCTGGAAGAAGAGCAAGACGACAAGCCCGGAACCGGCATGTCCGATCGCTTCCTCGTCAAGAAACTGGGGCGCGAATTCCTCGTTCGCATCGACGAGATCGACTGGATCGAGTCGAGCGGTAACTACGTCAACCTGCACGTTGGCACCCGTGTCTTTCCATTGCGCGAAACCATGACAAGGATCGACGAACGGCTACTCCCGCTCGGCTTCCAGCGCGTGCACCGCAGCGCGATTGTCAATCTCGATCGTGTTGCAGAAATCGTCGCGTTTGATACGGGCGACGGTGAGGCGCGTTTGCAGACGGATGCGCGAGTACCGGTTAGCCGACGGTTCAGGCAGGAACTCAGGGAACGACTGGCCTGACCAGCGCCCGGGCATTGTGATCTGCGGAAAGGCTGGTCGACAAAGAAATGGTGCCGGATAGGTGACTCGAACACCTGACCCCATCATTACGAATGATGTGCTCTACCAACTGAGCTAATCCGGCAAGCTAAGCGGCGCGCAGTATAGCTGTGCGCGAACTCGACGAAAAGGGGTTCAGCCGAGTTTTTCAGCCGATCCCTGGCGGACCTTGATCACGACCTCGATGCTATCCAGCTGGCCATTTTCCGGAAACTGCGGCAACCCGTCGAAACGAATATTCTCGGACGGGATATCCGTCAGCTCGCCGGTATCGAGGTTGTAGAAGTGGTGGTGCGGCTCTGTTGTGGAGTCATAGAACCGGCGCTCCGGGTCAACCACACATTCGCGGACCAGGCCGCGGTCGCGAAACAGGTTCAGCGTGTTGTATACCGTGGCCTTGGAGACGCGGCTGCCACCCGAGCGCAGCTGGTCTATGATCTGCTCAGCCGACAGATGTTGCGGTTTCTCGAGCAAAATCTCTGCTATTTCAAGGCGTTGCGGCGTCGAAAGAATATTCAGGTCATCGAATCTGACGAGTATGTCTGAACGCAACATGCTGAATCCTCTGTGTATTTTTGGCAGAGCGCGGATCACAATAGCATGACTCAAGTCGCGATTCGCTGAGCAGAAACACCTATTTTTAGGCGAATCCGGCTGTTTGCCTCGTCGGCGACGGCCCCCTTCCCTGCAACACTGTCAGCAGGACAAGGAGGTCCCTATGAAGCCGACAAAACGGGGCTATACGCTGTACGAATTGCTGATGACACTGGCCCTGGTTGGCATCGTGCTGGCAACTGGCCTGCCGGCATTCTCCGGCACGCTGGCGAGGCAGAAGCAAGCCGTTGAAATTAATGCCCTTTTCCATTCCATACACCTGGCCAGGAAAGAATCGATAATGCGCCGCAAGGTCGTATCGCTGTGCCCCAGCGCAGACGGGCTCGTGTGCAGCCCGGGCAGAGACTGGTCGGCCGGCTGGATCCTGTTCGAGAACGCTGATCGGGACTCTCCGCCGCAGGTGGACACCGGCGAGCCGGTACTCCGGCACCACCGCGTGTCCGATGATGTTCGAATTCTGGCCAATCGACGTGGATTTACGCTCCGCGCCACGTTTCTTCGAGCGACCAACGGCACATTTATCGTCTGCGACCGGCAGCGCCGTATTCCCGGCAAAGGACTGATCGTCAGTTATACCGGGCGCCCCAGGGTGGCCTTCGAGCGCCCCGACGGCACGCCCTACCTCTGCGCGGAATAAGTTAAATAGCGGGCCCTCAAAACGACCGTTTATCGGGGTTTATGTGCCGTTGGTCGGGTAGTTGAAACGGTGCTTTCGGGAGTCTTTATAGTTCGCGCATGAACCAGACAAACCAAAACGGCTTCACGCTGTACGAACTTCTGATCACGATGTTGATCGTTGGTGTCGTCCTGACCTACGGCATTCCCAATATGCTGCAGTTCAACCAGAACGGCCGTATGACGAGCACGGCCAATGACCTGCATTCCTCGTTCCACCTGGCGCGCAGTGAATCCGGTCGGGCCAAGACCAATATCACCGTATGCGCGAGCGCCAACGCACTATCCGCGCGGCGAATTGCGGCGGTACCTGGAATCAGGGATTTATCGTCTTTGTCGATAACGACGGCGATATCAATCGCAGCGGCGGCACCGAGACGGTGCTGAGGGCCCATGGCCCGATCGCCGAGGGCATCACCCTGGCCGTTGCCAACAACGCGACTTACTTCAGCTATTCGTCGAACGGTCTGGGCCGTCCGAACGTTGGCGGTAACCCCGCCGTATCCCAAATCGTGATGTGCGATGAGCGCGGCAATGCCACGGCGGCCGGCGGCAGTTCTGCTGGACGGCTGTTTGTAGCGACACCGCTCGGGCGTGCCACCGTTTTTCGTGACACGGTTCTGATCGGCGACGCGCTCACCGCGATGGGCGCGACCTGTCCGTAAGGAAATGAATATGACGATTCTCAGGAAATCAAAAGGTTTTTCGCTGGTCGAGGTATTGATCGCGCTGGTCATCATGTCGGTGGGCATGCTCGGTATCGCCGGGCTTTACGTTCACAGCATGCAGGCAGGCAGAACCTCGATGCTCCGTCACCATGCCGTTACGCTGGCCGGTGACATTGCCGATCGCATTCGCGCTAACCCGACCGCAGGTGCCGCCTATGCAGCAGCCGCCGGAACCGATAACAACTGTGTCACGCAGAACACAAACTGCAATGTGGCGCAGATGGCCGCACAGGACATCTTCCTCTGGCAGGCGCAGGCACTCGAATTCCTGCCGCCAATGGCCGATGGCAGCCAGCAGGTCGTCGTTGCTTTTAACGCCGGCGCCCTTCCGCCGGCCTACACGATCACAGTCCGCTGGGACGAACCGACACCTGATGGCATCCAGCCGCAGTACTCGTTCACGGTTCCGGTAAACCCGTTTTAGGAGCGACCTCTAGATGACGTATAGCAAAGCATCAACGCTGCAACGCCAGGCCGGTCTGACCCTCGTCGAGATCATGGTCGCCCTCGCGATCGGGTCCTTCCTGATTATTGGCGCTGTCCAGATCTACAACCAGAGTCGCCAGGCCTTTGTTGTCAATGAATCGATCGCGCGCGTGCAGGAGACCGCACAGTTCGCGATGGATACCATCGAGGCCGACCTGCGCATGGCCAGCAACTGGGGCCGCAACAGTCGCGGCCTCGCCGTCGAAGGACGCTCGCTGGTGGCTGACGACAACCCAAACGGATTGACGGAACCCACCGGATCGACCGGTTCCTGCGGTACCAACTGGGCTTTCGACCTCGCACGACCCATTGACGGCAACGACAATGCGTACAACCTACCGTGTGCCACACTGGGTGGCGCTCAGGGCAACTCTGATCTCATCACGATTCGCCGTGCCACAGTCCAGCCGGTCGCGCTCGAGGCGGGACGCCTGCAGCTGCAGTCAACTCGAATCCAGGGTGAACTGTTTGAATCAGGTGCCGTACCGCCCGCATTCCTGCCGATTACCAATCACCCGATTACCGGCGCTCCGTCGTCGGCAACGCATACGCTGATGGTCAACAGCTATTACGTCTCGCCGACGTCAACGCTGATCCCGGGTGTGCCAACACTGCGCCGCAAGACGCTGACCGTCCAGGGCGGCGCACCCTTTATCAACGATCAGGAAGTTGCGCCCGGCGTGGAGAACATCCAGTTGCAGCTTGGCATTGACGTTGATGAAGACAACACGGTCGATCGCTACGTCAATCCCGGTGACGACATCTACAACCCTGCGGCAGCGGGTTACGTGCCCGGCGCACGCGTCATGACAGCGCGCGTTTGGCTCGTCGTTCGCGGCGTAACAACCGAGTTCGGCCTGCAGGATAACCGCAATTACCAGCCCGGCAACGCCAACATGGGCCAGCAAAACGACGGCTTCCGGCGCCTGCAGGTCTCGAAGACGATCTTGCTGCGTAACGCCCGGACCTGATTATCAAGAGCACGATGACTATGAAACAAACACAGATCACTTCGCGTAACAAGCAACAGGGTGCGGCACTCGTTGTCGGCCTGATGTTGCTGGTCGTTATTACTGTCCTGGCTATCTCGGGCATGAATACGGCGACCACAGAGCTCGCCCTGGTACGTAACGACCAGGCTTCTGAAGACGCGTTCCAGGCGGCGGAGACAGGTCTCGAAACAGCGCTGTCCCAGGGACAGTTTGCGACGGTCGGAGCCACAGCGATGACGCAAACGCCGTCGTCGAACCAGAACATAGCCACTACGATCCAGTTCGAAGATTCGACACTGGTGCCGGACAGGGCGTTCAGCCTGGGTGTCGGCAGTGGCATCGCCGCCTATCATTTTCTCGCCACGTCGCAGGCGGATTTCCTCCGCGACCCTGGCAACACCACGGATCGCGATTCAAGCGCGACGCACACACAAGCTTTTTACGTCGTCGGCCCGGAAATGTCGGCGCTTTGAGCGTTAGAAGGAACGGAGCAAGCTCATGAAACTTAAAGTACTAATCACCGCTGTATTGCTCAGCCTGGCATTGCCGGCTGCAGCCGATATGAGAGTTGTGCAGAACGCTTACGAAATCGCCCTGAGCGACCTGCGCCTGCCGCGTGCCGAAGGTGGCACGATCGCGTTCAAGGAATGCCGCACCTGCGACTATGTTCGTCTGCGGGTCAGCGCCGATACGCGATACCAGATAAATGGCAAGGCCGTGCCGCTGAAGGAGTTCCGTGCGGCAGTGGCTGAAGTAGATGAGCCGAGCCAGGAACCAGTGACTGTGCTCCACCACCTCAAACGAAATCAGGTGACCGCTGTGTCGGTCAACCTCTGAGGGTACCACTATGAATAAGGTAATTCGTAAAACAACAGGGACTGTTCTTGGTTTGACGCTGGCAATCGTCAGTGGCGCTCCGGCGCTCGCGGACGACACCGAGCTGTTGCTCGTGGCACCGCCCGACCCGTCACAACTCAAGCCGAACGTAATGTTCATTCTCGATACCTCGGGGTCGATGACGACCGTGCAGGAAACCGGTCAGCCTTATGATCCGTTGGTGGATTATTCGGCATTCGGTACCTGTGACCGCGATAACCTGTATTACAGCGACGACTCAGAGTACGCCGGTTTGTGATGTTGCCAATGACCGAGGTACATCGACAAAAGTTCGTGGCATTGCGCGGACTCAGCAATTCAGATTGCGGGTGTCGGCGCTTACACGGGCGTGCTGGTTCAATACCACGAAAACCTGAGCGGCGTTAGAGAATGGCTCGAACTCGAGCCAGGTAACAGCGTGGATCGAAGTCGAGTGTCAATCCGACAGCGGCTTGCACGGCGAGAACAGCGGCGGCGACCCGTCTGCCGTCTATGCCGTGTCTGGCGCAGGACTGCCGGACCCGTGGACCAGCAGCGCGCTGCTGGAAGTGGCCTGGGGCAGCTCGGGACGCAGCACAACCTACACGATTCATGACGGCAACTACCTGAACTACCAGAACGATCCGGCGACATTTAACCTGTCTCGTTCCGACATCATGAAGGAAGTCACCAAGAGGGTGTTGAACTCCGTCAACGACATGAACGTCGGCCTGATGCGGTTCAATCGGACAGAAGGCGGAACTATCATTCGTGCCCCGAGTGATCTCGACAGCAATCGCGCGACAATTCTGGCCGAGATTGATGCCTTGCCGGCTGATGGCTGGACGCCACTGTCCGAGTCACTCTTCGAAACCGCGTTGTTCTGGCAGGGTCTCGGAGCGAATTACGGCGAAGCGACTACCGCTGCGGCAGCAGTGGCTTCAACAAATCCGATGGTTTACGACCGCCCCGACATGCTCACCTGCTCCAAGAATTTCAACGTACTGATCACCGATGGTCAGCCAACCGAGGACGTAGGAACACCAGGATTGCTGGGGCAGTTGCCGAACTACTCCGCAACGCTGGCCGGACGTACCGGCTGTACGGGCACCGGTAATGGCGCGTGCCTGGATGATATTGGCGAATACCTCGCGAATGTCGACATCAACCCGACCCTGGTTGGTCGCCAGTCGGTCATCACTCACACGATCGGCTTCACCATTGACCTTCCGATTCTTGAGGATACGGCGCGCTTATCGGGTGGCCAGTACCTGTTGGCTGATGACACCGACTCGCTGCTGGTCGCGCTGACGGACATCGTCTCGCAGGTCAACGAGCGTGCCTTGTCGTTCACAGCACCGGCCATTTCGGTAAACACATTCAACCGAACGCGTAACCTCAACAACGTCTACCTGACGACGTTCGCTGCGCGTGGCAATGCGCATTGGCCGGGTAACCTGAAAGCCTACCGCATCCAGGGCGGCACCATCGTTGACGCACTCGGCGCCGATGCTGTCGATCCGGGTACGGGCTTCTTCTTCCCGACGGCTCGGTCCTTCTGGACCGTCGGCCAGGCCGATGGCAATGACGTACTTATGGGAGGCGCAGCGAACCAGTTGCCCGATCCCGGTGCGCGTCGTCTGTTCACGGACAATGGTTTTGACAGCAGCCTGTCTGGTGCCAGCAATGCCATTTCGACAGGCAACATGGCGATGTATACCAACGCGGACTTTGGCCTGACGGGAACCGGCGCCACCATGGATGAAGTTATTCGCTGGATGCGTGGCGAGGACGTCCAGGACGAAGATGGTGATCCGGCGACAACGGTTCGCTATGCAATAGGCGACCCCCTGCACTCACGACCGGCAGCAGTCGTCTATGGCGGCACGCCGCAGAATCCGGAATCCGTGATCTTTACAGCCACGAATGACGGCTACCTGCACGCTGTCGACTCGACAACCGGCCAGGAATTGTGGTCTTACGTCCCGAAAGAGCTTCTGCCCCGCATGGCTCGCCTGTATGACGATCCGGAGATGAGTTACAAGCTGTACGGCATCGACGGTGACATCGTTCCGGTTGTTCGCGACGTCGATAACGATGGTGCTATTGAGCCCATCGACGGCGATTTTGCCTACATCCTGTTCGGCATGCGTCGCGGTGGCATGACGTACCGCATGCTCAACGTGACCGACAAGAACAATCCCGTGCTCGTCTGGGAACGTGTACTCGATGAGGGCGGCCAAAGCTGGTCAGCGCCTGTCGTGACACGGATGGATATTGCCGGTTCCGGCCAGAATCCGCTCAAGGCAGTTATTGTCCTTGGCGGTGGCTACGATGGCGTACATGACACACCTGCCTTCAACTCGACGCCTGATGGTGTGGGCGCCGGCGTACACGTGCTTGACTTCGCAAGCGGCGCCACGCTCTGGCGTGCCGGTCATACAAGCACTGCAGCTAACCTGCAGCTTGCCGGCATGACGCGTTCGATACCGACACGTATCAAGGTAATTGATATTAACGGTGACGGCTTTGCGGACCGGATGTACGCATCTGATCTGGGCGGCCAGATCTGGCGCTTTGACATACAAAACGGCAATGCAGCAGCATCGCTGGTTGCTGGCGGAGTTATCGCACAGCTCGGCGCAGAAGGCCTCGCGACGCCAGGACCTGCTGACACGCGGCGCTTCTATAACTCGCCGGACGTTGCCATATTCTCCGACACGCGCCAAAACCGTCGATTTGTCTCAATCAGCATCGGTTCGGGGTATCGCGCCCATCCGCTCGACCTGAGTGCCACCGACCGCTTCTTCTCGCTGCGTGATTCGAACGTATTCAACGCGCTGACACAAGCCGAATACAATGCGTTAGTGCCTGTCACGCCAGCCGACCTCGTCGATATCACAGGACGGCTGGACGTCACCGTCACAGCAAGTGACGACGGCTGGATGTTGGACGTGCCGTCGAACCAGATGGTTCTTGCCGACTCGGTCACGTTTAATGGCGAGGTGTTCTTCGTGAGCTTCTCCCCCGACAGCGCCGGCGCAGCCGCCTGTAATGTGGGACAAGGCACGAACTTCCTGTGGCGAGTCAGCATCGTGAATGGCGACCCGATCGTCGATGATCTGAGCAATGTGCCAGCGGGCGGTGAAGATGCTGCACGACGCACGCAGCTTGCACAGGGCGGTATCGCTCCGACACCGCAGTTCCTGTTCCCGAGCCCCGACGATGAGAATTGCACGGGCTCCGACTGCGCGCCGCCGCCGATCGGCTGTATCGGTGTCGAGTGCTTCGACCCGGGCTTCACCAACAACCCGGTTCGCACGCTCTGGACGCAGGACGGTATCGAGTAAACTGTGGAATGGTTCCGGGCGCCTCGCGCCCGGAACTCCCATAATTTCTCTGAAGCAACGAGTTACGGGAAAGACACTATGCAATTGCGCAAACAAATGAGCGGTATCACATTGATCGAGTTGATGATCGTCGTGGTCATAGTCTCTGTCCTGGCCGCCATCGCCTTCCCGAACTACCAGGAGTTTTCGGCGCGCGCCAAACGTAACGAGGCCAAGGCGGCCCTGCTTCAGATCAAGATCAACCAGGAGCGGTTCTACCTGAACAACAACACGTTTACCCAGGACATGACGCAACTCGGCTTCTCTGCCGACCCGTTCACGACTGATACAGGCTCATACGTCGTCGCCGTTACGGCTGCCAGTCCGAGTAACTTCAGCGCCACAGCGACTTATCAACTCGGCGGCAACGAGGCAAGCAAATGCGTGACCTTTACGATCGATGGTCGTGGCGCAAAAACCTCTGGCCCTGAACTCAACTGTTGGGAACGTACTCGTTAGATCTATTCGGCCGAACGGCCTGAGAAGAACAGCGCGTCAATAATGAGCAGGGCAGCGCCGACGGAAATGCCGGCATCCGCGACATTAAACGAAGGAAACGCCCAGTTTCCGAACCAGACCTGGATAAAGTCCGTTACGTAGCCGAGCGTAATGCGGTCGATCAGGTTGCCGACAGCCCCACCCAAGACCAGTGCCAGGCCAGCGGCCAGGACCGCCTGCCCTTCATTGCGAATTCGCCACAACCAGACCGCGATGGCGGCGCTGACGCCCGTGGCAAGCACGACGAAGAACCAACGCTGCCAGCCTCCGGCATCTGCAAGGAAGCTGAAGGCTGCGCCCGTGTTGCGCTGGTGTGTAAGGTTGATGAACGAATTGAGCGGAATCTTCTCGTAGAGGGCCACCCACTCGACAATCGCCCACTTTGTAACCTGGTCGGCGAGAATCACGAGCATTGCCACGGACATCCAGGCAACGAAACGGGTGTTCGATGTTTGTTTGGCTTCAGTCATTCAGGGTACTCAATGCGGAACGTGCATTCTCTTCGTCAATCTTCATTTGCGCAACCAGATCTTCAATCGAATCGAACTTTTCCTCATCGCGCAGGTGCCGAATAAAGTCGACATGGATGTATTCGCCGTAGATATTACGGTCGAAATCCATCAGGTGAACTTCGAGCAGCGGTTTAAGCAGGTCAAATGTTGGGCGCGTGCCTACGCTTGCAACGCCATCGACGGGGCCTTCCGGCAAACCGTGCACGCGCACGGCATAAATGCCGCCGACAGCACTGCGGCGCCGCCTGAGGTCGACATTCGCCGTTGGGTACCCCAGTGACCGGCCTACCTTGCGGCCACGCACGATCCGCCCTGACATGCGATAGGGCCGACCCAGCATAGCTTTCGCTCTTTCCAGATCACCCGCTGCCAAAGCTTCCCGAATCACGGTGCTGCTCACGCGGGTATCGCCGACGAGAATGCTGGGCACTCTCTCGATCGTCAGGCCCAGTGCCGGCGCAACGCGCAACAGGTCCTCAACCGATCCTTCGCGGCGGCGCGCGAAACGGAAATCGTCGCCGATCACGATGTGCCGTGCGTTCAGACCATGCACGAGCACGCGCCGAATGAAGGCATCCGCCGAAATGCTGCGCATCGCCTCGCCGAATCGTGGACAGAAGAAGATATCGATTTTGCGTTCTTCCAGCGCATCGTGCTTTTCGCGAAAACGCATCAATCTTGCCGGCGGCCGGTCTCCCCCGAAAAACTCCTTGGGCGTGGGTTCAAAGCTCATGGCGATCGCAGGACGATCCGACTCCATCGCGACATCCACCACTCGCCGTAGCAATTGTCGATGCCCCAGGTGTATGCCGTCAAAAGCGCCAATTGTTACCACGCTGCCGTTGGCAAGGCGCTCGAACGGGAGATCAGACAGGTGGCGTACCAGGCGCATATCAGTCGTGACTCATACGGAACTGGTCCGTCCGCAGACCGAGGACAAGCAGGGACACAAAATAAATGCCGGCACCTGCACCAACAGAAACGGACAGCCAGCCAACCCGGTCCGTGAACGACGCAGCGGTCCACCAGCCGACGGAGCGATGCAAAGCAAGCAGCACAGTGATCATCGCAGCGTTGGCGACCAGCACCCGCAGAAGCAGGATGCCCCACCCCGGCCCGTGACTAATAACGCCAGCCTTGTGCAGACCGCGATACAGCAGCGCCGCGTTCAGCACGGCCGCCACCGACGTTGCCGCCGCAAGCCCCATGTGAGGACCTGCGATGCCCTGGCTGGTGAGATACCAGGCTGACGATGAGCCCAGTACCAGGTTGACGCCGAGTGCAATGATGCCAACCCGTACCGGGGTTCTCGTATCTTCGCGAGCGAAGAAGGCTGGCGCCAGGACCTTGACGAATGAAAAGCCCACCAGGCCGAAAGCATAGGCCTGTAAAGAAATAACCGTCATATCGACAGCGCGCTGATCGAACTCGCCGCCGTGAAACAGCGTCGTTACAAGGGGCGCGGCCAGCATGACAAGTCCAACAGCGGCTGGCACGGCAATCAGGATTGCGATCTTCATGGACCACTCGAGCGTCTGTGCAAACTCGTCTCTGTCGCCGTTGGCCCACAGGCGTGAAAGATAAGGCAGCGTCACGGTCGCCAGCGCAATGCCAAACAGCCCAAGCGGAAACTCCATCAGCCGGTCCGAGTAATAAAGATAGCTGATACTGCCAACGGGCAGCAGCGAGGCAATGATGCCGCTCAGCAGTACGTTGATCTGGGCTACCGAGGAGCCAAATATCGCCGGGAGCATCAGCTTGAACGCGCGCCGGACACCGGCATGTTGCGGCCGCCATTTCGGTCGCGGCAACGCTCGGATCTTCGCGAGAAACGGCAACTGGAACAACAGTTGCACCGCTCCAGCGATCAACACGGCGTAGGCCAGGGCCATGATCGGCTGTTCCAGCAACGGCGCTACCCACACCGCTGCAGCAATAAGCACGACATTGAGCAATACCGGCGTGAACGCCGGCACGCCAAAGCGACCATACGTATTGAGTATGCCGCCGGCGAATGCCGTCAGCGATATGAAGAAGAGATAAGGAAAGGTGAAGCGCAGCATGAGTGCCGCGAGATCGAAGTCCCCGCCATCGCTGACGAAACCCGGCGCCACGACCAGCACCAGCAACGGCGCCGCGATGACACCGGCCAGGGTGACCACGAATAGCACGACCCCGAATGTGCCGGCCATGGCATCGAGGTATTCACGCGCCTCATCTTGATCGTGCCGCTCTTTGTAGCGCGCCATGACGGGCACAAATCCGGCCGAGAAGGCGCCTTCGGCGAAGAATCGACGCAGCATGTTCGGAATGCGCTGGGCGACGAGAAAGGCGTCCATGAGCAGTCCCGCACCGAAAAACCGCGCAAATACCACATCCCGCACAAGGCCCAGTATTCGAGACAGCAGAGTCATGCCGCTGACGACCGAGGTCTTCAGCGCTAACTTCAGGCCGGACATAGGTTTTTTCACTTTCATGAGGGGATGAGTTTAGCCCAAAACAGGGCTCGCGAATGTCATTGACAATGGCCCTCCGGGCGCGAATAATACGCGGCTCTTTGACATCAGGACACGGTTAAAACCAGTGGCAAACATCAAATCAGCCAGGAAGCGCGCCCGTCAGGCGGAAAAGACTCGCAAGCACAACATGGGTTTGCGCACCATGATGCGGAGCAAGATCAAGAAAGTCGTCATTGCGTGTGATGCCGGCGACAAAAATGCAGCAGTAGCAGCCTATAAGGATGCTGTGCCAGTTATCGACAGCATGATCAACAAAGGCATTGTTACCAAGAACAAGGCTGCGCGTCATAAAAGCCGTCTGAACACGCGGGTTAAAGCACTCTCCGCCTAGTACCCCGTTGGGCACCTAGTACCCCGTTGGGCACCTAGTACCCCGTTGGGCATCTAATACCCCGTTGGGCACCTAGTCCGCTTCGGCTTCAAACTCTTCCTCAATTTCTTCCAGCGCCTGAATCACCGCGTGCCCCAGGGCCTCGGTGCCGGCGCCTGTGGCCGCGCTCACCTCGAATACGGGACCACCCCAGTCAAGCTCTTCCAACAGCATCTCGCGTGCAACCGCGAGGTCGTCCTCAGCCAGCAAATCCGTCTTGTTGATCACCAGCCAGCGAGGCTTCTCAGCCAGCTCGGCTGAGAACCGCTCGAGCTCCCGCGCAATTGCCTGGACCTCCCTGGCCGGTTCAACGCCGGGGTCCAAAGGTGCAATGTCCACGAGATGCAGCAGCAGGCGTGTGCGCTGCAGGTGCTTGAGAAACTGGATGCCGAGTCCGGCCCCTTCCGATGCACCCTCGATAAGCCCAGGGATATCTGCCATCACGAAACTCTGCAGGCGGCCGACCCTTACGACGCCGAGGTTCGGATGCAGGGTCGTAAACGGATAGTCGGCAATTCGCGGCTTCGCAGCGGACATCGCGGTTATCAGCGTCGACTTGCCCGCATTCGGCATGCCCAGCAGGCCGACGTCGGCCAGTACCTTGAGTTCCAGTTGCAGATGGCGCGCCTCACCCGGCGTGCCGTTGGTCGTCTTGCGTGGCGCCCGGTTCACACTGCTCTTGAAGCGCGTATTACCGAGACCGCCGCGGCCGCCTTCGGCAACCATCTGGCGCTGCCCCTCCGACGTCAGGTCGCAAATCAGCTCGCCCGTATCGACGTCGTGCACGACTGTGCCTTGCGGCACCATGATCTCAAGGTCATCTCCGGATTTGCCCGTCATGTTGCGGCCGGCGCCACCCTGCCCGACTTCCGCTTTGAATCTGCGGGCGACACGAAAATCGGCCAGCGTATTCAGCGACGAGTCTGCCACGAGGTAAACGCTGCCACCATGACCACCGTCACCGCCGTCCGGACCACCCCGGGCTACGTATTTTTCGCGACGAAAGCTCAGGGAACCGTGCCCGCCGTTGCCCGCCTGTATACGGATTGTCGCTTCGTCGACGAATTTCATTGCTTGACTCTAATACGAAAAACCCCGCAGTAGCGGGGTTTTTTATACTGTTCGGGGTTGGTGCGGCTATCCCAACCAGTCGGGAACAGCAGTGAACTATGTCCCCAGGCTCTCTACTTTCACGGTCAGGCGTCTACAACGCTCACAAACTGCCGGCTCTTCGGACCTTTCTTTTCAAACTTCACGTGCCCGTCTGTCTTGGCGAACAGCGTGTGGTCGCGACCGAGTCCAACATTGGCGCCAGCATGAAAACGGGTGCCGCGCTGGCGAACGATGATGTTGCCTGCCACGACTTCCTGGCCGCCGAAGATTTTGACGCCTAGGCGTTTACTTTCCGAATCGCGACCGTTCTTACTACTACCGCCTGCTTTCTTATGTGCCACTGTACTGTACCTGTTGGGTCCATCGCCCGGGGCAACCCCCAGGCTTCGTTAATCAAATGGCCTAATCGGCCTTCTTGGCAGCCTTTTTCTTGGCCGCTGGTTTCTTGGCTGCCTTTTTGGCAGCAGGTTTCTTTGTCGCTGCTTTCTTGGCTGCCGGTTTCTTCGTAGCGGCCTTCTTGGCAACCTTCTTCTCAGTCGCCGGCTTCTCGGCCGCTGCGTCGTCTTTCTTCTTATCCTTGGCAGGGGGCTTCGGCGCCGCTTGCTTGGCCGAGCTACCCGTGATGCCTGTGATCTCCACCTCGGTAAAGAACTGGCGATGCGAGCCCTGGCGCAGATAGTTCTGGCGACGCTTGAACTTGACCACCGGAACCTTACGGCTCTTGCCCTGGCGTACGACTTTGCCGCTTACCGTGCTGCCGGACAGCAACGGCGTGCCGACCTTGATGTCGCTACCTTCACCAACGAGAAGAACCTCGTCAAACTTGATCGTGGCACCCTCGTCGGCCTCGATTTTCTCGAGACGCAAGACGTCACCTTTGACCGCACGGTACTGTTTGCCGCCGCTGCGAAAAACCGCATACATTATGTTTGCTCCAGTACGTAAGTCGCGAGCCTCGCAACCTACTGAGAAATAAGATGTTTTTTCGGGCGCCACAACACCTGTGCAAGCGAGCAACTGGCGAACGCCACAAAAGAGCCGGAATTCTATAGATTCCGCGGGCCCGGGTCAACGTTCCTGGCAACTGAAATTCTGCCGCATTTCAACGGCTTGCATTCTCGCCCGCAAGCGCCTGAATATAGCCCGATTGTCGCCAACTGCGCGGCTTTCAGGCATTATCATCGAACTTATGCAACTGGCCGAAAAAACACACGAACCCGTGGACTTTGATGACGTCGCGGCGCTCGCCGACGACGACATGCAGGCAGTCAATCGCCTGATCTCCGCGAGCCTCGAGACCGACGTTCCGCTCGTTTCACAAGTCTCCGAATACATCGTCATGAGCGGCGGCAAGCGATTGCGCCCGCTTATTGTGTTGCTCGCCGCGCGCGCGATGGGCTACGCAGGTGAACAGCACATTCGCGCAGCGACGATCATTGAGTTCATTCATACCGCCACCCTGCTCCACGACGACGTCGTTGATGGATCGGATCGACGGCGCGGGCAGGACTCGGCCAATACCGTGTTCGGCAACCAGGCCAGCGTCCTGGTCGGCGATTTTCTGTACTCGCGCTCATTCCAGATGATGGTGGATATCGACGATATGCGCATCATGCAGATTCTCGCTGACGCAACCAACACGATCGCAGCCGGCGAAGTCATGCAGCTAATGAATGTCCACGACCCGGACACGAGCGAAGACGACTACCAGGCCGTTATCTATCGCAAGACCGCCCGCCTGTTTGAGGCCGGTGCGCAGATCGCGGCCGTTCTCGCGAACCGGGACCCGGGCGACGAGGCGGCAATGATCAAGTACGGGCAGCATCTCGGGACAGCGTTCCAGCTCATCGATGATGCGCTTGACTACAGCGCGTCGGCCGATGAGCTCGGTAAGAACCTCGGCGACGATCTCGCCGAAGGCAAAGCGACCTTGCCGCTAATCTACGCGATGCGCGCCGGCACCACTGCGCAGCGTGACCTGATTCGCAAAGCGGTGCTCGACGGTGGCCTCGAACACATGGATGAGATCCAGGAGATCATCCGGTCGACGGGTGCTCTCGACTACACAGCTAAGAAAGCGCGCGCGGCTGCGGACTCGGCCATCGCCGTTATCGAATGCATCCCGGACACCCGGTATCGTGATGCACTGATGTCACTGGCAGAGTTTGCTATCCAGCGGCGCTCATAGCATGGACCGCTTCAATACGCCCTGGCGGGTCACTGCTGCAACCATCTACACAACACCGACTGACTCCCGCGTCTACGGCACACTCGACATCGACGTCACCGACGCGAAGCAAGTTTCTCGACCGCAAGCGCGAGGAAGGCGTCAAGCTCACAATGGTGCACCTGACCACCGCCGTGCTCTCACGTGCCATTGCCTTCGACGTTCCCGAGATGAACTGCTTCATCCGCCGTGGCGCTGTGGTTGGCCGCGAACACCTGGATGTCATGGTGCCGGTGCAGGTCGGCGGCGACTCAGGCGTGACGCCGGCGATCGTCCGCAACGCCCATGCCCGCAAAGTCACGGATATCGCTGACGAGGTTCGTACAAAGGCGGCGAAGAGCCGTGCCGGCTCCGAGATCAAAGCTGCAAAAAACAAGTACATGCTCAATCGCATCCCGTGGCCCCTGCGCCGCCCTGTGTTTCTTTTCCTCAAGTGGATCACGGTCGATATGGGGATAGAGATCAAGGCGCTCGGCCTGTCTGCGCACAGCTTTGGCTCGTTCGTGGTGTCGGATATCGGCAGCTTCGGCCTGAATACAGGCATGACGTCCCTGATGCCTGCCGCAAAAGTGCCATGCGTCATCGTGCTCGGCAAGATCGAGGAAAAGCCGGTGGTGAGGAACGGCGAGATCGTCATTCGTACCATTCTGCCGCTGACTGGCACCTTCGATCACCGGGTTGTCGATGGCATGCAGATAGGCAAGCTCGCACGGGGGATCAAGCGCAACTTCCGGAAGCCCGAGCAACTGGACGAGGTGCCGGAGCAAGAACTCGCGGAGTGTATTTTCAAGGTCAGGTAGCGAAAAAAAGGCCGCTCACACAAAGTGCGAGCGGCCTCTTATTTGCTTAATGGTCGGGGCGAGAGGATTTGAACCTCCGACCCCTTCGTCCCGAACGAAGTGCGCTACCAGGCTGCGCCACGCCCCGACCGCGGGAGGCGCATCTTACAGTATGTATTCCGGGGCTTCAATCTGGCCGAATGGGCTCCGCGAAGCGCTCCAGGCCACCGTAAACCACACGGCAGACCTGCCCTGTACTGGCCTCCGTCGCCTCGGTCACGACCGCCTCCTGCTTGAGATAAATACGGCCGGCCGTCACCACGGTACCCTCCATAACCAGCAACTTGTCGAGATAAACCCGGACTCGCTGCCCGGTATCGAGCGACTCGTGGCGCAGCTTGAACTTGGCCTTGAATGAGAAATCGGGCTCGTCCTTCTCAATACGCGACATTTCGATATCGAACTCGCCAATCTCCCGCCCTTTCTCATCGCGAAACTTGGCCTCGAACTCCCACTGCTTCTTGATGCGTTTACCGAACAGCAGCGCCAGCACGAACATGAGCAATAACAAGCCGAAGAAACCGTACAAAATGTACAGAACGATCGTAAACAGAATATCCATACACGCTACTATAGCCGACATGAAACGACTAGTTACTGTTTGTATCGCATTGCTATCCTGCGGAGTGGCTACTGCGGATCTCGTGCAAGATGTCCGTTGTCGGGAGATCAGCTTTAGCAAGTCCGTGGAACAAAATGACGTCGATGCGTTTCGCTCTCATATCGACACAGACGCACGTTTTGTCGGCACTGGGGTGCTGCGAGGCGTAGACGAAATCGCAGAAGGCTGGTCGTTGTTCTTCAATGAAGGGCTGCCTGCGATCAAGTGGCGACCACAGATTGTCGAGGTTCTCGACAATGGCAAACTGGCGCTGAGCCGCGGTCTGTACATCAGTACCTCTAAGAATGCCGAAGGCGACAAGGTCGTGAACTGGGGCACGTTTAATTCGGTCTGGCGGCTGAATGATGATGGTGAATGGCGCGTCGTGTTCGATGCGGGTAGTCCGTCCCCGGGTAGCCCAGGCAAAGAGACGTGGGAATTCATCGAGCAGGAGGATAGCTGCCCGTGAAGCGCTACAAGACCGTCGAAGACTACATCGCGAATGCCGATGCCTGGCAAGCAGAACTCAAGCGCCTTCGTGAAATCCTGAACAGCACCGCGCTGAACGAAGAGGTCAAGTGGGGTGCACCCTGCTATACGCACAAGGGCAAGAACGTCGTGGGCCTCGCGGCGTTCAAGGACTGGGTTTGCCTCTGGTTTCACCAGGGCGCGCTACTCAAAGACGAGAACAAGATTCTCGTCAATGCCCAGGAGGGCAAGACCAAAGCCCTGCGGCAATGGCGCATGACGTCTGCGCAAGACATTAAGCCTGCGATAATCAAACATTACGTCAGGGAAGCGATCGGACTCGTCGATGCGGGTAAGGAGATTAAGGCTGCGCGTCCAAAGCCTGTCGTTATCCCCGACGAGCTGGAAAAAGCCATGCGTCGTGAAAAAGGTGCAACGGCCGCGTTTCGTGAACTCACGCCGGGACGGCAGCGTGAGTATGCCGACCACATCGCATCAGCAAAGCGCGACGACACGAAGCAGAAGCGCATCACCAAGGTTCTGCCGATGATCAAGACTGCTCTTGAAGCCTTGCATTGGCCTGCACGACAAATACCGGAACTGCTAGCGCCTACGCTGCCGGGTTGATATTCGCATTCAACCGGAACAGGTTTGTCGGATCGTATTTCTTCTTGAGTGACATCAGGCGAGGGAAATTCCCCTGGTAGTTCCCGTGGCGAACGGCGCGCGACTCTTCCGCTGTATCGACCGTATAGTAGCCGTCCGTATGCGGCTCAAGCTCTTTCCAGTAACTCCTGATGTAATCGACATGCTGGCCTGCTGCATCCTCGTTAGGCCACTGCACAATGAGGAACATATTCGCGACAGACTTGCGGTGGGCGAACGCGGTCGCCTCTACCGGCACACGACCAATCGCGCCGCCCGACTGCTGGCAATACAGGAACACTGCGCGACGATCCCGCGGCTCAAGTCCGTTGGCAATCGAATCGATCAGCGCATCCGGCACATCATTGATAAACCCCGCCTTCATGTAAGACGCGTCGTTTCTCGGTTCCGTATTGTCGCCACTGCGTTGCAGCTCGACATAGTCCCAAGCCTTGAGCGTATCCATGATTGGCGTGCCGATTGCGCGGAACGGTGCGAGTACCTTCTCTGCGTCCCCCTCGGGCCCCGACCAGCAAAAGTGTAAACCGGCCATACTGTCCGCACCGTCCATCATCGAGCCAACGTAGGCATCGCAATACAATTCGTCTGGCCCGGTGACACCCTGTTCGCGATAGGCCTCGAACACCTGTCGAGCCATCGCTCCGGGGAAGATCAGGTCACCACCAACAACCTTGCGTTGCATGGGGTGCAGAGCCATCTCGAAGTTAGTCACGATACCGAAGTTGCCGCCGCCGCCGCGCACGCCCCAGTACAGGTCTTCATTCTCCTCAGGACTGGCATGTCTTAACTGACCGTCAGCTGTGACGATATCGACGGCCCTGACGTTATCGAGTGCAAGGCCGAAGCGCCGGCCGACGCGGCCAAAACCACCTCCGGTGGTAAGACCACCGATCCCCGTATGCGACACGGTGCCCGCTGTCGTCACCAGGCCGACTGCCATCGACTCGCGATCGAGCTCACCCAACAGACTGCCACCCGCAATGTAAGCGGTACGATTGGCCGCATCGACGCGAGCATGACGTAACGTCGACAGATCAATTTGCATACCACCGTCACAGGTCGACTTGCCCGCATAGCTATGCCCACCGCACTTCACAGCGAGCAGCAAGTCGCGCTCGCGCGCAAATGTCACGGCCCTGCGAATATCGGTAACGCCGTTAGGCTGGACGACCAGCGCCGGGTGCTTATCGATACCGGCATTTAAGACCTTACGCGCTGTCTCGTAGGCCGGATTGCCGGGCAACAGCAGGTTGCCTCGCAAACTGTTGGCAAGCTCACTGATCGCCGCCTGCTCAATTTCAATTGCCGCACGACTTCCTGTGACCGCGTTGACGTTCGCACTGACTTCGGTAAGTGCCACAAACTGTGCGGCAAGAGATTGTGTTGCGGCCGCGGATACACCGGCGGCAACAGCCGAGCGAAGAAATAGTCGCCTGTTCATGGAGCCCCCTTCTTTTTTTCTTTTTTCTACTGCGTCAAGAATAGCCCAAATGAAATAGACTTGGGACATGAAACCAAACATTTCCAGCAAGCTCCCGAATCTCGGTACGACGATTTTCACGGTAATGAGCCAGCTCGCGACCGAGACCGGCGCCATAAACCTGTCCCAGGGATTTCCCAGCTTCGACCCACCGCATGCTCTTGTCGACCGTATCAAATGGCATCTGCAAAACGGCGCCAACCAATATGCGCCAATGCCCGGTGTCCCATCGCTGCGCGAGGCTATTGCAGAAAAAACCGAACGACTGCAGGGCCGCAAACTCGATGTCGATACGGAAATCACCGTCTGCACAGGAGCGACCGAGGGGCTGTTCAGTGCGATTACGGCGATCGTGCGCACTGGCGACGAAGTCATCATCCTGGATCCGGCTTACGATTCCTACGAACCGGCTATCCAGTTGGCCGGCGGAATTACACGGCGCGTACCACTGATGATTGACGAAAACGGAAGCGACTTTCATCCCGACTGGCAGCGACTGAGCGACACCATTAGTGACAAGACGCGCCTCATTATTTTTAACTTCCCGCATAACCCGACCGGCGCGATATTGACTGCCGACGACCTCGACAGGCTCGCCGAGCTCGTACGTGACCGGGATTGCTACCTGCTGTCAGACGAAGTGTATGAGCACATCGTTTTTGACGGTGAGCCACACCAAAGCCTGGCGAGCCACGATGAGCTCTGGCAACGCTCGATGGTCGTCTGTTCGTTCGGCAAAACTTTTCACGCCACGGGATGGAAACTCGGCTACTGCGCCGCACCGGCGCACCTGAGTGTTGAGTTCCGCAAGGTGCACCAGTTCACAACGTTCTCCGTGAGTACCCCAATGCAGCATGGCGTCGCCGATTTTCTCGCAAGTGACCCCGGGTTCTACGAGAGCCTCCCGTCCTTCTACCAGCAAAAGCGAGACCGATTCTGTGAGTTGCTCGCGCCGTCGCGGTTCAAGTTCCGACCCGCGCGCAGCACGTTCTTCCAGATACTGGATTACGGCGATATCAGTGACGAGATCGATGAAACGTTAGCGAAACGCTGGACCCGGGAAATCGGTGTCGCCTCAATTCCACTGACGGTCTTCTGCGAAACACCGTTCACCGGTACGCGTTTGCGATTCTGTTTTGCCAAGGATGACGCGACGCTCGAGGAAGCCGCGGTGATATTGTGCAGGCTCTAAGCGCTGCCTATCTGGAACACAAGTAGAGCACCGACGTAGCCGACGGCCGTCATGTAGGTCCAGGCAAAAATCGGCCAGCGCCAGGAATTGGTTTCGCGCCGGATTATTACCAGCGTGGCCGCACATTGCAGACAACACGCATAGAAGATCAGCAGGCCGATCACCATCGGCAGGGTAAATACTTTTGATCCGTCGGGCCGGGTCGCCGACTTGAGCCTGCCGGAGAGCGTGCCCTCGTCGGCATTATCGCCCACCGCATAAACCGTGCCCAGGACCGCAATGACGACCTCGCGCGCCGGAAAGCTCGCGATGACGGCGGACGACACGCGCCAGTCCCAGCCCAGCGGTTCAAAAACGGGCTCGACGACTTTGCCGGCCCTGCCCAGCCAGCTTTGCTCCATCTGCATTGCCGCCGCCGCGTTCGCGTCGAGGTCCGCCGGCAGATCATCTGCGCGTGGAAAGTAAGCCAGCGCCCATACAACAACCGCGACTGCAAAAATAACCGTGCCGGCTCGCTTGAGAAAGACCTTGGCACGACCGAGCAACTGAATGGCAACGGTCTGCAGATTCGGGCGCCGAAATTCCGGCAGCATCAACGCAAACGGCGGCTTGGGTCCGCGTAGCGCCGTCTTGCGCATGATCAGCGCGGTCAGGACACCCATCACGATGCCGAACAGGTAAAGGCCCAACAGGACGAGCCCCTGCAGGTTAAGAAAACCAACCCTGGTCGCCGGCACAAACGCGGCGATCAGCAACGCGTACACGGGCAGACGTGCCGAACATGTCATGAATGGTGCCGCCATGATTGTGGCTATGCGGTCCCGCCGATTCGGAATCACGCGTGTCGCCATGATCCCGGGAACTGCGCAGGCAAAGCTCGAGATCATGGGAATGATCGACTGCCCTGACAGGCCCACGGAGCGCATAGCGCGGTCCATCAGGTATGCCGCGCGCGCCAGGTAACCGGAGTCCTCAAGGAGAATGATGAACAGGAACAGGATCAGAATTTGCGGCAGGAATACTATGACACTGCCGACGCCGGCGATGATGCCGTCCGCAATCAGGCTGGAAAATGCGGTATCGCCCAGTCGTGCGAATACGAGCCCACTTAGCGATGACGAGGCTGCGTCGATTGCGTCCATAACCGGCGTCGCCCAGGCAAATACAGCCTGGAATACGATGGCCATAACGAACAGCAGACCAACCGTGCCCGGCACCGGGCGATTCAGGAAGCTCGTGACTTTGCTGCGCCACGTAACGAAGACAGGCGCCGACTTTTGCACCTTGTCGAGTACGCCTCGAACCCAGGTGTAACGAATACGCGCGTCGCGCGCGATTGGCGGTTCGTCCTCGAACAACTCCGCCCGCACAGCGCCGATCTCCAATCTGGCCGCGTCGCTTAGCTTGTCCACGATGAGCTGGTTCGACTCCGTCGGACCATCGATCAGCAATCGCTCGAGCTCCGCGAATCGCAGGGGCTCGCGCGAGTCTTCGGCCAGGCGTTCGGCAGCGGCTGTCAGCGCGGGCCAGATGCGCACGCGGCGCGGCGGCGTGAGTTCGATAATTCCGGCCAGCGCGTGCCGCAACATGTCGAGGCCGGCACCTGTTGTTGCGACAACCGGGTATACCGGCACTCCCAGTAGCGCGCTGAGCTCCGCAGTGTCGATCTGGATGCCGTTTTTCTCTGCGGCGTCGTTCATCGTCAGGGCGACGACCGTCGGCAACTCGAGCTCAACCAGCTGTTGCACCAGGAACAGGCCCTGGTAGAGATTGGTCGCATCGAGGACCGCGAGGACGCCATCGGGCGCCTTCGTGCCTTCCATTCGGCCGAAGATCACATCGACCGCGATTTTCTCCTCGAGCGAGTGAGCACTTAACGAATGCGTGCCGGGCAGGTCTACAAGTTCGACAACTTTGTCGTCGGTCTTGAGCAAACCGCTATGTTTCTCGACGGTAACGCCTGGGTAGTTGCCGATGCGCTGCTTCAGCCCGGTCAGGCGATTGAAGAGCGTGCTCTTGCCCGAATTAGGATTGCCGACAACCGCTATGTTCGCATCGATGCGCTTTGCTACGGTTATCTCACTGGCGGGAACGCGAATTTCAGTGGGACTAGTCACCAGCCCCTACAGGCGCGACTTTGAAATGGCGGGCATGCTCCTGGCGCAGGGATATGGCGCAACCGAAGAGGCGAAACTCCATCGGATCGCCACCGATCGCCGAGCTCGCGTGCTCAACCTCGGTGCCTTCGACAAGGCCCAGAACCATAAGGCGCTGTACCTGGGGGTCCGCCGCGTTGATTGCCCGGATTACGCCCTTTTGGCCGCGTTTCAGAGTTGCTAGTGTGCTGCCGTTGATCGCCATAACTACCTATAAATACTGGATTTTTCCGGCACTGCTTGGACTATGGGAGAAATGATAATGATTCGCATTACTAACTGCAATAGGCAATTCTACGGATACGGCGCCAGGTCTAGCAATTCGGCTTTCCGATCTCCCTCGGCAGAACCGACTCGATTCGTTCCATCACATCCAGTCGGTGCACCAGATCGTGTATGTAGTCGAGCCTGTCGGTCTCGAGCACGAGCACCTCGCTCATGCTGTAGGACTCGATCCAGCCCTCGTAGAGCCGATCCAGGCGCTTCAGATAGGCAAGCGGCACGTCCTGCTCCATCCTCCGTCCACGCAACCTGATGCGCTCCCGGAGCGTGCGCATTGAGCAACGCAGGTAAATCATCAGGTCCGGGGGACGAATGGCGTCGAGGATGGCGTCGTAGAAGCCACGATAGGTTTCCCAGTCGCGCTTCGAGATCTTGCGCATCTGGTGCAAGGCGGTCGCAAAGACCTCCGCATCCTCAAAGATCGTGCGATCGAGCGCAACAACACCCGACTGTCGATCCAGTTCCTGGTGCAGGCGGAACTTATTGGACAGGAAGTACAGCTGCGACTGAAACGCCCAGCGTTTCATGTCCTTGTAAAAGTCGGCGAGATAGGGGTTTTCGTCATTGGGCTCGTAGAACGGTGCAACACCGTAAGTGCGGTGCAGAAACTCGACCAGCGTCGACTTGCCGGTTCCCATATTGCCCGCGATTGCGATCGAGCGTTTCATACCCTATTCTCGATTCCCATGACCATGCCTGTTGTACTCATTAGCGAAGAGGAAATCCAGAGCCGCGTCCTGGAACTGGCCGAGCAGATTTCCGCCGATTACGACGATAGCGATGAACTCGTTATGGTCGGCGTCCTCAAGGGGTCGTTCATTTTCCTCGCAGACCTGTCACGTCGCCTCAGCATTCCGCGGATGATCGAATTTATCGCAGTATCGAGTTATGGCAGCGGCAGCCGCGCATCAGGCGCTGTGCGGCTCGTCATGGACGTACGCGGCAATATTGAGGGTAAGCATGTCCTGATTGTCGAAGACATCGTCGACACAGGGCATACACTCAAATATCTGATCGGGATGCTGGAATCGCATCGACCGGCGTCTGTCCGCACCTGCGCCCTGGTGCGCAAAGCCGAAAGCGCCGAGGTAGACGTTAAGGTCGACTACCTCGGCTTCGATATCGGTGATGAATGGGTTGTCGGTTACGGACTCGACTACGCCGAGCAGAACCGCACGCTACCCTACATCGGCGTTGTTACACCCGACGACTAGTCAGACGTCGGCGTATCATCGTTCAGGATGGGGTTGGCACTATCCAGATCGAACAGCGACAAGCTGCGCACGCCACCGCCATCGGTCCACAGATAGCCATTAGCGTCAACGCCGCCGCCATCGGTCCACAGGTAGCCGTTAGCACTCAGTCCTCCGTCGGTCCAGAGGTAGCCAAACGCCGCGACTCCGCCGTCCGTCCAGAGGTAGCCGTTGGCCCAGACTGAGCCATCCGTCCAGATATACCCGTTCGCGCTCACTCCGCCATCCGTCCAGAGGTAGCCGTTGGCTGCAATGCCGCCACCATCGGTCCACAGATAGCCTGCGCCCCACAGCGTATCGCCCCACAATGCGGACGTATCTTCAATGAGCGTACCGCCCGTTGCCGCGTCGTAGGCCAGCAATGGCGAAAGCGCCTCACCGTCAACGACGCCGGTCTCGTTCATGGCCGCTTCAATATCAAGCAGGCCAGCGCCCGCAACGACGGGTGACTCGTCAAGCTTGCGCGCTGAGCGCATCAGGCGCGCTTTTACCGTAGCGGGTGACAGAGACTGGTCTTTCTCCAGCATCATAACCGCCGCCGCAGATACCATGCCCGTAGCCATGCTTGTACCTGACAGCATCATATAGTTGTACTGACACGAGTCCTGGGTGGTGCATTCGACCACTCGGTTCGGCAGAAGTTTGGCGAGTTTCGACTTGGCTGGTGTTGTCGCTATGAGCCTATTTCCGGGCGCTACCAGATCCGGTTTCGCGACATGGTCGCCGGGCGTCGGGCCTTTCGATGAGTACGTTGAGACGTAATCATCGTTGTAGTTATGACCTGTATCGTTGTCGGTCAACGATCCAACGGTGATGATCTTGCGGGAATTACCAGGGCTGGTGGTCGAGAAATAACCCTCACGACCATAGTTGCCTGCCGCGACCACGACCACGATACCGCTGTCCCAAACCTGTTCAATCGCCAGTACCAGTGGGTCGGTTGTGTTGGATTCGGTGACTGGCTTGCCCAGTGACAGGTTGGCGACGCGAACATTGAAATAGGAGCCGTACTGCAACAGCCAGTCGAGCGCAGCCATGACGTCAGACATGCTGCCCTGCCCGTTGCCATCGAGAACCTGCAGAGACAAGACGCTACCGCCCCGGGCCGGGCCGGCGAAATCGCCAGAAGACTTGTAGCCATTGCCGGCGACGATACCCGCGATGTGCGTGCCATGCCCGTACTCGTCTACACGCCAGCTGCTGTTGTATTTATCGATCTCATCGTCGTCGAGTTCCGGCTGAGGGTACCTGCCCTGGAGGAAGCTGTACTGCCTGATATTGCCGCTGAGGTCAGAATGTTGTGCGACGCCGGTATCAAGAATGGCGACGCCGACGTTGTGGCCATCGTAAGAAATATTGCCGGATGGATAGACCGGCTCGTTAGCGGTGACTCTCGACGAAACAGATGACGCGACCACGGCATCGTCAAGCGACACGTGATCGACATTGTCGTCGATAGCAAGTTCCACGAGCGCGTCGGCAGGCAGGCGAATGGCCAGCAGCTTCAGCACTTCATAGTGCCTCAGAATTTCGCCGCCGAGACTTTCTATGCGTCCGTCCTCGAACAGCTCCGGGTGATCAGCATAGGCAACGATCAGGTCGGCCGGTTGATCTCCACCAACTGCCGCAAGCGCGGCGACAGGACCACTCATCTTGGAGCGAGCGACACGTTCCTTTTCTGCCTGCACGTCTGCGAGTTTCCGTGACTGGCCAGTGGCCGGCGCTGAAACCCTTGTTTCGACATAGGAACCGGCAAAAACAACGGGGGCATCAACGTCATGTGGCGCACTCTCGGGACCGGCCAGGCTGACTGCTCCCTCCGCCGCTGCAACCGCGCTCGTCGGATCAACGACCGTCACTGGGCGGGTATTCGCATCGCGGACATCACCGGATAGAGCGTCAACGCCACTGTTGCTATGCAGCACGAATGCTGCAGCGCCAATGGCAGTGATAAAGACTAATTTCTTAGTGATGTTTTTCATGGCTAGAACCGCCTCGATGCAGTATTTTGTGCGGGAACTTCTACCGCGTCTGAGTTGTGTGTCAGGAGCTTGCCGGCCCGTTTGGCCCGGAATAACAGTGAGGTTGGCTCGAGTTCGCCGTCCCCGATCGCAAAACTGGTGGATGCTTCGCTGGGCGTAAACATGCCTACCCAGGCGTCGCGTCTCTTCTTGGCTTCGTACATGAGCCCGTCAGCAAGGCTGATGATCTGGTCCAGGCCTGATTCATCCAGTTGCGCACGGAACAGCGGGTACGCTGCAAAACCGATAGAACAGGTGGTTCTGGCGATCTGACCATCACCGAGCGAGAAATTGGTGGCCGCGATCGTCTTGCGAATGCGTTCGGCCAACGCCTCAGACTCGTCCGGCCTGGCCTGTTTCGCGATCACGAGGAACTCATCCCCGCCCCAGCGAATGACAAAGTCGGACCGACGGCAGGTACTCAGCAGGGCGTCGCGAACCTGCAACAGCATCTCATCGCCTGCCGCATGCCCGTAGGTGTCGTTGATCGGCTTGAAGTTGTCGAGGTCGATCATCATGAAGATCAGATCGACCGCGTCTTGCTGGCTTATACCCTGCTGCTCGTTGTCAAAGCGGCGCCTAACAACCTCCAGATCGCGCGACACCTCTTCGAAGACAAAGCGGCGGTTGCGCAAACCGGTTAGCGGGTCGCTCAGGCTGCTTTCCTGCAGCGCCTGGTTCAGCAGCTTAAGTTGCTTGTTGCGATCAGTGAGCTGCTCTGTGCGCAATTCGACTTCCTGCTCAAGACGATGACTGTATTCTTCCTCGCGGCGCACCTTGCGCT
The DNA here is from genome assembly GCA_963722775.1 of uncultured Gammaproteobacteria bacterium. GTDB lineage: Bacteria > Pseudomonadota > Gammaproteobacteria > Steroidobacterales > Woeseiaceae > UBA1847. The sequence continues at coordinate 83,655 of CAVROF010000012.1, forward strand.
TGTGCGCGATCCAGAGGAATGCCGCGGACTGCACGACCAGGCCGAGATAGGCAAGATACGCCCACCATGTAGCCCACGGCGGTGCTGCGACCCGTACTGGCAAGGCGAAGCCGGATTCGTTCCAGACGCCTGCGCTGTTCGCGGCCTTAACACGCAGGAGATAGCTACCAGCATCGAGATCCGTGTAGGTAACTCGACGTTCGTTCCCCAGGCTGATCCAGTCCTTATCGAACCCTTCCAGCTTATAGGCGAACTGATTCTTCGACGGCGCCGCAAAATCGAGCGCCGCGAATTCAAACGAGACAACGTCGTCACGGTAGCCAAGATCGACACCGTCGGTCTCATCAATCGGCAGGTCCGATTTGGTCGGATCGCTCAGGTTGTAGAAACCTGTCAGCATGACTGCGGGAACAATCACATTTGCATGCAGGTCTTTCGGCTCAAATGCGTTGTAACCGCTATTGCCACCGAAGAACAACTCCCCGCGATCACTGCGATAGTGTGCGCCGAAATTGAATTCCTCGGACTGCAAGCCATCGTTACGATGCAGGATATTAATCTCTCCGCTGGCTGGCTCGTACTGGCTGATACCGTAATTCGTACTCATCCAGAGCTGGCCGGTAGCATCAAACTCAATGCCGTACACGACATCGTTGCTCAGGCCGTCGAGCGTCGACACATTGTCAAAGCGAATGTCAGCAGGTGTGGCGGCGTTGCCTACCACGCGATTCAAACCGCCACCGCGCGTGCCGACCCATACTGTCCCGTCCTGGTCAACATTGACCGCGTAGACCGTGTCGTCCGCGAGTGTCGCAGGATCGTTGGCGTCCTGGCGGAAACTGACGAATGACTCGTTTCCCGGATCGAACATATTGAGCCCACCGGCATCGGTGCCAATCCAGATTCGGCCACTCTGGTCCTCGACAAAACTGGTGACCCGGTTGCTGCTCAGGCTGGACGCATCCTCGGGATCAGCGCTGAACCGGTCAAATACCTGTGTCTCCGGGTCGAACCGGCTGATACCCCCACCGAATGTACCCACCCATACATAGCCGGCTGAGTCCTGGTACATGGCCATGATGCCGTTGGCGCTCAGGCTGGACGGGTCATCCGCGTTGAAACGGAAGTGTTCGATCTTGCCGGTAGCCGGATCTACCCGGTCAATGCCGCGCGTCATGGTGCCAATCCATATCGCACCGTCGCGGTCGCGCATCAGGCTCATGACGCGGTCATCACCGATCGTCTGGTTGTCCGTCGCATCGTGGCGGTAGCGGATGACGTCACTGCCGTCCCTGCTCGTCACATTTACGCCGTCACCGAAGGTGCCTACCCACAGCCGACCCTGCAAATCCTCAACAAATGAAGTGACGACCGGTTTTGCGTCCGGGCGAGCCGTCATTTCAGTTCCCGGTTCGTAACCATACGCCCATGTGCGCGAGTTCCATTTGCTGATGCCGCGCAACTTCGTGCCAATCCAAAGGACGCCGCCGCGGTCTTCGAAGATCACCGTGACAGAGTTGTCAGCAAGGCTGGTCGATTCTGTATCACTGTGGGCAAAGCGAACAAACTCGCCGTCATTTCGATTGAACAGATTCAGCCCGTCCGTCGTACCTACCCAGAAGCGGTCCGCGCTGTCTTCGTAGATTGACGTGACAAAATCGCCGGATATCGTCATCGCAATATCAGCATCATGGGTGTAGCGAATGAAGGAGCCGGTATCGCTGTTGAACCGATGCAGGCCACCACCATAAGTGCCAGCCCAGAGCCTTCCCTCGCTATCCTCGAAAACCGCCCGCACACTGTGCGCGCTCAGGCTCGTCGCATCGCCTTCGATATTTGAGTAGGTCGTTGTCTCACCGCTCTTTCCGTCGATACGGCTGAGCCCATGATCGCCTCCCGCCCACACTGCACCATTCGTATCCTGGACCAGCGCGAAAATGCTATCCGGTCCGACGGCCGTTGTCAGGCGGAATTGTGTAAATTGACTGGAAACAGGGTCAAGGCGGCTCAGTCCCGCTTCACGGGTTCCAGCCCAGATGCTACCGTCGCGGTCGACCAGCACACGCCGCACGACATTGCTGCCAATCGACTGCGGGTCGTTGGCATCGTGCAGGTAGGTCGTGAATTCACCTGACTTGCGATCCAGCATGGATAGCCCGCCACCATTCGTGGCGATCCACAGATTGCCGCTCGCATCTTCGGCAACATCAAAAACAAAGTCGCTGCGCAGGGCCGCCTTGTTACCACGTTCACGGCGATACTGTTCGAACTCGTACCCATTGTAGCTGTTCAGCCCGTTTTCGGTACCGAACCACATCTGTCCACGCGAGTCCTGAATAATGCTCAGCACATTGCTCTGCGACAGACCATCGTCAATCGAAATATGCTCGAAACGCATGGGGTGATGGCTAAACCCGTCGCTCGCCCACACCAACGAAACAGGCAGGAGCAACATGGCCACCAACATCGAGCATAGATTTTTTGCTTTGATTACGGACGTATGGCACACGATCCGTACCTCCCTTTAGTTATGAGAGGTATTAGGCCGGATGGTCAGTCCAGGGGCGTTGACTGCCGTCCGGCGCCAGCCCGGAAAAGTGTGACGTGGTTCACGTAATGGACCGGTTAAATTGGCTCTTTGGTGGTCTTCAGGAGCGCAGCAAACGACTCACTGGGCACAGGTTCCGAGATCAGGAAACCCTGAAATGCATCGCAGTGTATTGCACGCAGAGCAAGCAACTGCTCGCGAGTTTCCACGCCTTCCGCAACAACTTCGAGATTGAGGCGCTGACCAAGCGCCACCATGGCCGAAACCAGCGCTGCGTCCTTGCCGCCGTCGGCCAGCCCCGCGACATACGATTGATCGATCTTGAGAACATCGACAGGCAAATCACGCAGATAGGCGATTGCGGAATCACCGGTACCGAAATCGTCGATGGACAGGCGAACGCCGAGAATTTTGAGCTCCTCAAGCTGTTCGACAACATCAAAGTTGCCAGACAATACGCCTCGTTCGCTGAGTTCAAGTTCCAGCAAGCCTGGCTCAACATCATGTTTGCTCAGCATGCGCTTTACCGTCGGCACGAAATCACCGCTCATCAACTGGACCTTGGCCACATTGACACATATGCGCGGCAGTCGTATCCCGCCAGCATGCCATGCTTTCAGTTGCCTGCACGCCTCGTCGAGAACGAATTCGCCGATTCGATTCATGAGGCCACACTCTTCTGCAACCGGAACGAACTCTACCGGAGATATGTAGCTGCCGTCCGGCTGGCGCCACCTTAGCAGCGCCTCTGCGGCAATCACCCGGCTACCATCTACTTTGGTGATCGGCTGGAAAACCAAGGTCAACTCGTTACGATCGATAGCCTCATGCAGCATGTGCTCGAGCTTCAGCTTGCGGGCAGCAGCCGCATCCGTTTCCGCACAGTAGTACTTGAAGCCGCCGCCACGACTTTGCGCGTCCCGCATCGCGTTGTCCGCTCGCTGCAGCAGGCTATCAACGTCATTAGCATCATGTGGATAGATGGCAACGCCCTGACAGGACGATAACGACACTGTCTGGCCAGCTATCTGGATTGGCCGCGCAAGTCGGTCCAGCAACAGTTGCTGTAACTGACTCAGATCATTTTCTTTGCCCGAAGTCGTCACCATGATTGCAAACCGGAAATGATCAATACTGGCAATAGCCGAAGTGCGCAGTCGTTGGGTATCGGCAGGCGCTGGCTCCAGGGCACCCAGGCAATCGCTTAGCACCGTCCCAAGTTCCGTCAGGACCATGTCCGCCTGTTCCTGGCCCATCGCCTCAATGACAAGCCGAAAGCGATTGAATCCGATGACAATAACGGCCAGCGCGTTCCCGTCGCGATCTACAGCGCCCATACTGCGTTTTACGATATCGACAAACTTCTTCCTGTTTGGCAAACCAGTGACAGGCTCAACAGACTCTCCACGACGTAGACGCAGGCGAGCTTCGTTGGCTACGGCAAGTGCTTGTTGCAGTGACTCCTGGCCCTGATCGAGCTTAAGTTTGAAATGTCGCGCACGGACTGCCTGCTTGACCCGACGACTGATCAGCGTCCACTCGAACGGCTTGCGGATCACGTCATAAGGGTTCATCTCAAGCGCAACACTGGCCTCCCTTGACGAAGAACACATCACAAGCACGGGCATTTGCAGGTCCTCTGCATTAAGAAGAGCGCTGTATAACGGACCGCCGGAGCCGGAGTTCATACCTGCCTCGACAATTACGACATCGGGCTGTGTGCTTCGGACGTAAGTGAGCGCGTTGGTCGCGTCAGCAACCACGGTCGTCTTCACGTCGTACTGGTTCAGCCATCTGGGCGCCCATTTCGTCGCGTCAGCGTTCCTGCTGAACAACACCGCAGATCCGCTGACGAGGTGCAATTCTTCATTCGCGGCCCCAGGCGGCATCGACAGCTTCTTGATGGTCTGGGTAAGGTCCACGCTATTCTCGCCGGTCTTCTGTTTGCTATCCGCGTCGCTCATGAATTGACCCTCCTGTTCGCCGTCTCAAGAAAATCGCGAATATCTGACGCGTCGAGCGGCGGACATAGATAATATCCCTGAAGGTAATCACATCCCTTCTGCCTTAGTAGCTGTGCCTGCTCTTTCGTTTCGACGCCTTCGGCAACGACGTTCAGGCCAAGGGCATGAGCGCTCGAAATAGCTGCAGCACAAGCTGCAAGGTCTTGCGCGCAGTTCTCTGCACCATTGACCAGCGAGTTATCAATCTTGATTCCGTCAACCGGGCTGTGCGCGAACTGCGCTAACGAGCAGGCGCCCGTACCGAAATCGTCGACAACCAGACTGACGCCGAGCGCCTTCAGTGCATCCATCGCCCGGTAACCAGCAGCGGCATCGCGGGAAAGCATTTTTTCAGTAATCTCGAGTTCTATCGAGGTGGGTTGTATTCCAACCTCCAGCATTACAGCGGCCATGCGCGCGGCAATTTCCTGGCGTGAAAACTCCTGCATCGATAGATTGACGGCGAGACGAAGGTCCTGCTGGATCGAATCCTGCCACGACTTTAGCTGGTCGAAACTCTCACGGAGAACCCACTCTCCGATCGGAACGATCAGGCCGGTTCGCTCCGCGAGGCCGATCACCTTGCTCGTTGAATGCTCGCCCATGACAGAATCCGGCCAACGCAGCAACGCCTCAACACTTCGCACGTCGCCGGTGGTCGCATCGAAAATTGGCAGGAAGTTCAGCGCGAATGCACCGCGATCCAACGCCGAGCTTAGTTCGACTTCGAGATCCTGTCGTTGCAGGGTCCTCAGCTTCAGTGTGCCGCTATGAAATACCACATCGCCAGCTTCACCAGCCCTGGCTTCTTCGGTCGCAGCATTTGCATTTTCAACGAGTGTCGGGACATCGGTTCCATCCTGCGGGAAGAGCGCAATCCCCGCACGTACGTCTATACGATAGGTCTTTCCTTCAATCTCCATGGGAGCCCGCAACGAAAGCGTCAGGCGCTCGGCTACGGACTCTGCGTCGGTACCGCTCTCGATTTCCGGCAGGACTACGCCGAACCGGAGAAAATCCACACGTGCGACTATCGATCGACGTTCATAGTCGTCCTCCTGGTCCGAATTAGCACCGCGCAACTCGTGAACAAGGCGGGCACCCAGTTCGTGCAGGATGGCGTTGTGATGCGCCGTTCCGATCTCACCATGCTGTGAATCGAGATCGTCCAGATGGCAACTGATAATGGCCGCACGTCCTTCCCGCAGGCGCTGGTGCTCGAGTATCAATTCCAGCTGATTCAGAAAATAATCGCGATTGGGCAGCGCAGTAACGTCGTCAACATACGCTAACTGCCGCAATCTTGAGACGGCCTGCCGGCGATGCGTGGTGCCGCGCACGACCAGCAGCACCCGGTCAAGGCCCTGAGCAATAAAGGTAAATTCCGCGCTCCGTCCCACATCATCCAGCTCCAACTCCTCACTGAAGAATCGGCGACTGCGCAGAGCACGGCTCAGGTTCTGCCGAACTCGATCGCAGACAGGCTGAGACCATAGAGCGTTTATCTCCTCGTTGGGAGCCACCTCCACGGGCGAGTGCAGAACCGTGCAGACACAGCCTTCGCCGGACAGAACCAAGGCCATATCACTGGTCTGCGGACCTGGTTCGACGGTATTTATCAGCCGACTTGTGGCGGTGAGCTTTGTCATCCGTGACTCTGAATCTTGCGGGTATACTTTATTTTTACAAGTGCATAGTTTCAGTCGGGATTATCTGCTTATTCATAACGCCAGTCATATGCAGTGTTTCAGAATGAGACGGAGTTCAAACTTTTTTGACGGAAACAGCCGATTTCCTTTGCGGGAGGTGTTTAGTGATCGGCACAGCCGTCGATTTCGACTTCGACCGTCGAATGGCTAATGCCGTATTCCTGCTCCACAAACGCCTTCACGTGCCGCACGACATCGGATTGGCTTGGCACATTGTCGGCCAGCGTCACGTGCATGGTCAGCATGAGCTGCTGTGGCGTCAGGCCCCACACATGGACGTGATGAATACCCGAGACGCCCGGCACGTTAGCCACGACGCGTTCCTGCATGTCGGACACATCCAGCCAGTCCGGCGCGCCCTCCAGCAGGACGTGCGCGCTGCGCTTAACCAGCGACCAGGCACTGCGGAGAATAAGCATGGCCACGGCAACCGACAGGATGGGATCAATCAACGTCCATCCCGTGTAGATAATGACGATTGCCGCCACGATCGCGGCAACGGATCCGAGCAGGTCACCGGCGACATGCAGCGCGGCACCGCGAATATTCAGATTCTCCTGGTCACCTGTGTGCAACACCGCGAATGAAATTATATTGACAACCAGTCCCGCGGCGGCAACAACGAGCATCGTCTCTCCGAGGATGTCACGCGGGTAGATGAATCGTTCCACGGCTTCGTACAGAATCCAGCCGACGATCAGGAGCAGGCTGAGACCATTGACGAATGCTGCGAGAATCTGGAAACGCTGGTAACCGTAGGTCAGGTTGCCACCGGGTGGCCGCTTGCTAACGTGAAATGCCGCGGCCGCCAGTGCCAGCGCCATTGTGTCTGTCAGCATGTGCCCGGCATCGGCGAGCAGTGCCAGTGAGCCGGACAGGATACCGCCCACTACCTCAACGAACATGAATGTGCCGGTAAGAACCAGCGCGATCATGACGCGTTTCAGGTTACTTTCACTCGCCCCATGAACGTGCGTGGGATCATGGTCGAGATCATGGTCGTGCTGGTGGTGGTCGTGCCCCATGGTCAGTCGTTCTCTTCAGCCTTGCCAAGACGGTACATCAGATATCGCTGCACGCTTGATCGCCAGGGGTATGGAGAGAAGATCAATGGTCTCGTTGGGCGTGTGTCCACCGGTACCGAGCGGCCCCAATCCGGCGATCGCATCTGTGTACGGTGAGACGAAGGACACGTCTGCTGCGCCGCGCTTTGATGGATCGAGCTCCTGCATCGGGCCGCGGCCCAGATCCTCGTTAATGTCAGAAAGCACTGCGAGCACGCTGCGATTGCCCTCGCTCGGGAACATGGGCGGGTAGCCTTCGGAAAATTCGATCGTGGCCGTTGTGCGCGGCAGGTTTTTCGCGACGATGCCTCGCATCGCCGCCTGCGCACGCTCAAGCTGATCCTGAGAAATGGTACGAATGCCGCCGTGCACCACTACCATTCTGGGCACCACGTTGGTTTTGCCAAACGTCGTGCCGCGATTCCGGCCCGACGAGTAATCAACGTCGGTACCGCCCAGAATCGTACCGGCATTGAACGTCAGGTGTTCCTCACCGCGCACTTCTTCATAGAACGCGTCCAGAATGCGTGACGCTTCGAAAATCGCACCGGCACCCGCTTTGGCGCCGAAGATGCCTGACGAATGCGCCTGTCGTCCTTCGACGGTCAGTATCCAGCCTGACGAACTGCGACGCGCGATGGTGCCCCAATCGGCATCATCATAGGTAATCGCTGACTCGAACCCCAGGCCGTAGTCGGCCCACTTGCCGGCCTCCACCAGGTCTTTGCGAGACACAGCGAGGGGCCTGCCCATTTTTTCCTCTTCGCCGGTGTATGCCACGACGACGGGTATGTCCTGCAGAGCACCAATTTCCTGCAGGGCCTTCAGCGCATAGACGATGACCACGTTGCCGCCCTTCATGTCTTCAACGCCGGGACCGGTCGCAGTAGTGCCGTTGCGAGTAAACGCCTGGAAATCGTCATCGGCCTCGAACACCGTATCGAGGTGCCCGATCAGCACGAATTTCTTGCCGGAACCTGACATTTTGCGGCCGAACAGGTGCCCTGCCCGCTCCATTTCCGGGGGCAGGTCGATCCACTCGGTTTCGAGCCCGAGGGCGTCGAGCTCACGGCGCAAGACATCCCCGACCTCGCGTACACCCGCGTGATTCATCGTGCCGCTCGAGATGTTGACCGTCTCCTCAAGCAAGGCGATAGCGTCCTCGCTGTGGGCATCGATCCACTCGACCATGCGTTGCTCTTCAGGCGACAGCGGCGAGGCCATGGCGCCGGTGGTGCACCAGGCGGTGGCGACCCCGATGAGCAGTTTTCTGAAAATACCTGTATGCATGTCTCGCTCGCCTCCTGTCAGCTTGGGCGATTTTTCTTGGTCGCAACTGCCGCTGTAAAGACGACATCCGTCGAACTGTTCAGCGCGGTTTCGGCCGAGTCCTGCAGAATACTGATCACGAACCCGACAGCGACAACCTGCATCGCAACGTCATTCGAAATGCCAAACAACCCACAGGCTAACGGAATCAGTAGTAGCGAGCCGCCCGGAACGCCGGATGCACCGCACGCCGACAGCGCCGCGACGATACTGAGCAGCAGAGCCGTGGGAAGGTCCACGCTGATACCCAGCGTATGCACAGCGGCCAGCGTAAGAACCGTAATCGTAATCGCCGCGCCGCCCATGTTAATCGTGGCGCCCAGCGGGATCGACACAGCATAGGTGTCTTCCTCGAGATCCAGGCGCTCACACAGCGCGAGGTTCACCGGGATGTTCGCGGCCGAACTGCGCGTGAAGAATGCAACCATGCCGCTTTCGCGCAGCGCCGTAAAGACGATCGGATAGGGATTTCTTCTCATCTTGATCCCAACGATTAACGGGTTAATAAGCAGTGCAACCACGATCATGCAGCCCAGCAATATCGTCAGGATACGCGCATAGCCACCAAGAACACCGAGCCCGCCTTCGGCGAGATTACCGGCGACCAGACCGAATATGCCGACCGGTGCAAGCCGGATGACGACGCGCACTATTTTGGTTACAGCATCGCTCAAATCGTGCAGCGCGGTCCTCGTCGTCTCGGCCGCGTGGTGCAGAAATACGCCGAGGAGGACACCCCAAACCAGGATGCCGATGTAATTGGCGTTGAGCATCGCGCTGATCGGGTTGTCTACGAGCTTGAGCAGCAGTGCCTCGAGAACTTCGGCGATGCCCTGCGGCGCACTTTGGCTCACCTCCGTCACCTGCAGCACGAGTGTCGTTGGAAATAACGTGCTTACCGTTACAGCAAGCAGTGCCGCGGCGACTGTGCCAACGAGATACATGATAACGATGGGCCGCATCTGCGATGTGTGGCTGGCTTTACGGTTGGCGATCGCCGATGCGACGAGCACCAGTACGAGGACCGGCGCAACGGCCTTCAGGGCGGACACAAACAACGTGCCGAGCAACATTGAGGATTGCGCCGCGTCGGGCGAGATTAGAGCCAGCGCGATGCCGACGACAATGCCGATAGCGATCTGCAGCACGAGACTGCCTGACATGATGCGAGTAAGCAGGGAGTTTTTATTCATAGCGCGGGAGTATCGCTGGCGAAGCCACGTGCCACAAACAAAAAAAAGCGGCTTCTTGCGAAACCGCTTTTTCCAAACCTACGTTAGCACGTGGTCCTGGCCCCCTGATTCCCCCGCCAAGTCGTACCTGAAGGTGTTTATCTTCGGCATCGCAGTCGATCTGTTGTGGAAAGACTACGCTTGCTGACTAGAAAATTCGCAGAAATATCGCCTAATGTCAATCCTTTAGGCGTTTTCTATACCCGACTCCAACATCGTCGTTGTTTTTGTAGCGCAAATGCAACAACTCGTTCAGGCAGGCTTTTCGTGGAAAATCAACGTGTAAAGAACGTTTACGGCCTTATTCGTCCCGTACCGGGTTTCTGAGCACCCCGAGACCCGATATCTCAACCTCCACCCAATCGCCGTCCCTGAGCCATACGGGCGGCTTGCGGGCCGCGCCGACGCCTCCCGGCGTTCCGGTTGCGATGATGTCGCCGGGCTGAAGTTCGGTAAACGTCGAGCAATATTCGACCAGCGCCGGGATATCAAACACGAGATCGCTGATGCGGCCTTCCTGCATGACCTTGCCGTTTATCCGGGTGGTCAGCTGCAGCGCAGTCGGGTCCTGTATGTGGGCGGCAGGAACCATCGGCCCGATCGCCCCGCTGCGCTCGAAGTTCTTGCCCGCGGTGAACTGGCCAGTATGTCGCTGCCAGTCCCTGACCGACCCATCCATGAAACAGCAATAGCCGCCGATGTAGTCATACGCGTCGGCTCTCGACACATGTCTTGCCACTTTGCCGATCACGATGGCGAGTTCCCCCTCGAAATCGTACTGCTCCGAGACTCGCGGTCGGAGCATCGCCTCACCATCACTGACCAGGCTGCCAGGAAAACGCACGAAGACCACCGGATACTCGGGAATCTCGCGCCCCATCTCTTCAATATGCGGACGGTAATTAACGCCGACGCAGAGAATTTTTCTGTTTGAATCTGGATTCATAATGCGCTGATGTTATCGTGTGGCGCTCCACAAAACGAACGAGGCGTTGCCATGACCCTGTACAAACATTCTGCATTGGCTCTTCTCCTGATCCTGGCATGGACCGCTGCAGGCGCTGAAACGGCTTTGCACAACGTTAATGGCTACACATCAACGAACGACGGTATCGTCGATTTTACGGTGCTCGTATTCGATGATGCAGGACGGGTCGTCGCGACCGGCGATCGCCGACTTGCTGGAACAACATGCCGACGCCAGGAAGGTAGACGGCCAGGGCCGAACAGTATTGCCGGGTCTTGTGGACGCACACGCGCACGTCGCCGGACTCGGATTCCTCAAAACCAGCCTCGATCTGACTGGCGTGGCGAGTGTTGACGATGCGGTAGCCGCTATTGCGCAGTACCGCACAGACAAGCCGCACACGCGCTGGATCACCGGCCGTGGCTGGAACCAGGTACTTTGGCCCGTCAAAGAATTTCCGACGGCCGCGCACATCGACACCGTCGTCAGTGATCGCCCGGTCTGGCTGCGGCGTATTGATGGCCATGCGGGCTGGGCCAACAGCGTCGCCCTGGAGCAGGCCGGCATTGACGACGACACGCCCGATCCTGTCGGCGGCAAGATCATCCGCGACGACAACGGTCACGCAACCGGCGTACTCATCGACATGGCAATGGATCTGGTGGAAATGCACGTGCCAAAGCCGGACAAAGCAGAAGGCCGAGCCGCGATCAGGGCCGCTGTCGATACGCTGCTGTCAGAAGGAATGACCAGCGTGCATGACGCGGGTATCAATATCGAAAATGCAGAGATCTACATGTCCATGGCGGACGACGGTGACCTCGGCATGCGTATCTATGCCATGACGGGTGGCGCGGGCGACGTTCTCGATGCCATCGGCAAGCCGATCTACGCCTACGGCAACGACCGGCTGGAAATCGCGTCGGTAAAGCTCTATTCCGACGGTGCGCTTGGCAGCCGAGGCGCTGCAATGATCGAGCCTTACTCGGATGACCCCGAAAACCGTGGCCTGCCCTTCTGGACTCAGCAAGAACTCGACGCCATGGTCGAGAAAGCAAACAGTATGGGGTTCCAGGTCGGCATTCACGCCATTGGCGACCTCGGCAACCGTATGTCGCTAAATGCTTTTGAGAAAGCACAGGGTGGCAAACCGTCACCGCTACGTAATCGGATCGAACATTCCCAGATCGTGACGCTTGACGACATCCCGCGTTTTGCCGAGCTCGGAATCATTGCGTCGATGCAGGCAACTCATGCGACCAGTGACAAGAACATGGCGGAAGACCGCATCGGTCCGGAGCGGATTCTCGGTGGCTATGCCTGGCGACGCATGCTCGACGCAGGCGTAGCCGTGGCGAACGGCTCGGATTTCCCGGTGGAACTGTCCAACCCGTTCCATGGCCTGTATGCGGCTGTTACGCGCCAGGGTCGTGACGGTGAACCCGAGGGGGGCTGGTACGCCGATCAGGCGCTGACACGTGCCGAAGCACTGCATTCATTCACGCTCGCCGGTGCGTTCGCCGCCCGGCAGGAAGATCGGCTCGGCAGTCTCGAGCCGGGCAAGTGGGCCGACTTCATCGTTATCGATCGAGACTACTTTACGGTTCCGGCGGCCCAGATCGACGATATCGTGGTCCTCGAAACCTGGGTCGGTGGACAGCGCGCGTATGCGCGGGAGGAAGTACAGGAATGATTGTTGAGCAGGTATGGACCGGTAACGCTTACCGCAACTTCAACTATCTCGTCGCGTGTGGGGAATCGGGCGAAGCGCTGGCAATCGACCCGCTGGACTTCAGGAAGTGCCTCGATGCCGCTCAGGAGCGCGGCTGGACGATCACACAAATTCTCAATACTCACGAACACGCGGACCATACCGGGGGTAACAAGGGTGTGGTAAACGCGACCGGCGCAAAGATCATCGCACACAAGGATGCCGGCAAACGCATACCCAATATGGACCGGGGTGTTGGCGCAGGCGATGTCATCAAGGTCGGCAAGACGGTCGAGCTCGAGTGCCTGGATACGCCAGGTCATACGATGTGTCACATCTGTCTGTTGTCGCATTCCGACCAGCCCGCCCTGTTCTCAGGCGACACACTATTCAATGCCGGTGCGGGTAATTGCCACAATGGCGGCCACCCCGAGGAATTGTACGAAACCTTTAGCAAGCAACTGGATGCACTCGGGGAAAACACGCTGCTCTATCCCGGGCACGACTACCTCGTAAACAATCTCGAGTTCACGCTCGATCGAGAACCCGACAATGCGGCTGCAAAACAGATGTTGGATACCTACGGAAACCAGGATCCGGATGAAGCGCTTGTGACGACGCTGGCCCAGGAGCGCGAAATGAATACGTTCTTCCGGCTGCGGAGTCCCGCTGTGATCGCGAAGCTGCTTGAAGATTTTCCGGAGCTCGGCGACAGCCCGGATCCGAAAGCGGTGTTTCTCAAACTGCGTGAGTTACGCAATAGCTGGTAGGCGCCTGGTTTTAGCGCCGGCTCTGTTCCCAAAGGTAAAGCAGCGCACCGTAGACATCCGACTGGCGTGCCAGTTGCCCACGCCAACGCGCGCCGTTGCCGTCAAAATACGCGTCCAGTAGCGTATCGCACTGCGCCTCCGACAGGGCATGATGCGCCACGATCGTCGCGAGATCGAAAAACGGGTCGTTGTCGCACGCATACTCCCAGTCCAGGAAGCGCGTCTCGGGCGTATTAAGAATGTTGGCGACGACCAGATCGTTGTGACAACAGCACAGATTGGGCGGCAATGGCCCTGCCTCGATCTTGCGCAAACAATCCCTGATCTTCTCCTCGTCGCGGTTGGCTATTCTGCACGAGTACTCTCTCGCGGCACCCGACGCGTCAAACGTGCGCCCGGTGAGCGGCAGTGAGTGCAGCCTGCGAAGGGCTATGGCCAGCTTTTCGATGTTGGCGCTGTCTTCGAGACAATCGAGTGACCAGACGACGCCGTCGACATATTCAGTCATCAGGACGGTGTCCGTCACAAGCAGCACATGATTAGCCAGGCCCTGCCTCGCCGCTGTGGTCTGTATTTGCGCTTCGGCTCGTCGCGTATTAAACGGTGCTTTGCGAGGCGCATCGTCGATTTTCAGTACCGCTTTCCGAGCGCCAGCGTCAATGACCCAGGAGTTGATCGTCTGGCCGACTTCGAGCCGCTCAAACGAGGCGTCGGCCCATTCGGGCAAATCCCTAAGCACGGTTTCTGGAGTTTGGGTCATGCGGTGGCCTCTTTGTAGGATCGCGTCCAACTCGCGATGCCGATCGGAATCAGAACCATGTAAAAGACAAACAGGCCGGCAGTCCACTTCAGGTCCCTCGACCAGTAGAGGAACACGTACACGGCGTCAATAATCAGCCAGTACCACCAGTTCTCAAGCACCTTGCGAGTGACGAGGAACGTGGCCCAGACCGCTGCCCACGTCGTCAGTGCGTCAAGATACGGGAACGCCGCGTCCGTGCGAGTATCGAGCAGGTAGCCGTTTACGGCGCCAACCACGAGTATAACGGTAAGCGCGATGGCATGTGTCGAGACGGGCCAGACGACAACTGGCTTCTCGTGTCCGTCCCGCCGGCCGGTTGTCCAGACGTACCACCCGTACGCAGCCATCGCGAAATAGAACACCTGTAGCGCGGTGTCCATATAGAGCTTCGCAACAAACGTCAGCCAGAAGTAGATGGCCGTGCTGACGCCGGCACACAACCAACACCAGATGTTCTGGCGAATGGCGAGTACCAGGTACGCCACCGCCATGACCACCGCCAGTATCTCGAGTGGAGTCAATGCTGTCCCGGGTTGTTGAACATCTTCATGACGAACACCCCTTTCGGAATCTGATCGAAGGTTTTTCCGATCTCCGCCTTCAGGGCGTCCATTACGGTATCGAAGTCACCGATCACCTGCGTGCTCATTGCATTGGTCCAGACTTCGAGATCCTCATGTGTATTCAGGCGATCGATGACGTCCTTGATCGGCGGAATGAAGTCCGCATCCAGTGGATACAGGCTAATGTCAACTGCGACTTTCATTAGTGGAATCTCCTTTCGAGCGTGACGCCCAATTGTCGCGGGTCACCGAGACGAGTGTACAAAGTAACCGGGAAATCCGGTGGCTCGTTGCCAAAGTAAAAGCCACGCACGGCATAATCCTTATCCGTCAGGTTACGAGCCCACAGTTGCACGACCCAGTTGTCGCCCTCATAGCCTACACGGGCATGCAACAGTTCGTAGGCCTGCGACTTCTGGTCATGGCTGACATCGAAGAAAAACTCATCGCGCGCGGTGGCATCCAGACGCGCGAAAAAACCGTTCGCGTTGCGGTAAATAGCTCCGGCGGCCATTGAGTAACGCGGTGCGTGAGCGAGATCGCGCCCACCGGCACCGAGTTTCGACCGCAGCAAGCCCAGCGACGCATAGATTTCGAGCGAGTCCGCCGCAAACCAGCGCAGGTCGGCTTCGAGGCCATGCGCTCCGCCACCCACGGAATCGTTGATGGTATAAAACACGAAAGATGCCGGATCGTTCGGATTCAGCTGTTCGGAAATTCGAACCTGCTGCTCATCCCTGTGGCTGCTGAATACGGCCGCGTTTACGAGGACACGGTCAGCCGCCAGCGATGCCTTCACGCCCACCTCCAGACTCCAAAGGACCTCATCACCGAAAGTGCGCCGATCGGGCGGCACCAGTCCCAGATTAAAGCCACCGGCTTTGTAGCCGCGGGACAGGGCAACGTAGCTCATGACACTGTCACTCAAATCCCGTGCAAGGCTCAGCTCACCGCCCCACATCGATTCTGATGGATCCGCATTCGTACCACCGGTGTCGTTGTAGTCGGTATTTCGATGCTCAAAGCGCAAGCCGGCCGACAGCGTCGTTGCATCACCTAGCCGCCAGTCCCCCTGGCCGAAGGCGGCAAGACTAGTCGATTCGAAATCGCTGCTGAATTCAACGTTCAGGGTATCTGCAAAATCGTAGAACGGGTCGTAATAGTCGCCAAGGTTGCTCGTTTGCAGATCCTCGGAAAGATTCATGGCATACACGCCAAGTAACCACCCGTCCGTCACGAAGCGAAATTCCTGGCTCAGTGTCTTCCGGTCGCGATCAGTCGCCGAGACATAATCGTAGGTAACCGGATTCCAGCTGTCATCATTGCCCCAGTCCGCATCGAAACTGAATTCGATGTTCGAGTTCGCGAACGATGTGATCGATGTCAGCGTTCCGGCAGCATGGCCGCTCCAGTCAAATCGCAGCGAGGCACCGGCACTTTCCTGGGCATCCCTGCCTGGCTTGTCGGACAACATGGTGTAACTGTTATCCAGCGAGAATGCATCGTACCCGTCGTCGACATCGGTATACAGCGCAGCCAGGTTCATCTCGAGGTCGTCGCCGAGGCTCGCCCGCACACGAGCCCGCAGCGACGTCTCGTCGCGGCCATTCGTATCATCCCGATTAAGGTAGGGGTTGTTGCGAAAGCCGTTACTTTTGTGATGTTGTCCACTGACACGAAACACGGCTCTTTCATCCGCGTCCAGCGAGCCGCCGAACGCGGCGCCTACGGACCGCGCGTCATCGTCGCCGACTGTCAGCTGCAGGCGTCCGTCCCGTTCCGCCGAAGGAGCCGTACTCCGCATGTACACGAGTCCTGCCAGCGCGTTGGCACCGTAGCGACTGCCCTGCGGACCACGCAAGACTTCGACGGACTCCATATCGAACAACGTCGCAACGGTACCGATACCGCTGAAATCGATGTCATCAATCAGGAAACCCACCGACGGATTCGGTGCGCCTTCGTACTGCTCGAGTTCGCCTATTCCACGAATCTGAAAATAGCGTGCCCGGTGGCCATCACCCGACCAGTTGAGGTTCGGTATGACATTCACGAGTTCCTCGAAGTGCTGCTGGACCGCTTCGCGGATGGAGTCACCGGACACGACACTGACGCTGACCGGCAGTTTGTCTGCCGGGCGTTCACGAAAATCCGCCGTGACAATGATCTCGTCAATGGCTTCGTCGGCAAAAGCTGAACAGGTGAAAATGATGGATAGAAGCGCGGCTGGTACGAGCGCGATTGACAGATGTTTCATGAATCCCTTCCTACGCCGGCATTAACCGGATCAGGTTCTAAGGGTTCCCGTAAGGATCTCAGGCCCGCTGGCCACCCCTGTGAGGTAATGGATTCTACACTTTTTTCAGGCGCGCGATGAGGCTCGATGTATCCCAGCGACTCCCGCCCATGGCCTGGACTTCCGTGTAGTAGCGATCCACGAGTTCGGTCATCTCGAGCTGCGCACCGTTCTGTCGCGCCTCATCGAGCGCAATACCCAGGTCCTTGCGCATCCAGTCAACGGCGAAGCCGAATTCGAATTCGTCATTCACCATCGTTTGCCAACGATTCTCCATTTGCCACGATTGCGCGGCACCCTTCGAGATCGACTCGATAACGACCGCGGGATCCAGCCCCGCGCACTGGGCGAAATGCAGGCCTTCGGACAGCCCCTGCACGACCCCGGCAATACAGATCTGGTTCACCATTTTCGCGAGCTGCCCGGAGCCTGCCGGACCTATATGAGTAATCGCCTTGGCAAAGCAATCGATGACTGGCGCCGCACGTTCGAAGACGTTTTCGTCGCCACCCACCATCACGGTGAGTTGGCCGTTTTCGGCGCCGGCCTGCCCGCCAGACACGGGCGCATCGAGGAAGCCGACCGACCTTTCTGCCGCCGCTGCATGTATCTCGCGAGCGATCGTCGCGGAGGCGGTGGTGTGATCAACAACGATACCGCCATCAGCCATTTTGGCCAGCACGCCCGCTTCGCCAAGGATGACTTCGCGCACGTCATTGTCGTTGCCAACGCAAACGAAGACGATGTCAGCGCCTTTGGCCGCTGCGCCCGGCGTCGGGGCACTGGAGCCGCCGTGCTCGTCGACCCACTGTGCCGCTTTGGCCGTGGTCCTGTTATAGACAACCGTATCGTACCCGGCCTTTGCCAGGTATCCCGCCATGGGATAGCCCATGACGCCAAGTCCAACAAATGCAACACGCATTAGATCAGGCCTTCTTCTTGCGCGGGTCCAGTTCGAGTGAACGCGCGATGATCTCTTTCATTATTTCGGAGCTGCGATCCATAGCTACTTACCCTTGAACGCCGGTGCGCGCTTCTCGAGAAAAGCCTGAATGCCCTCCTGGTTATCCTCGCTACCGAGAAGCTCACCCTGCAGCTTCGCCTCGAGATCATAGGAGTCGGACCAGTTGTTGTCCGCCGCAAAGCGCATGATCTTCTTGGTTGCAGTGAGCGACAGCGGCGCACGTTTCGATAGCGCCTGCGCCCACTCCATCGCCGAGCTCAATAACGCCTCGGCGGGCACCGACTTGTTGGCAAGCCCGAGTTCCACGCAGCGTGCGGCGGGAATCCGTTCCGATTCGACACACAACTGGAATGCCTGCCGGTACCCGAGCTGCCGCACCAGCAGCCAGTTGAGACCACCATCGGGCACCAGCGAGATCGTCGTAAACGGCGACAACAGGAACGCATTGTCCGCCATTATCAGCAGGTCGCACTGCAGCGCCATCGACAGGCCAATGCCGGCCGCCGAGCCTGGTACCGCCGCTATGACCGGTTTCGGGATGTTAGCGATCGCCTCCTGAATTGGACGATATTCCGACTGTAGAATCTCCTCCACGTCCCGGTCGATACCGGCCTTCAGGTCAGCCCCGGCTGAAAAACTGCGTCCTTCACCGGTGAAAATCACAACACGAACAGAGTCATCCTCGTGGGCTTTGGCGAACGCAGCGACAACATCCGCCCGCAACGCCGTATCAAAGGCATTCATGCTGTCCGGGCGATGCAGTGTGATGACCGCCACCGCATCGCGTTGTTCATATTTGACGATCTCGCTCACTCGCGGCTCCTGTTACTACATGTTGCGACGGTATTCACCGCCGACTTCATACAACGCACCGGATATCTGTCCCAACGAACTGGATTTGACGGTTTCCATAAGTTCGGCAAACACGTTGCCGCGATCGCGTGCAACCTGTTGCAAACGCCGCAGCGCATCAGCGCTGGCGTCAGCATGCGTCGCCTGGAAAGCCCGGACATGACGAATCTGGTCTTCCTTCTCACCGTCTGTCGAACGGATGAGTTCCAGTTCATGGACCTCGTCCTCCTGGCCTTCCTTGGGCAGAAACGTATTAACGCCCACGAGCGGCAACGAACCATCGTGCTTCTTATGCTCGTAGTACATGCTCTCGTCCTGGATCTTGCCGCGCTGGTACATGGTATCCATCGCACCCAGCACACCGCCACGTTCAGAAATGCGCTCGAATTCCTGGTAGACGGCCTCCTCGACGAGATCGGTCAGCTCGTTCACGACAAATGAACCCTGCCACGGGTTCTCGCAGAAGTTGAGGCCAAGTTCACGCGAAATGATCAGCTGGATCGCCACCGCGCGCCGCACCGATTGCTCGGTCGGCGTGGTGATAGCCTCATCGAACGCGTTGGTGTGCAGACTGTTGCAGTTGTCGAACAGCGCGTACATCGCCTGCAGTGTCGTACGAATATCGTTGAAGCTGATCTCCTGCGCGTGCAGGCTGCGTCCGGATGTCTGCACGTGATACTTGAGCATCTGCGAGCGTGAACTCGCGCCGTAGCGCTCCTTCATCGCACGCGCCCAAATACGCCGCGCCACCCGACCGATCACCGTGTACTCGGGATCCATACCGTTGGAAAAGAAGAAACTGAGGTTGGGCGCGAAGTCATCGATGCTCATGCCTCGAGCGAGGTAGTACTCAACGATCGTGAAACCGTTTGACAACGTAAACGCCAGTTGGCTGATCGGGTTCGCACCCGCTTCGGCGATATGATAGCCACTGATCGAAATGCTGTAGTAATTGCGTACGTTGTTCTCGATAAAGAACTGCTGCACGTCGCCCATCATCTTCATCGCAAATTCCGTCGAGAAGATGCACGTATTCTGCGCCTGATCCTCTTTAAGAATGTCGGCCTGGACCGTACCGCGCACGGACGCCATCGTCTCCTTGCGGATACGTTCGTACGTCTTGGCATCGACCACCAGGTCGCCCGAAACACCGAGCAGGCCGAGACCAAGACCATCGTTACCATCGGGCAGTTCGCCGACGTAGGCGGGGCGATCCTTGCCTTCGAAATACGCGTCGACTTTCTTCTTCGCGTCCTCCCAGCCACCGGTCTCGCGCAAATGCTTCTCGACCTGCTGGTCGATGGCCGTGTTCATGAAGAACGCCAGGATCATCGGCGCTGGACCGTTGATCGTCATCGATACCGATGTTGTCGGCGCACACAGATCGAAGCCCGAATAAAGCTTCTTCATGTCGTCAACCGATGCGATGGACACACCGGAGTTACCGACCTTCCCGTAGATATCGGGCCGCTCGTGCGGGTCCTCACCGTAGAGTGTCACCGAGTCGAACGCGGTTGACAGTCGTGCCGCAGGTTGACCCTGCGACAAGTAATGGAAGCGGCGATTGGTACGTTCGGGCGTACCCTCCCCCGCAAACATGCGGGTCGGGTCTTCGCCGAGGCGGCGATATGGATAGACGCCACCTGTGTAGGGATACGCGCCCGGCAGGTTTTCCTTTTGCAGGAACGTGAGCAACTGGCCCCAGTCAGTGAAGTCCGGTGCCGCGATTTTCGGAATCTGCTGATGGCTCAGGGACTCGAGGTAATTATCACCGGTGATCTCCCGGCCACGCACGGTGTAGCTGTGTTTCTCCGAGCGTACGCCCTCTTTGCGGGCCGGCCACTCGCGCAAGAGTGCCAGGGAGTTCGCGGTCAGATCGCTCAGAGCCTCCTGGTAGCGCTGCCGGAGTACCAGCAGGCTACGATCGCTTCCTTGGGTCAATGCCGCAGACGGGAAGGCCTCAAGTTCATCGGGCAACTCCGCATCTTCGAGCAGCTTGAGTGCTTCGTAGACATGCTGGGCGCGGCTGGCGGTCTCTGCCTGGCTGTCCACCCGGCTGTTGACCTCACGGCCATGCTCCGCGATTTCGGCGAGGTAACGGATGCGGGCGCCCGGGATCGTCGCTGTCGAACGTGGCTCACGAACAGAGGTATCGATGGCAGGCGTCCATTGATCCGCATCGAGACCCGTCTTCTCGGCAACGCGCCGACACAGTTCTGCGAACATCCAGCTGACACCCGGATCATTGAACTGGCTCGCGATTGTCGGGAATACCGGGACCTCATCGTCCGGTGTAGTGAAGGCAACATGGTTGCGCTTCCACTGCTTGCGAATATCGCGCAGCGCGTCTTCGGCACCACGCTTGTCATACTTGTTCAGCACGATAAGGTCGGCGAAATCGATCATATCGATCTTTTCGAGCTGACTCGCGGCACCGTACTCGCTGGTCATGACATAGACCGAGTAATCAACCATGTCCACGATTTCACTATCGCTCTGGCCAATGCCGGCTGTTTCGACGATGACGAGATCGAAACCCTGTGCCTTAAGGTAGGCAATGTGATCGCCGAGCATTTCGCTCGTTGCAAGGTGCTGGCGACGGGTCGCAATCGAACGCATGTAAATACGATCAGACCGCAACGAATTCATGCGAATGCGATCCCCCAGCAGTGCGCCGCCTGTTCGACGACGCGTCGGGTCGACCGCCAGTACTGCGATGCGCATAGCCGGGAAACACGCGAGGAAACGATTGAGGATCTCATCGGTAACGCTGCTCTTGCCGGCGCCGCCCGTTCCGGTAATGCCGATAACCGGCACCTGCCCGGCTTTGACCTGCCATTCCTTCCGCAAGGCTGTCAGCTGGCCTTCATCAAACACACCTTCCTCGATCGCCGAAATCGTTGCCGCGATATCGACGTTCGACTCGCTGGTTCGTGGTGCGCCGGTTGGCCGGCGGCCTGATTGCGTACGCGCAATGAGATCTTCGATCATCGCCTGCAACCCGAGCTCCATTCCGTCATGAGGGTGGTAAAGGCGCTCGACACCGTAGTCCATCAGGTCGCTGATCTCCTCAGGCGTAATTGTGCCGCCACCGCCACCGAACACCTTGATGTGGCCCGCACCCAGTTCGCGCAGGCGATCCACCATGTAACGGAAAAACTCGTTATGGCCGCCCTGGTAGGAGCTGACGGCGATACCGTCCGCATCCTCCTGGATTGCCGCCAGGACGATGTCATCGACACTCCGGTTATGTCCCAGGTGCACGACCTCGACGCCCTGCGCCTGAATCAGACGACGCATTATGTTAATTGCGGCATCGTGACCGTCGAATAACGATGCGGCCGTCACAAAACGTAACGGGCTGCTTTTACGCTCGCCCGTGGTACTCGGCAAATCCGAAGCTGCGGTACTCATGCTGGAACCTGCAAAAATAATTTTAATCTAAATTAAAATAATGCAGAATTGGTCAGGACTCAAGCCGCAGGCGCACAAAACAATGGCCCGAAAGGCCTCCGACACCCGCTTCGAACTCCAAAAAGGCCGCATGTTGCGCGCCGCAGCCAAGTGTTTTAACGAAAAAGGCTATAGCGGCAGCTCGCTCAAGGACGTCGCGAATATCCTGGGCCTGACCGACGCGGCGCTCTACTACTACGTCAGGAGCAAGGAAGAGCTCGTCTACCTCTGCTATGTCAGGGCGGGTGAAATCGGCCGGGAAACCATGGACCGCGCCATAGCCGACGGCGATAACGGCCTCGATATCGTCAGGCGTTACCTGCGCTACCATCTCGAGGTCATGACGGGCGACCGGGGTCCCATCGCAATTATGAGTGAGATTCCATCACTCAAACCCGTGCACCGTGAGGAGGTACTCGAGATCTCCCGAAAGCACAGTACGCGCTTCGAATCGATACTCAGGAGCGGGATAGAGGACGGCAGCATCGTGCGCTGCGATGTGCGCATGACCGGCAATGCCATCATGGGTGCCCTCAACTGGGTACCGAAGTGGTTTCGCGGCGATGCCGCGGTTGCGGCCAGTGTCGTTGACGCGTTCCCGCAGATTCTCAGCGCGGGACTGAAACCCTGAACCTCTCTCAGGGGGCCGCGTAAAGACCTTCAGCTTCGTCGTCAACCACGCTCAGGTAGTCCCGGACCCGTTCCCAGAGCATGTCGATCTGCTGATCAACCTGATCGGCCTTGATCGGTTCGATGTCGAGACGTGAGGTGACAAAGTCCAGCCGCATCTGCGCGGTACGCAGGTCACGATGACGTAAGTGGTCTGCCGATACCGGCATGCCGGTCTTCGGATCGATGATCATGACCGAGCTGGCATTGCCTGCAAGACGCGATCCTGTCCTGACCTGCTTCAGCGTTTCAAGGTCTTCAACGAGGAGTTCCATGATAATCACGAGGTCGCTGTATTCCTTGCGCAACTCGACGTAAAGCTCATCCGATCGAGCACGCTGCTCGTCATTCAGTGTCCGCAGGACCTGGTCGCGTACTGCCATGAATTCCGGGCCCCGGCGCTCCGCCGCGATGCGATACCAGGCGGATGCTTTCACCGGGTCTTCTTCGACGCCCCGCCCCATCAGGTACATGTAGCCGGTCATGTACTGGGCGTACTTGTCACCCTGCCGGGCCAGTTCGTTCGAATAGATGAAATGGGCACGCTTGTAGTCGCCGCGTTCGTACAAGGACTCCACTTTCGACTGGGTACGAATCGTGCGCGAGTCGAGATCACCCGTCGGAAACTCCGTCCACTGCGCCATAGCCAGTGTGGGCACGAGCAGTGCCAGGATGATCAGCAAAGTATTTGTTCTTGTCATCAATCTCGTTTCAACGATAACGGACACCTGAATTTGGCAGTGGATTGACTGCAAAGTTCCGGCCAAATTGACGAATTAGTCAATAAAGTCGGGCGCACGCTTTTCGAGGTTGGCACGGACCGCCTCCGCCTGGTTTGACGCCCCCAGCACCCGCAGTTGTAACTGCGCCTCGAGGGCTAACGCTTCCTTCTCCGAGCGCTGCCAGGCCTCGTTCACAAGGCGCTTTATCCCCCTGACAGCGTCCGGCGACCTGCCGCGGATTACGCGCGCCATTTTCCTGGCCGCCGCGAGCGGATCATCCTCAATCGCAGTGATTATCCCCCATTGCAGCGCCTCTGCTGCATTAAATACCCTGGCCGTCCAGGCAAGTTCCTTGACCCGGTCCGGCGGCAGAATATCCCGCAGCGTGGTGCTGATCGCCATATCCGGAATCAGTCCCCACTTCGATTCCATGATCGAGAACTGCGAACCCGGAGCAGCATAGCGAAGGTCGGCGCCGATCGCGATCTGAAGCCCGGCACCGAATACGACCCCCTGCAGTGCGCAAATGACCGGCACCGGCAACTCACGCCAGGCGTACGCCGCGCGTTGAAAGATATTCGCGGTGGACCCGGCTACCGGTTCCACGAGCGCGGCGCTCAGATTTTCGGTGCCCTGCATTGCCGCGATATCGATGCCCGCGCAGAAATTCTCTCCGGCGCCGTGCAAAACAACAGCTCGAACCGACTTTTCCGCTTCAAGTGACCTGGCAGCCTCATCCAGGGCGTGGAACATATCGGTATCGACTGCGTTTAACTTGTCCGGCCGATTCAACATGACCTCGGCGACGTGGTCATCAATCCTGATATCAACCCGGTTACTCAATGCCTTTCTCCCCGGCTAGACCGCCAACGTGCATTTGCCGTTACGCAGCACGATCACATCGCGTTCCTTGACGCTGCAGCTGAACGAAATGATATTCCCGTCCTGCCACATGTCGGTGGTAATCGTGTCGCCCGGTAAAACCGGTGCGGAGAAGCGTGCGTCGAATTCCTCGACCAGCGTGTGATCATAGTCGCAAATCGTCTGCAAGACTGCCTTGCAGGCGACACCAAAGGTGCACAAGCCGTGCAGGATTGGCCGCTCAAACCCAACGGCGCGTGCCCGCTGCGGGTCGGCATGCAGTGGATTTCGATCCCCGGTCAGGCGGTAGAGCAATGCCTGGTCCGGACGCGTCGTGATGTCGCAACTCAGGTCCGGCTCGCGGCGAGGTGCGCGATGCGGCGGAATGCCCTTGCCGCGCGGCCCACCAAAGCCGCCATCGCCACGTGCGACGATCGTACACCCCATGTTGAAGATGACCGTGTCGTCGCTCGCGAGACGCCCTTCCGCTTCGAGCAGGATCAATGCGCCCAGCTTCGGGCCGCGATCGAAGGCATCGACAACGCGCTTGTTAATCAGCAGGTCCGCGGCCGGCGGCAGTGGCCGGTACAAATGCAGACGTTGTTCTGAATGCAATATCTGGGTGTAGTCCCAACCGAGACCGACCGGGAACATCTCGGGCACAAGGACCGTCGCCAGGGTCGGCACGGTCTTTAGAATCGCACCCTGCTCGTAGACATACGGCAACTCGCGCGCATCCACCGGGTCCTGCGCCATACCCACGCTAAGTGCGTACAGCATGGAATCGGCGTCGGTGTATGAAAAAGGAAGGTCGGTCTGGACCTTCGACATGAGTGTGTCGTAATCAAGTGCCATATTTCATCCGTGTCTCGCGGCGTAGTGCCAGCCCAAGTCTGCCAGCGGTTGCACCGCTTTTACAGCATCAGACGCATGCGCACTGGCCGCCGTGCCGTCCCTGACCCGGCCAGCGATACCCTGCAGGATCGCCGCGAGCCGGAAAAAGTTGAAGGCCAGGTAGAAGTTCTTTGCCGGTATACCACTCTGCCGCCCCGTGCGCTCACAGTAGCGGGCCACATACTCCTCCTCACCCGGAATACCCAGCTCGGCCAGTGGCTTGCCGGCGAGTCCTATCGAGCCGATACCAATATCCGGCATGTGCCACGCCATAAGGTGATACGTGAAGTCGGACAGTGGGTGGCCGATTGTCGACAGTTCCCA
This sequence comes from uncultured Gammaproteobacteria bacterium, assembly GCA_963722775.1. Lineage (GTDB taxonomy): Bacteria > Pseudomonadota > Gammaproteobacteria > Steroidobacterales > Woeseiaceae > UBA1847. The sequence continues at coordinate 109,388 of CAVROF010000012.1, forward strand.
GTCGAGCACGGCGATAACCCGTGGTTCAGCCGGGTGCAGGACCATGTTGTCGAGGCGATAGTCACCATGCACGATGCTGGCTGATTCGTCGTCAGGGATATTGTCCGGAAGCCAGTCGATGAGCTGGTCCATCGTCGCGACCGTGCCCGTCTCGGACGCACGGTATTGCCGGGACCAGCGCGAGATCTGGCGTTCAAAATAGTTGCCGGGGACGCCATAGTCCGCAAGTCCAACGGCCTCGTAGTCTGTGTTGTGCAGCTTAGCAAGTGTCAGGTTAACGTCATCGTAGATGGCCGCGCGCTCGTCCGGATCCATACCAGGCAGGTCCAGTTCCCAGAGAATTCTGCCCTCGACAAACTCCATAACAAAGAAGCTTGTGCCGATAACCTCATCGTCTTCGCATAACAAATACGGTTGAGGTACGGGGAATCCTGACGCGTGCAGCGCGCTGATAACCCTGAATTCACGATCGACCGCATGCGCTGATTTGAGCAACTTGCCCGGTGGCTTGCGTCGCAGCACATATTGACCCGATGCTGCGCGCAGAAGGTAGGTTGGGTTCGACTGGCCGCCCTTGAACTGGACAACGGTCAAGGGGCCTTGAAATCCTTCAATGTGCTCGCCCAGGTAGGCTTCCAGACGTTTCTCGTCGAAACGATGCGCCTCGGTGACATCGCGCGTGCCGGTATTCTTGTCCTGACGTCCACTCATGGTCGCTGAGTGTACCGTTACATGCGGAAAATACCGAACGGCTCCTCACCGGGCTGCGCATGATTCATCGCGGCGGACAAACCGTGTGCGAGAACCAGCCGCGTATCGAGTGGATCGATAACGCCATCATCCCAGAGTCGACCACTCGCGTAGAAAGGGTTGCCCTGGTTTTCATACTGGGCTCGAATCATGGCTTCGAAATCCTGCTTGTCGTTCTCGGGCCACTCCTCGCCGCGGGCAACGAGACCGTCTTCCTTGACGGTCGACAGGACGAGTGCCGCCTGGTCGCCACCCATGACCGAAATGCGCGCATTTGGCCACATCCACATCATGCGAGGACTGTAGGCGCGGCCGCACATGGCGTAGTTACCGGCACCGAAAGACCCTCCGACAACCACGGTGAACTTGGGAACAGTCGCAGTGGCAACAGCGTTGACCATCTTGGCGCCATCTTTCGCGATACCGGCGTGTTCGACGCGCTTGCCGACCATGAAACCCGTGATGTTCTGCAGAAAGACAAGAGGGATGCGGCGACGATTGCAGAGCTGCACGAAATGCGCACCTTTTTGTGCGGATTCCGGGAACAGGATGCCATTGTTCGCAACAATGCCGACCGGGTAGCCGTCGATATGCGCAAACCCGCAGACAAGCGTCGCGCCATAGAGCTTTTTGAACTCGTGGAACTCGGAACCGTCGACGATGCGCGCGATGAGCTCGCGAATATCGTAGGGAAAACGAAATTCGCGCGAAACAATGCCGTAGATATCCTCGACCGGGTATTTTGGTTCTGCCGGTTCGCGGCGCACGACGCTCGCCTCGCGATAAATGTTGAGGTTGGCCACGATGTCGCGCGCGATGGCCAGGGCGTGTTCGTCATCGTCGGCAAGATGATCCGTCACACCCGATATGCGCGAATGTACACTGCCGCCACCAAGCGTTTCGGCATCGACAATTTCGCCGGTCGCCGCTTTCACCAGCGGCGGTCCACCCAGGAAGATCGTACCCTGATTGCGCACGATGACCGATTCATCACACATCGCCGGCACGTAAGCACCTCCGGCCGTGCAGGAACCCATCACCACAGCAATCTGCGGAATTCCCTTGCCGGACAGGCGCGCCTGGTTATAGAAGATTCGGCCAAAGTGGTCACGATCCGGGAACACCTGATCCTGACGCGGCAGGAATGCTCCCCCCGAATCCACGAGATAAATGCATGGCAGGTAGTTCTCCTCGGCGATTTCCTGCGCGCGGAGGTGTTTCTTCACGGTCAACGGATAATAGGTGCCGCCTTTCACGGTCGCGTCATTCGCGACGATCATGCATTCGATGCCGTGAATACGACCAATGCCAGTCACGATGCCGGCACTGGGCACGTCATCACTGTAGACCTGCCAGGCCGCCTGGCGACCAATCTCGAGAAAATGCGCACCCTTGTCGAGCAAGCCCTCGATGCGGTCTCGCGCGAGCAGCTTACCGCGCTTCAGGTGTTTCTCACGGGAGCGTTCAGGACCGCCCTGCATCACATAGGCGTCCACCTCGCGGAGACCCTTGACGAGCGCCTCATGCGCGCCCTGGTTCTTCTTGAAGTCATCCGAATTTCGATCGACCTTTGTCTGTATTACAGGCATCGACTCACTTCGTGGCGTTAAACAGTTCGCGGCCGATCAACATACGGCGAATTTCGCTGGTGCCCGCGCCAATCTCGTAGAGCTTTGCGTCACGCCAAAGGCGCCCGGCCGGATATTCATTGATGTAACCATTACCACCCAACGCCTGGATCGCCTCACCGGCCATCCAGGTCGCCTTCTCAGCAGCTATGAGGATACATCCGGCGGCGTCGAAGCGGGTAGTCAGGCCGCGGTCGCAAGCGCGCGCCACCGCGTAGACGTATGCCCTGCAGGAGTTCATGGCCGTATACATGTCGGCGATCTTTCCCTGCATCAGCTGGAACTCACCGATCGATTGCCCGAACTGTTTACGATCGTGGACATAGGGCATGACCAGATCCATGCAGGCAGCCATGATGCCCAGCGATCCGCCGGACAGCACCACGCGCTCGTAATCGAGGCCGCTCATCAGGATAGCGGCACCCTTGCCCTCTTCAGCCAGCCGATTGCCTGCCGGAACCCGGCATTCCTCGAGCAATACTTCGCTTGTATCGGAGCCGCGCATCCCAAGCTTGTCCAGCTTCTGCGGCGTTGAGAATCCCGGCGTTCCGCGTTCGACGATGAATGCGCTGGTGTTTCTTCGTTTCGGCATCGGGTTTTGTCTTCGCATAGACGATGATGACATCGGCGCCCGGGCCATTCGTTATCCACATCTTGGAGCCGTTGAGCACGTAGTCGTCGCCATCGCGCACCGCTGTAGTACGCATACCCATGACGTCCGAGCCCGCACCCGATTCGCTCATCGCAAGCGCCCCCAGGAACTCACCGGAAACCAGTTTGGGAAGTAACCTCTGCTTCTGCTCATCGCTGCCCCAGCGACTCAGCTGATTAACACAAAGATTCGAATGCGCGCCGTAGGACAAGCCGACCGAAGCCGATGCCCGGCTGATTTCTTCCATAGCGATAACATGGGCGAGGTATCCGAGTTCGGAACCGCCGTACGCTTCATTGACAGTAATGCCGAGCAGGCCAAGCTCACCAAGCTCCGTCCAGAGGTCTCGGGGAAACTCGTTTTTCTCGTCTATCTCGGCGGCACGGGGCGCGATCCGATCCGCGGAAAAACTGCGCACTGTCTCGCGCAGCAGATCAAGATCCTCACCGTGGCCGAAGTCGAACTCAAACATGAAAGGACACCTCCCCCGGATCCTGCAGCAGTTTGCACCATTGTCCGGCCGCTACGGACCCACATGAATACCAATCGCGAGGTAGGATCGTTAGTCCGTCTCGTCTACCCGTTCCACCGCGTGTGCTCTCGCGCTGACATCCTCGCCACGCACGAAACGCGCGAACCAGAAGTGACGGCCAAATTGTTCCTTCTCGGTTCGGAAATACGCGACCTGGCAGTCCGGAACAAAACCGCAGCCGGGCGAACTGTTCCCGGCAACGTCGATGGTTAGCAGTCCGCTGCTATCCGTTGTGCCCAGGAACGAATTATCATCGTGACAAATCAGACGCGCATTTCCGACGGGATTGCGATCCGCATCACTCATCCTGAGCGTGACAGGCATCGTCATCTCTGAACTGCAGCCACAAAGTGATTTTGCGCAATCGAACTCACCAGCTTCCCGGTCACTATCAGTGGCACACGCGACCAGCAACAGAGCCACTGCGATTGCGGTGACATTGCTCGTTACTTTCATTGCCTTTGTCTCTCAACCCTGGGACAGGTTTTCAATAAATCGGGAAAACAGCTCGTACTGGGACGTAATGCCGAGCTTCGAAAACAGGTTGCGCTTGTGGACCATCACGGTACCGGGTGCGATATCGAGTTCGCGCGCGACCGACTTGGTCGAATGACCGCGCAACAGAAGCTGCGTAATCTCGCGTTCGCGCTGGGTAAGAACGTTGTCGCCGAAATTGACGAAACAGTCGGTAAGACGCTGATGAATATCGCGGTCGGGAGAACTCGTCTGCTGCCACTGGTCCCAGACACGCTGCATCGCCGCGGCCACCAGGGGCTCGATCATTTCCAGCCGGTAACGTTCGACTCGGGTCAGGCGATTTCGGGTCCGGCCAACAACAATGACCAGTGTGCTCATTGGCGACACGTCTCGCAGAAAGTCCATTTCGTCGACCAGGTGCGTCCGCTCTACATACTGATGGTAATACTCACTGGAACGAAACCGATCAGGCTGTGTATCGCGGAACCGGCACATGCTTGGCTTGGATTCGGAAATAGCCAGCTGATACAGCGGGTCCAGCAGATACGGCCCTGCCAGGTAGCGATCGAGAAAATGCCGGCGCTCCGCGGGTGCCAGTGAGTGCGCCAGAACCTCCGGTGCAGCATCCTTGTGGAACGCCAGCAGGCTCGTTCCATCATTGGCCACTGTTTCGCAAATCAGGGCTACGAGCTTTTCCGCAATAGCTTTGCTTTCAGTCGCAGCAACCAACGCAGCGACTTTCGCGTGCCATTCTGGCGTATCGAATATCAGGTGTGATCGCATGTCAGGGCTGGTACAGCGCCGCGGTGGCACCAGACGGGTCGCGAATGACACAAAAACGCCCGCCCGCAAGACCTTTCGGTCCCACCAGGATTTCGCCGCCGTTCGCAGTGCATGCCGCTGCACTGGCCTCAACGTCCGCGACCGTAATGTAGATCAGCCAGCCACCCGGCACGTCAGCGTTGTCGCCGCGCGCATGACAGATTCCCGAAACCGCCTCGCCGCTCGCCGGCAAGGTCATCGAATAGTCCGAGTAATCGCCCATGGACACTGCTTCGGTTTCCCAGCCGACAACGCTCTTGTAAAAATCCCGTAACCCGTCCGCATCGTCGACGGTCATATCGATCCAGCCGATCTTTCCAACCTGTGTGTTGTCAGTCATTGAGATCCCCCTTTATTTTTCTTCTCAACTCAGAATGACGTCAAGAAACGACGCGGCATTTCCACCGATCGGACCCCGCCCCGACTGTGCCGTCCTCAGGTACGCCTCACCTTTCGGATAGTCTTCTGGCTGTGGATTGTAGATTCTGGTTACGCGATTGCGGTGAAACAGCTTGAGCTGTGCAGCAAATGGAATGACGCGAGCCGGATCGTTGCCTGTCAGTTCCTCGTGCAAAGCCGGTAAGCGGTAAAACGGCACATTCATGTCTGCATGGTGCGCATTGTGATAGCCGAAATTCAGCACCAGCCAGTTGAGCTTTGGAAATCGCAAACTGATCGGGTTGCTAAACGTATGCTCCTGCTCCCATGCGGCGTCGCCCTTATGCGGTGGCTTCACATACTCGAACAGGGTCAGATTGTACGGGTAATCATGCTGCACGCTGTCCATGAAGCGTAGCACCTGCATCATGACCAGGTAGGCCACGGCATACAGAATCGCTACTTTGGGAAAATAGATCACCAGGACTGCAAAGACGCCGCCACGTATCAGGATGACCGCAACATTGCGTACGCGCTGATCGCGACGTTGCGGAATAATGAACGATGTGAAAATCATGACGCCGTGCATAATCAGATCGTGCGCGGGAATATAGAGCCACTCCAGGAAGCGGACGATATTTGTAATCGTCGGGTGCGTCTCAAAAAACCGGTCGTAGTCGAACCACACTGCGTCATCATTGTCGACGTGGTGGCGAAAATGCTTGTAGCGCATGTCTTCGTAGGTGCCGTAGGCAGCTCCACAGAACCAACTCATGACTCGCCCGAGGTAGGCGTTGTGACGGCTGTGGCTGAACACCATGTTGTGCCCACATTCGTGAATCATGTAGGCCGCAATGATCATGCCATGAGCCAGTAACAGGGTCGCGGCCGCATTCACGAGGCCGCTGGCTGCAAACAGGCCGGCAAAACCTGCGAAATACGCGGTGACCGCATAGGCAACCGCGGCACCGTAATACCGTAATCCAAGTGGGTCTTTTGTGAAGCTCTTTGTTAGCATACGCACCATCGCTTGCCGGCTATGGAGAACCGACGAATGAAGCTTGTGACCGCTATTGTAAAACCCTTTCGCCTCGATGACGTACGGAATGCGCTGGGTGAAGTCGGCATCCAGGGAATGACCGTCAGTGAAGTCAAAGGTTTCGGACGCCAGCGCGGCCACACGGAACTGTATCGTGGTGCCGAGTATGTCGTTGATTTTCTTCCAAAAGCCAAGATAGAGGTTGCGGTTTCCGATGACCTCGTCGAGCGCGTGGTGGAGGCGATCGTGGACGCCGCTAAAACCGGCAAGGTCGGCGACGGCAAGATTTTCGTCACGACGATCGACCAGGTCTGGCGCATTCGCACTGGCGAAACCGGGGATAGCGCACTCTGACCTCTGGAGCAACGCTGCCCTACAGGACACCCCACACCGCTCGTCCCAGCATGAACCACAGTGCCAGCGCCGCGGCACTGTAAGCAGCAAATCGCAGGATGACGATATTCACCGTGCAATGAATGGCGCTGTGCACAATGCGAAACACCAGGAACAGCCAGGCAGCCACGACGTCTGCAACACCAACCGTAGCCGTGACATACAGGTACAGGCACAGCGCGTAGAACAACACGGGCAGCTCGAACAGGTTCTTGAAGTTGTTGGCCGGGTAGCTGACCTCCTCCGGTAACAATGCGGCTCCCTTGTCAGGCGTGGTGTAGGCCTGCGCGGGCTTGCCGGCCCGGCGCATGGCGGGTATGCGCCGGGCGTACAGGACAAACCACACCACCGCTGTCAGCACCATCATGCCGAGCATCGGCAACAGAATGAATTCGTTACTCATCAGTCCTCGCTCACCATGCAAAACGCATTGAGTTTGTTACCGTCGAGATCCCGAAAATAGCCAGCGTAGAAGTTGTCGACACGCGGCCCCGGAGCCCCCTCGTCTGTTGCGCCCAACTCCAGCGCTTTTGCGTGCACTTCATGGACCTTTTCGGGGGAATCAACGGCGATGGCGACCATCGTGCCATTGCCCACGGTAGCCGGATTACCATCGAATGGCGTGATCACCGATAGGCCCGGTGTCCCGGGCCCTGTTGCCCAGGCCACAAATTTTTCGCCTTCATAAAAGCGGCCTGCCCCAATGAGCGCGAGCAGTTCATCATAGAATTTCGCTGCGCGCGGCACATCGTTACTACCCAGAGTGACATATCCGATCATTTCCCCTCCTTATTCTTATTCCAGTAGCGGCAAAAGCGCTCTTCGCCAGGCGGACAGCTTACCGGAGAACGGCATGGCCGCGTAGGCCGGGCTGGTTGACGGCAGGCCAATTTGTCTGACCGTTCCGGGCGTTATCGCCGAATTCACAAAACGGTCGAACATCTGCTCTGCTTTCCTGCCATTGAAAGCCACCAGCTCAATGGCGGGGTGTTGTTCAAAAAACACGCCAAAGTCATTGGGCTGGGAACGGTTCATCCGGATATCAGAATCCAGGCTACCGGGTCTCTCGGAACTGCTCCAGAACATCCCACAGTGCAACCCCGCGCTCCCTTAGCTGGATGCAGCGATGATGATAGTCACCCTCGATACCGAACACTTCCCGCATGATCGGCCAAAACGCATTTTGCGGATGCGCGTAATACTGCTGTTCCGCAATCGATTTCCGGCCAGGCAGACTGCCGAGCACCAGGATGCGTGCATCCGGTCGCTCGATAGGTGGAAATCCGTCAGATATTTCCATACAAACGTGTTGCTGATGTTACCGCTGCGATCCATCGATCGCGACGCGCTCGCGTTTCGTACCGTAGGGAGCCCGGGGTTCGCTCATACTTCCTGGTACGGCATGGACCGCATGAATTCCAGCTGATCGGCTTCCGAGATTCCGCGGCCCAGCCAGTTGGCATGCGGCCGAAACGCCTCACGCGCCGTCAGTGCCGTTACGCCGTCGATTTCGACGTCGTCACGCAGGAAGAACGCATTGGTTCCGGTTGAATCGCAACCGATGAGGTAGTAGCCCTTACGCTGGCCAAGTGACTGCAGCGCAGCCAGCGACGCGCCATAGTAAAAACCGCTGGCGTGTTTGCTGTAGCGCTCGAACGAATCGTCGTAGGGCACGGTCAATGCCAGTTCGGGGCCGATTCCGGCGTTGTACTCAATACAGACGACGCGCGGCGAAACACATTCCAGCGTTTCCCAAAACCAGTAGTCATTGCCATCGACATCAAGAGACAGGAGGTCAATGTCCCGGGGTACGCCGTTGTCCCGAATCAGGGACTCGAGATTCCCGCGTGTAATGAAGGTCTGCACGGCCGTAACACGGTCAATACCATGTTGTTTCGCAGCATAAATGAAGCAGTCCACGTTCTCGCCGGAGCCATCCATCAGCAGTCCGCGAAAATTTTCCTTCAGCATCAGTCGCAGCGCATTGCATTGGGCTGCACCGAATCCAAACTCGACAAACCAGCGCGACTCGAAACCGATCTCGTCGAACAGGTAGCGCAGAATTCCATCCTCGCCATTCTGCGATAGCCAGCTGTATTCATAACGACCCAGGCCCGGAACGTCGGCCTGCGCGCGCGGCGGGAAACGTTTGCGTTCCGGCCTGGCCCACTTGGCGCTCACCTTGCCAGCTTGCACTGAAAAAGGAATCAGCTTGCGCTTCAACCATTTGCGCACGCGCCGGACACGGTACTTTTTGACCGGGATTTTCATCATGAAGGACTAGTAACCTCTCCCGGCGTCCACGACGTTCAGCAACGCATCACCCGCCAGGTAACGCCGGATGTTCTCCAGTACCAGCAAGCGGTAACGATTCCGGTCGCTCCCCCGGCCCGATACGTGCGGTGTAATGATGACGTTATCGGCCTGCCACAATCCGTGCTCCGGCGGCAAAGGCTCCGGATCAGTTACGTCGAGACCAGCGCCCGCGAGTCGCCCGTCCTGCAAAGCGGCCAGCAGAGCATCCGTGTCGACAGTGGCACCGCGGCCGACATTGATGAAGTAAGGGGCACGAGTTTGGACGGCGGCAAAAAATTCCTTGCCCAGCAGTCCCCGCGTCTTGTCAGTCAATGGCAGCGCATTGACGATGACGTCGGCCTCTTGTGCAAGGGTCAAGATCTCGTCCGACAAGCCCACGTAGTCCACAAAATCAGGGCCCTCGCGAGAACTGTTGCGCGTGGCAATGACACGCATACCCAGCGCCGACCCGCGCCGAGCGATTTCCGTGCCAATGCCACCCAGCCCAAGCACCAACATCGTCTTGCCGTGCGCGGTCGTCATGCCGCGAGTGTAGGGCTCCGATCGATTCCACTCGCCACTCCCCCTGTCCTCCATATAGGCCGGCAATTTGCGCAACAGGGCGAACATCATCGCAATGGCATGCTCGGCGATAACGGGTGAGGACATCTTCTGCATGTTTGTCAGCACGACGTCGCCACTCATGAACTTCGGAGACGTCACACAACGGTCGGCGCCCGCCGAATAAATCTGTACCCAGCTGGCATGTGGCGCCGCCGCCAACAGTTCGTCGTTGCAAAAGCCGATGATCGCCCCGGCCGACCCGGCCTGGGTCAGCGCTTCCTCAAGCGAGGATACGGCGACAATGTTGAAACCGTCGAAGGCCGGCAGCTCGAACCCGATATCGCGAACGAGGACGGCTCTCGATGGATCCCAGGACGGCACATCGCGCATGGCGGTCGTGCCTTCGCGCAGGCCGGCGTCATCGACCAGCTGGTCGATCGTGTAGTCGGCTGATAATGGGGTCGCAGCGAGAAGAAGTACGGCTACACCGACCGCCACGATCGCTCTGGATACCTGCATGGTGATTCCCACGGCGCGTATTAACGCATCAATCGCTCATTATGAGCGAAATCCGCGGAATTCGACAATGGTGAATCAGGCAGGGAAAAAGTCGATCGGTTTCGTGGTCGTGATGGCCTCGACGTCCTTCGCCTGAAAGCGGAACAGCTTGATGCGTTGCACGAGCTTACGTTCCAACTCCGCGTCGTTCAGTTCGCTGGAAACGACTTCACACATCGTGACAGTGCCATTTGGCGCGATCGTCAGGCGCAGTACCAGCTTGCCTTCAAGGGACGGATCCTGACGCAGTGCACGATTGTAAAGTGCAAAAATAGCGCCTTTATTCTTGTCGAAAACGAGTTCGATTTCTTCGCGTGAACGCGACGCCTTGCCACTGGAACCCGAGCGGCTCGCGCCGGCTCCCTGGGCCAGGCCGGCCACCGGGCTCGTTACGCGCGTCGTATTGCGTCCGGCGATTCCAGAGCCGCCTGTGTTGCGACTCATGGTGGCCGTATTGATACCACCTGAAGCGGTACCGGCTTTCGACGTAATCATCGAACGTTCGTTACGCTCGGCTTCGCCTACCGACGCAGACAACGGGCGATCGTCAGCAACCCGCAGTTCCTTATCGACGAGGTCCGCAAGGTCCTCGGCAAACGGCATCAGGGCCGCCTGCGCTTCTTCGCGTGCCTGCTCTGTGCGATCCACAACAGGCTCGGGCTCAGGCTCCGGCTCGGGCTCAGGTTCTGTCTCAACAACCTGTTCAGGCTCCGGTTCGTCGGGCTCGGCCTCGGGCTCCTCCTCCTTGGGCAGAGGTGGGGGCGGCGGCAACGGCTCTTCTTCGAGCAGCAGCTGCGCTATACGCGGCGGAATCTCTTCCACATCGAACGGATCCGGTTCGGGTACAGGAATAAAAGGCCACACAATACTGAGCGCCATACAGATCAGGAAGACGATGCCCAACAAACGCTGGAACTTCTTTTCCTGATCCTGGCCTGTCGTCCAGGGCAGCTCATATTCTCTGTAAAACGGTAAGTCCAATTCCGTGACTCCTGATCTCTTACAACGCGCCTTAACGCGACGCCTGAAGGTCGTCCAGTTTGTCTGAACTCTTCTGCAGCACGGCCAGCGAGATCTGTCCGTAATCCGAATCCGTACAGGTTGCCATGACTTTCTTAAGCAGACGGTACGGGATGTCCTTGTCGCCCATGATCGTAACTTCACGACCCGCGACATCGTCCCTGGCCGCACGGCGCAATACACGATCGTTTTGCGATAGCAGTGCCTCACGCAGCGCAGGAATATCGTTGCCCTGGGTGGCCATAACCGCTGCAATGTTAGCCACCGGCTTGCCCTGCACAAGAATGTCAGTCTTGCCAATCAGGACCGTGACAGTCTCTTCCGGTTTCTTCTCAGCGATAGACTCCGGCAATTTCATGTCCTTGGCATTCGGCAATGTCTGCACGTCCGATGAATTAACCAGGAGGAAAAACACCAGAATCGTGAAAATATCCATGAGTGAAACGAGATTGAGTGCACCAGCGCCTTTGTTACGCTTGTGGTGCTTCTCCATTCGTTTTGCGCGACCCGACTTGACCATTACGAGGTACCCCCATCGAGAACCGGCGCGTCACCGATAGAAATATCCGGAAAAAGATCCGATCGTACGATCTGCTCGTTTTCTTCGTCGATTTCCTGCGCAATTCGTACCGTGTCCATGACCTGAACCAGCGTGTCGTAAGCTATATCCTGCTCAAGAAGTATCGACGCATCCGTTTTCGTCGGATAGCGCTCCTTGAGCTCCACCAGTTTGTCCGCAAGCGCATCGTAGTCGTAACCTCCGACGCCGTTGGGATAGATACCCAACAGGCCCTGGTTACGATCTCCGACTTCAATCTTATCCTGACGTACGATGACTTCGAGCTGGAATGTCTGTTCCTGCGGGTCCACGGGCTCATTAGAGGAGCCTGGCAGATTCAATTCGAGAACCGCCAATCGCGAGAACACCGCGGTGATGAGCAGGAACGGAACCAGGATCACCATCAGGTTCATGAATGCCGTGATATTGAGTTCGGCCGTCTGGGTATTGTGACGACCGCCCCTGCGGCTGCGGATCATGGCTTATGCTCCGCCTGTGTTCAGCTGACGTTCGGTAACCGCGTTCAGGAACTTAACGCTGGCCATTTCCAGGCTGTCCACGAGCGCATTCGTCTTGGTTTGCAGCAATGCGTGAATCAGCAGCAACGGAATCGCCGCCATCAGACCGAAAGCCGTCGTGTTCATCGCCGTCGAGATCGACGCCGAGAGCATGTCAGCTTTCTCAGCCGGGTTAGCTTCAGCAACTGCCGTAAACGCCGAGATCAGGCCGATAATCGTGCCGAGAAGGCCCAGCAATGTCGCGATGTTGGCGAGCGTCGCAATATAGTGCGTACGCTTCTCGAGTCGCGGCAGTACCTCCATCAGGCTCTCTTCCATCGCCTTCTCGATATCATCACGACGAGTAGCCGACTTCACTCGGTACAGGCCATAGGTCAGGATCGAGCCGATAGCGGCTTTCGATCTAGCCGTATGCGCAGCCGCTTCCTGGAAGTTCCCTGCCTTAAGGAACGGCACGATCTTCTTCCACAATGCACGGTTGCTTGTGCCTGACAAAGTCAGGTACGTCCAGCGTTCGATTGCAATCGCAATACCGAACCCGAATACCAACAGGATGGGGATCATGAATGGCCCGCCTTCCTGGAAAAAACGCACTACAGTGCTCATTTGTCTGCTCCTCTAAAACAGATGTGATGACTCTTGCAGACTATCGTCTGCAGCTCTAAAGCAAATTCCTACATCTAACTATGGGAGCGGCTACTCCCGTTCGTCTCCATACAAGTCGTTGTGATACCCGACCTGCCTAATAAATTCTTCACGATCGACCGGTGCCAGCACCTCTTCGAGCAGCGAATTAACGGGCTTGCCTATCAAATCACCTGGATCCGACTTTTGCCAGGGCACGATGTACAACACCTTTGGCAGTTCCTGGTTGCCCGTAATTTCGGTGCGACTCAGTTCCATCGAATCCATGACGCGATTACCCGTCGTCGTGCGCGTAATATCCTCAACCGGCGCTTCCGTCTCTTCTTCTTCCACTGCGGCAGAAGTGTCGACGGCCGGCATCAGGTCCTCATCCTCCGCCACACCCTGGGCGAAAGAGGCAAACGCTGCCAACAACATGGCGAGCATGAATCCGGCGCCGAATACGGTCTTCAATCGAGTACTCATGTCCTTCATTCCGCCACGTTTGCCGTGCTCTGACTCGCCGCTACGCGACGTTTCAGATCCGCGATCCATTTCTCAACCTGTTTGTCGCCACCGACAAGTTCCTGATAGATCTCGAAATGTTGCAACGCCGTATCGAGGCGCTGCAGGTACAGTTCGTTAAGAACGCCCAGGTTGTAGTGTGCCAAGGCGTACTCAGGTGAAACTGTGACAGCCTTCAAATAAGCGGCTTCTGCCTCGAGAAAATTGCCATTTTTGCGAAGTAGCATGCCCAATTGGTTCAACGCCGCCGGATGATCGGGGTTCAGGGCCAGCGCGGCATCCAATGCAGCACGCGTGGCTTCGTCGTCTTCGTTCCTCGCATGGATAATCGCGAGATTGACAAATGCGCCCGGATAATCGGGATATAGCAGTACAAATTCCTTGAAGCGCAGCTCCGCATCGAGAAAGTCGCCAGCCGCCATGACAGCGGTGGCCTGCTCAAAGAGTGTCTGGACCTCGGCTGGAATGGCCGGAGACGTGGTCGTCGATCCGCCGGGAGCCCCTGTGCTTCCCGCGGCTATTGGACCAGCGTCGCGCGACGGACCCAAGCCGGCACAACCCGCCACCACAAACAGTGTCAGCAGACCTGCCGCGAATCGTAATCTGTTAATAAGGCGCTGTAACAACATCTTCGCCGCGCTCCTTCTTCGCATAACGTGCCGGCATCAGACCTGCCAGCCGGTCAAAACTCTTTTCCACCCAATCGTCATAGACGCCATCGGCGGCACGGTCCGAGTTGGCCTTGTAAAGGTCGATGGCCTTCTCCTCAAACGGATAAGCCTGTTCTTCAAGGAGGATCTCGTACTGTTCAAGCGCGTCAGCTTCCAGACTGGTAGGACGGTCCGACTCCATCAGGGCGGATGAAAACTGTTCGTAAACTTCGCCGAGGCGGAACGTCGCCGCCGTTGTCACTTCGGCAATACCGTATTCGGCAGCGCCCGTGTACGCGGAAATAACGTCCTCCATCAGGTCCTTCTTGAGCTTCAGACTCTCAGCGAGCGGCTGTGTCAGCTGCACTACCTCGAAACGCTTCCGCACAGGTTCGGCCAGTTGCAGCGACGCCGTCGCTGCCAGGTACCGCGTGCGATCGGAACGCTCAACACCAGCCGTCGCATCTACACGCACGAGTTCTTCAAGTCGGGCGACGCGTTCCTGCTCGTTGCCGGTATCCTCGGCAATCTCGAGCAACCGCGCTCGTGCCTCGATCGATTCGGAGATTGGATTCGGATAACGGGCGATGATGTTGTTTAACACACGTTGCTCAGAGCTAATCGTGCCACTCTGCTCGTATAACTCGGACGCCTTCCACAGTGCTTCCCGCCGTACGTCGTCGGTACTGGTGGCCGTGTCAGCAATACGCTCGAACTCAGCCGCTGCCTGTTCAGAGCGCCCCGACCCAAGATAGGTCACGGCGAGTTTCTGAGTGATATCGTCCGCAAATTCGCTGTCCGGATAGTCGCGGCGGAAATTTTCGAGTTGCGCCGATGCACGATCCCAGGCCTGCAGGTTAATCAAGGCCGCTGCAGCGTCGTAGTCAGCCGTAACACGAATATCGGAATCGGGCACAACTTGCCCGAGTCGCGTGAAATGCACTATCGCCGTTTCGAGGTCGCCGGCATCGCGTGCCTGCTCGCCCTGTTTGTAAATTGACGAAGCAATGCGGTCCTTGATGTCCTGGTTCGCGGGCGCGTCGTCTGCAGGAGTGAAGTTGCGCAAACTGTAGTAGGCGTTCTCGGCGTCCGCAAAATTAGCGAGATCAAACTGCGAATGCGCGATGACTGTCCAGGCCGTGCGTGACAGTTCCGGCTTGACCGGGGGCTGCTTGGCCACGACGGCCTGTCCCACGGCAATCGCGAGATCGAACTGATCCTGGCTGAACAGGTCTTCGGCTACCGTCGTTAGTACGGCTCCGGACTCCGGGTGTTCCGGATACGTGTCCGCGAATTTCAGGCCGCTGTCGAGATAGGCCTGGTGCCATGCGTCCTTCGCCTGGCCGCCTGCCAGTTTCGCCTCGTGCTCGCGGTACGCAAGAATTGCGGCGTAACCCGCTTCCGCCGACTTCTCGTGGAACGTGTAACCGTACGCGGTTCGTTCGTACTCAGTAACTGCCGCGCTGAACTCATCGCTTTCGAATAGAATCTCGGCGAGTAGGAAATTCGTGTTGGCCGTGTCAGCCTCGCCCGGGAAATACGCCATGTATTTTCGGTACCAGTTCGCCGCTTGCTGGTAATCGCTCTTCTCACCGTCTTTCTGCGCCTCGGCATGGTAGTACTGCGCGAGGTCAGTCAGATTGGCCTTCAGGTGTTCCGTAACGGCTTCATTCTCTGCACGCGGATTGCGTTCCCAGAACGGCCCGTCCATGCCGTAACGCTCGACAAAGCCTTCCTTACCTTTAAGAACAAGACTCGGGAATCCACCCTGCTTGTACGCTTCTATAACCTGCACTTGCAGTACAGGTGCCTTCGGATGATACGGATCCTGATTCACGAACGCTTCGTAGGTCTCCGCGGCATCCTGGTAACGTTCCTTCTCGAGGTACAGGTCGCCAAGATTGGAATAAATAATGTACGAGTACGCGCGCATGCCACGTTCCTGCAGAAATGTATCGATACTGTCCGCGCCTTCCATGTAAGAAAGACTGATACTCAAAACCCGGAATGTATCTTCAACCAGCTCCCGTTCGGCGCGCTTGAGTGATGCCAGGCGCTCCTCGCCTTCGCCAATCTCGACATCAGCGACCTTGCGATCGAGAAGGCTAAAGAAGGAGGCGAGGCTGTCTTCGTACCAGGCGAGTTTGAACTGAGCCCAGCCGAGCTTGTACAGGGATTGTTCGTAGAAACGCGATTCGTCGCCAAACTTGACGACATCCTGATAGGCCATTTCCGCGCCGTTGTAGTCCCTGCGGAGGAATAGCATTTCACCACGTCGGAACTGCACTTCGTCGTTCAATAACGTATCGGGATACTTCGCAACGAGTTCATTAAGAATGTCCAGCGCCTCATCGGTACGACCGCCGATTTCGTAGGCACGCGCCAGCTGGTAGAGAACCGTGTCATTGCGCCGGTAGTCGGGGTACGCCTCAAGAAGTCGCTGATAAAGGTCGACGGCATTGTCAAAACTGCTCGCGTCGAGCGCCTCGATGTTAGCCGTCAACTGTTCGGTCTCGGTTGCCTCCAGTTCGAGATCGCCAAGACGACGCATCGCTTCCGCACGCAACTCGGGATCGTCGGAGACGAGATCGAGGAAATCACGGTAGCTCTGGCGTGCCAGTTCGGAACTGCCGAGTACGACCTTGCCCTTGCGCAGTTCAACCGTTTTATCTTCGAGGCTCTTAATGGTGTCTTTTTCCTTCACACGCGCATCCGCCTGTGGCGCAAGAAGTGCGGCAGTCAGAAGGAACAGAGCGGCGACTTGGCGAGGCGTCATTCGACTTCCTCCTCGGCCGTCGCGGCAACATCGTAGATTGCCGCCAGTGCGAATCGCGCCTGAATTGTGTAGATATCGAGTCGATTTTTCTGTGCCTGGAGCTCCCCGACCGCGATCGACTGCAGGTAAGCCCGCTGTTTTGAAAGCGCATCCTCGACGCGCATCTTGGTGCCTTCGACCCGCGGCGCGAGTCCGTAGACACGATCGCTCAGTGCGGCGAATACCAGTGGCTCATTACGCATGGACTCTTCAATTTGTCGGCGCGCTCGCTGCGCCCCGACAAGCGCTTCGCCCGTCTGGTGCAGGTTACGACGGACCGCGCTGACTCGTTCTTTAAAGTCGCGCTCGAGATTCCACTGCAGAACGCCTTTCAGGAGGTCAATCTTGTCGCGAACTTCGGCTGCCTCGGGAATATCCGCCTGCACGGCGGGACTGCGCTCAAAGTCCGTTATTTCGTCCCACATGTCGAATTCCGACCTCGTCGCAAGCGACAACCAATCGTGTGAATTCTCAATATTGTCCACCGTCGCATCGAAAGATAGCTTGGACTCAACCATTCGTTCGAGGTCAGCCTGCCCGAGCGCGGCCTCAACCATAGGCAGTCTCTGCTCGTAGGCCTCTTTGCGCGTTTCCAGCATAGTCGCGTAGACGTCGACGTTCTGTTGCCAGTTGTCGAGGTTGCGATGCAGGTAACTCAGGTCCCGGAAATTCTTGAGCCCTTCCTGGAACTCATGCTTCGCGAGCAAGTGATACAGGTAGCGCGCCTCGGGCCCGGCCGGCAGATCTTCGAGCTCCCAGTACCAGCCAGTGCTGTCGAGCGGATCATCTTCGATGAATTCTTCGAAAAACGCACCGGACTCGATGTGGTCGATCGTCCGGTCCAACCGGTTGGTCTCTTCGTAGAACGCCTCGATCGCGTTCAGGTAGTGGTCTGCTGCCTGACTGATCGAGTCAAGCTGGGCCATGGCATAAGGGATTGCGAGCATCGACTCCTGGACAGCCGGATCGAGCAGGTCTCGACTGCGCAGCTCCATCCAGGGCACGAGCGCACGATTGAAATTATCCATCTCCGCATCCGCCCAGCCGACGCCCAGCAGGGCCTTGTTGGAGAAAGGTCCTTCAAGACGCACTCGTTGCAACGGTTCCTTGGCGGCGTAAGCCTGACCGTCCTGCAGCAATGCGTAGCCCAAGGCCAGGTTGGCTTTGTCCCGCAGCGCCGTAAGTTCATTGGTGAACGGGTTCATGGTGCCAAGTTCGTTAAGCAACTCGGCCGCTTCTTCCATGCGGCCACTGCGCACCAGGGCAACGCCGATGTTGAATTTGGCGTAGCTCGCCCACTCTGTGCGACCTTTCCAGTTCTGCAGCCTGACGACCGCCGCGTCATACTGTCCCTCATCGATCAGGATCTGTGCGCCGAGCATCAGCGCCTCACGTTGCAGATGGTCGGGGAGTTCGCCTTCAATGAAGCCCAGCGCCTGTTGTGCTTTTTCGAGATAGCCGCGCTGGTACCAGATCTTCGCGAGGAAGAACCAGGTGCGATTACGAATCTCGGGAGACACCCTGTCCGCCAGGAGGCGTTCAAAAATCTCGGCGGCTTCGAGGTGATGTCCATACGACAGGTACATGCCACCAAGCAGTAGCTCGGCTTCGTTTACATGTTCGGTCAGTTGCTCCTGGTCCATCGCCGCAAGCAGGCGCACGATCGCCGGGAAATAATCTTCCTGATAGAAATAGAACAGGACCTCGCCGAACTGCGGGTCCCTGACGACCATTGGGTCGTCGCTGGCGTCTGCTGCGTTAACTGCTGGCGTCAGCAGTAAGAACAATAGGCAGAGGCGACTACGGATGGAGCGGCCTGGAGGCAAAGATCACTCCCATTCCTTGATGAGAAACTCAGGCTGCTGCTTCTTAATGCGGTCCGTAATTTCGAGTTCCAGGTACTTGGCACCGATGCCCTTGTCGATAACGGTCGTCGCACCTCTGCGGTAGTCGCGTACGTGCGGCCCCCTGCCCGTGAAGATGGCAATGATCTCATGCTCGCCAGTCTTCAGGTTTGCCATGTGGACGCGGTGCACACCGCCGCGTACGAGCGCGTCAGCTTCACGCGCCGTGTAGAGATAATTGGCAACTTCCTTACCGTCAATCTTGATGCTGACTGAATCCAGTTCGAAGTACTCGCCGACATCCATCGAGACAAAAAAAGCAACCTGCGAGTTGGCCGGAAACAACAGTTCCTCTTCGAGCAGGAACAGATCGCGATTGAGGTCGAGAACCTCTTTCTTTAGCGACTGCACATCCGAGTCGAGGCTGCGAAACTCGTCGCGTGATTTCGTTTCCGCCGCTGTGGCATCTCGTGCTTCGGCCCGCGCCGCTTCCGAGTCCATCGGAACCGCTTCCTGTGCGCTGGCCACTAAGCTGAACGCGAGCAGCGTCGCCGCGACGAGCGTGATGAATGTCTTGGTCACGTTATTCTCTCAAAAGTGAACGTATCTGATCGAGATACATGTCTTCGTATCCCGACTCGTATCCATCGTGGACGTAGCGAACCGTACCCTCGCGATCAACGATGATCGTGAAAGGCATAGACGATACGCCGTAGAGTTTACTGACTTCTCCGCGAGGGTCGAATAATACGGGAAAATTGACGCCGAGATCTTCGATCATGTCCATGGCACGACCGGTATCGACATCGACATTGACACCCAGCAGATTGAAGCCAACGCGCTGGTAGCGCGAATACAGCGCATCCAGATGCGGCATCTCCTGCTGGCACGGGCCGCACCAGGTAGCCCAGAAATTAATCATGACCACGTCGCCACGGTATTCGGACAAACGCATGTTCTCGCCGGTCGAGCTCTTGAGCGCGAAGTCCGGTGCCTGCTGGCCTTCCATGCTGCCTGCTGCGAGGCTGGAGGCGGCAAAAACACCAAATAACAGGGCGATAAGCGAATTCTTCAGTTTCATAGGTCTATTCCTTGTGTGACGAGCCCTGCTCCTTCCCATGGAAAAGCGGCCCAGACGGCACCAATCAACGATGAATGGTGACAGCCGGGCCCCTTTCGGGCCGTGATTATCGTCACAGTTGTTCAGGTTTCCCTGAACATAATGACGGATGTTCCGATGGGGCACGCCACACGCGTAACCGCTACAGATTACGTCAAATTGATGCGAATCCCAACGTTTTTCAGAGCGCGGATGTGCCGGCTAATGATATCCCATTGAGTATGAATTTAACGGTGAATATGCGTCGCCTTTCAGAGACAACGGACGGTATTCTGCGCACTATTCGAGCGCTCCTGAGTCAGGCTGCATCAGGCCGTCCGAGTAGAAGACTTTGCCCTCGTCATCAATCACGATGCTCTCGTAGTCAGGCAGGCTGCCGATCAACGTCAGTCCGCGCTCCACACCCATGACAAACACCGAGGTCGACAGCGCATCCGTAATAACGGCATCGGGGCCAAAAACCGTGGCGCTGTATACGCCGCTGGCCGGCTCGCCAGTGCTGGGCCGAATAATATGGTGATAGCGAACGCCATCTTCCTCGAAATAGCGCTCATAATCGCCCGAGGTCGAGATCGCCTCATCAGCCAATGGCACGGATATCGCCACCTCGCCATCTTTGCGAGGGTCGCGGATGCCGACCATCCACGGGCGACCGCGACGGTCACCCAGCAGCCTTGAGTCCCCACCCGCCGTCACAATGGCATTCTGGATACCGCGGCGCTGCAGGAGATCGATGCCGCGTTCAACCACATAGCCTTTCGCAATGCCGCCGAGGTTGATGCGCACGCCCTGCTCCAGGAAGCGCACGGTGCTCGCAGCCTGGTCGAGTTTTACCAGTCGGTAATCAATGTGCTGGCGCTCCGCTTCGACCGTTTCGACGTCCGGGCGCTGGCGGGCGCGAAAATCATAATGCTGCCCAACGCTGTCATAGGTAATATCGAAAGCACCCCGCGTCAGGACGGAAATATCGAGTGACCGGCGGATCAGTCGAAACAGCTCATCGCCCGCCACAACCTCGCCCTCAGCCGCGTCCCGATTGATTTTTGAGATTTCGCTCTCATCTTTATAGGTACTCATGAGGCGATCGATGCGGGCTGCCTCCTGGAAAACCTCTTCAAGCGCCAGGCGACCGGTTTCGGGGTCGTCGCTCCAGAGGTGAACGCTCACTTCGGTGCCCATCATTGCGCGGGCATCACTGAACCAGTCGGCCAACGCAGGTGGCGCCGAAAGGGTCAGAATGAGCATTGCTAGTCTTGGCCCAAGCACGGGGTTATGCTTGGTTAAACAACCGTTAAGCAAGGAGCGGGACAGTGACTTCATTCCTGATTTTCTTAGGGCTAATTGCCGCTATTGTGTTCTGGGCGATTGGTATTTACAACCGACTGGTCAACGAACGCAACAGGGTTAGAAACGGATTTGCGCAGATTGACGTTCAGCTCACCCGGCGTCATGACCTGATCCCGAACCTCGTCGAAGCCGTCAAGGGCTACATGAAGCATGAGCGTGAAACGCTCGAAGCCGTGGTCGAGGCGCGCAATACGGCCGTATCGGCACTCGACGCGGCCAAGGTGGATCCGGCCAACGCTGCGGCAATCCAGAAACTCGGCGGCGCCGAAGGCGCACTGGGCAGCGTTCTTGGACGCCTGTTCGCTCTGTCCGAGGCGTATCCTGATCTCAAGGCCAACCAGAATATGATGCAGTTTCAGGAAGAACTCGCCACCACCGAAAACAAGGTCGCATTCTCAAGGCAGGCGTTTAACGACGCGGTAATGGGTTACAACAACACGGCCGAGAACTTCCCGAACAACGTCATTGCCAATACGTTCGGTTTCAAACTCGCAAGTTTCCTCGAGATAGAAGCGGAAGAAATGCGGGAAGCACCGGAAGTCTCGTTCACCTGATTCTCACCGCTATACCTGAATCGTGAATTTCTTCGCCGCGCAGGACCAGGCACGCAGGGCGTCGCGACGCCTGGTCCTCGCTTACATTGCAGCCACTGTCCTGATCGTTGCCGGCGTCACTGCCATCGTCGGTTTCGCGCTGTTCAGTTTTAGCAACGCCGGCTATGGCTACACGCCGGCCGACTTTGTGCGCGCCAACGCCGGCATTCTTGTGGGCACCGCTTTGCTGGCGACACTTTTCATCCTCGGCGCCAGCATGTTCAAGACATCTGTCCTGTCGTCGGGTGGAGGGGCTGTCGCCACCCAGATGGGTGGCACGCTGGTACCGGCAGACGTCCGCGACCCATTGCGTCGTCGACTTCGTAACGTCGTCGAGGAAATGGCGATCGCCTCGGGCGTCCCCGTCCCCGAGATCTATGTACTCGAGGAGGAAAGCGGCATTAATGCATTTGCGGCCGGGTTCACGCCGAGCGACGCAGCCGTTGCCGTAACGCGCGGCACGCTCGAACTGCTCGACCGCAATGAGTTACAGGGCGTTATCGCACACGAATTCAGCCATATTCTTAACGGTGACATGCGCCTGAATATTCGCCTTATGGGCATTCTGTTCGGCATCATGGTGTTGTCCCTGATTGGACGCCTCATCGTTCGCGGTGGCTATCACACGAGCATTGTTTCGAGTCGCCGCGACCGCGGCGCACCGGTCGTGCTCGTTATCGGACTTGGTCTCGCCATCCTCGGCGGCATCGGGATGTTCTTCGCTCGCGTGATCAAAGCCGGAGTCTCAAGGCAGCGCGAATTCCTCGCAGACGCCTCCGCCGTGCAGTTCACGCGCCAAAGTGGGGGCATTGCCAATGCACTCAAGAAAATTGGCGGGTACAGCCAGGGTTCGCTGATTCAGGCCGCAGACCCGGAAGAAGTCAGCCACATGCTGTTTGGCTCAGGGTCGAATTTTGCCGGCATCTTCGCGACGCACCCGCCACTTGTCGACAGGATCCAGGCTCTGGACCCGAGCTTTAAGGAATCCGACTTTCCGCACGTGGATCCACGCCAGCGCCGGTCCATGGCACGCGATGGTGGCGAGACCGCATCGGCATTCGCGGGTGACGTTACCACCGCACTTGCCAGCGGCGGCGCCCAGGTGCTGGCTGAGTCAATCGCCGAGACAGTCGGCCAGCCCGAAAACGAGCATGTCGAGTATGCGCAGCACCTGCGGCAATCGACTCCAGAGTCGTTGTATGAGGCGGCGCATTCTTCTGAGTTTGCCTACCTGCTCACTATCGCGCTCATTCTCGACCGCTCAGGACGCATGGTCGAGCGACAGCTTGCACTGGCCAAAGAGCAGCTCGGCACCGAGCGAGCCAGGCTTCTGCGACGGTACTACGATGAACTTGCTGCTACGGGACCGGAATACCGCCTGCCATTGCTCGAGATCGCTTTCCCCGCGCTCAAGCTGCGACCGGCGCAGGAATTGAGTTACCTGGTGTCGCTCGCGACACGCATGATCGAAATCGATGGCGAGATCGACCTTTATGAGTATTGTTTCTACCGCATTTTAATGAGCAACCTTGGCAAGGCAGTGGACCCATCCGGACGACGACGCGCGCTGCGCTCGAAACGCCGTGACCTGCAGGCCTCCGCTATCGGCATACTGCGCGTCCTCGCCGACTACGGCCACGATAACGAACACGAACGAGAGGCAGCGTTTACCACGGGAATCGAAACCCTGGGGCCCTGGGCGCAGGACTACGCCTACGAGTCTGACCGCAAGTTCACAGTCGCGCTTCTCGACCACAGCCTTGATGTGCTGCTCGGGCTCAACAGTAAAGGCAAGGAGTCTCTGCTTCGAGCGATCAGCGCCACAGCGGGTCACGACGGCAAACTGTCTGTCACCGAAGCGGAGTTGATTCGGGCCGTCTGTGCCACGCTCGACTATCCCCTGCCACCCATCCTCGTGCACAGAACTCGTTCATAAATAGCGGCACTTTTTGTCGTATCATCGAACTCCAGAGCGATACATTTGTCGGACAACACCATGAAGACCACACGCATCCTGGCCATCGTGACCATGCTGGCCCTCTTTATTTCATCATTTGCACACGCTGCGACACGCGAAGAAAAACGCGTCGCTGATGCATCTGACGTTCTCGACCAGTTATCCCGAATCCCGGAAAAGACCATTCCGCCCAACCTCCTTTCGCGGGCGTACGCAGTCGCAGTTGTTCCAGACGTCGTGCGAGCCGCATTTGGACTGGGGTTGCGCCGCGGCAAAGGCATCATCGTCGTCCGCCAGGACGACAACTCCTGGAGCAATCCGGCGTTCATTACGCTGACAGGTGGCAGTGTCGGCTGGCAGGCCGGGGCTGATTCAACCGATGTCATCCTGGTGTTCAAAACGCGCAAGGGCGTCGATGGCATAGCCAATGGCAAGCTTACGCTGGGCGCAAACGCATCAGTGGCCGCCGGTCCGGTCGGACGACACACGAGTGCCTCAACGGACATCGAATTTCAGGCAGAGGTTTACTCCTACTCGCGCAGCCGAGGCTTATTTGCGGGCGTTGCGCTCGAAGGTGCCGGCCTGACGATGGACCGCAAAGCGAACGCGGCATTTTATGGTTCGACCAGCATGACGCCGGAGAAGATTTTCGTCAGTTCGCCAAACATTGCACCCGATATCGCCAATACGTTCGTCCAGATCCTGACCGCGCAAACCATGCGGCTAGCGACGTCACCGGGCATGCAGGCCGGCGCCGAACAGTCCGGTACTGTGGAAGCTGAAGCCGACGTTCGTACGTTCGGCATGCCTGAGCCCGGCGAGGCAGACGACGAAACCGAATACGACCCTAACTACTAAGACCGGCGGGAACGCATTTGGAAGAATTGATCGGCAAGGTGCAGCAACTCGCGGCGCTGATTGGGCCTAATTCTTATCTGCAGGCCGCGATTATCGCGGCGGCTTTTATCCTGGCCGGCAAGGTCGCTGACTGGATCATGTCCGGCATTGTCGGGCGTATTGCACACAAATCCACCAACGACTTCGATGACGGTCTCGTCGATCTCGTCCACCGCCCCGTTTTCCTGTCCTTCGTTCTCCTCGGTCTCGGCCTTGCAACGCTGCGTGTCGGCATGCCGGCCGCACCAGAGTTTCTGACACTCGGCCTCCTCAAGACAATCGCGATCGTTGTCTGGTTCGGCACGCTGGCCGGCTTCAACAATCTGATTGTCCGGTCGTTTCAGAAGTCACCGCAAAGCAAACTGGTGCAGAGTGGCATGCTTTCGCTGCTGCACAATGTCGGCAAGGTCGTACTCGCCGCGATGGCAGTATATTTTGTTTTCCTGGCATGGAACATCGATGTCACAGCCTGGCTGGCCTCGGCAGGTATCGTCGGTCTTGCCCTGAGTTTCGCTGCCAAGGACACGCTGTCGAATCTGTTCGCGGGGGTCTCAATCGTAATGGATGCGCCCTACAAGACCGGCGACTACATCATTCTTGATTCCGGCGAGCGTGGGATCGTGACGGATATCGGCTTACGCAGCACCCGCATCCTGACGCGTGATGACGTCGAGATCACAGTGCCAAACGGCATAATCGGCAACAGCACAATTACCAATGAAGCAGGGGGGCCCCCGGCACAGCACAGGATCCGAATCGGTGTTGGCGTTGCCTACGGCAGCGACCTCGATCATGTCATCGATACACTGCAGAAGGTCGCGGAAGAGAACGTGGACATACTCTCCAATCCCGAGCCACGAGTACGCTTCAGACTGTTCGGCGACTCGAGCCTGAACTTCGAGTTGTTAGGATGGATTGCGGACCCTGCTAACGGCGGTCGCGTGAGACACGAACTAAACTGCGCGGTCTACAGGGCATTTAACGAACAGGGGATCCAGATTCCATTTCCACAGCGCGACCTCCATGTGCGCACTATGCCTGCGAGCGACTAGCCCTGCTGATCGTCATCATTGCGGCGACGCAGTTCTTCGCGGATCGACTCGAGGTCGCCAGTCGCTTCTTCCTCGGGTACCTGTTCGGAACTGGGCGCATTTCCACCGTCGGTCGGCAACACTGCGTCACCGTAGGCGGAACCGGCTTCGTCCTGAACACCCGACTCGGGAATGACAGCTATAGGGACATTTCCCTCAGGTAGCGTCTCTGACTCACCACCTTCTCTCGGCGGCAATTCGCCAAACTGCGCGAGATATTCGGCCTCCTCACGCAGGCGTTCTGCTTCTTCGGCGCGACGTCGCGCTTCTGCAGTTGCTTGCTGTGTACGTCGCAGCGCTGCGCGTTTGCGTTCGGACCGGGCCTCGAGGTCCGCGCGACGCGTCTCCTCTTCCTTCACCTGAATTCGCTGCACAGCCACACGGGCGTTGATGCATTCCTGATCGTAGCGTGACTCCTGGCGATTCTGCTGGCAACGGACCATCGCTGCCTCGAGAAGCATAGGATTATCGACAAATTCGGTGGTCGTACGGACGGGCGGCTCATTCGGAGTACAGCCGGCCAATAGTCCGATCCCGATCATTAGCGCTGTCTTGTAGCTCGTCATAACGGTTGGTCTTGCCCGAAAAGTTGATTAAATGGTAGCAATTTCAGCATTCTGGATTGCCGATGATAACAAGAATGTCAAATTCACCTTGAGGGCAGGGTTCGCAGTTTTGGCATGTGGCGGGCGATATTCGCGTTATAGTGCGCTCTGCAGACGAGGTGGATGGAAGAGATTGTCAGGCTCAAACCAGTTTTCCCTGCTCGGCCAGCGGCGCTTTGCACCGTTTTTTGCGACCCAGTTTCTCGGTGCCCTCAACGATAATATCTTCAGGAACGGCCTGGTCATCCTGATCACGTTCCAGGGTGTCGCCGTCGCGGGAATGGATCACACGGAGCTGGCTAACGTCGCGGCCGGCCTGTTCATTCTTCCGTTCTTCCTGTTCTCGGCAACCGCGGGCCAACTCGCGGACAAATACGAAAAGTCCCTGCTGATCCGGCGGGTCAAGACGCTCGAGATCGTACTCATGGTGCTGGCCGCTACCGCCCTGTTCACCGACAGCTATGCACTGCTCTTGCTGGTGCTCTTTCTCATGGGCTGCCAGTCGACGATGTTCGGGCCCGTCAAATACGCCTACCTGCCACAGCAGTTGGCCGATGACGAACTCGTAGGCGGCAATGCACTCGTCGAATCGGGTACCTACGTCGCGATCATCCTGGGTCTGATAATCGGCGGCGTCGTCGTTGGCGACGACATTGCCGGTGGCTTGGGCTCCAACAAGCAGACGATCCTGGGTATTTGCCTGATCCTTGTAGCCGTCACGGGCTACCTGACCAGTCGCGAGGTACCACAGACCCGAGCGGTCGACCCGGACCTGAAGATCAGCTGGAACGCCTGGAAGGAAACCTGGCACATCGTTCGGTTTGCGCGCGAAGAACGCAGTGTATTTCTATCCATTCTTGGCATTTCATGGTTCTGGTTTTTTGGCTCAGCCATGACCATCCAGATTCCCGCCTATACGCTGGTCCTTCTGAACGGCAACGAGTCGATTACGACATTATTACTCGCCGCATTCGCTGTCGGCGTTGGCATCGGGTCGCTATTATGTGAGCGCATGTCGGGACACCGCATAGAGCTGGGCCTGGTACCTTTTGGCTCGATCGGCCTGACCGTGTTCGCGATGGACCTGTATTTTGCACAGCCAGAGGCCATCACCGCCCCGGCGAACTCCATCGCAGAGTTTCTGGCCCGACCAGGAAGCTGGCGAATCTGGATCGATCTCGCATTGATCGGCGCATTCGGCGGCTTCTACAGCGTACCGCTCTACGCACTGATCCAGAAACGCTCGAAGCGCCAGCACCTGTCACGAATCATCGCGGCCAACAACATCATCAACGCATTCCTGATGGTTGGCGCCGCCATTATGTCGATGGTTCTGCTGAGTTCCGGCTTTTCCATTCCCGAGTTGTTTCTGATCATCGCGGTACTCAACGCAATCGTCGCCGTGTACATTTTCTCACTACTGCCCGAATTCCTGATGCGCTTCCTCGCATGGATCGTCATTAGCATCGTTTATCGCATTCGGCCCCGCGGCCTCGATAACATACCGGTGAAGGGACCTGCCATCATCGTCTGCAACCATGTCAGCTACATCGACCCGATCATTCTTGCCGGGTCCGTACGGCGACCGATACGCTTTGTCATGTGGTACAAGATTTTTCAGATCCCCGTCCTCAACTTCATCTTCAGAAACATGAAAGCAATTCCTATTGCGGGAGCGCGCGAGGATAAAGAGATCATGGACGACGCGTTTGAGAAAGTGGACGCCGAGCTCGCCGCCGGCAATGTCGTTTGTATCTTCCCGGAAGGGGCGATCACGCGTGATGGAGAGATTGCGCGTTTTCGCCCGGGCATCGAAAAGATTATCCGTCGACGACCAGTGCCCGTGGTGCCCGCCTCATTGGGCAAGTTATGGGGGAGCTGGTTCAGCCGTCGTCAGGATGGTGGCCTGCGAAAAATTCCGGGGCGCTTGTTCGCTCGAGTCCCGGTGACGTTTGGGGAACCGGTGCCGCCGTCTGAAGTAACGGCCGCCAGGCTGGAACTTCTGGTACGCACACTGCGCGGCGACGAACGCTAATCGCCCAGACGTTGACGCCATTCGGCCAGGAGTTCATCCCTGTTGCCGAACAACCCGGGGGTTGCAGACCCGGGAAATCCCAGTTCGACCAATTCGATGAAGCCGTTGCGGGCAGCCGGAAGGTAAGCTCGATTCGCCGTATCAGATCCACTGGGTCCAAACACAATTCCCGCGCCATTTAGCGGCTTCGGAGAAAAGACGCTGTCGACCCAGTGCAAACCATTAACACCGAGGCTTACGCGATGGGTCCAGCGCGCCGTTCGAAAATAGGCGCGCGCTCCACTGTACCCGAAGGCGATCTCTTCAACGGTACCCGGGAGCTCCAGAGGCGGGCCGCTGACGCGCCCCTCAGCCAGGATAAACTGACTCGCAAATCCGGTCTCGTCAACGAGAACCAGGTATTGGCCTCTTGGCGAGGCCGCCAACAGCCGGATCGCATTGTCTCCCTGCCATAACTGCTGCATTGTCCAGGTGTCATCACCATCCCGTGAAATGACGCGCAGAATGCCACTGTCGCCACCTACGTAAATGCTGTCGTCTGATACGAACACGACGCTTTCATGTAACTCTCCGAATTCGAACTTCGCAACGAACGACCCATCCTCAACCTTGAACAAATCCAGGGCGGTACCGTTGAGAACGGCGAGTATCCCGGCATCCGGGGAAAACACTAAATCGTCGACCAGGTCGCCCTCGATTCCCACAGTCCAGGAATAAGGCTGGCCGCTTTCGGTATCCCACACCCGAACGGTATTGTCGGTGGCCGCACTGGCAACCAGGGCCCCCGAGCGATCGACACCGAGGCGCACGACTTCTGCAGTGTGGCCAACAAAGCTGACGTCCTCGCTAAGGGCCCGAACCTCTGCAAGACTGGATCCATGCGACAGAACATGGACGTGCCCGGCCGAATCCCCAATCACCATCCCGCGACTGCCCGGCAATGCAGCCGTCACCCCGTCAGCTGACGGGTGCCAAAGTAAGTGGCCGTCCTCGGCTGGGCCACTATCTTCTGCGGGCGGGATGTCCGCGGCCTTCCAGAATCGTGAGTTGCCACGTGGATTGCCCGCGAATACAACCTGTTCGTCCTTGCTAAAGGCAAGCATCGAGCTGGTGTCAGCGGAACTGCGAACGCCGATTGGCGGGCCGACCAGTCGGCCGTCACGGCTGCTGTAGACCTGGAATCCCGCTTCTGCCCTGCCCGCAATCGCTTTCGCACCGGACTCCGAGAACACCAGCTGCCAGTTGCCGTCCGCATACTCCTCCAGCAACGGGTTTTGTGGCCGCGAAATACTCCATAACGAGACTCCCGACTGGCCGTGCACAACGCCTAGCGCATCGCCACCGGCCGCAAGGTATATGGCGCTGGGCTGCACCGGCAAATCGATCTGCGCCAGAAGCTCCCCGGTTGCGAAATCCCAGACTCGAACAGCCCGATCGTAGTCGGCTACCGCAAGCCGAGACCCGGACGGATCTGTTGCGATCAGCGCCGGCACGCCAGCCACCACGATTTCTGCGGCAATACTGCCTCGTTCGAGTGACCAGAGTTCCAGCCGCGTTTCGATGTCCCCGCGATGCTTCGCGAGGAGGTGCATGCCATCCAGCGTCAGCGTCGCGCTCGCACTTGCCGCGCCAACCGGCAATGTCGTTACACGATCACCTGTTGCCGTATCCCAGAGGTTAACGCTGTCCTGGGTCGCCGTAACAAGCCGCCGCGCGGCAGCATCAAGTCCGATCAGCGTCTCATTTTCGTTGACGGCAATAGCGCGCACAGGTTCGGCGAATGCCAGATCCCAGATACGTGCGCTATCGCTCTGCATTGCGCGTGCAACAGCATAGCGGCCGGTCTTGTCGAACCACACGTTATCGGTTTCGCGCTCAACAGGATCCGGTATATTCAGTCCGCGCTGAAAATCCTCAACAGCGCCTTGCGAATTGAGCTTCAGGTTCCAGCCGACCAGCTGTCCTGCCACACCCATGGCCTCGTCGCGCACGCTGATCGACCACGTTCCGATCAGGGACTCACCGATCAGGTTACGCAGCTGCGCGACTGGAATTTTAATTTCCTCGTTGCTGGACGCGCGCTCCGCACCGGTTTCGATTTCGACGGCGCGTCCCGACGGCGCGATGATCTTGATACGCAGGTCCGACATACGCGCGTGGCTGATATTCAGTGTCAGGCCGATGCGGTTGACCTGCCCTTCGCGATCGATGATGACGCGCCGTAATAAAGGCACGACCTCAAGCGCAGTGACGGACCAGTTTTCTCGCGGCTGCAACTCCTGGGTCGCATAGGACCACTGCGTGATGCTCGCCCCCTCGGCCGAGGTGAGGAGCATGCTATCCGGATCGAAGACGGTCGTACTACCCTGTTGTGGGGGCAGTGTCGCAAGCAGCAGCGGATAGTCGTCCGCGACCAGACTCGCTGCTCGCTGCCTGCGCCGCGGTGTCGGCAGAACCAGCGACTCAAGCGTTGCAAGCAACGCTGCATCCCGGTCTTCCTGCCTGAGCGCAGCACTCGCCGCGCGGTCCCAGAACGCGGCGCGCAGCGTATCCGGAAGACGGCCCGCGCCGGGCAGCTCGGCCGACAATTCCGCCACTGCGTTGATCTCGTCGAGGCTGGTCGCCGCCGCCGCGCGTTGTTCAACAAATCCGCGAAACAGGTTTTCGGCCGTGTCAGCATGTCCGGGAAACGAACCGAGATTCTCATAAGCCGAGCGAGCGGCGTCCAACTCCACTGTCGGCGACGTCAGCACGCTCATATACGGGCGTGGCAACCATTGCGTGTACCAGAACGGCAGCAAGGCAAACAGCAGGAAGACGGCGGCCACCATTGACGGAACACGCAATCGCGTCGGCAGGTTTTCGTTAGCCCAGCGGGCCGTAAACACAGCCTCGTACAGGCGATTGCGAACTCTCAGAGTGCCATCGTGGTCGATCTCTATCAGACCGACAGCCATCAGGCGGCGCTGTAACGCCGACCCCAGGTCCGCCGGAACCTCCACACCTTTACGAATACGTCCGTACAGGTTGAGCAACGGCTCCATTTGTTTCTCATCGTTAACAATGACCCGGTGGATATGGCTCATGTGCGGCTCACTGTGCAGCGCAGCTCGCCCACCTAACTGAGTCGTTGCTATATGATCGATCTGCGCCGCGACATCACCATGGGCCTCATCGCGCGCAATCTGGCGCGCGAGCTTCTGACTGAGGTATGGCTGTCCGCGCGTCCAGTGGTAAATACGATCCAGCGCGATAACCGCTTCGTCGTGTCCGAGATTCAGCTCTGTCGCAAACAGGTCGAGCTCTTCTCTGGAGAAATCTTCGAGGAGAATCTGCTGCGTCACATTGAACGGCGACAGCTCGGGTTCGGCAACAAGGCTGACAGGGTCGCACTCGCCCAGCAGCACGAACGCAAGACGCGAGAAATCAGGGTCGGTCGTACGTGCATTGTGTGCTGCGCGAATACTGGCGAGCAACTGGTCCGCAAACGGCAGGTTCTCGATGCACTGAATCTGGTCGACAA
This sequence comes from uncultured Gammaproteobacteria bacterium, assembly GCA_963722775.1. GTDB lineage: Bacteria > Pseudomonadota > Gammaproteobacteria > Steroidobacterales > Woeseiaceae > UBA1847. The sequence continues at coordinate 141,199 of CAVROF010000012.1, forward strand.
AGACAACGACAGGCTCAGCCACGAATTGCAGAACGATTTCCGAGTAGAACTCCAGTAATCGCTGGCGGTTACTCAGGATGGACTTGTCATGCCACCAGGTTTGCAGGTCATAACGGATTCTTAAGCTGTCGTAACAGGCGATAGGCAACGTTGTAGTACCAGCGGCCGGGATCAGTCCCGCCATCGCGCACACCAATCTGCTCGAGATCAAGAATCGCGACCTTGCAGCCACCGGCTTCAAGGCGGGCGGCGGTTGCGGCGATCAGGCTCGACTTGCCACTGCGATCTGGCGCAAGCACATGCGCGTATCGGCCACTGACCACCGTCTCATAAAGCAGGTCGTCTGCACGACGGCGCACGTAGCCTGCCCGCACAGCGTGCAGTGGCGCACCGACGCTGAAGAACTCGCCGGTGGAATCCGGACTCTTGCGCTCTTCGGACGGAACCTGCTTACTTGAGTCTTCGCTCATGCCGTATCGATCAGCCATACCACGGCAGGCTATTCTGGCATTATTCTTGGCAAAATGGACGACCAACGGATTCTAAAATGTGACCTGTTTGGCGAAGTCGTGCTCCGGCACGACGCCGAGGGTCCGGTTATCGTGCGCAATGCGGCGGCAGCACGCTGGTGGCTGCGCTGGCTCGCTCGCTACCTGCTAAGACGTGAGGCAGCAGCACTCGCAGCGCTCGACGGCATCGACGGAGTACCACAGCTCCTGCAACTTGGGCACGACACCCTGGTTCGCAGCTATCTCGCAGGCAAGCCACTACACGCTGCAAAGACTGACGACCCGTTGTGGTTCAGGGCGGCAGCACGCCTCCTGCGACGCATGCATCGGGCGGGCGTGTGCCACAACGATCTCGCGAAGGAACCCAACCTGCTCGTTCTCGACGACGGCGGTCCGGCGTTCATCGACTTCCAGCTCGCCTGGTACAGCACGCGCCGCGGTCGTCTGTTCCGTGGCGCAGCGCGCGAAGATATCCGCCATTTACTGAAGCACAAACGCAGCTACTGTGCCGATCACCTCACGCAGCGTGAACACAGGATCCTCGCCAATCCGTCACCGATGGCTCGCGCCTGGGCACGCACGGCCAAGCCCGTGTACCTGTTTGTTACGCGGCGCATCCTCGGCTGGGCCGATCGCGAAGGTGCCGCGGACCGCGGATCGACCCGCTAATGCTTGCACCGGCAATTCCGGTATACTCGCGCTGCCCGTAAGGCCAGCACAGGGAACCACCGTGGACTTTTGCCACCAACACAATCTCGTCGACCCCGAAACAGCCGATCGGGAGCGCAATTTCGGAATTCGGGTGACGTTGCCCGCAACCGATACTCTCCGTAAGGTCCTGGGAGACAACTGGGAGCGTTTTCACTGGTATGCGAGTGAAGCCGAGCGCGACGCCGCGTTCACCAATATGGCCACACGACATGGCTATTATCGAAAAACCGACTCCCCAACCCAGATCCTGGAAAAACTCACGCGCTAGGTCCTGTCAACGCGGCGGCGCGCCGATGAACAGGTAGAAATTCGATTGGCCGTGTTCGGCGAAGCCAGCCGCGAGATAGACAGGCCCAAGAAACGTGTCGAAGCCGACAAACAGGCTACCGTTGAGAATCATCGAATCGAAGCTTATTTCCGAGCGTGTGCGCCACACATTGCCCGCTTCTGCCGACATGCCTAAATAGATCGGCGTATCCATGATGCCGGTCGTGTCACCGATGCGACGGTAGTAAACGACCTTGGCCAACGCCGCATGCGGTCCCGCGATCTCACCTCGTTCAAGCCCGGACAGGCGCAGGAAGCCGCCCATCGGGAAGAAGTCCTGGAATGCACCGTCCGACTCAAGCGTTGTTGCGTAGCTCACACCCATTTGCAGGCTATTCTTGCCACGACTCCAGGTTTGCGTCGCCTCGCCTTCGATGGTGTCAAAGTCACTATCGGCCCCGAGTCCGGGGCGCGACAGTGTCCACTTGATGTCGCTGCGCATGCCGCGTCGCGGGAATCGCGCGTTGTCGAGGGAGTCGAAGCGCAGTCGTGCGAACGCACCGCCGGCACTGAAGTCGATATTCGGCAACGCCGGGTCCCCGACTCTTACGCGCGCCTCGCCAGCACCGCGAAACAAACCGACACGAAATTCGCCGATTCGGCCCAGTTCCCGACCCATATCGATACCGACTTCCGCTTCCGTCACCCTGAGGCGCGCAATCCTCGTATCAGCCGCGAATGCGTCGATATTGGATTGCTCCACGCTGATGTGCGGTGCAATGAAAAGGCGTGAATCGCTGCTTAACGGCTGGTAGAACTCCGAGAACAATTTCGGATCCGTTCCCAGGCGCAGGTCGTTGCGCCATTCCGCACCCAGACGGTTGATTCCCGCACGAGTCATACGAGCTTCGAGATTGAACGCCGTCGAGCCTTCGAAGTCATCTTCGAGCGACACGCCGAACTGCAGGAAATTGGGTCCCCAACTCTTGCTGCGCGCACGATACTCCACACCGGTCCTGCCGCCCTCGTCAACGAGTTCGTAGCTGACTTTTTCATACAAACCCAGGCCGTAGAGCCGGTCGGCATTGTGCGCAAGCAGAGCGTGATCAATCGGGTCCCCGGCCTTCACGCTGAGTTTTAATTTCAACACCTCCGGTGCAAGTTCACCGTCATCAATAATACGAACGAAGGCAAGGCGTGATGCCGATGCGGCCGGATGCGTGCGCTGCGCAAGGTAGGTATCCCATGCCGCCTTGCCGAGCGAGAGCGCCTCGAGTTTGGAAGCTTGCTCACGCGCCGCGGCTTGACCGGGCTCGACGGTCTCAAGGATGTCATTGAAATTGGTTGACGCGAATGTACCGAGATCGGGGCGGATCAAAATGTCCTGTGGGCCAAGGCGTTCAATCTGGCGCAACGTCTCCTTGCGGATAAGGATCGTGAGCATTTGCTCCGAGATGGTCAGCGCGGAGTCCAGTTCGTCAGGACCGTACAGAGGAAACTCGACATCCACGGCGATAATGATGTCCACATCCATGTCCTGCATGACATTGACGCCCAGGTTGCCGATAAGACCGCCATCAACCAGCAGCCGATCGCCAATGCGTACCGGTGCAAACACGCCGGGCACCGACATACTCGCCCGTATGGACTGGGCGAGATTGCCTCCGTCCATGATCCAGATCTCGCCACGCTCAATATCCGAAGCGATGGCCCGAAACGGAATCGGCAGATCATCGAACTTCCTGATATGCGATACGCCGAACGTCAGCTCGCGCAACAACAGATCGAGTTTCTGCCCCTGGATCGCGCCTTTCGGCAACACGAGTTCGGTCCCGCGCACACCCAATTCAAAATCAATCGGTGACTGGCTGTCATCCTGTTTGCGGCGGAAGCTCAAATCCGTCCTGTCCGGCTTGTCAGACAGCGCGGCAGCCCAATCGAGCGAGCCGACGAGGTCCTCGAGATCGTCGGCACTCATTCCGGTGGCATAGAGTCCCCCGACTACGGCTCCCATACTGGTCCCGGCGATTGCATCGACGGGTATTTGCAGGCGTTCGAGTTCCTTGAGCACGCCGATATGTGCGGCACCACGTGCACCGCCACCACCGAGTACCAGGCCGACGCGCGGTCGCGACGATGTAGCTGTCGCGTCGTCGGCTTCTGTCGCGTCCTGCGCGAGAACCGTCTGGAGAAACAGGAAATACAAGAAGAATAAATGCCGGCACAAACCCGCGTTTGGCGATATTCATTGGCCTACCCCACTCGCAGCGACTTGGCGTACTTCGTGAGTCCATCGAGTTGCTGCGCCAGTTGTTCCGGGCTCCAGCCCGCCTCTTTTGCGGCGATCGCAGCGACTTCCGGGTACATCGTTCGCCCCTGGTCGGGGTCGAAGCCGATCATCATGCGCCGGAATACGATATCGGTGAGCGTCAGCGCAAATTCCTCGCGCAGCGCAAAGACGACCTCGGCTGAAAGAACCCGACTTTCGTGACCGAGCGTCCCTGCGAGTCCGGAATCGGTGCCTGCCAGATCAGCTATCGCTGCCGCACGGCCACCGTAAATGTGCAGCAGGCGCTCGATACCGGCATCCGAAAGCGCATCCAGTGCAAGCAGACGCTCCCTGGCACGATCGATACCCCAGGCACCGGGAAGATCCGTATCGCGCGTACGGCAAGGCGGCAGCTTCAGGCGCTGCAGCTTCGCCAGTTTGTCGACGGTCTGTTCGGCCAGGTTGCGATAGGTTGTGAGTTTGCCCCCGACGATGGACACAAGGCCGTTCGCCACATCCTTGTTCACCTTGATGATGTGGCGCCGGGTGATTGCGGACTCGGGGCCAGCTTCCTTGAAAGGTAACGGTCGCACGCCGGCGTAGGCGTAGTGGATATCTTCGCGCGACAGGGACGCGTGGGGAAAGACACGATTGGTTTCATCGAGCAGGTAGTCCACTTCCGCGCCACTCGCACGAATATGGTCGAGATCTTCGTCGTAACGAATATCGGTCGTACCGATCAGGTACTGGTCGTTCCACGGAATGATGAAAAACGGACGGCCATCCGCCGCTGCTTCAACGTAAAACGCATCCTTCGGCGCTCCTTCGAATCGGCCAACAACAATATGGCTACCCTTGGTGCCACCAATCAGGCGAGGGGTGGTCTTCGGAGCCACGGCGAGGACCCGGTCGACCCAGGGCCCGGCCGCATTAACAACGGCCTTCACCGCGACTTCGTGTTCAGAACCTTCCGCATCTCTGTAGGTCAGCGAACTGACAGCACCGTCTGCAACGGCGATATGCGTAACCTCACAGTGCGTTCGAATGTCTGCGCCCGCTGACCGCGCGGCAAGCAGGTTCTCCAACACCAGGCGTTCAGCAAATGTGACCTGCGCGTCATAGTAACGGGCTGCCGCGCGCAGCCCTTCTGCCCTGAGGCCGGGCTCCTCCTCATGCATCTCAGCGCCGTTCAGCATTTCGTGATTCGGCACAGTCTTCCGCAGGGACAACAGGTCATAAGCGAGCATGCCCAGGCGAATCAGCAATGGCCCGCGGCGCGCCCCGGCATACACGGGAATGGTGATGCGCAGTGGCTCAACCAGGTGCGGCGCGGTAAGCCGCAGGTAGCGCCTTTCATGTAACGACTCATAGACGAGTGGAATTTCGCCGTACTCCAGGTAGCGCAATCCACCATGCACCAGTCGGCTGGAAATCGCAGAGCAGCCGCTGCACATGTCGTTCTTGTCGAAAACAATGACTTTCAGGCCGCGTAGGGCCGCATCGCGCGCAATACCCGCACCGTTGATGCCTGCGCCGATGACCGCGAGGTCGTAATGTTGTGCCGTAACCATCAGGCCGGCCTTACCTGACCGCTACCGCGCACCACGTACTTGTAGCTCGTTAACTGGTCCGCGCCGACGGGACCACGCGCATGGATACGCCCCGTCGCAATGCCGATTTCCGCGCCCATGCCGAACTCACCGCCGTCGGCGAACTGGGTTGAGGCATTTTGCAGCACGATCGCGCTATCGACTTCCCGAAGGAACTTCTCGGCCGCATCCGCATCGTCGGTAATGATGCTCTCTGTGTGGCCGGAACCGTAGCGACGAATATGGCTGATCGCCGCGTCAATATCGTCCACCACGCGGATCGAAATAACGGCATCCAGATATTCGGTCGACCAGTCTTCTTCGGTCGCTTCGCGCGCCTTCGCCACTAGCGACCGGACTTTCCCGTCCCCGCGAATCTCACAACCCGAAGCCAACAGCGCATCACCGACCAGCGGTACCAATGTGTCCGCTACTGCTGCATCCACCAGCAGGGATTCAGCCGCGCCGCAGATTCCCGTACGACGCATCTTGGCGTTCAGCACAACGTCGCGTGCCATATCGGGGTCGGCACCTGCGTGCAGGTAGACGTGGCAGATACCCTCGAGATGCCCGATGACCGGGACGCGCGCCTCTTCCTGGACACGCTTGATCAGGTTCTTGCCGCCGCGCGGCACAACCACATCGACCCACTCAGCCATAGACGACAGCAGAAAACCCACCGCCGCGCGATCGGTCGTCGGGACCATTTGCACAGCCGTTCCCGGCAAGCCGGCGGCTTCGAGCCCTTCCCGCAGGCACTCATAGATGGCTGTGCTTGAATGAAAACTCTCGGAACCGCCGCGAAGAATTACGGCATTGCCTGACTTGATACACAGTGCCGCGGCATCGGCGGTCACGTTTGGCCGGCTCTCATAGATGATGCCGATGACGCCCAGCGGCACGGCGACACGCTGGATTTGCAGGCCATTTGGCCGCTCCCATTCCTCAAGTATGCGCCCGACCGGATCGCGCAGGCCGATGATTGTCTCGATGCCTGAAGCCATGGCCTCAACACGACCTTCGTCGAGGAGAAGTCGATCGAGCATGGCGCCGCCGAGCCCACGCTTCTTTGCCGCCGCCATGTCCTTTTCATTCGCAGCGAGTATCGCTGTCGACCCACTTCGCAATGCTGCGGCCGCGGCCGCCAGCGCGGCATTGCGCTGGTCACCACTCGTCGTCGCCAAATCGGTAGCCGCCGCACGCGCGGCCTGGCCCAACGCTGTCATCGTTTCAGCTATCACTGTTGAATAACACCAGTTCGTCCCGATGCACCATGACCGACCGGCCCCGATACCCGAGTTTCTCCTCAATCTGCTCTGAATGGCAGCCGCATATCTGGCTGGCCTCAGTAGTTCGAATACTCCGCCAGGCCGCGCCCGAGCTCGCCGCCATCCGGGCCAGTGATTGTTACAACGTCACCGCGGCTGAACGCGCCATCCACGCCCACCACACCGACCGGAAGCAAGCTGTTGCCGCTGCCCAGGGCACGCATCGCACCTTCATCTACATGCAAGGTACCACGCACCTCCAGCACGCCCGCAAGCCATTGCTTGCGTGCAGCGGCCGGTGTCCCTTCCGCTTTAAAAACCGTGCAGCGTGCGCCGTTCGATAGCGCCTGCAGAGGATGCTGGATAGTGCCGCTGGCAATAATGGTCGAGCAACCGGCATGAGTCGCAATCCGCGCAGCCTCCACCTTGGTTGCCATACCGCCACTGCCGACATCGGACCGGGTCTCACCCGGCCATCGCCTGCATCTCGCCCGTAATGCGACTGACCTCGGGAATAAATTTTGCGTCCGGGTCTTTTCCCGGATCCGCGGTGTAGAAACCGTCCACATCGGATAACAGCACCAAGGCGTCCGCCATGACCAACTGCGCCACGCGCGCTGCAAGTCGGTCATTGTCGCCATAACGAATCTCTTCGGTTGCGACCGTGTCGTTCTCGTTGATGATCGGAATGACGGCTCGCTCCAGGAGACGGGCAAGCGTGCCCCGGGCGTTGAGGAAGCGGCGCCGATTTTCTGTGTCTTCCGGTGTCAGGAGAATTTGGGCTGCCACTATGTCATGCCGCCCGAGCATCTCCTGGTAGGCATGAACGAGTTGCACCTGTCCGGCCGCCGCAGCTGCCTGCAGATCCTCGAGCCTGGCCCGCGCCTTGCTGATACCCAGAACCTGGCAGCCAATGGCAATCGCTCCTGAAGAGACGATGAGGATTTCATGGCCGTCTCTTTGCAGACGACTAATGTCCTGCGCGAGCGTATCGAGCCACTTGCGATTGAGGCGCCCGGAGTCGTCGACCAGAAGCGATGACCCGACCTTGACGACCAGTCGTCGGAAGTCGTTAAGCGCCGGGACCGCCACGCTCAGCCGACGAGCAGGTGCTGCCGATCGAACGACGTGAGCGTTACTTCACCTTTCGATACGGCGACCGTGCCGCTGCGCGCGACGGCCGAGATTTCTCCGACTTTGGCAGTTTCCTGCACAAACTCGTCAACCTCGGCGACACTGCCGGTGAGCTGCATCGTGCAACTGTTGGCATCTTCATCGAGCATCTCCGCACCGAATCGTTTGGCCAGCGACATCGCCCTGGCAAGGCCACCTGTACCCAGCTTGACCTTGACGATGGCAAGCTCTCTTTCGAAATGCTCGCCAAGTGTCATGTCGTGGATGTTCACCACGTCGACCAGCTTGGCAAGCTGCGCGTTAAGCTGCGCTATTGCGGCGTCCGAGCCGGTCACCACCAGGGTCACACGTGACACTCGGGGGTCGTAGGTTGGGGCAACATTCAACGTTTCGATGTTGTAGCCACGGGAAGAGAACATGCCGGTCATGCGCGTCAGGGCGCCGACCTCGTTCTGCAGGAGGACTGAAATTGCGTGTCGCATGATGAATTACAAATGAAACCGGTTTTGCTGAGGGATTAGCCGGATGTTCGCCCAGTTTCTGCAGTATTGCAATGGACCTTCATTTAGTAAACACTCGCCAAAAATCCGCTACTTATCGTGACATCGCAGACCCATGAATGACAAGGCCAATACCGCACAGGTAATTCGTCACCCACTTGCTGGAAATTCGCTCTCCGGAGCCGACACGGTGGTACAGGTTCTGGCTGACGAAGGCGTCGATACGGTGTTCGGCTACAGCGGTGGCGCCATCCTCCCGATCTTCGACGCAGTATTCCGCTACAACGACAAACATCCCGTGGCCGACCGTGAAGCGGCCATTCAGCTGGTTGTACCTGCCAATGAGCAGGGTGCGGGCTTTATGGCGGCCGGCTACTCACGCGCGAGTGGCAAAGTCGGCGTTGTCATGGTGACGTCGGGTCCTGGCGCTACCAATACGGTGACACCCGTGCGTGACAGCATGGCCGACTCGGTCCCGCTGGTTGTCATCTGCGGGCAGGTACCGACAGCCGCAATCGGGACCGACGCGTTCCAGGAAGCACCCGTCTCGGCCATCATGGGTGCCGTTGCGAAGCATGTCTTCCTGGTGACCGATGCCGACACGCTCGAAGAGACTATGCGCAGCGCGTTTGAACTGGCGCGCACCGGACGTCCCGGCCCGGTCGTTGTGGACATCCCGAAAGACATCCAGAACTGGGAGGGCGAATTCCAGGGACAGGGCACCCTGCCCCTGCATGGCTACCGCCGGCGCCTGGCCAAGGTCGAAGGGAATCACCTCAGCGATGACGCCTGCGAGCGCTTCTTTACGCTGCTTTCGGAATCCGACCGGCCACTCATCTATGCCGGTGGCGGCGTGATCAATGCCAATGCAACCAAGGCCATGCGGCGCCTGGCCAATGCCTACGGCATACCCGTTACGACCACCTTGATGGCATTGGGCGCCAGCGACACGACCCATCCGCTTGCCCTGCACATGCTCGGAATGCACGGCGTAGCATCGGCCAACTATGCGGTTGAGGACTGCGATTTCCTGATCGCTATCGGCGCTCGCTTCGATGACCGCGTCGCGGGAAACCCGGGGCAGTTCGCACCGCGCGCGAAGAACATCGCACATTTCGATGTGGATTTTGCCGAAATCGGCAAGGTAAAACGCGTGAACTGGCATCACGTCGGCATGCTGGAGCGCGACCTCATGGACTTGCTCGCTTACGGTAAGCGCATCGGTTTTGCCAAGGTCTTCGGCGCCTGGCATGAAGAGATTGCACAACTCAAGAAAGACTATGCCCTCAACTACGATCGCAACGCAGAGGACATCCAGCCGTATGCCGTCATCGAAGAAATCAACAAGCATTCGAAAGGCGAAGCGATCATTTCGACCGGCGTAGGACAGCACCAGATGTGGGCCGCGCAGTATTTCGACTTTCGCGAACCGCGCCTGTGGCTCACCTCTGGCAGCATGGGCACGATGGGATTCGGTCTGCCGGCTGCCATTGGCGCACAGTTTGCCCGACCAGACCGCACCGTGATCGATATAGACGGCGACGGCAGTATCCGCATGAATATCGGCGAACTCGAAACGGCGACGACGTATAACACGCCGATCAAGGTCATCGTGTTTAACAACTACGGCGATGGCATGGTCCGGCAGTGGCAGAACCTGTATTTCGGCGGGCGCATGTCAGGCAGTGACAAGTCATTGCACAGCAAGGACTTCGTTAAGGCAGCCGAAGCCGATGGCTTCAAGTTTTCGAAACGCCTCGACAAGCAGGAAGACCTGCCGGCTATCATTCGCGAATTCATGGAATTTGGTGGACCGGCATTTCTCGAGGTCATTATTGACCGCGATGCCGGCGTCTACCCGATGGTTGGACCAGGGCTCGGCTACGACAACATGATCACCGGCAAATGGATCAAGAGCCGGGAGAAGCCCGCCCATGACACGCTCGACCCGAGTGAGATGTTCTAGCCAAGAAAAAAGCCCGGGGTAGTCAAACTACCCCGGGCCCCTTATCTATAATTCAACTCCTGTGACTACAGCCCACCGGGCCCGCAGTCGTTCTCCAGGAAGTCAATCATCGACTCGTACAGCTTGATCTGGTGACGATAGAACAGCGTATTCGAGAAGTGATCCGCGCCTTCCAGCCAGAGCGCCTTGTATGGCTTGCCAATTTTGTCGAGAGCCTTAAAGTACTTCTTGGCATGGTCTGGCGGCACGCGCTGATCAACGTCGCCATGAATAATCAACATCGGCACGTTGACCTTGTCGACCTCCTCCAGCGGCGAGATACTGTCATCCCACATGCGTAGCTGTTCTTCGCGACCAGTGCCACGCAGTTGAAAACGGTAATAATTGACCTGCATGAGCGGATCAGTGACCGCAGCACCGGCAATCACGCACTGGTAGATCTGGTCTTCACGAGACGCCGCTATCAGCGCCGCATAGCCACCATAGGACCAGCCGAACATGGCCATTCGATCCGGATCGACGAGGCCCTGATCGACGAGGTACAGGGCGCCGTCATCCTTGTCATCCTGCATCTTGTAGCCGCCCTGTCCACCGTTCATGAACGCATCCAGGTAGAACTTCATGCCATAGCCCTGCGAGCCGCGGTACTGCGGTTGCAACACCATGTAACCATTATTCGCGAGCATTTGGGCCCACTCATCATAGCCCACCGTTTCCTGCACGAACGGACCGCCATGCGGCAACACGATCAGCGGAAACGGCGCCTCGCCATGCGGAACCGTGAGGTACGCAGGAATGTTGTAGCCGTCACGCGACTCGTACTCGATGTACTTCAACGTCAGCGAGCTTCTTGCTTTCCAGGAGCGGCTGCCTGCTGCCCACGCTCTGGACACGACCATCCTTGAACAGGTAGTAGGTTCCCGGGTCGCGCGGGCCCGAATTGTAGATGGTCATGGTATTGCCGTCGCGAGACCGGCTATTGATATTGACGTAATGAGCAAACGGAATGATCTGCTCCAGTTGCGCGTACGTTGCACCTTCAACTTCATCGAAATATTCGACGCGATACTTGTCCTTGAAATAGGACACGCCAGTAACCTTATCGGGATAGGTCCAGTCATTGCTGTGGTAACGAATGCCATAGATATCGGCGTCCGCACGACGATAGATCAGCTCCTCAAACTGCTTCGTTCGCGTATTGAAGGACCACAAGCCGACCTTGTCGTCGCCATTGTTGGCGTAGACCAACAGGTTATCTTGCTTGGATTCATCCTTATCCAGGACCGCAAATGCCGAAAAGTCGTCTTCGCTGAGTCGAAATATTTCGTTCCAGTCATGCTCACCCGGTTTGCGGTAGTACCACACCGACTCGCCATCCTGCAGATCGAACCCGCGGGCGAGATACGGGTTGTCCATCCGGATCGAAGTCGATATTGCCAAGCGAGATCTTGCCGCGGATCAGCAGCTTCTTGGTGCCCTTGTTGAGGTCGAACTCCCAGTAGGCTCGCGGCCGAAATGCTGCATTGAGCTTCGAGCCAGGGCCGTCCGGATCGCCCTCGAAGAATGAGATGATGACCTTATCGGGCTTATTGGGCAGCAGGTTCTCGATCGCCGGTCCGGTTTCGTCGAACGACCGCATTTTTTTCTTTTTCACGTCCGCAACGGCAAGCTTGGTTTCGTAGACACCCTGGTTGAAGCCTTCAATCTTGTCTCGAACCTTTTGGCGCAGTGTGAATACGATGTCCTTGTCGCTCGCCCAATAGAAGCTCGTGACCTCCATCTTCTTCGCGCCAATACGGAACGGCTCCTTATTCAGGTTCGCCGTCTCGTAGACCTCGATAATCGGATTCGCCTTCTTCGACGGAATCTTCATGAGGCCCAGGTACTTGCCATCAGGCGACACCTGCGCATTGTTGATCACTTCACGCAGCGCCCAGTACTCGAGCGGGTACGGCTCCGGCGCAGCGTCTGCGACAACGGGTCCGGTGGAAATTAGCAGGCCCAGGCAAAGCCAAGCCAGGAATACGGTTTGCTTGTTCATTTCTAAAGACTCAATCAGGCTGGAATGCAAAGATAGTCTGCAAGCTGGCAGAAAGCAAAAGGGCCCACGGCATAACACCGTGGGCCCGTTCTTGCTTGGCTATATCAGTCGAGTACCCCGATTACTCACCGCCACCAAAATTGACAGCAACGTTGACGAAGAAGACTCGGCCGTTGATATCGTAGCCGTAACCGATTGGCGTGTTGTTAACCGCCAGGACTTCCGTGCCGTCGACTACCGGAGGCTTCTCATTCATGAGATTACGGATACCGCCACCGAACGTCCACATGTCACCGAAGTAATACATGGACAGGTTATTCAGGAAGTAGTTGTCTGCTTCACCAAAGTCGCGGCACGTAAGGTTGTCCGTTACGCCACAGGTATCCGAAATATCGAACGCGGTGCCGTAGTCATCAACGCCATCGGGGTCCTGGTTAACCGAGGAAATGTAACGCATTTCCCAGGTAACACGGAAGTCGTTGTAGTCAACTCGCAGGCCCGTACGTGCGGTCCAGTCCGCGAAGCCCCACTCACCCTGGAACGTATCGATGTCCGTGTTGCCATTCGTCATCGATGAACAACGTAGAACGCTCGAGCTGGCGATTTGCCTGCACGTCGAAGGTGATGTCGTAGGGACGCTCGAAGAATGTCCACGTGTCGCTGAACGTCACGTTGACGTCGACGCCGCGTGCCTTCTCAGCCTCGCGGTTGATGAAGCCCGAATCGATGAGATCGATGACCGGGTTCGTCGGGTCCGACAGGTCGCGAGCAATACGGCTGCAGAACACGCTGTTACCGGTCAGCGAGTTGTAGCAGTCATTCACGATGAACTGACCGGTTGGCTCGATGATCGTGTTGTTGACTTCGATCTCGTAGTACGTGGCACTGACAGCGAGGTCAAATGCGCTGCTCCACGGCTGATCAAAGGCAAAACCGGCCGACCAGGACTCTGATTCCTCAGCGAACAGATCCAGCGCACCACCTCTTGCGACTTCCGTGCTGAACACGTTGAAGCCACCGTTATTGGCCAGCGTCGGATCAACGCCGTTGGCCAGACAGTTGGCAAGAACCTCTGGTTCGCGGTCATCCAGTGCCGGGTTGTAGCCGCCGGAAATCGGATCCAGTGGCTGCATCAGGGATGTAGCAGGGATCGAAGATGCTGTTGAAGCCCGACTGGGCCTGCAGGAAGTTCTCACGCAGGTTCGGCGCGCGGAACGAGGTACCGAAGGTACCGCGGATCAACAGCGACTCAACCGGACGCCAACCGAGCTTGAACGACTCGGTGTTACCCGAACCGTAGAGTCTCGTCATCCGTGTAACGCGCCGACATGTTCAGAGTCAGCTCTTCGAATGCCGTAACGCCTGCCAGGATCGGCATCTCGATTTCCGCAAAGATCTCATCGGTGTCTTTATCGCCCGTGGCACCGCCATCGGAGAAGAAGCCCCAGAACAGGCCGTCACGAGCGACTTCGTCAGGAATCGAGTTAATTTCGTCATTGCGCGTTTCCACACCAAAACCAAACGCTACTCCGCCCGCAGGCAACTCGAAGATCTCGCCCGTTGCATAGGCAGAAATAATCGTCTGCTCATACTCGGTTGCGAAGTTACGATCGTCGAACAGGAAATCGCGCTCGGCTTGCGTCGCGAAATCGCCCGTGACCGTAGCGGCGGACGTACCGACCGGGTACAGCGACGGAGCGAACAGGTTGACCGGCACGCACCCGGGATAGCGTCGGCTGCAAGATCCGCTATCGTGAAGCCTGTGCGCGTTCCCGTAGCCAATGGGATCGTTCAGTTCGCACGGCGTGTTCGTCAGTGAGTAGATCACCGAGTGCTACGTCGAGACGATCGCCACGAATACCGCGACGGGCTGATGTGGCATCCGACTTGGTGTAGCTGCCGTAGATGTCGAACGACCAGTTGTCCAGCGAGCCGAAGTTCATGAACGGCAGGTCCGCACGCATACCGACAACGGCGCGCGTCTGGGAACCTTCAACATCCGTGAAGTTGCGATCGCCTGCGACCGATACGATCGGCAGCGAACTGGCTGCGCCGAGTGCAGGGCCAGTCTGGTCACAAGAACCACCCGCGCTCGGGTCGCAACCAAAGGCACCAAGCACCTGGGTTACAAAGTTCGGATTGTTCATGAGGCCGTCGTAAGCGAGACCGCAATCAACACCGCCCGGCGCGGCCGGGTTACAGAGGTTAAACGGGTTGTTTGCCGGGACGCTCGGGAACAGCTGACCTTCCGAGGAATTCGAGAAGAAATCGAACTCTGAATGCATAACCTCGAAGTACGGCGTGATGTTGGCTTCGCCGTCGAACGTGTACTCACCGTAGGCGAGGAAATTTTGCGACGATGTCTCCGGGAAAAGATCGGAGTTCTGCTGGCTTGCCTTGCCGTTCAGGTCGTACTGGCGGAAGTTGACGTCTGCGGCGCCGTCGCCGTTGCCGTCAACACCGAAGCCGAAAATCGACGACTCGGAGAAGTCCGTCCAGCCACCGTTCGATACGCCCGGCGTGTAGTAGATGCTGCCAGCGCGGGGTACGGATACGCGTCCAGCCAGCAGGCCGAGACGACATTCGTCCCACTCCATGCCATAAACATTGTTGTAGAACTGTTCTTCCTGGCGGAACTGGCCGTTCTCGTCGATTTCGTAATGCTTGTCACAGCCTGCTGTCCAGGGACGATCGGCGAGACGCACGCGTTCGCTCTCAACGATTTCGGCGCCGATACCGACAAAGCCGCGGTCCCAGTTCTTGCCCCAGACTGCGCTCAGCGTGTGGTCAACACCACCGCCTTCCTGCGGAACCCGTGAGTAGGCCTCGAGTTCGAAACCGTCGAAGTCCTTGCGCAGAATAATGTTGGCTACGCCAGCAATGGCGTCTGAACCGTAGACCGACGATGCGCCGTCGAGCAGCAGGTCGTACTGCTGCACCAGCGATGCCGGAACCAGGTCGAGGTTTGCGGCAAACGGAGCGCCTTCTACACCACCCGGTGCAAGACGACGGCCGTTAACGAGAACCAGCGTACGCGCTTCACCAAGACCGCGCAGGCTGACTGTCGTCGAGCCCGGGCCGTTGTCGAGCACGAAGCCCTGGAACGACAGGTCGATCTGCTGACCGCTGGACGCCGTGGACTCCTGCAAGATGTCACCGGCATCGATCAGGCCGACTTCGCGAGAAATCTGACCAGTAATAACCTGTAGCGGAGAAATACTGCTGTAAGTATCGCGTTTCAGGCGCGAACCCGTGACGACTACTTCGTCAACGACCTCATCGTCCTGCTCGGCGATATCGCCTGTGTCGTCACTATCGCTGTCGTCCTGCGCAAATGCGGCAGGACCTGCAAGCAAAAACAAGCTTGCGAAAACGATAGCAAATGGACTGAGTACGCGCGCAGATAAAGCGCGATCTTCACTAACTCTCATCTCTAACCCCTTATGCTAAGTAATTCGACGTGGCTTATTACTAACCTTAATCGCCGGGCGACCGGGAATGCCGGTTGAGCCAAGTCGTAATGATGCGAAATCACAACACATTTGTAAATGGCAAAGGCTAAAAAAAACACGAATTTATTGATCTATGTTGCGAAAAAGCAACGACCCGGACGAGGGTACTTCAGGAATGCTCGACGCGCGTACGTAGTACCCCGAATAGCCCTCCCGCGAACGCCCTATCTAGGCTGCCAGGCAGGCTGATTCTCGAGCATTCATGACCACATTGACTGGCAGGCAGCTGCGGACGATTTCGGGGTATATCGCGACCCTGCTCGACTATCCGCGCTGGTTTATCGATCGCGAGGTCGATTTTACCGACTGCCACCTTAAGGGCCGCTTCGCGCCCCACGACCGCTGCTGCGAAGATTGTCGCTTTGGCAGCGCCTGCCGCTGGCTCAACCAGAATCGGCTGGAGCCCACGCCTGAGACCCCACTGCCCGACCTCGTCGACGCCCTGCGAACGGCCGTAAGCTACGTGCGCAGGGAGTATTCGGACAGCGCCGACCACGCCAGGGACTGCGACTGCGACACCTGCGAATGGCTGCGCGAAGCCAGCGCATTCCTCAGAACCCACCGCCACAAGACATAATACGGATCGTCCTTTTGTGAGGGCCATCACAGCGCGCCAGCGGTCGCTGCGTACACTGGTGCGCCTAAAACTCAATATTTACGGGAGCTACACCATGAATCTTGCGCGCCTGAGCGTCCTGAGTGCATCTTTGATGATCGCGGCCTGCGGTAGCGGCGGCGACCAGTTTGGCGGCGCCCAGCCGCCGGCCACAACCATTGGCATCACCTCGACCAATGCGTTAACCGTGACTCGCGTTTCATGGGAAGCCGTGGTTGCCAGTGGTGATTTTGGCGGTCTCGGCGGAGGCCTCGTGCTGTCGACGGCGTCTCCTGACAGTTTCGCGAAAACTACGGTGGCCCAGAAGGCCGCCGGCTCCCTGGTGAACGTTCTACACCAGGTACCCTTCGGACCGGACGTAGAGCCCTGTCTCAGCAGCGGCACAGTGACCTTTTCCGGCGATATCGCTGATCCGGATACCCTGAGTGTCGGTGACACGTTTCGGGCGGTGTACGAATTCTGTGATGACGGCTTCGGCGAAGTCATCAATGGCACCGTTGACTTAGCCGTGGGTGAATTCACGAGCGACGTCGAGACCGGCCTTCTCATGTTGAGCATGGATACCTTTGTCACCAACCTGCAGGTCGTCACGGGAACGGAAACCAGTACCGGTAATGGAGACGCAACGATCACCCTGGACACGACGCAGAGCCCGCTGGTCGCCGCCGGTGTTTCGGGAACCTCGATGACCGTGGACTCAAACGCGAGTTCCGAGACGCTTAGCAACTACGCGTCGAGCCAGACAGTTGACGGGTCCTTGCAGACGCTTCCCTTCACCCTGGCAGCGTCAGGCACGCTGGACAGCACGCAAATCGCTGGCGCCGTGCGTTACTCGACACCGGTGACCTTTGCGGGCGAAGGTCTCGACTACCCGAGCTCTGGCGCACTTCTCGTTTTGGGACAAGACTCATCGGCGCGGCTCACAGCGGTCGACAACGTCAACGTCACCATCGAGATCGACTCGAACGGTGATGGGGACGTCGACGCCACCATCGAGACAACCTGGGCCGCCCTTGCGGCGTCATAGGGGACGGCGCGAGAATCCTGAGCGATTCCGAGGTATTATGTGAACTTGCTGGAAGCCAGACTGACATGCTGATAACGCCAAGACGAGACAAGCTGAACAAGATTGTCATCCTCAACCCCAAAGGGGGTTGCGGCAAGTCGACGCTGGCGACCAATCTGGCAGCCGCCTACGCACAACGCGGACCGACGCCCGCCATCATGGATTACGATCCGCAGGGCTCGACGATGGCATGGCTGGATCGACGTCCCGCCGACCTGGCCGCCATCCACGGCATCGCGGCTTTCAAGAAGTCCATGCAGGCAACCCGCAGTTGGCAACTACGCGTACCGAATGACACCGTCAACCTGCTGATTGACTCGCCTGCGAGCATTGATCACGACGACCTGCGCGAACTTACGCGGGACTCAACGAGCATCCTTGTGCCCGTGCTGCCATCGTCGATGGACATCCATGCGGCGTCGCGGTGCATTGCCGACCTGCTGCTCGTTGCCAAGGTCGATCGCCGCGATCGCAAGCTCGCCGTCGTGGCCAATCGCACGCGCAAGAACACCAAGAGCTTTGCAAAGCTCATGCGCTTCCTCGACTCGCTGGGGATTCCGATCATCGCGGTCCTTCGGGACAGCCAGAATTTTGTGCACGCTGCCGAGCAAGGCATTGGGCTCTGCGAGATGCAGCCGTCGCGCGTCAAGAAAGATGTCGAAGAGATTGAGAAGATCGTGTCCTGGCTGGAAGCCTGGCCGGAGCGTCGCCGTGAATCGACACCGGTCACCTCGATTAGCAGCCAGCCCAAGGTTCGCCGGCCACTTCTGCGCCGACCGAGTTTCGGTTCAGCCTGACGTTTCCCGCTGAATCTCAGCGAACAATTCACCGTCGACATTACCGCCACTGATCACAACGACGGTGTTCTTTCCTTGTGTGTCGATTTTTCCTGACAGGACCGCCGCGAGGGCGACCGCACCCCCGGGCTCAACCACAAGCTTCAGATTGGCGAAAGCAAAACGCATGGCTGCGCGCACTTCGACGTCGCTGACAAGCAGGCCCTTCCCCAGCAACGTCTCATTGATGGCAAATGTCATTTCGCCGGGCGAGTGCGCCTGCAGCGCATCGCATATCGAGCGAGCGGACGAATCAATATGCTCGCGCTTGCCCGACAGCAGTGACCGTGCCGTGTCGTCAAAATCCTCAGGCTCTACCGGGTGCACGTCAACGTTTGCATAATTCGCTTTCAGAGCCATAGCCGTACCGGCAATCAGACCGCCGCCACCGCAACACACCAGCACCTGCTCCGGCACAATGCCGAGTTCTTCAGATTGCTGTGCGATCTCAAGCCCGACGGTACCCTGCCCTGCAATGATGAACTCATGATCGTAGGAGGGCACCACCACGGCACCGCGTTCCGCGGCGATTTCGCGGGCGATGGTCTCGCGATCTCCTGTGTAGCGATCGTAGGTGATGACCTCACCACCCAGTCGCCGTGTGTTCTCGAGTTTCGCTCGTGGTGCGTCCTCCGGCATGACAATAGCTGTCTGGATGCCGAGCATCGTGCCGGCCGCCGCCACACCCTGTGCGTGATTGCCCGATGAAAAAGCGACAACGCCGCGCCTGGCCTCGTCGGGGCCCAACTGGCTAAGGAAATTGTAGGCGCCACGAATCTTGAACGAACCTGTCACCTGCAGGCACTCGGGTTTTACCAGTACCGTGCCGCCAGCCAAGGCATCAAGTTGCCGGTTGCTTAGCAAGGGCGTGCGGACTGCCACGCCGGCAAGCCGACTTGCCGCTGCTTCGATATCTTTGTACGCAATCATTTTGCTGTTGCGCCCGCCAGCCGATCAGTCCTGGCCGCGCAGATAAAATCATTGTCGGAAAGCCCGTTGATCGAATGCGTCGTGTAACTGACGGTGCAGCTACCATAGGCGACTGTTAGAACCGGGTGATGATCCTCGGCAATCGCAATTTCGGCGGCCGCATTCGCAAACTCGAGCGTCTTCTCGTAAGCCGGAAAACGAAAACTGCGTGTGATGCCACGGCCGTCTTCGCTTAGCCACCAGTCGGCGTGCAGCGCTCGCAACAACTCACCGGCCTGTTTCCGCGTTAGCGGCTCGGTACCACCTTCGCAGGGTTTACAGCGACGTTCGGCGAGTTCTTGAGGCATGCAGAATTCCTCGTACAGTGAGGAGACAGACAGTAACAAAAAAAGGCCGACCCCGTTACAGGGCCGGCCAGGCGGAGACTCAGATGAGTCACAGGGAAGATGAGTCAGGGTTGGCTGCCAGCGACGGCGTGTTATCGATAAACAGCTTGACGCTGACACGGCGCTCGAGGGCATAGCTGTCGAGCGTTTCGTCCTGCGCGGCCGATTCGCCATGGGCACTTACATTGATGCGGTTCGGGTGTATTCCGGCGGCAACTAACTGATCGCGAATAAACTGCACACGACGCTCGGACAACTCCAGGTTGTAGTCGGCATCACCGCGCTCATCGGCGAACCCGTCGAGCTGGATGTGGATATCCGTCATACCGGCCAATGTGCCGGCCAGCTGCGCCAGGCGGTCGCCCGTCATGTCAGCGAGCACGGCTTCGTCCGTACGGAACAACAGGTCCATGGCGATACCGGCCTGCAGCAGACTGACGAGTTCCGGACGTGCGACGTTTTGCAGGCGGTCGATCTCGCCGCTTAGCGCGTCGACATCGTTCTCGAGCTTGACGACCGTATTATTGGAGCTGGCTACCGCAACTTGCAGGCCATCAATGCGCTCTTCCTTCTTGTGCATCGTGTCGCCAACCTTCGCGCCGATCGCTGCGCCGATGATGAGGCCGACCGGCCCGCCGGCAATCGCGCCGACCAGGGCCCCTGACCCCACGCCGATCGTTTCTTCTTTGGAACTCTTGTTCGCTGCCTGCGATGGCACGGCGAACAGGATGGCAACAGCTGCTGTGATTGCAATGATTGAATTACGCATGTGAATGATCTCCTGGTTACGTAGCGGCCCATTGGCCGGCTTCGGAGTTCATTACACAATCGAATAGCGCGCCGGAAACGGCGCTATCGTGGAAAGCTGCCGATCAATTGTGGCGAATAATGGCGCTGGCGGTTATCGCTAGCGGTTTTCGTCGGTCAGCGCGACGAATGTCCCGCCATTGCGGTCGCACAGTACTCGCATCAGCGTGGCGAAACGACTGGCGGAGCGCGGAATCTGGCCACCGCCACGAAAACCGCGAGGAAACCCGACGCCATGGATGCGGACGCGGCGGGTGCCGTCCTTACCCACACGATTGCGCCGGTCGATCGTAGCGACAACCTGATCGATATTCATTTGGCCCGCAAAGTCATCGCCGAACACATAGATACTGATTTTTTTGTCCGCGGCCCAGAACGTCTCGATCGCGGCCTGGATACCATCGACCGGGTTACTGTCACTTTGTGCGAACCAGGTACGCATGCGATTGACGATCGCCTGCCGGCGACCCGGCGAGTCCGGAATCCAGCGTCCGGCGTATTCCGAAAACATGTACTGGCCATCGTCATTCATGACCTGGATACCCTTTACTTCGGGATAGGCCTCAAGCGCTTCCTGCAACTTGCGCTGCACGAGGCCCCAGTTGTAGTTGACCATGCTGTTCGATGTATCAATGACGAAAATAATGTATTCGCTATCAACCGGTATGCCCGCCACCGCATCTCTTTCGCTGCGTTGGTAAAAGGGCAACAGGCGTTTCATCTCCTCGGTCAGGCGTTGTCGTGCAGCGCGCAATTCACCTTCGTCGATCGTCGCTTCCTCTTCCTGCCTGCTGGCCTCGTACTGCCCACGAATGCGATTAAGGTCCCCTTGCAACTCGGCCAGCTCAGTCCTGGTTGCAGCGGCATCCTGGCTGACCATCTTAAGTTCACGGTCGAGAATGACAGAATCACCGCGCAGGTTGAACAATTCTTCCTGCAGCAGTGCGATCAGTTGTTCCAGATTCTCTTCGGCTTCTTCAATGACGACGGGTTCATAGATCTTGCTCAATACGAGTAGCAGAATGATCGCGCCAAACCCGCAGCAGATGCAGTCAAGGAACGACAGGCTGAATGCTTCAACGTTGCGGCGGCGTCTCATGACAGCATCCCCTTACGGCCAGTCCCGACTGACGGTCATGAAAGAACCGTTCGTCGTTATCGCGAGGGACCAGAAGGAAATAGGCGCGGCGAAATCACCTTGCATCGGAAACAGCATGATATTGACGGGGATGCCCGCCGGGAGCTCACGCGTGGCACGCGAGAAAATATTTAGTCTCTCGTTTGCACCTACCCGACTCTTGTCCGTCGTCGCCGTCTCCATGGTCGGCATGCCGTCGACAAGCAAAATGATGTTATCGGGTCGCGGTGACAGCGACTTCGCGACGGCAAACGCCGCGTGCATGTTGGTACCGTTCTTAGGCGGCGTTCGGCGCAGCACACGAATGGCTTCGGACAGTTGTTGCCCATCTCCGGCGGTGAGCCAGACGCCCTCGGTACCGCGAATGACCGGCTCCGCCTGGTTGTTAAACATATAGATCTGGTATTGATCGTCTTCCTGGAATTGCGTGGTCAGCCAGTTGACCGTGGCCACCACCTGACGCCACTTGCGCGCGCGTAACTGTTCAGCCTCGGGCTTGTTGCGGCGAATGATGACGTTGGCAACGTTGTCGGCAAGCATGCTGGCCGAGCGATCGACAAGGATCAAGGTACGTTCGCCACCGAGTCTCAGGCCCGTCAGGTACTGGCGGTCACCGTCGCCCTTGAACTCACGAATCTGTTCGCCGGCTTCATCCTGATCAGCCTTGATGGCCAGAAGGCGCCTGACCTCATCTTGCAGCGACTTGATGTCCGACTGCAGCTTCTCGACACGCTCTATCTTGGCCAGCGTATCCTGATCGTACTTGTCGAGCTCCGCCTGCAGCTCCTGGATCAACGCGATGATCTGCGCGATCTTGCTGTCGGCGTCTTCTTTCTCTACTTCGAGTTTCTGTTTGGTGTTACGTGCCAGGGCGAGGTTCTTGCGTCCCTCGAGCACCTCGATCTCGAGCCGATTTGTCTCGGCCATCAGTTCGCTGTTGTCGTTCTCGGTCGTCGCGTTTACGTGCGAGTTGATAATCATGAAAAACAGGATGACTGCGCCGAAACCACAGCTCATGCAGTCGAGGAACGACATGCTGAAGATCTCTGTGGATCTGCGCCTACGTGCCATGCGCTGTCTCCACGTAAATCATGCGCAGCTCCACACCAGGCGTGCCGACTCGCAATACATCGCCAGTCTGCAGGACCGCTGAACCGTCGATTCGATGACCGTTCAGGAATGTGCCGTAGCGACTGTGGTCGGTGACAACGCACTGGCCATCAATTCCGGAGATATCGCAATGTCGTCGCGAGACACCGGGGACATCGGGTCCCAGATCCAGCCAGCGTTCACCCTCGGACGTCTGCGTTCCCACCGATAAAGCCACCCCACCGACCGGAACCGCGTTGTTGCCGAGCAGGACATGTGTGGGTTGCGCCGCTGCCTCACGGCCACCCACATCAACCGACACCGGTGCCTGGTCCCACGGCAGGTGGCGCGCCAGCGTTACCACACTGCCCGGACGGCTCTCGACGCAGCGCTTCACTAGTCCGCGTGCTGTGGCACCGGGCTCCAGCAGGAATACCGCGCCGCCAACCCTGGCTTTCAATGTGTCCGCCAATCCCGGCATGCGTGCCGCGCGATCCGATAACTGCAGCGCGGGCGTCTCTCCCGCACGATAAAGAGCACGCAGGTTGCTCACAATATTCTGGTAGACCGGAGTTGCTGCCGTCACGAAGTCCAGCGACGAAATTTCGGCCTGGTGCGCTATGCCCCGATACTCGATCTGCAGAGCTACTGTTTCACGGCTGCTGGCGATGGCAAGCCAGTCCAGAATCCGGTCCTGCAGCATCTGTTCGGTTTCTGCCGTGTGCAATGGGTCGAAGCGAGACTGCTGCACAAAGGACTCGGCAATCATCCGCAGCCAGATGCCATACAAGTTGAGCATGCCCGATTCGTTGACTACGGCCGAGCGCTCGTACTGCGCCTGCCCTTCCTGTAGCAAGCGTGTCAGCATCGTTGAATGCAAGCTCAGGTCGACGTGCACGGGCACCGCGTTCGTGTACTGGCGACGTGTCGCCGCCACCGCCGCGTCGACCATCGCCACCACCGGAATTTCGAGGTCCATCGCGATGCCGAGGAGCAGTCCGAGGTTCTCCGTATTCATGTAGCCCGGCACAGCCAGCGCCAGCCGATCACCTGGCTTTGCCACACGTTGCCACAGGGTTTCGAGCTGGCTGCTCACCAGGTCGGCAGCCGTCAGGTGCTGGAAGCGCGCGTCGGCCAACGATACCGTGCGCAGGTCGTCCCAGTAATGATTCTTGGTGCGTCGCGGCTCCAGGCTTGCGCTGGCCCATGCCTCGCGTCCGGTTACAAGACCATCGTCCGTGAGTAATGCGTATCCCGGTTCGCGACACAGGATACGCTCGCCATCCGTAATCAGGAGGCCTGCGTCATTGAGATGTGCTGCGAGCAGGGTCACGTGTCGGGTCCGATCCGGTATCAGTCTGACTTCAGGTGCCGGATGACTTTGTCATCGCAGTAAGTCTCGCTGTCGAAAACGAGCCGTTCCTGCACGAGCTGCAACTGGTGAACAAGGAACATCAGGAAAATGCTGATAAGAAGCGCGATGAAAGTCGAGTTAAAAGCCACACCGAGGCTCTGCGTAACACCGGCGATATCACCTTTGACCGCCTTGTCCGCCTGGGCCAGTGCTTCACCGATACCACGGACCGTGCCGATGAACCCGATCGACGGGATTGCCCACGAAATGTAACGGATCATTGACAGCTCTGACTCGAGGCGATCGGCCTCCGATTCGCAAATCGTGTGAGTACTGCTCGACACATCCTGGATACTGCGCGTCGAAGCAAAACGTCGCAGGGCGTTCAAAAGAGCCCGTGGCAATAACATTTGCTGCCGGTCTTCGGGCAGGGCCTGCACCTGCCGTGCGAACTCGCGCGTGTCCTCCGGGAGTATTCGCATCCCTTCCGGGACCGGCACCAGGTCGACATCGAGCAGCTTCCTTTCGGCATTAATTTTCGCGGCCTTGTAACCCATGATGGCCAACGCCCAGAACATCAGGATGAAACAGGCTTCCTGCTCCATGTCCTTGACCAGCACCCAGACGCTTCGTTCACGCACGAAATCCGGGTCAGCTTCCGCCAGCATGTTTTGCTCGATGATCACTTCGGCTGCGTTGGGCCGAACGACAGACACGTAGAACGCGTGCACGACGATGATCGCAATGATCAGGGCGAACAGCTGGTAGACGAACTCAACGGGGATGGTCTTCTTGTTCATAGGCAATGCTCAGTAAGTCCGGCGATCAAATATCGACCGGAAAATCAGTGGACTGTTCGAAACGCACGTCCTCCGAGAAATCGAAGTCATCGTCCTCGATCTCCGAATAGTCTTCATCGAGACCCAGTAGTTCGTCGATCTCTTCGTCAGTCACGTCGTTCTCGGGCTCAGCGGACTCTTCCGTGACAGCCTCCTCGGTGGCGGTCTCGGACGTGTCGCCGGTGTCGTTCCCGGTCTCAGCATCCTGTGCCCAAAGCGCCGACGTGCCGAAGAACGAAAGCAGTATCATCAGTTTCAGACGGTACACGTACCTGTCTCCCGTGGTTAATCGTGACGGCAATAGCCTTGGACCATGGACACAACCGATTGTCTCATGAATTTTTCGTGGTCATCTGCGACCCGCAGCATCAGTCCGCAAATCGCGCGATACGAAAGCCGACGTCCTGCCGGGGTTCTGAACTGAAGTCCCTGAAACTGAGACGCAGCTCGCTGACGCCTGCATGCCGCCAACTGGATCCTCGTATCACATGGCTGGTGCCACGATCCGGTCCGGTCGGATCAACAATCGGTTTGGTGATGCCGGGCGTCGGTACGGTGTAGAAATCGTTCACCCATTCCGCAACGTTACCGCCCCCGTCATGGATCCCGAGCGCATTCGCCTTGAAGCTGCCGACGGGCGCAGTGGAGGCGTAGCCATCATCGTAGGCGGGCAAGATCGATGGTACGAGCTCAAGCGCCGTGCGATCTGCATAGTTGCCAGCGTTCTCGGGCGGCGGCCATTTGGTACCCCAGGGGAACCTGGAGGGCTGCTTCTGCCCGCCATAGCGGATCGCCAGGGTCCACTCCGCTTCAGTCGGCAGCCGGTAACCGTCGGTTAGCGGGTACACAGGAACCCATACACCAAACTCGGCCTTGTACGCAGGCGTCCGCCCTTCGCGCTGACTGAGCCAGTTGCAGTACTGCACGGCGTCAGCCCAACTGATGTTGGCGACCGGGTTGTTATCGGCACCGAGTGAGGGGTGCAGGCTGGTTCCCGAGTCGTGGTTTGCACGGTACTCGGCGAACTCCTTGTTGGTCACCTCGTGCACGCCGATCAGGAAAGGCCGGGTAACAGTCACCGGGACAATCACCTCGTTGGCACGACGTCCCACTTCCGCGCGCGATGCCCCCATCGAAAAAGTCGCGGGTTCGACGCGCCGCATAGTTTGGCCAGCGGGCGACTTGAGTATCTTGGCGATGCTGTCCTGCGCAACCGCTTCAACCGACCTTAGCGTCGCAGACAAGGTTTGCGGGTAACCTGGCCGCGGTGTCACCGTACGTCGCCACGATACGTGGCCCTGGCGACGCACCTCAATTGAATGGGGCGCCGAACTCAGTCGTAACGTCGTCTTGCCTTTACCGCGCGCACGACCGTCGACGTAGACCGTCGAATCCTCCGGGCTCACGTTTACGGTCACGGTACCGAGACGCGCGGACAGATCAACCGTGATCGACTCCGATGCATTGGATTCAAGCCGCAAATTTCGTCGCGTCACGCCGTATCCCGCCTTCGATAGCCCGATGTCATAGTCGACTTCGGGCGCCAGCGAGAGCGTTATCGGGGACTGTCCACGATAACGACCATTGACTGTGACGTTTGCGCCGCGAGGAATCGTATTAACGATAAGCCGGGCGTCGGCAGGATCCAGCGTAATCAGTGGCAATTGCTGGCCCACATTGGGCTCCGCCACAATCGTGCCGTCCCAGGCGCTGAACCCGTCTTTCGACAGGGTCACGTCGTGCGAGCCCTCCAGTAACTCGATGGTTGCCGGTGTGACGCCCACCTCCTCGTCACCGCTGAAGATCTTCGCGCCCGGTGGATCAGATTCAATGCGCACTTCGGCCCAGCGCGGCACCAGCTGCACGTTGAAATTCTCGAGCAGATCCAGGCCAGCAATCTCGACGACGCCAGTGAATGGCAGGAAGCGCTCGGACTCGACCTTCACCGAGTGCGGTCCCGGCTCCAGCTGGACAGGACCGAACGGTGCTTTACCTACCTGGCCTTCGTCCACGGTTACGACTGCGTCTGTCGCAGGCTCAGCCACAACGAGGAGTCGTCCCGGTTTCTTGCGCATGCGCAGACTAACCGTCATCGACTGTTCATCGCTGACAACAAAGTTCTGCGCCACGTCGTAGTAACCCTGTTTCTGCACGTTGACCGTGTAGTCACCCTTGCGCAGCAAGACGCGATTGCCAATGGGCAATCGAAACCAGCCGCCGTCGATGCTAAAGCCGTCAGGCTCCGCCGGGGTAATTTCGAACTGCACCGACTTCGCGCTGAACAACAGGTAGGAGGACAACAGAAGCACTGCGAGCCCAACACTGACAATGACCTTGAGGGGACTGGTTCGATGCTTCTCAAGCTGCGCTGCCGTTTCCACGGCACGAGTAAACGCGGTCGGTGCGATCGCCTCATCATCGGGCAGCTCATCCTCGTCCGGCAGATCCGGCGGGCGGGTAACGTAAGCGCTGTCTTCGAGACGCACATCCAGCGACAAACGCTCGCCATCAACCTGGACGCGAATGCGGCTGCCGTAGAATTGCAGCTCGTCGCCATGTTGAAGTTTGTGGCTGGTTTCAAGCGTTTCGCCATTTAATCGTCATCGCCGCGCTGCGGCCGACTGGCTGTACAAATGGGGTGCCATCGAGCAGATCAAGCAATGCGACGGGCTCGCCGCCCGGCCCGGGCAGGCGGAGCTCGCAGTCGCTGCTGGTGCCGACGCGCAGAGGCAGCGCAGCCGCGTCTACCCGACGTTCACCTTCCACATCCCTTATGAATAGATGATCGAAACTCAAATCGGCTCCTTACAAACCACCTCGACGGGCTGCATTTCAATCTCGGGTGCCACGCGAAACTCGACGCGCACATCCCGGAATCCCGGCCTGACACCAAGCGCGACATAGGTCCCCGGTCGCAAGTTCAGGTCCGTACTGCCGAAACTACCGAGCACGCCGACCTTGTAAATGGAAACCGCCGTCATGTTATCCGAAACCAACTCTACCGTGACAGGCGTTGCCGCGCGCTTTAGCAGGCGTGACAGTTCGTCTCGCTGGCCGGCCAGGCGCGGCCCGATCACCGGCATGACCGTGATGTCCACGACCAGTTTCGTCGCCCGTTGCATGACGGAAGGCACCGACAGACGATCCGGATCCTTAATGTACTCATCGAGTTGCGTGTGCAGCGCACTCATCCGTCGGGCGTTGGTGAGCCCATCTTTGGCGAATGCCAGATTGCCATCGACTTTCAGTATTTCTTCGTAGGTCGTTGCGGCCGCATCCCAGTGCTCGGAGCGTTCCAGCGATACTGCCTCCTGTTCCAGCGTATTGATGTTGCCCATCCGCAGGCCCTGATCGACCTGCATCAGGCCGTCGGCGGGTTCCGGCGAACCGGGAACCAGTTGCTCCGCCATGCGAAACGCCGCTCGTGCGCCGAGGTAATCTCCGATCGCCAGCGCCTCGAGGCCTTCACTCATGCGTGAATCGAACTGCATCTTGATCCGCGTAGCACGCACGCGTTCCAGCCCTTCCGTCGCGGGCAACCAGTTGGGGTCGAGGGACGCTGCCTGCGCAAAATTCGCTTCAGCGGCGCCGAGTTCCAACTCCTCTTCATAGACGAGCCCCTGCTCAACGAGTTGCAGCACCGTTTCAAGATTCTGCGCACGTTCGAGGCCCGCACGCGCCTCCGGATGGTTCGGGCGTAATGGCGACAGCCAGTTCATAGAATCGCAGTGCCTCCAAGCGCTCGCCTGCATCGAATGCCGCCTTCGCGGCCGCCAGCGCTTTTTCAAACTCGGGTTCAACCCGGTCGAACAGCGGCTCGAGGACGGACAATGCGTCGAGGTAGTGAATTTCGGCCGCCGCCCAATTGCGCTTCAGAAATGCCGCGTCGCCCTGTGCATATAAGTCCCTGGCACGGCGATAGGGCACCTGCGCCCAGCGCTGCACACTGCGTCGCTCCAGGGTCTCGAAGTCTGACAACAACTCGCCGAGAATCATTTCAACGTTGTATCGAAGCTTGCCATCATCATTGAGACCGCTGAAATCTGCATCGTTCTCGTTGAACTCGATCGTCTCGCCGTCGAGCGCCACGTTCTCGGGCTTGTAGTCGCGCGTCACGCGGTCGATGCCCGGTTCGCCACTGCTCTGGGGGACGTCCGACCCGACCAGGGACTCGTTAAACGGCGCCGGAGATGAAGGAACGGCCCCTTGTCGCACAGCGCGCTTCTGCTCGTCCACGGCATCGGGCAGCAGGAACACAACGCCCAGCAAGACACCCACGAGCGCGGCCAGTGCAACCAGCATGACGCGCGGACTGATCCCGGATGAACTGCTCGCGGAAACATCGGAAATCGCTCCGGCCCCCGCTTCATGCACTGGATGGACCGCTGCGACCGTCTCGATTCGTTCGTCATCCGGCGCGGGGCGGGCAGCAATCTGGGAATGTGCCGGGCCTGGCGCGAACCCGGCCGCTCGCAGCGTCGCAACAACCTCCTCTGCGCCTGGTCTGGCTGCGGCGTCTTTATCCAGCATGCTGGCGACCAGATCGTGCACCGCCTCAGGCACACTATCCCCAGTCGCCGCCTGCAGCGGCGCAGGTGCGGCATCCGGTGGCCATGGCGGCGCGCCCGAGATGAGTTCGTACATCAGGATTCCAAGCGCATAGACATCGTCGGATGGCTGAGCGGCTTCGCCGGCAAGTGCCTGTGGACTGGCTGCAACCGGCGAACCGCCGCCTGCACTCGCACCGACCAATGCGGCGACACCAAAGTCGCTGAGGTAGGGAACGCCGTTGTGGTCAAGAAGAACGTTTGACGCCTTAACGTCGCGATGCACGATGCCTTTTGCATGTGCGTAGCGCAGCGCGTCGGCAACCAGACCCAGCGGCGGCAGAATCTCTGTCAGGGGTTTTGCTGTGAGTACACCGAGACCCGCGCCAGCGACATACTGCAGGCTGTAGAACGCCGCGCCCTGATCCTCGTGAAACTCGAAGACGCGCACGATATGCGCGTGCATAAGTCGCAGGTTGGTTTGCCACTCATCCCGCAGACGCTTGCCGGCGGTGCCCGCCGGTACGATCTTGAGCGCAACAGACGCACGTGTCATTCGATCTCGGGCAAGCCAGGTTTCCGCTTCGCCGCCCTTGCCGAGCGATCGCTCCAGCGTATACCTGTCGGCTAACTGGGTCCCTTTACTGAGTTCGAGCATTATGAGCTGCTTGATTGCGCTCTATTTCGCGGGTTCGTGTTCGGCAGCGCGGGCGGGCGTGCCGACGTCCACCGTCTGCGAGAAACCGGTTTCGGCCTGGTAGATTTCCTTGAGCATGCGGCGCCATCCTTCGTATTGCGCCTCCGCCGTGCCAGTCAGTCGTCGCTCCTGACCCTGGACGCTGACCACCATGGGCGCAGCCTGTCCGCCGAAGGACTGGGACAACTCAGCGATGGCTTCGATATGGGAATCGGCTTCGCTACTGCGCTGTATGCCGCCGACAATGCGGTTCAGTCCCTCTGAAATACCCATGTATTGCAGGCTACGATTCACGCGGCGCTGGCGGCTACTGCTGGAGTTATTCGTATCAACGGCCAGCGATCCGGCCAACACCACGACACCGACCAGCGCCTGCATGCGAGCCGAACGCTTAACCTGCCGATACGCGATCAATTCCTGGCGCGATACTTTGCGCCAGTTTCTGTAGGGAATAGCGATGCCATAGTAAAAATTAGCGTAGTGCTCATTCAGAGTATCGACCACGAGACGATCGCGTTCACGAATCTGCCGCAGTCTCCCAACGGTTGGGTCGTTCTCTGCCGGCAGCCGCCGAATTGAGACGATGCCCTCGTCGTCAACCTGCAGGTGTTCCCCGTAAGCAATCGGGGACATATCGGCAAAAAACTTCAGCTCCGAAATCTGTCGGGTCTGTTCCAGGGTTCTTGGCGCCATTTGCGACGCGAAGACCTGCAGGTCATTCGCGATATCGTTGAAGACCTTCTGGTACGGATCGAGACGCCTGTCGCGCCGCTCCGAGTAAGACGTGATGCCGGTCTGGGTTTCGTAGGTCTCACTAAACCAGTGACGGCCTGCGGCGTCGTCGACCGAGATGTTCAGTGTCACGAACTCGCCGTCAGACTGTTTGATATTGCCGCTGATTATGACGTCCGTGAACGCCTGTCGCGAGGGAATGACCCGTACGGCACCCCAGTGCCCGGTGCCCTGCAGGGTCGTTTTCAGGTGATAGGCGAGGTACTTTGTTTCGGCAAAACGAATTTCCTCGAAGACACCGCTTTTGCGAGGGTTGTTGTCCTCGTCAATGCCCGGCTCGAACTCAACGATGCCTATATCCAGCAGCCGCGACTCTTCGACAGGCGATTGTGCAACCACCAGCTCCGTCTCTTCCGCGACGACAACCTCATTGACAGTGCAGCCGGTGCCCAGCAGGCACAGCACGACGAGTAGCAGCGTTATCCTCAGCATTGTGCGCGATTGATCTCCCTACATGCCCTTGTACTTGCGGTATTCCTGCCAGAGGCGTTCGCGCAGTTCTGGATCTTCTTCCGCCAAAGCGGCTTCACGTAGCTGCTTGGCAACAATATCGTCATCGATCAATACCTCAATGTCGTCCGGGGTACGCTTCGCGATTTCCTGACTATCCAGGCCTTCCAGCGGACCGCCGCCTACCTCGCCGGCCGAATCGCCGCCGCCGCCGCTACCGCCGCTGCTGTTACCACCGGATGACATGGCACCAGCTGACTGTTCTCCGAGGCTGATCGAACCACCCCGGTTACCGCCGGTGCCGGTGTCAAATCCTTCCGTATCCCGTGATGCGGACGCGATCTCGCGTTGTTCCTCGCCCAGGGACTCGTCGAAGTCGCCGAGCGACTTGTCCAGTTCTTCGCCCAGCTGCTCGGCCTTCTCCGCATCGCCACCCGGGAACTGGCCTACACCACCTGCGCCATCCGCGCCGCCGCCGCCGGCATCGCCGTCTTCGCAGCCCATACCACCGCCGATACCGCCGCCGGAAATTCCGCCGTCGTTGCAATCCTGACCCGTCGCGCCGCCTCCGGTGCTCACGCCTTCCATATCCTGGCCGCCCATGGAGCCGCCGGACGAACCGCCCGAGGAGCCGCCCGAGGATACCGATGACCACCAGACGAACCACCCGATGAACCGCCCAATGAGCCACCCGGCATGCCACCCGGCATGCCACCGCCCGATGAGCCACCCGGCATGCCACCCGGCATGCCACCGCCCGATGAACCACCTGACGAACCACCTGAAGAACCACCGGATTCACCACCCGGCATACCACCGCCGGACGAGCCGCCGCCTGGCAGCTGGACGCCACCGCCTATGCCGCCGCCCGAGCTACCGCCGCTAATACCAACAGCGCAGCCCGTAATCAGGAATCCAGCGCAGGCAACCGCGACACAAGCACGAATCGCTGTGGCGAGTTTCGGGTTGTTCCGGGTCTGTGATCTCATAATATTCTCTCCCGAATCCTAAGCTTGGAACCCAAACCGGGCGCCGAGTTCCCGCCGAATGGCGTCACCCATCGATAATACGCGCGCGACCGGGCTTCCGGAACAGGATCAGCGATAAATCGTCGGGTTTGCTGGGCTGGCCGGAGACGGCTCCGGACATACGCTCCTCTGCCAGTTTGACCACCGCTGCCGCGCTCTCCATGAGACCACCTGTGCGAACATGGTCGACGATTTCGTCCAGGTGAACGTTGTCCGTCAGTCCGTCACTGGCCACGAGGACCGTATCGCGTGGACGCAGCTCCACCCCCGCGCCTACGTCAATACGCATGTCGCTGGTACCCAGAAAATTGGAAACGAGATGACGATCTTCGTGATGCAGCGCCTCACGTTCACCCAGGAATCCAGCCTCGACCGCAAATCCGGTTGGCGAGTGTGCCGTCGTCTGTAACTTGATCCGTCCGCGCTGGCCGACGACCAGCGCTTCGGAGTCGCCGATCTGGTACGAGCGCGCGACCAGGCCTTCAATCGTGACGACCGTCATCGTCGTCGCGCTACCGTTGGCGAGCGCCAGCACCGCTTCATTGGCCGCCTCGATGCCGTTGAGAATCGCCGTACGCAGCAATAGGGTTTTGTCCATGGCGGTTTGTAACGAAGCAGCCAGCGTGGTGACCGCGGTCAGCGATGCCCGCTTCCCGGCGGGCAACCCGCCCGCCCCGTCAGCAACAACGAGGACGGCAGCACCCGGACCATAGGGTATGACCGCCGCAGTATCTTCGTTTTCTGTTTCTTTCCCGGGATCCCTCTGGCTGAGGGCTACTGCCGAACCTCCGGCAACCTCGACGTCTATCTGGTCCGGCTCAAAAGCGCCGTTAAGCACCAGAATGTCGGTTTGTTCCGTCAGTTCATCATCCATCATTCGCGTCTCACCGGTTCCCGGCACCAGGCACAGAAATTCCAGAATTCATGCGCAATGCCCCAGTTACAGGCCTCGCAGCTATGGCGGCTACCCTTAAGTTTCCAGGGGCGCCGGACTTTCGTGCGGCAGTGAGGACAATAACGCATGAACGGCATCAATGAACCACGGCACCGTGAGTTCGCGCATTTTGCCGTGTAGCGTTTGTCGGGATAGTGACGCGTGGCCTCCTCGATGAATCCCGGACCATAACACCAGGCACAGTAATCCCAGTCGTTCTTCACACCGCGCTCACATCGCGGGCAGTGCGCCGGCATCGATGATTCGGCGCCGCGCGCCGGGTTGTCAAACCCGCACCAGGGGCAAGCCTGCATACTTTGCGATACGGGGCCCTCGCAGTTGCGGCAGTGGTGCCGGGTATCGAGCTGTTGTTTGAACTGCCGCTGGAACTCGCGCCACTGCATCTGGCGCCAGGACGTACTGCGACCTGTGCCATTCTTTGCTTTTGGCTTCTTCTGTTTGCGCGCATGACTGTCGATGCGCTCGAAGTCGGCATACATCTGAACGGCTGTACGATAGCGCTTCGCCGGATCGAGTTGGATGGACTTCTTCAGCACATCAATCAACTCGGGCCTGACCCGCGCCTTGAGCGTCTCATGCCCTGCCAGCGGCCACGTGAACGGCCATTCCGGCAATTTTCCGGAAATCATTCGGTACAACACCAAACCCATCGAGAACACGTCAGACTGGAACTTTGGCCTTCCCATCGCTTGCTCGGGCGCGATGTAGTCGATCGTCCCCGACCCGGACGCCTTCAGAGTACGGAGGCTCAGCTTGGCAAAACCGAAGTCTGCAAGCTTCAGGCGATTGCCCGGGAACAGGATGAAGTTTTCGGGCTTGATGTCGCAGTGAATAATCTTGTGCTCATGGGCGTGTGCGAGAGCCGCCAGGCCCTGCCCGGCCAGATCCAGTTTTACGGCCGTCGACGTACGCCGTTCGATACGATCCGCAAGCGATTCCTCGCCGAGTTCCATGGCAATGACAAACTTCTCATCGATATAGCTCGCGTTGAGCACCGACAGAATATTCGGATGCCGCAGCTTGGTCGCCACCCGCACTTCATGCAGGAATTCCGCGTGGCCGGCGTTCTCATCCGGTTTCGGAATCTTGAGCGCAACCTTGATCTTCTGGATCGAATCGTAGGCGCGATACACATCGGCCAGTGGCCCGGACGCGATACGGCCGAGAATCCGGTACTTGCCTATTTTCTGGCGCGCCCGCAGCATTTCAGCTTACCGATCGAACGCGGCGAACCGCATCGTTCCAACCAGCGAGAAGTCGCTCGCGGCGATCAGCCTTCATTGCGGGCTCGAACAGTGCGTCGCGTTTCCACAATTCGCCAATCGCATCCGGCGAGCTGACGACGCCCGCCTGGTAGCCAGCGAGATATGCCGCACCCAGTACCGTCGATTCGACATTCTCGGGGCGTTCCACCGGGATATTGAGAACATCCGACAGAAATTGAAGAAACCAGTCGTTGGCTACCATGCCGCCATCGACGCGGATGACGCTGGGCTTGATGCCATCTTCCGACATCGCAGCAATGAGATCACACGTCTGAAATGCGACCGACTGCAGCGTTGCGGTGACAACATCATTGCGACCGCTGCCGCGTGTCAGCCCAAGTATTGCGCCGCGAGCATCGGGGTCCCAGTAGGGTGCGCCCAAGCCGGCGAAGGCCGGCACGACATAGACGTCCTCGACGACACCCGTCGCGCGGGCGATGGCCTCGGAATCTTGCGCCGTGTCGATGACGCGCAGTTCGTCACGCAGCCATTGCATGGCCGAGCCCGCCACAAACACACTACCTTCGAGGCCGTACGTCACTTCCCCATTGATTCGCATGGCGATCGTCGTGAGTAGCTGATTCTCGGAGTGCAGCGCTTCACTGCCTGTATTTGCGACAACGAAGCAGCCGGTGCCGTAAGTGCTCTTGGTCATGCCCGGTTCAAATCCGGCCTGTCCAATGAGGGCGGCCTGCTGGTCGCCGGCTATGCCACAAACCGGCACATCACCACCAAGACAGTCGTCGATCGCCAGGCCAAAGTCCGCAGCGCAGTCGCGCACCTCGGGCAAGAGTTCACGAGGAATCGAGAACATTGTGAGCAGTTCCTCATCCCATTCCTGTGAATGAATATTAAACAGCAGCGTGCGTGATGCGTTGGTCGCATCAGTGGCGTGAACCCTGCCGCCGGTGAGGCGCCACAACAGGAAGCAGTCGATCGTGCCGAAGGCGAGTTTGCCTGCTTCAGCCCTTTCGCGAACACCCGCAACATTGTCGAGAATCCAGGCGATCTTGGTGCCGGAGAAATAGGGATCGAGGCGCAGACCGGTCTTGTTGCTGACGGTCGCCTCAAGGCCATCATCCTTAAGCGCCTGGCAATACTCGGCTGTGCGCCGATCCTGCCAGACGATGGCGTTGTAAACGCACTCGCCCGTGTCGCGATCCCATATCAGCGTTGTTTCGCGCTGGTTGGTAATGCCGATCGCGGAGATCTCAGCAGCAACAGCGCCAGCCTTGTTCATTGCATCACGCGTCACCGAGGTGACAGAGTTCCAGATCGCTTCCGGATCGTGTTCGACCCAGCCCGGTTGCGGGTAGATTTGCGGAAACTCCTGCTGCGCGCTCGCTACGACGCGTGCGTCATGATCGTAGATAACGGTGCGGCTGCTGCTGGTACCCTGGTCGATGGCAAGCAGGAATTTTCCTTTCATAATGCGTCCGGTTTAACACTGAATAGTGGTTGCTTGATGTGCATACGCTGCCCCGCTTCCGCGGGCCAGGGATGCACGCCCTGATTGTCGGCGAATTTGGCGACGCGCGCACGAATTTCGTCGGGCCACGGGGCGACGCGGCGAATCTTCGTATCGAAGTGCAGATTCATCCACTCACAGGTTGCCGCGAGAAATCCCTCTTCGGCATGGTACATACGTTGGAACTGGTGAATGCGCTTATCGTCGAACGCGAGGATCTGCGACGTCACAACGTATTTCGCACCTTCGACGATTTCGCGTTGCCACGTCACATGAGATTCGACCGCAATTGTCGAACTGCTGTGTGCCCTCACATATTCCTCGTTCAGTCCGAACTGGCTCCAGAGCGCGTCAACAGCCTGGTCGAAGGCGAGCAAATAGTAGGCAACGTTCATATGATCGTTAATATCGATCCACTCGGGCAGAACCTGCCCGCGCATGACTTCAACTCCCTGCATGGTCACCGGGTCCCTCTCTAGTCAGTCTGTAGTTCATCAACGTTCGCGAAGTGAACCAGCGCTTCAGGATTGGCGAGCGCTTCGGTGTTCTTGACGGCATCACCGTGCACGATCGAGCGAACAGCGAGTTCGACGATCTTGCCGCTCTTTGTCCGTGGTATTTCGGGCACGGCTACTATCTTCGCCGGTACATGGCGGGGCGTCGTGTTCTGCCGAATGACCGTACGGATGCGCTTTTGCAGGTCGTCGTCGAGTACCACGCCGTCACGCAGGATAACGAACAGGACAACACGCACATCGTCCTTCCAGTTCTGGCCGACTGCGATGCTTTCCACGATTTCGTCGAGCTTCTCTACCTGCCTGTAAATTTCTGCGGTCCCAATACGCACCCCACCGGGATTGAGGACCGCATCGGAGCGGCCATGAATGATCATGCCGCCACTCTCCGTCAATTCCGCGAAGTCACCGTGCGCCCAGATGCCTGCAAAGCGCTCGAAATACGCCGCCTTGTAGCGGGAGCCATCCGCATCATTCCAGAAACCAACAGGTGCGGAGGGAAATGCCTGGGTGCAAACCAGTTCACCGTGCTCGCCGATAACGGGCTGTCCATCGTCATTCCATATTTCTACAGCCATGCCGAGGCCACGGCACTGCAGCTCGCCACGGCGCACGGGCAACACGGGGTTGCCGAGTACAAAACAGCTCAAAATATCAGTACCGCCCGATATCGATGCCAGCTGGATATCGTCACCGATAGCATCGTAAACGTAGTCGAAACTCTCGGGCGAAAGTGGCGAACCTGTCGACAAGACGGCGCGCAGGTTGGGCAACGAAAACTCATCTCCTGGCCGTACACCCGCCTTTTCGAGCGCCGAGATGTACTTCGCGCTGGTGCCGAATACGCTCACGTTTTCAGCCTCGGCCATTTGCCACAGGATGCGCCCGTCATTGAAGAACGGGGAGCCATCGAACAAGACCAGCGTAGCCCCGGTGGCCAGGCCGCTGACCAGCCAGTTCCACATCATCCAGCCACAGGTGGTGAAGTAGAACAGGCGATCGTCGGCGCCGATGTCGGTATGCAGCACATGTTCCTTCAGGTGCTGCAGCAACGTTCCGCCATGACCGTGCACGATGCACTTCGGCACACCGGTCGTTCCTGACGAATACATGACGTAGAGCGGGTGGTTGAAGGCAACGGGGGTAAACGACAGTGGCTCGCCCTCACGCCGGAAATCCGTCCAGCCGATCGCATTATCGAGCGCCGTATCGGCGGATACGTCGCCGGCAAACGGAATTACGACCGTGCGGCGGATGCTGCCGACCGCATTGACTATGCCTTCTACGGTCGACCGGGTGTCGCAAGTCTTGCCGTTATAGTAAGTAGCCGTTCACCGCAAACAGCACTTTGGGTTCGATCTGGCCAAAGCGATCAACGACACCGTTTATGCCAAAGTCCGGCGAGCAGGACGACCAGATTGCCCCGATGCTCGTTGTGGCGAGCATCGCTACGATCGCTTCCGGACAATTAGGCAGGTAGCCACCAACACGATCGCCCTCATCGACACCAGCCTCTCTCAGCCCGGCCGCGATTGCAGCAACCTCATGACGCAACTGATCTCTGCTCAGTTCCCGCCGTGCACCGTTCTCACCAGAGAAGACGAGTGCCGGTTCGTCTCCCTCGTAACGCAACAAGTGGGCTGCATAGTTCAACTGGCTGCCGGTGAACCAACCGGCGTCCATGATGTTGCCCGGCCGCGCCAGTGTCATCTCTGCTGCCTTGTCGAAGCGAACGTCACAAAATTCGCAGAGCGCCTCCCAGAACGCTGGCGAATCGTCGATGGACCAGGCGTACAGGGATTCGTAGTCGTCGTGCCCCGTTACCTGCATGAAACGATGCATGCTGGTTGCTTGGACCCGGTCATTACCGGGTTTCCACAGGACGGGGTTTTCGGGCATGTCTTCGGGACTTTTGTCGGTGGAACAGGAGAGCGTTCCAGTATCCATAATTACTGCCTTGTGTCCATGCTGTGCACTCGGTAATACTGGCCCTATGTCCTCGACACTTTTGATCTCATTAATCGGCGTCGCCGTGCTCGCGATCGCAGCCTGGCTGTGGGTTACGCGGCGCGGCCTGCGCGCCACGCCGCCGCCGCTGAAACCAGGCTCGCCACTGCCGGATTTCCGGGCCGCTGATGAACAGGGCGACCCTGTGCGCTCGATCGAATTACACGGCTCACCCGCGGCGTTGTTGTTCGTTCGTGGTAACTGGTGCCCTTTCTGCAGCCGCCAGGTCAGCGACCTCACGCAACACTATCGCGACATCGTGGATCTGGGTGCAAGACTGATCCTGATCACGCCAAAGCCGCTCGAAACGACGCGACGTGTTGCCGAATTCTTTAAGGTCGAGTTCGAGTTCTGGCTGGACGATCAGCTGGCCGTGACCAGGCAACTCGGTTTGTTACAGAAGGGTGGCGTACCCGGTGACTATGACAAGGAATACGGCAAGGACACCGTATGGCCCACGGCAATAGTGGTCGATGCGGCCGGCATCATTCGTTACACGGAGTTATCGAAGCACATTTCGGATCGGCCCGACCCGGAGACCCTGCTGCGCGAAATCAGGAAAACGCTCAAAACCTGACACCCACCGACTGGCACAGGAAGCGGATGGTGCGCGGCTCGAAACAGGCGTAACGGGCCAATTCAGCAGCTCACCTTATCGGCCTCGGGGTGCGGGTACATGTCGGACTCATCTTCGTCGTCGCGACCTGTGAGACAGATGAAATCCTTCTCGACAAGGATGTGCAGCTTCTCCCCGTCGACCAGAACCTGTTCGCCATCGATCGAGACCTGTTCGCTTGTTGCCCATGCCAGCACGGTGGTTTCCGGAAGGCGGACGATGATCTCGCTTTCGGAGAAGAACGCGGCCGGGTTGACGCTCGCCGGACTGCTCTCAAGGGAATAACGAAACGTCCGGCCACCCGGGAATTGCGTGCTCGCGGTGACGAGCCCTTTTTCCCGCAACGCGTCCACCTCCGCGCGCATCAGGCGAAGTCGTATGGAATTGTCTCGGATTCTCAGTTTCACAGGAGCGCTTCTTATGTATTCAGTTATCGATTAAAGCAAAAAAGGAGATTCATGCCCACACACAGGCGCTGCGCAACACCTCCGTGTCGCCCCCTTTTGCGTCGGCAGGTCTGCCCCGACGCCCGGCATTACAGCTACATCCCGCGACCGGCTATGTCCCGGATCGCTATTTGATTTTTGTTATGGAGTATTGCTGCAACAGAACGGACTATTCCGCGATGACGTTTTCTGCCTGCGGACCTTTCTGTCCCTGGGTCACTTCCATGGTGACTTTCTGTCCTTCTTTCAGGGATTTGAATCCTTCCATCTGGACTGCAGTGTGATGTACGAATACATCCTGACCGCCTTCGCGCTCGATGAAACCAAACCCTTTGTCATCGTTGAACCACTTAACGGTTCCTGTAACTCTTTCGCCAGACATAACTACCTCTTACACAAACAATGCCGTACTAATCACGGTTCTTTACGCCGTCCCTAATGCGACGGCAGTATCGATGTTACTAGCAAATTTGGTGGATTTGCCTCCCTTAAGTACCGGGAAAACGACAATAAGTTGGTGATCCCGCACTAATCATCCTGTGAATAAAGGGGTTTGCGTGAAAATCCTGGCGCGGCCCGATTTTGGGGCAAATGCGATTCTGACTGTGAAATTGTCCGGGATTGCGCAGTCTGTTTACGGTCAGGCCCTTTTCTTCACGTAACTGCCGTCGAGCTTCTCGACTGAATCACAACCGACGAGTGCCAATGTCCGCTTCACTTCGGCCTGCAATAAGTCCAGACCGCGTTCCACACCCGCCTGGCCACCGGCCGCGAGCGGGTACAGGTAAGCACGACCAATACTGCACGCGTTCGCGCCGAGCGCGAGTGCCTTGACGATATGCGTACCACGCCGAACGCCGCCATCGCAGATGATTTCCAGTCGGTCTCGCAATGCATCGGCGACAGCCGGTATGCAATCCACGGGAGCTGGCGATCCTTCGAGCTGGCGCCCGCCGTGGTTCGAGAGCATGACAGCTGTGGCCCCTGAGTCAGCCGCTTTGCGACAGTCCTCGACCGTTTGCACGCCCTTGATGATCAGCGGACCGCCCCATTGGGCGGCGAGCCACTCGACATCCTTCCAGGTCAGTGAGCGGTCAAACTGCTTGTCGATGAAGTCCATGACGTTGGAGTCGGTGAACTGCTGAACGTCATCGCCCCCGGTGATGTTCACGAGTTCCATATCCTTGCGGACGACCGCCCGATACAACCAGCCCGGGTGGCGCAGCATGCTCGGCACGCTGGCAAGCGCCGGTTTCGCAGTTGCCATCATGCCGTATACGTAGTCTCGTTCACGGTTCCCCGCGACCGGCGTATCAACCGTCAGGCACAGCGCCGTGTAAGCGCTTGCCTTGCAGCGCTCGATGAAGGCGCGTGTCATTCCGCGGTCCTTGAACACGTAGATCTGGAAAATTTTGGGGTGGTCACCGATCGCCGCGACGTCCTCGATGGTCGTGGTACCGACGGTCGACAGGCTGTACGGCATGCCGAATTTCTCGGCCGCTCGCACCACAGCAGGTTCGCCGCCAGCATTAAACAGCTTCGATGCGCCCGTCGGGGCGATCATCACGGGCCAGTCGATACGTTTTCCAAACAATGTCGTTTGCATCTGGATATTGCTGACATTCGACAAATGTCTCGGCTGCAGTTCGTAGTCGTTAAATGCCTCGGTATTGCGGCGCAGCGACCACTCGTCGTCTGCACCCCCATCGATATAGTGAAAAACCGGCGCCGGCAATTTGCGTTTCGCAATCTGCCGGAAGTCCATGATATTGAAACAGCGATTGATGCCCATAAAACTGATTATGCCGCAACACCGGCTGCCGTGTCCGATACAAACTCGCTCCCCGCGACTGGGGAAATTACCTAGTAGCCTCTAGGATATACGGTGCTTTTCGAACAGAGAAAATCGGGTAAGCTGGCGCATCCATGAGAATTCAATCGAAACTCGAAGAAATCGCCAGGATATCCGCTGCTCGTGCACGGCTCAGGCGAGAATCTTCCTGACGCAAGAAGATTCGTCCGATGCGAGCGCTCGCCATCATCTCCCTGCTATTCGTCCTGGTACTGATGTCTGTCAGTACTTATTCGCGGCTGGACAGCGCCGGCATCGGTTGCGCCGACTGGCCCGCATGCTACGGTCTGCTCGGTGACGCAGGAGACGAGACGCCAGCCCTTGGGGGCATGATTGAACGCCTGATTGCCGGCGGCCTGCTTCTGCTCATGCTCGCTGACGACTCTGATCTCACTGCGTCAGCGACGCGATCGTCTCTTGTCACTGGTGTTGCTCGGTCTGGCCGTGTTCCTGGCCTGGCGTGGCGTCTACTTCTGGTGAACTGCATAGCCCTGCGGTGGTCATGGGCAACCTGAGCGGTGGCTTTGCCTTGCTGGGTCTGCTCGGCTGGATGATTTTTCGCGATGCCCGGCCGCATGCGAATGCCTCGTACAAAGTACGTCGCTGGGTCGTTGCCGCGCTCGTGTTGCTGTGCATCCAGATAGCGCTTGGCGGATTAACCAGCGCCAACTTTGCCGCGACCGCCTGCTACATCCGTTCCGGATTGTCATGGCTCCTGGTTGCCGGGCAGCGACCTGACAACAGCATTCGACCTGTCTCGCCAGTATGAACTCGGACCAACAGGTCTTGCACTGGGTGGTGCCGAGCGCGCTGATATTCACAAGCTGCATCGACTCGTGGCCGGAGTAACGCTCCTGACTGCATTGATAGCCGGTGGCCTCGCCCTGGCAGGCCGCATGGGCATGACGGCGGTCTTCGTCATCGCACTTGCCGCACTTGAATTTTCCACTGGCGTTGCCGCGATCCTTTTGGATCTACCGATCGGCATCGCCGTCGCCCATAACCTGCTGGCCGCCATCCTGCTACTCGGCCTGCTACGCTTACATGCATTGTGCAGGAACCGACAGGCACTTCTGTAAATGAATATTGAATTAGAACGGCAGGCACAAGACCGCACCGTCGCCTACTGGCTACTGCTCTGCTGCGGCCTTGTGTTTATCATGGTGGTCCTCGGCGGTTTTACGCGGCTGACTGGCTCCGGCCTGTCCATGGTTGACTGGCGACCCTTGATGGGTGTCTTGCCGCCTATGGGCGATGCCGAATGGCAGCGCGTGTTTGAGATGTATCAGCAGAGCCCTGAATTCCAGAAAGTAAATGCCGGATTTGGCGTTGACGAATTCAAAAGTATCTTCTGGCTCGAATACCTGCACCGCCTGCTCGGCCGCCTGATTGGCCTCGTCTTTTTGCTGCCTTTCGTTTACTTCTTCGCCCGTGGATATATCCAGCGCAACGAGTGGGCCAAATACCTGCTCATGTTCGTGCTGGGTGGCATGCAGGGACTGCTTGGCTGGTACATGGTCAAGAGCGGACTCGTCGACGTACCGCGTGTCAGCCAGTACCGCCTTACAGCGCACCTGGTCGCGGCCTTTACCATCTATGCCTACATGTTCTGGGTCGCGATGTCGCTGCTATTTCCGCGTCCCAGGAACGCCGGCAAACATCCCTGGTATGGCAAGACGCTCGCGCTTGCCACGCTAATATCTGTCACTATCATATCGGGCGGTTTTG
The DNA here is from genome assembly GCA_963722775.1 of uncultured Gammaproteobacteria bacterium. Classification (GTDB taxonomy): domain Bacteria; phylum Pseudomonadota; class Gammaproteobacteria; order Steroidobacterales; family Woeseiaceae; genus UBA1847. The sequence goes on from CAVROF010000012.1 coordinate 184,392, forward strand.
TAGCGGGATTACGGGCCGGCAAGATTTACAACACGTTCCCGATGATGGGCGACTACTGGTTCCCGCCTGGCCTCATGGCGCTGGAGCCGTTCTGGCGCAATTTTTTCGATAACATGGCGACCGTACAGTTCGACCATCGCTGGCTGGCGATCACGACATTTGTACTCATCGTCGTCTTCTGGTTCAGGGCGCGCAAAGCCGACATGCCGGCGCGCGCACGACCCGCGGTAAACGCGCTGTTGCATACGGCCGTTCTGCAGGTTGCGCTTGGTATCACGACACTGCTTCTGGCAGTACCCGTGGTCCTCGGCGCGGCCCACCAGGCCGTTGCGATGCTCTTGTTTACTGTCGCCCTGTACCTTGTTCATGCATTAAGGAGAATCTGATGCAGGTTTGTTTCGACCAGGACCTCATCGTCCGATACGGCGGGCGCGGCCCACGCTACACGTCCTACCCGACCGCACTGCAATTCAATGACGAGCTGACCCAGGCTGATTACGAAGCCAAGGCGAAGGAAAGCAATGAAAGCGACGTGCCATTATCGCTATACGTCCACATCCCCTTCTGCCATTCGCTTTGCTACTACTGCGGCTGCAACAAGATCGTCACCCGCAACGAAGATCGTGTTTCCCGTTACATGGAGATGCTGTATCGCGAAATTGAAATGCAATCCAAGCTGTTCGATCGCAAGCGTAAAGTCGAACAGCTGCATTTCGGCGGCGGCACACCGACCTACCTCGACAAGGAACAGCTCGGTGCGCTCATGGATCATCTGCGCAATTCCTTTACGTTCGACGAAAGCGAGGCTCACGAGTTTTCGATCGAGGTCGACCCGCGCACCGTTGACGCCGAACGCATTCGTGAACTGCGCGCCCTTGGCTTCAATCGCCTGAGCCTCGGTATCCAGGACTTTTACGAGCCCGTGCAAAAAGCGGTTAACCGGGCGCAGACACCGGAAGAGGTTCAGGCGCTGGTCGACAGTGCGCGCGAAGCCGGCTTCGGTTCAATTTCGTTCGACCTGATTTACGGCCTGCCGCTGCAGACTGTTGAGACGTTTAACAAGACGCTCGACATCGCTGTCGCCATGAAGCCCGACCGCCTGGCCGTTTACAACTACGCGCATCTGCCGGAGCGGTTCAAAGGCCAGCGCATGATTAATTCTGACGATATTCCGTCCCCGGAAACGAAACTGGACCTTTTGCACCACACGATCGACAAGCTATGCGGCGCCGGCTACATCTACATCGGCATGGATCACTTCGCGTTGCCGGACGACGAACTGGTGCTGGCCCGCGAGAACGGCACGCTACAGCGTAACTTCCAGGGCTACTCGACGCACCGCCAGTGCGATCTGGTCTCACTCGGCGTCAGCGGTATCGGCGGTATCGGCAACATGTTCGCGCAGAATGCAGTTTCGACGATCGAATACGAAGAGATCATCGAACGGGGCGAGTTGCCCATCAAGAAGGGCCTGCTGGTTGACGATGACGACCTGTTGCGAGCGGCCGTGATCCAGGACCTGATGTGCTACGACAGCCTGTCATACGACGACTTCGGCGCCCGGCACAATATCGACTTCCGCGAGTACTTTGCCGATGAGATCAAGAAGCTCAAGGTACTGGAAGACGATGACCTGCTCGAACTGAGTGATGCCGGTATTGGCATCACGCCGAAAGGCCGCTTGTTGCTCCGCAACATCGCGATGACGTTTGATCGGTACATCGATCTCGAGGAAAACGAACACCGGTTCTCGAAGGCGATCTGATCGGTGTGAGAGAGGCGGCCCGGAATCGGGTAGCCGAACACGCCTCGCGTGTTTGGTTGTCGCCACGTAATTCTCGTCAATGTGCCAGCTCGGCTATGGATTCGGCTACCCGATTCCGGGCCACCACCATCCACCCACTAAGCGGCTATGACGACCGGTTGTCATTGCGGGGCACCGGGGAAAGCATTCCCGAATCCATAGCCGAAGGCGTGTGAGGGGATGCTTTCCCCGGGGTCCCTCTGTGCTGCTGAACGTTGAATCAGCCGACTTCGGTCAACCAGCCGTGCGTGTCGGGTTCGAGTCCGTACTGGATATTCTGCAGCGCCGTCTGGAGTTTTTTCCGGTTTGGCCCCGGCTGTCCGTCCCGGACCTGAATTTCCTTGCCGTGGTAGACCAGCGCACCAACCGGTGACAGCGTTGCCGCCGTACCCGAGAGGCAAGCCTCATACGTCTTCACTTTCTCGAGAAGCTCGTCGACTGTGAACGGACGTTCGGAGATTGTGTAGCCAAGCTCCGCACCGAGCTTCAGAATCGAATCGCGGGTCATGCCGTGCAGGAAGGTCGAGTCCAGCGCCTTGGTGATGATCTCGTCGTCGCTGATCAGCAAGAAGTTCGCAGCGCCCGTTTCCTGCACATCGCCTTGCGGGCAGAACAGGACCTGGTCGACGCCGTATTTTTCTTTCGCGTCAAGTGTCGGGCCGAGGGCAGCGGCGTAGTTACCGCCTGTCTTTGTGCTGCCAAGCTGATCCGTCGTGCGCGCCTTTTTGTCTTCGACCAGCAGTTTCAACGCTGCGGCGCCGCCAGCAAAATAGTCACCTACCGGCGAGCACAGCACGAACAAGGTCGCTTCGGGGGACGGCGCTGCCGCTGCACCAATGTTCTGAACGGTGCCGATGAGCGTCGGGCGAAGGTAGAGCGACGCGGGCGGTTCCGGTATGCCGGCGAGGTTCTTGTGTACGACATCGATGACCATGCCAGCCAACATATCCGCGTCGGGAATCGGCATCCGCAGCGATGCAGCGCTGCGCTGCATTCGCGCCACATGGTCGTGCAGGCGGAAAATGTGGCCTTTGCCATCACTCCAGCGATAGGCCTTGAAGCCTTCGAAGCAGGTGCTCGCATAGTGAAATACGTGAGCTGCCGGGTGCATGGGCAGTGGTGCCAGTGGTTCGATCGACGGCACGCTCCACGTGCCATCAGCGTACGTTGCGATCGCGATGTGATCGCAAAATTCTGTGCCAAAAGGCTTCATGGTGGTGGTTATCCGAATGAATCCGAGGGCGCTACTTTGCCACCATTGGATGCTCATTTGCCAGCGGGGATCACACGTATTTGGCTACGGGCGGGTACCGATTTTGTGGTAGCTAGAAGCTCGGTGGCGAACAGGCGGAAATAAGTTCGCAGGGTTCTTTCCCGATATTTCGGAACTGGTGCGGCAGGCTGCTCTTGAAGTAGTACGCGTCGCCCTGCCCCAGCACCGCTACTTCGTCGCCAACAGTCACCTCCAGGCGACCGCTCAGGATGATCCCGCACTCCTCGCCCTCGTGCGTGAGCTCATGGCGACCCGTTCCGGCGCCCGGCTGATAGCACTCTTTAAGCAGCTGAATGGATTTGTCCGCCAGCCTGGCACCGACCTGCCGATACGACACGCCGCCTTCCGCAATCTCAATCAACTCACCGGAGCGAAAGAACAGTCGCTTCTGCGGCGGCAGATCATCGGCAAAGAAAGCACCGAGACTGATTGGAATTCCATCGAGGACCTTCTTGAGCATGCTCACCGTCGGATTGATCTTGCCCGCTTCAACCTGCGAAATCGTGGCGTTGGCCACGCCGGACTGGCGCGCGAGTTGCCGCTGCGAGATTCCCAGCTGCTCACGGATCCGGCGCAGGCGACCGCCAATTTCCTGGTCCATCCACATCTCCTGTCCAAAGTGTTTATCTTACTAAACATTCTGAATCCTGATATCAAACAAATCAATAGCTTAAGTATTTCAATCTAACGGATTGTTTAACATCAGGCATCGGGCGTACACTGCAGGCCGTCCCATTTAATCAGCCCGGAGACGCAATTCATGAATGCCGCAGTCGAAAATCCCTACTGGATGCCGTTCACGGCGAATCGCGATTTCAACAAGCAGCCTCGCGTCATCTCGGGGGCCTCAGGACATTGGTACACCACCGATGACGGCACCCGCCTGTATGACACGTTCTCGGGCCTCTGGACCTCCGGTGTCGGCCACTGCCATCCGAAAATCGTTGAGGCCGTGCAGCAGCAGGTTGCGAAGCTCGATTACTGCATGGGTTTCCAGGTGACGAACGACAAGGCACTGGAACTCGCCGAACGCGTCACGAGCATGGCACCCGAGGGCATAAATCACTGCTTTTTTACGAACTCCGGCTCCGAGTCGGTCGACACCGCGCTGAAAATTGCGCTGGGCTATCACCGCGCCCGCGGCGAAGGTAACCGGACCCGCCTCATTGGCCGTGAGAAGGGTTACCACGGCGTGAACTTTGGTGGCATGTCCGTCGGCGGTATCGTTCCCAACCGCAAGGTCTTCAGTGCAGCACTGATTCCGGGCGTCGATCATCTCCGGCACACGCTCGACATCGAGCGCAATGCGTTCTCGCGCGGTCTTCCCGAGCATGGCGTTGAGCTGGCTGATGACCTCACACGACTATGTGCACTGCACGATGGCAGCAATATCGCCGCTGTCATCGTCGAACCCGTCGCCGGTTCGGCGGGCGTTATTCCGCCGCCCGCCGGCTACCTTGAGCGCCTGCGTGAGATCTGTGACGAGCACGGCATCCTTCTGATCTTCGACGAAGTGATCGCTGCGTTCGGACGATTGGGCCATGGATTCGGTGCGCAACGCTTTGGCGTCACGCCCGACATCATCACGACAGCCAAGGGCCTGACCAACGGTGTCATCCCGATGGGTGCGGTGCTCGTTCGCGACACCATCTACAACGCATTCATGCAGGGCCCGGCGCATATGATCGAACTGTTCCACGGCTACACCTACTCGGGTCACCCGGTCGCGGCCGCCGCAGGGCTCGCGACGATGGATGTGTATGACGACGAAGGGACGTTCGAACAGTCGCAAGCACTCGAGAAGCCCTTCGAAGACCTGCTGCACTCATTCGCCGACCACAAGCACGTCATTGACGTGCGCAACTTCGGCCTGATGGGCTCCATCGAGATGGCGCCACGAGATGGCGCGGTCGGCGCGCGTGGTGCCGAGGCGCACAAGAAGTGCTACTGGGACGAGAACATCGTCGTCCGTGCCGGCATGGACACACTGCAGTTCTCTCCTTTCCTCAACTCGGACCCTGATGAAATGACGCAGTCATTCGAAGCCGTCCGCCGCGTAATGGATACCTTGGCATGAGCAACACAATTGGACACTTCATCAACGGCGTGGACGTCGCTGACGATAACCGACCCACCCCGGTCTACAACCCCGCTACGGGTGAACTTGCCCGGCACGTTGCCATGGCATCGAAAGCCACCGTCGAGGACGCGATCGCAGCGGCCGAAGCGGCCTTTGGGGCATGGCGTGATACCCCGCCCGCGAAGCGCGCGCGCATCATGTTCCGCTTCAAGCAGCTGCTCGAAGAAAATGCGGACGAAATTGCGGCGGCCATTACCGACGAGCATGGCAAAGTCTTCGACGACGCCATGGGCGAGTTTGGTCGCGGTGTCGAGGTGGTCGACTACGCCTGCGGCATTCCCGAGCTGCTTAAAGGCGAGTATTCGCGCAACGTCGGGCCGGGTATCGACAGCTGGTCAGACTTCCAGCCGCTTGGCGTCGTGGCCGGCATCACGCCGTTCAATTTTCCCGCCATGGTTCCGATGTGGATGTACCCGATGGCCATTGCCTGCGGCAACACCTTCGTCCTGAAGCCGTCGGAGAAGGATCCGACCGCACCCATGGTCGTTGCGCGCCTGTTCAAGGAAGCCGGTCTGCCGGACGGCGTCTTCAACCTGGTCAACGGCGACAAGGAAGCTGTCGATACCTTGCTTAACGACGAACGCGTACAGGCCATCAGCTTTGTTGGCTCGACGCCGATCGCCGAGTACATCTACTCAACCGGCACAGCCAATGGCAAGCGCGTGCAGGCGCTCGGCGGCGCAAAGAATCACGCCATAGTGATGCCGGATGCCGACATCGATAACGCGGTCAGCGCCCTGATGGGCGCCGCTTTCGGCTCCTGCGGCGAGCGCTGCATGGCGATTGCGGTGGCTGTCTGCGTGGGTGCAGAAACCGCCGACACGGTAGTGGCAAAGCTCAAAGCGGAGATCGACGAACTCAAGGTGGGCCCGGGCACTGATGTCTCGAACCACATGGGTCCGCTCATCACGGAGCCGCATTTCGAAAAAGTTAAGGGCTACGTCGACCTCGGTGTCGACGAGGGTGCTGACCTGGTTGCCGATGGCCGCGGCCTGGTTGTCGACGGGCATGAAAACGGCTTCTTCCTCGGCCCTTGCCTGTTCGATAACGTCACGGCTGACATGCGCATCTACCAGGAAGAGATATTCGGCCCGGTACTGTGTGTTGTGCGCGCCGAGTCCGAGGAGCAGGCCATGCAGCTCATTGACGATCATGAGTACGGCAACGGCACCTGTATCTTTACGCGTGATGGCGAAGCGGCTCGCTACTTCGCGGACAACATCAAGGTCGGCATGGTCGGTATCAACGTGCCACTACCCGTCCCGGTCGCCTATCACAGCTTCGGCGGCTGGAAACGCTCGCTGTTTGGCGACCTGTATGCCTATGGCCCCGACAGCGTTCGCTTCTACACGCGCCGTAAGACAATTACGCAGCGCTGGCCGTCCGGTGGCGTCCGTGAGAAGGCGCAGTTCTCGTTCCCGGGTCGCCAGTAGGGCAATCTGGGCTACAATCGCTGTCCCGCATATCCGGAGACAGCGATGAGAATTGCCTTTTTGCTCGTGTTGGCCATGACCCAGGTTGCAATGGCCGAAGAAACCACGAACCCCTTTGCGGCTGTTGAGGTCGCGCCTGGCATTTATCAGATCGGTAATACCAACGAGGGCTTTGCGCTTAACGTACCCGAGGACTTCGTGGGCGGCGGCGTCGGCCTGCTCGTCGGTGACGAATACGTGGTCATGATCGATGACGTGCTCGAGACAACGGCGCCGGCCCTGGTGGCCAAGGCCGAGGAAATCGCCGGGCGGCCTATAGATTTCGTCATCAACACCCACGCACACGGCGATCATGTCGGCGGCAACGTCTATGTCACCGAGAAGGGTGCCCTGGTCGTCTCTCACGACCAGCTGCGCGCACGCATGAAAGACAACGAGCAGCTCAACTCAGGTCCCGGTGCGCTGCCGGTCATTACGTTCTCGGACAAGATGACGTTTCACGTGAACGGAGAAGAGGCAGTTGCCATTCATATGCCGAACGCACACACCGATGGCGACGCCGTCATTCATTTCGTCAATGCCAATGTTATTGCGGCCGGCGACCTGAGCTTCCGCGGGCTGTTTCCGTTCATCGACCTCGATAGCGGCGGTTCCGTCGCTGGCTACAAGGCCGGTATGCAGCGACTGATTGACATGGCCGATGCCGACACGAAGTTTCTTACGGGCCACGGTGACGTGGGCACGCGGGCCGGACTCGAGCAGGACCTCGCCATGCTGAGGGACGCCGAGGCGCGCGTGAAAGCCCTTATAGACAAGGGAATGAGTGCCGAGGAAGTATTGGCCGCAAACCCCCTGTCCGTTTACCATGATGATTACAGCTGGTTCTTCATCACCACTGAGCGTATGACGCAGACACTTATTCGCTCACTGACCGAGAAATAAGACAACAATATGGATAACAAACAAGCCACCGATTTTGTCAATACGATGTGGGATGACTCAATCATTCCCGAGATTTCCGAGTACATCAAAGTCCCCAACAAGTCACCGCACTTCGACCCCAAGTGGGAGGAGCACGGCCACATGGAGACTGCCGTCGCCATGCTCGAAGCCTGGTGCAGGACGCAACCGATCAAGGACATGACGATCGAAGTCGTGCGGATCGAGGGACGTACGCCACTATTGTTCATCGACATCCCCGGGCAGTCAGACGACGTCGTGCTGCTCTACGGTCACTATGACAAACAACCCGAGTTCAGCGGCTGGGATGACGACCTTGACCCATGGACGCCCGTCATCAAGGACGGCAAGCTCTACGGCCGTGGCGGCGCCGATGATGGCTATGCGACATTTGGCTCGCTGACCGCGATTCGCGCCCTGCAGGAACAGGGTATACCGCATGCTCACTGTGTCGTGCTCGTCGAGGGTTGTGAGGAGAGTGGCAGCTTTGACCTGCCCTACTACATCGACCTGCTGGAAGATCGCATTGGCTCGCCCGATCTCGTCGTTTGCCTCGACGCTGAGTGCGGCAATTACGACCAGCTCTGGTGCACCACGTCACTGCGCGGCAACCTCACGGGTACGCTGCGCGTCGACTCGTTGACTGAAGGCGTGCACTCCGGCACCGCCAGCGGTGTTGTACCGTCGAGTTTCCGCACAGCACGGCAGCTACTCAGCCGCATCGAGGACGAAGACAGCGGCCATATCAAGACCGCGGCACTGCATGCCGACATTCCTGCACAACGACTGGAGCAGGCGAAGCATGCTGCCGAGACACTGCAGGAACTGGTTTACGAGAAGTTTCCGTGGGCCGTCGACAATCCGCAGCCAGCCGAGTCGCATACAGAACTGCTGCTCAACAATACGTGGCGACCGACACTGGCCATAACCGGCCAGGAGGGTATGCCGGAACTCATCAACGCCGGCAACGTACTGCTGCCTTACACGGTTCTGAAGCTCTCGTTCCGCCTGCCGCCAACCGTCAACGCCGAGGACGCGGCGGTGGCCGTCAAAGAGGTGCTCGAGGCCGATACACCGCCGCTGGTGAAGGTCGAGTTTGACGCCGACTCGAGTATGGCGGGCTGGAATGCGCCCGAAGTTGCGCCGTGGCTGGAGGCCTCCATGCATAAAGCATCCGATGCTTTCTTTAGCAAGCCGTCGATGTACATGGGTACAGGCGGCACGATCCCGTTCATGGGCATGCTGGGTGAGCGCTTCCCCAAAGCACAGTTCCTGATCACCGGACTGCTGGGACCGAAGTCGAACGCGCACGGACCCAATGAGTTCCTGCATATCGAGACGGGCAAGCGGCTGACCTGCTGTGTCGCGCAGGTCCTCGAGGACCACTTTCACCGCTCCTGACGTTACGGTTTGCTGAAAGGTCCCGTAGCTAGCGCGACGATTGCGTTGGCGAGAACGTTCTCTCTTCAGGGACATTGGTGATTGGCCAAGCGAGCGACTATCTTATTCGCTTCAGATACCCGTCCGGAGCGACACTGATGAGCAACTTGTGATCGATCGATTTGTCAATTTCGAACTCGGGATGAGTCTTGAGGTATTGCCAAACAGCAGTTTTCGGGTTATCGCCGGGCCCCCAATCGCGATCTTCGAACAATTCCGCTGGCATATCCTGAATCAGGGTGTCGAACACAACGCAATAACTATCAACCGAGGTTAGCGGTGCATAAGCCTCCAACTCCGCTAGCACATGGTCGTGCGTGTGATTGCTGTCCAGACATACCATTATTTTCTTCTTGCCCTCGGTGCCGGCTTTGACTTGTTCAATAGTATTCGGATCAATACTGGAACCTTCTATCATTGAAATTCGCCTGGCCATCGGATGTTCCTCGATCGCCTTTCGATTGTGCTGGCGTATATCAATATCCACACCCAGGACTCCAGCGTCCACCGGACCACCGCAGGCAGCGTTTAGCTCTAACATCGAGGCAAAGAATATTAATGAGCCGCCATGCGCGATGCCCATCTCAATAATCAGATCTGGCTGAACCTGCCAAATCAGTTCCTGCATAGCCATAATATCTTGCGGATACTGAATAATGGGGCGGCCCAACCATTCGAAATTATAGGTGTACCCGTTCCGGTTAGTCTCTTGAGACCACGTTCGAGATAATTCCTGAACGTCCTGGTCATTTGCCAGGCCTTCTATGTTCTCAGCAACCTGTGTCTTGAATTCTTCGATAGGATCCATTTGATCCGACCTTGTATGAGATGTTGGAGTGTCTTGGCGTCTAAGCCAACGATTCGCGATTCTAGCGGGTTATACAAGCGTAAATGACATTACAGTCTTCCGGGTGCTGCTTACCGAGTTCGTAAGAAGCACGGCAGAACTCCGCCTTCCAGTCTTTTTTCTCAGCACCGACACGCCCCCATCCAAATCCACCCTCGTCCCATAACTCGCTATTGAGAAACCAGTCTATCTGGGGTGTGGAAAGAGACTTATAAAAAACGCCACCCGTTGCTCGTATGTTAAGTCCAGCTTTTTCAATATCGGCGCGCAGGGTCTCGGTGACTTCACGGCTGGTCATGCTGGTGCACAGCTTCCAGGCGATCACATAACGTGAGAAGTCATCCAGGATCGTCGACAGATACATCCAGCCCCAGCCTATGATCTTCAGGTACGTAAAATCGGTCTGCCACATCTGATTGATGGCTGTGGTCTTATCCGTGAACTCGCTGGCCGCCTTCATGACGATGAATGCCGGGCTGGTAATCAGATCGTGAGCCTTGAGAAGACGGTAGACGGAGCTTTCCGAGACAAAATAACCCTCGGTATCGGTGAAGGTAACAGCCAACTCCCGCGGACTAAGTTCCGGTCGGTCCAGCGCCAACGTCATCAACCGCTCACGTACCGCGTCAGGAACACGGTTCCACACCCGCCCCGGCAGCGGCGCTTTGTCCTGCAACGCCACTTCTCCGTCAAGACGATAATGTGCGTACCAGCGGTAAAATGTGGTGCGTGGTACGCCCAGCATATCCAGCGTCTGCTTGGCCGGAAGGTGCGATCGCTCCACCAACCGGATGATCTCCAGCTTCTCCGAGGCCGGGTATCTCATTCGAGATCGTCCCCATCTCCGAGCATGCTTTTCTTGAGTAACCGCAGTTCCAGCGTTTGTTCGGCAACCACCTCTTTGAGGTCCCGGCTCTCACGACGAAGATCTGAGATTTCGCTGGTGTTGGCTTGCCGCACAATATCGCCGGCCAGGCGCTTCTTGCCGGCCTCCATGAAGTCCTTGGACCACTTGTAATAAAGACTCTGGGCGATGCCTTCTTGGCGACACAGCTCGGCAATGCTGTCCTCGCCACGTAAACCGTCCAGAACAATGCGTATTTTCTCCTCCGCACTGAATTGCTTGCGCGTCTTGCGTCTGATGTCACGAATGATCTTTTCTGACGACGAAGCTCGTCCTGCTGGTCTCTGTTCCATAGGTGCTGACGGCATACACCCTGTGCGCTTCAACAGTTCCTTCAAGGCAGCCTGGCCCAAATTAACCGGATGAATATCCTTTAAATCTGAACCGGCCTTGGCAAAGGGGGTTCTGATTCCTTCGACGATAACGACGTCTCTTTAATTGCTCATTTTTTGGCCTTACACTCAATCGAAATAAATTAATCAACTAAGAATAGACTCAAACCCAAGCTCATAAAGAAAGGCTTGCCTAAAATAATTAAGAATCTGTACATTTGATGATTTATTTAAGCAACACCTAGGCTAAAAATTAGGTCTAAACTAGGCTTAGTCAGTTAGTGAAAAAGCCTCTCAAATAATTCCCTAACTATAATAACGAAGACTTACTATAAAACCCATCAGGAATAATCAATGGATCCGCTAGTCAGTATTGGTATACCTATCTACAATGAGGAGAAATATCTCGAGCAGACTCTCAATACCATAGTGTCACAGGATTACGGTCAAATCGAAATCCTCATATCTGATAATGGCTCCAATGATGAAACTCAAAATATCTGCACGCGTTATGCGGAGCAATATCCGAATGTCATCTATCATCGCTTTCCTGAAAACCAGGGCTCTGTTCGAAATTTTGAATACGTTTTAGAGAAAGCTAATGGTAAATATTTTATGTGGGCATCCGGACATGATTTATGGGATAAAAATTATGTTCAATCTTGTGTCGAGCACTTAGAAAATAATGAGTATGCCGTACTTGCCGTGGGCTCTGGCAAGTGGATAGATGAAGAGGGCTCAGATTTCCCAAGAAAATCTGGCTGGACTGACACGAGTGGTATGGATGTCATTGCACGTTACTTCACTGTGCTTTGGGGAAATATGCATCCGGTACTAGGGTTGATAAATAGAGAACAGCTGCTTGAGTGCCCTATTGTTAACGTCATAGGCAGCGACCTATTAATCTTGTCCTGCTTATCACTAAAAGGCGACTTCCTACATGCTAGTGATACTACCTGGTCTCGACGAGAATTTAGAATCGAAGAAAACCATACCGCTAAGGTTGAACGATACAAAGAAAGTGATTATGGCTACGCATCAACCTATTTAGAAAAGCTATTTCCTTTAGTACGTCTACCAGTTGAATTAGTAAAGGGCGTATTTTCTTCTAAACAACCTATCTGGGTAAAGACAATTATTGTATCACTCCTGCTAATAACCTTCCCTTTCAGATATGTTGCTGGAAAAACGAAGCCACAATAATGACGACTATCGAAAAGCCTTCAGAGCCCAATAAACTTCAGCTCATACTAAGAATCGTAAAAACTATCTTTACACCAGTAGCACTAATATTTATTGGATTTTATGCTTGGCAGGCCCGTGAAACATTATCGAACATTCTTATACAGGCAAATATTTTACTTCTAGTCACCAGTATTTTTTTGTGGGCAGCACTTCATCTTATATCGCCACTCTTTTCACACCTGTTCTTTAAAGCCTGTAACCATTCCATAAGCTATAGAAATGCCTTTAATATTCATTCCAAAAGATTACCCGCTAAGTATTTACCCGGTGGGATATGGCACTCCGTTGTAAGAGCTGTCGATTATCATGAAATTGGCATCGATAAAAAAGGGATCGGGCTATTTTTAATAGTAGAAAGCCTGTTAGCTCTCGCAGTCAGCAGTACTCTTGGCGGCTATATTGTTTCCCAATTCCAAGGCTTATCGAGTACATGGCTAATAATTTCGAGTGTTAGCTTTTGGGGCGGGCTGCTTGCAACAGTCATTTTGCCCATATTTATGAAAAGGATGAGTAAACTACACATTCATAAGCTTTCATTAAAATATTATTGCTTAGCGGTAGTCACTGTTTATTGTTATTGGATAATCGCGGGGGTTTCTTTTATCCAGTTCGTGAATGCTTTTCCACTATTGCTACCAGAACTTTCTAATATTGAAACCGGGGCAGCCTATATATTCTCATGGAGCATTGGGTTTCTTGCTATCTTTTCACCACAGGGCGTGGGTGTTTCAGAGTTTGTATTAAGTGAAATACTACAATCAACAATTAACGCATCAACCATGCTAGCTTTATTTGCCACTTACAGAGTTGTTATTTTACTGGGTGATACCTTTACTTGGCTTATAGCAATATCAATGAATAAAAAATAACCTTACTTTATCCGTTTCAAAAAGCCATCCGGCGCAACAGTTATCAAAATTTTATGCTCGATGGTTTTGTCAATCTCGAACTCTGAATGTGTTTTCAGAAATTCCCAAACAGCTGTTTTTGGATTATCTGTTTTTGACCATGATCTATTGGCAAGCAAATCATCTTCAACATCTTCTATAACGGTATCAAATACAACACAATAACTTCCGACGCTAGCCAAGTCAGCATAGGCATCAAGCTCAGCAAGAACATGCTCATGGGTATGATTCGAATCCAAAATAACTAAAATATTCCCAAAGTCACTGGCATAGTTTTTTACCTGCTGAATGATATCTTGATCGATAGATGAACCCTGCACCATATCTATACGGTTAGACATCGGATGCGCCTCTATTGCCGCTCGGTTATGCTCACGAATATCAATATCAACCCCTAGTACTTTTCGCGCAGGTTTCGAGGGATCTATCATAGTACCTGACTCTATAGCTTCAGCATGCTCTAGCAATGCCAACATTGAAGCACTGAAAATGAGTGAACCGCCGTGTGCAATACCCGTTTCAATAATTAAATCTGGTTTTACCTCCCAGATTATTTCTTGCAAAGCAACGATATCTTGAGGGTATTGAATAATTGGCCGACCCTGCCACCGAAAGTTGTATGAATACTTATAATCGCCACCAGCATGAATCATCCAGTCGATAGACGCTTTCTGAAGCTTTTTATCCCGACCCATCGCTTCAATATTAGCTGCTACTTCTTGTTTAAATTTGCTTTCTTCAGACATCGACCGTTCCTAAACTATTCATCTTAACTTTGTCTGAATCTTACATTATCGACAAGAGATACTTTGTCGATACGACCACCTATCTGCATGCCCTTGTACAAGCCTTCCCACAATCGCTCTTGATTATACCCCGCATCCTGCATAGCTTTAACAGCTCGATCTATATCATATTCAACACGATAGAGCTCAATACTATCACCTTTAAAAACCGCAAAGGCAGCGCGAGGGTCACCATCTCTCGGTTGCCCCACTGAACCTGGGTTGCAGTAAACTTTATTATCAGCCAATTGAAACTGACATTGCACATGGGTATGCCCCGAGAAAAAAAACTCATAACCATCAGGGAATAATTGCTGTTCAACTTTATAAATATACTGGTCAGCAGGATCATCCCATCCGCCATGAACAAAGGAGGCATTACCCTCATCATACCGAGAAGATAAACCTGACAAATACTCTACTTGCTCTGACGTCACAACTCTTGATTGATGAATCAACAAATCGGTGACTGTTTTTGAACGAGGGCAACCTGTTCCTTCAACAAGATATTGATCATGATTGCCCAGCAATTGAATAGCATCTCGATCCATCAATAACTTTAAACATTCTGATGGCTGCGCATAATACCCAGTAATATCACCTAGTGAAATTATTCTCTGACAATTCAAACTGTCGATCTTTTCCAGCACTGCTTGCAATGCGGGTAAATTACCATGGATATCGGAAATAACTGCAATCATAATTTCTCTACCGCGTCTTCTACATAACGATGCGCTTTACCCATTGCCAATTTTACAGGCTCAATGGAAAACCCTAAACAAAAGTGTTGAATACACATCCAAGCCTCATTTACACCTAGCGCGGCTCGTATTGATGTAGAGGCTGAAATACGAGGGTTTACTTCCAGAAAGTAAACATCCTCACCCTCTAACCTATATTGATAGTTTGTTGGGCCCAGTGGCTTTAACTCTCGGCTTAGTGATTCTGTAAATTCTTCAATTGGCGGACAACTGGCAACCGTTTCCGCTTGCCATGTAGCACCACCTGGGCCCAAGCGCCTGCGCATAATAGTTAACCCTACACTAGTGCCATCACCAAACCCAAAGACCGACACGGTATATTCATCATCATCCGTGCCCACAAGCTTTTGCACCATAAAATTATCGCCAAGCTTATTCAGCCAATAATTGTAATCCGCTTCATCATGAAGCAACACATTCCCTTGACCACCCGAGCCCCGTCGCGGCTTAAGCAAAAAAGGTGGCTGACCAAACATTTTAATACAGTTGTTCCAGTCACCACTATTAGCGGTGGGGATAAGTTTCATACCTAACTCGGATAACCGAGTGAACGCCCGCCATTTATCCTGCCCTAATCTGATCAACTCATTATTATTTAAAACAATTTTGGTGTTTAACGATGAGAAATGCTGCCTATATTGATCAAAGAAATAAACATCTTGTTCGATCCCGGGAAGTACTAAGTCTACAAAATGCGACTCGAATAGGTCGAGTAAAAAATTGATAGTTGTATCAGCTGAATCATCAATGGGTTTCTGAAAAAAACTATCGCACCATTGAGCGCCAAAAGCAGAGGGATTCCGATCAATGCCTATAATGAAGACTTTTTGTGGCGCAAGCCTCAAGGATTTGATAATGCCCTGACCAATAATCGCGCCAACACCAGTAACGATGACCGTCATCTTTTTATCAAGTTCACTGGACATCCAGCTCTCCAAATTCTTTAGCTTCACAAGATGATTTCAATCTTTGCAAACCTTCCTCTATTGAAAGTTCAGGTAACCGTCCCAAGCGCTTAAATAATTCCGTTGAGTCGGCAATAAAAATTTCCTTAAAAGGTGTCTTCTTGTCATCTACATTAACCTCACCACCTCTACCAAATACTTGATAAGCTAAATCCGCCATCGATTTATAAGTCATTGATACCGGGTGAGTAGCAGGCCACACACCTGTTAACTCAACCTCTGCTGCCTCGACCATCAGGGTTGCAGCATCTACGACATGCAAAAAGTTCTGATCATAAGGGCTCGGAGGTAACTGTAAGTCTTTTCCTGCATTAGCATATGCAACAATGCGTCGAAACCATGGCTGATGCCTGAAAGATTGGCCGTACTCATCATATAATTGGGGAAGCCTTAAACTACAAAATGAAATATTCGTTCTAGCCAGCGCCCACTCTAAAATCTCCTCCCCTCGTAACTTAGAAGCTCCATATGAAGTTAAGTTAACCTCCGAAGGAGCCAAGTCACAGAAAATGCTGCCGGCATAGATAACTTGTCGACACCCGCAGAGCTCAGCCAACCTGGCAATATCCAAGCAAGCTGTTGCATTTACTTTTTCATTTAACTTTGCGCTCTGATAATCATCTCCACCAAACGCTGCCGCACAATGGAAGAGCACATCCGCTTCTACTGCTGATACCAGATGAAGATTCTCACCTGATGCTAAATCAATCACAATATCAGATTCGGGAGATCTGCCACAGGTAACCACCCTATAACCCTTATCTCTAATTTGTTCGGCCAGCCTCCTACCTAACATTGAGCTGGCCCCAACGATAATGGCTACCGGAATTATTTTGCACCCACCTCAAGCAATAGCCCCACACACAGGTCCGGATAATCCACACCAACTTCTAACATAGCTTGTAAATTTTCATCTAA
Organism: uncultured Gammaproteobacteria bacterium; assembly: GCA_963722775.1. GTDB lineage: Bacteria > Pseudomonadota > Gammaproteobacteria > Steroidobacterales > Woeseiaceae > UBA1847. Next base: position 201,107 of record CAVROF010000012.1, read on the forward strand.
ATCAGGCATTTTCTGCATATAGCCTAATGGTAATGGTTTTAGATAAATACCCTCTTCCCACAATGACTCATAACCTGCTGCGCTAGCATCAGATTTAAGAGTATCGAGACAATATTGTCGCTTATGGCCAAGGGCTAAATCATTTTCATTAAGAGAGTAAATATCATCAATTTTACCCATTGCCAGACCAAGCCTTCGGTTTAACGACTTGCCATTCGGGACAGCAATAAACAACCGTCCGCCGGGCTTAAGAAACCGTTTATACCTTTTTAAGATGAATTCAGGATCCTCAACATGCTCTAGCACAAAACCCATGAGAATCACGTCGAACCTTTCGTCGGTATCAAATTCCTCAAAGTAAGATTCAACAACCTCAATATTTTTACACTGACTTTTCTCTTCGAATAATTTTATGACAACACTTGAACCTTCAATCACCACGTGACGTGAAAACTTTTGATTAAATAATTCTGTTGTATATCCATGGCCAATACCCAACTCTAATATTGACTCTTTAGCACTTCCTTCCAAACGTTTAAGTATTCTCTTTGGATACCAGTTCAACACAAGATTGTTTTCAAGCTCTGTCGCTGAACCTGGTTTATAGTGTGAAGTCACTTCATCTAACTTATTCATAATAATTACTTGCCTTCAATACTAGCCAATGCGTCTCGCCAACTGATGGTTCCAGAATTAATATACTCACGGCCGCCTTTGCCGCAATTAGCAATCAAATCAAGAATGGTAACGTAGGGGGTGAAATCGCCATGGACCTGAGGATAGGAGTTCAAATTATAATCCATATACTCAACAGCTATGCCACTCTCCTCAAAACCTTCGTGATCAAGGTAATTTAAGCCGCCCATACCTGTTATGTAACGACTACCCTCTAATTGCGTAACAATTTCTTTAATTAGATCACCTTTCTTGCCCGACAAATTCATATCAGATGATTTTAGCACTCTCGCAACATTTTCAATTTCAAAATACCGCATGACTGCCAGCATACTTTCGATCACTAAATCTGAAAATGTTAGCCCGTGTTTCCCTAACACAGCACTCATCAGGTTGATCGCATCATCCGCATAGGGTGCCAATGCTATAGAGCTAGAAAACTTATTAGTATGCTGCGCTCGCCAATCATTATCATCAGACAATTCCACTTCATTAATCTGTGTTTTTTGGCTATGTTTTTTTAACGGAATTGTCATCCATTTCGAACCGCCATCTGTTTTATATTGGACTCGGTTTATAAAACCACGAGCAAATTGAGCATCATCTAAAAAAACAAATGTATCGGCCAGACACACTTGTTCAAACATTCCCACCCAAGGGAAATACATCGGTTGTGAAATTACAATTTTAGACATAGGTTGCATCTACTCATCTTTTCTTCTCCTGACCTATTTCTACAGCCACGTTATTTACGTAGTCTTCACGACCTATTAGATAGGTTTTGCTGAAATCTTTATCATGTAAACCATATGCAGTTGATGAAATATCGCAGCCGAACACTTCATATCTTTTCGCCAGCTTTAGTGATTTGCACAATTCTGTTCCGAGCGATGCACCGCCAATTCCGGCAATCATTACTCGCACTGAAGATTTAGAGTTGTCGCTACGCATGCAGGCCTTGAACGACTTCGGTAACACGTTCAAGGTCACTTGTGGACATATCGTGATAGCTCGGCAAATTAATCGCTCGATTTGAAATATCCGACGCTACTAAATTTTGCTGCATAGCATCGAACATCGGCAGGCTGCTTAGTGGATGAAAGAAAACTCTTGCATCAATATCTTCCTTCGAGAATGCTAATCTTATCTCCTCCGCCGATACACCGGCCTCTCTCCCGAACACTACAGTAGGCATCCACGCACCGTTAACAACACCCTCCGGCTCTGGATTCATCGTCAGCCCGGGCAAGGCATCTAACCGGCTTCTATAAAATTCGAGAATTTCTCGTTTCCTTTCTATGAGGTTCTCGATTCTCTCTATCTGAGCACAACCTATCGCTGCCTGGATATTGGAAATCTTGTACTTGAAGCCCACCATGTCCGGCCAGAACTGTTTGGTCTGGCCGCGCGCTCGGCCATGGTTTGACAATGTTAGTACGGTTTCATAAAGCTCGGCATCGTTGGTCACGAACATGCCACCTTCACCCGTGGTCAGTGTCTTCGTGCCGTGGAATGAAAAGCTTGCGAACGCCCCCATGCTGCCCGCGCGCTTGCCATGGTAGACCGATCCTATGGCCTCCGCCGCATCCTCGATGACGGGTATGCCGTGCTTCTGCCCAATGGCCCTGTAACCTGTCCATGTCACAGAGATTGCCGTACAGATGGACAGCGAGTATTGCCTTGGTTCTTGGTGTAATCGCGGCTTCTACCAGATCAGGGTCGATGCACCAGCTATCAGCGAGAATATCCACGAACACGGGTTTGGCGCCCAAATGCACAATTGGCGCCGCAGACGCTATCCAGTTGGTATCCGCCATAATGACTTCGTCACCCGGCCCGATACCCAGTGCCGCCATTCCCATGTGCAGTGCTCCGGTGCAGCTGGATGTAGCAATGGCGTGTTTCACACCGAGGTGTTGTTTGAACGCTTCTTCAAAGCGATCGATGTACTCGTAGCAGCGCTTACCCCACCCATTTCGGGCGGCGTCGGTTGCGTACTCCACCTCCAGATCCGTAATGGAGGGTTTGGTGTAGTAGATACGAGTCACGTATTCCTCTTAAGTATCTTCATCGTCGGAACGGCGATGGCGAATTGCCCACCCCATTCCCGAATATAAGCGTGCTGATCAGCCACCTCCTCCGCCAAGGTTCCACGGAAGCACGAGCACAATATCAGGCTTTATTTCGCGCAATATCTCAGGCTTCACGATCGGAATATGGCTACCCGGCATAACATGTTTCTGCTTGGCGGTGCCGCGTCACACACCAAGGGCAGTAGATCGGGTTTGACGTCGGCGTAGTTGAGAAGGGTGTTGCCCTTGGCGGCAGCACCATACGCAATCACACTCTTTCCTTCTTGTTTCTGCGCCAACAAGAAAGTAAGCAGCCCATCTTTGACCGCGTCCGCGCGAGACTGAAAGTCATCGATAGGTGGAAAGCGCTGTAGTCCACGAGCAGCTTCTTCTTTGAGTAACTTATTAACCGAGTCGGCTGTCGCCCTTGAGTCACTCAGATTACATCCGAAAACCCGAAGACTTCCGCCATGCGTGGATAATTCTTCGACGTCAAATACTCGTAAATCCGCTTGCTCGAATATTCGTTGGACTGTGTACAGCGACAGATAAGAAAAGTGCTCATGATAGGTAGTATCAAACTGAGCGATGTTCGATCAGGCGCATCAAATGCGGGAATTCGAGCGTAATCGTTCCAGTCGGTTTCAGCGCTGCTTTTAGTCCCCTGAGTGAAGTCGTTGATATCCGGAACATGCGCATAGACGTTATTGCCAGCGATCAGGTCGGCCTGTTTATCGTCGCTGGCAAGCTGTCGCCCGAGGGACTCTCCAAAAAATTCTCGCAACACGGGTATGCCAAGAGCTTCCGCAGCGTCTGCGGTGCTGTCGGTAGGCTCGATACCAAGACAAGGAATACCATTCTCGATGAAGTTTCGAAGCAGGTAGCCATCGTTGGATGCGACTTCGATTACCAAACTGTTGTCATCAAGACCGAGTCGGTCTGTCATCGCCTCGGTATAAGCTTTTGCATGAGCAAGCCAGCTTGATGAGGTTGATGAGAAGTACGCATATTCCGCTGAAAAAAGATCTCCCGCCTGGGCATAGTCCTCCGTTTGCACTAACCAGCAGTTCGTACACACCATGATTTTGAGGGGAAAGCACTTTTCCGTTTTATTGAGATCTGCCTTGCTCAAATATGCATTCGACGGCGGAGCATAGCCGAGATCAAGAAACGTGTGCTCTAGTCGCGAGCCGCAATGGCGACAATTCATAGAACCAATCCAGCGAATTCCGAGGTCAATAACGGGTGATTGAGATCGCGATCTGAAAGGTCCTGAGGTGCCAAGGGCCAGGCAATTGAGAGTCTCGGATCCATAGGGCGGACACCGCCCTCCGCCGAAGGTGCATAGGATGCGGTATGCAAGTATAGAAGCACACTGTCTTCCTCCAATACCTGGAATCCGTGAGCAAATCCTTCAGGAATCACCATCATATGTGCGTTCTCCGCAGACAGTTCTTCAGCATGCCAATGCAGAAATGTCGAAGAACCGGCTCGAAGGTCAACCGCGACGTCCCATACCTTCCCCTTAATGCAGCGTACCAACTTCATTTCGGCATGCGGGTCATGCTGAAAATGCAGTCCACGGACCGCGCCGACGGTTCGTGTCGAGGATTGATTAATCTGTACAATTTGTCGCGCACCAACGAGTTTGCCAAGTTCGTTTTGGCAGTAAAGCCGGGTGAAGAACCCGCGCTCATCAGTTTGGGACGTTGACTCGACCAACACCAGGCCCGCAATCGGCGTTCCATGTATCTTCATTCGTGCACCCAGGAGGCCCCCGCCGAGTGCGCATCTGAAACATAAGTCGCCAGATGTTCGCCTGTTGATGTCACGCCCTGCTCGTAAAATATTCGATACCAGTCCGCCGTAGCCTGAAGCGCTTGATCAAGGCTCCAGATGGGTCGCCAATCCAGCTTCTCGTTGGCCTTTTGGTTGTTCAGATAGAGTAACGTTGCTTCATGCGGCTGCGGGCTATTCGTCTCCTCCCATTTCAAGTCAGGCCAATGCGTTTGCAGCGCGTTCAGGATCTCTCCCACCGTTCGATTGGCTTCTGATCGAGGGCCAAAATTCCAAGCCTCCGCAAATTCTTGACGTTTTTCGAGCAGTCGCTGACCCAGCAATAAATAGCCAGCCAAACATTCAAGTACGTGCTGCCAGGGCCGCGTCGCATGCGGCGATCGAATGAGCAAGAGTTCAGACTCCGTAACAGACCTGACCAAATCCGGAATCAGGCGGTCTTCCGCCCAATCGCCACCGCCTATGACATTGCCAGCTCGCGCGGACGCCAGAAGGGGCCGATCCTCATTGCTGAAGAAGGCTTTTCGATAACTGTCAATCAACAGTTCACAGGCTGCTTTAGAAGCACTGTAGGGGTCGTGTCCTCCCAGTGGGTCGCTCTCACAATAGCCCTGTGTCTTCTCCTCATTTGCATAGATCTTGTCGGTAGTTACAGCAACGATAGCCTTAACACTATCGACATGACGACATGCCTCCAGAATGTGCGCCGTGCCCATAACATTGCTGGACCAATTTTCAATTGGATCCCGGTACGAACGCCTCACCAGTGGTTGTGCAGCGAGGTGAAAAACAAACTCAGGACGAATCTTCTCAACCGCCGCATTGACCCTGTCCGCATTGCGAATATCCAAACGTTGGTCGCCAATAGCCAGGTTCAGCTGATCCCAGTGATTTGGTTGTGTGTCTGGATCGAGCGAGATACCGCTAACATCCGCCCCTAGCTCATTGAGCCAAAACGCCAGCCAACTGCCTTTGAACCCGGTATGGCCTGTAATCAGAACTCGACTGCCACGGTAGCAATCACCGAATTGAATCATTCCCAGACTTTCCACGGTGCCTTGCCAGTTGCCCAGAGGTCTTCAAGCTGGTTCTTGTCACGCAAGGTATCCATCGCCTGCCAGAACCCTTTGTGCCGATACGCGCGCAAAGAACCTTCGTCTGCGAGTTGCGGCAGTGGCGTCGACTCCCAGCTGTAATTATCCCCCTCAACGAGGTCCAAAACTGCCGGCTCGAGTACGAAAAACCCCCCGTTTATCCATGCACCGTCCCCGGCCGGTTTCTCCTCAAAACTTGACACGACAGAGCCGTCCAGGTTCAGAGCGCCGTAACGACCAGGCGGTTGAATCGCTGTCACTGTCGCCTTATTTCCATGCTTCTTATGGAAATCAACAAGTGCACCAACATCAACATCGGCGACGCCATCACCGTAAGTCAGACAAAACGACTCCGAACCGATGTAACTCTCGACTCTCTTAAGCCGACCGCCTGTGAGCGTTTTTTCGCCGGTATCCACGAGCGTAACCCGCCATGGTTCAACGTGTTTCTGGTGAACCTTCATTTCGTTGCTGTGCATGTCGAACGTCACATCGGACATGTGCAAAAAATAGTTGGCGAAATATTCCTTGATCACATAGCCCTTGTAACCAAGGCAAATTACGAAATCATTAATTCCGTAATGAGAGTAGATCTTCATTACATGCCACAAAATTGGCTTACCACCAATTTCGATCATTGGCTTCGGCTTGAGATGAGACTCTTCAGAGATTCGAGTACCGAGACCACCGGCAAGAATGACTGCTTTCATGGACTAAAACCTATGGTTGCGTAATTTGCATACTTTGGTGGAAATCACTTAAATCTGGGACTCGGCAGAATTGTACCAGCGTTGCATCTGTCAAAGAACACGACTTCGGTACCCACATCACGCACTGGCCTGAAGCTCGGATCAAGCGTACCTAGTCATGGCATCGACTCACTAGCTGATACAGCGACCAGACGGCCAGATCGGCTAGACCGACAATCACACGAAATCCCGCGAGCAGCGCTACAAGGCCCATAAGCCCTATGGGCCCACGCATCAGCTCGCTGGCGACGAGCTCGAACACACCGATGCCTTGCGGTGCAAATATGGCGGCAAAACCAACACCCCAGGAAAACAGGTAAATGCCGCCAATCTCAACATTCGAGTAGTCACCCGTTGCGGCGGGAAAGGCATGCAGGTAAATCAAAAAGGCAACTGTCGCACCTATCCAGAACGCGGCCGCAATGAAAAGTGATGACAGATAGCTGCTCGCGGACAACGCGTCCGGCTCTTGCAGCACTTTCGTATTCACAATGAAATACATTGCGACCAGGCCGATGAGTGCCGCTGTACAGGCAAGTCCCGCGATGGAACCGACGGTATCGCCGCCGCGTAATGCCATGACAATCGCCCCTCCCACCGCCAGCGTAAATGCTGCCGCCAATCCATTTTCAAGCACAACGAAAGCAGTCAGGTGACGGGGTTTCACGCCCTGTTCGTGATAATCCATGACGCGCCCGACCGTATGCCACACGCCACCGGGCACATAACGCGCCGGCAAGCGAGAAGCATGCGTCGCAAATGCCTGACTCCAGCTTACCGTGGAGCCGCTACCATTCAGCACGACAACGGCCAAAAACGGGGTCAGGAGGTGCAGGAGGCCCCACACAAATGCTGCAACGAATAGCATTGGCCACGATGCCTGCCGCAACAATACTCCCAGTGTATCGCGCGCCTGCCAGCAGAAGTACCCCAAGAAAGCTATTGCCACGGGCGTAAACAATGTCTTCGCCCAGCGAATAAGGTTCATCGAAGTCACTTCTTACCAGCCTGCTTTCTACCGATAATGTAGCGCACTGGCATCAATGGCAGCAGCGCCATGAGCAGCACTGCTTTCTGAAAGACTGGAATGCGCGCCACCCACACGACTTCAAGCAGCGCGAAGGGCAGTCGCAACATTGGAAATCGCTTATCGAGCTTTGTAGTGGCGTGCCCGAGCTCGGCACTGGTATATCGTTTCATCCGTTCACTATGCGTTTCTTTAAGCCGCACGTCTCGGCGGTTCCACCACGCATCAGGCTGGCGTACGAAATCGCCACGCAGAACAAGCTCTGAAAGCAATACGAGGTCGGCACCAACTATGCTCTGCGCGCCTTTGCTTGCGTGTAGATACTCTGTGCGAATAACGCCGAGTACAGGATGCATGTTGCCCCAAAAAACAGTGAAAAAGCGTCCGATAAGACTCTGGTCCCGAGTGTCCGGATAGTCGGTATCACGATCCTGCCGCTTACCGCTCTCATCGATCCAATACGATGTCGCCACGGCTATGGCCGCGCCAGGGTTCTCCTCAAGAATCTCGATGCTCTTGGAAACAAGGTTTGGAGACCACTCATCGTGTCCGGCCGCCCACATGAAGTAGGTACCCTCCGCTCGATCTGCGACATGCCGAAAGTTTGTCGCCGGACCAGTATTCTCGTTCATGCGCTCGTAGACAATACGCTCATCCTGCTCCGCGACACGTTGACAAATCTCGCCCGTTCGGTCTGTCGACGCATTATCAGATATCAGGATTTGTAGATTCGGATAGTCCTGCTGTCGCAACGAGTCGAGCGCCCGCTCTATAAATCGTTCCTCGTTGTAGATTGGCATCCCGATAGTAATCAACGGTGCATTCTGTTTGGACTCGAGGGAAATAGCGAAACACCTTGTGCGAAACCTTGAGCGCATTCTATTGTAAAATCATTACTTCGTCTTATGTCTTCGATCAATGAGGCGTAAGTGAGTCTGTTAGCGCGTGGCTAGTCAGCACGAAGTTCCAGGGTGCCATCCGGAAGCAAAAGATAACGGGTAGGCCCGAGTACGGGTTTGTCCGACACCTGGGGCATGACAACATCACCGCCACCCCAGCGCGCCGCGTATGCCGCCACCCTGCTGGACAGGCTGCGTCCACGAACAAGAATCAACGGCCGCTTGCCGCTCCAGAGCTTGGTATTCTGGACGAGAAGATAGAATTGATAGGCGAGAACTGGCGCGCGCAACAGACGAAGTAACACGCTGCGTGTGTCCTCGAGCAATTCACCAGGATCCTCCTGGTTCGCGCAGGCAAGCCAGGTCGATCGCCGCAGGCTTTCATCGTTTTTCAAGCGTACATCGGGCAGAGATGCAGCGCGCTGCGCCTCGCTGCAGACAACGGTGATCACGTGCCGCATATCAGGACTTGCTGTACGTCAACGAAGTTATTTGCTCGGAAATAAGCCCGATCAGGAAAACGATGACTGCCGCACTGAACAGCAACATACTCATATTCGTAAAGCGCCCCGTCGTCGCGAACGTATAGCCATACCAGGCTGCGCCGGTCGCAAAAAACGTGGCGCTGATCGGCAGAAATATCTTCAACGGCGAATACAGTGTCGCGATCTTGAAAATGATGACCATGAAACGCACACCATCCCGAATCGGCCGGATGTGGCTCTTGCCAATACGCTTGGCAACCGGGATCGGCTCGAAGCGGATCGGGTACCCGGCACGCAGGAATGCCATCGTGATGGTCGTCGGGTAGGAAAAACCGTTGGGCAAAAGGTAGAGAAACTTTCTGAACAACGACGCTCGAACCACGCGAAATCCCGACGTAAGGTCCGGAATCCTCCGGCCAGTCAGCCAGGATGCCACAACGTTGTAAATACCATTCGCGTAAAGCCGGCCGACATTGGCATGGGAGCCCGAGTCCCGGGCACCAATCACCATGTCGTAGCCCTCGTCCAGTCTTTTCAGCAGCGCCGCGTATTCATTGGCATCGTGCTGGCCGTCACCGTCCATAAACGCAATGACGTCCCCGGTCGCGGCGCGCGCACCCGCTTTCACGGCAGCGCCATTGCCCAGGCTCTCCGGGTGTCGGACAACTATGGCGCCTGCTTCTTTCGCAACCGCACCGGTATCGTCGTCAGACCCATCGTCAACAACGATGATCTCGGCATCGGGATACGCCTCCCGGGCACCGGCAACCGCAGAACCGATGGCGCCCGCCTCGTTCTTGGCGGGGATGACTATCGAAAAAGAACTCATTGGCGATACCAAGGCTAGGAAGCGAACATGATCATGATACCTGCTGCCACGGCTGAACCAATAACGCCGGCGACATTGGGCCCCATTGCATGCATGAGCAGGATATTGTGCGGGTTGGCTTCAAGCCCCACCTTGTTGGCGACGCGCGCAGCCATCGGTACAGCGGACACACCCGCCGCCCCGATCAGTGGATTGATCGGCTGCTTCGACATCTTGTTCATCAGTTTGCCCATCAGCAAACCGCTCGCTGTGCCGATCATAAATGCGACCATGCCGAGCAAGAGAATGCCGAGCGTGCTCATGACGAGGAATTGTTCGGCACTCAGTTTCGAACCGACTGCAAGACCCAGGAAGATAGTGACGATGTTGATCAACGAGTTCTGCGTCGTATTCGAGAGACGGTCGACCACGCCACATTCGCGCATCAGATTGCCGAAGGCCAGCATGCCAAGCAGCGGCGCAGCGGTGGGCAGCAGCAGGCCGACCAGTAGCAAAAGCATCAACGGGAACATGATGCGTTCGACCTTTGACACCTCGCGCAACTGGACCATCTTGATTTCGCGTTCGGCCCTGGTTGTCAGTGCCTTCATGATCGGTGGCTGGATCAACGGTACGAGCGCCATGTAAGAGTAGGCAGCTACAGCGATAGCGCCCAGCAGGTTAGGCGCAAGCTGCCCTGCCACGTAGATCGCCGTTGGACCATCGGCGCCACCAATAATGCCGATGGCAGCCGCTTCCCGCAGCGAAAAATCCATCCAGCCGAGTTCAGTCATACCGAGCGCGCCGAGCAGCGTCGCAAAAATACCAAATTGTGCGGCGGCTCCGAGGAATAAGGTCCTGGGATTTGCGAGCAAGGGTCCGAAGTCTGTCAACGCGCCGACACCCATAAAGATGATCAGCGGAAACGCGCCGGATGCGATGCCAACCTCGTACGCCATGTACAACAGCCCCCCGGACTCAGCGATTCCAGCGCCCGGAATATTGCTCAGCAATCCCCCGAATCCGATCGTGACGAGAAGGAGCGGCTCGAATTTCTTGACGATGCCCAGGTAAAGCAAGGCGAGGCAGATGCCCAGCATGGCGAGTTGCCCACCGGTGATCTGGTAGAGACCCGACCCGGTCCAGATTTGCTCAAGCATTTCCACGAATCAGGTCGTCTCAGCCGATTGCCACAAGGGCATCGCCAACCTTGATCTTGTCGCCTTCGGCGACAAAGACGTCGGTGACCGTCCCGGATCTTGGCGCAACAACGGCGGTTTCCATTTTCATCGCTTCAACGACGAGCAACGGATCGCCCTCTTGCACCGTCGCACCCTGCGCGACGTGGACCTTGAAGATATTGCCTGCGAGGACCGCATTAACGGGCTCGCCACCGCCCGTGGGAGCGGCTTTATTCGGGCCTGAAGGCCCTCCCACAGAAGGCCCTCCCACAGATAATTGGCCGCTGTCAGCAACCTCAACCGTGAACTCCTTGCCGTTGACGCGGACGGAATAAACGCCCGAGCCGCCGGCCGGTGCGGCTTCAGGCACGCTCGGGGCTGAAGGCCCTGCCACAGGCTCGCCCGTCGGCGCCGGCTCGAACGCGTCCGGGTTATCACGATTCTCAAGGAACAAGAGGCCGATTTGCGGGAACAGCGCATACGTGAGTACATCATCGACGACGTCGTCGGCGAGTCGGATGCCCTTCTCGCTCGCGATCCGAGTCAATTCAGCGGTCTGGTTGTCCAGTTCGGGCTCCAGCAGATCCGCCGGTCTGCAGGTTACAGGATCGGATCCTTCGAGCACTCGCGCCTGCAACTCGGCATTAACCGGTATTGCCGTTGCGCCGTATTCACCCTTGAGCACACCAGAGGTCTCGTTGCTGATGACTTTGTAACGCTCGCCCTGGAGAACGTTTATGACCGCTTGCGTGCCGACAATCTGTGACGTTGGTGTCACCAGCGGGATCATCCCAAGATCTCTGCGAACGCTGGGAATCTCCTCAAGCACGTCGTCGAGTTTGTCACTCGCACCCTGCTCGCGCAGCTGGCTCTCAAGGTTTGTCAGCATGCCACCTGGCACCTGCGCAATGAGGATGCGCGCGTCGACACCCATGAGCGCGCCTTCGAACTTCGCGTACTTCTTGCGCACGCCGCGGAAGTAGGTCGCGATCTCCTCGAGCAGCAAGATATCGAGGCCTGTATCACGGTCAGTCCCTTCGAGAATAGCAACAAGCGATTCTGTCGGAGAGTGGCCGTAGGTCATGCTCATCGACGAGACGGCCGTATCGATATTGTCGATACCCGCTTCCGAGGCTTTGACAAGGGTCGCTATCGACAAACCCGTCGTCGCGTGGCAATGCAAATGAATGGGAATCTCGACAGCTTCCTTCATGCGACTGACGAGTTCGTACGCCGTGTACGGGCGCAGCAGGCCGGCCATGTCCTTGATGCAGATCGAGTGCGATCCCATGTCCTCGAGGCGCTTGCCCATATCGACCCACAGGTCGATCGTGTGCACGTCGCTCACGGTGTACGAGATGGTCCCCTGTGCGTGCTTGCCGACCTCGAGAGTCGCCTTGATCGCTGTTTCGAGATTTCGCACATCATTCATGGCGTCAAAAATACGGAACACGTCAACGCCATTTACCGCACAGCGCTCGACGAACTTGCGCACCAGGTCATCGGCGTAATGGCGGTAACCGAGAATATTCTGGCCGCGGAACAACATTTGTTGCGGCGTATTCGGCATCGCCGCCTTGAGGCGTCGGATGCGCTCCCACGGGTCCTCACCCAGGTAGCGAATACAGGCGTCGAACGTGGCGCCGCCCCATGATTCGATAGACCAGAACCCAACCCTGTCGAGCTTGTCCGCGATGGGGAGCATGTCGTCGATACGCATGCGCGTCGCGAGCAGGCTTTGGTGCGCATCGCGCAGCGCGAGTTCGGTGATGCCGAGAGGTTTCTTATTGCTCATATTTAGTACTTCTTAAGACTTAAGAGTGTTTACGGCGGTGAATCGCAATCGCTGCAGTGATTGCCGCGACTTCTTCGTCGCTGGCACCCTCTTCAGCAGTCGGCGTCAAGCTCTTGATAATGCTGGCCATTCCGGTCATCGCCATGACCAGCAGCGTCAGGAATACGAAGACCGTCCCCATGCCGACGAGCATGAGTGTTACGCCCTGATCAAGAAGGGTAGCTTGCATTGCGATCCCGGTGAAAATTCAAGCGAAGATTATACTTAAAGATGCAGCTCGATAAACTCGGCGACAGCCCTAAGTGTCTGAATACCCGATTTATAGTCTATAGCCCAATAAAAGTTATGGCGGCCCCGCAAGCCAATACGGCTGCTCCGGCGACAGCCTGCGAATACCGCCCTGTCGTTGGCAGCTTCAGCTTCTCGAGCCCGATCGTCGTAGCGGCCACACAGGCCAGCATGGTCAAGACGGTGATTACACTGAAAACCACCGCGACGACAGGGATCAAGGCTGTGCTCTGCTGTGCTGCGGGATACATGAACAGTGGGATCAATGCCTCGCACGGCCCCAGGACGAAAATAATGAACATCGCCCACGGGGTGATTGAACGCTTTGAAGCGGCGTCGTGAACGTGTGAATGATCGGTGTGGTGGTCATGCTCGTGGTCATGCACCACATCCTGGTGAATATGAATGTGCGAATGCCTGCGCGAACGGCCAGCCTGCTTCAGGCCCCATGCGAAATACATCAGGCCAAACGCCAGCAGCGCCCATCCGGCCAGGCTGCCACGAAGGCCCTCGATTTCGACAACGGCAACTAACTGGGCGCCAGCCACGATACCAACGGTACCGATGACGACCGAGCCAAGAACGTGTCCCAGGCCGCAGTACAAGGTAATCCGTAACGTCTTCGCCAGACTCCAGGCGCGCGCTTTCCCCATCGCCGTGAAGACGAGATAGTGATCCGGACCGAGAATGGTATGCAGGAATGCCACCAATGCCGCGGTCGCCAGCAGGATCTGAGCGTCAGACATGGGCTCACCTTACGCCCGGCCGTCGCCCCTTCCGATAGGTATTTTCCCTGTTTTCAGCGTTCCTCGCGGACTTCGAGCCTGGCCTCCAGTTCCTCGATCCTGCGCTGCTGCTCCTGGACGACACGAGTCAGCGCCGCAACGACATCCATGGCGCTCAGTGATTCCCGGTCACTCGTCGCAAGCAGCGACGGAACGTCTTCAGCGATGAAGCCTATATAGTCTTCATCCTGCTCGGCCTTGTAGCGAAACGTCACAGGTTCCAGCTGCATGACCGCAGCCAGTGCATCGGCCGCCGACAACTCTGCGATCTGCTCCTTGCTGTCACGAGACGAGCGATTCGTCCAGACACCACCGGCCGTCACGTGCGCACCGCTGGCCATCTCCAGCGGGTGCTCCGGACGCGACACCGCGAATCCCACATTGCCATCACGATCAATCGTAATGCGGTCGACAGAGCCCGCGCCGATGGTCAGCGTACTGGCACGGTTGTGCATGATGTAGCCGGTATCACCGGCAGTTTGCGTGATGATCAACCCGGCGACGTTGCTGTTCTGGTCATGTATCTGGATGCTGCCGTTCACTTCCAGGCGTTGTTCAGGGTCAGTAGTGCCTATGCCCACCCTGTTCCCATCGTCGAAGATCTGGGAGTTTCCAAGCTCCCCATTCCGGCGTGCCTTGGCCACAAAGTTCCGGTCCACGCCGATCTCGGCGGCAACAGGGGCCGGCGCAGGTTCGGGCGCAGGGACAGGCTCGGGTGCAGGTTCGGGCGCAGGCTCGGGCTCGGGCTCGGGCTCTGGCTCGGGCTCGGGCTCGGGCTCGGGCTCTGGCTCGGGTTCGGGCTGCGGGCTCTGGCTCGGGCGCAGGTTCGGGCGCAGGCTCTGGCTCCGGCGCAGGCTCAGGTTCGGGCTCAGGCTCGGGCTCGGGCTTCGGGCTCGGGCTCGGGCTCGGGCGCAGGTTCGGGCTCGGGCTCGGGCTCGGGTTCCGCGACAACAGCCTGTGCCGGCTCCTCTTCCACGACGTCTTCGACAGGGTCCGGTTCAACGCGCGTCCATTCGGCACTGATGAACCCGGTGGCATCGCCCTCAAGTTGAACCTCGTGCCAACCCTCGATACTTCCGATCAGCGGCAATGACCCGCCCTTCTGTAATTCCGCCACAACATCGGATGTCGTATCGGCCTCAAGGCGAATATTCACGCTGTTCTCGACCTTGTCTGCCGGAACAACCACGTCCGCGGACACAGCTGTCGACAGCAATAGCAACAGTGGAAACAGGTTTTTCATGGCCGGACCTCGGGGAATGTGAAGCCCGATACTACCACTGCCAATTGCCCCGCGATCCGGCAAGAGTGTTGGGAAGTAGCGACAAACAACACTACACTGAGACTGACTCACGACCAGAGGAACACTGAATTATGAAAATAACAAAAATACTCAGCGTTACACTCACCCTGCTTATCCTCGGCCAACCGGCGCTCGCCGGCGAAGAAGCTGCCGACGCAGGCCCGACACTTTATGAACGAATGGGCTCATGGGAAGGCATCGACCAGATTGTTGCCGATACTCTCGCATTGCATCTTGAGAACGAAGAGATCGTCGACATTCTCGACGGTATCGATCTCGACAAACTGCACGCAAACGTGACGGCTTTCTTTGCCATGGGCACAGGTGGACCAAACAAGTACGAAGGCCGCGACATGACGTCAGCGCATGCCTCTCTTGGGCTGACCGAAGCGGACTTCGACGCCGCAGTAAGCGATGTCCTCAAAGCCGTTCGCAAGAACGTTGAGGACGAATCGGTGGCAGAAGAAGTCAACGCTATCCTGCAGTCCCTGCGACCCGCCGTTATGGGAACGGCAGCGCCAACGGGCTAGTCGGCAGCCCGCTTAAGGCCGGCCTCGATCCAGCCGGCCGTGATCGGATGATAAGCACCGCGGGCTCGCTCAAACATTTCAAGAGCGAGTTCGCGGTCTTCTCCGTTAGAGGCCAACGCACCGTAGACAGGCGCGATCAGCCGTCCGCGGCCGAATCGATTCAGGTGAGCCTCCAGCGCGGTATACACATCAGTGTAGCGACGCGTCGCAACCTGGATAAACCAGGTGCGACCGATCTCAGCGTTACCCGTTCTGCTAAGCCCCCAACCGGCATCCAGTTCCCCCAGTTTCTCCTTTGACAACTCCTCCGGCAGGCTGTTGATGAAGTGAATCGTAGCCTGCGGGCTCCAGTCACCGACCGGAATGTCCGCGAGTTCGACTTCATCTTCCGCCCATGCGATGGCCATAGCCGCAGCAGAATCCAGATTGGCGGAACGTGGAATCGGCGCGCCGTCCGGAAGCCCGGGTTGGTAAGTCCATTGCTCGGCCTGCTCACGCGTCACCGGCGAGCCTTCCTGGCTAAGGAGATTCAGCTCGAGGTAATCCAGGAACTGTTCCGTGGTAATCGTTCCAAACGCGAACTCCTTGAAGTAGGACGTCAGGAAAACATCAAAAGCCTCGCGACCAAATGCTTTCTCAAGGTACTCCAGGAATAGCTGTCCCTTGCTGTAATGAATGCCACCCTGGAAATCCTCAGAGCTTGTATCGTCGAGTCGCGGCGCGAGCGCCTGCATAGGCTCCGGGACATCCTCGAGATCTTGCAGCAGTTCGCGGTAGCTGAGCACGCGCTCCTCGTCGACGCGATCGACATCGTAAATCACCTCCATCAGCCGCGACTCTATGTAGCTGGTCATGCCCTCGTTGAGCCAGCCGTCGCGCCACGTGGCATTCGTGACCAGGTTTCCTGACCAGGAGTGTGCGAGCTCATGCGCAATGACGGAGACCAGGCTGCGGTCGCCGGCCAGCAGGCTTGGAGTAATGAACGACAGGCGTGGGTTTTCCATACCGCCATAGGGAAAACTCGGCGGCAGCACGAGCAGGTCGTAGCGCCCCCAATCGTAGGGGCCGTACATCGCTTCTGCCTGCTCGAGCATCGCCTGTGTATCGGCGAATTCGTAGACCGATGCGTCAAGCAACTCCGGTTCTGTGTACACGCCCGTGTCCTCACCCAGGGGGGCGAAGTACAGGTTTCCTACCGCGATCGCAAGCAGGTAAGACGGAATGGGTTGCGGCATGTCGAAATGGTATTCACCCGTGCGCGGCGTCAGCGGGTTGTTGTTCGCGCTCATGACCGCCAGTAACGACCGAGGTGTACGCACCGTCGCCTCATAAGTAATGCGAATAGCCGGCGTGTCCTGCAGCGGCACCCAGCTGCGCGCATGTACCGCCTGCGATTGCGAGAACATCAGCGGGTGCTTGCCGCCGGCGGTCAGCTCGGGCGGCAACCACTGCAACGCCGTCGACGATGGGCTTGTGCGGTACTCGATCATCAAATCGAATGAACCACCCGTAGCAGCGGGCAAATCGATAACAAGTGGTGTACCGAGCGTCGCGTTATCTTCGCCGAAATGAAATTCTGCCGGCGCGGAGGTTCCCGACTGGAGCACAGCTACGCTGGCAATGGTCAGGTCGCGCGTATCGAGCGTCACCTGTGATGCGGCCGCATCCAGTCGACGCATCGTCAGCATGGCGAAGCCTCGCAGTTCCTGCGCCTCGAAATCGACATCGAGATCCAGCGCCAGGTGTTCCGTGACGAACTGGTCTGTGTTCGCGAACGTGAAGTAGTCGCGTGCCGGGTCGTAGTTATCGACGACGGCCTCTTCGTCTTTAGAGCAGGCAGTGACAACAAAAGCTGCCGCAATGAGTGCGAAAAGAACTGGAACTGGCTTGCGGTACATAGTGACTCCGAACTGGATGGGCGCTGCAGAGCGGGGATTCTAATACAGGCTGCGCGATGATGGGGTGGTCAATGTAAACTGGCCGTCCAATATTCACAGGAGACATCACGAATGCGCGCGCTGGTTTGCAGGGAATACGGAACGCCGGACTCCATGAATGTCGAAGACTGGGACGACCCGGTGCCGGGCGATCGCGAGATCGTCTTTGACGTTAAGGCCGCCGGGCTCAATTTTGCCGACGTTTTGATGATCGCCGGGCAATACCAGGTCAGAACCGAACCGCCCTTTATCGCGGGCAATGAAGCGGCGGGAGTGGTTTCGGCGGTTGGGAAGAACGTCACGCGCTTCAAGGTCGGCGACCAGATCATCGGCGCATTGCGCGGTGGCGCATTCGCAGAGAAATCCGCCGTCGCCGAAGAATCAGCGATTCCCCTGCCAGAATCCATGACGTTCGAACAGGGTGCCGCCTATTCGGTCGCCTATGGCACGAGTTATCACGGCCTGAAGCAGGGGGCTAATCTCCAGCCTGGCGAGACCGTGCTGGTTCTCGGTGCCGCGGGCGGCGTTGGCTATGCTGCTGTGGACATTGCCAAGGCAATGGGCGCACGCGTCATTGCCGCAGCCAGCTCCGAGAAGAAACTGGCCTTCGCCCGTGAAGCCGGTGCGGACGACACCGTCAACTACGCCGAGCAGCCACTCAAGGACTCGGTCAAGGCACTTACCAATGGCAAGGGCGCGGATGTCATCTATGACCCTGTTGGCGGGGACCTGGCCGAACAGGCCCTGCGTGCATGTGCATGGCACGGGCGCTACCTGGTCGTCGGCTTCGCTAGCGGGGACATTCCGCGCCTGCCCATCAATCTGACCCTCCTCAAGGAGGCCAGCATTGTCGGCGTGTGGTACGGAACCTGGGCAGAGAAACACCCGGATCAGTTCATTCAAAACACCGCAGAGTTGCAGCGCCTGGTCGATGCCGGGCAGCTGCGGCCGACGTATTCGGAAGCCTTCACCCTGGATAATTTCGCCGCTGCATTTCGGGTCATCACCGAGCGCCGTGTACTCGGCAAGGTTGTCCTGACGTTCTAGTTGTCGTTCGAACTTCTCCGCCCATTCCTGTCAGAATCCCGCCATGCGTTTCAAACTAGTCGTCACAATGCTGTTGCTGCTGGCAACCGGCAACGTACTCGGTCATCCGGAGGATGAACTGTGCGTGCCGGGTCAGGATGGCATGGATCCGGCCTTGTGTGCCGCGCTGGCTGAAATGAACAGTGCTGAAGGCGACCTCAGCCAGACCGAGATGCCGATCCTCGATGCAGAAGGCAACGAGCGCAGCTTCCTCTCGACGGCGGGGGTGTATATCAAGATCGGCATCGGCCACATCCTGCCCGATGGCGCCGACCACATTCTCTTTGTCCTCGCGATTTTCCTCGCGTCAGTCCGACTCAAAGCGCTTGTCTTGCAGATCTCCGCGTTCACCGTCGCCCACACGGCGACCCTGGGACTGGCGGCCAGCGGGGTGATCTCGCCCTCCTCGTCCATCGTCGAGCCCCTGATCGCGTTCACGATCGCGTTTGTGGCTATAGAGAATCTCGTCTTCAAGGACATGACGAATTGGCGGCCCCTGGTCGTTTTCGGCTTCGGCCTGATCCACGGCCTTGGCTTTGCGGGCTTTTTCGGCGAACTGGGTCTGCCGCCCGGCCAGTTCTGGAGCGCGTTGATCGGCTTCAACGTCGGCGTCGAAATCGGTCAGCTCTCGGTCATCCTTGTCGCGGCCCTGCTCGGAGTGGGGGTGCGCAGATGGCTGCAGGACCCCGATGGCCAGCTACGCTATCGAACCTGGATCGCGAGACCGGGCTCGTTCCTGATAAGCCTGACCGGCTTATGGTGGGGCGTTACCCGGCTGCTCGCCTAACGAAAAGGGGACAGTCACCTCTGGAAAAGGTGACTGTCCCCTGGTTCGAGAGGTGACTGTCCCCTCTGTTAGTTGCCGCCGGCCTCTTCGACTGCGAAGCCGCGACCCTCGAGCAACGGTTCGATGCTCGGGTCGGAACCGCGGAAGTTACGGTACAGCTCGTCCGCCGGTTTCAGACCACCGGCCTCGTACACCCACTTCTTCAGGCGTGCCGCAATCTCGGGATCAAAGATGTTCTCAGCCTGCTTGAAGGCCGCAAAGCCGTCAGCATCGAGAATCTCTGACCAGAGGTAGGCGTAGTAACCGGACGAGTAACCCGTTGAGCTCGAGAAAATATGCGCGAAGTAATTGCTGCGATAGCGCGGCTCGATCTCGGGGATCAGCCCGTAGCCTTCGAGCACTTTTTTCTCAAACGCGCGTGCGTCCGTGATCTGAGCGGCTTCCGCCGAGCTCAGCATATGCCAGCGCAGGTCAAGCAGTGACGCAGCAATGTACTCGGTCGTCGCAAAGCCCTGATTGTGATTGCCGGCGGCAATCATGCGCTCGACGAGATCGGTGGGAATGACCTCACCGGTCTCTGTGTGGCGCGCGTAGAGCTCAAGCATTTCGGGCTGCGATGTCCAGTGCTCGAGGATCTGCGCCGGGAACTCCGTGTAGTCCCGAGGACCATCAACACCCGAGAACATCGGGTAGTCGATCTTCGTCATCAGGCCATGGAGGCCGTGACCGAACTCATGGAACAGCGTTTCGACATCCGAGAAACGCATCAGCGTCGGATCGTCTTTCGGTGGTGTCGGCAAATTCAGATTGTTGGTGATGATAGGACGAATCTTGTCGCCGTTGATGTTCGAGGTGCCGCGATACGAATTCATCCATGCGCCACCGCGCTTGGAGTCGCGCGCGTACATGTCGGTCATGAACAAGCCGAGATGATCGCCGTTCTCATCTTTGACATCGAATGAGACGACAACCGGGTTCCAGCCTTCGACATCCACTTCTTCAAAGGTGACACCGAACAGGCGATTAGCCATTTCAAACGCGCCTCCACGCACGTTCTTCAGGTCGAAGTACGGCTTGGTCTCGTTCTCGTCGATATCGAAGCGTGCTTTGCGCACTTTCTCGGAATAGTGCCACCAGTCGTGTGCCGCAAACGTAAATTCGTCGCCAATCATGGCCTGCATGTCGGCGCGCTCTTCTTTTGCACGCTCGAGACCCGGGCGCCATACGCGCAGCAGGAAATCCTCAGCACCTTTCGGCGTCTTTGCCATGTTGTACTCGAGGATGTACTCGGCATGCGAGTTGTAGCCCATCAGCTCGGCACGCTTGGCGCGCAGCTGTGCGATCTTGATCGCCAGCGGGCCGTTATCGCGGTCGCCCGAGCTCGCACGCAGGCGATAGCCGTTAAACAGCTTATCGCGCAACTCGCGGTTCTCGGACTGCACCATGAACGTTTCATACGATGAGCGGTTCAGGCCCACCACCCAGGCCTGCTTGTCTTCATTCCAGACAGCCGCCTTGAAATCGTCGCTGAGGCCGGCGATCTCGTCGTCTTCCTTCAACTCCAGCGTGAATGCCTTCGTTTCGAGCAGCAGGTTCTGCGAGAACTTGGTCGTAATAGCCGACATCTCCGCATTGATTGCCGCAATCTGCTCTTTGACTTCAGGCGTAAAGGCCGCACCGGCACGAATGAATGCACGATGACGAAGCTCAAGCAAACGCGCGTCCTGTTCGTCCAGTCCAAGGCTGTCACGCTGCTCATACACTGTCTTGACGCGCTGCCAGAGATCGGGATTCATCGTGATCGCATCGAACTCGCGCGTCAGCATCGGGTAGACCTCGGTCTCGAGCGCCCGGAGCTCATCGTCCGTATCCGTACCGGTAATATTGCCGAATGTAGAGGCAACGTCGCCCAGCAGCTCACCTGCCAGCTCCAGTGCCACGATGGTGTTCTCGAAAGTCGGCGCTTCGGCGTTGTCCACGATCGCGTCGATATCGGCGCGAAGATCCAGCACCCCTTTCTTCATGGCGGGCATGTAATGGCTGTTTTCGATCGCCGAGAAAGGCGGCACGCCGTACGGCGTGTCCCACTCTTCCATGAACGGATTGCCTGCAAGTTCGGCCTCAGTGACGGAAATCTCGTCAGATGCCGCAGCGGGCGCTTCTTCAGTCGCTTCCCCCTTGTCTGAACCGCCGCATGCACCCAGCATCAGCGCGATCAGGCCGAGGCCTATCAACCTGTTGAATTTCATAATAATTTATCCCAATTTCTAAGAGTATTGTTGCCGGCGCCGTGTGGGACACATGTCCGGCAAAACAGGCTATTGTACAGCGTCTCGAACTGCGAAATCTCCCCCCATGCAGTTAGGGGTAAGCGCGTATGTATATAGAGTCTCTTTCCGGTATAAAAGGTTCACACAAAACTGCCTGGGTGCGCTCACCCAGCAACAAAAGCAGGGATCAGGCAATGTCACAACACACTACTCGACCGCTCAACCCGGTGCCGGAGCAGTTCGCTGGCGATTCTCTTAAGCAGAATCTCAAGCGTGCGTTCCACGCCACCCGCCCCAAGTTCTTCCCGGCCTCGGTATTGCCGGTCGTCGTTGGTTCGGCGTGGGGTGCGTACGCGACCGGGCAGTTCAGCGTGTACGTCTTCGTACTCGCAGTCCTGGCGACCGTTTGCGTGCATGCTGCAAGCAACGTCCTTAATGATGTTGGCGACGACGAAATTGGCACCGACCCGCAAAATGACCTGCGTATCTACCCGTATACGGGCGGCTCGCGATTTATCCAGACTGGCATCCTGTCGCAGCAGCGCATGGCGCGGCTCGGTATCACACTGATCGTTATCGCATCCCTCGCCGGCCTTGCGCTGTTTGTCAGAACGAGGCCCGATGGTCATTACGTTCGGCGTAATCGGCATAGCACTCGGCGTTTTCTACTCGCTGGGACCGGTCAAGCTCAGTTCCCTGGGGCTGGGCGAAACCGCCGTTGCAATCGCATTCGGCGTTTTACCCGTTAGCGGTGCGGCCTGGCTGCAGGGCGCGACGATCGACACAACGCTGATCCTGTACTCCATCCCTGTCAGCGCGTGGGTTGCCGCAATCCTACTTATTAATGAGGTCCCGGATATCAAAGCGGACGGAGACTGTGGCAAGAACACCTTGCCTGTGCGCCTGGGGCTCAATGCGACCGCGAACCTCTATTTCTCAATTCACGTTGTGGCTGCAGCCATTGTCGTAGTACTCACCGTGCAGGGTCATTTGCCCCTGCTGGCGCCCCTGGTACCGCTCGGCCTGCTGGCACTGGGCTGGAAAGCCGCTGCCGGTATACGCGGCGGCATCGAACAACGTGAGGCCATGGCGAAGTCGATAGAAGCAACCCTCGGTATACACACGATCGGTTGTATCTGGCTCGCCCTCTGCGCCCTGTTTGCCCTGTGGTTCTAATCAGCGACTGAGCTTATGCACATTAAAATAAAGAAAGGCCTCAATATCCCTTTGCCCGGAGCACCGGAACAAAGTATCTCCCCGGGAGCTGACGTCAAGTCGGTTGCCGTGTTCGGCCCGGACACCAATGACCTTAAGCCGCGAATGCTGGTCAATGAAGGCGACCGGGTCAAACTGGGACAAGCGATCTTCACGGACAAAGCTAATCCGGGTGTGAATTTCACATCGCCAGGCAGCGGCATCGTCGCCGCCGTCAATCGCGGCGAGCGACGCGTCCTGCAGTCTGTTGTTATCAAACTCGATGGCGACGACGAAGTGGAGTTCGCAAAATACCCGGCAAGCGCGCTTGCCAGCCTCGACAGCGACGCAATCCGCAAGAACCTGCTGGACTCGGGTCTGTGGACGGCATTGCGGACGCGGCCATTTAGCAAGATCCCGGCACCGGATGCGGACGCCCGCGCGATTTTTGTGACTGCGATTGACACGAATCCGCTCGCCGCCGACCCGGCTGTGATTATTGCGCGCGACCCGGATGCGTTCACCAACGGCCTTACGCTCCTGTCGCGGCTTACCGACGGCCCCGTTTATACCTGCACCGCGCACAATGCAGGCATCGACTGCCCAAGCACCGACAAGATCCGACACGCCGAGTTTTCCGGCCCCCATCCCTCCGGGCTGGCAGGCACGCACATTCATTTCCTGGAGCCGGTCAGCGAGCAGAAAATCGTCTGGCACATCGGTTACCAGGACGTCATCGCCATGGGCAAACTGTTTACGACAGGTCGCCTGCCGGTAGATCTCGTCGTGTCGCTCGGCGGTCCAAAGATTCACAACCCGCGCCTGATCACCACACGACTGGGCGCCAATACCAGCGATCTTATCCGGGGTGAATTCGAAGCCGGTAATGTGCGCGTCATTTCAGGATCCGTCCTCAACGGCCACCGCGCATCGGGCTGGGCCGCATATCTCGGCCGCTACGACGATCAGATCACCGTCTTGCAGGACGGGAACCCACGCGAATTCCTGAGCTTTCTGCGCCCCGGTTTTGGCAGATTCTCGGCAGCCCGAGTGTACGTCGGTGGGTTGTTCGGCAAGAAACTCCGGATGACGACATCGCAAAACGGCAGCCCGCGCGCCATGGTCTCGATCGGTAGTTTCGAGCAGGTCATGCCACTCGACATCCTGCCGACGCCCTTATTGAAGGCCATTCTCGTGCGCGACACCGACGGTGCTCGCGCCCTGGGATGCCTTGAACTGGACGAGGAAGATCTCGCCCTTTGCTCCTACGTTTGCAACGGCAAATATGAATATGGACCACACCTGCGCAAGACGCTGCACGAAATCGAGGTAAACGGCTGATGAAAAAACTACGCTCGTTCCTCGATAACCTGGAACCCCTGTTTACGCAGGGCGGTCGCTTCGAGCGCTTTCATGCGATCTTCGAGGCACTCGACACGTTCCTGTTTTCACCCGCTGACCTGACCCGCGGTTCGCCGCACATCCGTGACGCGATCGATCTGAAACGCGTCATGATCATCGTCGTGATCGCTGCAGCGCCGGCGGCCCTTGTCGGCATGTGGAATACGGCTTACCAGGCCAACATGGCCATGGAGGGTCTCGGACTCACGAGCCATCGAAGGCTGGCGAGGTGCAGTGCTGCCGCTGCTCGGCGCCGGCTACGACCCGGCCAGCATCTGGGACTGCACGATTGCAGGGTGCGCTGTACTTCGTCCCCATTTACATCGTTACGATGGTCGTCGGTCTCGGCTGGGAGGTCCTGTTTGCCGCCGTGCGCAATCACGAAGTCAACGAGGGTTTCTTTGTGACTGGTTTGCTGTTCGCACTGATTCTCCCGGCAACGATTCCGCTCTGGCAGGTTGCCGTCGGCATCAGCTTCGGCGTCATTATCGGCAAGGAAGTCTTCGGCGGAACCGGCAAGAACTTCCTCAACATCGCTCTGTTGGCACGTGCATTCCTGTACTTCGCATACCCTGCGCAGATTTCAGGCGATGCCGTCTGGACCGCTGTCGATGGTTTCAGTGGCGCGACGGTACTGGGTATTGGCGCGATCGAAGGGTTCCAGGGCGTGCTTGATACCGGCCTCACCTGGACGCAGGCCTTCCTTGGGCAGATGCAGGGATCGATCGGCGAAACATCGGCCGCCGCCTGTCTGCTGGGCGCCGTGATACTTATCTACACGCGTATCGCATCGTGGCGCATTATCGTGTCTGTATGTGCGGGCCTGATTATCCCGACCGTGCTTTTCGGCAGCGCCGACAGCAGCAACCCGATGATGTCCATGCCGTGGCACTGGCATATGGTTGTCGGTGGCTTCGCATTCGGCGCAGCGTTCATGGCAACCGACCCCGTCAGCGCCGCCCAGACCGATACCGGGAAATGGGTGTTCGGTTTCCTTATAGGGTTCATGACCTGGCTGATACGCGTCATCAACCCGGCATTCCCGGAGGGCATTATGCTCGCCATCCTGTTTGCCAACGTGTTCGCACCGGTCATCGACCACTTCGTAGTGCAAGCCAACGTGAAGCGGAGGCTGAAACGCAATGTCTGACAAGAAAGCATTTGACCGCGACAGCATTTCCAACACGCTGATTGTCGCAGTAGGGCTTAGCCTCGTCTGCTCGATCATCGTATCGAGCGCGTCGATCGTCCTCAAGCCGGTGCAGGAAAGGAACGAAGACCTGTTCCGCAAGCAGATTATCCTCGACGTCGCGGGGCTTATGGAGCCCGGCGGCGATGTGGACGCGCTGTTCGCCTCTATTGATACCCGCACTGTGGATCTCGCGTCCGGCACCTATACGGATGAGGCCGATATGGACGCGCTCATCCCTATCCCTGACGACCTCGACATCGCCGGAATTTCGCAACGCGCCGCGTTCGCGGACGTCTATCTCGTCAAAGACAACGGGCGCATCGACCAGGTGATCCTGCCTGTGTACGGCAAAGGCCTGTGGTCGACGATGCTCGGCTACCTGTCGGTTGCGACGGACGGCAATACGATCAAGGGCCTGCGGTTCTACTCACATGGCGAAACGCCGGGCCTGGGTGACCAGATGGACAAGGAATCCTGGCGCGCACAAGTCTCCGGCAAGAAGATCTACGGCGACGATGGCAAGCCGGAGATACGCGTCATCAAGGGGCTGGTCCAGGAAGGTACCGCTGACGCCGAATACAAGTTCGACGGCATGGCGGGCGCCACGCTGACAGGCAACGGCATTACCGGGCTGGTGCAGTACTGGACCGGGTCGCACGGCTTTGGCCCGTATCTCACCAATTTCCGCGAGGGCAATACAGAATGAGTGAAGCAAGAAAAGTCCTGATCGACCCTCTTGTCGATAACAACCCGGTAACCCTGCAGATGCTCGGTATTTGCTCGGCACTAGCCGTCACGACCTCCCTGTTGCCGGCCCTCCTGATGTGCGTCGCGCTCACCAGCGTTGCCGCACTGGCCGGCGCGGCTATCAGTGCGTTACGCCACCGGATTCCCAACAACATTCGCATCATCGTGCACATGACGATCATCGCGTCACTCGTGATCCTTGTGGACCAGCTTCTCAAAGCCTACGCGTTCGAAACCAGCAAGCAATTGTCGGTCTTCGTTGGCCTGATCATCACGAACTGCATCGTTCTCGGTCGCGCCGAAGCCTTCGCCATGAAGAACGGTGTCGTATTGAGTTTCATTGACGGTCTGGGTAACGGCCTCGGCTACAGCATCATCCTCATCGCGGTTGCGACGCTGCGCGAGCTCTTCGGCGCGGGATCGCTCTTCGGCTACCCCGTGTTTGAGCTGACCTCGAATGGCGGCTGGTACGAAGCCAATGGCCTGATGCTGCTACCACCCAGCGCGTTTTTCATTATCGGCCTGTTGATCTGGGGCATCCGTACCTGGCGCAAACAGCAGGTTGAGAAGCCCGACTACCAGATTCACGAAGTCCACAGGACGGAGGTGTACTGATGGAAGCCTATGCAAGCCTCTTCGTCAAAGCCGCGTTTGTCGAAAACCTGGCGCTCGCCTTCTTCCTGGGCATGTGTACGTTTCTCGCTGTATCCAAACGCGTTGAAACGGCCATTGGGCTGGGCGTTGCGGTTGTCGTGATCCAGGTGATCACGGTTCCGGTCAACCACCTGATCTTCAAGTACCTGCTTTCTGACGGCGCGCTGGCCTGGGCCGGATTGCCCGACGTCAACCTGAGTTTCCTGGGGTTAGTCAGCTATATCGGCGTGATCGCCGCGCTCGTACAGATACTTGAGATGACGCTCGACCGCTTCTTCCCGAAGCTCTACAACGCACTCGGTATATTCCTGCCACTCATCACTGTGAACTGCGCCATTCTCGGCGGCACATTGTTCATGGTTGAACGCCAGTACAACCTGCCTGAGTCGGTCGTATACGGCATCGGCAGCGGCGCGGGCTGGGCGATCGCGTTGATCGCACTCGCCGGCATTCGCGAAAAACTCAAGTATTCGGATGTCCCTAACGGACTGCAGGGACTCGGCATCGCATTTATTATCGTGGGGCTCATGTCGCTGAGTTTCATGGGCTTTTCGGGGATCTAAAGTGAACATCGACACTGCTGTACTGCAGGAAGTAATACTGGGCGTTGGCCTGTTCACGGCAATCGTCCTGATTCTCGCATTCATTATTCTGGTGGCTCGCTCCAAGCTGGTGGCGACGGGCAACGTCAAAGTCATCGTCAACGATGAACTTGAACTTGCGGTTCCCGTCGGCGGCAAGCTGATGCAGACCCTTGCCGATAATGAGCTTTTCATCCCCTCAGCTTGTGGCGGAGGTGGCACTTGTGCTCAGTGCCGCGTGCGTGTGCTGTCGGGCGGCGGCGCGATTCTGCCCACGGAAACTTCGGTAATTAATAAACGCGACGCGGCGGATCATTATCGCCTTGCCTGCCAGGTTGCCGTCAAACAGGACATGAGGGTCCGGGTACCGGACGAGGTCTTTGGCGTTAAGCGCTACGACTGCGAGGTTGTGTCGAACAAGAATGTATCGAGTTTCATTAAGGAACTTGTCGTTGCATTACCGGAAGGTGAGGAACTCGAATTTCGTGCCGGTGGCTACATCCAGATCGAATGCCCG
This sequence comes from uncultured Gammaproteobacteria bacterium, assembly GCA_963722775.1. Taxonomy (GTDB): domain Bacteria; phylum Pseudomonadota; class Gammaproteobacteria; order Steroidobacterales; family Woeseiaceae; genus UBA1847. The sequence continues at coordinate 228,961 of CAVROF010000012.1, forward strand.
CCGCATGATCTAAAATACACCGATTTCGACATCGACGAGAAATATCGCGATGAGTGGGATCGTTACGACCTGTGGCGCTACGAATCTCACGTCAAGAATACGGAGATACGTGCATATTCGATGGCCAGTTATCCGGACGAGAAGACGGTCATCAAACTCAACGTCCGCATCGCAACGCCGCCGCCTGGCGCAGATGATTCGATACCTCCGGGTATCATGTCTTCGTATATCTTCAACCTGAAACCCGGCGACCACACGACGATTTCGGGTCCATACGGCGAATTCTTCGCCAAGGACACGAACAATGAAATGGTCTTTATCGGTGGCGGTGCCGGTATGGCGCCGATGCGCGCACACATATTTGACCAGCTGAAACGCAAACACAGCACTCGCAAGATGTCGTTCTGGTACGGCGCACGCAGTTTGAAAGAGATGTTCTATGCCAGCGAATTCGATGAGCTCGCGGAGAAGAACGACAACTTCGAATGGTACCTGGCCCTTTCTGAGCCACAGCCCGAGGACAACTGGGACGGCCTGACCGGCTTTATTCACCAGGTACTGCTCGATGAGTATCTGTCGAATCATCCGGCTCCCGAGGACTGCGAGTTCTATCTGTGTGGGCCGCCAATGATGAACACCGCTGTGGTCAAGATGCTGGACAGTCTCGGCGTGCAGAAAGAGAACATCCTGCTGGACGATTTCGGCGGCTAGTCGATCGTGCCGCGCTCGCTGATAACCTGTCTCGCACTGCTGGCCCTGGCGGCATGTGGCAGCTCGTTGCCGCAACTCGATCTTGACGGCAGCGCGCTAGGCACATCGTTTGTCGTGTCTATCGTTGCCCCGCCCGACGATCTGGATGCTGAGCAGCTGCGAAATGAAGTGGTCGCGATTCTGCGCAGGGTGGATGAACTTGCGTCAACCTGGCGGGATGATTCCGAGCTCACAGTATTCAACACCGATCACTCCATTGACTGGATTCCTGTATCGGACGAGTTCTGCGTCCTGCTCGAGCGCTCGCAGGAAGTCAGCAGGGCTACCGACGGCGCTTTCGACCTGACCATAGGGCCGCTTGTGAACCTCTGGGGATTCGGGCCCGATAGCCAGATCGCCACACCGCCCTCTGCCGCCGACATTGCGGCCGCACAGCGTCGGGTAGGCTTCGACAAACTGGAAACCGACTGCGCGGAACGCCTGGTCCGCAAGGACGAGCCCGACCTGTATGTCGATCTTTCAGGCTGGGCCAAAGGCCATGCAGTCGACCAGATCGCGGAGATGCTCGACCAACAAGGCTTTGAAAACTACCTGGTCGAGGTTGGCGGTGAGCTACGGGTCAAGGGACAGAATCGCGATAACAAGAAGTGGGCGATCGGGATCGAGGCACCTTCGACATCGGCACGAGTACCGCACGCGGTCGTCAACGTAACAAACACCAGCGTTGCCACGTCCGGCGACTACCGAAACTACTTCGAACATGAAGGCCAGCGCTTCTCGCACACGATCGATGCACGCACAGGTCGCCCTGTGACGCACAATCTCGCAGCGGTAACCGTAGTCGACGTCTCGGCCGCTTACGCCGATGCAATGGCCACGGCCTTACTGGTCCTGGGACCGGATGCCGGGCCTGCGCTCGCCGAGCAACTCCACATCGCTGCGTACTTCCTGGTCCGCAACCAGACGGATATACAGGAAATTACGACGACTGAATTCGATACACTGGGTGCACAATGAATACGATCATGACCACACTGCTGTTTAGCTTCATCATTATCCTGCTCGTGATTACGGGGATGAGCGTTGGCGTCATGAATGGACGCAAGGCTATCAGCGGCAGTTGCGGCGGCCTCAATGGGGGCGGCTGCGAACTATGCACTGGCAAAGGCAACTGCCGGAATAAGCGCGAAGGCGCGGACGGAGAAGCAACATGAATCTCAAATCCTGTCTTGTGAAAGACTACATGGCGCGGACGCTCGTAACGTTCAAGCCGGACACTCCCGTACTTGATGCCGTGCACATCCTCGTCAAGAACCGCATCGCTGGCGCACCCGTCGTTGATGATGAAGGTAACTTGCTCGGCATGCTCTCAGAGCTCGACTGCATGAAAGTCGCACTGCAAGCCGGTTATCACGGCGACTATGGCGGCCCGGTTCGCGACTACATGTCGCAAGGCGTGGAGACCGTTAATATGGAAATGAGTATCGTCGACCTGGCACAGGTGTTTATTGACAAACGCTTCCGGCGGTTTCCTGTAACGGACAACAATCGCCTGGTCGGCCAGATCAGTCGCCGCGATGTACTGCGCGCACTGGAAGTTATTGCCAAGGGGTAGGCTCTCGCTTCAAGAGAAGTGCCACCACCAGTAGCGCCGGTCCGACAAACGCGAGCGCAACAAAGCGCCAGTGGCGACTCGCATGTGTCGATAGCGCCCCGTCAACGTAAAGTTCTCAGCATCAATTGCTTTGGCCGCTTGTACGGGATCGTTAATCGATAGACCAAGGCGCGAACGTTCCAACGTCTGCTTCTGGCCGTAAGCAGCCCCTGGACTGTTAAACTTCACGAATGACACTTGCATTTATCAGCGCAATCATCGGTTTGCTCGCAGGCGGCCCAATAGGGCTCCTTGTGGGTGGAATTATCGGCTATCTCGCGAGCAAGGCGCTGCAGCGGACTGTAGTTGGCGGGCTGCGCGTTGCACAAACAAAACTAATCGAATCCGTCTTTTCTGTAATGGGTGCTCTCTGCAAAGCGGATAGCGTCGTCACACGCGACGAGATCAATACCGTTGAGCAAATCTTCGGCATGTTGCGCCTCAATGATGAACAGCGCCGTCTTGCCAAATCCGCATTCAGCGAGGGGAAACAGCCGGATTTTGATCTTGATGCCGCAGTGGATCGATTTGCGGCAATTAGTCGCGGGCGGGCGCCGCTCGTCCAGCTTTTTCTGCAATTGCAGTGCATGGCAGTGGCCGCTGATGGACGATTCCACCCGGCGGAACACGCCATGCTGGTTCGTGTTGCAGGCCGGCTGGGACTGACTGAGGGAGACGTCGCCCAACTCGAATCGCTGTTGCGAGCGGCAACCGGTGGCGCTGCAGGAGGTCCGTCTGGCAGGCCTCCTAAAGATCGGCTCGCCGATGCCTATGTCGCATTGGGTGTGCCTCCGGACGCCGCTCCAACGGACATTAAGCGTGCCTACCGCAAACTTATCAGCAAAAACCACCCGGACAAGTTAGCTGCTCGCGGGCTGCCCGAAAGCATGCGTGCCGTCGCTGAAGAACGATCACGCGAGCTAAACGCAGCATATGACTTGATAAAGAGCTCGCGAGGGTTCGTTTGAGCAGTGACTATTGGTCTCGCTCCACGTGCGCCACTGGCCGAAAGCAGAAGTTCGAGTGTTAAGATGACGAATGACCGCCGCTGACCCGAAAAGAAAAGGGTGAACCATGAAATTAGGATCATTTTCAGTAAGCCTCGCCGTCAAAGACCTTGCAACATCAAGAGGTTTTTACGAGAAACTGGGGTTCGATGCGGTTGGCGGTGATCCTCAACAGAATTGGTTGATTCTGAAAAATGGCGATCACGTCATTGGTCTTTTTCAAGGCATGTTTGAGCAAAATATACTGACCTTCAATCCTGGCTGGGATCAAAGCGGTAACGAACTCGACTCATTCACCGACGTTCGGGAGCTGCAATGCGAGCTGAAAAAACGAGGAATAGCGCTCAGCAGTGAAGCTGACGATTCGACATCGGGTCCAGCCAGTCTAATGCTCTCCGACCCCGACGGTAATCAGATACTTATTGATCAACATCGTTAAGCGCGTTGACTCGAAAATGTCCGCTAAACCTGGGCAAGTCCACAAGGCGGCCGCTGACCCGGTGGAACGATCGACCATAATGATACCTATGCGATCCGAAGACGAGATGATTGCGTATGCGCTCGAGGCCCACACTGCGCTACTACCCTATCTGCCCGAGTTGCTCGCGGACCTGGAAGAACTGGGAAGCAATGCGGAAGCAATTACCAGCGTTCTTGATCATCTGAATTTGCAAGTCGACAACCGTCGCAGATCTTGGCTGCGGCAAAGGTGCTGTAGCCGTTGAGTTGCGCAAGGCCTGCGCTTCAGGGTGTGCGGGGTTGATTTGTTGGAACCCCTCATCGAAAGTTGAAGAGCGCAAGCCGAGAGGCAAGACGTGTCCGAGCTGTGCCACTTCATCCAGGGCGACATTTGATGCTACCGGGGAAAATCGAACCCTGTGACGTGGCGATATTTGCTGCGCTTGGAGACGTCTTGGGTCCACTGGATCAGACGGTTTCCGTTATCCGCCGGTACGCCAACCCCGGTGGCTACATGGTAATCAGCGACGGCTTTATCAAAGACGGTGGATCGTCAGATTTTCCAGGCTTCGAGCAGTATGCCGAACACCCGATATGATTGCCCGGCTAACGGCCTGCGGCGATACGCTGGTTCGCGAGATTATCGGCGCAGAATTTTGACAAAGGCGAGGACGAAATGATCGCTGCGCGGGCTAGAGCTATAGCGGCTCGGCGACCTGAAATCGCCGTTGAAGTACTTGCTTATGCAGAAATGCAGGCTGCTGAGTACGAGTATATCGACGAGAATTTCGTCAGTGCTATCTGGGTTCTGAAACGCTCCCATTGATGGTCGGCTTATGGTTGGCCGTATCATGCAACGAGGACCCGCGCTGGCCACTGGCAGCTATTACGCTTTATCGCCCTTCGCAAGGAACCGCGCGCCCAGCGTTTTTCGCCTGAGGTAGGCATACACTTCGAGCAGCGGCAGTTCTTTCGGACAGACATCCTCGCAAGCCATCATGCCGATACAGGCGAAGACACCCTGATCCCCGGCTACAACATCGAACCACTCCGAGTCGGAACGACTGTCGCGAGGGTCCATCATGAAACGAGCTACACGGTTCAGCCTCGCGCCAGCGAGGAAGTTATCGTCAACGTTCGCCAGACCGCACGAGGCGACGCAACAACCGCATTCGATACAGCGGTCACCCTCGTAGATTGCGGCGGCGACATCGTCGCTCATGCGAGCTTCGACTGCGTCCGGATCAAAAGGCAGGCGTTCGTGAATCCACGCTTCAGTCTTCTCGGCCATCTCCCGGTACTAGATGCCGGTATCAACTGAAAGATCACCGATCAATTTGAAGGTCGGCAGTGGATACAGCTGGGATTTCTCGGGCAAATCGGACGTAAGCGTTCGACATGCCAGTGCAGGTCGGCCATTCACCATCATGGCGCAGGAGCCGCAGATCGCGGACCGGCAGGCAAAGTCGAATTGCAGACCAGGATCCTGTTTTTCGCGAATCTGGTTCAGCGCGATGTACAGGGTCATGAACGGCGTCTCATCCAGTTCGAATACGTCAGTATGCGGTTCCGAATTCTCGTCTTCCGGGTTGTAACGGAAGATCTCGACTCGCAGCCGGCGCGCTTGTGCAGTGTCGCTCATGAAATCCTATCCTGTTACAGCTTTCCAGCGCCACGCCGTAAGCGGCTACCCATTTCCTCAGTGCTAGCAAGTCGGCCATGGCCGATCTGCTTTTGAAGCACGTCCTCATTGTGATGATCGAGCGTGTCGGTCATCTCAATACGTTCATCGCTGCCATAACCTCGGTGGCCCGGCGGCAGGTCGATAATTCCCGTGGGTTCATAGCTGAACGAAGGTTCATTCTCGTCAGCGCCCCAGCGCACCAGCGTCCTGTTCAGCCAATCGCGGTCGTTGCGCAACGGGAAGTCCGAACGAGAATGCGCGCCGCGACTCTCTGTGCGCGCTTGCGCGCCCCTTGCAACGGTCATCGCCAGGCGGAGCATGCCTTTCAGGCGCAAGGCGAACGCGAGTTCGGGATTCACACCCGGATCCCTGCAACGCAGCACCGCGTTATCGCAGTCATCCAGCAGCTGCCCGATCTCGGCCACTGCTTCGTCCAGTTCATCGCCTTTTCTGAAGATACCGACCTTATGCATCATCGTTTCGCCCATGGCGTCACGAATCTCATAAACGTTGGGACCGGCGCCACTGCGCGCCAGCCAGCCAGCCGCGCGCTGTTCCGCATCGGCGAGTGCGGCGAACGCGAGGCCGGTATCGGCGCGTAGCTCATGACCAGACGCATACTTGGCGACTTCGCGACCCACGATGCGGCCGCTAACCAGCGTTTCAGCCAGGCTGTTGCCACCAAGACGATTGAATCCGTGCATATCCCAGCACGACGCCTCGCCCACGGCGAACAGGCCCGCCAGGCCGTAGGCCTGACCGTCTTTGTTTACGCGGACGCCGCCCATGGAGTAATGCTGGGTCGGGCGTACGGGAATGAGCTCCTTGGCGGGATTGCGGCCGACGAAATCCCGGCAGATATCCCAGACCTCGAGCAGCTTCGTTCTCAGGTGCTCTTCGCCCAGGTGCCGAATGTCGAGCCACAGGTGCGGACCGTAAGGCGAATCGATACCAAACCCGTCGCGCATGTGCTGTTGCATGTGACGGGATACAACATCGCGACTTGCCAGCTCCTGTTTAACGGGCTCGGCCTCGACCATGAAGCGATCGCCGTTCTTGTCGAGGAGATAGCCGCCGTCGCCACGACAGCCTTCGGTGACGAGGATGCCGCTGGGCGATAACGTCGTCGGGTGAAACTGCACGGCTTCCATGTTGCCGAGCGGCACGAGCACCGGTGTCGAGCGCGATCGAGGCGCCCGTGCCTTCGTTGATAGTAGCGTTACTGGTGTACTGCCCGTAGATACGGCCGTAGCCGCCCGTCGCGATGACCGTGGCTTTCGCCATCACAGTGAAGTGTGAACCGTTGCGAAGATCGCGTACCACCGCACCGACGCAGCGGCTGCCGTCGTGGATGAGTGCTACGGCTTCGGTACGATCACGAACGGTGATACCCAAACGGACGACTTCGCTGTCGACGGCGTAGAGCGCGGCATGACCCGTGCCCGCCGCGGCATAGCAGGCACGCCACTTGGCGGTGCCACCGAAATCGCGCTGGCCGATGAGTCCGTCGCTCTCGATGTCTTCATCGATATCGACGTGTTCACCTTTGATGAAGTAGTGATTCTTGCCGCCACGGACGCGTGACCACGGCACACCGAAGTGCGCCAGTTCGCGAACGGCGATGGGCGCTTCCTCAGCAAAGATGTTGGCCACTTCCTGATCGGCACCCCAATCGGAACCGCGAACCGTGTCGAGAAAATGCACGGAAGGGTTATCGCCCGATGCCTTGGCGCAGTTGGCCAGGGATGCCTGCATCCCGCCCTGCGCTGCGCAGCTATGACTGCGGCGCGGTGGCACCAATGAGAGAATGAGTGCTTCCTGCCCTGCAGCCGCGGCCTCAATGGCACAGCGTTCGCCGGCCAGGCCGCCACCGATAATGAGGACATCGGTTGTGATGAGCCTGGTGCTCACGACGCACCTCCTTCCAGCAGAAACGCTAGCGGCGGATCGACCCATCCGGCCAGGACGAATAACGTGACGCCACCGACAACAAGAATCGTCCAGAAGATCACCTGCTCAATGCGATGCATGGCCTTGCGGGACAACCACAGATCAGCGCCCCACTTGATAGCCAGCCGATACAGGCCGACGCTCGCGTGGAACTCAACGCACAGCAACAGGATCCCGTACGGCAGCCACAGGCCTGCTCCGACCCTGGCCATAGATGTTTGCGACTCGATACCGGCCATGTCGCCAAACAACGGCGTGAATACATCGAGGCCAAGCAGCATGCGGCGGAAGCTGCCCAGCACAAGCATGATCATTCCTGTGCGCACCTGCCAGATCCACAACATCGATTCAACATGCGGACGGAATGGCGAGTGCTCGGTGCGCGTCGCTACTTTCTCACGACCGGACTGGCTCAGCCCTTTGGCGAGTTCAGCCATGCGTTTGCGCTCTCGAAGCTGCGCGGGAATCTTGCGTGCCGCAAACACAGCGTGTACCAGGAACAGGACAAAAATTGCAGCGACGGTTGGTTGCGCAATGTAGTAATCCTCGAGAAAAGTCGCCATCCAATCGAAGCCACGCTCGCCTGTCAGGATGGAACCCACCAGGACCACATGCCCCCACATGAACAGCGCCAGCACCAGGCCACTGCCACCACTGATTATCTCGTGCGTCAGTGAACGCGACGCCGGCGTTGTTGCAAGGGGATTGATTAGTCTGGCCTCAGTACCGACATGATGTCAGGGTTCTCTTCCTCTTCGGCGAGTAGTACGTGACAGTTGTCGCAGTCGTTCGATACCTGCTTCCTGTCGGCGGTTCGCATGCTGCGCCTGTGGCAGCGGAAGCAACCGTCTGATTGTTCATGGCCGATGTGATTTGGGTAGGTATCCCACCAGACGTTCATCTGCGGAAAAATATTGACCGAGTAGATATCGCCCAATGTTGTGGCGGCCGCTGCGATGTCATCAGCACGGTCGGTCGCGAGGTCGGGATAGGTCTCACCATAGAATGTTGTGAACTCGCTGGTGATCCCTTCGCGCGCCGCCTCGTGCGATTCGTATTGTGCCTGGATAATGCGCAAGCTCTCCCGTTTGACGAAAGGCAGCGAACGATCGATCAGGCCAGATTCAATTGCGCTGTCAATCGCGGGTCCCGGCGACTCGTAGATATGCGACGGTCGGTTGTGACAGTCGACGCAGTCCATTGAGCGCCATACGCCACCTTCCTCTGGTGCCGTGCGATCGGCAAACGTAATCGTCTCTTCTTCCCCGTGCGTAAACTCGATCTCGTAGATCTCCTCGCGGGTTTCGTCCGAACGATAGCGAATGTCGACATCACGAGCGACATGCCAGTGGATACCGTGCGAATCGTTTGGACGTGCACCACCGACCTTAAGCAGCAGCGCCGATGTCAGCTCCGTGTTCGCCTCATCGTCTTTGTAATGCCTGATTACCTTGAGTTTGTCGCCGACAAACTTGGTCGGCCAGTGACACTGTTCGCACGTCTCCCGAGCCGGACGCAGGTCATGCAATGGCGTCGGCACCGGACGCGGATACAGGTCGAACGCCACCGAGACCAGCTGCCAGGCGCCATCGAGTTTGGATTTCACAAACCAGTCGGCACCGGGACCAATATGGCACTCAGCGCAGGCTACCCGCGAGTGCGGTGACCGTGCGTGGGCCGTGTGCTCCGGCTCCATGACCGAGTGGCACGAGAGGCCGCAGAATTCCACAGTTTCCATATAGTGGATGCCCTTGTACATCGCACCGGCAATGACAACCATGTTGACCATCGTTGCGCCGACCAGAACAAGCGTCCAGCGACGGGTCTTCTCGTTGTTAAAGTCGAACACAGGCAGCGCCGGAATGCCTTCACCCTCGGGTTGGCGGCGCATTCTGCGTCTGTGGAGCATTGTCCCTATCGGAATCAACAGCAGGCCTGCGACCGCAATCATCGGCAGGATCAGGAAAGTCAGAATACCGAGATATGGACCACCCTCGTAGCCGAGTTGCTGAATGAAGAACAGGCAGACGATCAGCACCAGGCCCGCAATCGCGACCGCGGTGCCGACCAGACTGATGCCGTTACGTGTTATCGAGGTAAGGAAATTCTTAACCATGGTATTCCTCAGGTATTAATCAAAGACCAGGGATGCCCGAAACATCTGCCTTGGCTAGCCTGCCGTCAAACCTCACTCAAACCTTCTTGTTTCCTGAACCGACCTATTTTTCGTTGTATTTTTTATTGACGTTGCGAGGGCGATACTAAACTACGTATCAGGTGCATCGGAATCCGTATATCGCGCAGGTCCAAAGTGTTGGGATACCGGCATTTAGGGCCCATAATTTGGGCTAGGCGTTCCCCTTTCCAGAAAAATCTGGAGCATCGTAGTGTGCAAGTTAATCGCAAGCCTCACCCTCCTCCTCGTCTGCCTGCCGCTTACTGTACAAGCAACGGGAGTACCGAGCAAGCGAATCCCTGTCTCGACTGCCACGAAGTGGATCCTGCCCAATTTGCACAAACGGTTCATGGCCTGACGGAATGCCTGAACTCGTCATGTCGGTGCGGATTCGCGCCAGCACCGGCGCGGCCTCGATCCGGTGGCCTGCGGCGGCTGTCATGCCGAGATTCTCGCCGAACACGCTTTGAGCGTGCATGGCGTAGACGGGCAGCGGCGCTCAGAGGGTATGGAACTACCATCATGCGCATCGTGTCACGGCGACACGCATACGATGCTGGCGGGGACCGACCTGTCGTCTCCGATGAACGAAAGTCGCCAGGGCGAGACCTGTGGCACTTGCCACGGCTCCGGGCAACCTGTGCCGCCTGCGTGCGCACAATACGCCCGATCGAAGCCTACACTGCGAGCGTGCATGCGGCTGAGGTCGCCCTCGGCAATCATGGAGCGAGTTGCAGCGATTGCCATACGGCTCATTCGCCATTGCAGGCCAAGGACCCTGCGTCTTCGATATATCGACTGACGTGCCGGCCACGTGTGGCGCGTGTCATACAGAAATCACCGCCTTGTTCGATAACAGCATTCATGGTCTGGCCGCATACAACGGCGTGGTGGATTCACCCGTTCGCACCGATTGTCACGGTGAGCACCGTATTCTTGGAGTGGCCGCGGCAGGCTCTCCGGTGTCTGCAACCAATATCCCGATCCGTGTCTGTGGCCCCTGTCATTCAGACCTGCGACTGGGTGAGAAATACGGACTGGCCTCAGACCAGGGCCCCTCCTATAAGGACAGTTTCCATGGCCCTGCGGGGCGCGGCGGTGTGCAAAAGGTCGCTAACTGCGCCAGCTGTCATGGCGTCCATAACATCCTGCCCTCCAGCGACCCCGCGTCCTACATTCATCCGGATAACCTCGCGCACACGTGTGGCCAGTGCCACGTCGGAGCAGGCAGCCGATTCACAATTGGCCCGGTGCATATGCTGGGCGACGAGACACCCAACAGGGTCGCGCACTGGATCCGCCTGATCTACATTCCGCTGATCTGGGTCACGGTTATCGGCATGCTGCTTCATAACCTCATTGACCTTATCAGGAAGACGCGAAGTTCAGAGCCTCGACTGCGCAAGCCTCCGGCACACCGCGCGATCAAAGAACGAATGTCGCTGCCGTTTCGGATTACGCATGCTGTCGCCGCCGTCAGCTTCTTCGTACTGGTATTCACCGGCTTTGCGCTGAAGTATCCCGAGAACTGGCGGGCTGCGCTGCTAAATGTTTCGGATGGCGCTGCGCGGGATTTTCCACCGTATCGCCGCCGTCGGCCTGATGGGCGCATGCCTCTTCCACTTTGGGCATATCGCGGCCAGCGCCAGTGCACGACGCCAGATCGCAGCATTCATTCCCGGCCTGGCTGATTTCAGGGAGTTCATCCACCGAACTGGCTACAACCTCGGGTTCCGCTCCGAGGCACCTGCCCCGGTGCGGGTCGGTTATGTGGAGAAGGTCGAATACTGGGCCGCGCTGTGGGGAACTCTCGTAACGGCGGTCACGGGACTCTTACTGTGGTTCGAGAACTTCACGCTGACATGGCTCCCCGGCTGGGTGCCTGAGGCCGCGACTGTTCTGCATTTCCTGGAAGCGACTTGGCCACACTGGCTATCCTGATCTGGCACTTCTACTCCGTAATGCTGGACCCGGCTGTGTACCCGATGGATATGACCTGGCTGACGGGCAAGCCACCTACTCACCGGCCGAAGAACGTGGTGAGGTCGTTGAAGAGGATTCGACCGAGTAGCCAGGCGGGAGCCGAATGCGGGCACCGCCCCGGGTCAGCCCGGGGCGATCCCTGCGTAGTTGCCGTTGACCAGAAAGTGCACCCAGATACTCAGTGCGAATCCGGCGGCAATTACCGGCGTCCACTTGAGGTGAGAGAAGACGTGTACTGGCCTCGCGCCTGACCCATCAGCGCGACACCTGCGGCCGACCCGATCGACAGAAGGCTGCCACCGACGCCTGCGGTCAACGTAACCAGCGACCATTGCAGGACATCCATATCGGGGTTCATCTGCAGAACGGCGACCATGACCGGAATATTGTCGACGATCGCGGATGTGATGCCGACCAAAATATTCGCCACCGTCGCGCCGAGCTCCGAATACGCGAACTGGGACAGCTGATCGAGGTAGCCGATAAACCCAAGACCACCAACGCACATGATGACGCCGAAAAAGAACAACAGCGTGTCCCACTCGGCCCGTGCGATCTCACGGAAACTGTCGAATGCGGTGACCTCTCCGGCGTGGTGTCCCCGCTTGCTCTACCGGTGCTTCAATATGTGTGCGGCGCAGGTAGTAGCCAAAGATCTGCAGGTACGCTGATCCGGTCATCATGCCGAGGAATGGCGGGAGGTGCAGAAAATTGTCGAAGCTGACAGCCGTTGCGATGGTTCATCCGAACAGGAACATCATCACTTTGGCGCCACGTTTCATTTGGACAACCTCACCATCTGCACGCGGCGTCATTCTTGGCACCGCCATCGACATAACGACCGCCGGCACCAGGTAATTGACCGCAGAAGGAATGAAGAGCGTGAAAAATATATGGAAATCCAGTAGGCCTTTTTGCCAGACCATGAGCGTCGTAATGTCGCCGAATGGGCTGAAGGCTCCGCCCGCGTTGCCGCTACGACGATATTGACGCAGCCTATGCTGACGAACTTTGTATTGTCTTTCCCTACAGCCAACAACACTGCACACATCACCAGGGCTGTCGTGAGGTTGTCGATGACCGGCGAGAGGAAAAAGGCGAGGACGCCGGTAATCCAGACAGTTTGGGGTAGCTGTACCAACGATTCACGAGCCACGATCGCAGCGCAGCGAAAACACGACGCTGGCTCATGGCATTGACGTAGGTCATTGCTGTCAGAAGGAAGAGAAACAGCTCGGCAAACTCCGTCAGAAAATGTCGAACAGCCTCATCAACCTCATGCGGAATGGACGCAACAGCATACTGGTACGCGATGATCGCCCAGATCATGCCTGCAGCCAGGATCACCGGCTTGGACTTCCTAGATGCGTGAACTCTTCGACGATTACCAGGAGGTGGGCCAGGACAAAAATCAGGAGTACGGCAATACCGACCCAGTGACCAGTTAGATTCGACATGCGCGTTTCCCCAACACACTAGAGCCGAAACCCCGGCCACATGGGCGTGCGGCCGGGGTCGCCATCAATCGCCAACAAACTGAAGCCTACTCGTTACCCGTGCTCATCGATATCCGAACAGCATCGTGTAGACGATGAGGCTCAGAAGGACCAGGCCGAAGGTGAGCACCAGGAAGCCGAATATCCTCACGCCCTTGTCTTTGGTCCTTCGGAACGCTCTGACGAGGTTATTCTCCAGCTCACCGGATTCCACCTGCTCTTCGTATTCGCCCGGCTTGTCGTATTTCAGCTCATCGACGGACAAGCGCCCTGTGAATATCACGGGATCCATCGGGAACTTGTCAGGCCGGAAGTGCGTGTTGAAGAAGTGGATCGTGAAGATAAAGCCCACTGCGAGCAACGCTTCGTCGCTGTGGATGATCGTCGCCACATTGACCGCCCAGCCCGGAACGATGTGCGTGAAGAACTCAGGGAACCACAGTACCAGCCCCGTAGAGCCGATTATGATGATACCCCAGCCGACTGCGAAGTAGTCGAACTTCTCCCAGTAGGTGTAGCGACCGTAGTTCGGACGCTCACCGATGCCGAAGAACCACTTGATCGACTGGATGAACTCCTTGAGATCACGACCATTGAAGATGATCGAATCCGGTCCGGTAATGATCTGCCACATGGTCTGCTTCGTCTTGCGCTTGTAATGAGCAATGTCGTAGCCGTGCAGAATAAATACGATCAGCAGGCCGAACGCGCCAACACGATGCTGGAAGCCCATGCTGTCAAATCCACCCAGGAAATTGGAAACAGTCTGTGCCCAGGGCATGTACGAGAACTTCAGCGCCATGCCTGTCAACGCCAGCGTGAAGAAGCTAAGCATCATTATGATATGCATGGTGCGCTGGAGGCGGCTGAACCGGCGGTAGAATTTCTGGTCTTTGCCGCGGCTTAATTCCGCTTCCTTGTGCGCCCGCCACTCTTTGCGATTCAGCATCAGCCGGATGACCCAGGCAAACGAGTGCAGCAGAGCAAAGGACAGCGTACCTACGAGCAGCGCAGTCATGCCCCAGAACGACCAGAACAGCCACGGGTAGCGATCGCGATCGTGATGCGTCGCGTGTGTCAGGTAGCCCGCAAACCGCCTGTGCGAGCCCTCGTGACACTGGCCGCAGGTCTCGACGACATTGTCCCGGCTGAGCATTGAATTTGGGTCGTCAGGCGAAAGGATGCCGTGAGTGCCATGACAATCGTAGCACTTGGCGACGCCCTCACCGCCCAGGCGTGAAACCTTGCCGTGGAAGGTATCAAAGAAGGTCTCGGCCTCGTCCGTGTGACAGCGTCCACATTGCTCCATCATCAGGGTGCGGAATCCCAGCTGTTCGGTGCGCATGATCGTATGCGAGGCATGACAGTCTTCGCAGGTGGGCTTGTTTTCGTCGGTGATCGGATCATCGGTCCAGTGAATACTCTCCCTGAACTGTTCCTCGACCCCATGGTGACAAGCACCGCACGTACCCGCGATGTTCGCAGGATTTACTGTGGAGTTCGGGTTCTCCGGAGGCATTTCGGAATGCGCACCGTGGCAATCAGCGCAGGTCGCTGTTACGACAAGACCACTTTTTAGTCCACGACCGTGAACACTGTCTTCATAGCTGCCGACGATGTCATCGACTTTAGCGTCTATCCGCGTTGCGGCTTGCTCACCGATACGGTGGCAATCCCCGCACAGCGTTGGGACGTTCATCGCATACGTTGGCGACGCCGGCGAGTCTTGATCAAGTGTCGCGTGCTTGGCGTGACAGTCCTGGCACGACGGCGCATCCGCATCACCTTCCGCATGGAGGGTTCCATGCATGCTGGCGTCGTACTCGGAGACTTGCTCGGCGTGACAAATACTGCAGTCCACATTCGTCTGAATTGTCGAACAGGCTCGCTCTTCGGCGACGGTTACGTCCGTATGGCACTGAGCGCAGGCAGTATCTGCATGCATCGAGCTTTCGTAAGCTTCCTCGTCGACGTAGAGACTGACGGTGTTGCCGTCGCGCTCCATGGTCAGGTCAGCCTGACTGTGGCAGGTCAGGCAATCCTTGTCCGCCAGGCCGTCCGGGTAGAATACGTTGCGAATCTTGTGCGGGGCGTGACAATCGACGCAGGCCGGGATCTTGCCCGGATCCTGGGTCCACAAACGACCCTCAATGACCTTGCGGTGTACGTTTGCAATCTGCCCGTGACACGCGGCACAGGTCTTGCCGACGTTGTTCGCATGGATACTTGATCGCTCGTCGGTATGCGGCAGGATGTCATGCGCAGTGTGGCAGGAGGTACAGACCGCCGTAACGGTGAGGCCCTGCGAGAACAGACCTTCGCCGTGGATACTCATCGAGTAATTCTCGAGGATGTTGACCTGCGAAATGTCGTGAGTCCGCGACACGGGAGCGCCCTCGCGGTGGCAATTTCCGCAGAGCGCCGGAATATTCATCACTGCCGTTGGCGCATCCGCATTGCCGGCCGACAGGACGTCGTGCTTGCCATGGCAATCGGCGCAGGTCGGCGCCATCGGATCGCCTTGTTTCGCTGCAGCCCCATGCAGACTATTGCTATGCGCTCTTGCCACTCGCCGATGGCAATCGCCGCACGCCACAGCCTCAAGTTCTTCGGCATGCCGCCGGCGCTTGCTGCCTGCGAGGTCGCTGTGGCATTCAACACACGCCATGCCAGCGTGAGAAGACGCCGCGATCGTCTCCGCTGTGACGTACATCGGTATTTCCGTGTCTCCACGAAAACCTGTCATCTCCGGATCGTCGTGACACTTGAGGCACGTGGCATCTTCCTGGGCCAGCGCCGGGCTCCCGGCAAACCAGAGGATGGCTGCTGCTATGACCAACCAGCGTTTGCCATACCGCTTGTTTGAGGAGCGAGGTTCGGGTGAGCGCTCGTGTTGAACTCGAGTGAGCCGTGTGGGCTGTGTCATTTTGCTTAATTCCCTGATATCTGGCGCTTTAGTAAGTCAATAAGCGCTTGCGTACTATCAGGGATTTCCGAGAGTGGCCCCTCGTTCGAGCACGAAAAAACTAGTCCGCAAGAAGGGGACCAATGTCGATGTAGATCTTGTAATGCGCAATCAGGCTGCCTTCGTACTCAAAGACATCGGTAAACGGCAATGCAATTTCGGACCCGTCAAGCCGCGTATAAGTCACGACCCCTTCGCACACCTGCGTATCAGCCTGCCGCAGCGAATTCACGATGTTGTGCGAGCTGCCCGCAATGGTTGTGAAGAATCCCGCGACGGCAGCCTGGATAGCATCGCGGCCCTGCACCGGCGGTGCAGAGCCGAACCGAAAGACGGCATCCTCGGTCAGGTAACTGACAAAGGCTGGACCGTCTTTCGCATCAATGGCAGCAAACATGCCGCCGGTGTCACCACCGGCGGCCGTCACTGATTTCATTGAACGCTGCCGTAGTAGTGGACCAATGCCTCGATGTCGTCGGCGGACATCTCATCAAGCGCCTGTTTCATCTTGCCAGGCTGCTCGCGCGAACCGTCCATGTAGGCGGCAAACGTGGCACGCAGGTAACCCATCTGCTGGCCACCGAGCATGCCGGCCTCGTCGTCCGGGTTAGTGCCTTGATCGGAATGGCAGTTGTCGCATTTGGCGTCGTGCAGCGCCTTGCCTGCGGACGCTTTGCCTGCATCAAAGTCCTGCTTGGCCTTGACGTACGGCAGGACCGCGTAAGCGGCAGCAAGTGCTTCGATGTCGCTTTCGCTCAGGTCCGCCGCTATGGCGCACATGGTTGTGGCAGCACGACTCGTATCACCCTGGCGATACTTCGATTCTGCGCAGGGCCGCGCTTCGTCCTGGTAAATAAACAGGGCGTCGACGTGTACGAATTCTGCGAGACCCGCAATTGTCGGGACATCGCTCCACTGGCTCACACCCTTATCGCCGTGGCAGCCGTTGCAATCCTGCATCAGGGCATCGACATCAGCGCTGGCAAGTGCTGGAATACCAAGCGTAAGTACTGATAAAACAAAGAAAAAATGGCGTTTCATGTGCGGTCTCCTTAAAGCCCGGTTAGGCGCGCGATAATTGTACATACATCCCATCCGATGTCGTCCTGATAGATTCCGAGAATCCATAGGTACTTTACGCGATTCAAGAATGAGTCCAAAGTGCCTAGAAGGGACATTAGATAACACCGTTCCTGAATGCGCCGTGAACGGTCAGCTACATCCCGTAAAGTTTCAGGCAAAAAACAAGTTTAAGGGGTATTACATGAGACGCTCATTCAGCCGCAACACAGGATTGGCAGGTCTGCTGCTCGCCAGCGCCCTGCTCTTCGCATGCGACGGATCCACAGGCCCGGCCGGACCCGCAGGTCCTGCAGGCACCGCAGGTCCTTCAGGGACTCCGGGATCTTCCGGACCGCCGGGGTCAAGCGGCGCCATATCCTGGGATTCTGTCGACAAGATTAATGTCGAAGTCCAGAGCGTCGCGGTTCCGGCGGGCGGCGGCGCGCCTACGGTAACGCTGAGCCTGACGGATGATGTCGGTTTTGGACTCAGGGGCATGCCAGCCAGTGCCCTGCGATTCACCCTGGCCCAGCTTTCCCCGGATCAGAACGGATCATCGAGCGAATGGCAGTCCTACATTACGCGCTCCAGCGGCGGTATCCCCGACGCACAGGCGGACGCGGAAGGCGCAAGCTCGGGCACCTATGCAGACAATGGCGATGGCACATACACGTACACGTTCTCCCAGGCCCTGACAGCCTACCCGGCAGGCCCGGCCTTCGATGCGGCAAAAACCCACCGACTCGGCCTCGAGATTCGCGGTGGCGCACCGGCCAATAACGCTCCTTACGATTTCGTTCCCGCTGGCGGATCGCCCACGTTTACGCGCCTGATCGTCAACAACGCGACCTGCAACGCCTGCCATGACAATCTCGGGTTCCATGGCGAAGCGCGCTTTGACATCGAATACTGCGTAACCTGCCACAATCCCTATTCAATTGACGGCGATACGGCTGCGGAACCGTGGGGTGGCACCGTGGACATGAAACAAATGATCCACAAGATCCACAACGGCGCTGAACTCACTAACGGCTACTTCATCGTCGGCTACGGTGGTAACGTCATCGACTATTCCGGCATCGAGTTTCCGCAGGATGTTCGCAATTGCACAACCTGCCACGCCGAGTCAGACACAACGATTCCACAGGCCAGTAATTGGCGCACCGTGCCAAATCGCGATGCCTGCGGATCCTGCCACGACCAAATTGACTGGGAAGCTGGCGATCACCCCGGCGGCGTCGGCACCGATAGCGACGAATCCTGCGTCACATGCCACGGAGAGAATGCACAGATCGCCAACGGCAGCCTGCGCGTGGATGTTGTTCACACGATCCCCGAAGCCGTCGCTTCACAAGCGTTCGAGTACGACGTTGTCTCCGCAGTCAACACGGCACCCGGCGAAAGCCCGACCGTGCAGATTCGAGTGCTCGATCCCACCAATCCGAATTATGCAGCCGATCCTGCCAGCACCGCCTACGACATCAACGACCCGAACGGTCCGTTCCAGACCGGCGGCGCGACGATCCGGGTGAATGTGTCCTGGAATACGGACGACCTTGGCAACGTTGACCCGAACGACGATCTGGCACGACCCTCAGATTCCGGCGCACCATTCCAGCCGTTCAGCATCGATTTCAAGTCGAATGCGACCAACATTGGTGGCAACGTCTTCGAGAAGGCAGCCGCTGCCGACCAGGTCATCCCGACCGGCGCAACAGGCTCCGGCGTGGTCTATCTCGAAGGACACCCGCAGGTTGATCTCGGCAGTGGCCCGGTGTCGATCGGCGTCAAGGGATCTGGCATTGCCTTCGCGATTGACGATCCGGCACCTGTGGATCGGCGCCAGGTCGTTGACATCGCCAAGTGCAACGATTGCCACAACACACTCGCGCTGCACGGCAACAACCGCGTAGGCAACCCTGAGCTGTGTGCCAATTGCCACAACCCGAATGCGACGGATATTCAGCGCCGCGTACCGGCCTCGACCTGCGACGACGAACTCGGCCTTGACGATGTCTCGATCGATCTCAAACGCATGGTGCATCGCATTCACGCGGGCAACGTCGGTGTCTGCGGCTACCGCAACAGCGCGCATGACTACACGGACGTCGTGTATCCCGGCAAGCTGAACAACTGCGAAGGTTGCCACCTTGCAGGAACCTACTATCCGGTCGATCCGACTCAAGTCATGGCAACGACGATTGACGCGGCACCTGGCACAAACGGCCTGGATGGCGATCGTTCGTCATTGCTGGACGATGTCGCGATCTCGCCGAACTCGGCTGTGTGCTCCAGCTGCCATACAAGTGGCCTGGCACGGAATCACATGATCCAGAATGGCGGCGACTTCGAGGCCGGTAAGGACGAAACCGGGGCGATGATTTCGTCCGGCTACGAAACCTGCCAGCTGTGCCACGGTCCGGGCGCGTCAGCTGACGCTGGCGTCCTGCACGGTGTTGGCCAGTTCCAGTACAACTAGGCTGGCATTATGCTGATGACCTTGAAAATGAGCACACGACACGTCGCGGTAGTCGCGATGGCCCTGGTGGCCATCGCCACCCCCGGACTGGTGTCAGCGCAGGCAGCTGATGACGGAGCTGACGCTCCGCCCTACAGCAAGAAAGGCGCTGACACGTGTTTCCAATGCCATGACGACCAGGTGGTCCTGGCAGTCTTTCGCACCAAGCATGCGGTACCGGAGGACCCTGATTCTCCTTTCGGGCACGGCCAGCTGCAGTGCGAGGCCTGTCATGGACCCGGCGGCGATCACGCCGGGCGCGTTAGGCGTGGACAAGAACGCCCGCCCATGCCGGCGTTCGGTTCGAACTCGACAAGCTCGATTGCGGACCAGAATGCGAACTGCATGAACTGTCACCTCGACGATACCGGCTTTGCCTGGCATGGCAGCGCGCATGATGACGATACCGTTGCATGCACCGGCTGCCATAGCTTGCATACCGAGCGTGATCCCGTGCTCGCAACGGCAACGCAGGCCGACGTCTGCTTCGACTGCCACCAGCAGCAGCGCACGCAGTCCATGAAGCCATACTCGCACGCAGTGCGCCAGGGCAAAATGGATTGCACGAGTTGTCACAGTCCGCACGGCGAAACGCCGGAAAGACTGCTGGCGGGAACGACGGTTAACGGCACCTGTTACGACTGCCACGCGGAAACACGCGGGCCGTATCTTTGGGAACACGCTCCGGTCACCGAGGATTGCGGCAATTGCCACGAACCCCACGGCTCGAACTACCCGGGAATGCTGACCATGCGCGCGCCGATGCTGTGCCAGAGCTGCCACTCCCAGGACGGTCATCCGAGCCTGCCACAAGACGAGCGCGGGCTGCCGGCCAACACGCCGTCGCCATTGCTGCTGGGCCAGTCGTGCATGAATTGCCACGACCAGGTACACGGGTCGAACCACCCGTCCGGCTCTAAGCTGATGCGCTAGGAGCACAGAGCGATGCTAAGACAAACCAAAACAACACTGCGCACTCTGGCAACCACGCTGTCATTGCTGGGACCAGGCATTGCCCTCGCCCAGGTCGACACGAGTGATTGGCTGTGCGAGTCCTGCCCGTTCGACAAGGGCGATCGCGCCACAATCGATGTCGGTGCAATCAATGTCAGCGATGACGCCGCCCGATTCGGGAATTTTACGGGCCTCGATGAGAAAGGTACGTATGCCGACGTCGACGGCTATGGTCGCCATTCCAGTGATGGGTATGTCCTCGACTGGTACGTCGAAGACCTTGGCCTCGACTCGCGCGTCATCGAAATCGATGGCGGCAAACGCGGCGTTTTCGGTTTTAGTATCGGCTATCGGGAGCTGCCATTCCGACGCTTCGACACAACGAGCACAGTATTTAACCCATCGACGAGCGACACACTGACTCTACCCGCAGGATGGGTGCCGGCCGGTGTCACAGGCAACATGACGCAATTGTCGTCGTCATTGCGCCAGCAACTCGTCGGTACGGACCGACAGATCATTGATGTCGGCGCCAACTGGAAACCGGTGAAAGGCTTCAACGTATTCGCCGATTTCCGCCGCCAGAATCGCGATGGTATCGATATCTCCAGCGCGGGCAGTTTTGGGCAGGCCGCGTTCCTGCCGCGATGGATTGACTTCGAGACCGACCAGATCGACGCCGGTGTGCAGTATGCGAAGGACAACCTCAGCCTGACGCTGGCCTGGTACAGCTCGACGTTTGCGAACAACAACCCATCCCTGACGTGGGAATCACCGTTCTCTGCAACCCCCGGCGCAACGACGTTGCGCTCAGCCCGCGAACCCGGCAATGATTTCCAGCAGATCTCGTTGTCAGGCAAGTACCGGATGAACGCCTGGGATACGGTTATCGCATTCTCCGCGGCGTCGGGAAACGGTGAACAAAACGAGATCCTGCTGCCGTATACGATCAATCCGAATGTCGTAACGCCGGCATTACCGCGATCCTCAACCGACGCGAAAGTCGATACGGCCAACTACGCGTTCACGGTGACGGCACGACCGCTGCCGAAAGCCCGGATCAAGTTTGGCTATCGCTACGACGAACGCGACAACACGACGCCTATTGCCAGCTGGACCCGGGTCATCGTCGATATCTTTGACTCCGGCGAGCTCGAGCAGAACGTGCCTTACAGCTACGACCGCATGCATACGACGATTAGTGGTGAGTATGCGCTCCGCAAAGACCTGAAGGTCTCGGCCGGCTACGAACGCAAGGAAATGAATCGCGATTACCAGGAGGTTGCTGAACAGACGACCGATCTGGGTTGGGGACAGGTTCGCTGGCGGCCCGCAGCGTGGCTCGACATCCGCGCCAAAGGCGGTACATCACAGCGGGGCATTGATCGCTACAACGATACGATCGCCGTCAGCCTCGGACAAAACCCGCTGATGCGCAAATACAATCTTGCCTATCGCTATCGCGAATTCGGTGAAGTCGTTGCCGCCATCAGCCCACTCGAACTGCCCGTCTCCTTCAGCGTGTCGGCTCTTTTTGCCGATGACGACTACAAGGAATCGCTGGTGGGTCTGAACGGCGCCGAGGAATTCCGCGCCACAGCTGACATCAGCTGGGCTGTCTCCGAGAGCGCTTCCGTTTACCTGGTCTTCGGTCAGGACAGGATCGATGCACACCAGACAGGCGCCGAACAATTCGGTTTCTGGGACTGGAGTGCGTTCCATGAGGACGATTTCGACCACACGGGTGTCGGTATGACATGGCGCCCGAGTGACAGCAGGTTCGACGTCTCGTTCGACTACAACCGCGGCACGGGCAAGACGCGCATTGCGCTCGACAGCCTGAGCGGCGGGCCAAGTACCCTGCCGACTCTTGAATCGACGCTGGACTCTGCACGTGTCGAGGCCAGCTACGAGTTCTCGGATCGTCTCCAGGGTACGTTCGATTTACGGTACGAACGTTTCGATCTCAAGGATTGGGCGCTCGTATCACAAACGACGTTACCGACCGTCCTGACGCTGGGCGCACAACCGTATGACTATGATGTCTACGCTGTTGGCATTGGCATCCGCTACAGGTTTGGCGACGGCGCGATTTCACTGGTCGAATAATACCCCCCGTTCGACCATTGCGATGTGCCCGGCACTTGATGCCGGGCACATCCTTCAGAAACTGCCGAAACGACGCCTGCGTGGCCGGTCCCGTGACAAAGCCAGGCCGCAAGCGCCACATTCAATGCCGGGATTTTCACGAAATTCGCAACATCCTGTTTCTGCTATAGTGCCGAATTCTCAAGGAGCAAGTCACATGACACAGGCCAAATCGGGCGATACTGTCCGTATCCACTACACAGGCACACTCGACGACGGCACGGAATTTGACAGTTCCGCCGGCCGCGATCCGCTCGAGTTTGCGCTCGGGGGCGGACAGGTTATTCCTGGCTTCGATAGCGCTGTGGACGGCATGACCGTTGGCGAAAGCAAGTCCGTAACGATTTCGCCCGAGCAGGCCTACGGCGAGCGTTCTGAACGACTGGTACAACAGGTACCGAAAACCGCTTTACCCGAAGACATGGCACCGGCAGTCGGCATGCAGCTGCAAAGCCAGAGCCCCGACGGCCAGGTGATGAACCTCGTCGTCACCGACGTCGATGACGACACGATTACCGTCGATGCGAATCATCCGCTGGCCGGCCTGGCTCTGACGTTCGCGATCGAACTCGTCGAGATCGCCTGAAGACACCGCGATGCATGAGCTTTCCGTATGTCTGTCCCTGCTCGAGCAGGTGCAGGCAATTGCTGCGGAACGCGGCGCGAGCCAGGTTACCCGCATCACAATCAAGGTCGGCCCGCTCTCCGGCGTGGAGTCCGGGCTGCTCCGTAACGCCTGGCCGATGGCGTCGGCGGGTACGATCGCCGTCGATGCCGAGTTCATTATCGATGAAGCTGCGATTGTGGTGCGTTGCAGTGCCTGCAATGCCGAAACGGCAGCGCGTGCCAATCGTCTTATTTGCGGCGAGTGCGGCGACTTTCGCACTATCCGTCGTCAGCGGCGACGAGATGATCCTGCAGAGCGTGGAACTCGAGACCGCGTAGGCCGAAGCCTCAACAAATACGCGGCAACGGGTCGTCCTCGAGTTCTTCAAGGAAGCGCTCGCCGCCAAGCGGTGTCTCCAGGATAACGCGTTGCTCAGCTGCGCTAATGCGGCCCATCCTGGCGGCCTCTCTACCGGCGGGAAGCTGGCGCCACAGGTCCAGCGCGGCATCGGCCTGGTCGGCTGCGAGTATCGCAACGACGCGTCCCTCACACGCCAGGTAGTAAGGGTCATAGCCGAGCATGTCGCAGACCGCTTGCACCGGTTCGCGTACAGGTACGGTTGCTTCGAAGCGCACACCCAATCCGGTTGCTCTCAGTATTTCATGGCCGATCGATGCAATGCCGCCACGCGTCGGGTCGCGCATAAAGCGCAGGCCATCCAGCGCAAGCAGGGGTTCGGTCAGGCTCATGACCGGACCCGCATCGGATACGAGATCGCCACGCAAACCGAACTCCTCGCGTGCCAGCATGACCGCCGTACCGTGATCACCGATCGGGCCACTGACGATCATTACGTCGCCGTCACGGATCTTGTCCATTGAGGGCTTCACGCCGGGAAGCCTTACACCGACACCCGTCGTCGCGAGGTAGATGCCACCACCTTCGCCACGTCGAACAACCTTGGTATCGCCGGCGCTGATGCGCACGCCCGCTTCGACGGCAGCTTCGGCAAGGCTCGCAACAATGCGTTCGAGTTGAGCGACTTCGAATCCTTCCTCAATGAAGGCGTTCAGTGTCATGTACATCGGCTTCGCACCGGCTACTGCAAGATCGTTGGTCGTGCCATGAATGGCCAGCGAACCGATGTTGCCGCCCGGAAACTCAAGTGGTTGTACCGTGAATCCATCGGTCGTGATCATCACCTCGCCATCGCCGAGGTCAATTTGCACTGCATCGGCCTGCACATCGAGTTCGCTTGCGGACAGCGCTTTCGCGAACACGTCCTCGATGAGCTCACGCATGAAGCGGCCGCCATTACCGTGTGCCAATGAAATACGGTCGTCATCCATTATTGATTTCCTTTCGTGCCGCGACTTCTGCAGCCTGCCCATAACTCAACGCCGCATCGTTGCAGGGCAATACCCGCGGCAGATAAACATCGAATCCTCTGCTCTTCAGCAGGGTCGACGTTTGCTCAGTAAGGAAGCGATTCTGGAACACGCCGCCACAAAGTCCTATCTGCATCACACCATACCGCCCACGGGCGACCTCGGCCTGCCGAACAATGGCCGCCGCCATACTGGCATGGAAGATCTCGGCGCGGAGCGTCGGTTCAACGGCAGGGTCCCGGAGCACTGCCAGCAATGGCTGCCAGTCCAGTCGCAGCACACCGTCGTCACTTTCCTCGAGATTCATGTCGATGCCCGGCGCCGAATGTCGGCACAGCGCTTCGAGCATCATCGGCCCCTGTGCCTCGAAACTGGCGTGTGAAAAATCACAGACCATGGCCGCAGCTGCATCGAACAGTCGGCCTGCCGCACTGGTTACCGGACAGTTGAGACCGCTGTCCCACGCGGCCTTGGCCAGGCCATCGGGATCGGCATTCCCAAGCCACTCCTCGCCACACTCCCAATGCAGTGCAGCCGCGCTGCGCCAGGGCTCTCGACCAGCCTTGTCGCCACCGGGTAAGCGGAAGGTTCGGAGACTGGCGAACCGTTGCCAGCGCCCGGGTTGTCCAAATAGTGCCTCGCCGCCCCAGAGCGTGCCGTCACGGCCGAGCCCAACGCCATCCCAGGCAAACATCAGCCACTCGCGGTCATTCGCGTATTCGGCAGCCACGGCGCTGGCGTGCGCCTCGTGGTGCCAGACGGTCTCGACCGGCAGCCGCGAGCGTCGCTGCGCCCAGCGGTTGGTGGTGTATCCCGGGTGCGCGTCGCTAACGACTCGCGTCGCCCGCACGCCATAAAGTGCCTGCAGATCGCTTGCGACCTGCTCGAATACATCGAGACTGCGCGGACTGTCCATCTCGCCGATGTGCGGCGACACGACGACACGCCTGTTCCAACTCAGCGCGACCGTGCCTTTCATGTGTCCGCCAACGGCGAGCAGCGGTTCCGACTGAGCCCACGGGATACTCAACTCGCGCGGTGCACAGCCACGTCCAATACGCAGCGGCCGCATCCGCCCGCCAATGCGCCGATAAACGGGATCGTCGGCCGGGCGCACAATCGGCCGGTTGTGCTGCAGGAAAGCGTCCGCAACCGACTTCAAACGATGCTCCGCTTCCTCGTTGTCGGTCAGCACAGGTTCACCGCTGATGTTCCCGGAGGTTGCGACTACCGGTCCACCGAACGCATCGAGCAACAGCTGGTGCAATGGGCTATACGGCAGAAACACACCCACCTCATCGAGGCCCGGTGCCACGTTTCTCGCCAGCGTACAACCGGCTCGACGCGTCGCCAGCACGATCGGTCGAATCGGACCAGCCGCGATTTCAGCCTCTTCCTCAGTCAGCACGACCGACTCACGCGCAACGTCGAGTCCGTCGTCACCCGCAACGGGAAACATGACGGCCAGGGGCTTATCGGGACGACACTTGCGAACCCGGAGCCTGGCCACGGCCTCCTCGTTGTGTGCGTCACAAACCAGGTGATAGCCGCCAATACCTTTTACCGCGACAACACCACCGGCGCCAATCGCTGCAACCGCCTGCGCCAAAGCCGATTTGGTCTCTTCTACCGGCGCTGCGCCCTGCTCTGCGAACGACAGCTGCGGACCGCATTTTGCGCATGCCACGGGCTCGGCATGAAAGCGTCGATCGGCCGGGTCCAGATACTCAGCCTCACAATCCGGACACAGGGGAAAGTCCTTCATGCTTGTATTGGGCCGGTCGTAAGGCAACGCCTCTATCAATGTGTAACGCGGGCCGCATTGTGTGCAGTTGATAAACGGGTATGCGTGGCGACGATCCGCAGGATCCTGCAGTTCATGCCTGCAGTCATCGCACATGAAGTAGTCGGGCGGGACAAATATCTGCGCCTCGGAAGCGGCGAGGCTTTCGATAATCTCGAATCCATCGACTTCCGGGACGTCTATGCTTTCTACACCTGCCAGCGCCGGCGACGACAAGGGCGGTGCGCAGGCGACCAGGTCATGCGTAAACTGCTCAACGATTGCAGCCTCGCCGACGGCAACGACTTCAACCTCGCCTAGCTGGTTCTGAACATGGCCGTCGATGCCATGTTTGCGGGCAAGCCGATAAACGAATGGGCGAAATCCGACACCCTGCACATGTCCCTGCAGACGAACCCGCCTGGCGACTTTCTCACCGACGCGGGCAGCCAGTTCAGCCACTCGCAGCGCCCTTTTTGCGGCCTTCCCATTCGTTTTCTCGCTTACCGGCCGACCACCAGATACGGCAGGCGCCCTCGTCGGACACCATGCACGGGCCTATCGGTTTGCGCGGCGTACAGCCGCGACCATACAGACGGCACTGGTTAGGGTAGATCTTCCCGAGCACTACCTGTGCGCAGTCGCAGCCAGGGGGCATTTCGCCGACGCGTTTTCTCGATTCATCCGCATAGGATGCAAAGCGTTTACGCGCATCGTGGGCCGCGTAGGCCTCGCGCAGTGCGTATCCGGACTTCGGGATAATGCCAATACCGCGCCAGTTCGCATCGACGACTTCCATGACTTCATCAAGCTGCCGGCGTGCTTCGGTATTACCGCCGGGGCGCACAACCTCCGGGTAGCAGTTGTCCAGAAAGTGTTTTCCGTCGCGCAGCTGGCGCAGGACCGAGTACATCGCAGCAAGCAGCGAATCCGGGTTAAATCCGGCCACGGCCGCCGGGATGTCGTGGTCCGCAACCACGAACTCCCACTCTTCCGGTCCCATCACGGTCGACACGTGTCCCGGGGCGATGAGCGCATCGAATCCCGGTGTACCTGAGTTCAGCAACATCGCCACGGCCGGCCAGGTCAGGCGTCCGGACAACAGGACGAGCAAATTGTCAGGCGCACCCTCCGCAAGCATGGAGGCGACCGGGGCGGTGGTTGTTTCGAAGCCCGCCGCAAAAAAAACAACGGTCCGGGTCGGATCTGCGACGGCTATGCGAACAGCTTCGGTCGGCGATGCAATCGGCCGAATATCGGCACCCGCGGCTTTTGCCTGCTCCAGTGACCGCGGCTCGCGTTTCGGCACGTTGACGGGAACCCTGAGCATGTCGCCAAATGCGACGAGCGTTATATCTTCGTGCAGCGCGAGTTGAATGGCCTCGTAGACGTCTTCTTCCGGGCAAATACAGACCGGGCAACCGGGTCCGGGCACCAGTTCAACATTGTCTGGAATCACCGTGCGCAGACCCGCGACCGAGATGGATCGCTCGTGCCCGCCGCAAACATTCATGATGCGCAAGGGCCTGTCGATGCCAAGTTCCTGCAGTTCCTGCAACCAGTCTGCTGCACGTCTGACCATCAATCGGCTCCGACAGCCACGTCTGCCCGCCGGACACGCGCAAGTTCGGATCTCAGCCAGGCCAGCCAGTAATCCATGCCGTCACCGTTGCGCGCAGAGATCTCAAGTAAGGGTGCGGTATTGGCGAGCTGGCGCAGGCAGTGCTCGGCATAGACCGGGTCAAAGTCATCGAGGACCTCCAGCAGGTCCGATTTGGTGATCAGCACAAGGTCGGAAGCCCGGAACATGACCGGGTACTTCGCCGGCTTGTCGTGGCCCTCGGGCGTGGACAGCAATGTAACGTTCAGATGCTGCCCAAGGTCGAAACTTGCCGGACAAACCAGGTTGCCGACGTTTTCGATGAAGATGATGTCCAGGTCATCGATATCGAGCTCATGCAGGGCCGAATGCACCATGTGAGCATCGAGATGGCAGGCGCTGCCCGTGCTGATTTGCACGGCCGGCACACCTTTTTGTCGAATGCGTTCGGCGTCGTTTTCAGTCTCGAGATCTCCCTCGATAACGGCGAGTTTCAGATCGTCGCCGAGCGCATCGATTGTCGCTTCGAGCAACGCCGTCTTGCCGGCTCCAGGGGAGGACATCAGGTTAACTGCCAGTGTGCGGTGGCGAGCAAAGTGTTCACGATTGTGGCCGGCCTGGTGATCGTTCGCATCCAGCAGCCCCTTGAGAACTTCAACCGACTCGTGGCCGGTGGATGTTGTCGCAAGATGGCCACCGGCCGCTACGAGATGTTCGTTGCCGGGTGTCACGTTGCAACCACAGGTGTCGCACATGGTCTCGCTCCTGGTGCGGCGGATCAGATTTCGGCCAGCACTTCGTCAAATAGAGCCCACGAATCGGCCGCCTCTTCTTCCGAGACTTTTTGGATGGCGTAGCCAACGTGAACCAGGACGTGATCGCCGAGTTCGATTTGCTCGTGCTGCAGCATGAACAGGCTAACTTCTCGCTCAATTCCCTTCGCCTCACAGGTACACTGATAACCGTCAATCGCGGTTATCTTCATTGGTACGGCAAGGCACATAGGGGTACTCCGAGATTGCATATCACGTAAAGCTAATATATTAAATAAGGACGTTGATTTGCAGCGTGGCAAGCAACGTGACGGTAAGTAAAAGTGCTTACGGCGGAGAACGAAATGTCTGATCTTGCTCGGAAATTACTGCACCTGGCGCTGGTTGCCGGCCTGTTTTCGCTGGCGCCGCTGGCGACTGCGGCACCGGCGATCGTGGAGGCCTGCAAGGCCTGCCATGCTGAAGACGGTTCCGGCGTGGGCAAACGCGTGGTCCCGGTCATCGCCGGCATGCCTGCCGTGCACCTCGAGGAAGCGCTGTACGCTTACAAGGACGGCGCACGCCAGTGCCTCAAGGAACCCGTCATGTGCGAGACCGCCGCGCTGCTGACCGACGACAATGTTGCCGATCTCGCCGAATACTTTGCGGCCATCGACCGGCCCTCACTTGACGAAGACTTCGATGCAGAACTTGCGGCGCTCGGCGAGCCGGTACACAAAAGATTGTGCGCCCGCTGCCACTTGCCACCGGACGATCCGAATGTCGGTGAAGTGCTCGGGCCGCCGCTGCACGGCCAGCGCGCTGACTACCTCAGCTACGCGCTGGAGTCCTACATATCCGGAACGCGCGAAAACCTTCTCGACGAGATGAAGGAGAAGATATCGTTGCTCGACGAGGGTGATGTGGAGGCGCTCGCACACTACTACGGCAGTTACTGATCCGATCGCATGTGGTACGGTCGTTTCATGAAAAATCGACCTGCAATTTTTGTATCTCTCGTCCTGTCTTTCCTCGCCGGCACTGCCGCCGCGGACGTCACACTGATTCACGCTGGCCAGCTGCTTGCTGTACCGGGTAAGAGCCCCTCGACCAATATGACAATCATTGTCGAGGACGGCAGGATAAGCGGCGTTCAGGCAGGTTTCGTCGCAGCCGAAGACGCCACCGTCATCGATCTGTCCGACAAGTTCGTCTTGCCGGGGCTCATGGATATGCATGTGCACTTGCAGGGCCAGCTGGGACCCGATAATGACCGTGACGCGCTCAAGATGTCCGACCAGCTCATGCAGATGCGCAGTATTCACCATGCAATGAATACGCTGAAGGCCGGGTTTACGACGGTGCGCGATGTTGGCTCGTCATCGCAGGAAATGTACGCCATGCGCGATGCAATCAATAACGGCTGGATTGACGGGCCACGCATCATCGCTGCCGGTGGTGTTGGTATCACGGGCGGTCATGCCGACGTCAGCGGTGTCAGCCCTGACCTTATGGAAATGATGACATCACCCAATGTCTGCGATGGACCCTACGACTGCCGTCGCGCGGCGCGTAATGTGATCAAGTACGGCGCCGATCTCATCAAGATCACCTCGACGGGTGGCGTCATGACCGAGCGTGCCACCGGCACGGGTCAGCAGATGGAGATGGACGAACTACGCGAAGTCGTGCGTGCCGCCGAACGCATGGGCCGCAAAGTCGCATCCCATGCCCACGAAGAGGCTGGCATCATCGCGGCCCTCGAAGCCGGCGTGGCCAGCATCGAACATGGCACCTACACCGGCCCCCGTGCGATCAAGCTGTTCCGGGAAACCGGCGCCTACCTGGTACCCACACTGCTCGCCGGCAAGACAGTGGCCACAATGGCGCTTGAAGCTGACTTCATGCCACAGACCGTCAAGGACAAGGCAATCCGCGTCGGCAATGACATGGCAGGCAATTTTGCCAAGGCTCACAAGGCCGGCGTCAACGTCGCCTACGGCACCGATAGCGGCATTTCGCCGCACGGGACCAATGCGCAGGAAGCCGTCCTCATGGTGGAAGCCGGCATGACCGAGATGGAGGTCATCATTGCCGCGACGATCAATGCGGCCGACCTGATCGACATGAGCGATTCCATCGGCACGATCGAAACCGGCAAGTTTGCAGACCTGATTGCTGTTGACAACTCACCGCTGGAAGACATCGAGGAACTGCTCGACGTCGACTTTGTTATGAAAGGCGGAAAAGTCTACAAGCAGTAATATTAAGTAATTACTTCATGCTGGATATAAGATACGCCGACTATGGCGAAGATGTCCCCAAGCACTCTGCGTATCGGCTATCGATATCGACCCGGCCGGCTCGCTCCTGACTACGACGCAGTCGTCATCGGCTCGGGCATGGGCGGCCTCACGACCGCAGCCCTGCTTAGCGAGCTCGGCTGGAAAGTCTGTGTACTCGAACAGCACTACACCGCCGGCGGCTTTACTCACTCTTATGAACGCGGCGGCTACGAGTGGGACGTGGGTGTTCACTACATTGGTGAAGTCGGAGCCGCTACCCGTACGCGAAAGATGTTCGACTTTCTGTCGGACGGAAACCTCAAGTGGGCGCCAATGGATGCGGAATACGACCGCTTCTATATCGGCGACAAGGTTTTCAATGCCATCGCCGGGAAACAGGAATTCCGCGACAACCTCGTGCGGCAATTTCCGAATGAGGCTAAGGCGATTGATGCTTACCTCAAACTCCTGGATCGGTCGGGCGACGCCCTGTCAGCGTTCGGCATGAGTCGTGGCATGCCGGCATTATTGCGCTGGGTCGCGAAACCCTGGCTGGCGTGGAAGTTGCGTGGCCCCTTTCGACGCCGTACCTGGGATGTTCTCAGTGACCTCACCAGTGACAGGGACCTCATCGCCACACTGTGCGGCCAGTGGGGTGACATGGGTATGCCGCCAAAACGCTCGCCTTTCATGGCGCATGCGATGATTGCCCGGCACTACCTCTACGGCGGTTTCTACCCCGTCGGTGGCTCCTGGCGAATTGCCGAGACCATCATCCCGAAAATCCAGGCATCCGGCGGCGAAGTGTTCACCTACGCGAAGGTCGAAACCATCCTGGTCGAGGACGGCAAAGTAGCCGGTGTGGAAATGAAGGACGGCCACCGCATCGAATGCGCTTGTGTCATCTCTTCTGCGGGTGTCGACAACACGTTCAACCAGCTCCTGCCAGACAACGTGGTCGAACGCAGCGGCTATCGCCGTCGACTGCAAAACGTGCAGCCAAGCGTAGCCCATCTTGGTGTCTATATCGGGCTACAGGGCACCGCAGAGGAACTCGGCTTGCCGCGCACCAATTTCTGGATCTACCCGAGCAACGACTACGATGCGGACCTGGACGGGTTCCTGGCGGACAAAGACGCGGCGTTCCCCATCGTCTATATTTCCTTCCCGTCAGCGAAAGATCCCGATTATGAGAACCGGCATCCAGGTACGTCTACGATCGAGATCGTTGCACCGGCACCCTATGAATGGTTCGAGAAGTGGCGCGACGAAACCTGGGGCAAGCGTGGCGACGACTACGAGACCTTCAAGGAGGCGCTGGGTGAACGACTCCTTGAGCATGTCTACGCGAAACTGCCACAGCTGCGCGGCAAGGTGGATTACTACGAAGTATCGACGCCGCTATCAACCAACTGGTTCGGCGGTTATCAGCGCGGAGAACTCTACGGCCTCGCGCACACACGCGAACGCCTGAACCAGGACTGGTTACGTCCGAAGACAAACATACCGGGCCTGTGGCTTACCGGCCAGGATGTGCTGACCTGTGGCGTGACAGGCGCCATGATGGCAGGCATGATGACAACCATAAGCATGATCGGTGCGAGAAAAATGACACCGCTCATGAAGCAGATTTTTTCAGATGACTGAAGGGAGTCTAAAATGGGGACAACTAAAGGATCGTTAATAGCGCTGGCAGGCGCGGCAGTCATTGCGACGTGCCTGTTCAGCGCAACAGCAAACGCGCAGAGCGAAGAAGCCGCCAGACGCGCGGCCGTTTTGAATCACTGGACCGCAGATAGACGCGCCGCGGCACAACCGCGTGACCTGGTGATCGACCATCGCGGGCTCGGTTACCTGCGGCGCCAGGATGGAACCTTGAGCCCGCATGGCCACCAAATACAAGCTGAAAGCAGCAACGTTGTGCCCAATGCGAAACCAGGCGGCGGCTCAGACTCAAGCCCACCCACAATCAGCAATCTCGATCCTTCAGGCATTACCATCGGCGACTCGTATCTCTTTTCAGCGACCGTAACGGACGCGAGTGGAGTACGTTCCGTTACTTTCGTGGTCACGTACCCTGACGGTACTACGACACAGTCGTTTTCTGCGTCGAACTCATCGGGTGATACCTGGTCTTCAACGCTGTCAGGATTCACAAACGGCAACTGGACCTGGCATGTAGAGGCAACGGACGGTTCTAAAGGGCGTGGCAACCGGGCGACATCCGACCCCACATCGTTCATCGTTGATACCGCCGGTGGTGGCGGTGGTGGCGGCGGCGGATCGGGCGACACTATTACCAATGCCGAATGGACTAATGGTGGCGATGTGCAGACAGCCGTGGGCCGTTTGTTCTACGAAATGCCATCTAGTCGCAATCTCCGGCGCTGGGCTGGATATGTCTGTTCCGGAACGGTCGTAACCGACGGTGCCACAGGACGCTCAGTGATCCTGACTGCATCACACTGTGTTTACGACGACGCCAACAAGGCGTTTGCCCGCAACGTACTGTTCATTCCAGATCAGGCCAATACCACAGGGTCGGGTACCGACGGGAATTGCGCAAATGATCCGATTGGCTGCTGGGTCGCCGATTTTGGTGTGGTCGACACGAACTGGACTACCCGATCTTTCCCGGACAATATCCCATGGGACTATGCGTTCTATGTCGTGTCCGACTCGGGCGCGCACCAAGCGGGACAAAACAATGCTTCGGATGCATTGGACAGCGCTACGCCGGCGATGAGCATTGATTTCACGACGCCTTCTGTAGATGACGGCAGCGCGGGGGCCGGGACGCCAGATTTCACTTACGGCATGGGTTACTCCTACAGTAACGACCCGGACTTCATGTATTGCGCCGAAGATATGACAACCGAGGGCGACGCGAACTGGTGGTTACCGAGCTGCGATCTCTCGGGCGGCTCGTCCGGCGGACCGTGGTTGCAACCGCCGCAGAGCGGATCCGGGCCGATCATTTCCGTTAATTCCTGGGGTTACACAACCAGCCCGGGAATGGCGGGTCCAAAATTGAACGGCACATCAGCGCAATGTGTTCTTGACGCAGCGATTCTCAACGGCTTCCCATCGAACCCCGCGGACGGAGAAGCGGGCTACGCTGTAAGTTGTCCCTGACGGACTGTTTCCGACCAAAAAAGCCCCGCATTCGCGGGGCTTTTCTTTATTCGCCGAGCGCGTGCGCGACCAACACGTCGCAATGAATATGATCGAGCGCACGCGCCGCCGTGCTACCGATAATTCGTTGCTTTAGTTTCGACCTTGCCAGGGCACCCATTACGACGAGGCTCGCCTTTGTTGAATCGCGAATGCGGGCAACACCTCGTACGCCCTGCCCGGCAGCAGGTGAACTGCCTTATCAGGAATATCGCTTGTTTGGGCGAGGGCGCGAAGTGCTTTCTTGTGCTCCTCGCGAATCTTCTTGTCCAGCTCGGCAACCGGCAGTTTGACCGGCTTGAAGGCCCAGGTCGCACGCTGCCCGATTTCCGCAAGTCGCTGGTAGGTGTGGAGGACCTTTATTTCACCGCGGCATTCCTCGGCAATCATCTTCGCCATGTCGATGATTCTGCGGTCGAGATGTGCCGGCTTGTCATGGGCATTGACCGGGTCGACGGCCGCGACAATTACGGGCGGGTCCTGCCAGTCCACTGGTTTTACAAACCACAGCGCATAATCGAGTTTGCGAATCAGGTCCCAATCCGCGCTGTCCAGCGACGCGCGTTCGGTCGGCGTGTGGTAGTGCGTACCCTTGACGACGAACATCGGCTGCCGCGCTGCCGCCTCACGACGAATGACATCGGCAACATGACGTTCTCTGGAACGACTGACCTCGACCCGCACGCCAGCTTGCTCGACCTTGGCAGTCAGCGCCTCAAGGACCTCCTCCTGGTAGCTCCTGAGACTATCGGCAATGTCCTGTGATTCCAGCAGGTAGACGTAGCTCTCTCCCAAAAAATCCGTCACAGGATCGCAGACAAGCAAGTGCAGGTTACAGTTGTGCGAACTCGCCAGCCATGCGGCCCGCTCAACAACGATTTCGGGGTAGCGATCGAACTCAATCACACAAAGAATGTTGCGGCTCACGGGGCACCTCCTCGCAACTTTGCAGAGATACCGTAGCGCTGAAGTGCCTGAACAGCACTTCGTATTAGTACGGATATATTCAGGCAGTACCGAACTTGGTTTCTACTTCTATTCCGATACTCTTGAGAAAACCGGTCGGCAGGATGCCGCCGGCACAAACGATGATGGCCTGGTTCGGCAACTTGTAGGCTTTACCCTGGTACTCGATCACGACATCGTCGTCACGTATTTCCCTGACGTTCGATTCCATCAATACTCGCAACTGCCCGGCCGAAGCCAATTGCTCTACTCTATTGCGATTCGCGGCCTTCGCTCGGCTGAATGCTGCGGACCGATAAGATAGTGTGACGGTCGTGCCGGGCATTTCGGCGATCGAGTGCGCAGCTTCGAGCGCGCTGTCACCACCGCCAACGACCAGGACATGCTGGCCCTCGTACTGGGCAGGGTCGATCAGCCGGTAGACAACTTTCGTCTGTTCCTCGCCCGGCACGCCAAGTAGCCTCGGGGTACCTCTCCGGCCAATAGTCAGCAGGACGGCACGACACGCATAGCTCGCCTTCGTCGTCGTCACCTCGAATCCATTACCCGACGGCGCCGGCACCACGTCTGTAACGCGTTCATTGTAGTTCACCTTAAGTTGCGTCTTCTTTTCGACGCCTTGCCAGAACGCCAGCAATTCTTCCTTGGTGGTCTCTGTGAACTTCATCTTTCCGATGATCGGCAGGTCCGCCGGCTGCGTCATCACAAGCTTGCCGCGCGGAAAATGGGCAACCGTGCCACCGAGCGATTCCTGCTCGACTGTGACAAAACGCAAGCCCGCATCCATCGCCGCAAGCGACGCGGCAAACCCGGCAGGACCTGACCCTACAATCACAACGTCGTAACGATCCCCGCTACCAATGCCTTTGAGCTTGAGTACCGAGTCAAGCGCCTGACGCCCCTGCTCTATGGCATTGCGAATCAAACCCATACCTCCAAGCTCGCCCGCGATGAAAATGCCTGGCACATTGGTTTCGAAATTGGGTTTCACCGTCGGAATATCGATGCCCCGCCGTTCGGTACCGAACACAAGTTCAATTGCATCCACCGGGCATGCGCGTTTGCAGGCGCCATGACCAATACAGTTCGCCGGAGCGATGAGTCGTGCCTTACCGCGAATCATGCCCAGCACAGGATGACTATGGTGCTCAGGACAGGCGTTGACGCAAGATCGGCACCCGACACATTTCAATGGATCGATGACGGGATGCAGTGACGGCGGCTCGATCATGCTGGCTTCAATAGCTTCTTCTGCTGCGCGAATACTCGCCTCTTCTTTCAGGTAATGCGCACGCAAGTACAAGACGAAAATCGCCAGCACCGGCACAGCATAAATTGACAGCCAGAAGTTATTCATTGATCACCAGATTGCAACCGAGCACTACTCTACCAATTCCACACGACTGCAGGTTGCGTTCGTGTTCACAGAATTCACCGTGCATCAGATCAGACTGTCGCAATTTGCATACAGGGGCTTTCCCCCACTTTTTCGGTAGGGCAAGGCCTCATTTATTACGTAAATAAGGCAAAGCACTATGTGCATGTCGAAAAACGCGAAGTAGTAGACACAAATGCACTCTTATTTGCGTCAAGTTGGGAACCTTATTCCCGCTATTGCCGTGTATATAAAAGGAGGATTTTGCACAGATGACCAAACACCAGCTCACTCATA
Organism: uncultured Gammaproteobacteria bacterium; assembly: GCA_963722775.1. Classification (GTDB taxonomy): domain Bacteria; phylum Pseudomonadota; class Gammaproteobacteria; order Steroidobacterales; family Woeseiaceae; genus UBA1847. Next base: position 265,955 of record CAVROF010000012.1, read on the forward strand.
CACTTTTAGTCGCGGGCGCCGTAGTCGTGGTTGCGGGGCTGGCGCTATTCGCCGTCACCGACCGGCAGGACACAATGGTGATTCAGGGGGAAGCATCGCAGCCAACTCAGGACAGATCTGCGTCTGTCGGCACTCTGATCGGCGGTCTGGAAGCAAGGCTTGCTGAAAATCCCGACGACGCCAAAGGGTGGCTGTTGCTTGCGCGCTCACACGACCATCTCGGCGATAACGACAAGGCCTGGAGCGCGTATTCGCACGCCCGGGATCTCGGCATGAGCGATGAAGCGCTGGAGCTCAAACTCGCCGCCAACATGGTCGGCGCGCTCGATCAATGAATACGCAAAGGATTGCATAAGTGAACGAAACGGTACTTGAAAGACCCGCGGCAATTCCGCAGCGAGAAACGGCGCCCGTCACCGCAACTCGCCGGAAGGACACGCCGACGCGTGGCTACCTGCTGCTTGTGCTTGCGATCACGTCCGGTTACCTGCTTCGCGACCTCGACTACATTACGCCGGCGAGCGGTTTGGGCTACTGGCTGGGAATAATCGGCGGCTCGATGATGCTTACCCTGCTGCTGTATCCCCTGCGCAAGCGTATCCGTATCCTGCAGATCCTCGGTCCGACTCGCTACTGGTTCCGCCTGCACATGGTGTTTGGACTTATTGGACCATTACTGATTCTCTACCACTGCAACTTCCAGATAGGGTCGGTCAACAGCAAGGTTGCGCTGTATTGCATGTTGCTCGTTGCGGGTAGCGGCATCGTGGGGCGCCACTTCTATGCGAGGATTCATCGCGGGCTGTATGGGCAAAAAACCTCACTCCGTGAATTGCAGCAGGATCTGGCAGCGTCGGTCGACAAAAGTCATGGCCTGGCTACTCTCATGCCCATACTCGTTGCCCGGCTAAACCAAATGGCAGCGGAACTGCAGGGTTCTGGCGTAACGCAGACACTTGGTGTTCGCCGCAGTATTCGCTGGACTCTCACGCATCACTTCACGCACTTCTCGTTATGGCTGACGGCGCGCCGCGAACTGAGAGCTGTCGCTGAAAACTCATCGATCGTTGCGCGTGACCGGGACCGGTTGTCGCGCGCAGCGTCGAAGTTCATTGGCGACTATATGTCGTTGGTCGGACGTGTTGCACAGTTCTCCCTCTATGAAAGGCTATTTGCCCTGTGGCACATCCTGCATCTCCCGATCTTCCTCCTGATGGTCCTGTCAGCACTATTCCATGTGCTCGCCGTGCACATGTACTAGACACGACAATTAGACGATGGCACGAATCGCACTTTATACCGGACTCGTACTGATACTCAGCATGCTGATATTTGAGAACGCACATGCCCAGCTGGAATCTCTGGTCATGCCCGGTGAGGTCATTTCCGGGCACGCCGATATCGAGAAGGAGTGCGCTTCGTGCCACGTAAAGTTCGAGCGTGGCAAACAGAAAGAACTTTGCGCCAGCTGCCACGAGGATGTTGGAAATGACATCGCATCCGGGCAGGGCTTCCACGGACGCGACAGAAACGCCAAGCGCCGGGACTGCTCGTACTGCCATACCGAGCATGATGGACGTGACGCGAACATCATCCCGCTCGACGAATCCTCGTTCCAGCACAAGAATACCGATTTCCCCCTGGAGGGAAAGCACGATGGTCTGGAGTGCTCCGGTTGCCACGAACCCGATAGCAAGCACCGGACGGCGCCATCTACCTGTATAGCCTGCCACAAACCCGATAGCCCCCATCCAGAATCGATCGGTGAGAGTTGCGGCGATTGCCATTTGCCGGCTGGCTGGGAGGATGTGACGTTTGACCACGATCAAACCAGCTTCGCGCTGATCGGCAGCCATGCAACAACAGGCTGTCTCGACTGCCACGCCGATCACACTTTTATCGATATACCGACGACGTGCTATAGCTGCCATGCCGAGGATGACGCGCACGATGGACGCAGCGGACAGGAATGCGGCAACTGCCATCAGCCGACGGACTGGCATGACACCTCCTTCAACCACGCTCGCGATACCTCATTCGACCTGATTGGCAATCATGCGACGCTGGTTTGCGGCGACTGTCACAGCGACGATCCCTTCAGTGACACCATGGATACGGCATGTATTGCCTGCCATCGGGATGATGACAATCACGAAGGGCATTTCGGAGAGCGTTGCGATACATGCCATGTGCCGGATGGCTTTGCCGAGGTGACCTTCGATCACAACACCGACACCAGTCATGCACTCCATGGTGCCCATGTCTCGGTCGAATGTTCAGCGTGCCATATCGATCCCCTGTTTGAGGCGAAGCCGCTCGCAAGTTGCGGCGAGTGTCACAAAGGCGATGACCCTCACAGCGGAACGCAGGGCACAATGTGCAGCGATTGCCATAATGAAGAGTCGTGGCAAGAAAACGTATTCTTCGATCATGACCTGACACATTTCCCACTCCTCGGTAAGCACTCAGATGCCGAATGTACGGCCTGCCATGAGACGCAGGTATTCCGTGATGCACCTGAAAACTGCAGTGCTTGTCACACGGATGATGACCCCCACGACAACCGGTTCTCCGATAATTGCGCAATGTGCCATTCACCGGTTGACTGGGCGAATTGGCGTTTCGACCACAACACGCAAACTGCATTTACTCTCGACGGCGCACATAGCTCCGTTGGCTGCGATACCTGTCACCGGCAGTCCCTTGACGTCCAGGCACGACTGGGCAGCCGATGCGGCGATTGCCACGCAAGCGACGACATCCATAACGGAGAGTTCGGCGCTGACTGCGGACGATGTCATTCAAGCGACTCGTTCGAGGAGGTTCAACAGATACAATGACTATCCGGGCCAGCATCCTATTAGGCGTCTTGTTGCTCTGCGCTTCAGCAGTCGCGCAGGAATCTTTCGATCACTACAGCACGGGGTTCGAGCTCGAGGGCGCTCACCAGAATGTGAGTTGTGACCGCTGCCACTCTGGTGGCATCTTTGAAGGCACCAACCCGAACTGTGTCGGTTGCCATTCACAGATTGGCACCGTCCTTTCGTCTATGAAACCGGCGGGCCACGTCACATCTGCTGAGACCTGCGACAGCTGTCACACCACGTCAGCCTGGAGCCCGATCTACTACATGGACCATATGGCCGTGTCCGGTAGTTGCGGAACCTGCCATAACGGCACCACGGCTCAAGGCAAGCCCCCCGGACATATCGTCAGTGGCGACAATTGCGACGACTGCCACAACAGCTCACTGTGGATTCCGGCTGTATTTGATCATGCCAACATTACGGGCGGCTGTTTCTCCTGCCACAACGGTTTGGACGCTACCGGGAAGGACAGCGGGCATATCAATACGACCAATATCTGCGAAGATTGCCATAGCAGCTCATCGTGGGATCCCGTATTTGTCGTGGACCATACACAGGTCATTGGCGCCTGCTTCAGCTGTCACAACGGGTCGGTTGCCGAAGGCAAGGACGCTGGTCATATTTCGAGCGGCGACAATTGCGACGACTGTCACACGACGGCCGCCTGGACGCCCGCCAATTTCGATCACGCCAGCATCACCGGGAACTGCGCCAGCTGTCATGACGGCATCCAGGCCGTCGGGAAGGATCCTGCACACATCAACACGACCATGGTCTGCGAAGACTGCCACAACGTCGTGACCTTTGCGCCGGCCGACATGGTCGATCACACGCAGGTCATTGGTACCTGCTTCTCCTGCCACGATGGCAACACCGCGGAAGGCAAGCACCCGACCCACATTACCAGCGGCGATAACTGCGATGACTGCCACACGACGAACGCGTGGATCCCGGCCAACTTTGATCACACCAATATCACCAACAACTGCATCAGCTGTCACGACGGGACACAGGCTACGGGCAAGAATCCAACGCATATCAATACGACCGATATTTGCGAGGACTGCCACAACAACGTGACGTTCACGCCCGCCGACATGGTCGATCACACGCAGGTCATTGGTACCTGCTTCTCTTGCCACGATGGCAACACCGCGGAAGGCAAGCACCCGACCCACATTACCAGCGGCGATAACTGCGATGACTGCCACACGACGAACGCGTGGATCCCGGCCAACTTTGATCACACCAATATCACCAACAACTGCATCAGTTGTCACGACGGGACACAGGCTACGGGCAAGAATCCAACGCATATCAATACGACCGATATTTGCGAGGACTGCCACAACAACGTGACCTTCACGCCGGCCGACATGGTCGATCACACGCAGGTCATTGGTACCTGCTTCTCCTGCCACGATGGCAACACCGCCGATGGCAAGCACCCGACCCACATTACCAGCGGCAACAACTGCGATGACTGCCACACGACGAACGCGTGGGTCCCGGCCAACTTTGATCACGCGAACATCACCAACAACTGCATCAGTTGTCACGACGGGACGCAGGCTACCGGCAAGCACCCGACGCATATCAATACGACCAATATTTGCGAGGACTGCCACAACAACGTGACCTTCACGCCGGCCGACATGGTCGATCACACGCAGGTCATTGGCACCTGCTTCTCCTGCCATGATGGCAACACCGCGGAAGGCAAGCACCCGACCCACATTACCAGTGGCGATAACTGCGACGACTGTCATACGACGAACGCGTGGATCCCGGCCAACTTTGATCACACCAATATCACCAACAACTGCATCAGCTGCCATAACGGCACCGATGCGACGGGCAAGAACCCAACGCATATCCTGACGACAGACATCTGCGAGGACTGTCACTCGCCGATCACCTGGATACCGGTAACCACCGTAGATCACGCCCAGGTCCTCGGCTCCTGTTCGTCCTGCCATGATGGCAACACAGCGACCGGCAAGGACCAGGGGCACTTTGTGACGAACCTTGAGTGCAATGACTGCCATACGACCAATGGATGGACTCCGCATATCTACCAGCACATGGGTTTGGGTTATGAGCCGCTGGATCATGCCGGCAATCTCGACTGCACGCGCTGCCACCAGGGTAATTCGGAGACCGTCAACTGGCCTACGCCGATCTACCAACCGGATTGCGCGGGCTGTCACTTCACCACTTATCGCCCGGGTGTCGACAGGCACAATGGCATCAACAATGATCGAAACTGTGCCCAAAGCGGTTGCCATAGCATCTCGGAAAGGGAGTGGTAATGCTGCCGGCACGTCCAACACTGTCGTTACTCGGAGCAGTCGTGCTTCAGGCCCTGGCCTGGTCGACATCGCATGCAGCACCCGGCTTCATCACCTCCAGCAACATCAGTGCGGGTGATGTCTACACCGAGATTACGATTCGCCTTGGATGCGATGTGACGTACCTCGGGCATCTTCCCGCGGCAAAAGGCGACGCACTCTCGATCGACCTCGAAACGACATCGATCTGTCATGGCGTGCCGCCATCGCTTGCGGACAGTCGCGAGATACACCGGCCGCTCGGTGCAGATGAGGTCGGCCTGGTCCACGTTGAATACGATGGAGAACGTCCGGAACAAAAACAGCTGCGCCTGAGTTTCGCAGGCGAAGTCCACTTTCTGGTGACGCCCGGCAACATGAGTGAGACGGTCGTCGTTCGTGTTTTAAATAACACCGGCCCTGTAGCCACCGCACCGACATCGAGTGGCGCGACGGGACGTCAGGTCAACCGCGTCAAAGCGGCGCCAGCACGATTCGTGATCAATCTGGAATCGTCGTTGCGCTACCCGGCTGCCGCAGACATACCCGTGATGACACTGGCCGAAGGGCAGAAACTGTTTATCTCCGAAGCCGAAATTGACGGCAAGACCTGGTACCGGATGCGCGTCGGCTACTTCGACTCTGCGGAAGCGGCGTCGAGAGTATTGCGCGATGTCCGCGGCGAATATCCCACGGCATGGATAGATCGCGACACGACGGAAGGTACCGCCATCGATCCGATCGAGGTGGCCAGCGAACCCGCCCCTGACGTGGAACCCATCGCGGACGGTGAGTCAGGGCAATTGATGGCCGACGCGAAACGCGCAATGACAGCCGGGGAGATCTCCCGCGCCGTGCAGATTTATACCAAGGTGTTGCAGCAACCGGCGAATGACCAGCACCAGGCGGCACAGGAATACCTGGCACTTGCCCGTGAACGTAACGGCCAGGTAGCCCATGCCAAGGCCGAGTACGAACGTTATCTCGACAAGTATCCAGAGGGACCGGGGACCGAACGGGTGCAGCAACGCCTTGCCGCGCTTCTCGCTGCCTCGACCGGCGTACCTGGACAATCAGCAGGCGGCGCCGGGGCGACCGGGCGTGAAGCCAGCCTCTGGAAGGTGCGGACCTTCATGGCCCAGCATTACCGCCGCGATGCCAACCAGCTCAACGACCAGGATGAGGTCACGAGCCAGTCGTCACTGTATTCCGACGTTTCCATCGACGCGCGGCGCCGGGGACAGCGCTTTGATTTCTCAACGCGACTGACAGGCGGACATCGCTATGACCTTCTTGATGAAGCCACGCGGTCGTCTGGAAATGATTTTCGTCTGTCGTATCTTTATGCGGATCTCTACGACACCCGTACCCGACTACGCGGGCGGCTCGGTCGGCAAACACGCAGTACGGGTGGCGTACTTGGCCGCTTCGACGGTTTGAACGTCACCTATTCGCTGAACGACCGTATTCGGTTCGATGCAGTTGCAGGGAAGCCGGTGTACTCGACAGCAAATTCCGACGAACAGTCGCGACAGTTCTACGGTGTCAGCTCGAACTTCACGCCCTTCAGTAATAACGTCGAATTCGGCGTATTTTATCTGCAGCAGGAAATAGACAGCCTCACCGATCGGCAGGCTGTTGGCACGGAGGTGCGCTACTTCGGTGAGTCCGTGTCCGCCTGGGGTTCGATCGATTACGACACAGCCTTCAGCGAGCTCAGTAGTGCGTTCGCCCAGGGCAGCTGGCGCCTGCCAGGCAAGTTGACACTGAGCGGGTCGCTCGATCGCCGCCGCAGCCCATTCCTGAGTCTCGGCAACGCCCTGCTGGGCCAGGGCAGCCAGGACTTTGACCTTCTCGCACAAACACTGACCGAGGTACAGATCCGGCAACAAGCCCTGGACCGCTCACCAATGACGTCGGGTGCGACGCTTGGGCTGTCGCGTCCGTTAACGCCGCACCTGCAACTGAATATCAACGCAAACCGATCGATAGTCGATGCCATGCCGGCAAGCGGCGACGCACCTGCCACTCCCGAAGCGGAATACAGTTATTTCTCGACCGATCTCGTTTCGAGCAGCCTCTTTCGCGAAGGCGATGTCGGCATTCTCAGCCTGCGCTATGCAACATCTGATTCAGCCGACATTTACACCATGAGTCTCGACACGCGTTTTCCCATCGGGCGCAACTGGCGCATCAATCCCCGCCTGCGAGTGGATTACCGCGAAATACTGTCGGATATGAGTACGCAGTGGACCTATACGCCGGGGCTTCGCCTGCAGTATCGTATGGGTCGTCGGGGTCGTATTGAGCTCGATGCCGGCAAGCGGTTCTCGAGCCGTGATATGACGAACTCTGACCTGAACCAGGATCAGGAATCGTATTTCATTAGTCTCGGTTACCAGTTGTACTACTGAGGTCTGACGCATGACGATAGATCGCCTGAGACTTTCCTGTGCCGCGTTGGCGCTGGCCCTGCTCACGAGCTGCGCCGGCAACGATACAGCCGTATTGCAGCGGCTGGATCCGGAAACCGGGGTGACCATTAAGCGGGCGTCCGCACCGATCGTCATGTACCGCGACATGTCTGCAAATTCCGCTTTTGGACGCGACTACGTTTACGTCGGCCCTATCCAGGTCAACACTATGGGCCAGCGCGAGTATTTCCTGTGGCTCGGCATCTGGGGATCATCAGACTCGGTCGAACGCGGCCGGAAAATGGATGACTTCGAAGCGGTCGTCCTGTACGTCGACGGTGAACCACTCAGCCTCGAGGTCAAAGGATGGACTCCCGCTTCTATTGGAGCTTCGGGGGACGTATACGTTAAGCCCGTTGCTTCGGCCCTCGACGGCTACTATCGAGTGACTGTCGACCAGATGCGTCTGATAGCCGAATCGCGGGACCTGGAACTGCGTGCGGGCGCAACGCGACCGCAGCGTTACGTTCCCTGGGACTCTCCCCAGGATTCATCCCAGGCGCTTGTCGCATTCCTTCGCGAATTAGACTGGTAGCTCTCTAGGCCTGACCCGCTGACACGACCGCTGTGAAAATCAATCGCACAGCAGTCAAAGTGACGAGCAAACGAAATACCGTGCGAAATACGGCCTCCGAAATTCGATCGATGAGGAGCTTGCCGACCCAGGTACCCACAAATGCGACGAGTATCGAGAGGACGATTGTCAGAAGGTAGGGTCGGTAGTCGAAACCGTTTGCCGCGTAGCCCGCAATCTTGAATATCCCCATTCCCGTCAGGCTGGCAGCCATCGTCGCAACGACCTGCCGCCGCTTCAGGCCGGTATGCAGGATGACCGCATGCAACAGCGCGCCGTAAGCGAACAGCGTCGAGAAAAATGAATGTATGAAGCCAACGATCGCCCACGGATGCCGGAAATTCGGTCGCCAGCTGATGCCTGGCAGCCAGATTGCCACCAGCATCACGATGCCGATGGCCGACGCAATGATCGTATCCGGTAGTTCGACGTAAATTCTTGCCGCAATGGCGACAGCAAGGATGCTGCCGGCCAGAAAGGGACCGGCAATTCGCCAGTCGATGTGTTCACGAAACACCAGGGCGCGGGATGCCGTCGAACCGATCAGCAGGGTCGAATGCAGAGGCACAATTGCCGACACGGGCAGCACGCTGCTGGTAACGGCGAGAATAATCATCGCGCCACCGTTCGCGAATGCTGCATTGGTAATCGCCGCAAGAAAACTGCCCAAGACAATCGCGTATAATGCGCGATCGATTTCACCCAGGCTGGCTAGCAGTTCCATGTCCCGATCCGAATTCCCGTTTGCACGCATCAACGTGTTCGTCGACATAGTATCGATGTTCACGACACATCGCTTCTGCATTCTGGTTGGGGCAATAGCCAGTACTTGCCTGTTATCCCCACTGGCGCTGGCGGCTGAGGATAACAGCATCACCCCGGCCCTGTCGGCCACCAGGCTCGACACAGTCCCGACTATCGACGGCGATGTTACTGGCGACATGTCATGGTCGACGGTATCCCCGGCCCACGGCTTCTGGCAGGTGCAACCGAGTGACGGCCAGCCAGCCACACAACGGACTGAAGTGTTCATCGGTTACACCGACAATGCCCTTTACATTGGCGTGATGGCTTATGACGATGACCCGTCAGCCATCATCGTCACGGACAGCCGTCGCGACTCCAGCCTGGACGATACCGATGCCTTCCTGTTTGTCATCGACGGCCTGCTCGATCGCCAGAATGGCTACGTCTTCGGCACGAATGCAGCAGGCATAGAATATGACGGCCAGGTCACCAAGGAAGGCGCTGGTGATGACTTCGGTTCAGGCGGCGGAGCGTTCAATCTTAACTGGGATGGCTCATGGACCGTGCAGGCGAAAGTCAGCGAAGCCGGCTGGAGTGCTGAATTCGAAATTCCGTTCTCCACCCTGCGCTATGGAAGTGAAGACGTTCAAAATTGGGGTATCAACTTTCAGCGCAACATTCGTCGTAATAATGAAATCGCCTACTGGGCGCCACTGGACCGTAACCGAAACCTGTATCGCGTATCGAGAGCCGGAACCCTGCAGGGCATCGCACCGCCCTCGCAGAGAAACCTCCAGGTTACGCCGTACGTACTCGGACAGTGGCAACGCGGCGGCACCCTGGCCGGCACCGACTCCGATAGCGATGTCGGTCTGGATGTAAAGTACTCGATCACGCACAGCCTGACGCTGGACCTGACCTACAATACGGACTTCGCGCAGGTCGAAGCCGACGAGAAGCAGCTTAATCTCGACCGCTTCAATCTCTTCTTCCCGGAAAAACGGCCCTTCTTCCTTGAAAACGCGGGTCAGTTTTCCGTCGGCAATGGCCAGGAAGTCGAGATGTTCTTCAGCCGGCGCATCGGCATCGCCGCGGACGGGAATTCCATTCCCGTAGAAGGCGGCGCTCGACTGTCCGGAAAAATCGGCGAAGGTACGAACATCGGATTCCTCTATATGGGAACCGATGCCGTGGCGGGTGTGGCACCAGCCAATAATTTTGCGGTTGCCCGAGTCAGCCAGGAGCTTGCCAACCGCTCCTCCGTCGGCGCCATTTTTGTGAACCGCGATGGCGACGGTTCCCACCTTTTGCCGTCCGACCAGGACTACAACCGCACCTATGCGATCGACGGGCGCTGGGGCATCGGCGAGCATGTGTTGCTCCAGGCCTGGGCCGCGAAAACCGAGACGCCGGGCCTGAACGAACGGGATGACGCGTTTGCCCTGAAATTCGATTACAGCGCCGAAGAATGGGCCGCGCGGGCCGAGTACACGGAGGTCGGCGAGGACTTCAATCCGGAAGTCGGCTTCCTGGCACGCAATGAGTACCGCAAGGGTTCGGCATTCCTGATGCGACGAATTCGTCCCGATGACCTGTGGGGACTACTCGAGATCCGTCCGCACGTGTCGTACACGGGCTACTGGAAGTTTGACGGTTTCCAGGAGTCCGGAATTCTGCACCTTGACACGCACTGGGAGTTCAAGACCAGTTCGGAATTTCACACGGGTTATAACTTCACCAGGGCCGGCGTCCTGACGCCTTTCGAGATCGTCCCGAACGTTATCGTGCCCACTGGCACCTACGACCACGGTGAGGTGGCACTCGTCTACTTACCAACCAGTCGAAGCCCCTGAGCTTCGAACTGCGTATGGTTGTCGGCGGACAGTTCGGCGGCGACCGGGTTGCCCTGTCGCCGTCATCAAATATCGCATCGGGGAGACATTTCGGTCCGAGCTGTCAATCAACCACAACGACTTCGACTTGCCGGTACCCAACGGCGACTTTACGGCCAATCTTGCACGACTGAGGTTGTCCTACTCGTTTACGCCGAAGATGCAGGTACAGGCGCTGGTCCAGTACAACGACACAAGTGATCAGCTGGGAACCAACTTCCGGTTTTCATGGCTGCGGTCGGCAAACTCAGGGTTCTACCTCGTGTACAACGAAGTGGATGAACGTGGTGTGGGCGGACTGCCATCAGGACGCCAGTTAATCCTGAAGTACAGCCACATTTTCGATGTTTTCGACTAGCCCGGCAGTACGTACCAGACAATTCCGAGGAAATGGCAGGCGCCACCACCCAGCACGAACACGTGCCATATGGCGTGGTTGAACGGTATGCGTTCGAGCGCATAGAAAATCGCGCCGACTGAGTAACTGATGCCGCCCGCAAACAGCCAGGCCATGCCATTGGGCCCGATGGCTTCAGCCATCTGCGGTGCCGCGATCACGACGAGCCAGCCCATCGCCAGGTAGCTTGCGAGCGCGATCTTCGGGAAGCGGTTTCGGAACCAGAGCTTCTTGACGATGCCTGCCGTAGCCAGTGCCCAGACGGTACCGAACAGCCACCATCCGGTATCCGTACGCATCGCCACGAGCAGGAAAGGCGTATAGCTTCCCGCGATTAGCAGGTAGATGGCACAGTGATCGAGCAGCTTGAATATATCGCGATGTCGCGAGGCAAACATGGAATGGTAGACCGTCGAGGCGAGGAACAACGCGATCAGCGTCGCCCCATAAATCGCGCTCGCAACGATGCGCCAGGGATCGGCTGCCGCGATAGACAGGTAGAGCATCCAGGTCAGGCCACCAATACTAAGCAGCACGCCCACGCCATGCGTTGCCGCATGGATAACTTCCTCGAGGACGCTGTACTCGTGACGCGGTTTGTGAGCTTCCATAGGCGCCATCATACGGCACAACAGGGCCCAAATTGTTCGATTTCGCGCCAGCCCCGACACAAGGTAGAATTGCCGCCTGAAAATTCGTACAAGACCTGCAAATGACAACCATTCGTTCCCTGTTTATCGCGCTTCTCACGCTTTCGATTGCCGCCTGCGTGTCCGGGCCTGTCGCCCGCGACGAGGTCACGATCTCCATTATTGGGACAAACGACGTGCACGGCGCCCTCGTCGCCAACGATCAGGTGGGTGGACTGGTAAGCGTTTCCGCTTACGTGGACGCACTGCGCCAGGCCCGCGCTGCGGATGGCGGCGCAGTGCTGCTCATCGATGCGGGCGACATGTGGCAAGGCACGCTCGAGTCCAATCTTGGCGAAGGAGCCGCTGTCGTCGAAGCCTATAACGCAATGGGAGTGACCGCTGCAGCAATCGGCAACCATGAGTTCGACTTCGGGCCGGAGGGCCAACACGCGGTCCCGGTCGAGGCCGGCGAAGACCCGCGCGGCAACCTCAAGCGGCGTGCCAGCGAAGCACAGTTCCCATTGCTTGACGGCAAACCTGATTGACTCCTCAACGGGTGCGCCGGTCGACTGGGAAAATGTGCGGCCTTCGGTCATGGTTGAGGCAGCCGGCATCAAGGTGGGAATCGTTGGCGTCATGACGGCCAACGCGCTGACGACGACGATTGCCGCCAATGTGACCGGACTCGAGATAGCACCACTTGCGGAAACGATAACGACGGTGGCAAGGCAGCTGCGAGACGATGGCGCTGTGCTGGTCATTGTCGCGGCTCACGCCGGTGGCAGGTGCACGGATTTCTCTGATCGCCAGGATTTGTCGTCGTGCAGCATGTCCGCTGAAGTGATGCGACTTGCGAACGCGCTCGATCCGGGTCTTGTCGACTACATCATTGGCGGACACAACCATAACCCTATTGCCCATATCGTCAATGACATTCCCATCACCTCCAACTACTCCAACACGTACAGCTTTGGTCGCGTCGACTTCCAGGTGGACCGCGACCGGCAGGCAATCGTCTCCCGCCAGGTCTTTGCGCCACAGCAAACAGCGCGAGGTACCCGCGATCAGTACGAGGGCTTTCCGCTGGTGCCCAACCCCGAAGTAGAGCACGTGGCCAGGCTGGCCACGGCGCGCGCAGAAGCTCTCAAGCAGGAGAATCTCGGCGTTACGCTGACCGGGCCATTTGAGCTCTTGCCGGATATCGAGTCAGCCATCGGCAACTTGATGACGCGTGCCATGCTGGATTCGTTCGACGCTGACATCGCAATTCACAATGTGTTCGGTGGCATCCGCGCTGGCCTGCCCGCCGGCGCGCTGACCTATGGCGCAGTATTCGAGATGTTCCCGTTCGACAACATCGTTACTGTCCATGAATTATCCGGCCGGGACCTGCGGGGCGTCATTGCCAGGAAGGCGGCTGCCCGCAGGCTGCCGGGATTTGCCGGCATGCGCGTGTACGTCAGCTGTGACGACGCACAGATGAGCATTGAAATGCGTCTGGACAACGGCCGGGTTATCAACGACGACGATCGCATCCGGGTGGTCGCGAATGATTTTCTCGCTCTGGGCGGTGACGACATCCTGACCTCCGCCATACCCGAGGGTGGTTTCGAACTGCGCTACGACATGCCGCTCACGCGCGATGCGCTCGTCGATTGGTTCCGCGCAGGTCCCGACACAATTAGTCCTGAAGATTTCCGGACACACAGCGCGCCGCAGTGGAACCTGCCTGACGGCCAGCCCGCGAACTGCCAGTACTGATATCTTGAACCTACGATCCCTGATTCTCGCGTCGCTCCTGCTGGCGGCGGCGAGCCCTGTAGCCGCCGACGACGCCATTGAGCAATATCGTCGTCACGGCCACTCGCCGCGCAGTTGATTCCAGCGACGTATCTGCCAGTGTATCAACGGCTGACGCCGATTCGGTCGCCGCCGCAAAACTCGCGACGGATGCATTGCGTGATGTTGCCGGTGTGCATATCCAGCAAACAACGCCCGGACAGGGTGCGGCTGTAATCCGCGGCCTGAAAGGCTCGGCGGTCCTTCACCTTGTCGATGGCATGCGACTCAGCAACGCCATGTTCCGCACAGCACCGACGCCCTGGTTCGCACTTGTGCCGACATCCTCTGTCGAGCGACTCGAAGTAGTGCGGGGTACGCCCGCGTCGCTCTATGGCAGCGAAGCGGTTGGCGGCGTTGTGCAGTCTGTCTCAAGGCTGCCTGACTTCGAATCCAGTCAGGTCGAATATGCCGGTGACGTAATCGCCACCTTTGACTCAGCTGAGCTGCAAAAATCCATTCGGGCGACACTCGACTTTGGTACCCGGCACTTAAGTTCGTCAGTGAGCGCCGAATACCTGACGACCGGCAATCGCCGGGTCGGCGGCGGCGAGCGAATCGGGCCGAGCGGCTACACGTCGAAGGGCCTGCGTGCCGTCGTGCGCGGTCGACCCACAGATGAGCGCAGCTGGTTTGTAGACCTGCACTTCCTCGAACAACCGGAAACGCCGCGCATCGATGAACTCGTCGCAGGCTACGGCCAGACGGAGCCGGCCTCATCCGAATTCCTGTTCGCTCCCAACCGGCGTGTGTTTGCCCACGTGCAGCATGAACTCATGGCAGGCTCCGGGATCGACTGGAAGATCGATGCCGCATGGCAGCGTATCGTCGACGACCGCGTAACCCGCAACTTCGGTGCCGATGACCGACGCTTTGAGAGCAATCGCAGTGACCTTTACGGACTCACAGTTAATGCATCCTCGGACCAGGGTCCGTTGTCGTGGATCGCCGGTGTTGACCTCTACCACGACGAGGTTCGTAGCCAGCGAAACGCGATAAACATCACTGACGGCACGTTCAGCACCCTCGCGTCACGCTTTCCAGACGGTTCAACGATTCTGCAGGCAGGGCTGTTTGGCAACGTCCTGTGGCACGTCGCGGATCGTCATAGTCTTAGCGCCGGACTGCGCCTCAGCGATGTGCAGATCGACTTGCCCGACGGGACGACCATCGATCCTTCCCGCTTCAGTGGTGACCTTGGCTGGATTTTCGACGTCACCGAGACGCTGCAGCTGGTCGCCAATGCGGGCGCGGGATTCCGGGCACCCAACATCGCCGACCTGGGCACGCTTGGCGATCGGCCGGGCAACCGCTTCAATATTCCAAACACAAGTCTGGGTGCCGAGAACGTGACCCACGCAGATCTGGGCCTGCGACATCGGTCCGCTCGCTGGCAGTTCGAGATCATGCTGTTCGCATTGCGCTATACGGACCGGATCGTGTCCGTGTCCACGGGCGCCGTGACACCGGACGGGCGGGACATCGTGCAGAGCGTCAATGCCGCGTCGTCATCGATTCATGGCATCGAGACGAGCCTGGAGGCGGAACTCACGGACCGTCTGAGCATGAATGCTGTGCTCAACTACACACGAGGTGAGCAGCGCGTGGGCACCGTAGACGAGGCCGCCGACCGCGTGCCGCCCCTGAACGGGAATCTTGTCTTCAGGTACAACCTCGCCGACCGTTGGCAATTTTCCGCCTGGCTGCGGGCGGCTGCGCGGCAGGATCGCCTGAGTAATCGCGATGCAGCGGACCCACGTATCGACCCGAACGGTACAGCGGGATGGGCCAGCCTTGGTGGCAGCGGCACCTGGTCGGCCGCCAATGGCTGGCAAGTCACCATCAGTGCTGATAATTTGACCGACAAACAATACCGGACACACGGATCCGGAATCGATGCACCCGGACGCAACCTCACCGCGACAATTCGACGCCGCTGGTGACTTCATCTCTCGATGGGAGACGCTTCAGTGACAAGAATGACAGCACGCCTCGGTACCGCCTTACTGATTTTCTCCCTCGCCCTGCCAGCGATGGCGCAGGACGAAGCCCCGCAAATGATCCCGGCACCGGACCGCACCGAGGGCGACGGCCCTTACGAGCGCCTCATCATCCGCGGCGCAACACTGATTGACGGCACCGGCGCACCACCCATTGGGCCCGTCGACATCGTCGTCGAGGGCAACCGCATTGCTGACGTAGTGATGGTTGGCTACCCGGGACTGGAAATAAAGGAAGACGCAAGACCGGGCGATGCGACGCACGAAATCGACGCACACGGTGCCTATGTCATGCCGGGCATCATTGATACTCACACGCACACCGGGGGCGCAACCAAGGCACCAGAAGCTGAGTACACCTACAAGCTATGGCTCGGCCACGGCATTACGACTGTACGCGGAGTGCCAAGTGGCAGGATGGAATTCTCGCTCGCCGAGAAGGAACGCAGTGCGAGCAACGCCATAACCGCGCCGCGCATTTTCTCGTATCACACCATGGGCTCGGGAAAGGAATATGCCGACAAGCGTATCCTGACACCGGATGATGCACGCAAATGGGTGCGCTACGCGGCGCGCGCCGGCATCGACGGCCTGAAGCTCGGCTCCCACCGACCCGCCATCATGGAAGCCCTCCTTGACGAAGCCAGCAAGCTCAAGCTCGGCTCGGTCGCGCATCTGGGACAGATGGGCGTTGCCCAGATGAATGCGCAGGACGCCGCCCGACTGGGGCTCGGGACGCTGACGCATTACTACGGGCTGTTCGAGGCCATGTATGAAAACCACGACGTACAACCGTGGCCCGCCGACATGAATTACGGCAACGAGCAACACCGTTTTGGCCAGGTCGCTCGCCAATGGAACCTGGTTGCAGGACGCGGCTCCGACAAATGGAATGCGCTACTGGACGAATTTCTCGAACTCGATTTCACAATTAACCCCACCATGACCATTTACTCGGCGGGCCGTGATGTCATGCGCGCGCGCAACGCTGACTGGCATGAGACCTACACGCTGCCGGCGCAATGGGAATTTTTCAAACCGAGCCGCGAAAGCCACGGTGCGTACTGGTTCTACTGGACTACCGAGGACGAAATCGCGTGGCGGAACTTCTACCACGTCTGGATGCAGTTCCTGAATGACTACAAGAACCGCGGCGGCCGCGTCACAGTCGGGTCCGATTCCGGTTTTATCTACCAGTTATACGGATTCGGTACGATTCTCGAACTCGAAATGCTGCAGGAGGCCGGATTTCACCCTCTTGAAGTGATTCGGGCGGCGACCATGCACGGTGCCGAGGAGCTCTTTAAACCGAGCGGCAGGGAGATCGACTTCGGCGTGGTGCGCTCGGGATTACTGGCCGATCTGCTTATCGTCGAGGAGAACCCCCTCGAGAACCTGAAGGTCCTGTACGGTACAGGTGCAGTGAAACTGGACGATGCGACAGGCAAGCCCGGTCGCGTCGGCGGAGTCAAATACACGATCAAGGACGGCATCGTGTACGACGCGAAGGCGCTGCTGGCCGATGTGGCCGCAATGGTCGAAAAGCAGAAGGCGAACTAGGCTAGTTCTTCGTCGATCATCTTCTCGATCGCCGAACGAATCGGCCCCTCCATTAGCTTGAGTGCAAAACCCAGCTTAACGTCCAGCTCGAAGTGTGTCTCGTCAACGCGAAGTTGACCGTTCACGCCGTTACCCTTTACCTGTAGTTCATCGCCCTGCCAGTTCGAGCGCAGGGAGAACTGCTGCTGCAGGTCGGCCGCTATGCGGTCGGCGCGTTTGCGGGCTTCCTCGAGTCCCAGATTGTGGTGTCGTCGAATTCTCATTCCATTGATGCCTGTCGCGCCCCGATTGTTAGTGTGTTCACCCTAATCCTAACAGCTAGTATTCAATCATCGAAATGAGCCAACACTTGGAGCAATACCATGGCAAAAGACAACGATAAACGCGCTAACGATATCACCGAGCAGCTTGAGCAAGCCTTCATGGCCGGTCTCGGCGCCCTGTCAGATGCGCAGAAAAAGGGTGCGAAACGCTTTGAGTCGCTGATCAAAGAAGGCGAGAAGTTCCGCAAGAAGACGACGACAAAGACTGAATCGCTGATCGATGACGTTCAGGACACCATTCGCGACATGGCTGAGGACGCCCAGTCCAAGGCGACCGGACTGATTGACCAGGTTCGGGACAAATCGCGGCTGCACAAACTCCAGAGTGCCTTCGACACCCGTGTCGCGGATGCAATGGACCGCCTGAATGTCCCCAGCAAGAACGACATCGACGCAATTAACAAGAAGCTGAACAAGATCATCCGGCTTCTTAATGAGCAAGGTACAACGGCGGCGAAGACGAAAACGACCCGCAAGCGGACCACCAAGAAACCGGCAGCGAAAAAGAAAGCTGCTAAAACTGTAAAGAAGACCAGCAAGTAGGACGACTGACATGACCGACAAAATTGAAGTAAAACAAGCACCGGAAAAGAAATCCCCAGTAGCCAAAGCCGAAGTCAAGAAACCTGTGGCTAAGAAGGCGCCGGCCCGGAAACCTCGTGTGAAAAAAGTGGTTCCCGAAAAAACTGTTTTTGAGAAACTTGAAAACAGCGTAATTGCAGTACCGTTCAAGGTTGCCAACAAGACTTTCATGGCTAGCCTTGGCCTGTTCTCCTATGCACAGAAGGAGTTCGACAAGAAACTCAGCCAATTCGACAAGACATTCGAAAAGTACGCAAAAGAAGGCGAGAAGGTTTTCGGCAAATTGGAAGGCAAAGTCGAAAACATCCGCGACGACGTAGAAGAGAAAGTCGAAGATGCGCGCGACAAAGTGCGCGACACGTTCAAGAAAGCTGCCTAACCCCCTTCAAGCAGCTTTCTTCCTCAAGGACCGCGCTTGCGCGGTCCTTTTTCGTTCGCGCTAGGCCTCGTAGTGCGCAGCCAGATCCTCAATATGAGCAGCGGCATCGTCCGCCGTAAGCGGTTTCAGCGCGTTCAGGATCGACCCGGCCACCCGCAGCGCGGAATCGTCTGCCGTCGTCGCCTGCCCGGTTAGTCCGTCAAATCGCTCCGAAAACAGTGCGATCACGGCCAGGTTGCGCGCAATAATGACCGCGTCACGATCGCTGATCACCAACAAGCCACTCTCAGCCATTTGGCGCAGGTAGATTTCGAAGATGGCGGCGAGACCTTTGGCGAAGTGTCCCAGGACCCGCTGCACGCGGGGATAGCGCTCGCTCAGCGACTCGAGATCCCTGAACAGAAATCGGTAGGTCGCCGTGCACTCCAGCAGGGCGTGCAGGAAGACCCAGAAGTCATCGATCGTAACGACATCGATTGCCGGCGGTTGCAATACTCGTTTTGCATCGGCCTGAAACTCGTCGAGGAGCGCACTGACGACCTGTTCCTTTTTTCGAAAGTGGTAGTGAAGATTGCCCGGGCTGATATCGACCTCGTCCGCGATCTCATTAGTCGTCGTCCCGGGCTCACCGTGTTCATTGAACAGCAGCAGGCTGGCCACAAGGATGCGGTTGCGGGTATCCCCTCTCATCCCCGTACGATGGGGCAAAAAGGCCGCCGATTCAATGCAGGCCCTACCTTTTCGACGGTAGGTAAAATTCCTTACGAAGATCCTTGCTCTAACGTATTGAGAATCCCAGCACGAAGAGGAAGATACCGGTCTGATATTAGTACATTCGCATAAGCGAAATTACTGATGCCGGGCGGACTGCAAGCAGAATAACAATGCTCATTGCAACATCAGGCGCGATCACGCTCCCAGCCCGAGCCCCGAATCTCTCCGGGCCGATTCTATTCCTGAATCTGCACGACTCACGCTTTTACCACTCATGTTTGGAGAATCACCAATGACCACAAGGCATGGAATTATCAGACACGCCTTTCTCCTGCTCGCCTTTGCTTTCGGGCTCGGACTGGCAGGTTGCGAGGGCAGCGACGGTGCCGCCGGCGCTAACGGCGCAAATGGTGCCAACGGTACCGATGGCGCCGCTGGGCAGGCCTGCTGGGACCTGAACAACAATGGCATTGGTGATCCTGATGAAGACATCAATGGCGACGGCGTTGTCGATGTTTACGACTGCAATGCTTATGCCACTGGTGCCTACGCAAACGACCAGCTGCACAAGGGCTATTTCCTGGAGCATCCTTACGAAGGCACAAGATCCTGCCTGAACTGCCACGGCAAGCTGGCTGATGAAGTTCTCGAAACCGCTCACTTCAAGTGGGAAGGTGTCTCAGAGAACATCGAAGGCTTTGAAAACGAAATCCACGGCAAGAAGGACATTCTGAACAACTTCTGTATCGCTGTCGCGACGAACGAAGCTCGTTGTACCCAGTGCCACGCTGGCTACAACTACAGAGATGCCAATTACGATTTCGGCGATACCGAAAACATCGACTGCCTCGTCTGCCACGACCAGACGGCGACCTACGCGAAGGCACCGACAACCGCGGGTCTTCCGGATCCGACCGTTGACCTTGATCTGGTAGCTCAGAGTGTAGCCATGAATGGTGGCACGCCAACGATCGACAACTGCATCGACTGCCACGCGATAGCGGGCGGCGGCGACAACGTCAAGCACGGCGACCTCGCCCTGGCCATTGCCGACACAACGCGTGAATTCGATGTACACATGGGCACAGACGGCGGCAACCTTGAGTGCGTCGCCTGCCACGCGGTGCGGCGCGATGTCGACGGCAACATGCTTTCGCACGGTATCGGCGGCATGCCGTATCACTCAGTTGACGAAGGCGACATGAGACAGTGCGACGACTGCCACGGCGATCTGAAACAATATTCATGCCGGCACGACGGTGGAACTCGTTTTCTCGAACAATCGCCATCAACGTCTCGCTTGCCAGGTTTGCCATATCCCGACATTCGCTCGTGACACCTCGACGAAGGTTGAGTGGTATTGGGAAACCGCAGGTCAGGACATCGTACCGCCGCCGGTTGACCCGGCCACCGGTCGTGCGACCTACGACAAGAAGAAAGGCGACTTCGTCTGGGCAAATAACGTTCGACCGGAGCTGCGTTTCTTCAATGGCAAGTACAGCAAGATGCTGGTGGGTGCGAACGACACGTACACGACAGAACCTGTCGTCCTCGCTGAACCGATGGGTGACTACACCGATCCAGCGGCCATGATCTACCCGTTCAAGAAGATGATCGGCAACCAGGTCGCTGACGTTGTAAATCAGCGCATCATGGTTCCGCATTTGTTCGGCCCTGCTGGCGGACCGAACGCGTACTGGGGCACATATGATTGGGATCTCGCCCTCCTGGACGCAGCCGCCATCACGGGACAGCCGTACCAGAGCGGAGACTTCGGCTTCGTCGACACCGAGATGTACCTGTCAGTCAATCATGAAGTCGCTCCGGCAGAGCAAGCCTGGGGCATGGACGCCGATTGTGGCGACTGCCACCTCGGTGGCCAGATTGACTGGGCAGCGCTCGGCTGGACCGCCGACCCGACCACTAACGGAGTACGACAGTAACATTCCCCTTGCCGCGATTTTCATCAAACGGCAACTTGGAGGCGCCCATCTTGGGCGCCTCTTTTTGTCCCGCTTTGTCAGTGGGCTGCGTGTTCGCTGCCGAGCTCGGTCAGGCCGTGCGCGAACATGTCTGCCGCATAAACAGGCCACTCGCACCGATGGCATGCCCGCAAGGCGTGTATGCAAGCTATCTGTCGCACCGGCCCATGAGAACGGCAGCGATAGTCTCCATGATGGTTCCCGTCACCGTGACGCATTCCGATGATGTCGTCGAAGATTTCACGCGCTTCGCGCTGGTAGTCGTTTGTGTAGGACGAGCTGTGCGCCTGCGCGAAAACCGAAGCTGCTGCCAACAGACAAACTATTGTTGCGATCAACCTGAACATGACGCCCCCACTCCTGTTTTTTTACCAGACTATCACGATAGTATTGGCAAACTCAGAACGACAATAAACCGGAGTAACCCATGCGCTGGACACTGCTTGCCCTGCTGATCGTTTTACCGGCCGTCCCTTTGGTCGCCGATGTCGATGTTCGGGAAGCAGACCTGGACATGTACCCGTCCAACGTCACCTATGATGCTGCCATTCCGACACCGGCCAGTGTGCTCGGCCACGAACTCGGTGCAGCACCTGTCAGGCATCACAAACTGGTGGAGTACATAACCACCGTTGCCAATCTGAGTGACCGGCTGACCGTAGAGACCATCGGCTATACGCACGAGCGGCGCCCGATCCTGTTCGTCGTCGCCACGTCCGCTGACAACCATGCGCGCATCGACGAAATTCGCGCGCAGCATGTCGCACTAACGGAGCCAGAATCAGGAAGCTCTGTAAGCCACAGACATGCCAATCGTCACGTGGCTGAATTACGGTGTTCACGGTGCCGAAGCCAGCGGTATGGATGCCTCACTGCCATTCATTTATTACCTCGCCGCGGCGCAAAGCTCCGAGCTCGATCGAATTCTCGACGAGAGCGTCGTCCTCGTTACGGCGATCTTCAATCCGGATGGTCACAACCAGCGCGTTGCGTGGCTGGACGCATACGGCGGAGAACGCGCGAACGGCGATCCGTCGCACATCGAGCACGACTTCAACTGGCAGTTTGCGCGCACCAATCACTACTGGTTTGACCTGAACAGGCAATGGCTGTTGCTGACACAGCCCGAACCACGTGCGTGGATGAAGAAGTGGCACGAATGGCGACCCAATCTCACCGTCGACTATCACGAAATGAGCGGCGGGCAGACATACTACTTTCACCCCGGTGTCGCGACCCGCACCAACCCACTCGCGCCCGACGAAGCCGAGCGACTGATGGCGGAGACTGCTCGCACATCCGAGGATTTTCTCGATTCAGAGGGCCGTCTGTATTTCCATGGTGAGGACTTTGACAATTTCTATATCGGCAAGGGTTCGACGTTTCCGCTCGTTAACGGCGGTGTCGGCATACTCTATGAAGCCGGAGCCACCACCGGTCGTGAGCTCGACACCGCGCATGGCCTCAGGACGTACCGGGAGAATATCCGCAAGCATTTCCGCACCAGTATCGCGAGTATTGAAGCCGGGGCGAGACTGCGCCCTGACTACCTGCGTTACCAGAAGTCCTTTTACGCCTCAGCGCTGCGCGACGCCGCCGCCTACCCCACCAAGGCGTGGGTGGTGAGCGCCCAGGGTGACCCGACGCGCCTGCATTTCTTTGCGGATCTGCTGAACTACCATCGTATCGACACTCACAGGCTGGGCCGCGAGATCACGGTAAAGGGCGAGATCTACCGTCCGGATGACTCGCTGGTCGTGCCCTTCGCACAATCGCAGCATCGCCTGATTCGCAGTCTGTTTGAGACCATCCGGGAGTTCGAGGACTCCACCTTCTACGACGTATCGACGTGGACCATGCCAGCCGCATTTGGTCTGCAGAACGCTGCTCTTGGCAGTCGCGATATTCGCAACGGCGTCGTCGCTGAATCGTTCTCACCGGCAGCGCCAACTGCAGCCGTACCGGCATCATCAAGCTATGGCTACGTATTTGAATGGAACGGCTATTACGCGCCTCGGGCGTTGCAGCGTGTGCTGGAAGCCGGACTGCTCGCAAGCGTCGCGACCAAAACGTTCACCGCGATGACCGCGTCGGGCCCGGCTGAACTGACGCGGGGATCGATCCTCGTGCCATTTGATCGCCAGACCAAAAGTCGCGATGACATTCTGGAGACGATGCGCAGTGTCGCAGCCGATGACGGCGTCACTGTGCACTCCCTGGTCTCCGGCCGCAGTGCGACAGGCACTGCCGGAGTCGATCTGGGCGGACCATCGTTCCGGCCACTCAAGCAACCCAACGTGCTGCTCGTCGTCGGACGCGAGATCAACCTGTACGACGCCGGCGAGATCTGGCACCTGCTTGACTACCGTATGAACATGCCGCTGACCCTGCGCGACCGTGATCGCCTGTCTGGCATCAACTGGAACGACTACACACACATCGTCTTTGGGCATGGGGAGTATGACGACTATGAGCCGGAATTCGCAGACCGTTTGCGGCTATGGGTGGCTGAAGGCGGCACTTTGATCGGGATGCGCAATGCCGCCCCATGGGTCCGAGCTGCTACGCTGGACTGGGTCGACCCCGAGAGTGAAGAGGCCCTTGCTGCGGAACCGGAAGAAGAGGAAGAGGAAGAACCCGCCGGGCGATCGCCTTACGCGGACAAGGACAGTGAAGAGGCGAACAAGGTCGTCGGTGGTGCGATCTTCTCCGCGGACCTCGACAACACGCATCCACTGGGATTCGGCTACGACAGGCGCAACATTTACCTGCACAAGAACTACAAGGAGCCCATGGTGCCGACGGACAACCCCTGGGCCACCGTGATTGCCTACGACGAGAAGCCCGCATTCTCGGGTTTTGTCTCCGCGGAAAATGAAGATGCGCTCGCCGGAACGGCCGCACTAATCGCCGAACGTGCGGGTGCAGGTTCCATTATCCTGTTTGCCGATAACCCGAATTTCCGTGGATACTGGTACGGCACCAATAAGTTGTTCCTGAATGCGTTATTCTTTTCAAAATCATTTGATGCGCTGGCAGAAGAATAAATTCTCTATCGATCAAGTGTCTGAAAAATAAGAATATTTTTCTTAGTGCGCGTGGCTGGCTGCAGGGTCTGCGGAACGTGTAAAACCGAAATACTAGCGCCGTGCACCCTGCGCTATGCTGACGGCAAACAAGACTGAGAGGACAAGCTCATGCCCTATTCTACTGCTGATATCCGTAACGTCTGCCTGGTGGGACCGAGCCACGCGGGAAAGACACTGCTAACAGAAGCCCTGTTGCATGCCGGCGGAAAACTCGCGGAAAAAGGCTCGATTGAGAAAGGCACTACCGTTTCCGATTACACGCCGCGTGAAAAGGAAATTGGACACTCGCAGATCAACTCAGTCTGTCACCTCGATCACGAGGGAGTTCATATCAACCTGATCGATACTCCGGGGTACCGCGACTTCTACGGACGCGCCCTCTCGGTCATGCCGGCCGCCGAAACGGCAGCGGTTGTTATTAACGCCCGGGCCGGCGTCGAGATGATCGCCCGCCGCATGATGAAGGCCGCACACGAAAGACGCATGTGCCGCATGATTATCGTCAATCAGATCGACGCCGAAGATGTAAATCTCGAAAAAGTATTCAACGACATTCAGGAAGCCTTCGGTCCTGAGTGCCTGCCGATCAACCTGCCGTCAGCCGACGGTACCGCCGTCGTCGACTGCTTCTTCCAGCCTGAGGGCGACGCAACCGCGTTCAGTTCCGTGGCAGAAGCGCACACGCAAATCGTCGATCAGGTTGTAGAGGTCGACGAGGACCTTATGGAGCTGTATCTCGAGCAGGGAGAGGAACTGCAGCCCGAGCAACTGCATGATCCCTTCGAAAAGGCACTGCGCGAAGAGCACCTTGTACCCGTCTGTTTTGTATCCGCTGAGACCGGCGTCGGTATTCGCCAGTTACTGCAGATCTTCGAACACCTGATGCCCAATCCAACCGAGGCGAACCGTCCGAAATTTCTTAGTGGTGAAGGTGCCGATGCCAAGGAAGCCGTGGTCAAACCGGATCCCGACCTGCATGCGATCGCACATGTGTTCATGGTCAACATCGATACGTTCAAGGGTCGACTCGGCCTGTTCCGCATTCACCAGGGCACCATCAGGGCCGGCAACCAGCTGTTCGTTGGCGATGCCCGCAAGCCATTCAAGGCGACACAGTTACTCAAGGTCAATGGCGAAACACATACGAAGACCGAGGTCGGCGTACCGGGCGACATCTGCGCGGTACCGCGTGTTGAGGATGCCCACTACGACGCCGTGCTGCACGATTCGCACGACGAAGACCATTTTCACCTGAAACCCGTTCAGCTGCCGCAGCCTATGTTCGGTCTCGCCATTCGGCCCAAGAACGACGCCGACGCACAGAAGACCTCGGACGCCCTGCACGTTGCGGAAGCGGAAGATCCGTCCCTGCACGTAGAGCACAACG
Source organism: uncultured Gammaproteobacteria bacterium (assembly GCA_963722775.1). Taxonomy (GTDB): domain Bacteria; phylum Pseudomonadota; class Gammaproteobacteria; order Steroidobacterales; family Woeseiaceae; genus UBA1847. The sequence continues at coordinate 291,723 of CAVROF010000012.1, forward strand.
CCACGTTGAACGAGGTCGTCCTGCGGGGACTGGGTGAGCTGCACCTCGCGACCGTACTGCAGCAGATCCAGGATCGCCATGGGCTGGAGATCGTGACGTCGCTCCCATCAATAGCCTACCGCGAAACGATTACGGGCAAGGCTGAAGGTCATCACCGCCACAAGAAACAAACCGGCGGCGCGGGCCAGTTCGGTGAGGTCTACCTGCGTGTCGAGCCGCTGCCGGCGGGCAGTGGTTTTGAGTTCGAAAGCAAGGTCGTCGGCGGAGCCATTCCCTACCAGTTCATCCCGGCGGTGGAGAATGGTGTGCGCCAGGTCTTGAAGGACGGTGCCATACACGGCTACCCGATGCAGGACATCAAGGTCACGGTTTACGATGGCAAGCATCATTCGGTGGATTCCAAGGAAATCGCTTTCGTGCAGGCAGGCAAAAAGGCGTTTGTCGACGCGGTTGCCAAGGCACGACCCATCGTTATGGAACCCATCGTCCACGTCGACTTCACCATCCCGAGTGATTGTGTCGGCGGTGTTACGGGCGACCTGTCCGGCATGCGTGGCATGATCAGTGGTACCGACGCCTTGCCTGACGGCCGCCTGGTGGTCTCAGGACAGGCGCCTCTGCATGAGTTGCAGGGCTATCACTCACGACTGAAATCGCTCACGGGTGGCGATGGCAGCTTCACAATGGACTTCAGTCACTATGCCGAGGTCCCGGCCAGCGAGATGAAACAACTCAAAGAGGCCGCGGCCGCCGAGTAAACAAAAAGGGCGCCAAAAGGCGCCCTTTTTCATACCCCAAGCCGAATCGAATCAATACCGGCCATGCTGCTTGAAAATGTAGTTTGAGAGCTCAACGAACTCGGTATTCATGCGATGCACGATACGATGGGCAGAGCGTGCAACAGCCCGCATGACTTTGTAAACCAGCTGCGGGTTCGAGTCGACGATACCCTCGAAGGCCTTGCGCTTCAGGGACAGGACACGCGTCTCACAAAGGGCCCGCAGGCCTACCGTGTGCGGTGCGCCGTCTATGAAACTCAGCTCCCCGGCCAATTCCCCTTCACGCAGAACCGCAAGGCTCGCGAAACTGTCGTCCCCGGTGCGTTTAACCACTTCGACCTTGCCGGTCACGATGATATGTAAGGAGTCGTCCGTCGTGCCATCCTCAAACAGGAACTCGCCGTCGGCCAGACTGCGTTCGTGCACGAGGGCGCCCAGGACCTCAACTTCGTTATCGGAAAGCTCGGCGCCAAGCGACGAGCCGGCTATAAGGTTTGCTTTATCGTTCATGGCAAATACTATCCGCTGCGGCAAATACGGGGTCAATTGGGGTTAGCCACATTACCGGCCAACCACGTTTGATAGACAATATCGCCATGAAAAAACTGACCCAAAGCTACATGACGGGCGAGGGTTCCGGTCAGCTATTGTACGAGACAATCGGCCGCTGCTTCGACCGCATCGTGGATCAATATCCGGACACCCTGGCCCTGGTTGTGCGGCACCAGGATATCCGCTGGACCTATCGTGAATTCCAGGAACAGGTTAACCGCCTGGCCACAGGGCTGATCGCTCTCGGCATCGAACCCGGTGATCGTGTCGGCATCTGGGGGCCCAACAGTTACGAATGGGTGCTGACCCAGTTTGCGACCGCGAAAATCGGCGCGATCATGGTATGTATCAATCCTGCATACCGGCTGTTCGAGCTCGAATTCGTTCTGAAAAAGGTTGAATGTAAGGCGATCATTGTAGCCGAGCAATTCAAGTCCAGTGAATACCTGAAGATGCTGAATACACTGGCACCGGAGATCGCAACCTGTGAGCCGGGCTACCTGCGCGCCGAGAAACTACCGCAGCTGACGACTGTCATTCGCATGGGTGACAAGGCGTCACCGGGCATGTTCAATTTTGAAGAGGTCTGTTCATTGGGCAGCACGAGCGCGTACGAGCGCATGGCCCAATTTGAAACTCAGCTGCGCCCGGATGATGCTATCAATATCCAGTTCACCAGCGGCACCACCGGCAACCCCAAAGGGGCCACGTTGACGCATGTGAACATCCTGAACAATGGCCACGAAGCCGGCAAGGGCATGGCGCTGACGCCGGACGACAAGCTTTGCATTCCTGTGCCGCTCTATCATTGCTTCGGCATGGTTCTCGGCGTACTGGCCGCGATGTCGCATGGTGCAACGATGGTCTTTGCCAGTCCTGTCTACGATCCGCTGTCCACCTTGGAAGCGGTCGAGGCAGAAAAGTGCACGGCGCTGCACGGTGTTCCAACCATGTTTGTAACCGAACTGGATCATCCGGAGTTCGACAGGTTCGACGTATCAACCTTGCGTACCGGCATCATCGCGGGAGCACCCTGCCCGGAAGAGTTGATGAAGCGCATTATCCGCGACATGCATATGGAGAACGTTCTGATCGGGTACGGCCAGACGGAAGTCAGCCCAATCAATCACATGACCCTGCCTGAAGATTCGCTGGAGAATCGCACGCAGACAGTCGGCAGACCGATCCCTTATGTCGAGATCAAGATCGTCGACGCCGAAGACCACGTTGTCCCGATTGGCGAACAGGGCGAGATCTGCACGCGCGGCTATTCGGTTATGAAAGGTTATTGGGGTGACGAAGCGAAGACGGCCGAGACCATCATTGATGGCTGGCTGCATTCTGGCGATCTCGGCACGATGAACGAGCATGGTTACGTTCGCATCACAGGCCGCATTAAGGACATGATCATCCGTGGCGGCGAGAACATCTACCCACGGGAAATCGAGGAATTCCTGTTTACGCATCCGAAGATCAGCGAAGTGCAGGTATTCGGTGTCGAGGATCCCAAGATGGGTGAGGAAGTGTGTGCCTGGATTCAACTGAAAGACGACCAGACCACGACCGAGGAAGAAATCCGGGACTTCTGCAAGGGCCAGATTTCGCACTTCAAGATTCCGCGCTATGTGCGTTTTGTCGAAGAGTTTCCAATGACAGTGACGGGGAAGATCCGTAAGATCGAGATGCGCGCCTATATGGCCGAAGCACTCAGGGGCGCTGCCTGACGGAGGAGTTCAATTAGTGTTTAGTACACGCCTCAAAAAACTCGAAGCTGCCATGGACGCAGCGGCGAGTTATGAGGAATGGAAAGAGGCGGCCATCAAGCACGACAAGGCGTCGCGCACCGACCAATGGCAAGCCGTTGACGAATCCAAGCACTTCGACTTCACCTCAATTCGCGCACGACTCGACCAACTGCGCCTGATACGTAAAAAGGGTGATAACAGCGCTCTGCTGTTTACGCTAAACGAGGGCATCCACGGCAATCTTGGCGGTATGGGCAGCAGCGCTCTCTACGGCAAGACGAAGTTCGGGACCAAGGATCTGATTCGCGAATACGTGGAGGAGATCACTGAGTCGCTGATACACCTCGCCAGCCCGGAGGTTGACGACATCAGCTTCGAGGACAAACTCGATTTCTTCCGGCGAGCGAGCCACTGCTTCGGCCGCTCGGCCTTGATGATGAGCGGCTCCGGTACCCTGCTGTTCTTCCATCTCGGTGTGGTCAAGGCGCTTTGGGAACAGCGGTTGCTGCCGGATATCATTTCAGGATCGAGCGGTGGCGCATTTGTCGGCGCGGTCATGTGTGCCAGCTCTGACGACGAGCTCAGCGATTTCTTCGACCCCGGGCAAATGCCGGGCATGAAATCGCCGGCGGGCGTGCTGGACGCCATCACATCGTTCATTAGCCCGGAGCGCGTTACGGCCGAGGAAGTCTGGGGCATGCTGGAGTTGTTCCTTCCCGACTACACGTTCCAGGAAGCCGTTGAACGCACCGGTCGCCACATGAATGTATCGGTCGCTCCCGCAGAAGCCCTGCAGCGCTCAAGACTGCTCAACGCCGATACCTCGCCGACTGTCTTCATGCGCGAGGCCGTACTTGCATCGACAGCGTTCCCCGGCTTTTTCCCTCCCGTTACGCTCATGGCAAAGAACGACGCCGGCGAGCGGCAGGAATACCACGGCTCGCGTCGCTGGGTCGACGGCTCGCTGAGCGAAGACCTGCCTGCCAAGCGCCTCGCCCGACTCTACGGCGTCAATCATTACATCGTGAGCCAGACCAACCCGATGGTCATTCCGTTCATCAACGATCGTGAGCGTAAACCCGATACCTGGTCGGCGCTAAAACATGCGGTATTTTCCAGCGCCAAGACGTGGGTCAATGCCAGCGCTACCGTTCTCGACAAACCATTGTCAGCCGTGCCGGATATCAAGCGATTTACGAACTCACTGTTGTCAGTCATGAACCAGAGTTACGTCGGTGACATCACGATTCTGCCTTTGACCAAGCTGCATAATCCCTTCCGGGCGCTGTCCTGGCGCACGCACGAAGAGATCGAAGCGCTGATGGAAGAAGGCGAGCGTGCAACCTGGCCACAGCTTGAGCGCATCCGCATCCAGACGCTCATCAGCCGGACGCTGGACCCGATCCTTCGCGGCTACGAAGAAAAGCATCTCGAACAGTTCGGAGAGAAGAAGATTGCGGCACTCTGAAGGCTTCCTGGATGTTCTCCATACAGCGGCGCGCGGCTCCAGCCGGCTGTACCAGCAATCCTGGATGCCTGACACGGACCCGCGGGCAGTCGTATTGCTCGTCCACGGGCTGGGCGAGCACAGCAGCCGCTATACGCACGTCGCGGAACACCTTACCCAACGCGGTTTTGCTGTTTTCACGCTTGACCATTACGGGCACGGCAAGTCCGATGGCCATGCCGGCTTTGTGGAACGCTTCAGCATTTATCTCGACGGCGTTGCGGCATTGCTTGAGAAAGTGCGTAGGGAGCACCCCCGGCAACCGTTGTTTCTTCTCGGGCACAGTATGGGCGGGCTGATCGCCGCGGCGTTCCTGCTCGATCACCAGTCTGCTTTCCAGGCAGCAGTTTTGTCGGGGCCCGCGATCAAGTCTGACCAGGCGCCGCCCGCCATCGTCATCGGATTGATTCGGCTCTTGTCGGCAATCGTGCCCACATTGCCGCTGATACAGCTCGATGCGAGCGGCGTGAGCCGGGACCAGGCTGTCGTGGCCGCCTACATGAACGATCCGTTGGTTCATCACGGCAAGCTCTCTGCCCGACTGCTGTCCGAGATGTCGGCGGCCATGCACGACACCGTGGCAAGAGCCGCAGCAATCGACCTTCCGATCATGCTCATGCATGGCGAAGACGATCAGTTGACGTCGCCGGCCGGTTCGGTCGAGCTGTACGAGGCCGTCAGTTCGACGGACAAGAAGCTGAAGACCTACCCCGGTCTGTATCATGAGATCTTCAACGAGCCGGAGCAGGACGCGGTGCTCGAGGATATGAGCGACTGGCTGGAGGCACACCTTTGACTAAAGACCTGTTTCGTGAAGATTCGTACCTGAAGGCCTGTACTGCGACCGTCACGGCAAGTGGTGACGGCTTCGTCAGACTTGACCAGACAATTTTCTATCCTCTGGGTGGCGGACAGCCCGGTGACACCGGCTCGCTCTCATGGGACAGCGGTACGGCAAGAATCGTCGACACTCGTTATGTCGACGGAGACATCGCCCACATGCTCGAGGACGGTGCTGCCAGTCCTGCCGTTGGCACCAGCGTGAACCTGGCTATTGACTGGGATCGCCGCTACCGGCACATGCGTATGCATACCGCCATGCACCTGCTTGGCACGGTTCTGCACTACGGCGTTACCGGCAGCAACATCAGCGCCGAGAAGAGCCGCCTCGATTTCGATATGGAAGACACGATCGACAAGGAAGCGGTCAGCGCCGCGCTTGCGGAGCTTGTCGCCGCAGATCACGCGGTACGTTGCCGCTGGATCAGCGAGGAAGAACTCGACGCCAACCCGGAGCTGGTGCGCACGATGTCCGTCCAGCCGCCGCGCGGCAGGGGCGCTATTCGTCTATTGGAGATCGAAGGTATCGACCTGCAACCCTGTGGAGGCACACATCTTCGCTCAACGTCCGAAGTTGGCGCCGTCCGCATCGGGAAAGTGGAGAAGAAAGGCCGCCACAACCGGCGTGTGAATATCCACCTCGACGATTAATCCGGACAGTTTGGGATTGGGTCGAGCGAATGTAGTCGAGCGACCGTAGTCGAGCGATCTTAGTCAAGCGACTCCGCGGCCGCCCGCGCCGTCAGAATACAGCCCGACAGGAAGGTACCTTCCAGCGAACGCCGGCCACTGGCACCACCGCCCCCGAAACCAGCAGCCTCACCGATTGCGTAAAGCCCGGCGATCGGGCTGCCGTTGCGATCGAGCGCACGACTCGCCAGGTCCGTCTGGATGCCGCCGAGGCTCTTGCGTGTTATCAGGCGCAGCTTGATGGCAATCAGCGGCCCGTGATCCATCAGGGGTTTGGGCTTGCAGGTGCGGATTCGATCAGATCGCCAGGCGCGCGCATGCACGATGCGGCGAATCTGGTCGTCGTTCCACAGCCCGGAACCGCGGCGAACATTGTCGTCAAACGTCTCAATCGAATGGGAGACATTGTCGAGCTCTACCAGGTTATCGCCGTCAAGTGCATGCATCTGCTGAACCAGTTCGGGCAGGCTGTCAGCCACGATGAAATGATCACTTTCCTCCTGCATTTGCCGGACCAGGCGGTGGTTACCCATCAGCGTCTCTTTCAGGAACGGCAGCAACCTGCTGTCACGAATATGCGGGTTATGCTCAGAACCCGAGATCGCGAATTCCCTGGCGGCAATGCGCCAGTTGAGAACCTGCCAGCTCCAGGATTTTTCCATGGACGACAAGCGCCCACACATGGCGTTCGTGTCGAATCCGGTTACGAGCGGCTCGGGACCAATGCGCTTGCCGGTGTGATCGAGCCACAGCGCGGACTTGCACGGAATCAGGCTTAAACCATGACCCTCAAACTGCGGGAAGGGATGCGGAATACCGGCCGCATAGTTCCACATGTTCTCGAGATGCGTAACGACGCCACCCTGCCGTTCAACGACATCGTGCATCGCGCCATCACAGAATGGATGTGAGCCGTTCAGAAGGTCATCCGGCGCCTCACCCCAGTACCAGTTGTCCCGCACTTTCTGCAAATTGCCGTTGATGCCGCCCGTCGCGACCATCGTCTGGTCACCGCGGAACTCGCACGCTTCACCCGTCGCCTCGATAACGCCCCGACAGCCGGCCACGCGACCGTTAGCGACGACGAGATCCTCGACACGGCAACCGAACACGTAGTGCAGCTTGTCGGCATTGCGGTGCTCCCCGAGCAGGTCGACGAAGCGTTCGACAAGCCCGAGACCGGTGCCCCAGAGGATGTGATACCGAGGCACGCTGTTGCCCGGCACGAAATTGCCACGCTCCACCCAGTTGACCGCCGGCATGAATCGCAGGCCCTTCTCTCGCAACCAATGAAAAACCTTTTCCGCGCTCTGCTCAACGTAGGCCTCGGCCCATTTGCCGGGCCAAACGTCCGCATCACCGAACTCGGCGAAGGAACGCCAATCTGACAATGCCAGCCCGGGGCTATCCTTGATGCCCATCTTGCGTTGTAACGGCGTGTCGACGAGCGCCATACCACCAAATGCCGTCCGTGCCAGCCCGCCAACGTTTTCCGCACTGTGGCGGTCGATGATGGTTACCGTCCTGCCCTGCTCCAGGCATTCGTAGGCCGCGACCAGTCCTGCAATTCCTGCACCGACAATGACAATTTCGCTTTCCTGCCCCGGCATACGCTTATCCCGTACTTGTTTTCAGTTGTACGTTTGTCCAAACTTGATGGCTCATTGATATTGACACCTCCGGAACGCCCAGACAATGAACTTTCGACCATCGATTCTTCTGCTAACGGCCCTTCTTTTCCCTGGTCTCGCCGCTGCTGGCGACGCTGAATCCGGCGAGGCGCTCTATGCGACCTGCGTGGCCTGTCACGGCGCGACTGGTGAAGGCAACGCGGCGCTCAACGCCCCGGGTATCGCCGGCCAGTCCGAGTCTTATCTCGCACGCCAGCTGTGGGATTTCAAGAATGGCAGACGCGGTAAGGAACCAAACGACACAACCGGCGCACAGATGCTCCCGATGGCGGCCATGCTGACGGACGGCGACGCTGTTGCCGACGTTGCGGCTTACATTGCAGCTATGCCTGCGGCGCAACCCGCGGCAACCGTCGAAGGCGACATCGTTAATGGTCAGAAGTTGTTCACGAGCAAATGCGGCGCCTGTCATGGGGGCCAGGGCTGGGGTAACGAGGCCATGTTTACGCCTCGCCTGACCGTCATCGGCGACTGGTACCTGATCCGCCAGGTCGGGAAATTCCAGGAAAGCATGCGCGGAGTGCACGAGGACTCCAAGTACGGCAAGCAAATGGCGATGATGGCCAAGACCGTTTCCGAGGACGAACTCGACGATATTGCTGCCTTCTTGAATGAGCAAAGCGCGCAGCAGTAGGAGATGCCTGGCAGGTATCGTCGTACTCGCGTTGTGCGTGCCGACACTTGCCGATACATCGATTGAGCTGCGTGACTATTGCCCGCCTGGTTTTGAACTGACCGACGCGAACGCGTGCGAGTTGCGCACGCTGTACCAGAACTACGATTCGCTGCGCTACGCGGGTGTGGGCGGCCCGAAGACAGGCCTGCCTGAAGCGCGCGACGGATTTTCCCCGCAACAGATCGACCTGGGTCGTTACCTGTTCTTCGACCCCCTGTTATCCGGCGATAACAGTGTCTCCTGTGCCAGCTGTCATCACCCGGAGCTCGGGTTTACAGACGGCCGCCCGCGCAGTGTCGGCATTGGCGGTGCCGAGGTCCACCGGGCCGCACCCAGCCTCTGGAATGTTGCGTTCCTGAGCACGTTCTTCTGGGATGCACGCGCAAGCTCCCTGGAGGAACAGATGCAAGGGCCCTTGTACGCTGCGAACGAAATGGGCACCAGTCCGGCGCAATTGCTTGCCGACATCGCTGCGACCGGCACTTATATACGCCTGTTCCACGATGCCTACCCGGGTAGTGAAGGCGTACCCACGCTCGGTCAGATTTACACGGCAATCGCGGCATTCCAGACATCACTGGTCTCCCTGAACAGCCGCTACGACCACTACGCGCACGGCTATCACGACGCTCTGACTGAGCCGGAAAAGGCGGGCATGAATGTCTTCCGCTCGTTTGTCGCGCGTTGCGCCGAATGCCACACGCCGCCGCTGTTCACGAATCAGCAGGTCGCTGTCATTGGCGTCCGGGAACCGGACGGACGGGCCTTCGATCCCGGGGCCCAAACGGTTTACGAGAATCCGGGGCTACGCGGTGGCTTCAAGGTACCGAGTCTGCGCAATGTTGCACAAACGGCGCCATACATGCACTCCGGTACTTTCGCTACGCTACGTGAGGCCGCCGAGTTCTACACGCTGGGTCGCGGCCACGCACTGCCCGACGACGAAAAGCAACGCGTTAGCGTGCACTGGCACATCTGGGAACCGAACCTGACCGACGACGAACTCGATCGCCTCGTCGATTTTCTCGGCACCCTGAGCGATGAGCGCTTCAAGCCGCACATACCGGAGGCGGTGCCGTCTGGCCTGCTGCCAATCGGTACACTGCCCGAGGCACTGACAATAAGTTTGAGCCGATCGAACTAGAATAGGAACCGGGAAGAAAAAAACATGGGTAAGAAGCTGGGCTTGATCATTGCGGCCATCGCGCTGCTCGTCGCCGGCGCTATCGGCGGCATGAAGTTCGCTGGCGACAACCGCAGCACCGTGGTTGGCGATAGCTCGCGTTACCGCGTCGAGGCGACCGGCGGCGGCGCACTGACGGGCTCTGTCGGGGGTTCGGGTACGGGCGCCGTGCATGAGGTTCGCGACGGTGACTCAATCCAGGCGGCCGTTGCCGCTGCGCAATCGGGGGATATCATCAAGATCTTCCCGGGCACCTATCACGAAACGGTCTATATCGACAAAGACGACATCGTGCTGAGCGGTGTCGTTATTGATGATGCCTGGCCGGTTATGGAAGGCGAATCCAAACTCAATGACGCAGTCCTCTATTCCGGCAACGACATCACCGTCGAGAACCTGCAGATCCAGCACTACAAAGGCAACGCCATCATGGGCCAGGCAGGTAACAACTTCCTGGTCCGCAACAACAGGATTATTGACACCGGCGTCTACGGCATCTTCCCCGAGTTCGGCACCAATGGGCTGGTCACTCACAACGTCCTTAGCGGTATTGAGGACGCTGCTATTTATATCGGCATGTGCGACAACATCCATGTCTCGCACAACGAAGTCTTCGACAACGTCGCCGGCATCGAAATCGAAAACTCCCGTCACTCCATCGTCGAGAACAACTACGCGCATGACAATACAGGCGGCATTCTCGTCTTTATTACGCCGGGTCTGCCGATCAAGACGACTTTCGACACCATCGTGCGCAACAACTTTATCGTGAATAACAACACACCGAATTTCGGCATCCCCGGCTCAACGGTGTCCGGTATTCCGGCGGGTACGGGCATCCTGAATATGGCCGGTGACCAGACGACGATCGAGGGCAATATTATTACGGGCAACCAGGTGATCGGCATCCTGATTACAGACCATATGAATGCCCCAAACGTCACGCTGGACCCCGACGCCGATCCGAACTCGGATGAGATCTCTATTCTCGACAACATGATGTGGAATAACGGCTACAACACCATTCCGGAGATCACTGCACTCAAAACACTGGAACTCGTCGACGGTGACGTCCAGATCCTGAACATCGGCAACAGCAGCAACAGCTGCATCCTCGACCACGACAAATACGTGACGGTCGGACTCAAGGATTTTGGCACCTGCGGGTTTACGACCACGGCCGCGGTGACCACGTACCTGCTGGACGAGCCGGCCGAACGACGTGAGATCGCGGCAGAGGATATGGGCAAGCGCGCCTACTACGGCGTTTGTGCCGGCTGCCATTCCTACAGCATCAAGATGATCGGGCCACCGACCCAGATCATCCAGGCGCTGTATGCCGACGACCCACAGGGCATCGTCGACTACATCACGAGCCCAACCAGGAAGCGTGACGACTATCCCGAGATGCCGCCACAAAACTATCTTTCTGAGGAGGTCCGGATGGCAGCCGCCGAGTTCATGTTGCAGGTGAAGAAGTAACAGCCACTAAGGTCGAGTACAATGCGCCGAAATCACCACCCAGGACACCCAGCATGACAGCATCGTGGAAGACGTTCGCGACGGTTGATCCGTTTGCGGGCATGACAGGCAACGAGCCCGGCCGGCTGCAAAATCTGGCCGGCGGCCAATGGACCGATGTCGGCACCTATCGTGACGATATCGTCGACCCGATGAACGGTGAGGCCTTTCTCCAGGTTCCGGACACGCAGGATATGGCCCCCTTCATAGAGGGCCTCGAGAGCTGCACGAAGTCCGGGCTGCACAACCCGCTCCGGAACAATAACCGCTACGTACACCTGGGCAGCGTCTGCGCCCGTTCCGCTGCCCTGCTCGCCACGCCGGAAGTCGAGGAGTTCTTCACAAAGCTGACACAACGCGTGATGCCCAAGAGCTGGCAGCAATGCCTCGCCGAAGTGCGCGTCACTCGTGTCTTCCTCGAGAATTTCGCGGGTGACGGCGTGCGCTTCCTTGCGCGCGGCTTTTCCAACCCGGGTGACCACCAGGGACAGGAATCACGTGGCTACCGCTGGCCATTTGGCCCGGTCGTCGTCGTCGCACCATTCAATTTCCCGATCGAAATCCCCGCGCTGCAAACCATGGGCGCATTGTTCATGGGCAATCGTCCGCTGATCAAAGTCGACTCCAAGGTGAGTGTCGTCTTCGATCAGTTCATTCGCATGTTGATCCACTGTGGGCTCGACCCGGCCGACCTCGACTTCGTACACTGCCGTGGCGAGAAGATGGGCGAACTGATTACAGAAGCGGCCGATACGATTCGACTGGCACAATTCACAGGCTCAAGCACCGTCGCCGAACGTGTCGCCGATACTCTGAATGGCCGTGTGCGTCTCGAGGACGCCGGTTTCGACTGGAAGATCATCGGACCTGACTACGACGAAGACTGGCTCGATTATGTGGCGTGGCAGTGCGACGAAGACGCGTACAACGCGACAGGCCAGAAGTGCTCGGCACAAAGCGCGCTGTTTGTGCACGATAACTGGGCGGACAAGCTGTTCCCGAAACTCAAGGAACTCGCGGCGCGCCGCAGCCTCGACGATCTGACCGTCGGCCCGGTTCTATCATGGACTGACGAGCAGATTAAGGGACACATCGAAGCCGTCCTGGCTGTGGAAGGCACAGAGCTGCTATTCGGTGGCAAGCCATTAACCGGCCATTCAATCCCGGACTGCTTCGGCGCCTATGAGCCAACGGCAATCAGGGTCCCACTGAGCGCCATGCAAGGTGGAGCATTCGATGTGGTCACAAAGGAGTTGTTCGGCCCGTTCCAGATTGTCGTCACATATGGCGACGACGAAATCGACACGGTGCTCGCCATGTGCGAGCAGATGGAGAACCACCTGACGGCCGCTGTCGTCAGCGCGGATATCCTGTTCCAGCAGAAGGTGCTCGGCGCAACGGTCAACGGCACGACGTATTGCGGCATGCGAGCGCGAACGACTGGCGCGCCGCAGAATCACTGGTTTGGCCCGAGTGGAGATCCGCGTGGTGCCGGCATCGGTACGCCGGAAGCCATTCAGATCACCTGGAGCGCCCATCGCGAGATCATCTCGGACAATGGCCCGATGCCCGAAGGGTGGGAAACGCCGCCGGTACGGTAGACCGGGGCCAGGAAATCTACCGCCTTACATCGCCGGCAGAATGAGCTGGTCGCCGTCAATCCCGATGAACTTCTTGATCCGGTTTGCGCCCTCACGCATCGCCGCCTGAAGATTGATGCTGCGCACGGTGCTGCGCTCTTTCTCGGCCGCGTGATTGTCAACTTCGACTTCAAGCGTGATGTCGTTGTTGCGGAACAGCAGTGAACGACGCGCCTCGTGACTTGACCAGCCCAGGAACTTGCGAGGATTCAGAAAGCGGACCTTGCTGCCATCGGCCAGTACGGCGTGGCATTCGGCGTAGCGCATCGGGATCTCGACCCGGTACTCGACAACGTCGGCATGGCTCGCGTTCCTGAGCGGAATGAGGTTATCGAGGATCTTAGCGGTGTTCTCGAGCAGGCCGGCGTCTCTTTGCGGCTGACGGCACAGCTCGTTGGCTAAAATACCTGGCTGGGTTTCCTTCGTCTGCAGTGTCGTAGGTTGCATCGCAATCCCCCCGTAGGGTCTGGTTGGCGGCTTCCCCATATAGAAGCCTTGACCTGATACTACGAGAGAATTGCATTAAATTTTACAAAAAGAATTTCACAGTGTTAATTTCACACAATGGGATTTCACCAGCCTTTGAAGAAACCACCGTCTGCGAAGTCCCACAACAACGTCAGATAGGCCCGGTTATCCCAGGACTGGCCGGAGAGCGGGAGTTCGAGCGCCAGGTTCAGCGCCACGTGGCCACCGCGAGTCAGGCCGATTCGAATTTGTGGCAAAGCCGTCCATTCAAGGTCTCCGTTGCGGGATTTGAACGGGTTCTCTGCGACGATCTCAAGGCCCGGATATACGCGCCGCGGCCATGGAGAATGAACGTAGTGAATCGCACCCGCCAGTTCAGCCTCGCCGTCACTGGCCTTGTCCATGGGGAATTTCAGCCGCAGACTGCCTTGCAGTATCCAGGACGGCGACAGTTCGGTGCCGTAGGCAAGAAAGGTCTGCAGTTCACCATCGCTGTTACCTGAGTCCACGGGTGCGGCATAAATCACGGCGCCGGAGAGAATGTGGTCCGCGCTCCATGACAAGGCGTGTTTGTAGCCAACCTCGACCTCTGTCAGCTCACTTCTTGCAGCGTCGTTGATGTGAACGAGCTCAAGGATGCCCTGCCCTCGTTTGCCGATCCGCTTCTCGATCTCCAGTACGCTCTTGAGCGGGTTGTCGCCCGCCTGGTCCGTGTAGCGACCCTTATAGACGACTTCATCTTCAGGAAACGCCTTCTTGGTTCGAGTGGGCAGGAACAGGTTCATTTCACCCGGCGGATAGGCGCTCGTGTCGACCAACGACTTGCCGTAGGCCACCACATTCGCAATCTGCTCGTCGGTCAGTGCGTCCTTGTGGGCCGGCATTTTGTCGCCGATGCCCATGGCATGACCGCCATGCTTGATGACCATTTCCCAATCGCCCGCTGGTTCACGGCTGTTAAAAAGCGGATCCGACAGGTCGGCTGGCAGCACGCCAAGGCCCTTGACTACGGGGCTGTCCGGATCGGGCCGGCCACTCACTCCATGACAGACTGCGCAGGTCGAATCGAATATCACCTTACCTTCCTCGATATCGGCAGCCACGGCAGGCGCCACCAGCATCGCAGCAATCGAGGCTAACAGGACGCGAGTGCGAATTTTCTGGCCCATAAATCATTCCTTTGTATTAGACGTTTCTAATTGATACTCATATACGTCTTCAGGCCCTAATCAGATATCCGAGGTTTTACCTACCGGGCGCGTATAATGCCCCGTTTTCGCCGACGCCTATTCCATGAAGAAGCCCGAATTACTCTCGCCTGCCGGCACCTTGAAGAATATGCGCTTCGCCTTCGCCTACGGCGCCGATGCCGTATATGCTGGCCAGCCGCGCTACAGCCTGCGCGTACGCAATAATGAGTTCAGCAAGGAAGAGGTGCTGGCGCAGGGCATCGAGGAGGCTCATGCTGCCGGCAAGCTGTTCTTCCTGGCCAGCAACATCGCCCCGCACAACAACAAGCTCAAGAATTACATCCGCGATCTCGAGCCGGTCATCGCGATGGGACCGGATGCGCTGATCATGTCCGACCCGGGTCTGATCATGATGGTGCGTGAGAAATTTCCGCATGTCCCGATTCACCTGTCGGTGCAATCAAACGTCGTCAACTATGCGTCGGTCAAGTTCTGGCAGGCGATGGGCCTGCGGCGCATCATCCTGTCGCGCGAGCTGTCGCTCAAAGAAGTGGCCCAGATTCGCGAAGAGTGCCCTGACATGGAACTCGAGGTTTTCGTGCATGGGGCCCTGTGCATCGCGTACTCCGGACGCTGCCTGCTGTCGGGCTACCTGTCGCACCGCGACTCTAACCAGGGCGCGTGCACCAACACCTGTCGCTGGAAGTACAACGCCTACGAGGGCCGCGAGACGAGCACAGGGGATGTCGTGCCGGTCGAGTTCGAACCCGCAAAAGCGGAACCGGTGGAGATGAAAGCCGCCCTGCTCGAGGAAGAAACGCGGCCAGGTGAACTGATGCCTGCCTATGAAGACGAGCATGGCACCTACATCATGAACTCCCGCGACCTGCGCGCCGTGCAACACGTGCATGAACTGGCCAAGATGGGCATCGACTCGCTGAAGATCGAGGGTCGCACGAAGTCCGCGTACTACACGGCACGCACGACGCAGGTGTATCACCGCGCGATCGAGGATGCCGCGGCCGGTCGTGAATTCGACATGGGCATGATGGACGAACTCGAGGGCCTGTCCAACCGTGGCTACACCGAAGGCTTTTACCGACGGCATCCACCCAAGGAATACCAGAACTACGAACAGGGTGCCTCCGCCTCGGACCGACAACAACTGGTTGGGGAAATGCTGGACATCAACGACCATTGGCTGACGATCGACGTCAAGAACCGGTTCTTTGCGGGTGACCTGATGGAACTCGTGACACCCTCAGGCAACATCACGTTTGACCTGCCGGAGATAAGAAACAAGGACGACCAGGCGGTGGACGTTGCGCCCGGGTCCGGCCACATCGTGAGAATCCCGATGCCCGACGGAACTGACGTTAGCGCGATCGACGAGTTCGCGATGCTTGTTCGTTACCTTCCGAGGGAGACTGCCCAGACGGCTTGATCGGATAGTCACTGAGCGCCGCCGGAAACCTCGAAAACTCCTTATCTTTTTAATAAGTTAAATTGTATCGGCAAGCCACTGGTTTCGGCGGCAACTACTTATTTGGCCGGGCATCGGGACGCTATATATTACTCCTGGTGCCATAATGATTGAAATTCGAATCCATGGCCGAGGCGGCCAGGGCGGCGTCACTCTCGCGAAACTCATCGCAACGTCGCGTTTCTTACAAGGCCAGTCGGTCCAGGCTTTTGGCCTCTATGCAGCAGAACGTTCCGGTGCTCCGGTACAGGCGTTTTGTCGCTACTCCGACGAACCCATTACTAATCGCAACCTGATCTACGAGCCCGATCACATCATTGTGCTCGACCCGACGTTGATTGGCGCACAGATCGCCGCGGGGCTCAAAGCCGGCGGCTGGATCCTGCTGAATTCGCCGCAGCCCCCTGGCGACTTCACGGAACAGTTCCCCCACAACCGTATCGCAACGGTAGATGCCACATCGATCGCGCGTGCAAACGACCTCGGTACTCGCAGCGTACCCATCGTTAACACAGCACTCGCCGGCGCCGTGGGTAGGATGCTGGGAATCCCGTCGAACGAGATTACCGCGGCGCTGGAGCACCTCGGTTTCGTTGGCGCAAACCTCCTGGCTGCCAGTCGCGCATGCGATGAAGTCCGCCTTGTCGACACCCCGGTAAACGCGGAGCCGTTTGAGAACGCCGTCGCAGCACCGGACACGTCGCGAGGCCACAGTCTTCTGCAAGGTGCCGAAATGGCCGCGCCGGCAATCAAGACTGGCCAGTGGGCAACCGAGCAACCGCACCGACAACAGATGGTTCCTCCCTGCAATCATATTTGCCCGGCGGGCAACAACGTGCAGGGTTTTCTCAATGCGCTGGCGAACGACGAAGTCGATAAGGCACTCGAGATCCTGTTGCGCACATCGCCGTTTCCGTCTGTCTGCGGACGCGCCTGCCCGGCGCCGTGCATGCAAAACTGCAACCGCATCGAACTCGACGGCGCGGTCAATGTTCGACAGCTGGAACGCTACGCTGGCGATAACGGCAAGGTAACCGTCAGACCGTCCGCCGAGCGTGACGAAAAAATCGCGATCATCGGTTCGGGCCCCGCCGGATTAACTGCAGCCTGGCACCTTGCTCGCTATGGCTACCGCGTAAAGATATTTGAGTCGGGGCCAGAAGTTGGTGGCCTGTTGCGAACAGGTATTCCCGAGTTTCGCCTGCCCGATGAAATCGTCTCGCACGAAATCGACCGCATCCTCAACCTCGGCGTAGAGGTCGAAACCGACCATCCGATTGATCGACAAACCATACTCGACCTCACGCGGGACAACGATGCTGTGCTGGTCGCCACCGGCCAGCAGGATCAGCGTGATCTGCAACTGGGCATGGACCGTGTCGATGCCGTAGTCCAGGGCATCGATTTTCTCGATCGGGTGCATCGCAACAAAGTGCGGGTCGACGGCGAAGATATCGTTGTTATTGGCGGCGGCAATACGGCAATGGACGCCGCGCGCTCTGCGCTCCGTCTCGGTGCCGCAAGTGTGCGCGTGGTTTACCGCCGGACTCGCGCGGAGATGCCCGCTATCAGCGAGGAAATCGACGAGGCTCTGGAAGAAGGTATCGCGATCGACTACCTGACACAGCCCATGGCCCTGCACGAAGATCCGACTGACGGCGTCCGCCGTCAGTATCGGCTGACGTGCCGGCGCATGGAACTCGGCGAAGCGGACGCGTCGGGCCGCCGCTCACCGCGGGAGATCGCCGACTCGGATTTCGACCTGCCGTGCCATCGCATCATTCTTGCGCTGGGTCAGTCGCCTGACCTGTCAGTTTTCCCGGAAGGTACGGAAGTCAGGGAAGGCGCGCATTTGCTCGGGTTGCTGGAGACGCCCGTGTTCGCGGTTGGCGATCTCGCAACACGTGAAGGCACCGTTGCCGGCGCCATCGGCAGTGGCCGACGTTCGGCCGTGCAAATTCACAATGTTCTTAGCGGCGAACAGATTGAAATAAGCAACCATGCTGAGGCACAGCGTGATGTGGACGTCTGGCGCGACGAAGTGATCCGCGCCGATGCAATGAAACTGCACCTGTTCGAACGCCAGGCCGTCGCCGAGGGCGAGTCCCTGCCTGCAGAGAAACGTCGCTCGACGTTCGACGAGATACACATGGGCCTGGACAACACCGCGGAGGCCGCCCGTTGCCTCTCCTGTGGCGTCTGCAACGAATGCGACCTCTGTATCACCTATTGCCCCGAAGGCATGTTGAAACGAGTGGGTCACCGCTTCGAATTCGACTATTCGTACTGCAAAGGCTGCGGTGTTTGCGCAGCTGAATGCCCGCGTAATGTCATCGTTATGAGTCATCTGTAGCGGCGACGGAGAACATCAATGACTGTACAGGTCGTCACAGGTAACCATGCTGCCGGATACGCACTCAGTACGGCTGGCGAAGCTAACCGGACAAGTCGCGGCGCTGCTTGCGGTATCTACCCGATCACGCCGCAGACAGAGATCGTTGAATACGTCGCCAGGTTCCCGTTCAGTAAGGGACGTGTCGTACCCGTCGAGAGCGAACACAGCGCGATGGCCGTTTCCATAGGCGCGTCACTTGCCGGCGCCCGCGCTTTTACCGCCAGTTCCTCAAACGGCCTCGCCTACATGGCCGAGAACATCATGGTTGCGGGTTACTACCGGCTGCCTATCGTCATGGTGGCTGTCAACCGCACGCTTGGCCCGCCATGGAATATCTGGGCTGACCAGGGCGACACGCTGATGCTGCGGGATTTTGCGTGGCTGCAGTTCTATTGCGAAACCAGCCAGGAAGTTCTGGACACGACGCTGCTGGCCTTCCGTCTTGCCGAAGATCATCGCATCCTGCTACCTGTCCTCACCTGCATGGACGCGTTCATCGTGTCACACACGCAGACGGAAACGATACTGCCGGAACAGGAACAGGTCGACAGCTACCTGCCGGACCTCGATCTTCCACACCGCATGCGCTACGACGAAGCACGAACGATCGGCGGTATGGCATGGCCACACGAAGCCCTGTCACAGCGACTCGAGATTGACGAGGCCATGAAACGTGTGCCGAATGTGTACCAGGAATGCAGACGGAGCTTTACGGAGGTCTTCGGCCGAGATCCGGGTGACGTCATCCAGACAATCGGGACCGACGATGCCGACATGGTGCTCGTCGCGACCGGGACTATGGCGACCACAGCACGCGAGGTCGTACGAAAACGCCGGGCGGCCGGCGAAAAAATCGGCCTGGTCAAGCTCAAGATGTTCCGGCCCTTCCCGGCCGCGGCACTGCGTGAAGCGTGTGGGTCCGCAAAACGCGTGGCTGTACTCGACCGCAACTATGCCGCGGGTTCCGGCGGTGTGTTCTGGCAGGACACACGCGCCGCATTCCAGGGCCACCGCAACGATGTGCTCATTCAGAATTATCTGACGGGCCTCTGCGGTGAAGACGTCACACCCGCTGTCATCGACCAGATCCTGGCCGACCTCGCATCACGTGAGCTTGCTGGCGATCCTGTCTGGATGGGCATCGAATCCGGCAAGGAGACGCTGCAATGAACGCGACCGCAGCACTGCGAACGTCCGACTCCTGCTTGCTGCGTCCGGGCAATACGAACTGTGGCGGCTGCGGGATGAGCGTTGGCCTGACCATGCTGGACCGCGCCCTGGCCGAGGCCAACGACAGCTGTACACTCGTCATCCCGGCATGTTGCGGCATCGTCACCGCCGGCGCGTTCCCGACGACGAGTTACGGCGTGCCAACCATTGCGGCAACATTTGCGTCATCTCCGGCCGTTGCTTCCGGTTACGCGAGTGTTCGCGACCTCAACGACGAGCCCGGCCAGGTGATTTGCTGGGCCGGTGACGGCGGTACCTACGATATTGGTCTTGCCGCACTCTCGGGAGCAGCGGAACGTAACGAGAACATTATCTACATCTGTTACGACAATGAAATCTACGGCAACACGGGTGGACAACGATCTTCCGCTACGCCGATCGGTGCACGTACCACGACGACGCCAACGGGCAAATCGGAAACCAAGAAGAACATCATGGCGATCATGACTGCCCATGGCATTCCGTACGCCGCAACACTGTCCATGGCGCATCCCGAGGACTTCTCAAGCAAGCTTGCTACCGCGCTGTCGATGACCGGTATGCGCTTCCTGCTCATGCACTCTCCGTGCCCAACCGGCTGGAAATCGGAACCCGAGGACTCTGTCGGACTGGTACGCATCGCGGTCGCGAGCGGCCTGTTCCCCGTTTACGAAGTATTCGATGGCGCACGTTACCGTATCACTGTCGAACCCGACGGTTCCGATCCAGCCGAGTATTTCCACCGGCAACGCCGCTTCAAGGACGAGGATATCGACCTCGAGGCAACGCGCCGCTCCTGCGTGGATCAAATACACCGCCTGCGGATGCTGGCGAGGGAGTACCCGGTTTAGCCCGACGTTCTTACCCGAGCAGGTCAACCAGGGTTGTGGACCGGCGCTTCGCCACGATTGCCAGCAGTAGCTCGGCCGTGGCGATCGCGTCGACCAGGCAATCGTGTGCTGAGTACCTTGGTAGTCCGTATTCGTCGCGCAGGTCAGCAAGTCGCAGCGAATTGTTGTTTTCCAGGTGATGGTGTCGCTTGAGGCGGCGATGTTCCAGCGCAAGCGTATCGACAACCGGAACCGGCAGGCGGTAACCAAAGCGTTGCAGGCACATGCGGTCCAGAAGGACTTTGTCCAGGCCGGCATGGTGTACGAGCAGAACGCGGCCCGTCAGGACCCGCACGATCCTGTCGAGCGCAATGCCCCAATCGAGACCCGCACCGACAACCGTGTCGGTCAATCCATGCACGGCCGCACTATCACCGACGTCACCACTCGGACGGACAATAAAGGTCTCGGCTGTCCGCAGATCGACCCTGCCCTCGCGGACCAGAACCCAGCCGACACTGAGCATATCGGCAGTAGCCGCATCCAGGCCGGTCGTTTCGATGTCCAGGCTGACAAACTCCACTGCCTCGAATGGCGCAGAATTAGCCGGAAGCTCCGCAACCAGTAACGCATCGAATGGCGGCTCGACCTTGTCTGCGGCCGAGCAACCAGCGCCTGGTCTTCATCCAGGTGTAGCTCATGCCAGGTGGAATCGATTGAGCAGTGCGGACTGGCTGACACTGACCTGCGAGAAGGCTGACTTGAGGTTCTGGCGCACCAGCGGCGACAGCTCTTCAGGTGCCAGGTGGTTATCGGGTTGCTTGCCCGCCTGCAGTTGCCGGCTCTGATGTTCGATGCGCAGTTTCTCGATGAAATCGAGTGCGTCGATCAGGTTGGCTGCATCGGTTTCAGTGATTTCCTTTGCCTTTGCCGCAGCCAGCAGGCGATTGCGTGTGCAGATGCGCAGTTCGCCAGCTGCCAGCGACCGAATTCTCGCAATCTCGACGATGGGCATGATGCCGTGCATCTTGATATCCAGCGTATTCTTGTGCTCGCCGGATTTATCCAGAACGAATTGCCGGAAGAACCCGAGCGGCGGCTGGTAGGTCATCGCGTTTTTTGCCATGAGCGCGAGGAAGATCTCGTTCTTTCGCGCATCTTTCTGGACACTCTTCTTGAGCGCGTCCACAAGCTCGGATTTGCCCGCAATGCAACGCAGATCGAAGAAAATATTCGCATGCATCAGCGCCTTTTCTTCGGGCACCGTGATCCACTTGTGGAAGTATTTCTGCCAGGTCTTTAACGGCTGCCGCCACTTCGGATTAGAAGCCATTACGTCCCCGGGACAATAGACGTAACCGCAGGCATCCAGGCCGTCATTGACGACCTTGGCGATGGCGGCGAAGTACTCGTCGTCCGCATCTTTCGCGTCGTTAGACAGCACCAGCGCATTATCCTGATCGCTCTTGGCCGACTGCTCGAATCGCCCCTGGGAACCGAGTGCCACCCAGGCATAGTCGCACGGCGGCGGGCCATGCTCGGCTTCGGCAATACGCAGCAGTTGCCGCGTTACCGTGTCGGTGATCATCGTAATGAACTTGCCCAGCAGTTCACCGTTTGCGTCGGCCTCTATTTGACCAATGATCAACGCCGGCATGCGTTTGCAAGCCTCAACCACACCGGCCGCGGTCTTCTGCTTTCCGATATCGCTGACGAGGTACAGGGGGTGTTCTGTTTCCAGCCGCATGAAGTCGCTACGCGACACCATTCCGAGTATCTTCCCGCCAGATGTGATTGGGAGGTGATGTATGTTGCTCTGCATCATGACGATTGCCGCTTCATAAGCGTGCGCGTCCCCGTCAAGCGTAACCGGAGACACCGTCATCACCTCGGTAACCGGATGGCTCCCGTCGATGCCGGCGGCGACAATACGCTCACGAATGTCACGG
The DNA here is from genome assembly GCA_963722775.1 of uncultured Gammaproteobacteria bacterium. Lineage (GTDB taxonomy): Bacteria > Pseudomonadota > Gammaproteobacteria > Steroidobacterales > Woeseiaceae > UBA1847. The sequence continues at coordinate 314,071 of CAVROF010000012.1, forward strand.
TCGGTAATGATGCCCGCTACGGTGGAACCATCACTGATGAGCATCGCAGACACGCGTTCTTCGACCATTTTACTCGCCGTCTCGCGGACCGTTGCGTCGGTGCCGATACTTACCGGCGCACGTCTAACGAGGTTTCGCACCTGCTGGCCAGACACGCCACGAAATGTGGGTGCCGGCAGCCGCATGGTCAGGCGATCGGAGAGTGCCCGGATAAACCAGGTATCGAACTCAACGCTGGCATGGCGTGCGCGTGCGAACGCCTGGCCATCCAGGTGATACACAAGCGTGTCTTCCATCGCGACAGAGTGATTGCGGGCCGGTGTCTGTCGCATCAGCGACGGAAAGCCAAAGCAATCGCGCTCAGCCAGCCGGGCCATCATCTCGCCCGCATCGTCGCGCAATTCGACCGCACCGCTGCGAATGATGTGCAGGCAGCGATTCTCGCTCCCGGCTGTGAGGATATCGTCACCCTGCCTGTAGTAGGCGATGTCGATGTTCTTCGCGCAGTTGGCGACCTGGGCGTCGTCGAGACTATCGAACCCGGGTAGCTCGCGAAGAAACTGGGCGATCTCTGGGATTTCCTTCATACGTGTATTCTGACACGCCTGCCGGAGAGTGAAAACTGGCGATGCCGTTGCCGACACCGCCAGTGAATGTCCCGAATGGTGCTTCGGGGAATATTTAGAATGCGTACTTGGCTGAGAGCATGAACCGCGTAAAGTCGCCGTCAACGCCGGCCACGTTCTCACGTTCACCCCATATGACCTCGGCGCCGATATCCAGCTTCGGCAGCACGTTGTGAATGAGGTTCACGTGGAAGCTCGAAGCGCTATCATTGAGGCCGCCCACTTGCGTGTCATCGTTGTAATCGATGGAGTTCGTGCCGTACATGAAGTTCGAACGCCACTGGTCGTTCCACACGGCCCGATACGCGACGAACCAGGAGAGACTCTCGGCCGTCTCGATCGCACCGGTGTTCCCGTCAATGTAGCCGTCCGGGACGAAACCGAGGCCGACGTAACGACCGATGCCGTCACCAAAGTTGACCATGGCGCGCAAGTCGCTGCCGTTGTCGAGCACGAACTTCGTCGAGGCGCTGAGGCCCCAAGCCGTCGCGTCTTCCTGCGACCCGCCACCGGTATCTTGAATCTTGAGGCTGCGTACCAGGCCGGCCAGCTTGACGTAGCTGCCGCCGTCCAGCTTGAACGTGTAACGCGCAATCATGTCTGGCACTGTGGAGAGATCCCGGGTGCCGCCGGAAACAAATGTCTGCGGGTTCTCGACAGCCAGTTCCAGGTTGCCCGTTGTGTAGCGGATCATCGACTGGCGAATGAAGGTCGTGGACTCAGCCGGACCGACGAAGTCGAGCGCCTCAGGCAGCGCACCCACGTCCTGGAAGGTCGACCATGTCTGGCCGAAGGTCCATTTGTCGTACTTGATAAATGCGTGACGCAAGCGAGGCTGGTACGAATTGGACACGACCTCGTTGCCATCGTTATCGGTGAAGAAGTCCATCTCGACGAAGGCTGTGACGCTGCTGCCGCCGGCCGTCTTGTGATCGACGCGGAAGTTCAGGCGGGATTCCCTGGCCTGGAAATCAGTCGTCATGTCGCTGCTGCCTGTCCCGTCACCGATCGGGATCTGGGGCGCATAGTAGAACTGGCGCATGAGGCTATTGCCGGACGGCGTGCCATCGCTATAGTCGGTGAACATGGTGTCGAACTTCGCGTAGCCGCCAAACTTGTAAGTAGTCGTCGGGTCATCCGCAAGCGCAGTTCCGGAGCTCGCAAAGAGTACGAGTGCAACGCCGACCACCGTACTTTGTAATTTAAGCTTCGTCATTAGTTTTCCCCCAATTCTCGAAGTAGAGTTGTAATCACGGTGGATATTCGGTCACTGCATCTGTGCTGACCATTAGCCAATAGTCGAATCCCGCACGACGATAGACCAAGGTCTAATGTATCGCCACGACGAGCACCAGTTGCGGTAACCTATGCCATGTGACGAACAAGAGCACATTCATCGTTGCGGATGACCATCCTCTTTTCCGGGAAGCGCTGATCCATGCAATCGGCAATTGCGTCGAGGATGCCGATATTATCGAGGCGGACAGCCTCGATACGCTTCAGGCTGTCGTGGAGGCCAATCCGGAAGCCGATCTCCTGCTGCTGGATCTGAACATGCCAGGCGTCAGCGGTTTTTCCGCGCTCGCGTACATTCGCAGCAAACACGAATCCCTACCCACTGTCATCGTTTCGGCCATGGATGATCCGGCCGTTATCCGACGGTCGATACAGCATGGCGCCAGTGGTTTTATTCCGAAGTCATCGGCGATCTCGACGCTGGAAGAAGGCATACGTGCGGTGCTGGATGGCGAGGTCTGGGTTCCAGAGGGTATCAATCTTCAGGACGACCGGCTCGACAGCGAGGAGGCCGAAATCGCGGCAGCGCTTAGCTCGTTAACGCCGCACCAGTTTCGTGTCCTGATGATGCTTGGCGAGGGCCTGCTAAACAAACAGATTGCATACCAACTCGGGGTGTCGGAAGCAACGATCAAAGCTCACGTCACGGCAATCCTGCGCAAGATGCACGTAAACAATCGAACCCAGGCAGTGCTCGCCGTGGAGCGCTTGAGAACCAGCACTGTGCCAGTGCCCGAAACCGATTCAGGCATTAACGCGGCGACTTAGTATTCGGTTAATCAAGGCTCTTAGCGCTGCAGGTTTGACCGGCTTGTGCAGCAGCGCGTGACCAGCGGCCCGCACGAGTTCAGAGATTTCCTTCGAATAGTCCGCCGTCAGTATGACGGCTGGCAACTCAGTACCCGAGGCCGCGCGCAGAGCAACAATCACATCAAGGCCGGTCACCTTGTCGTCGAGGTGATAGTCCACCAGCAATAAGGCCGGCACCGGCTCGTGCTCGACCCGCAGCCGCTCCAACTCGCTTAGAGCGTCCGCCTGTGCACAGGCGGTGACAGGCCTGGCGCCCCACCGCTCCAGCAAACCGCTCATACCATCGAGGATGTCCGGCTCATTGTCGATACAGAGGATGAGCTGGCCGTCGATTGACGTTGCGGATCGCTGCTCTCCCTCGGGTGAAGTCTTTGACCGGATATGTGTTTCTTTACCGCGCGGCACGAGAACCTCGAAACAACTGCCGGTCCCGAGTACGGAACGCAGGGAAACCTCGTGACCGAGTAATCTGGCGATGCGATCGACGATTGCGAGCCCAAGCCCCAGACCCCGCTTGGTCCGCTCGGCGCCTTCCGACAGTCGATGAAACTCCTGGAACACAGCTTTCTGGTCCCGCTCCGCGATGCCTACGCCGGTGTCTATGACCTGAATTGCGATGTGACTGCCCTGTCGCCGACAACCTATCAGCACCGCGCCTTCGCGCGTGTAACGCCGGGCATTACTAACGAAATTCTGCAAGATACGACGCAACAGGGCCGGGTCCGAGTAGGCACACAGGTCGGTTTCCACAAATCGCAGCTCCAGCCCCTGTTCCCTGAACGTCTCGGAGAACTGCGTTTCGAGCGCCCTGAATGTGTCTCGCAGGTAAAAGTGGACACGATCGGGTTCCGGTGCCGCCGTATCGAGCCGGGAGATATCGAGCAACGCGCTTAGCAGATCTTCAACACTGAGCAGTCCGCTTTCGACACGGGCGACCAGCTTGCTTTGCTCGCTCGTCATTTCATCACGATGTTCGTTGAGCAGTGCGGCGAACAGCTTTGCGGCATTCAGCGGCTGCAGGAGGTCATGTGCGGCGGCTGCGAGGAAACGGGTCTTCGAGATATTGGCCTCTTCCGCCTCGGCCTTTGCACCCTGCAATGCGACCATCGTATCTTCAAGTTCCGCGGTGCGGTCCGCCACCCGCTGCTCCAGCGATTCCTTTGCTTCCACCAGCGCGTTCTCGGCGGATTTGAACTCGGTAATATCAGTGTAGGTTGTTACAAACCCGCCATCCGACATCGGCTGGCCACGAATCTCGATCACCCTGCCGTCTGGAAATGTACTCTGGTACTTGTAGGCTGATCCGTCGCGCAGAAATTTAATGCGCTTGGCCACATGCGCCTCGATATCACCGTCGCCGAAACGCCCGCGCTCAGCGTTGAAACGAACAAGCTCTGCAACTGACTCGCCAACATGGACCATACCGTCCGGGTAATCCATGAGTTCGACGTAACGCCTGTTCCAGCCGATCAGTCGTTGTGATGCATCGACAACGCTTACACCCTGCGCGATATTCTCCAGTGTCGTTTCGGTGAGCTCGCGATTGAAGCGCACAGCCTGGGACGTTTCATCCAGGAGCAGGACGACATCGCCGATTTCCATGCCGGTTTTGCGCAGCGCTGTCGTGATCACCACGCGGGCCGAGGCCGCCCCGATGGCGCCGGCCAACAATCGTTCAGTGAACTGCAGGAGTTGCCTGTCTGCCAGCATGGACGGCACAATCTTCAGTTCCTCCTGCTCGGCGAAATCAGCGAACGACCGCTGTGCGTGTGCTTCGCCGAGGAACCGGTCTGCCAGCGCCCTGAGATCTGCGTTGGTCAGGTCCGATGCTGTCGGTAGCGGACGTGCGTCGCGACCCTGGGTGATTGGGCTGACAAACGCCCTTGCCTGGATCTTCTCCACCATCGACTGCCGTGTGAGCAGCGACAAGACAACGAATACCACTATGTTGGCAGTCAGCGACCAGGCGACACCGTGCGTCAGCGGATTGGACTGGACGTCGAACAGGAGGGCTTCGGGCCGTAGCCAGGCAACCTGAAACAGCCCTTGCTCGATGAAATCTGCACTCAAGACACCAGACCTCGCCAGGGTTGGGAGGAACAGCGTATAGGCCCATAGCGCGAAACCGGTCAGCAGGCCGGCAAAGGCACCGACACGCGTCGAACGTTGCCAGAACATCCCCAGAACAATCAATGGCATGAACTGGGCCGCGGCCGCGAAGGATAACAGCCCAGTGCTTGCCAGCGCGGTCGACCGGTCCATTGCCAGGTAGTAGAAATAGGCAAGTACAGTGATCCCGACAATAGAACCGCGACGAATGTGGATAAGCAATCGCGAATAGTCAGAGCGCTCTGACAATCCCAGCGCCTTGATGCGCAATAACGCCGGCATAACGATTTCGTTGCTGATCATGGTGGACAGCGCCACGCAGGCCACGATCACCATGCCGGTCGCCGCCGAAAAGCCACCCAGGAACGCGAGAACTGTCAGCAAATCGTTACCGTGTTGCATGGGCAGGGCGAGGACAAACGCGTCGCCACTGAAAACGCCCGACGGCAACATCTTCAGGCCCGCCAGCGTAATCGGAACGATAAATACCGTGAATACGAGAAGGTAGAGCGGAAATGCCCAGCGCGCCGTCTTGATGTTGGCATCTTTATGGGCTTCCACGATGGCAACGTGAAACTGGCGTGGCAGGCAGAAGATCGCCGCACTCGCCAGTATCAACTGCGTGACAAACATATCCGGGAGCCGATCCAGTCGAAACACGGTGTCCGCACGGGCCGCCGTCGCTGTGACCTCCCCGTCACCGCCGCTAAGCAATACCATGGCGAACACACCGACAGCAGCGAAAGCCAGCAGTTTGACCACCGACTCGAAGGCGATGGCAATCATCATGCCTTCATGGTGCTCGGTAACATCGATCTTGCGAGTGCCAAACAGAATGGCGAAGACCGCCAGTACCGTCGCGACCACCAGCGCCGTATCGTATTCGGCGCCGACGTACATGGAATAGTCGGACACGATACCGAAGCCACTGACAACGGCTTTCAGTTGCAGTGCGATGTACGGTACCGAACCGATCGTCGCAATAAGTGTGACAAGAACGGCCAGACTCTGGGCCTTGCCGTAGCGCGCGGCGATGAAATCCGCGATGGATGTCAGGTTCTGGCGCTTGCTGATCGCCACAATGCGGTCGATCAGGGGCCAGCCGAAAAATATGACAGCCATCGGCCCGATGTAGATAGGCAGATAGCCCCAGCCGCTTTCCGCAGCCGTCCCGACAGCGCCATAGAATGTCCAGGACGTACAGTAGACGGCCAGTGTGAGGCTGTAGACCAGCGAGCGGCTGAATCTGGAGAACCGGCGTTGCTCAATGTTGTCGCCCCAGTACGCGATGGCGAACAGCACCGTCACGTAGCCGAGCGACAAAACCAGCAATACCCACCAGCTAATCAACCTGAAGACCCCCCGTTCTTATTGTTGTGGAGGCAGTCTACTACTATCGTCGAATGCCCGCGACATGGGGCGTTTGCTAGATTCAGCTGCGCATAGTTCATAAAAGAACCCGCAAACAAGGGGAAACGTATGTCTAAGAACAGCAGCTATTGGAGCGCAAACCTGAGACTCGTGGGGCTTTGCCTCGTGATCTGGTTTGTTGTTTCTTACCTGTTCGGAATCATTCTGGTCGAGCCGCTGAACGCTATCAAGATTGGTGGATACAAGCTCGGCTTCTGGTTCGCACAACAGGGATCGATCTACACGTTTATCGCGTTGATCTTCTTCTACGCTAATCGCATGGGCAAGCTCGATAAAGAGCACAACGTCCATGAAGACGACGAATAGGGGCGCGATATGACACTTCAAACTACAACTTATTTAATCGTCGGCTTCACGTTTGCGATTTACATTGGTATTGCCATCTGGGCCCGTGCCTCGACAACGAAAGATTTCTACGTTGCCGGCGGCCACATACACCCGGTCGCCAACGGGATGGCGACGGCAGCTGACTGGATGTCTGCGGCATCATTTATTTCGATGGCCGGCCTCATTGCCTTTATGGGCTACGGCGGATCCGTTTTCCTGATGGGCTGGACCGGTGGCTACGTGCTTCTCGCAATGCTGCTAGCGCCTTACCTGCGTAAGTTCGGCAAGTTCACAGTGCCCGAGTTCATTGGTGAGCGTTACTACTCCAAGGCTGCACGCATCGTTGCTGTTATCTGCCTGATCGTCGCGTCGGTGACTTACGTCATCGGCCAGATGAAAGGTATCGGCGTCGCGTTCTCCCGTTTCCTCGAGGTGGACTACGACATTGGCCTGATGATCGGCATGGGTATCGTATTTGTCTACGCGGTAATGGGCGGTATGAAAGGCATCACGTACACGCAGATCGCGCAGTACTGCGTACTGATTCTCGCCTATACGATTCCGGCCATCTTTATTTCACTGAACCTGACAGGCAATCCGATTCCTCAACTTGGACTCGGTTCGACTATGGCTGGCTCCGAAGTATTCCTGCTCGACCGACTTGACCAGGTGCTACGAGACCTCGGCTTCCTCGAATACACGACCAATGTCAGATTAAGTCTGACGAACATGTTCATGTATACGCTGTCGCTGATGATCGGAACGGCTGGTCTGCCTCACGTCATCATTCGCTTCTTCACGGTTCCCAAGGTCAAAGACGCTCGCAGTTCAGCGGGTTGGGCCCTCGTGTTCATCGCAATCCTCTACACGACGGCACCGTCCGTTGCTGCAATGGCACGCCTGAACCTGATCGAGACGATCCAGCCGTCACAGGCGGTCAGCACATGGTCTACGACGAACGCCCCGACTGGATTCAAGAACTGGGAGGCTACCGGCCTGCTGGCATTCGAAGACAAGAATGGCGACGGCATGATCAGTATTCCGCCGATGCCGCAACCAACGAATGATCAAGATCGACCGCGACATCATGGTACTCGCCAATCCGGAAATTGCGGGTCTGCCTAACTGGGTAATCGCTCTCGTTGCCGCCGGTGGTCTGGCTGCGGCGCTATCCACTGCTGCTGGTTTGCTACTTGCGATATCCTCCGCGATATCACATGACTTGCTTAAGGGCGTGTTCAAGCCCGATGTCACAGAACAGCAAGAACTCTTGGCAAGTCGTGTGGCAATGGCCGGCGCGATCATGTTGGCCGGGTATCTCGGGTTTAATCCACCGGACTTTGCAGCCGGTACCGTCGCCCTGGCCTTCGGACTTGCAGCATCGTCCATCTTCCCGGCACTGATGTTGGGCATTTTCTACAAACGCATGAACAAGGAAGGTGCCATCGCCGGAATGATTGCGGGTCTCGGCGTAACGCTGCTGTACGTATTCCAGCACAAAGGAATCATGTTCATCGCGAGCACTTCGTACATGGGCGACATGCCGCAGAACTGGTTCTTCGGCATTGAGCCGAATGCGTTCGGCGCCGTTGGAGCAATGTTTAACTTCGCAGTCGCATTTGCGGTTGCCAAGATGACAGCACCACCGCCGCAGGAAATCATGGAGCTGGTCGAGCACATCCGCGTGCCATCTGGCGTAAACGAACCAATATCCCATTGATTTTCTGAATCAAACTCCAGGGGGGTCGTTCGACCCCCCTTTTTTTTGGTGTAGGATGTCGCTCATGTTCACAAACAAACACGTTATTGTCGCGATGCTCGTCGCACCCGTCCTCGCCATCATGGCCTGGTTCTCGGTCGACTACTTCATCGGCGAGCGGCCGCACGCCGCCAAAGAAGGTGCTGCCTACACCCTGATCGCGAAATCGAACTGCCGCTACGACAGCGGCCAGTGCGACATCGAGAACGCGGACTTCAAGTTGAGCATTCGACCTACTTCCGTGACGTCCGGCAGCATCCAACTCGAAATGACATCGGCTTTCCCGCTGAAGAGCGCGACGCTCGGCCTCGTCAATGACGGCACAGCAGCACTGCCCTCGCCTATGGCTGCGACAAACGATGAAGCACTGCACTGGACTACCCGCATCGATCGTCCACAGGGTGAGACGTCAACCATTCGTGTAGCGGTTACTGCGGATGGCGCGACCTGGTACGCAGAAATACCGACGGTGTTCCTCTTTCCCGGGGAATAGCTCCTGACCCGGACTTATCCCACAATTTGAATGTCTGCCTGGCTCGAGAGCGGCCGTCTACAGGTCAGTAGCCGCAATCAAATCTAGCAACTTATCAGTTTGATTTAATAGGATCCTCGACTCACTGAGTGTTGCCTGCTGTCTGTTAATCCGCCACACGAACCTTCCCTCAAATACCGGGTCGCGTTGCATTGACACCAGGTCATAGTCAAACGAACCCGGCGCGAGATCTGCGTCACCGTCGAGAATCAATGCGTCACGAATCGACAAGTATTTTGCTAAATACGGGATCAGAAATTCGTCCGTCTCCACCCGATGCCAATCGTGATTTTCCCTGACATCGGAGATAAAGGCGGGCCATTCAGCAAGTGTCTTGCGGAGCTCGTTGTTTGATATCAGGCGCACTTGCCCGGACGCGACTATTGAGTCTACGACACTGGTCGGTACCTCCAGCGTGTTGAAACTGAGAACTCTATTGATTAATTCCAGAATGTCGTCTGGGGATCGTGCCAACGTGTCGCTTCCGAGAAAAGATGCAAGTTCAGTTGAAGCGTCAATTACGGTTTCCAATTCGGCAATACTGAATTCGATTCTGGCTTTCGCAGTTTTGAATTCCTCCTGCAGTTCGCCTAATACCCGTCGCTCGACTTTCGCTTCCTGATAGTTAGCCCATGATGCGTCTAACGCGAAGGCCACGAGAATTGAGGCTACAATCACAATACCTTCGTACAAATACGATCTTAGAGTGCGGGAGGTCATCTTTTTTTTGCCAAAGTTTTTGGATTCTGAAATGACGGCCATGTGTCAAAAGCCGTCGCTCACGATTCTAGCACCTGATCTTCTGCTTAGGACCAAAAGCGGTCATCGCGTCACAGTCACAATCGGCCATGTATCGTTAAATTAGCCAGTAAATCGAATTGGCGCGCTTGGGAGTAGCGGGTAATGGACAGGATCAGAAAGCTCGTCGTTATTGGCGGCACAATGGCAGTGCTCGCAGCCTGCGGTGGTTCGGGTGGTTCCGCGCCCACAACGCCGCCGCCACCTCCCGCAGCGCCGAACTGGGATCTCGTTGTAAACACTGCAGATGCTGCAAATACGCTGAGCCCTGCTCTGATCGGTTATTACGATCTTTCCGGCGTTCTTTACGATTACCAAAATGTACCTGGACTGATGAGCAACATGCAGGATGTTGGTTTTTCGTCAACGATTACGGGCACTGATTGGCGCATCGGTGTTGGGCGGTGGGAAATTGCCACTGAGATATTGCCAACACTGACCGATGGCAGTCCGTGTCTTAATGCAACGCCTGAATCTCAAACAGCTTTCGCGACGGATACTGCGCTCCTCGCCAGCCGCGACTGGTTTACGTTCACCGACGGCAATCCGGTGCTTGAGGCAAGTATTGTCGATACCCGTTATCAACTGGACTACGTGCGATCAGTTATCGATGACGCAACGGCATTCGGTGCGACACCGTTCGTCTCGATTGACCATATGCCGCGCGCGCTATCGATCAATCAAACACCGAATCGGCTCAATTGTGACGCCACATTTACCAATAGCGTTTCCAACAATGAGCCAGCGGATCCGCTTGTCTTTTCAAAGGCCGTTGCCGGTTTGGTATCACGAGTCGTCGAAGGCACCGGCACCAGGATTGGAAACGAACGTCCCAGACCCGTACATCACTGGGAAGTGTGGAACGAGCCCGAGATCGCGACGTTTTGGGAACCGACGCTGACGGCGGACCCTGATTCTTTTTTCGATATGGCAATTGCAACGCTGCTTGAGCTCGATAACTACCGGAACACGACCGCAGATCCGAACGGACAGGCGATCAAAATTGGACTCGGCAGTTTCATTAGTGCGACCACGGCCGTCGGAACCATTGTCAATTTCGATGCCGTTAATATTCCGATCGATTTTATTTCATTTCATGCGTACGACGACGATCCGTTGGTGATCGCCGACGCCATTCGAATGACCGAAAGCGCAATTCAGGGATCCACAAACTATCAGGATATTGAGATGGTGCTGGCCGAGTGGGGTCCGGACCTTGCTACTCGTGCGGGCGACCAGCAGTACGCAAGTTCAATGGCACCCGCTCTGCATGCGACCACAGTGCTCGCACTGGGTGCCAACACCGGTCTCGATCGCTCTCACAATGCGATCATCTACGATTTCTTCCCTGCCATTGCGCTCGGGCTGATCGACAATAGCGGCACTCCGCGGCCACTGTATCGCGCGTACGAACTAATGGCGAAACTGGTTTCGGATACCACCGAACGTATTGCGGTTCAGGGTATTGCGGATGGTCGGCTGGATGCGGGCATGGGTGCAGTATTGGTATCGCGCGATACAACGAACGGCGTCATAAGGGTGTTGCTCATCAACCGTAACCAAACACCGCGAACCACGAGAGTGACACTCGATGGCACGGTTGTGACACCCACTCAGTTGTTCATGTTTGACGCCAGTGCCAACCCGGCAAACCCGCTTACAACTGTTGCAATGCCGCAAAGCGTATTCGAATTACCGGCTGAGTCGATTGCCGTCGCGGAATTTTAGCTACGCTGCGTCACTCTGTCTGACATTCGCCCGATATTGTCATAGCAACTTACTCCGGTATATTTTGAAGGCCCAACCCGATATCGCAAAGCAAACGAGCGACCCGAGCCCAAATACCCAGCGCGCCAAGCTGACGTTGGCCTCGTTCGATAGGAGTGGAATACCGCCAGAAAACCCTTCGCTCGGGCTGTATATGGCAACCCAGGCACCGGTGGCACCGAACAAGAGACAGAGAATAGCGGCGAGCAAATCGTTAAACCGGGATTGTCGGCCGACGAGGATCAGCAGACCACCCGCAATTACACAAAATAGTGCTATTGCCAAATGACTAAGTCGAGAAGTTTGCATAGCACCTAATAAATGCAGCCAGGAACAGCCAGTCTAGACGGTATTCGCCTTTGGTCCAATGGATGGCGGGCGCTCGCGGCCCTAAACTGGGCGAGTCTGTAAATCCGCAGGACCGCCATGACAACCTACTCTGCAACGCACCGCGCCTCGATTGAGAACCCGGAAGAATTCTGGGCAAAAGCTGCTGAAGGAATCGATTGGGACAAACGCTGGGACAGCGTTCTCGACAACCCTGACCCCATGACCTACCGCTGGTTTGCCGGCGGCCGGCTGAATACCTGTTACAACGCCCTTGATCGCCACGTCGAACGCGGACGCGGTGACCAGGCGGCAATTATTTATGACAGCGCGGTTACGGACAGCCAGCGTACGATCAGCTACTCGGAACTTCTTTCCGAGGTGGCCAAGTTTCGCAGGCGTCCTTGCGGCACACGGCGTCGGTAAGGGCGATCGTGTCATTGCCTACATGCCGATGATCCCTGAGGCAATTGTTGCCGTTCTTGCCTGTGCCCGCCTCGGAGCGGTTCACTCTGTCGTATTCGGTGGGTTCGCAGCCAACGAACTGGCGACGCGAATCGACGATGCAAAACCCAAAGCCATTGTGTCAGCGTCGTGTGGTATCGAGCCGTCGCGACTGGTCGAGTACAAACCCCTGCTTGACGAAGCTATCGAACTGTCAACTCACAAACCCTCGCATTGCGTCATCTTTCAAAGGCCTCAGGTCGCGGCCAGCATGATCGCAGGACGAGACGTCGACTGGCATGAAGCTATGGACAAAGCTGAGCCGCACGGCTGCGTATCGGTTGACGCGAACGACCCGCTCTACCTGCTCTACACCTCAGGGACGACTGGCCAGCCAAAGGGCATCGTTCGCGACAACGGCGGTCATGCCGTCGCATTGCATTGGTCGATGAAAAGTATTTACGGAGTGGATCCGGGCGAGGTGTACTGGGCCGCCTCCGACATCGGCTGGGTCGTCGGTCACTCCTACATCATTTACGGCCCGTTGCTGCACGGCAACACGACCGTTCTGTTCGAAGGCAAGCCTGTCGGAACGCCGGACGCCGGAGCCTTCTGGCGCGTTGCGTCGGAGCACAATGTCGCGACCATGTTCACGGCGCCAACGGCGTTTCGGGCTATCAAGCAGCAAGACCCGGACGGCAAACTGATTCAGGACTACGACCTGTCCAAATTAAGAACGTTGTTCCTGGCGGGCGAGCGCTGTGATCCCGACACACTTCACTGGGCCGAGGACAAGCTCGGTATTCCGGTTATCGATCACTGGTGGCAGACAGAGACTGGTTGGGCAATCGCCGCCAACTGTGTCGGCATCGAACGACTTCCCGTGAAAGCTGGCTCGGTCGGACCGGCGGCACCCGGCTGGGATGTGCGTGCGCTGCAAAGTAACGGCGATGAGGTCGGGCCAGGTGAGCCCGGCGCGATTGCCTGCAAACTGCCGCTCCCGCCTGGATCTCTGACCGGACTCTGGCAGGCCGAGGATCGATTCCGTTCCTCCTACCTCGAGACCTTCCCCGGATACTACGAAACGGGCGATGCCGGCTTCATTGACGAAGACGGCTACGTCAACGTCATGTCGAGAACCGACGACGTCATCAATGTGGCGGGTCACCGATTGTCGACAGGCTCGCTTGAGGAAGTGCTTGCCGGACATTCCGATGTTGCGGAATGCGCGGTGATCGGCGCGGCGGACAAGCTCAAAGGCCAGCTGCCTGTTGGCTTCCTGGTGCTTAAGGCTGGTGTCGACCGGGACCGCAGCGAGATTGTCAGAGAAGCGGTGTCCCTCGTGCGCGAGCAGGTTGGCCCGGTCGCGGCGTTCAAGAACGCCATTGTCGTCGACCGCCTGCCGAAGACGCGCTCCGGAAAGATCCTGCGTGGGACGATGCGCAAGATTGCCGACAGCGAGGAGTACAAAGTACCGGCTACGATCGAAGACCCGGCAGTTCTTGAAGAAATTCAGGGTGCGCTAGGCACTATCGGCTTCGCCAAGTAATTTTCGCAGCTCAGCAGCACCCGCAACCTTATGCGCGTTGATGCCGAAGTCGCGAGCCGCTGCGATGTTGGGCTCTGAGTCGTCGACAAACAGAACGTCACCGGGCGCGCAATCGAAGAGCTCTGTTACGTCCCTGAATGCGGCGTGCTCCGGCTTGTAATGGCCGGTCTCACAGGACAGAAAGACATGCTCGAATGATTCGAATACGCGCGAGGCCGTCGTGACCTGCCGCCAGTGAATCTCGTTCGTATTCGACAGCAACGCCACACGATATCGCTGCGCTGCGTCCTGGACGAGATCGCCCACGCCCGGAAAGAGCTTCAGCTGCCACGCGTGGAAGCGCGGCCCAAACACTTCTTCACCGGAACATCCCAGGACTGCCGGGATCTGCTGAAGAAACTCCTCCTCGTTCATCTGACCCGTCTCGAGTGCGCGCACGAGCGGTGCTGAGGTCCAGGTCGCCCAGAACTCGGGTAGCGTCATGTCGAGCCCCATTGCAGCAACAGGATCACCAAGGTCTGCAAGAACACCGCCCAGGTCGAACAGCAATACGGGTTTGGTCGTGCTCATATCAATCCGGTGACTTGACGTTCCAGACGAGGGTCGCGAGTAGTAACGACACCACAGCCGAGCCAATCCACAACGCGCCAGCCGCATCGAAGTTGTAAATCGTCTCACCATTGACGATGGTCTTGCCGCCATCAATCAGCTGGCCGCTGATAATGTCCTGCAATCCGGCGCCAAGATAACTCGCAAGCCCGACGATTCCGAGTACGGAGCCCGACACTTCTTTCGAACAAATATCGACCGCCATGAGCCCACCCAGGTAGACCATCAACACGCCCAGAGCCACGCCGAAAAACACCATCGCCAGCGTGTCGACGAAGGGATCCGCCGGGCCGAGCACAAACAACGCAATGGCCAGTGCGTAGATGACGCCGAAAACCAGTGCCGGCAGGTTACGTCTGCCGCTAAAGAAACGGTCCGACAGGATGCCCGAGAAAAACGTGCCGAAGATGCCCGCAATCGCGTTGGCAGACACGATCGAACTCGCTTCTATTGTCGTGTAACCCTTCTCAGCCTCCAGGAAGAAAATACCCCAACTGTTGACGGCGTAGCGTGTCACGTAGAAGCAGGCGCTCGAGACCGCGAGGATCCAGACCGCGGGATTCTTGATGACCTGCCACTGCTTTCTGCCGGTGCTCAGCTTCGCGAGTTCCGGCGGCTCGGGCTTGGTCACCACTGGCAGGCCGTAAACATCGGGGCGTTCAAACAGGAAGCGCAGGATAAACAGGCTCATCAGGATGCAGACAGCGCCCGCCACGCGAAAACCCCACATCCAGCCGAAGCTCGTGATCACGAACGCGGTGCCGATAAACGTTATCGCCTCGCCGAGGTTGTGACTGCTGGCCCACATGCCGTAGAACGTCCCGCGTTCCTTGCCGCTGTACCAGTGGGTGATGGTCACAACGCTCGAGCCCGCGCCAAAGGCCTGGAACCAGCCGTTAAACCCCCAGAGAATCAGAAACGACCAGAATGCCGTGGTGAAACCGAGCGCGAGGTTTATGAGTGCAGATACGAACAGGCCCATGGCCATGAAGCGCCGGACATTCACGCGGTCCGCAAGGATGCCATTGGCGAGTTTGCCAAATGCATACGCGAAGAACAGTGCCGACCCGATGATACCCATCTCCGCTGCATCGAAGATACCGGCATCGGCCATGGGCTTCTTGGCCACGCTGAAGCTCAGGCGGCACACATAATAGAAGCCGTAGCCCACGGTGATCGCGAAGAACACTGCCCACTGGCGGCGGCGCAGCTCGGCAGCTACCTCCGGGTCGGACGTATCTCTGGCGACCGGGGCCGCCGGGGTCTTGCGGAAGAAGGCCAGCATCAGAACTTGATCAGGATCTTGCCGCGAGCGTGCCCTTCCTCGGAGTACGTGATTGCCGCTGGTACATCCTGCAAGGCATAACGGCGATCGATGACCGGCCTGACGGCGCCGCTCTGTACGAGTTCTGCGATCTCAGTGAGATCGTCTTTGCTGAGTTTGGCCAGGAGCAGAATCAGTTCCTGGTCGACGAACGGCGCCGTCAGCAGTGCCGCTATCGGTCGCTTCAATGGTGCTATCCAGTTGCTCGACGGTCCGCCAACCATTACGAGCTTACCGTCGGGGCTCATCACCCCACGAATCTTCGATAAGGAATGATTGCCGACCATGTCTATGATCAGGTCGTAGACCTCGCCGCTTTCGGTGAACATCTTCTTTCTTGTAGTCGAATACATGGTCGGCGCCCAGTGAACGCACGAGTGCGACATTGCGCGTGCTACAGACACCGTGCACCTCGGCACCCATCGACTTGGCGATCTGCACGGCGAAGGTACCAACACCACCCGACGCACCATTGATCAGTACTTTCTGTCCTGGCTGAAGATCACCCTTGTCGCGCAGGGCCTGCAAGGCCGTGAGCGCGGCAATCGGCAGTGACGCCGCCTGCTCAAAGGACACTCCGGCCGGCTATGTGGACGATGGCCCTGTCGTCGGGAACAAGGACGTACTCGGCGAACGCTCCGCTGCGCGCCCCAAAGACTTCGTCACCGGGTTTGAACTCGGTAACCTGCTTGCCGACGGCCGCGACAACGCCGGCAAAATCCACGCCCATGCGATTGTCTTTTGGCGATCCGATTCCGACGCCGAGGCGAATGAAGTACGGTGAACCGCGCATGTAGTGCCAGTCGAGCGGGTTCACGGACGCTGCCTCGACCTTAACCAGAACGTCGTTCTCGCCCGGCTCAGGCCTTGCCACGTCCTCGAGCGCCAGCACCTCCGGCGAGCCATAGCAGCGATAGACAATCGCCTTCATCTTCTCGCCACCCGACGCGCTCTCCGGCGCCGGTTCGCAGGGAGCCGTATAGCCAATTACGATGGCCAGCGCCGCGACGGCGACAACCAGCAAGCCGAGCAGGCCGCTCAGAATCTTGTAACGTAGTTTCATGGTTGCCTGAATATAGCAGGCGCGCCGCCTGCTGGCGCATAGGCCTTGAGTATGTAGCGAATGGCAAATACTCCGAGCGCTATCCAGATGACGCTCCAGCTCACCATCAGTGCCATTTCCCCGGTTGCCCAGTCCAGCGACCCACCGGGCGCCAGCGTTCCCGTCGCCCGCTGGTAGGGCAGCACATAATAGACAGTGAGCAGGACTGGCAGCACTACCCCGTTGACGACGATCAGCACGGCTGGGGCAATCAACGTTATCCGGGTACGCCGCTGGCCAACTTCCGACTCCGGTCGCTCGTGCAGCTTCGCCAGGTAGGCTTTCTCTGCGGCGCTCACCGTTGTCCATCGAGAGACGACAATCGTGACCAGCAGGCTCGCCAGCCCGCCGATAATGACCGGGTTCAGGTAGGACGGCAGCTCCAGCACGCCGACGAATGTGAAGAACTTGGGAACAACATTGAATACCAGTCCCGCCAGCATGCCCCAGAACGCGGCTTTCTCGGTAATTCGCTTGCTCCAGATTGCCATAAGCCCGACCGGACCCCAGGACGACGCGAAGACCGTGGCAATAAACGTCGTCAGCCAGAATATCTGCGGCGGGAATACCAGCGCCGCTGCCAGGGCTATCGCCCCCGTAACCAGCATCATCAGGCGACTGAACCGAAGCGACTTCGTCTCGTCGTTCGTATCGTGAATGCCGATATCGTTGCTCACGCTGAAGCCGACCAGCGACAGGAATGTTGACGCCGATGACAGCACTGCGGCCATGATGCCGGCAAGCATGAGGGCCCCGAGTATCGTCGGCAACATGTACAGCGATGCCCAGATCGTTGCGCGTTCCGGTGGCGAGATTTCGGGATTGCCGACGTTAATAATGCCGCCCATGCCGTACACCAGCACCTGCAGCAGCGCGACGAACAAGGCGGCTATCACCGCAGACCGCAACACGACATGCTCGTTACGCGCCATCTGGTGACGGCTGGACTGCCAGGGGCTGACCATGTAGACCAGCATCCAGCTGATGTCGATAACGATAGCCCAGATGAGATAGTCCATCGCCGTGGGCCAGTCCGTACCGGGACCGATCATGCCGTGCCATGACATGAGGTCCTTTTTCTGCTCGATGGCAACCAGGTCCTCGATAATCGATGGAACGCCACCCAGGTCGCGAACGAGAAAGACGACAGCGGCAGCACTGGCGACTGTGAACAGCAGGAACATCAAGGTGTCGGTGAGAATGACGCCGCGCGAGCCCGAGTACATCGTGAACGTCGTATAACTCAGCCAGGCAACAACCAACGCCTGGACGTAAGACAGGTCTGTAAGCTCCGCCAGCAGAATAGCTGCGCCCTGCGTGACGGCGAGCAGATAGCCACCTAGGGCCAGAACTATCGTGATACCCGCAAGGACTTGCACCCGCTTGCTGTTGAACCGCTGCCCGAAAAACTCGGCGAGCGTGTTCGTGCGGCTGCGTCGCAGGTAGCGACCAAAGAACAACGCCCCGAGCACGTAACCCACAGCGGCGCCCTGAGGAAACAGAATGTAGGGTCCCGCCTGTGTATCGTAGGCAAAGCCGGCTTCGCCCAGAAACATCGTCGAGCTCATGACGCTCGCGACCAGTGTTCCCACGATCAGCAGAGTCGGTGCCCGACGCCCGGCGACATAGTAGTCATCGAGATTCCTGACACCTCGACCAGCGTAGTTGCCGATAACGATGTAGACGAGAATGCTGACCGCGATCGCAGTCGTATAGATATCCATTAGGCTCGGTTGTATAAATGGCTTCTGTTTGGAGTATAACCTCGGTCCGCTTATTCAGATGAAACCGCAAGCGCACACCGGCTCGTACTATGCGGCCTCGGCGAATGAAGAAACCGCGTTCGCCCCACTTCGTGGCGAGCAGTCCGCGGACATCTGTGTCATTGGCGCCGGTTTCACCGGCATCTCCACGGCGCTGCATCTTGCCGAGCGTGGTTACAACGTCCACGTCGTCGAGGCGAACAAGGTCGGCTGGGGCGCATCAGGTCGTAACGGCGGCCAGATGATCGGCGGTATTGCCGGCGAGAAACACATTGCGAAGCACCATGGGCGGGATATCGAAGAGCTCTTTGGCGAGCTGCGCTGGGCCGGACACGACATTATTCGCGAGCGCGTTGCGACCTACAGCATCGATTGTGACCTGAAGTACGGCTATGTCGACGTGGCGCTCAAGAAGCGTCACATGCACGATTTCCATCACGACTACGAGCGCCTGCAGAAAGCGAACTTCCCGCACGAGGTGCGCATCCTGTCCCGCGAGGAAACTCGTGCGGTCACCGGAACGGATGCGTATCTCGGTGCCCTCCTGAATATGGGCAACGGTCACCTGCACCCTTTGAACCTGTGCATCGGTGAGGCCAATGCCGCCGTATCGCTGGGGGCGACCATTTATGAACAGTCGCCGGTCGTCGAGATTCAGCGAGGCGACAGGCCGAGGGTTGTGACCGAAAACGGCTCCGTTTCTGCGGACGCCGTCGTCATCGCCGGCAATGCGTATCACTATCTGGAACGCGAACTACGCGGCATCATGTTTCCGGTGAACAGTTTTATCGTGGCGACTGAGCCCCTGTCCGACGCTATCGTCGCTGCGATCAACCCGCAGGATCTCGCGATCTGCGATCCAAACTTCGTGCTGGAATACTATCGCCTGAGCGCCGACAAGCGTCTGCTGTTCGGCGGCCGCCTCAACTATTTCGGCGACGACCCGAAGGTCATCGAAGCAAAGCACAGACGGAAAATCGCGAGGCACTATCCGCAACTGGCTGACGTGCGAATTGACTACGCCTGGGGTGGCAGCATCGGCGTGCCCGTTACACGGGTGCCACAGCTTGGCTGACTCTCGCCGAACATCTTCTATTGCCAGGGCTATTCAGGACATGGTGTTAACGTTACGCACCTGGCGGGACAGATAATGGCAGACGCTATCGGCGGAACGCTCGAGCGGTTCGATCTCTTCGCCAGCGTTAAACCACTCGTCGTGCCATTCGCACATACCTTCAACACGCCGATGGTCGCCCTGGGCGTGCTCTACTACCAGATCAAGGACCGTCTGTAGCGCGAATCAATGCGAAAAGAGCATCAAAAACAGGAACATACGAACTCGTACTACGCGGCCTCGGTAAACGAAATCACAAATTATCCGGCCCTGGAGGGCGCGCGCTCGGCGGATGTTTGCGTAGTCGGTGCCGGTTTCACCGGTGTGGCAACTGCCCTGACGCTGGCCGAGAAAGGGCTTCTCGGTGGCGCTGGTCGAGGCCAACCGGGTCGGTTGGGGTGCCTCGGGCCGGAACGGCGGTCAACTGATCAACGGCATCAGCGGCCTCAGCAAGATCGCGAAGAAACGGGGCAGCGACTACGAAAGCATGCTCTGGGAACTCAAGTGGCGCGGTAACGACATCATCTACGACCGCGTCGAAAAGTATGGTATCCAGTGCGACTTCAAGAGCGGCTTCCTCGAAGTCGCCACAAAAGCATCGCATGTCAGTTACTTCGACGAGTTCGCAGCCGAGCGAGAGAAACACAGCTTTCCGCACAGGTACGAAATCTGGGACCGCGATACCACCCGCGCCAACCTGGGAACCGATGCCTTCCATGGCGGTTTTGTGTGCTACCGCGATGGTCACCTGCATCCCCTGAACCTGTGCATCGGTGAAGCGCGCGCGGCGCACGAACTGGGCGTGCAGATTTTCGAACAGTCGCCGGTAACCGGCATCGAGCATGGCAGCCGACCCAGGGTGACGACGGCATCCGGATATGTGGAAGCCGACTCAGTGGTTCTCGCAGGAAATGCGTACAGTCAGTTCGAGCCGAAGCACCTGTCGAACCTCGTGTTCCCCGCAGGCAGCTACATCATTGGCACCGAGCCGCTTTCAGATGATGTCGTCAATGAGATCAATCCGAAAGATGTCGCTGTATGCGACACCAATGAAGTTGTTGATTACTACCGCCTGTCTGCCGACAAGCGGCTGTTGTATGGCGGCGCCTGCAATTACTCGGGCCGGGACCCGGTCAGCATCAGGTCTTTTATCCTGCCGCGCATGCTCAGGGTGTACCCACAACTCAAAAACGTACGCATCGATTTCGAATGGGGCGGCAGGATTGGCATCGTACTGAATCGTGTTCCTGCGGTCGGTCGTATCAACGGTAATGTGTATTATTGTCAGGGCTACTCCGGTCACGGCGTCAATGCGACCCACGTCATGGGTGAAGTAATGGCCGATGCGATCGGCGGCACGATGGAGCGCTACGATCTGTTCGCCGACATGGGACACTTCCGGCTGCCGGGATCGCAATGGATCGGCAATCAGATCATCGCGCTTGGTATGCTGTACTACAAAATAAAGGACAGGCTCTAACCATCACTCGATGACCGACGAACACGAACACCTTGCGCACCACCACACCGTGTTCGATGGCTGGAAGTCCATTTCCATCGCGCTTTACATGTCGCTCGTCGGTTACGGCGTATTGGTGGGTGTGCCGGTTATCAGCACGGCCTGGGTAAACCTGCTGGGCTTTACGGAGGTCGAGGTCGGACGCGTTGCCGGCGCAGATCTTGGCGGCCTGGCCATTGGCGCCATATTGACGGCAGCCGTCGTTGCCAGACTGAACCGCCGCTATATCGTGCTTGTGTCCGTGGCGATAGCCGTCGGCGCCAATGCAGCGTGCATGGTGATGGTCAACTACGAACAAGTCCTCTGGCTGCGCCTGATCGCGGGAATCGGCAGCGGCATCTATACAGCCGTTGCTATCGCCACGCTTGGGGGCACAACCAAACCGGCACGTGCGTTCAACCTGATGCTGTTCGCGTTCGCATTCTCGCAGGCGCTTGAAATGTACATCCTGCCGCAGCTATCGATGAACGGCATCTACATGGTGTTTATCGGCTGCTACGTCTTCGGCTTGTTGTTTCTTTCCTGGATGCCACCGAGACCCGTTGAGAAGAGCCTCGATGTAGAGGTTGATATCGAGGACAGCGACGGCGCACATCATGTTGAGCACAAGCATGTACCGGCCTACGTTCCGTGGCTCGTCCTGGGCGCCATGCTCATGACCTATATCAACATCGGCGCCTACTGGACCTACATCGAGCTGGCGAGCCATGCATCCGAGGCATCACCGGAGTGGGTCAGCCAGCTGCTGATCTACACGTCCTTTTTCTCGATTGTCGGCTGCCTTGTCGCCACGGTCATCAGCAACCGTTTTGGCCTGGCGCGCCCTTTGCTCGTGACGCTGGTCCTGCAGGCGATCATCGTCGGCATGCTGGCCGGCGGCATTGACAACACGAACATCCTGATCAGCATGTTCAGTTTCAATTTCCTGTGGATATTTATCGACGTCTACCAGATGTCGACGATCGCCAACGTGGATCACTCCGGCCGCTTCGCCGCGCTCATGCCGGGCGCCCAGGGTCTTGGGCAGATTCTTGGGCCGAATCTCGCCGCGTCTATTCTCGCGGCGGGCCTCGGCTATCGAGGCGTCTTTATTATGTGTGCCATCGCGTCGTTACTCGGCATGCTGATCTACCTGTTCATGTACGTGCGCCTGCGCAAGACCATCCCCGCGCTGGCCGACGCCTCTTAGTTAGCTGGCGCGTGGTCCGTTCAGGATCGCCTCTTTGGTCAGCGCAACGATCAGATCGACTTCTTTCTCGCCGATATCGAACACCGGCGTGTAACGCAGTGAATGTGCGCCGCCGTGTATCACGGCCAGACCGATCTTGCGCAGATAGTCTTCCGTACTGTCAGTGCCATAAATCTTGAAGCGCTCGTCAAGCTCACAGCTCACGAGTAAGCCAGTACCCTGCGCTTTTGTCACCGCACCATCGGTCTCTTCCACCAATCCCGCGAGACCAGCGACGAGTTGCTGTCCCCGCTTGCGGATGTTCTTACGCAGCTTCGGCGTGATCGACTCGAGCACGGCCACGGCAATATCCAGACTGCGCGGACTGGTCGTCATCGTGTTGCCGTAGAGTCCCTTCTGGTAGGTGTCCGCCGCCTTACTGGAAAGCGCGAGCACGGACAACGGATACTGGCCGGCGTTGAGCGCCTTTGAATAGGACTCCATATCCGGTTCGTCCAGCGCTTCGAAACCCGGATAGTCGATAACCGACAGAACACCGTGTGCACGAATACCAGCCTGGATGGAATCCACGACAAACATCGTGTCGTGTTCGCGGGTCAGTTCACGGGCACGCTGGTAAAACTCCGGCGTGATGGCCTGTCCGGGGTTGCCCTCGCCCATAACAGGCTCCATGAGGAAGGCCTCGATATAGACATTATCGAGGTCCGCTGCCGCAAACACGGCCTCCAGCGCATCGATGTCATTTGGCTCGACGGTCAGCAGGTAATCGGCATCCTGAAACGACGCGAGGTGAGCGGCGTAGTTGCGCATCGTCGAGTCGGAGAAGCGGGCTGGCCGATCGGTGCGACCATGAAAGCTGCCCTTGAGCGTCAGCCCGCAGACCGGCCGCCCTTCGTAGCGGCCACCGGGGTCCGTCAGGTTCTTCGTATGGATATCCGAGATACGCATGGCAACCGACATCGCCTCGGAGCCGCTATTCATACACAGGAAGCTCTCGTACGGAAAACCACCCGTCCGGGTATGGCCGATCTCTTTTTTGAGGGCGGCGACAAAATCGAGCTTGTTGGCGCTCGCCGTCATGATGTTCGCCATGACATGCGGCTGGTTCATCGCATCCAGGACGCGCTGCGGAGCATGCCCGAAACCCAGCATGCCGTAACCGCCAACGTCGTAAACGACCGCACCCTTGAGGGTGATGATCCAGGGTCCCGCGCCGCCCACGGCGACATAGGGATTTACAGCGTCCTTGGCGTAGAAATTCGTCAGCCCGGAGTGTGCCTCCCGAATCTGTGACGTCTCGTCCAGGGCCAGAAAGTCCGGCCGCGTGTTCTGCAACTCCTGGAAACGCGCGTACCCGCGATCAATAGCGAGTGCAAGGTCCTCGCGATCGGCGAGGAAGTCCAGGATGACCTCATCGGTCAGGCCACGCGTAATGGCAGGACCGCCAAAATCCCGCATTTCGTGCAGGCAGGCGAGTTTGGGCTCGAAAGCCTGGGAGTCGGCCAGTTGGGGCATTGGGGGCACTTCCGTGATCAAGGCTCAATCATCAATTATATCGAGAGTAGCGGGGATAATTCGATAGAATATTGCTTCCTTTTTAGTGGTAGTCCCCGTGCGATTCATCGATTCTCATACTGAAGGCGAACCCACGCGCGTCATCATTGAGGGTGGTCCGGACCTGGGCTCGGGCAGCATGCAGGAGCGCATCCGGCGTTTTGCGAAGGAATTCGACCACGTTCGCAGGACCATCAACCTCGAACCGCGCGGCTCGGATGCGCTGGTCGGCGCCCTGCTCGTCGAGCCAACGCGCGACGATTGCGTCGCCGGCATCCTGTTTTTCAATAACACCGGCTATCTCGGTATGTGCGGCCACGGCACCATTGGCACAGCCGTTACGCTGGCTTACATGGGTAAGATCGGCCCCGGAGTTTCGAGATTCGAGACCGCTGTAGGTGTTGTTTCCGTCGATCTCATCGATTCGAATACGGTGACCGTCAGAAACGTGGCCAGCTATCGCTATCGCAGTGACGTGACGGTCGATGTACCGGACTATGGTGCCGTCACCGGCGATATTGCCTGGGGAGGCAACTGGTTCTTCCTTGCCAAGGGCACGCCCTGCCCGATCAACCTCGAGAACGAGCGCACGCTCACCGACGCGGCCATGAAGATTCAGCAGGCACTGCGCGACCAGGGCATCACCGGGCGCGACGGCGGCGAAATCGACCATATCGAGTTCTTCGCGGAGGCGCAGTCTGCCGACGGCAACAGCCGTAACTTCGTACTGTGCCCGGGCGGCGCTTACGACCGCTCACCCTGCGGCACGGGCACGAGCGCGAAGATCGCATGCCTCGCCGACGCGGGTGTGCTCGCGCCGGATACCGACTGGGTCCAGGAAAGCGTGATTGGCAGCCGCTTTATTGCGCGGTACTCGCTGAATGAACAGAACGAGATCATTCCGAGCATCACGGGACGCGCCTTTATTTGCTCTGAAGGCACGCTTGTTCAACAGCCCGGCGATCCGTTCGCGGAAGGTATCAGCTAGTGGCAAACAACACGGCCATCGTCGTCGGTGCGGGCCACATTGGCATTGCCTGTGCGCACTATTTACGGAAAGACGGCTACGACGTTACGGTTATCGATCGTTCGACAGTTGGCGGCGCGTGCTCACACGCGAACTGCGGGTTCCTGGTGCCGAGTCATGTACTCCCTCTGACCGCACCTGAGGCCGTCTGGACAGGCATGAAGTCGGTGTTCCAGCCCAAAGCCGCGTTTCGCGTGAAACCGCAGTTGCGCGCCGAACTCTACCGCTGGATGTTTGAGTTCGGTCGCCGCTGTACGAAGCGGCAGATGCTAAAGGCCGGCAATGTTCTGAAAGAAATCCTCGACGCGTCGATGGTCGAATACAGAAAACTGTTCAGCGATCCGGCGATGAACTGCGAGTGGCAGGACAACGGCATGCTGTTCGTCTTCCGGAATGAGGACGACCTGCAGGTATTCGGCCGCACGGATGCGCTGCTGGCCGACGAATTCGGACTCGCCGCTCGTTATATGGACGGTGATGAACTGGCCGAATTCGAGCCGGCGCTCCTCGAAGACCTTGCGGGCGCTTACTACTACGAAGGGGACAGTCACCTGCGGCCGGACCGGCTGAATACCGTGTGGTCAGAGCGGCTTGGAAATGACGGCGTCAGGTTTGTTGAACAGTGCAGCGTCGATGCGGTGGAAACGTGGGACGGCCAGGTAACCGGCCTCCTGACGTCACAGGGAAAGATGACGGCGGACCATTACGTGTTTGCAACGGGTGCGTGGTCAAGCCAGTTTGCGGATTCACTCGGGTGCCGGATCCCCGTCGAGCCCGGCAAGGGCTACTCGGTGACGATGACGCGGCCTGAGATCATGCCGACGCATCCGGTGTTGATTCCCGAGAAGCATATCGGTGTCACCCCGTTCGAGAGCGGTTACCGAATCGCGTCAATGATGGAATTTGCAGGTTTCGATGACTCGATTCCGCGGGCACGGATTCAACAGCTCAAGGATTCGGCTGTTCCCTACCTGAAGACCCCGGAGGGCCCGGTAGAGCAAGACACCTGGTACGGCTGGCGCCCCATGACCTGGGACAGCCTGCCAATCATCGGACGCGTGCCCCGCCTGTCGAATGCGTTGCTGGCAACAGGACACAATATGCTGGGCCTGAGTCTGGCCCCGATGACGGGCATGGCGATCGCCGACCTGGTCGCCGAACGACCAACCGACCTGCCCCTCGAGGCCCTGTCACCGACGCGATTCCTGTAGCCACTACTGATTCGACGCCTCGATGCAGGCAGTACGGAGCGACTGCAGAAAGTCATCGTTGGTCGCCATCAGGTTCGCGTAGTCGAGCTCGCGCTTGCCGCCTTTGGCACGGAGCAACCGGCGCGCGTCGCTCTTCTGGCGTTTCGACCATCCTGACGGATCGACCGCAGCGAGAAATGGCGCGAGCGCGAGGAGGCCTCGCCTTTCATCCTGCGACCAGTGCTGCAAGGACCTGACACCGAGGTTTTCCGCCAACTCCCGCGCAACGCGATTGGCCGACGCCTGGCGACTCCTGCCTTTGGCGCAACCGAGTACCTGCGTCGCCAATCCGGAACTGGTCGACAACCACGCTTCGTCGAACAGCTCGCTTTGTTTTGCTCCAGGCAGCGTCAAATGCATGTCACAGCTCGAAAGCCGGGTAAGCGTTCGCAGGTCGCTGCGGTAACCCGACTTGCGCTGGATTTTCTTGTCTTCCTCACGCGCGAGATCGCGAATGGTTTTGTCGACCGGCCTGTAACCCAGCCTGTAGTAGAACCAAAACGCGCCACTGCGCAGCGCCTCGCTGTTGCCGCTGCCGAGCTGATAGGGATTCGCGATAAATCGCGTGCAGCCCACCAGCGAATGATAGACGCGCATGACCTGCACCCAGAGGAACGCCGCTTCGCTATTCCGGTACTCGTCAAAGATATTGATGCCAGTGTTAACCTGTTTGAACAGGGCACTTGAACCGCCGTAACCGATCGGCACACCATTCGACAACACTAAATAGCCCATGGTGCATTCGAGGGGAAAGCGATACTCAGGCAGCAGGCCGAACACCGCGACCTGAATCCCGAGGCCAACGTCGGCGAGATAAACCTCTTCCGGGTTCGCAAAATTAAAGTGATAGGTCTCGCGATGGCGTGCTGCCAGCGACGCGATTGCGACATCCAGCATTTGGGCACCGCGTGTACCAGACAGCCGGACGACGCTCTCAACGGGCTTTGCGATTTCTTTTTTCGCCTGGCGCGGACGACGCCGCAGCCCTGCATCACGCAAGACCACCTTGCCGTCGCGAAAGACGTTTCGAGACTTGGCGTAGGAACTGTCACCCAACGCCCAGGCGAGAGGCACATCCGCCGCGTCATAAAGCTCCCGATAGAATGCCTCAAAACGCTTGTCACAGAGCTGCGCCATCAACCAGTCGAAGTCCGTACCATCAAAACCGGTGCGCGCAATGTCCATCCACTCCTGTGTGCTGACCTCGCCGCTATCGAAGTACTCATCTTCGGCGGGCTGCAGAATCAGGCGCAACAGGTTATCCAGCGCCTCGGTGTCGTGCAGTTCCGACCAGTCGATGGACACGGCATGGGGTGCTCGTCGCGCCAGCCATCGGGCTACATCGAACGAAAATCGGTAGTAAACCGGCTCGTCCCGGACACCACTATCATCCAGTTCGCCGATGGCCAGGCGGTGGTCGGCACTCGAAACCGGGAACGCCCGCTGGAAACAGAGTTTGGCGTAACGGCGCGGGCCGAGTGAAGCGGAATCGGTGGAAGAAGTCATTTGACAGCCTATCCTCGAGAACCGCTTTGTCCACGCCGTTCTGCGATGTACTTATTGACCTTTTCTATGAAGGCGTTCACCTGATCACGCTGTTCCTGCTTCATGGTTTGCCTGAAGGGCCCGGTAAACAGCACGAACAGAATCAGCGGCACGAGAATGAGTGGCCCGAATATACCGAAGAGGAAGAAGCCGGCCAGCACGAGCGCGGCAAGCACGATTTTCGGCATTGCGAACAACAGCGCCAGCAGTCCACTCCAGTTCAGGGTTTCCGTGCTACCGCCAGTCGCGATTGGATTTCGCATGTCAGTACTGCCAACCGGCCGGGCAAGCGACCGTGACTTGCTGTGATGCACGCTTTGAGGAATGTGCTGATGCTGCTTGCTCATTTTCGATGAGTAAGCTTCCTCACCAAGACGCCGCAAGATCGCGTGGGCCTCGCTGGCCTCCATACTGTTAGGGTGCTTACGGATTATCTTGAGGCTCAGTGACTTCGCACGAGACGCGTTCCGCTTGTTCTCAGGAGACTCACCAAACGAAATGCTCTGGAACGCGAACTGCGCTTCGTGGAGAAGTTTTTCGGCGCTCGCCACTGCCTAGTGCTCCAGCAAGCCAAGAACCAGTGCCACAACGAGAACCGGTGGTATCACGTAACGCATCATGAAGTTGGCGTAAGCATAGAAGGCACCGTCACCTACCCCGAACCCCTCAAGCTTCGTCTTCTTCGGTATCAGCCAGCCAAAGAATATCGACGTCAACGCTGCGCCAGTCAACAGCAGAATATTCGCCGCAAACCATTCAAGCAGATCGAAGATAGTCTCTTCAGCCAATGCCGGCACGACGCTCAGCGGATAGAAATCCGACCACTCACCCAGCGACATGATCGTGGCAATGCCGATCAGCCAGATGGTACCGACAAAGTACAGGATGCCGCGCTCACGCGGGACATGCCATCGTTCGTCGACCCATGACACCGCCGCTTCCGCGCCGCCCAGGCATGAAGACAGTGCTGCGACGATCAGGAGCAGGAAGAACACGGCGCCGAATAACTGCCCGCCCGCCATTTGCCCGAATGCCAGCGGTAAGGTCTGAAAGACCAGCCCTGCCCCTTCCGACGGTGCCAGACCAAACTGGAACACCAGCGGGAAAATCACGAATCCGGCCAGCAGGGCAACGCCCGTATCGGCGAGAATGATGATGACCGCAGATCCCGGAATGGACACGCGCTCCGGCAGGTAGGAGCCGAACGTAATCATGGTTGCCATGGCCACACCGACCGAGAAGAACGCCTGGCCGATGGCGATCATGACGGTCTGGGGCGTCACCTTGCTGAAATCGGGTTGCAGAAGAAATTCTGCGGCCGCTCCGAAATCGCCGGCAATCGCGCTGTAAATGACCATGATGACAATCGCACCCAGCAGAATCGGCATCAGGATCTTGGCAGCACGTTCCACACCCTTCTGCACGCCGCGCCGGATGACGACGATGATCAGCAGGTTCACAACCGTGTGCCAGAACAGCAGCCTCCACGGATTGTTCATGAGTCCGTTGAACATCTCTGTCGATACCGCTGCATCGAGACCTTCGAACTTGCCGGTGATAGCGCGCAGAAAATAATCGAACGTCCAGCCCGACAACACTGTGTAGAACGACAGGACGACAAATACGCAGATGATGGCGAGTGTACCTACCGCTCCCCACGCCGTTGATCGTCCACTCTGCCTGGCGACCGCACGATAACTACCCGCAGGATCGCTGCGCCCTAAGCGACCAATAGCTAACTCGGTCACAAGCAGCGGCAAGCCAATGGCGAAAGCACACAGCAGGTAGATGATGACAAACGCACTGCCGCCGTTCTCGCCTGCTACATACGGGAAACGCCAGATATTCCCCAGGCCGACGGAGAAGCCGATTGCGGCGAGCAGGAAGCCACGCCTTGACGACCATTGTTCATGTGAAACTGCGTGGCTCATTGCCTGGTCTCTTCTCCACCACTGACAAGCGGCGTTCGGGTTAACATCTTACCTATGCCCCGCACCATCGCCTACCGACATCGCGGCCTGATCGCCGTTATCGCATCGATGGTTATCGTCAACCTTGTGTACGGGTTGACGTTGCCATTGCTGTCGCTCGTTCTGGATGCGCAGGGGATCAGCAAAACAGTTATTGGACTGAGTATCGTGGCGCAGGCCTGCGCTGGTGTGATCATCGCACCATTTGCGTCCCGCTTGATTCAGCGACTGGGCGCAGCGCGTGCCATGCAGGCAGCGACCGTACTTGCCGCAGCAATGCTGATCGCCCTCGGCATGGTCCAGAACGTCTACGCATGGTTTCCGATGCGCTTCATGCTTGGCGCAGCCGCAGCCATACTGTGGTCGGCGAGCGAAATCGTTATCAACGAACTGGCCGGTGACAACTGGCGCGGTCGCATTATCGGCGTGTACGGATCGGCAGGCGCCGCCGGTTTTGCACTCGGCCCCCTCGTGCTCGTCATCACCGGGACGAATGGCTTATTGCCTTTTGCGGTGACAGCGGGACTGATCGCGCTGGCAAGCGTTCCACTGTTTTGGTTGCGCGGCAAGGAAACAGACGGTAGCGGCGATGATGCCATTGGGCTGATGCGAGTCTTTCGGATCGTGCCGCACATCATGTTGCTCAATCTGACCTACGCGGCAGCGGTCGAAGCCTTTATCGCGTTCTTCCCACTGTTTGGCATTCACATAGGTCTGGGCGAAGCACGCAGCCTGTCTCTGCTCACTACCTTCGCACTGGGCGGCGTGTTTCTGCAGATGCCGCTAGGCTGGCTGGCCGATCATATGTCCCGTACCAGGCTGCTACTCGCCTGTATCGCACTGACGATGGTCGGGTTCATGGCAATGCCGGAGATGATCGCCAGGCCGGTTGCCGGACCCGCATTTGCGTTTACCCTGGGTGGCATAGAAGGAATGATCTATGCCCTCGGCGTTATTCTGCTCGGACAACGTTTTCGCGGTGCCGAACTGGCCGCGGCAAGCGTGCTCTACACGGGCATGTGGGGCGCAGGTACGATGATCGGACCGCTGGTCGTCGGTGCCGGAATGGACCTGCTCGGCAACGAGTCGATGCCCTATCTGATTGCCGGTATTTTTGCGTGTTACTTACCGGCGTACTGGTACTCAAGACACAGGCTTAACCTGGCCAGCTGAACAAATTATTTTTGCTAGTGCTGTTCTCATCCGGATGCTTTGCCGCCACCCGTCGCGATCGCCAGCGCTTCTCTCGCGAGCTTTGTAATCTGCTCGTAGTCACCAGCGGCAATCGCTGCTTGTGGCGTCAACCAGCTGCCGCCACAAGCGAGCACAGCAGGCACCGCAAGATATTCGGCGAGGTTGCCGGGAGAAACGCCGCCTGTCGGCATGAATCGCATGTGCCTGAAGACGCTCGACAGCGCTTTCAACATTGGCACACCGCCAGCCAGTGAAGCGGGGAAAAATTTCACCACATCGAGACCGAGATTTTGCGCGTGCTGCAACTCGCTGGGGGTCACGATTCCCGGATAGATCGGAACACCAAGTTCTTTGGCCGTCGCGACAACACCATCATCGAGTCCGGGCGAGACAATAAATTTTGCGCCTGCATCGACTGCGGCGATGGCCTGATCTGCTGTGAGGACCGTGCCAGCACCGGCTACCATTTCCGGCACCTCGTCTGCTACGGCATGCAGGCACTCGAGCGCCCGGTCAGTGCGAAGTACGACTTCTGCGACCGTCAGTCCGCCGGCAGCCAGGGCCCTCGAAATCTGTACGGCGACGGCCGGGTCGTCCGCCTGTACGAGCGGTACAACAGGTGCCGCCTGAAGCGTGTGGTTGATATCGGTGGACACGAGAACTACTCCCTAATTGACAAGTTCCATATTTGGAACTCGGATCCTCATTTGTTCTATATAGATGATTGCGCCTTGCATCATCAAAACATTGTAGCGTGACTACTCCGGCAATCGATACTCGACCTTTTCGCCAGCGACGGGACAACGGAACGCCAGCAGGTAGGCCATCAATTGCAGGTCGACCCCGTCTTGCTCGCCGGTGCCGTAGAGGCGGTCGCCGATAACCGGATACCCCAGTCCCGCAAGATGCCGACGAATCTGGTGTTTGCGGCCGGTCGCAATGCGCACGTCAACCAGCGACCGACCCGCATCGATTTGCACAAACGAGAACTCGCTGATCGCACTCTTGCCGTCGAGTGCCTCGTCCACTCGAAGCGGATTCGGTTGCCGGGAAAAGTCTCCGGCGACCCATGCCTGGTATCGCTTCTCAATCTTGCGACGTGTAAATATCTCTGACAACGCAGCCGCAGTGCGCTTGGTATGGGCAACGAGGATCAGTCCGCTGGCCGCCCGATCGAGGCGGTGTACGATAAAAGCAGGCCGCTCTGGCTCCAGATGCTGTTCAGCCCAGCGGGCGATGGTGCAATGATCGCCCCATTTTGATCCCTGCGATCGCAGGCCATAGGGCTTGTTCCAGACTGAATAGTCGCCCGCATCCGCGAAGAGCTCCGGCTCGGCCGGCTCCTCCGCGAGCACGCGTTCATCGTAGTAGAGGTGCAACTCATCGCCGGACCGCAGCTTGCGTGTTGCACGGCGCAGGCGCTGCGTGGTTTTGCCACGCGTCAACCAGACTGCACCCTTGGACATAGCCGATTTGATACGGCCTTTTGACAGGCCGCTCGCACGCTGCAGGAGATCGACCGCGGTCTCGCCCGTCGATTCAACCTGCACATGATGCTCAATACGATTCTCTGGCTCCTTCATCAACCAACAAGTACTGCTTACCTCAGGTGTTCGTCAAAGAACGCGATGGTTCGATCCCATGCGAGCTTCGCCGCCTCCGGATCGTAGCGCGGAGTCGAATAATTATGGAACCCATGCCGAGTGCCTGGATAGGTGTGCATTTCGTAGCGCTTCCCATGTTCCTTTAGCGCGGCTTCAAAATCCGCCCGCAACGCATTAACGCGCGGATCGTCTTCGGCATAGTGAACCAGCAAGGCCGCCTCGATATTGCCGACCTGCTCAGTATCTGCGGCACGCCCGTAGAACGGGGCACCAGCGCTCAGTTCTGCACCCAGTTCCGTTGCCAGGAAATTCGTCATGCCGCCACCCCAACAAAATCCGGTAGCACCGAGTTTGCCGTTTGACAGCTCATGAGATTTCACGAAACGGGCACTGTTCACCATGTCCTGGCTCAGCTTCGCCGGGTCCAGCGAGCGCTGCATGACTCGAGCCATCGTCATCATTGCCGGGATAACCACCATAGGCGACAGACCGTCGGGCGCCAGTGCCAGAAAGCCTGCAACGGCGGCACGGCGAGCTACGTCCTGGATGTAAGGGTTGAGGCCGCGATTCTCGTGCATGACAAGCACGGCTGGAAAAGGACCCTCGCCCTGCGGCTGGACAAGGTAGCCGCGCATCTCGCCACTGGTGCCACCTTCAGACGCGTAATCTACCCAGGTGCCTTTGATGCGCTCATCGGTGAATAACACTTCCTGAGCCTCGGCGTAGTTCGGCAGCAAGGCATTGGCCATAGCCACGCCGGTCACAGCGACCGACGCCGCCCGTTCGAAGAACTGCCGGCGATTGATGCGGCCATGGCAATATTCGTCATAAAGATCGTAAATGCTGTCGTCGATTTTGTTCTTATCCATGGAGCCGAGCCTCAACTGGTCTCATTGCAACGCGTTCAGGGCTGTCTGCCAGCTGGCGGCCGGCTGTCGATCATTATTTCGTCCAGTCGTCTTTGAGCCCGCCTTAGATTATCAAGATCACGCTGCTCCAGCATTTCACAGTCGTCGCGAACCATATCCGCGATCTCGACAGGATAATACCGGCAGTCTTCAGGACGATCGTCATAGATATCACAGATGAATTTCTTGCCGTCCGGCGACTTCGCAAGCCAGGGACAACGATCGAAGTATTCACCGGTTGCGGGGTCGATCCAGATCTTTCCATCCTGGACGTAGCGAGCAATATCCGGCCGGTAGGTTTCCCACCGCTCCACTTCTTCTGCTGAGGCGGACAAACCGTCGTTGCCCCACGCCTCACAGCACTTGCCGCATGAATTGCAGTTTTTCATAGCGCTAGATTACAGGACTTTTCAGGTAGAAACAGAGGGTCTGCGGCATCTACTCACGTCGATCCAGATAGCGTATCGCTTCTCGAAAGTGATGGGCATCGGGCGTACTGTGCTCCATTCCCGAGATGACCATCAGCTTGGAGTTAACCAGGCCTGCACGTTCAAATCTTCTGTGGACTCGCCTGGTCAGCGTGTTATTGAAGTCCCGGCTACCGGTAACGAACACGTAGCGATTTGGCGCAGCCGTTAACAATTGTTCGGGTTCAACATCCGACCAAGATTCGGCACCGCAAATAAAAATCGCGCCCTTGAACAGTTTGGCCAGATGAACAGATGCCAGACCGGCAGCCTTACCGCCACCCGAAAACCCGGACAAATAGACCCTGTTGGAGTCTATCTCGTAACTTTCAGACACGAGATACGGCGCTAGTGTTGCGAGCAATATGCGTTTGTTTGTTCGGGTTCTGTTTCCGGATTGATTGGCACTAATCCAGATCAGATTCTCTGAATCGATTACGGGCCGCCAGTCGCCACGAATCCGGCCACTGGAGGTGGGACTGATATACACCATCAAGCCGGCCGGTTCGCTCGAGTCGTAGGTTTCCGGCACGTACATTCGCCAGGTAATTGTCTCGTCATCGTCGAGGGGATCCAGCATGCTCTCAGAGCCCACCAGAGCAACCAGCTGTGCAGAGGTTCGCGACACCTCGAACTGACCGTATTGAATATCCGGTTGGTCGCCGTCTTGCCCGTAGGACGAGGTACACCAGTACATGAGCAAGGATGAAGCCAGAATTCTCACAAAGGTAACCTGGCAGATCTCCACGTCACTACGTCCTGTCGTAAATTCTGAACGAGCAGTCGAAATCATTGCGCTCATCCGCCGCGTGCCGTTCATCGCTGATAAGCCGCCACCTCGACTCATCAACTTCCGGAAAGAACGCATCGCCCTCGACCTGCGCATGCACGCGTGTCAGGTAAATGCGATCAGCGGACGGCAGCGCGAGCTCGTAGATCTGGCTCCCGCCGATCACCATGACTTCGTCGACATCGCCGGCAATGACAACGGCCTCTGCAACGGACGCGACAACATCACAACCCTCGGCTGAGAATCCGGGCTGTCGCGTAATGACAATATTCTGCCTGCCGGGGAGCGGCCGACCAATCGAGTCCCAGGTCTTGCGACCCATGATGATCGGCTTGCCCATCGTTACAGCTTTGAAGCGTTTCAGGTCATCGGAAAGACGCCACGGCAGGTCTCCGCGGATACCAATAGCGTTGTTCGTGGACGCGGCGACAATAAGACTGATCATAGCCACGACTCAGACGGCTACAGCTGCCTTGATGTGCGGATGCGCTTCGTAGTTGAGGATTTCAAAATCCTCAAACGTGTAGTCGAAGATGCTGGGCGGACGCCGTTTTATCGCCAGGGTTGGCAATGGCAAGATCTCGCGGGACAGTTGCTCGTCGGCTTGCTCGAGGTGATTGAGGTAGAGGTGACAGTCACCGCCGGTCCAGATGAAATCACCGACTTTGAGATCGGCCTGCTGCGCAAGCATGTGCGTCAACAGTGCGTATGAGGCGATATTGAACGGGACGCCGAGGAAGATGTCGCAACTGCGCTGGTAGAGCTGGCAGGACAGCTTGCCGTCAGCCACGTAAAACTGGAACAGGCAATGGCACGGAGGCAAGGCCATGTTCTCGATTTCCGCCACGTTCCAGGCCGAGAGAATGATCCGTCGCGAATCCGGCGTCTCCTTCAGCTGCTGCATGATCTGCGAGATCTGATCGACCTTGCGCCCATCCGGCGTTGGCCAGCTCCGCCACTGCACGCCATACACGGGCCCGAGTTCGCCGCTCTCGTCGGCCCACTCGTCCCAGATCGACACGCCGTTTTCCTTGAGGTATCGAATATTGCTGTCTCCCGAAAGGAACCACAGCAATTCATGAATAATCGAACGCAGGTGCAGCTTCTTGGTTGTCACCAGCGGGAAGCCTGCCGAGAGATCGAAACGCATCTGGTGACCGAACACGCTCAGCGTTCCGGTTCCTGTCCGGTCTTCCTTGCGTGCACCGGTGTCGCGCACCAGCCGCATCATGTCCAGGTACTGCTGCATTCAGGACTTTGCCTCCCCGTTCGAGCGATAGCCCAGGAACATCATAATAGCGCCCGCTGCGATCATCGGCACGGTCAGGACCTGGCCCATCGTCACCCAGTCGAGGGCCAAGTATCCGAGGTGCGCGTCAGGCACCCGATAAAACTCGATGAAGAAGCGAAAGACCCCGTACAGGAGCAGAAACAGCCCCGACGGGGCCATGTACGGACGCGGTTTCGCGGTATACCACCAGAGGATCGCAAACAGCACAAAGCCCTCGAGCAACGCCTCATAGAGCATGGAGGGATGCAGAACCTGGCCATTGACATTGAACGCCCAGGGCACGTCCGTCGGCTTGCCCCAGAGTTCGCCGTTGATGAAATTGCCGATGCGGCCAAAGCCAAGACCTTGCGGAACAATGGGGGCCACGAAATCCGTGATTGTCCAAATCGAGTAGCCCAATTTTCGGCCATACAACCACATGGCCAACAGCACACCCACGAGGCCGCCATGAAAGGACATGCCGCCTTCAGTGATCTTGAAGAGATACAACGGGTCAGAAAGCAGCTGGTCCGTGCCGTAGACAACGGCGTAGCCGATTCGGCCACCCAGAATGACACCGAGCATCCCGTAAAACATGAGGTCATCGACTTGTTCGGCGTTGACCGGAGCATCGTCCCGTGCGCTGCGGCGCCTTGCCAGCCACCACGCAAACAGGAAGGCAATCACGTACATCAGGCCGTACCAGCGAATCTTGATGGACCCGATCGAGAAGATGATGGGGTCAATTTCAGGGAATGTCAGCATGCAAGCCCGCTCGGCAAATCTCAAAGATCGGTATGATAGAGCAATCCATGCCAAATCGCCTCGCCAAAGAATCCAGCCCCTACCTGCTGCAGCACGCCGATAACCCCGTTGACTGGTATCCGTGGGGCGACGAAGCGTTCGCCCTTGCCCGTGAGACCGGAAAGCCGATACTGCTCTCGATCGGCTATTCCGCATGCCACTGGTGCCACGTCATGGCGCATGAGTCGTTCGAGGACGACGCCATCGCCAAACTGATGAATGAGATGTTCGTCAACGTCAAGGTCGATCGCGAAGAGCGGCCCGATGTCGACAAGATCTACCAGACGGCGCACCAGCTCATCACGCAGCGTGGCGGCGGGTGGCCGCTGACCATGTTCCTGGACGGCGACGACCAGCGGCCATTTTTCGGCGGTACCTATTTCCCGAACGAGGCCCGCTACGGCATGCCCGCCTTCGGTGATCTGCTGCAGAAGATCTCCACCTACTACGCCGATAATCGCGACGACGTTCGCCAGCAAAGCGCACGCATCGTGGACGTATTCAATCGCATTGAACCCGGACCAGCCGAGGACGGTAAAGCACTCGACGACGCGCCGTTTGCCAAGGTTCGCGAGACGCTCGAACAGTCATTCGATCGTGAATTTGGCGGCTTCGGTTCGGCGCCCAAGTTTCCGCACCCGACAACCATTGATCGCTTGCTGCGTCACTGGCGCTCTACCGCCAATGCTGCCGAGCCTGATGTGGAGGCCCTGTTCATGGCCGCGCTGACACTCGCGCGCATGGCGGAAGGCGGCCTGTTCGATCATGTCGGCGGTGGTTTCTACCGCTACTCGGTCGACCGGCACTGGCAAATTCCGCATTTCGAAAAAATGCTGTACGACAATGGACCGTTGCTGGCGATTTACGCGCAGGCGGCTATTGCGACCGGCGAAAAACTGTTTGCTGCCGCTGCCAATGCGACGGCGGACTGGATGCTCGCGGACATGCGCGATGACAATGGCGGCTTCTATGCGACTCGCGACGCGGACTCCGAAGGTCATGAAGGCCTGTACTACTTGTGGGACCCAACCGA
Organism: uncultured Gammaproteobacteria bacterium; assembly: GCA_963722775.1. Lineage (GTDB taxonomy): Bacteria > Pseudomonadota > Gammaproteobacteria > Steroidobacterales > Woeseiaceae > UBA1847. The sequence goes on from CAVROF010000012.1 coordinate 351,882, forward strand.
GGCCAGGGAACTGCTTGGCGACGACTACGAGGTCTTTGCACGGCGCTTTGGCCTGGATCAGGTCGCGAACTTCGAAGGCCGGTGGCACCTCACCGTGCGCGAGCAGATCACGGACGACGAAGCAGCGGTCATAGAACGGGCGAAGCAAACGTTGCTGGCGCAAAGGGCGACACGTATTGCGCCCGGCCGCGACGAAAAGCAGCTCACGTCGTGGAACGCGCTGGCGATTCGCGGCCTCGCGATTGCAGGGCGCGCGCTCGAACGAGCTGACCTGATCGACGCCGCGTCTGACGCAGTCGATTTCCTGCGACAGGAACTCATCAAGGACGGTCGCCTTTACGCCAGTCACAAAGACGGCGAGACTCGGTTCGCGGCCTATCTCGACGATCATGCCTTCCTGCTCGACGCGGTACTGGAGTTATTGCAGGCGCGCTGGAATTCAGAACACCTCGAGTTTGCGCAGCAGTTGGCTGAGCTATTGCTGGAGTTCTTCGAAGACACGGACCATGGCGGCTTCTGGTTCACGGCCAACGACAGCGAGCAACTGATTCACCGCACCAAGCCCCTGGCGGATGAGGCAGTACCATCAGGCAACGGCATTGCGGCGTATGCGCTGCAGCGCCTTGGCTTCCTGCTTGGGGAAACTCGCTACCTGGTCGCCGCTGAGAACACTCTGCGTGCCGCATGGCGGGCAATCGATGAGTACCCGCACGGACATGTCAGCCTGCTCACGGCGCTGGAGGAATACCTCGAGCATCCTGAGATCATTGTTATTCGTGGTGCTGCGGATGAGATCGGGCGCTGGCGGGATTCGGCAGCAAAGCTGTATGCACCGCGCCGGCTCGTGTTTGCGATCCCCGGGGACGAAGCCGGCTTGCCTGGTGCGCTCGCTGATCGCAAACCCATTGACGGCGAGACGGTTGCGTACCGCTGCCTCGGCACGCATTGCGAAATGCCGGTGACGTCCTGGGAAGCGCTGGCCGGCCAGCTTGCCGAAAGCAGCAATCAATCGCCGGGCTAGTCTCCGCGCTCAAATAGCCGGTTGGCGTCCTCGAAATATTTCACGTTCCTGTCGATGTCGTACGGCCGTTCCTCGAGGTTCTCGGGATCCCATTCGCTGCGCTCGGTGGTAAAGAAATCGCCACCGTACACATGGATAGCGCCAGTCAGCTTGCCCGTCGGATTGGTGACCGAATGGATGATGTCTTCACCGAGCGGGCGCACATCTGCAGGTCCCAGGGACTTCGCGCCAGCCGCTTCGATACGACCCTTGCCATCGTCGGGCAGGCGCCGCCAGAAAATGTTGTCCTCACGTCCGCCGTACACGCCAATGGTGGCCCACATGTTGTGGTTGTGCGGCATCAGGGTCATGCGCGGCGCCCAAATAACGTTCAGGACAGTCAGCTCATCTGAGACGTGCAGGCGCTGGATTCCGCCCCGAGTGGGTTCACCCAGAGCCTGAAGCAGGCTGCGAGGGTCGGCAACGGCACGCGCGACGGCTTCCCGCACGGCTTTGGTTGGGGCTGCGTCATTGACTGCAGCCGCGCAGTCCGCAATGAACTTCTCGAGCTCGAAGGCCATCAGGGATGGGCTGTCAACAGCTGGCCGGTAGCTGGCACAACGCGGGCTGCATTCGCGCCGCCGAAGGCAATCGGCAGCGAATCGACACGCATGCCCATATTGCGCTGCACCGCGAAGTGCAGATGCGGGCCGCTCGAGAAACCTGTGTTGCCGGAATCTGCAATGTACTGCCCGGTTGTCACGCGATCACCGGGCTGCACACGAATTGTGTTCCAGTTGAGATGCGCATAGACGGCATAGGTGCCATCGTCATGAAGGATGCGCACCAGGTTAGCGAGATCCGCGTACTCGTCGACATCGGGTCCACCTTTGAAATTGGTGCTCGCCACATCGAATACGACGCCGCCACGCGCCGCCACGATGTCTGTACCGACAGGCATCGCAATATCGACGGCATACATGCTGTCGCGGGTCAGGTGCGTAAGGGAGTCCGGATACGTCTGGGTGATCGGGTAACTGGCGCCTGCAGCAAAGGGTGCGCGGTAGTTAACACCGCCGGCATGGCGAGCGGCCGGGTCGCCGGGGAGGTATACATAGCGGTAGCGAACTGTCGGCGCGACCGGATCGCCGAGCGACGGCAGTTCGAGCAGGACGAGTTCGCTGCGGGCCGGCACCAGCCAGCGCAGGCTATGTCCGGAGGGCGGGTACTCGACTTGCTTGATACTCTCGAACTCGATCGCAACTTCCACTGGGGCGTGGAACCGGTTACGAGCGGTCAACGTGACCCCGCTGCCATTAAACGTATCGGTGACAGTAAAACCGCTGCGCGCAACCCGCGAGCTTATCGAGCGGATTTCCGCTGTCTGGCCGCCGGCGGGTGGCCTGTCGGAGAAAAGCCATTCGCCGTTCTCACCGCGGTACTTGTACATGGTCTGCGCCGCCACAGCGCCGCCAAACAGCAACGCTGCAATTAGCAGCAGTGCTGTCGAAAAGCGGGTGTCGCGTCTAGGTACCAAGGTCTGTTCGTCTCCACCCTTCATCGGTGCGTCGGAGTTCGTAAGCCGGCCAGTATTGGTTATCAAGCTTCAGTGTAATCACCTCGAGCGTCTCATTCCACGTCATCGTCTTGAGACGGACCGATTCGCGGTGACCAATGTCCTTGACCGCATCAATGAATGCCTGGAGGTTCGGGGTCGGAATTTCATTGACCTCCACGACCCTGCGGCCCGCCCACAGCCCGTAGCGCGTCGCAGGAGAGCCATAGCTGAAGTAGGCGACGTACACGCCGTCCGTCGAGACGCCACGCTGCGCTGCCATCGCCCGATGCGGATCCTGGATGAGCGCGCCCGCCCAGGAAATCGCTCTGTCGATACCCTTGCCGTCCAGCACGGCGGTACGAATCGGAATCTCCAGCGCCTCGCCGTTCCGCCATACCGTGACCGTCACTTCCGGCTTCTGCACTGCGTGTTCCAGTTCGCGGAACGAGGTCACCACGTCACCGTCAACGGCCAGCACCATGTCACCATTCTTCAACAGCTCCGACGCGGCGGTGCCGGCGACCAGGCGCGTAATACTCAGCGCACGTCGGCGCACCGGGTTGTTCTCCTCGAGCCGCGCGACCCATTTCTCGCCCACACCCATCTTGCGAGCAGCAAACAATGGTGCGTAAACGAACTCAGCTTCCAGAGAGTAGAAAGGCCTGCCTTCGCGCACGATCTCGACAAACTGTTTGGCGACTTCGGAGCCAACGCCGCGGTTAAACTGGGTGGACTCACCGCCTGACTGGATAGCGAAGCTCGACCAGGTGGCCAGCACTTCCCCCTTCTTGTTGATCAGCACACCGTCGACATCTCCCGGTGCGTTAACCAGAGAAATACCTTCGATATTCGAATCGCGGAAACGCAGTGTGCGCGAGAGCGGCAGCATCAGCGGGTCGACGGATGACACGGTGCTCTGCTGGTGCACGAGCTGATGATCACCCTTGATACCGACCACCCACACGTCGTCTCCCGGTCGCAGGGTCTTGGTGTTGAACCTGGCCTGCTGGACAGGCGTGGTGCCAATGCTCTTGGGATCGTATGAGACGATCGCATAGTTGTGTAGCGGGTGCAGCTGCTCAACCTTGCCTTTAACTTCGAGCGAGCCGGCAAAGGTGACCGTGACATCACCGATTGCGATCGGCACCGTGTTCCGGTCGACGAGCACGTAGCCGCGTTCCTTGTCGACGATCAGGCCGGTACCGTAGTAGTGACGCTCGGCCACGCCCGACAGCGTATACGGCAGGTCAAAGGTCACGACGACCAGTGACGGGGCTATCGACCGGACGATGGGGTCCTTATAACGGGTCAGTCGGGTGCTGCTGACGGCAGGCGGCTTCGGATCGGGGCCGGCGGCGAGGGCACGGCATGGCCAGACTCCGAGCTGGTCGTCGCGCGCGCAGCGCTGCGCAGGAAACCATACGCGGTCCATTTCCAGGAGGCGCACGGTGGAATTCTGCGGATTTTCCATGTTCACGTAGCGTACGAGTGTGCGTTCGCCATCTGCCAGTTCATCGAGCGCTGCCTCAAAATCATCCAGGCTGTTCACGGGTTTCCCGTCTACTTCCACGATCACCGCACCACGCGGTATCGCCGCACGCGACAACAGGTACCCGGGATTTGCCACGTATACGCCTTCGGCAGGACGGTTGTAATGACGTGCCTGCTGATAGGACAGGCGATTGACGATGGCATCACCGAATTCAATGTACTCGGCGGGCGTAATGGCGTGCAGGTCATCGACCGTAACTTTTGCGTCGATGCGCCGGCCACCGCGCTCGAGCTGGATATCAATATTCTCGCCGACGTTCGAATCGAGTATTGCCTCAAGCGGAACAAACTGGGTCACCAGCTCACCGTTAATACGCAACAGAATGTCACCAGGCGCCAGGACTGCCGCAGCCGGCGAGCCTGGAATGACCTGCTCCACGGTAAGCATGCCCGTCTGTGCAGGACTCGCCTCGCGCGCGGTACGTTCTGAGTCGTCCGTCAACCCAAGCCGACGAAGCTCGTCATAAGGTTCACTGCGAAAAGTCGTCTGCAAGGTGCCGCGAGGGACGTTCGTCTCTTTTTGCAACTCCCGTAGCGCGCGTTCGATGCGATCCAGCGGCAGGAAGAAACTGCTTGCGGCCGAGCTGTTGGCGCCAGCATTCAGCGCGACAACCTCGCCCTCTATGTTGATGACAGGAGAACCCGACGAGCCACCCGAAGTGCCAGACGCGGCCTGCAGGTAAAACGTGTTGAAGTCATTGTATTTGCCGCGGCCATATTCGGGTGCTTTGCGGTCGAGGCGCGCGATCGTTCCCGCGAGGATGGAGAGTTGCTCACCAGCATCGTTGCCGATAACCCGAATCTCCTTGCCAATGCCGGCGCCGTTGGGCACGAGCGGCAGTTCGACAGGTTCTATGTATTTAAGATCGGCAGGGTCGTAGCGAAAGAACCCGAAATCATGCACGGGATCGCGGTAGACCGGCGTCAGGCGCACTTCCTCGTTATTGCGAAACACGGCCTCGGCGATAACCGGACCGGGCGTCACGACATGGCGATTTGTCAGGATCAGGCCGCGCTCGGCGTCGACGACGAAGCCGGTCGCTTGCGACGAGGTGTTCCATTCCGTGTCGAATGCACGTGTGCTATCGACGCGGATTGAAACGACGCCTGTCGAAATCCGCTCCAGTGTCTCCGTCCAGGCCGTATCTTCGTCGGCCAGTACCGGGACATAAATAACCAGTGCGGCGAGTGCCGCGAGAATCCTGCCGTGAGTCATAATCTTCCTGATAGCTGCGGGGCCGCGTGCCCGTGTAGAAAATAGGTACCGGACACCCTAATTCATGGTCATTAGACACGTTCGCAAGAACAAGGTCCCAGGAAATAGGGTGTCCGGTACCTATTTTCCACGGCGCAGCGGTTCCCTATTTCAGCAGAATCATCGCCCTAAGGCGACTGCACAGGTCACACTGGGCAGTCAGCCCTGCGATAGTCTATTCCGGCTCGTAGCGCAGATTCAGCTCTCTCGCAGCCTTGACGTCGTCGAGGCGGCGAACCGGCATCGTGTACGGCGCGTCCTTGTACTGGACTCCGTCTTCCTTTGCGGCACGGACAATGTCGATCATTGCGGCCACGAAGTTGTCCAGCGTCTCCTTGCTCTCTGTTTCGGTCGGCTCGATGAGCAGGCACTCGGGTACGAGTAGCGGGAAGTAGGTCGTCGGCGCGTGATAATTCTTGTCGAGCAGTGCCTTGGCGACATCCATAGCCGTCAGGCTGTAGTTCTTCGCCTCATGTTTGAGCGTGACGATAAACTCGTGGCTCGCCCGCCTCTCCGGGAATGCCAGTTCAAAACCGGCGTCGCGCAGCTTGACCATCAGGTAGTTGGCATTGAGCGTCGCGAATTCGGCAACCCGTTCCATTCCGTCTCTGCCCAGCATGCGCATGTAGACGTATGCACGCAGCAGAACGCCTGAGTTACCCATGAAGCCCGACAGGCGCCCGATGCTCTGCGGAATATCGTCCTCTGCAGCCCAGTCGAAGAACGTCTCGCCGTCTTTCTCGCGTTTCGTGACAACTGGGATTGGCATAAAGGGCAGCAGGCGCTGGTTCACGCCGACTGCACCGGAACCCGGTCCACCACCACCATGAGGCGTGGAGAACGTCTTGTGCAGGTTCATATGGATTACGTCGAAGTCCATATCGCCCGGACGAACCTTGCCGAGAATCGCGTTCAGGTTGGCGCCGTCGTAATACAGCAGGCCGCCCGCGTCGTGCACCATGTCGGCAATGAGTTTGATGTGACGTTCGAAGACACCGAGGGTCGACGGGTTGGTCAGCATGATGCCCGCCGTCTTCGGTCCGAGCACAGCCTTGAGTGCGTCCATGTCGACGTCGCCGTCGGGGCCGGTCGGAATTTCCTTCACCGTACAGCCGCACATGGTGGCGGTGGCGGGGTTCGTGCCGTGGGCAGCATCGGGAACGATAATCTCGTCGCGCTCGGTATCTCCGCGTGCCTCGTGATAGGCCTTGATCATCGCAACACCGGCGAGCTCACCCTGCGCGCCAGCCATCGGCGTCAGCGATACGCCTATCATACCGGTGACGTCCTTGAGCATCTCCTGCAGTTCGTACATACACGTCAGGAAACCCTGGCCATGACTGACCGGACCGAGCGGATGCCGACCCGCAAACTCGCGCAACAGCGCCAGCGCATTGCAGGCCCGCGGGTTGTACTTCATCGTGCACGAGCCAAGCGGGTAAAACTGCGTGTCGATCGAGAAATTCTTCTGTGACAGACGCGTGTAATGACGAACCGTCTGCAGCTCAGACGCTTCGGGCAAACGCGGCACGTCGTCGCGCAGGAATTGTTTGGGGATCGACAGGGATCCGGTTTCGACGGGAGCTTGTGCAAAGGCTCGGCGACCGTCGCGCGACTTCTCAAAAATCAGTTCACTCATTGATATCAATTCCCAGCGCGCGGAAAGCGGCGGCGTAGTCCGGTTCCACGGTGATGTCCTCTATGTGTTCACGGTGCACGACCGTATTGTTCTCATCGAGCACTACTACAGCGCGCGAGAACATGCCGGCCAGCGGACCATCCATAATCTGCACGCCGTAGTTCTCGCCAAAGCCGGCGTGGCGAATCGCCGACAGCCCTTCGACATGTTCCAGCGCGTGCTGCTTCTGGAAACGCCTGTGCGCAAACGGCAGGTCGTAGGACACCATGAGTAACGCGAGGTCGTCGCGACCGCCGCCATACTTGTCGAACTTGACGACGGACTTCGCGCATACATCGGTATCGACGCTCACGAAAATGTTCATAATCTTGCGCTTGCCCATCCAGTTCGCTAACGACACGTTTTGCAGCTTGGTGTTAACGAGCGAAAAGTCCGGCGCATGACTGCCAATGCGCGGCAGCTCACCGTAGGTGTGGTAGCTGGCATCTTCGAACTGGATCTTGGCGACGATCGTCCCTGACATATCAGCCCATAGCCTCCGCATATGCGGCAATACAGGCGTCGATGTCTGCATCCGTCTTGGTTTCGGTGACGCATACCAGCAAGGCATCGGTGCCCGCAGAGTCGGTAAGGTCATAGCCGCCGAGAATGTTCTTTGCGGCCAGCGCTTCGAGGACCGGAGCGACCGGCCGATCAAAGCGTAGTGCCACCTCGTGGAAATACGAGCCTTCGTACAGACGCTCAATACCATCGATGGCGCACAGCCCGTCGACGAGCCGCGTCGTGTTCTCGTGCGACTTGCGTCCGACCTGCGCAATACCCTCGGCACCAAGCAACGACATGTAAATCGTCGCCGCCGTGACCATAAGGCCCTGGTTCGTACAAATATTCGATGTCGCTTTAGAGCGGCGAATGTGTTGCTCACGAGCCTGCAGGGTCAGGGTAAACCCCGGGTTGCCGTCGAGATCGGTGGTGCGTCCTACTATGCGGCCAGGCATTTGCCGGACATGCTGCTGTTTGCACGTCATGTAGCCAAAGTACGGCCCGCCCGATGACAACGGCACGCCGAGTGGCTGGCCTTCGCCACAGGCGATATCCACGCCCAGCTCGCCCCAGTTTCCCGGTGCCTTGAGCAGGGCCAGGGTCATGGGATTAGCGATGCCGATAGCGAACGCGCCTTCAGCATGCGCCCAGTCAGTCAGGCGATCGACATCCTCCAGCGTGCCGGGGAACGTCGGTTGCTGCATGACGACGGCGACCGGGTTACGTCCTTCCGGCAGCTGGTCGAATGCGACATTGCCGGTCGTCGCATCAACGGGCAGCCACTCGAACGTCAGCCCCTGGCTGCCGGCGATAGCTTCGGCTACATGTTCGTAGACAGGATTCACACCGGGTGCGAGCAGGATCAGGCCGGTCTTGACCCGACGATTGGCGCGTACCGCCATGAGCGCGGCTTCGGCCAGTCCGGACGCGCCGTCGTACAACGAGGCGTTGCTGACATCGAGACCCGTCAGCTCCGTAATCATCGTCTGGTATTCGTAGATCGTCTGCAGCGTACCCTGGCTCGCCTCAGCCTGGTACGGCGTGTATGCGCTGTAGTACTCGCCACGCGTCGCGATATCCCAGACTGCCGTCGGGATGTGATGCTCGTAGGCACCCGCGCCGATGAAGCACAGCGGCGAACCATCCATCGCCGCGCGGTCGCGCATGAGCCGCGAGATTTCCATCTCGCTAAGCGCCTCGGGTACTTCGTGCAGGTGGTCGATACGCAACTCGGCCGGAATTTCGTCAAACAGATCCTCGGTCGACTTTGCGCCGATGGCCGCGAGCATTTCCCGAGTATCGTTCTCGGTGTGAGGAATAAAAGGCATATCAGTCGTCGAGCTCGTCGAGTAATTGCTGGTAAGCGTCCGGCGTCATCAGTTCGCTCTCGTCGAGACCGTCGCTGAGTGTCATGCGAACTATCCAGCCATCACCATAAGGATCGGCATTGATCTTCTCGGGGTCGTCTGCGAGGTCATTGTTGACGGCGGCGATGCTGCCCGCAATCGGCGCATACACGTCCGAGGCTGCCTTTACCGATTCAACAACAGCCATTTCGCCGCCAGCGTCAACGTCCTGCCCGACTTCCGGCAGCTCGACATACACGAGGTCACCCAGTGACGTCGCAGCGTGCTCTGTGATTCCGACCGTCACACTGCCGTCGCTTTCGCGGCGCAGCCATTCATGATCGTTCGTGTAGAGGAGATCTCCCGGCAATTCGTTCATTGTTTGCTCCTGGTGTTTCGATGGGTTCTGGCGTTATACGTCTATGCGTACTTGCCCGTTTCGTACAAACGGCGTCTTCACGATGCGCACGTCAAGCAGCTTGCCGCGAACTTCAACCTGGGCTCGGTCGTAGTCGCCCGCAGGCACCCGCGCGAGCGCAATGGAACGCCCGATGGTCGGCGAGAAACCACCGCTCGTAATCTCGCCCTCACCGAGGCCGTCGACGACAACTTTCTGGTGATTGCGAAGTACACCTTTATCTTCAAGTAACAGGCCGACAAAGCGTTGTCTGTCCGGGGAGTTACGTAGCGCCTCGATAGCGCTGCGCCCGATGAAGTCACGGTCGGCAGGCTCCCACGCAACCGTCCACTCCAGGCCGGCCTCGAGCGGCGATACCGTCTCGTCCATATCGGAGCCGTACAGGTTCATGGCCGCTTCCAGCCGCAGCGTATCGCGCGCACCAAGACCGGCCGGTGCAACACCTGCAGCCAGCAAACGATCCCAGACAGAGTGTGCGTCGGCAGCGGGCATGACGATCTCCCAGCCGTCCTCGCCCGTGTAGCCCGTACGGGCAACGAACCACTCGCCGGCTTCCATACCGAAAAACGGCTTCAGGGCCAGGGCCGCCTCGCGGTATTCCGCGTCGATGCAGGGAGCAGCCAGTTCCCGGGCCTTCGGCCCCTGCACGGCGATCATTGCAAGCTCGGCACGCTCAGAGACCCTGACGTCGAAAGCCGCAGCCTGTTTACGTATCCACGCGAGGTCTTTCTCACGCGTCGCGGCATTGACGACCAGCCGGTAGCGGGTCTCACCCAGGAAGTAAACAATCAGGTCATCGATGACCCCGCCATCGGCATTGAGCATGCTCGTGTACAGCGCCTTGCCATAGTCTTTGAGCTTGGCGACATCGTTGGCTACGAGGTACTGCAGAAACGCCCGAACCCGTTCGCCCGCCAGATCGACAATCGTCATGTGGGAAACGTCGAACGCGCCCGCATGCTGGCGTACCGCGTGATGTTCTTCCTTCTGGGAACCATAATGCAACGGCATATCCCAGCCGCCGAAATCGACAATGCGAGCACCTGCCTCAACATGTTTGTCGTAGAAAGGCGTTTTTGAACCCATAGGACCTGTCCGTTCAAGAAAACAAAAAAATAGGGGCGGCAGGCATCCGCCTGCCGCCCCTCTGTCCTTGGTTACCTGAGAGATCAGCGACCAGTCGATCGATTGATCGGGTCACATTCCCCTTCGGTGGGCCTTCACGGCCACTCTCCAGAGCTGATCAGCGTCCACAGTCCTTCTGCCTGAGCGTTTCCGAGCGAGTTGCGCCTTCGGCGCCCCGATTCAACGGGGTCTCTTCTGCGAACGCTATAGATCAGTGCGCTCCATGATAGCCAATGCTCCAGTCAGTTGCCAGCAACGGTCCGGACAGTGACAATGCCTCGCTACCGATATCTGGGGGGTTGGCATGAAGAAGATCAGGATCCTGTTGCTGTGCTTATCTGCGTCGCTGGCGGGCACCGCCCTGGCGGACGCGACGTCGGACTTCCAGTCCCTGCTCGACGAGCATTGGCAATGGACGCTCAAAAATTCCCCCGTGATGGCCTCCTCGATGGGAGACCGGCGCTACAACCAGCAATGGGGCGACAACAGCCTCGCCGGCATTGAGCAGCAACATGTCGAGACCAGCGACTTCCTGAGGCGCGCCTATGCCATTGATCGGAAGGCGCTTTCCGAAGAGGATCAGCTCAACTACGAACTGTTCCGCCGCCAGTTGCAGGACGATGTGGACGAGCACCAGTTCATGGGCTATCTCCTGCCATTCGATCACCAGGGCGGCGTGCAGAATCTCGATAGTCTGACCCATCGTCTGCGCCTCGTCACCGTGCAGGATTACGATGACTGGCTCGTTCGGCTCAGCAAACTCGACGTCGTGGTCGAGCAGATGATCGATCTGGCTGAGAAAGGCCGCAAAGAAGGCATCGTGTCGCCTGCCATACTCATGCAGCGGATTCCGGCCCAGATTGCCGTACAAGTCGTCGAATTCCCGGCCGACAGCCCGTTCTTCAAGCCATTCGCCGCATTGCCGGACTCATTCGCTCCGGGCGACCGTGAGCGCCTGCGGGCAGAAGCGACCGACGTCATCGAGAAGACGGTGCTCCCCGCGTACCGCAAACTCGACAAGTACTTCAACAAGAAGTACCTCCCGGCGGCCCGCGCCAGTATTGGCCTGTCTGGTCTCCCGAATGGCAACGCCTGGTATGAACACCAGGCACGCTCGTACACGACCACCCGCATGACGCCGGACGATATTCATCGTATTGGTCTGGATGAAGTCAAACGCATCCGCGACGAGATGCAGAAAGTCATTGCCGACGTTGAATTCGACGGGACTTTCCAGGAGTTTCTCACCTTCCTCCGGACGGACCCGCAATTTTACTTCGACAACCCTGAAGACCTGTACCAGGAATACCTTGCAACGAGCAAACGCCTCGATCCGGAGCTCGTCAAACTGTTCGGCAAGCTGCCGCGCATGCCCTACGGCGTGAAGCCGATCCCGGATTCAATCGCGCCCGACACAACGACGGCCTATTACAATCGCCCGGCCGCCGATGGCAGCCGCGCAGGCGTCTACTACGTCAACCTCTATAAGCCCGAGGTACGCCCCAAGTACGAAATTGAGGTACTTAGCGTCCATGAGGCCGTGCCGGGTCACCATCTCCAGCTTGCCCTGCAACAGGAACTCGGTGACATGCCGATGTTCCGCCGCTTCCTGGGCTTCACAGCATTTGTGGAGGGCTGGGGCCTTTACAGCGAAAGACTCGGGTACGACATGGGCCTGTACCAGGATCCCTATTCACGCTTCGGCCAGCTCACCTACGACATGTGGCGCGCCGTGCGGCTCGTCGTCGATACCGGCATGCACTACAAGGGATGGACGCGCCAGCAGGCTATCGATTTCTTCAAAGACAACGCGGCCAAGACCGAGCACGACATCGTCAACGAGATTGACCGCTATATCGCCTGGCCGGGCCAGGCGCTGGCCTACAAGATCGGGCAATTAAAGATCCTGCAGCTGCGCGAACGCGCGGAACGCCAGCTCGGCGAGAACTTCGACATCCGCGCGTTCCACGACGAGTTGCTGGGCGCCGGTGCGCTGCCCCTGGACCTGCTGGAGCTGCGCATGGATAAGTGGCTGACTGCGCAGAACTAGTACGGCGTCCACTCCGGAATACGGCCAGGCGTCCATGGCGCACCCTTCAACTCAAGCGCACTTTCGAGTGCGGCAAGATCGCTTTCGACTACGCGCAGGGCTTGCAGCGCCGTCGCAAATTCTTTTGCTGCCACGGCGTACGAGTCCCTGAAGTTACCGCCAGCTGCTGACTGCGAGTAAACAAGCGTTCCATACAGATTGCCCGCACGTGACGCGATGGACATCGGCGCCGGCTCGTTTCGGCCCGCGATCGTTGCGTCTCCGTGTATCGCTACATTGATGTCGGCCAGTTGCTTTGTCAGCTGCCGCAAAACGTCACGCTCAGCTTCGCCCGCAGTCGGCGTCTCGACAATGGCTGCACGAACGTGCGCGATACGATTCTGGAGCTCGCCGATTGCCGCCGAGCTGCCAGCAACGGCCCGTTGCAGGCTGGCCACCCTTAACTGAAAGTCCTGCAGCGCCTTGCGATCAGATGTGATCTCGGGGCTTGCGTTGAGCGACTTCACGGTAAACGTCTGCACGTCACCTGTTTCCTCGAGCACACCGTCGCGCTCCATCGCCAGGCGGGCGTTGTATTGTCCCGGCAACACCATCGGACCTGTCGGCGGCTGCATCCAGTAAGGCAGATCTCCCGGTGGCGTGATGCTGACCGGGTCCGGAGGCGGGAGCCGGAGATCCCAGGCTGTGCGGTGCAATCCCGCGTCGGTATTTGCTGAGACCTGCCGCACGAGATTGCCGTTGCCATCGCGAACCATGATGTACATGGCAGGCGCCTGCTCGCGGTCCTCGGCCCGCAGCGCATCCCAGGACGGATAAGGTGTGTCGCCCCCCTCTTTCTCGACCTTGATTTCCTGCTCGCGGCGCGCGGCTTTGCGCGACTTCAGGCCATCCTTGAGGTAGTAAGTGAACTCAGCGCCGAACGCCGGATTCGGTGCCGTGAAAAACTCGGCGCCCATCGATCCCTTCTCGCGCGCGTCCCAAAGGTCACCCTCAATGTACAACCACGGATCGCGCACACCGAACAAGTGCATCGAATCAAGCGACTTCGCGTTCGTACGCATCGCAGTGTAGTTGTCGAGAATGTAGATGCCGCGGCCGAAAGTGCCGACGACCAGGTCATTCTCGCGCGCCTGGATCTCGAGATCGCGTACGGCGATCGTAGGGAAGTTGTTCTTGAGCTGGTGCCAGGAGGCACCACCATCCTGCGTAAAGAACAACCCGAACTCGGTGCCAACAAACAGCAGGCCCGGATCGACATGATCCTCGACGATCGTATGTGCGGACCCACGTTCCGGCAGGTTCGCAGTGATCGACTTCCAGGTACGACCGCGGTTTTCGGACTTCAGCACGTAGGGTTTGTAGTCACCGCGCTTGTGATTGTCGATCGTGACATACACAACATTGGCGTCGTGCGACGACGCAAGCACGTCTGAGATGTACGACATGTCGGGCACCCGATCGAACTTGGTCGTGCGCCGCCAGGTCTTACCACCGTCTTCGGTGACATTGACGACACCGTCATCGGTACCGACGTAGATCAGGCCCTCCTGGATCGCGCTTTCGCTGATACCGATCGCACTGCCGTATATCGACGTTGAGTCGTTCTTGGCGATCGTGTCGATGCCCCACACGCGTCCCATTACCTTGAGCTGATTACGATCGAGCTGGCGCGTCAGGTCCGGGCTGACTTTGTGCCAGCTGTCGCCGCGGTCATCCGAACGGAACAGGTATTCGGCCGCGTAGTACAGACGCTTTGGCGCATGCGGGCTAACGATAAGCGGTGTGTTCCAGTTCCACTTGTACGCGTCTTCACCGCTATCCGGGTGCGGCGTGATGTAGACCCGCTCCTGGGTCCGGCGATCGTAGCGAGCAAGGCCGCCGTACTGGTACTGCGCGTACAGGATGTCCGGATCGGTCGGGTCGAATTGCGGTTCGTAACCGTCGCCGCCCAGCACCATGATCCAGTCGGAGTTCGTAATGCCGTGCACTACCGTCGTTCGCGATGGCGCGCATAGTGAGTTGTTGTCCTGCGTGCCACCACAAACATTGTAGAACGGCTCCGCATAATCGGGCTGGACGCGGTAGAACTGGGCGATGGACAGGTTGCGTACATGTCGCCACGTGTTGCCACGATCCCAGGATTCGTAGATACCGCCGTCGCCACCAATGTACAGATGGTCGGTGTCATCCGGATCGATCCACAGGGCGTGATCGTCGACGTGGCGCCACTCGTTGGAAATCGGAGAAAACGTTACGCCACCATCCTCAGACACCATCGTAAACGTATTGAGCGAGTACACGCGCTCGGCGTCTTTCGGATCGACGACGATCTCGTTGTAGTACTGCGGACTGGTCGTCATATACGACGAGCGCTTGGACCAGTTACTGCCGAAGTCCGTCGAACGGTACACGCCGCGTTCGTCGTCGTTGGCTTCGATAATTGCATAGATCATGTCGCTATCGCTGGGTGCCGCCGCGAGTCCGATGCGACCCATGTGATCGCCCGGCAGGCCCGCCGTGATCTTCTTCCAGGTCTTGCCGCGATCGGTCGACTTGTGAATACCGCTGCCCGGACCGCCGTTGATCAGTACCCAGACATGCCGACGGCGCTGGTAGCTCGATGCGACGATCACGTCGGGATTGGCCGGATCGACGACGAACTCGTTGATGCCCGTGTGCTCATCGATGTCGAGGATGCGCTCCCAGCTCGCGCCGCCGTCCAGCGTCCTGTAGAGGCCGCGATCGCCGCCGTCGCTCCACAATGGCCCCTGTGCTGCGACCAGCACTTCATTCGAATCGTCCGGGTTGATCCAGATCTGGCTAATGTGGCCGGAGTCCTTGAGCCCGACGTTCTGCCAGCTCGTGCCGCCATCGATCGACTTATAGACGCCGTCGCCGTACGCGACGCTGCGCTGTGCATTGTTCTCGCCGGAGCCGACCCAGATGGTCTGCGAATCGTTAGGATCCAGTTCGACGACACCGAGCGCGAATGATCCCTCGTGGTCCATGAGTGGTGCCCACGTGATACCGCCGTTGTCCGTCTTCCACAGGTTGCCGGATGAGGTAGCCACCAGGAATTCGTGGTCACCGCCGGGGTAGAAAGCGAAGTCAGAAATACGGCCCGACGTGATTGCCGTGCCTATGTGGCGCAGGGGCAGCGACGCGAGCGGATTGTCATCCTTCTCCTCGTCAGCTGTGTAACCCTCCACAGCAAACCCGAGACAGCAAACTACACCCACAATCAGTACACGTACGTAAGAGCTCATTGGACTTCACCGTTCCAGTTTGAATTCACGCCTCGAAATGGCGGCGCGTTCCTCCGGCGTTGCGGAGGCATCATAAATTTGGTCGATACGCGCGATACGATGTGTAAGGCCTGTACCGTTCGCTATCTGAATGTTGAGACCGGGCCGTGCGTTCATCTCGAGAATCAACGGCCCGCGATCACGATCGATAACCATGTCGACACCGAGATATCCCAGCCCTGTTACTTCGAGGCCTTGCGCGGAGGTTTGAAGAATAAACTCCCACTGCGGAATTTCGACACCCGCGACGAGCGCACCCGTGTCGGGGTGTTCCTCCACGATCTCGTCGTTGAGAACACCTGCCAGTGTCACGCCCGTGCCCATATCGACACCGGCGCCGACGGCACCCTGGTGCAGATTGGCTTTGCCGTCCGACGCGCGCGTCGGCAGCCTCACCATCGCCATGGCCGGGTAACCGCGATACACCACGACGCGAATATCGGGCACGCCCTGGTAGCTGACGTCCGCAAACGTCGGATCGAAATGCACACAGTATTCGATGAGCGCTTTATCGCGATTGCCGCTCAGGCTGTACTGCCCGCCGACGATGTTCGAAATGTGGTGTTCGACTTCGCCTTTCGAGATCAGCGTACCGCTGCTCAGGCGGAAGCTGTCCCGCTTGCGCTCGCTGCGACCTGTCACGACAAGGATGCCGTCACCGCCACTACCCTGCGCCGGCTTGATGACGAAGCTCTTGAGGTCGCCGACTATGTCGGTGAACTGCCGCACCTGCCCCTGGTGCTCGATGATGCCGTACAGGTCGGGCACGGCCATGCCGGCTGCGAGCGCCAGTTCCTTGGTCAACGCCTTGTCATCGACACGCGGATAAAACCGTCGCGGATTGAGCCGCATGATGAAATCGGCATTGCGCTCGTTGAGACCGAGCACGCCTTTTTCGCGCAGTTGTCGCGCCACAGAGAACATTACTTCGCCGCCAATTCCTTGAAGCGCCGCAGTTCTGTCAGGCGATAGCCCGTGTAGCGCCCTGCCAGCACGACGAGTGCGAGGATGACGAGTAATAGCTCCGGGAAAGTGAAGATCAGATGCTCCAGCCACGCCATGCCCATAAAGATATACGCCGCGATGGCTACAAAGAGGCTGCCGAGCCCCGCACGCATTGCATCAACGGCACCACGTTCCTCCCACACGACTGACATGCGCTCAATGGTCATCGCAATAATGACCATTGGGAACAGGGCAACGGACAGGCCTGTCTCCATACCCATCCGGTGCGACGCCAGGCTGATAAACATCATCAGAATAACGACGACGATGAGCACGGCGCTGAGCCTCGGTACAAGTAGCAATCGCAATCGATCCAGCAGGAAGCGAATGCTCAGGCCCAGAGCAACCAAGCGTTGTAAACAGGACGACACCCCAGAGCAGTTTGGTTTCGCGGAACGCCAGTGCAATCAGTACCGGCATAAACGTACCGAACGCATCGACGCCGATAATATTACGCATAACGACCATAACCAGCGCGCCAATCGGAATCATGAGCAGAACTGCGTATACGGCCTGCGTCTGTATAGGCAGGCTGTAGAGCGAGAAGCCGACGGCACTCGCGCCGCGCTGCGAAACCTGCGTTTCGGCGATCGCGACCGCGTCGAGGTGATTTTCCTGGATCGCAAAATCGACCTGGACGTTGCTGCCGCCTTCAACGCTTACCAGCGGTTCATTGCCGCGCCACCAGACAAGGAAGCGCTTCGGCAGGTTTGGCTCCCCCGTCGCGGGATTAAAGTACAGCCACTTGTCGCCATCATGCACCTCAAGCCACGACACAAACGACGCATTTCGTTGCCTGCCGGCCAGCGGAAAACCATGCACGGTTCGCGCCGGGATGCGGGCAGATGCGAGCATAGTGCGCGCCACGTCAACGAACTCTGCGTCGCTGTTCGCGCCGGAAAGCAGGAGCTCGACGTTGGGGTCCGGCGACGGATCGTTCAGACGCCGCAACAGTTCGGTAGTGAATGACGCGGTGTCGGCAGAGTGGTCACGCACATCCGCGACCAGCACATCGACGGCGGTCTTAAGAGGCTCGTTGATAACCGGCAACGGAGGAAACGGCGGCGTCGTGTCAGACTCATCGACCGTGTCATCCTCGTAAACGGATATCCGGTAGTAAATAGTCTGTTCGCCATCGGCGCGACGGATAGCCCACTGGGCTTCACGACCGCCGCTGCCGTAGTTGATGCTGAAGCCGTAGCCCCGCGACACTGAATTCTCATTGAGCATGCGGAACCCGGGCGTCAGCGTCGGGATATGCAGCTGCACCTTGATCGACCCCGGACCGCTGTCGAAATGCACGGCCGATTCGATCGTCCAGACAGATTTTTCCTGGTCCTCGCTCAGCGGAAAGCCGAGCACCTGCCACTTGTACAGAAACACGGACAGACCGATGATGGCCAGCAACGCGGCGAGCACGTAGACATATCGCTGCTTCATTGTTCCCCCAAATCCGGGTATCAGTCGACGCCCAGCGCTACCTTAACGGCGCGTTCTCTTATAGGACCGCTGCGGTTAAACGCCCGCATGCCGGCTGATCGTATTCCACCGATAAGCTTGGAGTCTGTCGCAAACAGGCGGTTTAGGCCAGTCATGAAGTGCAGCATCGTCGCATTCGCTCCCTTGCGTGCCCGCTCGTAACGGCGTAATACCGGCCGATCTCCCGGGTGCAAGCCCTCTGCCATCGCGCTCGCGACCTGGGCCGCGAGCTCCGCCGCATCCTGCAAGCCCAGGTTCGCGCCCTGCCCGGCCAGCGGATGAATCGCATGTGCCGCATCCCCGATCAAGGCAACATTCGGTAAAACATAAGATGACGCATGCCGGGCGCACAGCGGAAATGCGCCCTTCGGCCCGGCAACCTCGAGTTTGCCGAGAACGTAGTCCGACGCATCGCTCAGCACACGGCCTGTCTCGGCGTCATCCGCCGCGAGGGCCGCTTGTGCCTGCTCAGGCGTCGTCGACCACACGACCGAAACGCGGCCATCGTTAAGGGGCAGGATACCCAGGGGGCCATCGCGCAGGAATCGCTGCCAGGCTGTGCCGCCATGTGGTTTCTCGGGCTTCAGGTGCGTGACAAATGCCGTCTGCTCGTAGGGCCATTCTCTGGCTCCGATACCCACAGCCGAACGCACAAAAGAACGTGCGCCGTCAGCACCAATAACGAGATCCGCCGACAGTATTTCGCCCGACTCAAGCTCCACATCATAGTGGCGCGGTCTCCTGTGCAGGGCTCGGATCGAGTTTTCGAGTTTCAATGTCACGTCGGTTCTGTCGAGTTGATAGAGCAGCACGTCCTGAAGCAACACGTTCTCAACGATAAACCCGAGCTGCCCGATCCCAAATTCGTCCGCATCGAACCGTAGCGCAGCAGCACTATCCGGCGTATCGCTCTCGTCCCAGATACGCATGCTCGTGTAAGGCGCGGCCCGGGTTGCCGCGGTGTACTCCCAGGCACCGACGGCATCGAACAGTTCAGCCGTACCACTGGCAATCGCCGATACCCGCAGGGCGACATCATCGTCGGGTGAAAACACAGGCCGGGGGCCGGCATCAACCAGTGTGATGTCGAGCGCGTCGCAGTGCGGACCCCTTGCCAGGAGCGTGGCCGCCATAAGGCCGGTAACGCCTCCACCAACGACAACAATGCTGTAGCGATGATTCATTTGATGGGCACTCCGCGCGACAGGCGCGGCAATCTTCCTGCCAGGCCCATCGTGTGTTTTGCAAACACCGAACGCACGCCCGGAACGAGATCGAAACCGAGCATGCCAATATTGCGTAGTACGCGCAGCGGCCGACTCTCACTTCCGAACAGCCTCACCAGACCATCCGTGAAGCGCACGAGCTTCTTCTGGTCAGAGCGCCGCCAACGTGAATACTGCTCGAGCAATGACGTACCTCCCGGGTCAATCTCTGTGACGGTGGGGCAGTCGGCAATGCAGTCAACGAGGGCCGCCACGTCGCGCATTCCGAGGTTAAATCCCTGCGCCGAGACCGGGTGCAGGCCATGCGCCGAATTACCAATCAATACGCTGCGGGTTGCGGTCAGTCGCAGAGCCTTGCTCAGGATCAGCGGATACGACGCGCGCTTGCCGACCTTCGAAAACGTACCAAGTCGGTAGCCGAACTGTTCCTGCAACTCGGCGAGAAACGCGTTGTCATCAAGCGCCATCACACGATCGGCATCGTCTTCGGATACCGTCCAGACAAATCCGGCACGCCCGTCAGCGACTGGCAGTATGGCCAGTGGCCCTTGCTCCGTGAAGCGCTCATACGCAACGTTGTTAATGTCCTTTTCGGGAAGCAGGTTGCCGATTACAGCGCATTGTCCATAGTGGCTCTTCTGCGCAGTGATACCCATCATTTCCCGAACAGCAGAATTCGCCCCGTCGGAGGCTACGAGCAGATCGCAGGTTAGCGTCTGCTGTTTGCCGTCGACGAATTCCACCTCCGCGGCCGCTTTATCAGGAGCGAGTTCGACGTCCACAATGCGGGCCGGGCAAAAGACGTCGACGCTTTCAAGATTGTCGAGCGCATCCTGCAGCACCCCGCCGAGGACGCGATTGATAACGACGTAGCCGAGCGCCTCGACGCCCTGCTCCTCAGCTTCGATATGCGAAAAACCGAAACGCCCCTGATCCGAGACGTGGACGGAACGAATCGGTGTAGACGCGGCGACAATGCGAGGCCAGAGCCCCATTGCCTCGAACATGCGCTGCGTACTGCGCGACAGTGCCGTTGAACGGTCATCAAAACTGGGCTGAGCCGCGGCCTTTCTTGGAATCGCTTCGACAAGCGCAACACTCAGGCCAAGCGGTTCCAGCGCAATAGCCAGGCTCGTCCCAATCATGCCACCACCGGCAATCACGATATCGTAGTGCTTGTTGCTCATGAGCCCTGCATTAGTGCCTCGATGTCATCAGGGTCCGAGACGAGCCCCTTGCTGAGCACATCCGGCCCCTTGCTGGTCACCGCCACATCATCTTCGATGCGAATCCCGATATTGCGAAACCGCTTCGGGATACTACGCTTGTCCGGGATATAAATTCCGGGTTCGACGGTGGTCACCATGCCGGCCTCAAGCACCCGCCACTCGTCGCTAACCTTGTAGTCACCGACGTCGTGGACATCCATGCCAATCCAGTGGCCCGTACGGTGCATATAGAATGGGCGGTACGCGCCGTCTTTTATAAGTTTGGGCAGCGAGCCATCGAGCAGTCCGAGCTTCTTGAGGCCTTTAGTAATGACGCGAACCGCCGCATCGTGCGGCTCGTTCCAGTGATTGCCCTTCACAGTCTTTTCGATGGCCGCGCGCTGCGCCTCGAGCACAATTTCGTAGACCGCGCGTTGCTCCGGGCTGAACCGCCCGTTAACCGGGAAGGTCCGCGTGATGTCCGACGCGTAGTAATCGAGCTCACAACCGGCGTCAATCAACAGCAGGTCACCGTCGTTCAGTATGTCGCCATTCTCGACATAGTGCAGCGTACATGCGTTCGCGCCGCCACCCACGATTGGGCTGTACGAGGCCCAGGCGCCGCAGCGCCGAAATTCATGCCGGAATTCGGCCTCAACTTCGTACTCGTACATTCCCGGGCGCGTAACCTGCATCGCACGTTTGTGCGCGGCGACGGCGACTTTGGCCGACTTGCGCATCGCACTAATCTCGCCACGACTTTTGTACAGGCGCATGTCGTGCAACAGGTGATCCAGCGCGACGAACTCGGTGGGCGTATGCAGCCCGCGCGACAGACCTGATCGCAGCGAGTTAACCCACTCCGCGATGCGCGCATCGAAATCGGTATACATACCCATCGTGTAGTAAACGCGCTCACATCCTTCGATCAGACCCGGAATGATGTCGTCGATATCGTCGATCGGAAATGCGTCGTCAGCACCGAAGTCTGCGATCGCTCCATCCTGACCCGCGCGTGACCCGTCCCACTGCTCTTTCGAAGAATTTCGTTCTCGACAAAACAGAAGGTACTCCCCCTGCGGTCGACCCGGGACCAGCACCGCCACAGCTTCCGGCTCAGCAAAGCCTGTCAGGTAGTAGAAATCGCTGTCCTGGCGAAAGATGTACTCAACATCACGGCTACGCTTGCGGACCGGCGCGGCGGGCAGGATAGCGATTCCGCCAGCGCCAACCATGCGCATCAGCTGCCTGCGCCGACGTTCAAACTCTTTGGAATTCATTGCTCTTCCGTGTGCCGGATATCGGACAGTTCCTCGTAGGCCAGCTGGGCAGCGACCCGGATGTACTCAACAATCTCAGCGTACGCTGCTTCATTGGTTTCATTATCGCTTTCTTCGTCGACACCAGCACGCGTGATCTGCAGCATATCGCGGATAATGTCGGACAACGGTTCGGCCGCGAGTTTATCCTTAAGCGCCTGTTCGTGCTGCGAAGAAACGAGGCCATGCAAAAAGCTCTCACACCAATGCGCCAGGGCCATGGTCCGCGCGCCGACATCAGCATCGTCATCGGGTAGCAGCGGTACGAACTCCGACAGCCTCTCCGACAGCTGCCAGAACGTCCCCTGATAGAGAGAATCGAGCATCTTCTGGCACTCCATACGCAGCGCGTTGGCCTCGTCTGTACCTTCAAGAACCTGCAGAAGCCAATCTGGCCCGGACGGCACGCCCGCGACGGCCAGGCGGCCTGTCAGCAGCCCGTGCGCCTGCGCCGCATCCCAACTGGCACCGCAGCGCCGCAGCGACTCGTCGAGCTCGTCATAGCCAAGCTTTTCATTCATACCAAGACCAACCTTTTCAATTCAGGCAAACCCTACTATATTGAGCCTATGGCTGAGAACTTCAATTCAACGTTTGAACACGAACTCAAGCGTCTCGAAAAGCGCGTCGACGCGCTCGTTCGCGTATGCGACCAACTGCAGGATGAGAACCGGTCGCTGAAACAGCGCCAGGATGTCCTGACGTCAGAACGTGCGAACCTGCTGCAAAAGAACGAGCAGGTCCGTGCGCGGGTTGAAGCGATGATCGGCCGATTGAAAGCGATGGAGCAAGGCTCCTGAACCATGACGACACACGTAGATCAATAAGGCAGACGGAGAACGCCGAATGACCCAACAAATTGCGCAGGTTAGCGTCCGAATCCTCGACAAGGAATACCAGGTAGCCTGCCCCGCCGAAGAACGCACTGACCTGCTCGACTCCGCGGAGATTCTGAATAACAAGATGCGTGAGATCCGCGACAGCGGCCGCATTGTTGGGCTTGATCGCATCGCGGTCATGGCTGCACTGAATATGGCAAACGACCTGATCCATGCCAAGGCGCGAGACCAGGCGCTCGAAGGCGGAATCAGCAATCGCCTCAAAATTATTTCTGATCGCGTAGACAATGTCCTGAGCGGCGCACAGCAGCTCGACTTGTAATGCGCGAATTCGGCACGATATTCGACTTGGCGTCTCCTGCAGTGTTCGACACCGACCTGGAAACCTCCCGACCCTAAATATTTACCTCGGGGTCGCTGTCTGTCGGCTGTATGTGTGCATAACCGTTTCGGCGGTAAGCCTGGTACGGTCACGGCTGACCCCACCTGTTGCTCCGGTTCGAGAGCGAAGGTTTGTGACGGCACAGGCGGGAGGCGCCTCCTCTTTTCTCATTGCGATCAATACCTGACTTGATGAATGCACTTCGCCGCAATGCATTGCGCGCCCGTCGCAATATGAACAGTGAACAGCGCGTAACAGCCTCCGAAATCATTTGTAAACGAGTGCTCGCTTCGCGTGAGTTTTACGCGTGCACCACGATCGGTTGTTACCTGCCTATGATCGACGAAGTAGACACGCGCGACATCATCGAAGCCGCGTGGTGCGCAAACAAGCGCGTTTTTGTTCCAGTTTTGCGCGCCAAGGGCGAAATGTTCTTCTGCGAAATACTGCCTGAAACGGAACTTGAGCAGAACTCTTTCGGCCTTTGGGAACCTGTTCGTGGGGTTCTGATAGCACCTCGAAAACTCGACCTCGTCATTACACCGACCGTCGCATTCGATAAAAGAAGACATCGCATCGGCATGGGTGGTGGCTATTTCGATCGGTGCTTCTCTTTCCTGCGACACCGCAAACACTGGATTCGGCCGAAACTAATCGGCGTCGCGTTCCAATGTCAGGAAATCGAGAAAATTGCGCCAAATCCTTGGGATATACGGCTTTATCGCGTAATTAGCGATAAGAATTAGACTGTTTTGTCGGGGGCGGACGGCCCTTCTCCGATCGCTGCAACGTCCGTTCGTCAAACTGCAATCCCTGTCCGGCTAAGCAATTACTTCTATTTGCGGTGCGAGTATGTCGGTCGAAAAATCTTTGACCCAACACTCCTTCACTTCACTTTCAAACACGTCAGGCACGCGGTCGTTCATCGGACTTGCACATCGCAATTCCTGAGCCACTTTTTAATGCCGGCTCTACCACCTCTAACTTGCTGGATTTTTTGGGATTGTTGCGTATACTCATTCGCGGGTACCCGACACGGAGAAAATTAATGGCTACCAAAAAGAAGTCTCGTAAAAAAGCTTCGAAGCGCAAAGTCGCGAAGAAGCGGAAAGTAGTACGCAAGAAAGCTGCGAAGAAACGCGTAGCGAAGAAGAAGGTTGCTAAGCGTAAGACGAAGAAAAAAGCAACCAAGAAGAAAGCCACAAAGCGTAAAGCGAAAAAGAAAGTAGCTAAGCGCAAGACGAAGAAGAAAGACCAAGAAAAAGGCTAAGAAGAAAGTAGCCAAACGCAAGACGAAAAAGAAAGACCAAGAAAAAGGCTAAGAAGAAAGTAGCCAAACGCAAGACGAAGAAGAAAGACCAAGAAAAAGGCTAAGAAGAAAGTAGCCAAACGCAAGACGAAAAAGAAAACGAAGAAGAAGAAGGCTAAGAAGAAAGTAGCTAAACGCAAGACCAAGAAAAAGGCTACAAAACGCAAGGCTAAGAAAAAAGTAGCCAAGCGTAAGACGAAGAAGAAAGCTACCAGGCGGAAAGCCAAGAAGAAGGCTACCCGTAGGAAGAAACGGTAGTTAGACCGTCGCTTCGGAAGAGGCCTTCTTCCAAAGCAAGCAAAAGAGCCCGCCTTGGCGGGCTCTTTTCATTTGCAGGACCCCAAACTGTGCGCTGTGCCGATGTGAAACACCCGGCAATTTGACTATAGTACCCAGCTATGGACGCAACCGAGAAGAAACGCGCAGCCGCCAGGGCGGCGATGGAGTTCATCGAGCCAGGTACGACACTGGGTGTCGGGACCGGTTCGACTGTCAATTGCCTCATCGAAATGCTGCCCGAGGTGCGCAACCTGATAGACCGGGTGGTATCGAGCTCCAGGGCGTCGACCGAGCTCCTTGAGCAGCAGGGCTTCGAGGTGCTGACGCTCAACGAGACCGGTGACATCGACCTGTACATTGATGGTGCGGATGAGAGCACCAAGCATCTGCAGCTTATTAAGGGCGGCGGCGGTGCCCTCACCCGGGAGAAAGTCCTGGCAGAGGCTGCGCGACGCTTCGTTTGTATTATTGACGATTCGAAACTGGTTGGGATGCTCGGGGCATTCCCGTTACCGATCGAAGTGCTGCCTATGGCGCAGGAACTTGTCGCGCGTCGCATGCTCAAAATGCGCGGTCAGCCGATCTGGCGTGAAGGTTTTGTTACGGACAATGGCAACCACATTCTGGATGTTCACAACCTGAAGATCGCCAATCCGATCGATATGGAAGCCCGTATCAATCGCATCCCTGGTGTGGTCACGGTTGGCCTGTTCGCCCAACGACCTGCCGACGTCCTGTTAATTGCTGACGACACCGGCGTCCGCGAGATGCGTACCTGATCTGACGCGATGCCACCAACACACGCCACCCGCCTTCCACTTTTTGTCACACTGTTAACGGCACTTCTGACGACCGCCTGTTCAGGAGAGAAGGCGGATCTCGTGGTACTGGACCAGGATATTTTTCAGGTGGACCCTTACGCGATCCACAAGACCAACGTGGTACTGACGGTCATGGATGGAGATATCGTTTTCGAAATAGCAACGCCGAGGCCAGCCACAGCACCGTAAAAAACCCGGTAAGGACCAGGATATCCCACGGCCAGACCGGCCCTGACGAACCCAGACCTGCAACCAGTGCAATCACGGCGGCCAGGACCTGGGCGAACGCCGTCGCGAACAACGCCAGCATCATGCCCCGTGCCTCAAAACGCGCTGCAAAAGCACCGATAATTCCGATGGCCAGTACGCCGACATACATCAGGTTGGCGTCATTCCCCGGATCGCCGATGATGCCAACGGCGCCGCTCACCCAGATCAGGATGAATGCTGCGGCCAGCGCAATGCCGACACCAGTTCGGTACGCGATATTGTCGGTCCTGCGCACGACCAGCAAGAAACAGCCGGCCACGCCCGCCAGGAGCGCCCCGAAGACCAGGAAGTCCGCGATATCCCAGTTCACTGTTCCTCCCATTGCTCGAACTTCGGCTACGTTATCATTGTGGCAAGTCAGACAGGAAGCCGCGATGTCCAACTACATTGATCCTGAACGCGACCAGTTCGACGCTTTCAAGGCGTTGCCTCGCGACAAGCCCATCATGATGCTCAACCTTGTGCGCTATCGCGACAGGGCGGCTTATGACGATGATCGCGAAGCCACCGGCGCGGAAGCCTATGCCGCTTATGGCAGAGAGAGCAGCCCCGTATTCAGCCGCGTGGGCGGCAGCATCGTCTGGCGAGGCGCACCGGAACTCATGCTCATTGGTCCGCCTGAAAAACGCTGGGATCTGGCGTTTGTCGCCCGCTACCCAACGGCCGGTGCCTTTCTCGACATGGTCACGGATCCCGGCTACCAGGCCGCCGTTAAACACCGTCAGGCAGCGGTAATGGACAGCCGTCTGATACGTATGGCGGAGACTGAAGGAGGTGGGGGATTTGCCGGCTAGCAACCCTGGTCCGGAGCTCCTGTTCGAAACACGCAGGCTGGAAAAGGTATTGCTCCTGATTTATCGTGAGGTAGGGACGAGCGGGGACTTTTCTGATCGCTCGTAGTTTTCTAAACACATAACCGAGACGACGATTATGAACAGGACGAAGCTTTTTCTGGTTGCGCTGGCGCTGGCGCTCACAAGCGGTTGCGCATTTACGCCGCAGGTTGTCGAAATCCAACCTGAGCTGGATGTTGCGAAGAGTGACATGGGACGCGGAGCGAAGGTTGCCGTTTACGTTGTGGATGAACGGGATAGCAAAGAGCTTGGCAGGCGCGGCACTGGCGCCATGAAGGGTGCGGCGATAACTACGGAACAGGATATGACTGTAGTATTCCGCGACGCAATTATTGCTGGTCTCGGCGAAAAGGGATTCGATGCCACCGCAGCAAACTCTCCTGCTGCTGTCGGCATTGGCGCGCTCTTGCGAGTCGATATTCGGAACATCGAGTACGAGACATCAATGGGCTTCTGGACCGGAGGCGTCCACGTACGCGGGTCTATGAAAGGCACCGCGACGAAGAGCGGCGAATCCTATGACAACTTCTACCAGATCGATGACGAGAAGAGAGTCATGGTCGTACCCGGCGCCAATTCCAATGAGCAGATGATTAATACGGCCGTATCCGCTCTCATTCAGGAAATGTTTAACGACGCGGCGCTCTTCCCGTTCCTGGCTGACTAGGTGGTTCTATTCGGGGAGGGATTCTTGCGCTTCGCGCGAACTCACTTGCAGCTTCGCAGGAGGGATTGACTCGAATCGACTTAGGTCGATTCTCGCCCCTGCGGGCGCGCACTTCGTACAGGGCTCTTCCCTCTCCCCGAGACAAAAAAAATGGGCCCATTAAGGGCCCCTATATTTTTTGGCTGGGGGAGAGGGATTCGAACCCCCGTTGGCGGAGTCAGAGTCCGCAGTCCTACCACTAGACGATCCCCCAAATGCGGATCGTGTGAACGCTTAGCGTTTGGAGTACTGCGTAGCGCGGCGTGCTTTACGCAGGCCGACCTTCTTGCGCTCAACCTCACGTGCGTCGCGAGTCACGAAGCCAGCTTTACGCAGACCCGGGCGCAGCGACTCGTCATAGACCATCAGCGCGCGCGTCAGACCATGGCGAATCGCGCCAGCCTGGCCCGTCGTGCCACCACCTTTGACCGTGACGTTCACGTTGAACTTCTCGCCCAAAGCTGTGAGCTCCAGCGGCTGGCGAACGATCATCTGGGCGGTCTTACGACCGAAGAATACGTCCAGCGGGCGCTTGTTGACCGTGATGTCACCATTGCCCGGCGTCAGGAAGACGCGAGCTGTCGACGTCTTGCGGCGACCCGTACCGTAAAAAAAAGTGTCACTCATAATCTCTACTCAATCTGAGAAGCGCGCTTTAAGCGTTCACTTCCAGCGGAATCGGCTGCTGTGCAGCGTGGGTGTGCTCGGGACCTGCGAAAACACGCAGCTTGGAATACATCTGGCGACCCAGCGGACCGCGCGGCATCATGCCTTTTACGGCCTTCTCGATCACGCGCTCCGGATGCTCATCAAGGAGCTTCTCAAGCGGTACCGACTTCAGGTTGCCAATGTATCCCGTGTGATGGTGATACATCTTGTCCTTCAGCTTATTGCCGGTAACGCGGACCTTCTCGGCATTGACGACAACGATATAGTCACCCGTGTCGACATGCGGCGTGTATTCCGGCTTGTGCTTGCCACGCAAACGGCGCGCGATCTCGGTCGACAGGCGACCCAGGGTCTTGTTCGTGGCATCTACCACGTACCAGTCGCGGCGAACCTCTGCTGGTTTCGCAGAAAACGTATTCATAATTCTAAGGTTTCCGTAAGGGAATGATCTTGTTTTTCACTGGCTTGCATTCGGGCCCAAAAAGACCGTCCTGATTCCGGCGAGCCAACCGCGCACGCAAGTACGTTCGCGGGATTGGCGAAAGGCGCGAAATTCTACTGTAGGCCCCTTCCTAATGCAAACAAATCAGGGGCCTTTTTTCAGCCTGCCCCTCAGAAGGTGTATTCGAGCGAAAGAGCCGTGTAAGTGTCTGTTTTTTCAGTCAACAGCGGCACATCGGAATTGTTCTTGATGGTGTAAGACGCGACCAGCGCAAGGTCCCCAAGCAGCTTTGCGGATATTGCCGTCACCGACTCTGTGTAGGTGTTCTGGTCTCCGCCCTCTACCGTGAGGTCCTGGCGGAACGCAGCGGTCTCGCTGAACAACCATTTGTAGTACATGCCACCACGGAAGATCGTCTCGTCTTCCTTGGTGCCGTCCTGCAGTTCCGACTGCCGGGCACCGGCGCCAATCTCGGCGTTCAGCTTGTGTTTGTCGGAGTCAACCAGGCGGCGACCATAGCCGACCGTCTGTGAGAACTGGGTGTCAAAACCGCCGAAAGCGTCTTTGCGCCAGTTCAGGCGGCCAAACAGAAAGTCCTTGTCGGACAGGTTGCGCTCACTCTTCCAGCCCAGGGCATAGGCCTCAGCCGTCGTAATCTCGTTCTCCGAGGCGTTAATCGCTGCAGCTTCAAGCAAGTGAGCCCACTGGCCCACCTTGTAGCCAACTTCGAACCCTGAGTTCAGCGTTGTATTTTCAGTGTTGCCGGATGTAGCGAGGTAGCCCATCGTGGCCTTGCCCGCCCACGGGCTCTCAGGTGCATCCTGAGCCATCAGGGAAATAGGTGCGAGCAGTGCCGCAGTCATAACAAACATGCGCAATTTCATGCGAGGTCTCCAGAAGAAATTCGGTGGTGGTGCCCAAAAAAGGCAGCGGAGTATACCTGTCGTGGACGGCGCTTCGCTATACTTTGTCACATGAATAAACGACAACTCACACCGTTCGATCGGATTCTGGCGAGCGCCAACAACGCTTTGCGCACCGTTGCCGCACCAGCAGGCCGTTCCGCCCGCGCCAATCCGGCCGCGAACATTATCGATGCCGAGCTCAATGACAGCCAGAAACGGCATGCCGCAGGCCTGATGCGCATCAACCACGCGGGTGAAGTAGCGGCACAGGCGCTTTACCAGGGACATGCGACGGTCGCACGCGACAAGGAAATCGAGGGCCAGATGCAACGCGCGGCCGACGAGGAGTTCGATCACCTGGCGTGGTGTGAGCAACGCATCCATGAGCTCGGGGAAGATGTGAGCAAATTAAGTCCGTTCTGGTACGCCGGTGCTTATGCCATCGGCGCGGCAAGTGGCATTCTGGGCGATAAGTGGAGCCTCGGGTTTATTGCGGAGACCGAACGACAGGTCTGCGCACACCTCGATAGTCACCTCGACAACCTGCCTCCGGAGGATGTGAAGAGCCGGGCGATCGTGGAACAAATGCGTGACGAGGAAGAGGAACACGGCGATAACGCCATCGACGCGGGAGCGGCTGACCTGCCTGCCCCGGTGAAGCGCCTCATGCGCATGACGGCCAAAGTTATGACAAAAACAGCGTATTGGGTCTGACTTTGGTCCAATCAGACAAAAAATTCGAAAAAACACGGACTTAGCTTGCCCTAGGGGGCATTCTGTATTAAAAGTGGGTCGCAACAGGGGCGAGGAATAATCAATGCAGACTACAGCGAAAAATCTTAGCGACGTACCGGCGATTAACCGCTTTTTGAGTTATTGCCGAGTACGGACGGTCCCACAGAAAACTGTGATGATCCATGCAGGCGATTTGCCGGATGTCTTGTACTACATCGTCGACGGGTCGGTCGAAGTCATGATCGAAGACGAGGACGGTAACGAGATGGTGCTGGCTTACCTGAACAAGGGACAGTTCTTCGGTGAGATGGGCCTGTTCTACGAACAGCCAACGCGCAGCGCCTGGGTAAGAACGCGTACCGAATGCGAAATTGCCGAGATGACCTATCCGCGCTTCCGCCAGATTGCCAGCGAAAGCCCGGGGCTGGTTTTTGAGCTCGCGACACAGCTCGCGACGCGCCTCGATCGCACCAACCGCAAACTCGGCGACCTCGCGTTTGTGGACGTAACCGGCCGCGTGGCACACGCCATCATGGACCTGTGTAATGAACCGGACGCCATGACGCACCCGGACGGCATGCAGATCAAGGTGAGCCGCCAGGAACTCAGCCGACTGGTCGGTTGTTCGAGGGAGATGGCCGGCCGCGTGCTGAAGGTCCTTGAAGAGCAGGGCCTCGTCTCAGCCAGCGGCAAGACTATCGTTGTCTACGGCGCGCGCCCCAACCGCAAACTGTAATTAATCAGGTACCGGACACCTTATACCCGGTATAAGGTGTCCGGTACCGTATTTCTAGCCGGCCTTTTCGATTTCAGACTTCATCGCCGCAATCGTCGCCGCGTAGTCCTCGCTACCGAAAATTGCTGAGCCGGCGACGAACGTATCCGCACCGGCAGCCGCAATCTCGCCGATATTGTCGACTTTTACGCCGCCGTCGATCTCGAGGCGAATATCCAGCCCACTGTCATCGATGATCCTGCGTGCCTGTCGCAGCTTGTCCAGCGCCGACGGAATGAACGTCTGGCCACCGAAGCCCGGATTCACCGACATGAGCAACACCATGTCGACCTTGTCGATGACGTAGTCGAGCCAGTCAAGCGGCGTCGCGGGGTTGAAGACGAGGCCAGCCCTGCACCCCTGCTCTTTGATCAGGCCAAGCGAGCGATCCGGGTGCCTGCTCGCCTCCGGATGGAAAGTGATGTAGCTCGCCCCTGCCTTGGCAAAGTCCGGGATGATGCGGTCCACAGGCTCCACCATGAGGTGCACATCGATCGGCGCCTCGATGCCGTGGTTGCGCAGCGCATCGCAAATCATCGGACCGATGGTGAGATTGGGGACAAAGTGGTTGTCCATCACATCGAAATGCACGATGTCAGCGCCGGCATCCAGGACAGCCTTGACGTCCGCGCCGAGGCGAGCGAAATCTGCGGAGAGAATCGAAGGAGCAATTAGGGGTTTCACAGTTGGTCCTCTTGATGGGTGCAAAAAGCTTACCCGAGTTTCGGGCCTTGTAGGAGGGCCTTCAGGCCCGATTCATCGGATCGAGCGTCTCGCTTTCAGCATCTCGTACGCGACGCGTACTTCCCGCGTACGGCGCTGCGCCTCGGCGATAACGTCGGCACCCGGGTTGCTGCCCGAGATCTTGTCAGGGTGGTTCTTGTTCATGAGACGACGATACGCTTTCTTGATCTCATCGTTGCTCGCGTCAACGCTCACGCCCAGTGCCTCGTAAGCCCCGCGGACACGAGCAGCGTCGGCATCGCCCGCCGGCGAGCGCTTGAAGCCCTTCTGGGCACGAATCATCGCCTCCAACTGGGCGAGTTCAACGCGCCCGATATCGAATTCCTTGCAGATCGTCCAGATCATCCCGCGCTCTCGCCTCGCCAGCGCGTCCTTCGCGAGTACGACCTCGAGCACGAGTCGCAGGAACATGGTGCGCTTCGACATGCTGCGGCCGCTGACGCGACGTACTTCCCGCAAGGTTTGCACGAGCGGAAAACCCGGCTTCTTGCCATCATCAAACCAGCCGATGGCACGGCGTACCTGCGCCGGGCTAAGGCCCAGTCGGTGCATCACCAGCCGGGCGGCACGAATTTCGTCTTCAGATACACGCCCGTCGGTCTTCGCGAGATGGCCCATAACGCTGAACAGCGCCCGCACGAATTCGTCCGAGACGCGCCCCAAGGCCTCGCCCTGCCGTTCAAATGCGTCCACGCTCTTCTTGAAGCCCCGGTAGAACTGGTAGGCAACCAGCAACAAGACGATCAGGACAATGGTCTTTCCGAGGAACATATTGGGCTGCATCGTATCGCGACTGGCCCGCTATTCCCATCGCGCAGCTTGCGAGAGGGAGCCTTTGCGGCGATCATCGCTCCATGAATACCGCTGACGTCCTCTTCGAAACCTCCATTCCCGAGCTGCCGTTGATCGGGCGCGGCAAAGTCCGCGACATCTACAGTGTCGATGACGACCACCTGCTGCTCGTCACCACGGATCGCCTGTCGGCCTACGACGTGGTGATGCCGGACCCGGTGCCCGGCAAAGGCGAGGTCCTGACCAGGATTTCGTTGTTCTGGTTTCGCATGATGAGCGACATTATCGACAACCAGCTGACCGACCTGACCGTTGCTGACGTCGTCAAGGACGCGGAGCTCCAGGAGCAGCTAAAGAACCGCGCACTCGTCGTCAAGCGCCTGAAACCGCTGCCCATCGAGGCCGTGGTTCGCGGCTACCTGATCGGTTCCGGCTGGAAGGACTACCAGGACACAGGACAGGTTTGTGGCATCGACCTGCCCGAGGGTCTGCAACAGGCCGAGAAACTGCCGCAGACGCTGTTTACGCCGGCGCACAAGGCCGCAGCCGGCGAACACGACGAGAACATCAGCTTTGAAAAAGTCGCCGAAATCGTCGGCGAAAAACTGGCGGCACAGGTTCGTGATATTTCCATCGAGATCTACGAGCGCGCCGCTGCTTATGCCCTTGAGCGCGGCATTATCATTGCCGATACCAAGTTCGAGTTCGGCCAGGATCAACAAGGCCGCCTGTACATCATCGATGAGGTGCTCACGCCTGACTCGTCGCGCTTCTGGCCGGTCGATGGTTACGCGGTCGGTATCAGTCCGCCAAGCTTTGACAAGCAGTTCGCCCGTGACTATCTCGAGACTCTCGATTGGGACAAGACGGCCCCGGGACCGGCACTGCCGACCGAAATCCTCGAGAAGACGGCGGCGAAGTACAATGAAGCCCTGCAGAGAATGACCGCCCCGTAGGAAGACCTTCAGGCCCGAACGGAACTGGTTCGCGGCTCAAGCCGCTCCAACGGAGGTACAATAGGCTGATGATCGCCAGTCTGAACATCAAGCTCGACGAGCTAATCTGGGGGGATGTGCTGTACAAGTACGGCCTCCCCGGCCGCTTTGTAGCGGGCGTACTGCGTAACCTGTACGCAGTCCTGCGTGACATTTTCACCGGTCAACTGACCCTGCGCGCCATGAGCCTTGTCTACACGACCCTGCTCGCGGTCGTGCCGCTGATCGCTGTCAGCTTCGCCGTGCTTAAGGGTTTTGGAGTCGACGAAGACCTTGAGCAATACCTCTACGGCCTCCTGGAACCGCTGGGCGAAAAGGGCGTTGAAATCACCGGGCAGGTTATGACCCTCGTCGACAATGTCCATGGCGGCGTTATCGGCGGCATCGGCCTCGCGTTCTTTATCTACACCGCCATTTCCATGGTGCAGAAGATCGAGGAGAGCTTTAACTTCGTCTGGTACGTCTCCAAGCCCAGAAGCTTTGCCACGCGATTCATTGAATACAGCGCAGTACTCATTATCGGCACACTTGCGATCACGTTGGCGCTTCGCACCATTGCGTCGCTGGGCGAAGAGGACCTCGTTGTTTCGATGCAGGAAAACGTGGTGATCTCACCGATCTTCGCGTTTGCCAGCAGCCTCACACCGTACGTCGTGATCATCGCGATCTTCACCTTCCTCTACAAGTTCATGCCGAACACCAACGTGAAGTTCCGGTCTGCCCTCGTTGGCGGCTGCGCCGGTGGTTTCATGTGGGTGACGGCCAGCATGCTGTTTGGCGCCTTCGTCACCACCTCCTACGACAAGCAGGCTATCTACGCCAGTTTCGCCATCGCGGTTACGGCATTGCTCTGGCTGTACCTGAACTGGCTGATACTGCTGATCGGATCGCAACTCGCCTTCTATTTCCAGAATCCGGCGTACATGAAAATCGGGCGGCGTGAACCACGCCTGTCGAATGCCATGCGTGAGCGCCTGGCACTGAATATCATGCTGATTGTCGGCACCGCGTTTAGAGACTCATCGAAGTCGATCGATCTGCGTGCCCTCAGTTCGAAGCTCCGCATCCCTTCCATAACAATAGCGCCCATTATCCTGGGGCTGGAAGCGGCCGGCCTGCTGACCACGGCGGAAAACGAAGAACTCTTACCCGGGCGGGACATGGCTCGCATCACGCTCATCGATATACTCGGTGTCGTACGCGTTGAGGGTGAAACAGGATCACACCGCAACCCGAGATGGTCGAAGGCGGTTGCAGCGCTCGGCGAAACGATCGACTCAGCAGTAGAATCAAGCCTCGGCAACAGGACCCTGTCGCAACTCCTGGATGAGATCGACAGTCAGAAATAAGCGGCAGACTTTTCGTTACTTCCCGATCACTACGGAAATCACCAGAGACTCTGGCATCTCTTTGAAATGTCGTAGAACAGTCGGCTGCACCAGCGCCGCCATTTCTCCAATAGACAGATCACTGACTTCTTCCTGAGGCAAAACCACACTAACCGTATCAAGTCGCCCGTTCACTTTGTTCGCCAAAACCGTGCATTTCAGGCCATGCCTGTCCGCGAGTTCGGTTTCAACAGCTTGGGCAACTTCCATCAGCTCAAAAAGACCACCGACCTGACCACAGCCCCCGAGCAGGATTAGAGTAAGTACCAATACCAGGCGTCGTTGCATACATCGTTACCTCATCTCCTCGCGAGAACGCCGCTACGCTCCCGCAATCGTCATCTCTTCCACCAGGATGGAGCCGCAACGAATACCGCTGCGAGTGTCCTGGTCGTCCCCGATCGCCGCAATCCGCTGATACAGTTCGCGCAGGTTGCCGGCAATCGTAACCTCGTGCACCGGGTACTGGATTTCGCCATTTTCGACCCAGTGGCCCACGGCACCGCGTGAGTAGTCACCCGTAACGCCATTGACGCCCTGCCCAATCAGCTCCTGAACAATCAGGCCGGTGCCCATTTCACTGATCAACTCCGCCTGGCTTTTTCCGCTGTCCGGGATGAGCAGGTTTTGTGATCCACCGGCGTTCGCCGTCGTGGTCAGGCCGAGCCGCCGTGCCGAGTAGCTGCCGAGGATATAGCCCTGCAACACACCGCCGGCCACAATATCGCGATCGTAGGTTGCGACGCCTTCGCCGTCGTAGGGTGCACTGGCCATCGCACCCGGCAAGTGCGGGCGCTCCTCTATGTTGACGAAGTCCGGGAATAAGGTCTCTCCCACGGCGTCGAGGAGAAACGACGAACGTCGATACTGGGCACCGCCGGAGATGGCGCCAATGGCGTGACCGATGAAACCGCGCGCCACTTCCGGAATGTACAAAACCGGCGCCCGGGTCGTTTTGATCTTGCGCGCGCCAAGTCGGTTGACTGTTTTCTTGGCCGCTTCTCGGCCGACCTCACCTGCGGCTTCCAGTTCACTGGCGTTGCGCGCCGCCGTGTAGTGATAGTCACGCTGCATCAGACCGTCGGCTTCAGCCAGCAAAATGCAGGTCACGCTGTGACTTGTCTTTGAGAAGCTACCGACAAACCCGTGCGTGTTGCCGTAAGCGCGCGTACCGCGATTCGTGGACACGGTTGCACCTTCGGTGTTACTGATGCGCGGGTCGCTTTGCAGGCCAGCCGCCTCCGTCTCAATTGCCATGGCAATCGCCGTATCGGCGTCCAGGTCCCAGGGATGATCGAGCTCGAGATCCCTGATGTCTTTACACATGAGCTCGGGATCGGCCAGGCCGGCATATTTATCCTGCGCTGTCAGCGTCGCAAACGTACACGCCTTGGCAACGGCTTCGCGAATCGCCTCCGGCGACATATCCGACGTGCTCGCATTGCCTTTCCGGGAGTCCTTGAACACGGTAATTCCAATACCGCGGTCGTTGGTGTACTCGAGGCTTTCGACTTCACCCAGTCGGGCCGTCGTAGACAGGCCGGTATCCTGGCTCGCGGCTGCCTCGGCCTGGTCCATGCCCCTTTGCTGCGCTTCATCGAGCGCCAGCTTGACGAGGTTTTCCAGCTCGCTGCGGCCCAGCGATTCGCGTTTCATAATTGTTCCCATGCTAGACTCCCGCCCCCGGATAGCGGCCAAACCGCGGGGGTACTTTAGCCGGTGGACGATACAAAGCCCAGCAAAAGCGCGAGAAAGCGTGCGTACCTCGCATTGCAGAAACTCGGAGAGGAACTCATCTCGCTTCGTGAATCCGACCTGCAGTCGATGCCACTCGACGAAGACCTCCTCGAGGCCATTATGGAAGCGCGCCACATCAAGGCACATGGTGCATTGCGACGACAGAAGCAGTACATCGGTAAGTTGATGGGCGCTCTCGACGATCCGGAACCAATCCGTGAGGCGCTCGAGCGCCTGCGACGCAAGTAACAGCTGATGATAGAATTTCGATATGAGTATTGATGTCGGCATAATTATGGGCTCGCGCTCCGACTGGGAGACGATGCGCCACGCCACCGAGACGCTGGATGAACTCGGTGTTTCCTACGAAGTGCAGGTCGTCTCCGCACACCGCACACCTGACCTTCTGTTCGAGTACGCCGGCTCAGCCGTTGAGCGCGGCCTCAAGGTGATCATTGCCGGTGCCGGGGGCGCTGCGCACCTGCCGGGCATGGCCGCATCGAAAACGCGTGTACCGGTTCTGGGTGTTCCCGTGCAGTCCAAGGCACTCAACGGCATGGACTCCCTGCTCTCGATTGCCCAGATGCCTGCCGGTATACCCGTGGGCAGCATGGCTATCGGTCGCGCTGGCGCAGTCAATGCAGCACTGCTGGCGGCGGCTATCCTTGCCAATGAAAACGAGGCCATTGCCACGGCTCTCGACGCCTTCCGCAAAAACCAGACCGACAGGGTGCTGGGCGACAGCGACCCCCGTACGTAATCCATGCGTATCGGCATTATCGGAGCCGGCCAACTTGGCCAGATGCTGGGCTACGCGGCCCGTGACCTCGACGTCGAATGTCGGTTCGTCGACCCGTCCGACACGCCGCCGGCGGCCGACTGTGGGGAGGTAATCCAGAGACCCTTTGACGATGCTGAGGCGCTGGCCGAACTGGCCGCCACCTGCGATGTCGTTACCTATGAATTTGAGAATGTGCCGGTCGAGGCGTTGCACAAGATCGAAGGCAAGGTACCTGTCTACCCGCCCGCCGCTGCACTGCGACACGCCCAGGACCGGCTCGACGAGAAACGCCTGTTCGACCAGCTGGATATCCCGCTGCCCGGCTATCGCACCATCGATAGCCGTGAAGACATTGTGACCGCAGTCGACCAACTCGGCCTGCCGCTGGTCATCAAGACGCGCCGCCTCGGCTACGACGGGAAAGGCCAGTTCATTATTCGCGACCGCAACGATATCGACGACGCCTGGAAAGCGCTCGGCGCAAACTCACTCATTGCCGAGCAGTGGGTCAACTTCGACTACGAAGTATCAGCCATCGGTGCACGCAATGTAGACGGCGATGTCGTTATTTATCCTCTCAGCCGCAACGTCCACGAGGACGGCATTTTACGTACATCTCGCTCACCGATCGACGCACCTGTCCTGACCGAACGTGCTGAAACCTATGTGCGGCGGCTGCTTGGCCATCTGGACTACGTTGGTGTCCTGGCCCTCGAACTGTTTGTCTGCGATAACGACCTCATGGCCAACGAGTTTGCCCCGCGCGTACACAACTCAGGGCACTGGACCATCGAGGGTGCTGCAACGAGTCAGTTTGAGAACCACCTTCGAGCCGTAATGAACAAGCCCCTGGGCTCCACTGCAAGCGTCGGGCACGCCGGCATGATCAACCTGATCGGCGACATTCCCGACTCGGTACGCTCACTGGAGCACGGTGTATTGCACGACTACGGCAAGGCTCCCAGGCCAGGGCGAAAACTCGGCCATATAACAGTAATCAGCTGAAACGGCGGCCAGCCGCGATGCGCTGGTCGACATAATCAGCCAGAGTGTGAACCAGTCTACATAAACGCTTGAGACCACGGCATAGCCAGTTGAGCAAAAAAGCAGGTAAACTCGATCAGACATGTCGTACTTGAGTCACTTCAATCTGCAGGAACAACCGTTTCGGCTCACGCCGGATCCGGATTTTCTCTATTGGAGCAAGCAGCACGCTCGCGCCAAAGCTTATATGGAATCGACCATCTGGCTGGCGGATGGATTCGTGATCATCACCGGTGAAATCGGCTCTGGCAAGACGACGCTCCTGCAGTCCTTCCTGTCGGAACTCGATGATGACGTCGTTTACGCCGTCGTCTCACAGACGCAGCTTACGCCGACCCAGTTCCTGCAGGCCGTGCTGACCGAGTTCGGTTTCAAGCCATTCAACAAGCGCAAAGTTGAACTGCTGGACATGCTCAACATGTTCCTGATCGAGCAGTACTCGAACGGCAAGAAGGTCGTGCTCATTGTTGACGAGGCACAGAACCTCACCCACAAGGTGCTCGAGGAAATTCGCCTGATCTCGGGTATCGAGACGCACAAGGAAAAAGTGCTGCGCATTATCCTGGCCGGTCAACCTGAGCTGCGGGATTCACTGGAATCACCCGGCCTCAAGCAACTTGTCCAGCGCGTTCGCCTGCGCTTTCACCTCGGGCCGCTCGATCGCCGCGAAATGCGTGAATATATCGAACATCGTCTCAGTGTCGCCGGCGCCCAAGCGAGGCTGTTTGAAGAAGACGTGTTTGACACGATTCATCGTTACACGGGCGGTGTGCCGCGCCTGATTAACACGCTCTGCGACACGGCGCTCCTGTGCGCCTTTGCCGACGATAAGAGTTCCGTTGGACTCGACGATGTCATGGCCGCCGTTGCCGAACTCAACTGGGCAGAGCACGAGAGCAATACGGGTATTTACGAGAAGCTGCAGCAGATCCAGCAGCGCGAAGTGAACGACTCGGATGTGACTCGCATTGAAGTCCGTGCGGATGGTGAGATCGTCCAGGAGCTGACGTTCCCGCTCGGTCGCGTGATTGTCGGCCGCTCGTCCGACAACGAGATTTTTATCAAGAGCAAGTTCGTCAGCCGCCACCATGCACAGCTGGTCAGCGACGAGAATGGCTGCGTGATCGAAGACCTGAACAGTACCAATGGCGTGTTTCTCGGCGAGAAACAGGTCAAGAAGTATCGCCTGCGCGACGGTGACGTCGTATCGCTCGGCGTGCATGAGCTTGTGTACCACGACTTGCGCCAGCAGGAAGAAGCGCTGGAGGACCAGCTCGATACCCCGTCTAACGATGCACATGACGAAACGCCGGATGAGGACCAGGCAGACGACCAGGACTCGGCCGTCAACGAGCAGTAAGGCTATCCTGCCCTGGCCCTAGTAGTCCTGCCGCTGCCCGGCGCGGCGATCCGTCACGCGGTGATCACGCCGCTTCAACAGCACCACAAGACCGGCCACGAGGCTGGCGAAGCCCACGACGAAGCAAATCGTCGGCATGTACCAGTAGTTGAGGTACATCGACAAGCCGAGTGAGGCCACCCCCACCAGCAGGTAGAAGTAAGGAAGGCTTTCATAAATTGGCTTGGAGACCCACATGCCGATTCATTCTCCATAGCCGGGGACGCATGTAAAGCGCCCAAATGCAAAAGACCCGGCCAATGGCCGGGTCTCGTGTCCACGTCGCTCGATGTAAGCCTTTGATTCTGGCTCAGGAGCGACCGCCTCCGAACAGACCGAAAATGCGCGAGAGTATCGACTCTGACAGGCCATCTACGGCGAGGTCAGGTTCGAAATCACCGGCATCGCCGCGAAATCCCTGCACGAACTGCTGGGAATTGGCGTCCATGTCATGTTCTGTGATTGTGCTATCGAGTGCCATTGTCGTATCCCTCCATGAGATGCGAGAACTGTACTATCAAGATATGTTGAATGAAGTGAGGCAACTCACAATTGTGAGCCGTGAAGTCGTAAGAAATCGACTTATGTGAAATGACTGGCGCCGTTATGCGGTGCCGCCAACCGTCAACTCATCGATCTTGAGCGTGGGCTGCCCGACGCCGACCGGTACCGACTGCCCTTCCTTGCCACAGGTCCCGACCCCGGTATCAAGTTGCAGATCGCTGCCAACCATTGAGATCTTATGCAGCGCCTCGGGACCGTCGCCGATCAACATCGCGCCCTTGACCGGCGTCGTGACCTTGCCGTTTTCGATCAGGTACGCCTCGCTGGCCGAGAAGACGAATTTGCCCGACGTGATGTCGACCTGCCCACCGCCGAAGTTCGGTGCGTACAGGCCCTTGTCGACCGACGCGATGATCTCCTCCGGATCGTGCTTGCCGGCCAGCATGTAAGTGT
Source organism: uncultured Gammaproteobacteria bacterium (assembly GCA_963722775.1). Classification (GTDB taxonomy): domain Bacteria; phylum Pseudomonadota; class Gammaproteobacteria; order Steroidobacterales; family Woeseiaceae; genus UBA1847. The sequence continues at coordinate 392,732 of CAVROF010000012.1, forward strand.
TGGTCATGCGCGGCATCGGAATATGCGCAAACGACTCGCGACGCCCGTTTCCGGTCGCTTCAACACCCATCAGTCGAGCGTTGAGTTTGTCCTGCATATAGCCTCGCAGGATGCCGTTTTCGACAAGCGTGGTGTACTGCCCGGGTGTGCCTTCGTCGTCTACCGCCAGTGACCCACGCCGGTTCGCAATTGTTCCATCATCGACGATGGTGCAAAGATCCGATGCGACCTTTTGACCGAGCTTGCCGCTGAATGCTGAAACACCCTTGCGGTTAAAGTCGCCCTCGAGCCCATGCCCGACCGCTTCGTGCAGGAGGATCCCGGGCCAGCCATTGCCGAGCACGACGGGCATCGTTCCCGCAGGCGCCGGTTGTGCTTCAAGTTGTACGACAGCCTGGCGCACAGCTTCGCGTGCAAAGTCGAGTGGTTTGTCGCCGTCCAGGAAATAGCCGAGGTCGGCACGTGCACCGCCACCGGCGTAGCCCTGCTCTCGCTGTCCGTCCTGTTCGAGGATCACACTGACGTTCAGGCGAATCAGCGGTCGAACATCGGCGGCCAGGGTGCCGTCAGACGCCGCCACCAGTACCAGGTCCTGGCTGCTCGCCATACTGATAATGACCTGCTCAACGCGCGGGTCGAGCGCACGTGTCGCCGCATCGAGTTCGAGCAACAGCTGCGTCTTTTGCGCGTCGTCGATACTCGTCGTTGGGTCCGACTGCGGATACAGGGCAGGCGCGGTGCTGCGCTGCCAGGCCTGTACACGTCTTTCCTGCCCCTGCCGGGCAATTGCTCGCGCCGCGCCTGCAGCCGATTCAAGCGCCGGCAGTACCAGCTCATCGGAATAGGCGAATCCTGTCTTCTCGCCGCTGTTGGCGCGCACGCCGACGCCCTGGTCGAGACTGAAACTACCCTCGCGAATAATGCCGTCTTCCAGTGTCCAGCTTTCCTGGCGTGTCACCTGGAAATACAGGTCAGCGTAATCGACGCCACCGCGCATCAGGCTGCCAAGTGTGGTCGACAATGTCGCTTCGCCAAGCCCGGCGGGCTCCAGCAGTCGCGTCATTACCGCATCAATAGAGGGGTTCTTGCTCAATACGTTTCTCGTCGTGTTCGGCCGTCAGGTCAGACGACGGTTCGCCAGTGCCGGAAACTCACTGCGAAGGCGTGCCGGCATCTCTGGATCGATATCGGCGGCAACTGCGCAGTTGCCCTCAGCCTGTTCCGCCAGAATTCGGCCCCAGGGATCGCAAATCAGTGAATGTCCGAACGTCGAACGATCATCCGGGTGCAGGCCATATTGCCCCGGTGCGATGACATATGCCAGATTTTCGATCGCGCGGGCGCGCAGCAGCGTATGCCAGTGCGCCTTGCCCGTCGTTGCCGTAAAGGCAGCGGGTACGGTGAAGACTGTCGCACCGGCATCAACGAGCTGCCGAAACATCTCCGGGAAACGCAGGTCGTAGCATATTGTGAGGCCGATACGGCCTATGGGTGTATCGACCGTCACTACATCGTCGCCCGGATACATCGAGTTCGACTCGCGATAAGACTCCTGGTCGTCCACGAGGTCGACATCAAACAGATGAATCTTGCGATACAGCGCCTGCACCTTGCCTTCGGCATCGTAGACCGGGCATGCGCCGTAAACGCGCTCAGCACCGATCTCGGGTGACACAAGCGGCACGCTACCGCAGACTATCCACAGGCTGTGTTTCGCGGCTGCCGCGGACAGAAACGCCTGTATCGGCCCTTCACCCGGTTCCTCGGCATGTCGCGCCTTGTCCCTGGCGCGCTCCGGCATCAGCGCGAAATTCTCCGGCAGCGCAGCCAGAACGCAGCCGTCGGCTGCGGCCTCACCGAGCAGCCGATCTGCGAGCTCAAGATTGGCCCCCACATCCGGACCACTGTTCATCTGAATGGCCGCTACGCGCATGTCACTCCTGCCCCGTTTCACTGAGGCACCCGGCCAGGTCACCGTAAAGGACAAACGAATCGGCATCGATCGAGTCGATGATGGGTTCTTCCCACGGGCCCGATATGCCGTAGTAAACCTGGCCCATCGACTGCAGCGGTTTCTTGAATATCTGCGAGAAGATCAGCATCGCAGCTGCGCCTGGAGGCCCGCCGACCACCGCACCGACGATAGGCAGTGTATTGCCGACCTTGGCACTCACGACAGCCCCCTGTTCGTACTCGCTGTTGGCAAGATCGACCTGACCAACCACACCAATCAGGGCGGCCGGACCTTCCAGTGACATGTCGCAGGTCGACGCGATGCCGTCATCGAAAACGAAGTTACCGGCAATGCTGTCGTAGCGGAAACCCTTGTTGAAGACATCGCGGAAGTCGAGCGACAGGCGGCGCGGCAATGCGACGAAACTGACAAGGCCGAGCATGCGACCGGCACCGGGCTCGACTTCCTCGAGCGCGCCGTTCTCGAGGCGCATCTGCACCTTGCCGTCGAGAACATCGAGGAAGCTGGCGCGTGGCCCGCCCGCCCAACTCAGGTCGAAGACGACACCCATCGATTCGCCGCTGATTCCCTGGGCAAAGTCCAGCCGGGCCAGCGTCGCCCTGACGTCATTACTGTTCAGCGTTGCCATGACGTAAGTCCGGCTTCCCAGCTCCTCATTCTCGTCGGCGATCCAGCGGCCGGTACCGACGATGCCAAACGACCCATCCGTGGCGATCAGCTTCTCAGCCTCGAGGCCCTCTTCCGTGCGTACGAGATTCACTTCGACGGTGCCGAGGTAGCGATCACCGAGAGCAAATTCGTCCGCCGTCAACGTGATTGACGGCAATTTCCTTGGATCAAGAGTCGATACTGAAGGTGGCGTGATGTCGTCGCCCGGAAGGCGCAGGCGCTCCATCTCGACAACGATGGCGCGATCGGCACCGAAGTCATAGGGAACGAAGACAGAACCGGAAACGTCCTCACCCTCTATCTGGACCAGCCAGTCCAGTGCGCTGCGATCGAGCCGCACATGATGGTCCCGCAAGTGCTGCCCGATGGCGAACAGATCAGCGACCTTCAGGTCGATGGAGCGAATACGGTCAGCGGCCCCGACTTTCTTGTCACCGCTGCGCGAAAGATTCAGCCAGTCCTCCAGGCGGACCGTTGTGGTCTCGCCGCGAATGTGCAGGCCTCGTGTTTCGGCTGGCAGCATCTCGCCCGGCCCGGCCATGAGCACGCCACGATCGAAATCCCACACACCTTGCAGCTGGCTGAACGACAGGTGCCAGGCCATGCCGTTCTCGGCCTGGCCGATGCTTTCGATAAGCTCGCCGCCCGGCATGAAAACAAGCTCGCCGGACAGCTGCATCGCTTCGCTCGCCGGCTTACCGACTGGATCTGGCAGATCGAACGCGAGCCCCTCCAGCGCCGTATCAACCTCGATCGTGAAGGGTCGCGGCGTTGCCTGGCCTCCTCGCGGGAACATCACACGCGCCGTATAGTCGGCTGCGCCATCGAGCAGTCCGTCGAGCGGAATGCGGAGATCTTCCACAACAGCCTGCGACGTAAGTAGTCCGGTCACGGTCGCTACCGCAAACAGGCTCGGGTCCTGGGACTGATTCAACGCAATGTTCACGTCCTGTCCGAGGAAGCGGCCGCCCAGGTTGTCACTCTCGAGATAATCCCGGGTAATCGTTACCTCGCCGATCAGATCCTCAATCGGTGCCGGGAAACCGTCGATCGACATCGAGCCGTTGTTGCTGCGCAAGACGCCGTCCAGCGTCGCATCGACGGCGCGCCTGAGCGGCACCATCAGGTCGAACTGAAACGATGCTTCGCCGTCAAGCGTCACCCGCTCGAGATGTCCGCCCAACAGTTCGTTGAGCTGACTCTGCAATGCATACTGGTGCATCGTAGCGAGCGTGCCCGTCGTCAGCGCCTTGACCCTGAGGACCGGGTTCAACAGGTCGTCGATCTCCACCTCGGAATCGACCGAGGAGTTGCCCACGCTGACCGAACGATTCTTCACCGAATACAGGCGGGTATTGTCCAGAACCATCTCGGCATCGGCCCGTTCAACCGCCGGCCAGTTGGGGTGGAACTTCAACGTTATGTCGCGAGCCGATCCTTCGATCAGCAGGTTGCCACCCTTGTTTCTGAAAAACCCCTTCTCGAGTACCCCGTCCATACGCAGGGTGCCGCGCGATATGGAGCCCTTAACCAGCGCCGTCTGCAACCAGTTCTTGAGCTTCGGCTTCATCGCCTTGTGGGGCAGATAGGGATACACAGCGGACAGGTCGCTGACGCTGAATGAACTGTTGTACTCGATGGTCGGCGGTCGATCCCGATAAAAGGTGAGTTCGCCACCACCACGGCTCTCGATGATGGCATTGGCGAGGCGAACACTGTCTGAAGTGAAACGCGTCAATTCATCATTGTTGCGCCAGATGATCATGCCATTGACGACATCAAGATCGAACGGTCCATCAAATACCTGTGGGACCTCGAAGATCATGTTCCGGGAGCGAACCTCGATACGGCCACCCGGGCGATCGCCGTTGATATAGCCGCTAAACCCGCTTATTCCAGGACGTTTGCCATTTGCCGCGAAGCCAACGTTCTCGAGGTCAACCGTAACGTCGAAGTAAGGCACTTCTCCGCCAAATTCGGAGACCGTGACTTCCAGGTCGCGAATCTCCCCGCCTGGAGCCAGGTCCCTCAGAAAATCGCGCTGTTTCTCCGGCACCAATGGCAGCAGGAGTGCGCTGTCGCCGAGATTCACATAGGACGCACGCGCAGTGAGGACGGCTAACTCACCGTCAGCATCCGTGTTGGCCTCGGCTCGCAGCGACGACTCCGGCCATACGCGACCTTCAGTAGCGATCCGGAATTCCTCGGCTGCCACGAGCCAGCCGTCGAATGACCGGTCGAGTTCGAAACGACCGGACAGGTCGAATACCTTCTCTTCGGTGAGCGATACCTCTTCGAGATCGACGCGAGCCGACGCATTTCTGACGCTCTCTCCGGATAGCGTAAACGAGACGTCGACATCTCCACCACCGGACAACACGCGTCCCTCGAGTGCCGGGTGCAACGCCGACCAGCCCTGCAGCACGATATTGTCTGCTTCGACGGATACGTCCCAAAGACGCTGCTCCGCGGGGCGATTCAGCAGGTGCGTGGCCGCCAGGTTGATGCCACGCCCGAGGTCGTCCGGCAGCCTGATGTCCGCGTCGAGAGCAATACGATTCTCGTCGATGCTGACCAGGACTTTGGGTACTCTAAAAAAGTGTGGTCGCTCGTCGCCGGGCTGCAGGAAACGAATCTCAATATCCTCGCCAACAACCTCCATGTCGCCAAGTCGCTGCGGACCGCCACCCCGCCCAGTGGGTAGTTCTTTGACTGAGCGGCCCTGAATCCACCATTCGCCGTTCTCGAGCTGGCGTATCTCGATGCTGGTGTCGCGAATCACCACGCGGTCAACGACGACCTTTTGTTCGAACAGCAGACGACTTACCGAAATACCAACACTGACCAGCTCTGCGGCAATCGCCCGCGTCTGGGTGTCCGGGTAAATAAGCTCGGTCTCGTAGAACTCGATTTCCGGCCCGCTCAGGCCCCAGCGGGCATTCATCCCGGAGAATTGCACCTCCATCCCGATGGCGTTACTGGCCCAGTTCTCGATGTCGTCCTGGTATTCAGGCAGACGCGGCAGGAACAGCCGGAACAGGCCGACGAGAATAGCCAGCAGAATGACGAGCGCGGCCGCAGAGTACGCGGCGAGCTTGAACAATTTTCTGAAGAACTGTTTCATCCGATCGCTGTGCCTACATCAACACCACGTCAAACTGGTCCTGCAGATACAGGGACTCTGTCTGCAGGCGAATCGACTTGCCTGTCTGCTCTTCAAGCTCCGCCAGGCTGCGCGCCTGCTCATCGAGCAGTAATTCAATAACATCCTGGCTGGCCAGCACCATGACCTCTTCAAACTCAAACTGCCGCGACTGCCGGATGATCTCGCGGAAGATTTCGAAACACGCCGTTTCGGCGGTCATGACGAAACCGCGCCCCGAGCATGCCGGACAATCTTCACACAGAATGTGCTGGAGGCTCTCCCGAGTGCGCTTTCGCGTCATCTCCACCAGACCCAGAGGCGACACAGGGGTAACGTGGTGACGAGCATGATCGGTCGCCAGCGCCTGTTCGAGCGCCTTCAGCACATTGTCGCGGTGGTCGAGCTCTTCCATGTCGATGAAATCGATGATGATGATGCCACCCAGGTTCCTGAGCCGGAGTTGCCGTGCTATCGCGACGGCTGCCTCGAGGTTGGTGCGGTAGATCGTCTCCTCGAGATTGCGATGTCCGACATAGCCACCCGTATTGATGTCGATGGTGGTCATCGCTTCGGTTTGATCAAAAATTAGGTAACCACCCGATTTTAAAGGGATATTTCGATCCAGCGAACGACGAATCTCGTCCTCGATGCCGTGCAGATCAAAGATCGGGCGGCGCCGTTTGTACAGCTCGATCCCGGGACGTTCCTCGGGAAGATAAGTCGCGGCGAATTCCTGCATGGCCTTGTAGTCACTCTCGGAGTCGACGAGAACGTTCTCGACATCGCCCGTCACCATGTCGCGCAATACGCGTAACGGCAGCGATAAATCCTCATGTACCAGTGTTTTTACACGGCTCTTGCTGCACCGTTCCTGAACGACATCCCATAACCTGATCGAATAACGCAGATCGGCGGCAAGCGCCTCCTTGTCCGCCCCTTCGGCAACGGTCCTGACAATGGCACCACACTTCAGGTCTTTTTCCGCAAGCAACTCTTCGACGAGGCCGCGCAGTCGTTCGCGCTCCTCCTCATCCTCGATACGGACAGAGATGCCCACCGTGTCGCTGCTTGGCAGGAACACGAGATGCCGTGACGGCAACGTGATGTAGGTCGTCAGCCGCGCCCCCTTGTTGCCCAGCGGATCCTTGACGACCTGTACCATGATTTCATCGCCTTCCCGCACAAGCTCTCGAATATTCGGAACCTCATCCCCGTTCTCGGGTACGTTCGGCTTGGCAATATCGGAGGCGTGCAGGAACGCCGTGCGTTCGAGACCAATATCAATGAACGCAGCCTGCATGCCGGGCAGGACGCGCAGAACTTTGCCTTTGTAAATATTGCTGATCAGCCCGCGGCGTGCAGCACGTTCAACGTAGACCTCCTGCAAAACGCCATTCTCAAGCAACGCGGCACGCACTTCGCTGGGCGTCACGTTAATGAGGATCTCTTCTTTCTGGGATTCGTCTGTCATTGCAGTCTGTCAGGTCATCAGGCCGAGGCCGGCTTCGTTCAACAACGCCACGGTCTCGAACACGGGCAGTCCGACCACGCCGGAATAGCTGCCCTCGATCCGCTCGACAAACGCACCGCCCAGGCCCTGAATCGCATAGGCGCCAGCCTTGTCGCACGGCTCCCCACTTTGCCAGTATGCGAGGGCTTCGTCGCGACTGATTTCGCGAAAATAGACATCGGTTTCCGACAGCGCGGTGCGCGTGCCGTCCGCACCGCCAAGCGCCACACCCGTAACCACCCTGTGGCCCCGGCCGGAGAGTACTGCCAGCATCGCCAGGCAATCGGCTTCGTCGACCGGCTTGCCCAGCATGCGACCGTCGATAACCACGGCCGTATCAGCGCCCAGGGACAGGTGTCCCGGGCCGATCGCGGCAGCCTCGGCCTTCGCGACAGCCAGCCGCAGCACCATCTCGTCCGGGACTTCGCCATCCAGCGGGGTCTCGTCCACATCGACGTGAACCACCGTGAAGTCGAGATTCAGTGCGGCAAGAATCTCCCGGCGTCGCGGCGACGTTGAAGCGAGATGCAAAATCGGTGGAGTGCTCATTGCGGGCTCATTACACGCGGTGATACGGATGGCCGGTATGCAGGGAGTGCGCCCGATACAGTTGTTCAGCGAACAACACGCGCGCCAGGCCATGCGGCAGGGTCAGCTGCGACAATGACCAGGTGAAATCGGCACGTTGTTTACAGCTGTCGGCGACGCCATCGGGGCCACCAATAACAAAACACAGGTCGCGACCGTCAATCTGCCAGTCCGACAGTTTACCGGCGAGCGCCTTGCTCGTCAGTTGCCTGCCGCGTTCATCGAGCAGGACCACCTGCTCCGACTGACCGAGTTTACCAACGATAAGCTCGCCTTCAGCCTCCATAGCCTGGCGCGACTTGTCGTTCTTGTTGCGGCGGACCGTTGGAATGACGTCAAGGCGGAACTTCCACTCACGCGGAAGACGCTCAGAATAGGTGCTAAAGGCCTCGTCCACCCAGGACGGCTGGCGATCACCAACGGCCAGAAGTCGAATATGCACGGGTCAACCGTCGGTTGCCGCCGCATCCTTGCTCGGGCGGATCGACCAGAGTTTCTCCAGGTTATAGAACTCACGCACCTTCGGCAGCATCACGTGCACCAGCGTGTCCTGGAGATCGAGCAGTACCCACTCGCCCCCTTCTTCGCCTTCGATGCCGATGGGTTTACGGCCGGCGGCCCTGGCTTTCTCAGCGACGTTATCGACCAGCGCTTTGACGTGGCGGTTCGATGTGCCACTGGCAACGACCATGTAGTCGGTCACGGTGGTCATGTCGCGAACATCAAGACGCACTATGTCCTTCGCCTTGATGTCGTCCAGCGCCTCTACGACCAGGTCGGCGAGTGCTTCACTGTTCATGCGTGGTTCTCTGCGTTGCTCAAATTCTGTCTCCTTCAGGTGCGAACACACGTCCGCAACAATCAATAAATCTTCATATCCAGAATCGCGTCGCGCACCTGATCGGGCATCAGGAAGCGTGGATCGCGGCCGGCAGCGATCAGGTCCCGAATCTCGGTCGACGCAATTTCGAGTTGTGTCACCGCATGGATGTGAATGCGACCCTGTAACAGGCTGTGCAAATCGTCAACGCGATGCGTACCGTACTCGGTGATCAACTCGCCCAGCACGCCGATGTCCGGCGCCTTCCAGCCAGGGCGATGGGCGACAACGATATGTGCGATGTCGAGAATCTCGTCCCAGCGGTGCCAGCCTGGCAAACCAAGAAACGCATCCATTCCTATGATAAGACCCAACGAGCGGTCAGGAAATTCCTCCCGCAGCGAGGCTAAGGTATCCACGGTGTAGGACGGCCCATCACGTCGCAGCTCGCGGTCGTCAGCAATAAAACCCGCCTGCCCCTCAATCGCAAGTTGTACGAGGCGAAAGCGCTCGTCTGAACTCGCGTACGTGACGCCCCGATGCGGAGGATCACCGCAGGGAATGAAACGGACCTCGTCGAAGCGCAGAGCCTGCAACATTTCGAACGCTGAGCGAAGATGGCCGTAATGCACCGGATCGAAAGTGCCACCGAAAACGCCGATGGGTTTCATGTGCGCGCCATTCCCACAACGATATCCGTTGCCATTTGCCACGGATCACCATAGCGCTGGCCTTTGGCGGCCGCGTCTGCGCGTCCGCTGGCTTTTAGCATGCGATGAAAATCACCGTGCCGGTGACGGCTGATGCAACTGCGCATAAGCCCCTGGCGATTGCTCCAGACGCGTGCGGCCTGCATGGCGCTGCCGAGATCGGTTCCCTGCCGCACGGCGTCATCAAGGGTAGCCAGTGTGCGCAGTTCGCGCGTCAACGCCCACATGACAATGACGGGTTCGACGCCTTCAGCCCTGAGGCCACCGAGAATTTTAACCGCGCGCGGTGCATCGCCTGAGATTGCCGCATCGGTCAGTTTGTAGACATCGTAACGACTGCTGTTCGCAACGGCCTTGTTGACGTCCTCAGCCGTTACCTTGCCTTCACCCAGCAACAGGCGGAGTTTTTCGATTTCCTGGCCGGCTGCGAGCAGGTTGCCTTCGACACGATCGGCGATCAGTGCCACGGCGTCACGATCGGGCTGCAAACCCGTCTGTCGCATGCGACTCGCTATCCATCCTGGCAGCTCACGCACGCCAACGGGCCAGATCGGCAGGCTTACGCCCTTCTGGTCAATTGTCTTCGCCCACTTCGAACTGCTACCACTCCTGTCGAGTTTTGGAGCCGTCACGATGAACAGCAACTCGGGTCCCGCCTGCTCGGCAAGCTCAACGATCGCCTGGCCACCGGTGCGCCCGGGCTTGCCGGTCGGCAGGCGTAACTCCACAATACGCTGCTCTGCGAACAACGACAGGTTGCCGGTTGACGCCGTCAATGAATGCCAGTCGAATCCCGTCGTCGCGACGTGCAGCTCGCGCATACCGAACCCTTTGGTCTTTGCCGCTTCGCGAATCTCGTCGAGCGCTTCGTTAACGAGCAGGTGTTCGTCGCCAGTGACGAGGTAGCAGGGAGCAAGCGAATTCTTGAGATGTGTTGAAAGCTGGTTAGCCCGGATCTTCAAACAAGCTGCTCCATGAGAATGGACTCGCCTTCGAGCAGGACCGGGATGCCCTCATCGACCGGATAGACGCGTTTGCCGTCGTCGGTGACCAGCGCTTCGGCCAGGGGCTCCACCAGTTTGACCCCCTCATGCGTCTCAAGCTTGCCAGCCGCGATAGCGGCATTGACCTTCTCGAGTTTGTCTTTCTTTAGTACCGACAGGCCCTTGTACGTAACCGGGCAGCGCAGAATTGTTAGCAGGCGTTTATCCATAGCGCTTATTGTAGCGCTTCAGCCCTGCTTCAGCACGGCCGCCAGCTCGATATTTCCGCTGGTTTCGGCAGCCTGGATAGCGGCCGGCAGGTCCTCCGGGGTCGGCTTGAATCCGTCGCTGATCAGGCGACAGCGCATGATGACCTTAAGTGCCGGAATTCGCTCGCCGTGGGCCAGCATGTCGTGGATATAGTGCTGCGCAAAAAACAGCGCAGGCTGCTGTCTGCTCCCAGCGCAACATGTTATCGAAGTACCAGGCCCAGGCTGCAACCGGATCAGGGTCCTTCTCGATCTCACTGAAGATGTGTTTGAAGCCACCTTCTCGATTGTCGCGACTGATAAAGCCGTAGGCATGAGCGAGTGCAGCGACCCTGCCCTTTTCGACCTCGGACGAAATCTCGGCCGATGTTTTCTCGAGGGGCGCGGGAATATCGACCTCGTCAAAAAGACCGTAGGGCTCAATGAGGCTGCCCGTAACCGAGAAAAACGAGAACACCAGGAACATCTGCACAAGATTAGCGAGCATGAAAGGCAGGCTGTCACTCAGATAATAAAGCCAACCCGACAGTTCAAGATAGGCTGACGCTATCAGCAAGGTGTTACCGCAACGGCCGATGAGTCGAAACAGCGCGACAGGATTCAGGCTCTGTAACGGCGAGCGCGTAATTGCCAGGATCGAGAGCGAAGCCGGCAGGAACAGGCTGGCCACAAGCGACACAACGAACGCCCATTCGATACCGAATTTCGCTCCGGCCGCGATGATGGCCCACGTAGTCAGCGCACACAGAACAACCGGAAACAGCGTCCACGCGTTGCCAAACCAGCTGAAGAAATCGATGTCGGGGGTGGTTGGCTCAGCCCCGCGCGCCCTGGCTTCCAGAACAATCATCTGAAAACGCAGCAAGGCCGGGATAACAAGAAACATCAGGAACAGGCCGAACACCCCGCCCCACGCGGCGAACGAGACTGCCAGCCAAAACACCAACAGCGGCACGACCACTGCCATAGAGGTGACCGGGTAAAAAATTGCGCGGATCAGGTCAGTCGGCTTCATGCGTGTGCTCATGTGTGCCGGGTACCGGATCGTAACCGGAACCGCCCCAGGGATGGCATCGGCCAATACGCTTCATGGCCAGCCAGCTGCCACGGAACACGCCATGAACCTGCAGCGCCTCGATGGCATAGCTTGAGCAGGTCGGTTGATAGCGGCAGTTCGAGCCCAGCCAGGGCGACAGCAACAGGCGATAGAGTCGCACGAGTCCTATGAGCGGCTTGGCGAGTACCCGGCTAACCGCATTTGGCATCAGGCGGCCTCGAGCGCCTCTGTCGCGAACCTGCGTATAGCCTGGAGCATTGAGCTGAGGCCGGTACTGCGCGTCGGGCTCAGGTGGCTCTCGAGCTGCAGGGCAGCAACGAAATCAGGTGGCGTATCGAGAATATCCTGCGGATAACGTCCGCTGTAGAGCCGCAGTAACAAAGCGATCAACCCGGAGACGATGGCCGCATCGCTGATGGCGCGAAACTCAAGGCGGCCGTCTTTTTTGTCTGCCACAAACCACACCTGCGACTGGCAGCCGCGAATACGGTTTTCCTCGGTGCGCAGTTCCTCGGGAAACTCCGGCAGACGGCGCCCCAGGTCGATCAGGTACTGGTAGCGATCCATCCAGTCTTCAAACAACTCGAAGTCCGCGATGAGTTCGTCCTGTGCGACAGAGATTTCGTTGCTCACGATCAGCTCCGGCGCCAGGTTGTGCTGCCCGGTCCGTCCTCGATCGTGATACCCATCTCGGTGAGCTGGTCGCGGAAATCATCGGCAGCGGCCCAGTCTTTGTTGGCACGAGCTTCATTGCGCTTCGCGATGAGAGCTTCGATCGCGCCTGACGCTACATCACCTCCCACATTCCCGGCGAACCAGGCTTCGGGATCGTTGTTCAGCACGCCCATCAGCGCACCGGCTGCGTACATCTGTGCCGCAAGCGTTTCCATCTCCGCCGGATCATTGGATTTGTTCAGCGCGCGTGCGAGCGCGAAGAACTCGGCCATTGCCTTGGGGGTGTTGATGTCGTCCTCGAGAGCCGCCACGAGCGCCTCCGGCACCTCGGCCGCCGCCCGCACCTCGTCGGAGACCGCGATACCACGCACAGCTCCGTAGAGGCGATCCAGCATGCGGCGAGCCGAAGCCAGCGTCTCGGCGGACCAGTCCAGAGGCTGCCGGTAATGTGCGCTCAGGAGCGCCAGCCGAATAACCTCACCCGGAATCGTTTCGATGAGGTCGTGCACCAGCAGAACGTTGCCCAGGGACTTCGACATCTTGGTCTCATCGATACTCAGGAACCCGTTGTGCAGCCAGTAACGCGCAAACGGAGCACCGCCGTGGGCGCAACTCGACTGTGCACACTCATTCTCGTGGTGCGGGAAAACCAGGTCCTGGCCGCCGGCATGAATGTCAATGGTCTCGCCCAGGTGCTTCTCAGCCATGGCCGAGCACTCGATGTGCCAGCCGGGTCGACCGCGGCCCCACGGCGAATCCCAGCCCGGCATCTCCGGCGTCGACGGTTTCCACAGGACAAAGTCCTGGGCCGCCTTCTTGTAGGGCGCAACCTCGACGCGAGAGCCCGCGATCATTTCACGCAGGTCACGTTTCGAGAGCTCGCCATATTTCTCGTGGGAGGCGACGTCGAACAGCACGTGACCTTCGGCCTCGTAGGCATGGCCTGCGTCGATAAGCGTCTGGATCATCGCGATCATCACGTCGATGTGTTGGGTGGCGTGCGGTTCGATGTCCGGTGGCCGGACGCCCAGCGCACCCATGTCGTCGTTGTAGGCCTTGGTAAATTTTGCCGTGATATCGCCTATCGGCTTGCCAGTCTCGCTCGAGGCCGCAATGATCTTGTCGTCCACGTCGGTAATATTGCGCGCAAACGTCAGCTGGTAGTGGCGACGCAGGATACGCGCCAGCAGATCGAAAACGACCGCGGGCCGGGCATTGCCGATGTGCGCGAAGTTGTAGACCGTGGGCCCACACAGGTACATCGTCACCTTGCCCTCTTCGAGGGGCTCGAACGGGACTTTCCTGCCCTGGAGCGTGTCGTGTAGCTGTATCGTCATGAATCTGGAGTCCGGCCGGTCAAAAAACGCAATCATAACAACATTGCTGAGCACTGCTACGCTAGGTATTCTTCCCGCCCGCATTTTTTTTGGGATTCTACAATGTCAGGTGCCCCCGTCCGATTTCAAGCCCGCACATCCATCGAACAGGTTGAGGAAGGCAACGACCTCGCACCGAAGTTCGATGATCGTGGTCTGATAACTGTCGTAACCACAGATGCCGACAGCGGCGAACTGCTGATGCAGGGTTACATGAACAGCGAGGCACTGCGCATGACCATTACGACCGGCGAGGCACACTACTACAGCCGCAGCCGCCAGGTGCTGTGGCATAAGGGCGCTACGAGCGGCCTGGTACAGACGGTGCGCGAACTGCTGGTCGACGACGACCAGGACTGCATCTGGCTGCGTGTTGATGTCGCCGGTGGCGCAAGCTGCCATGTCGGCTATCGCAGTTGCTTTTACCGCAAGGTGCCGATCGGCAACGACTTTGAAGCGAAGCAGTCGAAAGGTCTGGTTGAACTTGAGTGGACGGAAACCGAGAAGGTCTTTGACCCGGACGAGGTCTACGGCGACGCGGCGAACCCGACCATCCTGTAACGCGCCTCGCTCGGTTAGCCAAACTCAGGTAGCCGCTGGCGACGGTCCGCTATGCCACCACCGCGGTACTATCCGTGCTGCAGGAGAATTCTGTGGAAAAGCCCTGTTTAAACGACAAAGCCGAGTATCCGGACGACAAGGTACTGACGTACTACTTGGGCGACGCGAAGGATGCATGGGACGGGTTGGCCGAATTTCTTGAGAATAAGCACCCCGGTCTTTCCGGCGAATGGCGGTACTACAACGACGGCAAGAGCTGGCTGTACAAGATCACGAAGAAGTCCAAAACGATCTGCTGGGTGGGTGTATATCGCGGAAAATTCAAAACGACCTTCTATTTTTCGGATCGGGCTCAGAGCCTGTTAGTGAGTAGTACATTGAGAAAGAAGTACATCGAGCAATTCGTCAATGGCAGACGTTTCGGCAAAACCCGGGGTTTGACGGTAGATGTCCGGAAAGTCGCAGATCTGAGTACGACGAAGAAGTTGATCGCGATCAAAGTGGATTTCAAGTAGCACCAGCCGTCCGCTTCTGGCCGCTATTGGCGAAAGCAGACGCTTTGCCGCTCGTATGCCAGATCCAATCTTCTGTCTCGAGACTCTATTTCGCGAAAACGAGTTTCAACAGGTCCGTGGTGCGCTTCGCCGGATCCTGGCGGATCGCTGCTTCCTCCTTGCCGAGATAATAGAAAATTCCGTCCATGCCTTTCTCAACGACATAGTCACTCAAGTCGGCGTCAACTTTCTGCACGAACGGGACGGAATTGTAGCGCTCCATGGCCGCGTCATAGGATTTAGCAGCGCCGACCTCAGCCAGACTCTCATCGACAACGGGTTTCATTTCGATGGCCAGTGGTCCTGACATCTTGGATTTAAAGTACTGTGTCGCTGAGTCATCGGGACCATTGTAAATCGCCATAACGTCATCCAGAGTCATGTCGTTGATTGCCCCAATAAACAACTGTTTTGCCTTCGGTGTCGCGAGTTCTGCTGCGCGATTCAGGCGCATTTCGAGATCAGTTAACATTGAGTCCATGCCGACTTTACTCAGTACGTTCTTAACCTGACCGAGTTGCTCCGGGAGTGGAATATGTACTTGTGGATCGAGATTGAATCCATCGGCGGTACCGAGACTACTCACAACATTTTCCGTTCCCACTCGTAGCGCCTCTTTAAGGCCCCCGCCGATTTCATCGGCGCTTAACGTTTGTTGTTTTTCGTCGTTGCCGGACACCACTTCTTTTAGCTTGTCCAGCCATCCTGCCGACGCGCTACCGCTCGCACCAATCAGAGCAAGCGCCAGCAAAATGGGAATCACTCTATTCGTTGCCTGAGTATTTCGTGCTGTTTTGATGCCGTTAATCATGACAGGAGTTTCCTTCGGCCCGAAGAATAGAGCGCATTATACAATGACTGAAGATCGAACCGAGCTTGCTGCTCGTCTTATGAAGGTCCGCCAATGGCCGATTGCAGCCCCCCAGGTGATAAACTGACGAAGGACTGCTGCTGACTCAATGCAGACATGGGTATTTCGCCTGAGTCTTGGATAATTTGGTCGCAATTCTAACACTGTAATCGAGGGGCTTTTGCGATGAACTTCCTGTCAAAGTACAACGACCACACGTATGCCGTGCTACGAATAGTCTCTGGCGCAATTTTCACATTTCATGGTGTGCAGAAGATTCTTGGCGTTATGGCGGAACACCAGCCCGCAATCGGCACGCAACTGTGGTTTGGAGGCATGATTGAGTTGATATGCGGAGTGATGATTGCGATCGGTCTTCAGGCGCGCTGGGCGGCATTTCTCGCCAGTGGCACGATGGCAGTTGCCTACATTCAGTTTCATTGGAATTTTCAGTTTGGTCCGGAGTTTTTTCCCGCCATCAACGGTGGCGATGCCGCAATTCTCTACAGCCTAATTTTCTTGCACATTGCGTGCCGTGGGGCTGGAAAATGGTCTCTGGACAAGAACGAATAACCGACTCCACCAGGAAGATCGACTCGCAGTCGCCATTTGGTGCCTATCTTCGTTCGCTTTCAGCGAGTTTGTCGGCTACGCGTATGCCGGTGTGGCGTAAGAGATCGGTGCTTTTTTGGGGTCGCTGAAGGTCACCATCTCATAGCTCGACTTGTCTGCGAGCATGGCGCGCAGCAGTTTGTTGTTGAGGTCATGGCCTGACTTGTAGGCCCTGAGTTCACCAATCAGGCTGTGCCCAAGCAGGTAGGCGTCGCCAATGGCGTCCAGAATCTTGTGAATGACAAACTCATTCGAGTAACGCAGCCCATCCTCATTGAGGATTCGGTAGTCATCCAGCACGATTGCATTATCCATGCTGCCACCGAGAGTAAGGTTTCTTTCGCGCAGCGCCTCGACATCGCGCAGGAAACAGAACGTGCGAGCGCGGCTGACTTCTTTGAGGAATGACGTTGACGAGAAATCGATAATCGCGCGCTGGCTCAGCTTGTTGAATACCGGGTGATTGAAGTACACCTCGAAATTCACCTTGAAGCCGTTGAACGGTCGAAGTTCGGCCCACTTGTCGCCGTCTTCAACACGTATCTTCTTCTTGATGCGAATGAACTTCTTCGCCGCGTTTTGTTCCTCGATGCCCGCCGATTGCAGCAGGAATACAAACGGTCCTGCACTGCCATCCATGATCGGCACTTCGGATGCGGAGAGATCGATGTGCACGTTGTCGATACCCAGACCGGCGAGCGCCGACATCAGGTGTTCGACCGTCGCCACCTTGACACCATCCTTGACGAGCGTGGTGCCCAGCATTGTCTCGCCGACCAGCATCGGGTCTGCGGGCACATCGACCGGATGATCGAGATCCACACGCCGGAACGTAATGCCGGCGTTTTCGGCAGCCGGTCGCAAGGTCATGTAGACCTTCTCGCCCGAATGCAGGCCGACGCCGGTAGCCCGAATGGTGGTTTTGAGAGTGCGTTGTCTCAGCATGTCGCGCGCAAGATTACCATAATGGGCAAAAACTCTACAAGAATTAGACTCTTAGCACACAGGCATCAGAAGCTCATGAGATGTCAGTGTCTGGAGGATCGAAGGAACCGGCCCGGGAAATCCCGGGCCGGCAAAGCGGAGGAGGTACCCGCCGGTGAGTGAGTAGCACCGGGGGTCATAGCCCTCCTGCGGATCAGTCAGCCTGGCGTCGCAGGAACGCCGGGATGTCCAGCAGCTCCTCTTGTAGACCACCGTCTCCCAGGCCGTCACCGACAGCGCGTTTCCGCTGCACGGTGGGCTTGTCCAGGGTGTGGTAGTTCGGCTCGGCATGAGCTTGAGCCTGAGCCTGGGTGCGACGCACGATGCGCATTGGCGATTCGGCATTCGTGGCGTGCTTGCCAAGTCCCGTGGCGACGACCGTGACCCGGATCCGATCCGTCATGTCCGGATCGATAACGGTGCCGACGACAACCGTGGCGTCATCCGAGGCAAATTCCTTAACCGTGTTGCCAACTTCCTGGAATTCGCCAATCGACAGATCCATGCCTGCTGTGACGTTGACCAGAATGCCGTTGGCACCAGCAAGGTTGATGTCCTCGAGCAAAGGACTTGAAACCGCAGCTTCCGCGGCTTCGCGCGCGCGATCTTCGCCCTGCGATACGCCTGTACCCATCATCGCCATGCCCATTTCCGACATTACGGTGCGGACGTCGGCAAAGTCGACGTTGATCAGACCCGGGCGTGTGATGAGTTCGGCGATACCCTGTACGGCGCCCTGCAGTACCTGGTTAGCCGCCCGGAATGCGTCGAGCAGCGTGGTTTCGCCACCGAGAACGGTAAGCAGTTTTTCGTTCGGAATTGTTATCAGCGAGTCGACGTATTTGCCAAGTTCAGCAATACCGTGATCCGCGATCTGCATCCGCTTGCCACCTTCCATCAGGAACGGCTTCGTCACAACGGCAACCGTCAGGATGCCGAGCTCCTTCGCAACCTGTGCGACGATCGGCGCAGCACCTGTTCCGGTGCCACCGCCCATGCCGGCCGTGATAAACAGCATGTCCGCGCCCTCGATGACTTCGAGAATGCGATCACGATCTTCCATCGCGGCCTGGCGGCCGATATCCGGATCGGCACCAGCGCCGAGGCCCTTCGTAATATTGCAGCCGATCTGCAACGAGGTCCGGACGCGCGACCCTTTCAGTGCCTGCGAATCCGTGTTGGCACAGATGAAATCGACACCCTCGATACCGGCGTCGACCATGTGCGCGACGGCATTACCGCCGCCGCCACCGACACCGATGACCTTGATCACAGCGCTCTGGCTGTGTGCATCCATTAATTCAAACATTGAGTCTTCCTCCGCTTCTTAGCTTTCCCTGTGGGGCACTCACTGATAGCCCCTCGATTAACAACAACAAACAAATTCTAAAAATGGCCCTGGAACCACGACTTCATGCGATCCCAGACATCTCCCAGGTTGCCGCCGATTGGCGTGCTACGGCGGTCTCGCCGGGAAAGATTTTCGTACCCGTACAACAGCAGCCCGACGCCCGTGGCGTAAATCGGGTTGCGAATGACATCCATCAGGCCGTCAACGTACTGCGGCGACCCGAGCCGAACCGGCATGTGGAATACTTCTTCGGCCAGCTCGACGGCGCCTTCCATCTTCGCGCTGCCGCCTGTGATAACGACGCCGGCGGCGATCAGTTCCTCGAACCCGCTGCGGCGCAATTCGTCGCGCACCAGGCCGAAGAGTTCTTCGTAACGAGGTTCGACGATCTCAGCGAGCGTCTGGCGCGCAAGTCGGCGTGGCGGGCGGTCGCCGACACTCGGCACTTCGATCGTCTCGTCGGGGTTGGCCAGCTGCGACAGCGCGCAGGCGTACTTGATCTTGATCTCTTCGGCGTATTGGGTCGGCGTACGCATCGATACAGCGATGTCGTTCGTCACCTGGTCGCCGGCGATCGGAATCACTGCGGTGTGCTGGATCGCACCGCCAAGGAATACGGCGATGTCGGTTGTACCGCCACCGATATCGACGATGCAGGATCCGAGCTCCTTCTCGTCATCGGTTAGCACGGCATAACTCGACGCCAGTTGCTCGAGCACAATGTCGTCTACCTCGAGACCGCAACGCTGCACGCACTTGACGATGTTCTGCGCGGCGCTCTCAGCGCCCGTCACCATGTGGACTTTCGCTTCCAGGCGGACGCCGGACATACCGATCGGTTCGCGGATTCCCTCCTGGCTATCAATCAGGAATTCCTGCGGCAGGATGTGCAGAATCTTCTGGTCGGCGGGAATGGCAACAGCGCGTGCCGCGTCGATGACTCGGTCGACGTCAGACGAGCTGACCTCGGTGTCACGAATCGCGACGATGCCGTGTGAGTTCAGGCTGCGCACATGGCTGCCGGCGATACCGGTATATACCGAATGTATATCGCAGCCAGCCATGAGCTCCGCTTCTTCCACGGCACGCTGTATTGAGTGCACAGTCGACTCAATGTTGACGACGACGCCTTTCTTGAGACCGCGGGACGGTTGCGAGCCGATTCCGACAACTTCAATGTTGCCTTCCTCGTTCATCTCGCCGACGATCGCCACGACTTTCGACGTGCCGATATCGAGTCCGACAATCATCTTTTTGTCAGGCCGTTTTGACATTCACTGCGTTCCTCTGGAAGCGAGCAATTTGCGCCCTTCCTGCTTCGGATCGGCGACCGGTGTCTTCTCGCCACCGTTCCAGCCAATCGTGAAACCGTTGCCATAACGCATGTCGACATAGTCGATATCCGCCGCACGGCCCGTAATGATGTTGGCGACCACGTCCAGAAACAGCTCGGTACGTTCAGATACGTCCCGTCGACCCAGCCGTACTTCGATACCGTTTGACAGGGTCATTTCCCAGGAACCACGTGCATCGACATGTACGCGGCGCAGGTCGAGGCCGACCGGAATGAGCTGCTCACGAACTTCGAGATAGCGCTTCGCAACTTCGGCCGAACTCTCATCCGGCCCGCTCAGTCGTGGGAGCTCCGCAGGAATATGGTGAGCTTCGCTGACGAACAGCTCACCACGCGTATTCAAAAGGCCGCGCTCGCCCCAGATCGCGGCAGGCACCTGTTCGGTCACCGTAATTGAAATGCGGCTGGGCCAGCGGCGCGCAACACGCGCCTGGTCGATCCACTGCAGCGCAACGATGCGTTTCTGGATGTAGTCGAGATCGGCACCGATAAAGCCGGCATCGATCTCGTCGCTGATCGCCTCTTCAATCTGCAGCGCCGTCACGCGCTGGAACGGGCCGCTGATCTCGATCGACGAGATTGTGCGGTCGAGCATGACCATGGTCAGCTGGTAGGTCGCAATGATGATGCCGGCGGCCACGAACGGCGCCACAATGCGGCCGACGCGAATCTTCGGCATCTTGAAGGTTCTGGCCTCCTTCTGTTTCCGACGTTTGGCCTGCTTACGCGCCATGATCAGCCTCCCCGTCGAAACTCGTCTCGAGAATGCGCCAGCAAAGCGTTTCGAAATCAATGCCATCCTGCGTTGGCCGCCATCGGCACCAGGCTGTGACTCGTCATGCCGGGCACCGTGTTGACCTCGAGCACAAGCGGCTGCTTGTCGGCACCGGTCATAAAATCGACGCGCCCCCAGCCCGAACATCCCAGCTCATTGAAAGCGGCGACGGCGAGTTCGGCATAGACCGCTTCCTCTTCGTCGCTTGCGGTACCAGGACAGATGTACTCGGTCCGGTCGGATTCGTATTTCGCCCGGTAGTCGTAAAACACGCGTGGTGTGACAATGCGGATGCTCGGCAGGGCTTTACCCTGCAGAACAGCTACCGTGAATTCGTCGCCGTTGATGCAGGTCTCAAGCAAGACGGTATCTCCGTATTGCAGCGCAAGCTCGACCGCATCGTTAAGCTCGCTGCGGTCGAACACTTTGGACATGCCCACGCTCGAGCCCTGCCCGGAAGGCTTGATAATCAGCGGGAAACCCACCTGTTCAGCCGCGACGGATGCTTCGTCCAGTGTCTTGACAACGGCATAGTCCGGCGTCGGAATACCAACTGCGCGAAAGAGATGCTTGCTCCGCACCTTGTCCATCGCCAGCGCAGAAGCCATGACGCCGCTGCCGGTGTAAGGAACGCCAAGCCATTGCAGCAGTCCCTGTAATGCACCGTCCTCGCCGCCCGGCCCATGCAATGCAATCCACACACGGTCGAATCCGGCCTCGGCGAACTCGGTCATCGTTTTTTCTGCCGGGTCCCAAGCGTGTGCGTCGACGCCTTTCGACTGCAATGCGCTGAGCACCGCAGCACCGGTGTCGAGAGACACCTCACGTTCGCTCGAATGTCCGCCGAGCATCACGGCAACCCGACCGAAATCTGCAGCGTTGGAGACGTTCATGCCGCCACCTCGCCGACGATGCGCACTTCATGTTTGAGCGCGACGCCCTGCTCGTCGAGAACCATTTGCCGCACGTGCTCAATCAGTTCCTCAATATCCGTGGCTGACGCTTCGTCCCGATTGATGATGAAGTTGGCGTGCTTGGTTGAAACCTCGGCGCCGCCAATACGATGGCCCTTTAGTCCCGAAGCTTCGATCAAGCGTGCGGAGAAATCGCCTGGGGGGTTGCGGAACACCGAGCCACAGCTCGGCAGCCCGAGCGGCTGTGTTGCCTTGCGGCGGTCGAGCATGGCCTTCATCGATTCCATACTGGGCACGACATCGGGGTCGAAGCGGAAGGTCCCTTCGATGAACCACTCATTGGCCGGGCCCGTCACGCTGCGATAGCCAACCGTATACTCGGCCGGAGAGTGCTCGTGAATCTCGCCATTGCGATCAATCGTGCGCACCGACTCAACGCGTTCCCACGTTTCACTGCCGTGTGCACCGGCATTCATAGCCAGGGCGCCACCGACGGTTCCCGGGATTCCCGCGAAAAACTCTGAAGGCCCGAACCCCCAACGAATGCACTGGCGTGCCAGTTGTGTGCACGGCAAGCCCGCGCCGGCACGCACCAGGTAGTGATCGATACGCTCCAGCTGCCGCAGCATCTTAGTGGCTGAAACCACCACACCCCGCAGTCCGCCATCGCGTACCAACAGGTTGCTGCCGACGCCATGCCAGAAGACGGGTGTATCGTCATCCAGGTCAGCGAGGAACGATGACAGATCTTCAATGCTCTCGGGAATGAAGAACACTTCGGCCGGGCCTCCAACGCGCCACGACGTGTGGCGGCTCATCGGCTCGTTGTATCGAAGCTCGCCGCGCACGCTGAGATCTTTTGCCAGCGCCATCATGAATGCACCTTCAGTGACGGCCCTTTGGCCAGCAGTTCAGGCAATGAATGCGCGTAAGCACCGATGTCGCCGGCGCCCATGGTCAATACGAGGTCGCCGTCGTTCAGTACATCTTCAAGTACACCAGCGAGGTCGTCGAGGTTTTCTACGAATACCGGTTCAACGGCACCGCGCGTGCGTACAGCGCGTGCCATGGAACGCCCGTCAGCGCCAGGAATAGGCTCTTCGCCCGCCGCGTAGACATCCAGCAAGACGAGCGCATCTGCTTCTGACAGGACGGATGCAAAGTCATCCATCAGGTCCCGCGTACGCGTGTAGCGATGCGGCTGGAACACGAGTACCACGCGACGCTCCGGGTAACCGGACTTCGCCGCTGCAAGGGTCGCTGCGACCTCGGTCGGGTGATGTCCATAGTCATCGACCAGCAGGATCTTGCCGGTAGCTGGTCTGAACTTCGCCGAGGCTTTGGAAGCGACGGTCGATACCTTCAAATTTTTCGAGGGCCGCCATCACTGCTGCATCGCCAATCTGCAGTTCATCAGCCACGGCGATCGCAGCCAGGGCATTGCGCACGTTGTGCGACCCAGGAAGGCGTAGAGTTACGTGCATTACTGGGGACACGTTTGACGTGTCCCCGTAGTTTTGTTCCACCTTGGTGGAACGTTTCGCCGGGGATGTAGGGGACACCTTAAAGGTGTCCCCGGTGTCCCCACTCCGCAGTACGTCGAACTCGGTAGTGTTCTCGCTGAACTCAATATTCACGGCCCGGATGTCAGCTTCTTCGTTGGTACCGTAGGTCGTCACCGAGCGACCGATATCGCCAAGGACGTCGTTCACGCCCGGATCGTCGGTGCAAACAATGGCCAGTCCGTAGAACGGCAGGTTATGCAGGAATTCAATGAAGCCCGCCTTGAGCTTTTCGATATCACCGTCGTAGGTCGACATGTGATCGGCATCGATGTTGGTTACAACCGCTACCATCGGTTTCAGGTGCACAAACGATGCGTCGCTCTCATCGGCTTCGGCGACGAGGTACTCGCCCTCACCCAGGCGTGCGTTGGCGTCGGCACTCTTCAGGCGACCGCCGATCACGAAGGTCGGGTCCAGCCCGCCCTCTGCGAGAACGGTAGCGACGAGACTCGTGGTCGTCGTTTTGCCATGCGTACCGGCGACCGCAATCGAGTATCGGAAGCGCATTAGCTCGGCGAGCATTTCGGCACGGCTCACGACAGGCATGAGCGCCTCTCTTGCCGCCGCCACTTCGGGGTTGGTTTCATCGACCGCGCTGGAAACGACTACGGCGTCAGCATCGCGAATGTTGTTGGCAGCGTGGCCGATGAATACGGTAGCGCCCTGCGACTCAAGACGCTGTGTTTGCTTGTTCCGCTTGAGATCGGAGCCCTGCACGGCGTAACCGAGGCTCAGCATCACTTCGGCAATGCCGGACATGCCGGAGCCGCCGATACCGACGAAATGCACACTGTGGATACGACGCATCTTCTTGATCATGCAACTGCTCCGGCCTGCTCAAGGCAGATTTGCGTGATGCGGTTCAGTGAGTCCGGAACGGAAAGCGCTCGCGCTTTTGCAGCCCGTTGCTGCAACTCGGCACGCGACTGCAGCCACTCGCGCAGCAACTTGGCCAGGTATTCCGGCGTGAGTTCGGGCTCGGGAATGATTAGCCCTGCACCGGCATCGGCCATTGGCCGTGCATTCGCCGTCTGGTGATCGTCGACAGCGCCCGGGTAAGGTACGAACAGTGCGGGTACGCCTACAGCACAGAGCTCGGCAATGGTCAGGGCGCCAGCGCGGCAGATGACGAGATCCGCCCAGGCATAGGCCTCAGCCATATCCTCGATGAACGGCAGCAACTCGACATCGACCTCATGCTCGTCATACGCCTGCTTCGCAATGTCCAGCGTGCGCTCGCCGCACTGATGGCGAACGACAGGCCGTACATCGGCCTCCAGTAAGGCCAGCGCGGCAGGTACGGTTCGGTTCAACGCGAGTGCGCCCTGGCTGCCACCGAGCACCAGAATACGCAGCGCACCCTTGCGATCAGCGTAGCGCTCGTGGGGCGGAGCAACGGCCGCGATATCCTCGCGCACCGGGTTGCCGACGGTTTCAGCAAAGACACCAGAATTAAAACTGCCCGGGAAGGCTTGCAGCACAACCCGGGCAAGACGCGCCAGAAGACGGTTGGTCATGCCCGCAGCAGCATTTTGCTCGTGAATGACAAGGGGACGTCGCGTCAGCCAGGCGGCAACACCACCGGGTCCGCTGACGAATCCACCCATGCCGAGCACCGCTGCGGGACGGCGACGAATAATGACGGCGAGCGACTGCAAGAGCGCCCAGCCTATTTGTACGGGAGCAATGAGAATGGCGAGCGCGCCTTTGCGTCGCAGACCCTTGATGCTGATCCACTCGATGTCGATGCCGGCCGCGGGAACGATGCGCGACTCCAGGCCGCGATGCGTGCCGAGCCAGACAACATCACGCGCCTCTGCCTGCAATGCGCGCGCGACAGCGAGCGCCGGGTATACGTGTCCACCGGTGCCACCAGCCATGATGAGTATTGGTCCAGTATTTGGTCGCGTGCTCATTTCTTACGGCGACCTCGCTTGCGGTTGACTGGCTTCGCATCGACAGCGAGCTCGTGGTGAATGCGCAGTAACAGGCCAATGCAGATCATCGTGATAATCAGGCTGCTGCGTCCGTAACTGATCAGCGGCAGGGTCAGACCCTTGGTCGGCAACATACCCATGTTCACGCCGACGTTGATGAAGGCCTGCAGACCCAGCCACGTGCCAAGACCAATGGCGAGGTAGGCCTCGAAAAAACGCTCGGCATTGTGTGCCCGGATACCCAGTTTGAACACGCGCCACAGCAGCGCCACGAAGAGACCGATCAGCACCAGTGAACCGAGGAGGCCGAACTCTTCGGCGAAAACCGCGAAGACAAAGTCAGTGTGTGCCTCGGGCAGGTAGAAGAGTTTTTGCACGCTTTCGCCAAGCCCGACGCCGAACCATTCGCCGCGACCGATGGCGATTAACGACTGCGTCAACTGGAAGCCGGAGTCGAAGGGGTCAGCCCACGGATCGAGGAACCCGGTCAGGCGTTTCATGCGGTACGGAGCCGTGATCGTGAGCGCGACGACTGCGAGTACCGCTGCCGTGAAGAAGACGATGAAATCGCGAATGCGTGCACCGGACACGAACAACATGGTCAGCGCGGTCGTGAGCAATACGATGGCGGCTCCGAAGTCCGGCTCCTTGAGCAGGAGGACACACGCCAGCGTCAGGACAAGCATCGGTCGCAGGAAGCCGACGAACTCTTCGCGCACGGCCTTGTTACGTCGCACGAGATAACCCGCCAGGTACATCAGGAAACACAGTCGCGCCGGTTCCGACACCTGCAGGTTCATGAAGCCGACGCGCACCCAGCGTGTGCTGCCGTTAACTTCGTAGCCAATGCCGGGAATGAGCACGACAATGAGCAACGCGAGACCCGTGAACAACATCAAGGGCCCGAGTTTCTGCCAGACCCGCATCGGAATGAACAGGCAGATCGCGCCCGCAATAGCGCCAATAGTCGCAGCGAACAACTGTCGCTGGATATAGAAGAAAGGATTTCCCGCGGCGTTGTCGGAGATCGAAATCGAGGCAGAGGTCAGGATCACAAAACCGCCAAGCAGCAGTGCGCCTGTGATAGCCAACAGCACCGGATCGATCTTGAGTTCGGTCTTCAGGCGGGCCGGGAATGGCATGATCATCGAACGGCTCATCGTTTCAGCGCCTCTACCGCATCGACAAACGCGTCGCCGCGCGCCATGTAGTTGTCATACTGGTCGAAGCTCGCGCATGCCGGCGCCAGCAGTACCGTGTCATCCGATTCGGCGCAGGATGCTGCCATATGCACGGCCGACTCCATGTTCTCGGCGAAATGCACTGGCATGACCGTGTCGAGTGCGTGCGCAATTTTTTCTGCGTCTTCGCCAATGAGTACGGCGCCCCGCAGCTTGCCTTCGATGGCCTCGGCCAGTTCGCTGAAATTTCCGCCCTTGCCCAGCCCACCGGCGACGAGCACCAGCATGTTGTCAACGGACCTGATGGAGGCCACAGCCGCCGCAACATTGGTGGCCTTGGAATCGTTGATGTAGTCGACCGCACGCGATGCGCGCAACAAACTGCATGCGGTGCGGCAGCCCTGGAAATTCGACCAGCACCTGCAGCATGGCGCTCATGCCGAGACCGAGGAGATCGCCAGCTGCCAGTGCCGCCATTGCATTTAGCTGGTTGTGAATGCCGTAAAGCGCCAGGTCGCGGACCGACAGCAAGAGCGTCTCGCCGCAGGCCAGGTACCTCTCGCCATCTTCTTCTCGAATGCCGTACTGGTCTTCGGCCGGGGCATCGAGCCCGAAACTCACTACGCGGCCACAATGCGCTGCCTTCCTCGCAGCCTCTTCATCGGCGCGATTGATGACGGCCGCATCGACGTCCTTGAATATGCGGTACTTGGCAGCGCGGTATTCATCCTCATCCGTGTGCCAGTCGAGATGATCGGGTGAAATGTTCAGGAGCAATGCGACTTCGGCAGACAGCTTCTGCGTCCGCTGCAACTGGAAGCTCGATAGCTCGAGCACGTACACGTCCGGCGCGTCCTGCGCGAGCAGATCGAGCGCCGGTTCACCCAGGTTGCCTCCCGCAAGGACATTGCGACCGTCAGCCCGGCACATGTAATAAAGCAGGGTCGTTACGGTGCTCTTGCCGTTCGATCCTGTTACGGCGACGAAGGGCTTCACCGCATCACGCGCAAACAGTTCGATGTCCGATACGATCTCGAGATTCTTCTTGCGTGCCTTCTTGAGCAGCGGATTACTGTCGGGAACGCCGGGCGAGGCGATGACGCGCCTGATGTTTTTCGGGACGGTGTCCTTACCGAGCCGTACGTCAGCATCCGGCCAGACTTCCTCCAGCTCTTCGAGACCAGGCGGCTCTTTACGGCTGTCGTAGAAGATGGCATTAGCGTCGCAGCGCTTCAGGTAGCGCGCGATCGACAGGCCGGTGGCGCCGAGGCCCACGACCAGATCCTTGTCTGCATTGCGCTTCGTGTCGCTCATCGAATCTTCAAACTCGCCAGACCGATCAACACGAGGATGACCGTGATTATCCAGAATCGAACGATGACCTTGGGCTCCGCCCAGCCTTTCAATTCAAAATGATGGTGCAGCGGTGCCATGCGGAACACGCGCTTGCCGGTAAGTTTGAATGAAGCGACCTGGATAATGACCGAGAGTGTCTCGACGACAAACACGCCACCCATGATCGCGAGGACAATTTCCTGCCGTACAACGACAGCAACCGCACCCAGCGCAGCCCCGAGCGACAACGCGCCAATATCGCCCATGAATACCTGTGCCGGATAAGTGTTGAACCACAGGAAACCGAGGCCCGCACCAGCCATCGCTGTGCAGAAGACGAGGATTTCGCCCGTGCCCGGCACGTACGGTATATCGAGGTAGCTGGCGAAATTCACGTTACCCGTAACGTAGGCAAAGATACCCAGCGCGCCGCCGACGAGGACGGTCGGCATGATAGCCAGACCGTCGAGGCCATCAGTAAGGTTGACCGCATTACTGAAGCCGACAATAAAAAAGTACGTCACGACGACCTGGAACATGCCAAGGGGAATAGCCAGATCCTTAAAGTACGGAATCAACAACGACGTTTGCACGTCGTCGGTCGCCGTAACGTACAGGGCAACCGCAGCAATAAGAGCCGCAGCAGACTGCCAGAAGAGCTTTTGTTTCGCCGAGATACCGGCGGGGTCCTGCAGAATCAGTTTCTTGTAATCGTCAACATAGCCGATGACACCAAAAGACAGGGTGACAAACAGGACGATCCAGACATATAGGTTTTCGAGGTTCGCCCACAGAACGGTACTGATCGAGATCGCAGCCAGGATCAGGGTACCGCCCATCGTCGGCGTACCCGCCTTCAACAGATGCGTCTCCGGGCCATCTTCGCGAACAGGCTGCCCGAGCTGGTTCACCTGCAGACGCTTGATCATGCGCGGACCGATAATGAACGAGAGCAGCAGCGCAGTGAGCGCTCCCATAATGGCGCGCATCGTCAGGTAATTGAATACGTTAAAACCGGATTCGAACTGGGCGAGGTATTGTGTGAGATACAGCAGCACGATCAGGCCTCCTTTCTCACGACGTCGGGCTCACGCAGCGCATCGACAACGCGTTCCATACGCATGGAGCGGGATCCCTTGACCAAAACGGTCACGTCGCTGCTCATGCCTTCACACAATTCATCGACAAGCGCATCAAGCGACGCGTACCAGCTGGCGTGCTCGCCAAATCCTTCAGCAGCGCTTGCGGCAAGGTCGCCGTACGCGAACAAGCGATCTACACCGCTTGCCCGCGCGGCTTCTCCAACCTCGCGATGCAGCTCCGCTGCATCGTCCCCGAGTTCTTTCATATCGCCCAGTACCAGCCAGCTCTCACCTGGAAGAGAGGCCAGGAATTCAGAGGCGGCGTTCACCGACAGCGGGTTCGCGTTGTAGCTGTCGTCGAACAGTGTTGCCTCGTTGATGCCACGTAATGGCTGCAGGCGTCCGCCGACCGGGTTAACGCCTTCGAGCGCGGCCCGAATGTCGTCAATTCCGATGTCGAGGGCGTGCGCAACTGCGGCAGCGGCACATGCATTACGCACGTTGTGAATACCGACGAGCGGTAATACGACAACTGTACTTTTGTCACCCAAATGCAATGTGAACGTCGTGTTGCTTGGCGCCGGCTCGATGTTGTCTGCGCGTACGTCAGCGGTTTCTGTGAATCCAAAGCTGATGCAACGCGTATCGCTCACCCGCTCAGCCCAGTAGTCGAAGTAGCGGTCGTCCGCATTGAGCACGGCTGCCTGTGGGCGCTTTTCGCCCTCCAGGATTTCACCTTTTGCGCGCGACACCCCTTTGATCGAGCCGAAGCCTTCAAGATGCGCTGCGCCGGCGTTGGTGATTACAACGACATCCGGTGTCGCGAGTGCTGTGAGGTAAGCGATTTCGCCGGCATGATTCGCACCCATTTCCAGCACGGCGTACCGATGTGACGCATCAATTCGGGCCAGCATCAACGGCATGCCGATATCATTGTTCAGGTTGCCGTGTGTCGCGAGGGTTGGTGCCTTGCGTGACAGGCACGCCGCGATCAGTTCTTTTAGTGTGGTCTTGCCGTTGCTGCCGGTAACGCCGATAACCGTCACGTCATGCTCGTTGCGCCACGCTGCGCCGAAGCGACCGAGCGCCGCCTTCGCGTCGTCGACTGTGATCTGGCTGATGTCCTCGTTGACACGCTTGCCAATCACGGCCGCGGCGGCGCCCGCTTCCCGCGCGGCGCGGACGTAATCGCTACCGTCAAAATTCGGTCCCTGCAGCGCAAAAAACAGCTCGCCTTTGCGAATCGTGCGCGTGTCGGTACTCACGCCGCCAAACTCACGGTCGGCACCCTGCAACACACCTTGCATACACTCCGCAGCCTGTTGAAGAGTTGCGATCATGCGGCGCTCTCCCTGGCTGCGAGCGCGGACTCGGCAAGCGCATAGTCAGAGAAGCGCGTACGTTGGCCAGCTATATCCTGATAGTCCTCGTGGCCTTTGCCGGCCACCAGAACGACATCATTGTCTGCGGCGTTCTTGATGGCCCAGGCGATTGCTGCCGCGCGATCTTCAATGATCGTCAGTTTGTCCTGCTGCGACAGACCGGCGACGATGTCATCAATTATCGCTGCGGCATCTTCAGAACGCGGATTGTCGGTCGTGACAACGACCTGGTCGCCGTGCCTCTCGGCCGCCGCTCCCATCTGCGGCCGCTTGCCGGTATCACGGTCTCCGCCACACCCGAACACGCACCAGAGTTTGCCGCGGCAGTGCGCACGCAACGCACGCAATGCGCCTTCAAGTGCTGTGGGCGTATGTGCGTAGTCGATATAAACAGCGGGGCCATCCGTGGCCACGCGCTGCATTCTTCCGGGCGGTGCGCTGACCTGCGACATGACATCACAGGCAGCATCGAGCGCTACGCCTTTGTTAAGTAGCAATGCCAGCACGAGCATGGCATTGGCAACATTGAAATCGCCGGGCAGCGGCAGCGAAAAGCGGCCATCTGCCCCACGAGCTGTTGAATGAAATTTGCGAGCCCTGCTCGGTGGCAACGACAGCATGGACGAACACATAGGGCCGGCCATTGGCGACCCGATCGAGTTGCGTCGACACGATCACGACGTTCTGGCCACACATTGAGGCAAGCTGTGTACCGTATTCTGAGTCGATATCGATGATGCGTGCGGCAGGCTGGCAATCAAGAAACAGGCGGGCCTTGCTGTCAAAGTACTCCCGCATGTTGGCGTGATAGTCGAGGTGGTCACGTGTGAGATTGGTGAACAACGCGGTCGCGAAACGAACACCATCGACACGGCCTTGCGACAACGCGTGTGACGACACCTCGACGGCTGCGTGGGCCGCGCCCATGCCGACAAATTCGGCTAGCCTGCCGTGCAGCTCAACAGCGGCTGGCGTTGTCATACCCTCCGCGCCCTGCACTTCGTCGACGCCATAACCCAGGGTGCCGAGGTATGCGCATCGCTCATCCAGAAGCCCGAGCGCCTGGGCAATCATCCAGGCGACCGTTGTCTTACCATTCGTGCCGGTGACCCCGATAACGTCCAGCTGTTCGGACGGACGGCCATAAAAGCGATTTGCGATCTCACCAAGCTGCTCTGCAAGACCCGTGACCGGGATCATCGGCACGCCGATGTCCTGTGGCTCCGTGCCGGTCGATGCATCCCAGGCCACGGCCGACACGCCTGCCGCATGTGCCTGCGCCAGGTAGTCAAGGCCGTGCGACCCCATGCCCTGTACTGCAAGGAACAGGTCCCCGCGTTGCAACAGGCGGCTGTCGCTGGCAATACCGTGAACCGGGATCGCAGGCGCCTCGGCAATCCCTTGCAGCAAGTCGGCAAGTATCGGCGCTGAGATCAGGTGTTCCGCCGGCATGCTCATTTCTTCTCCGACGGCGTTGCCATCGCTTGCATGACATTGCCGGGATCGCGAGCGGGCATGGCATCGGGTGGAACGGCCAGCAGTCGCAGCGATTCCGACATGACGTCGGCGAACACCGGAGCAGCAACGTCACTACCGTAGTAGAACTCACCGCTCGGTTCGTCGATCACAACGACCGTCGCGAGACGTGGGTCACTCGCGGGCGCAAGGCCCGCGAAAATCGAAATGTACTTGTCCTGTGAGTATCCGCCGGTGGCAAATTTCCAGGCCGTGCCGGTTTTACCAGCGATGCGGTATCCATCCACTGCAGCTTTCGTGCCGGTGCCGCCCGGTCGAACGACCTCTTCGAGCATCCGGCGCACCGAAGTTGCGGTGTCTGCACCGACCACGCGCACGCCGTCGTTCGGCTGTTCAAGCGCAACCAGTGAGATTGGTCGCATGTAGCCGCCATCGCCAATCGCCGCATAAGCATGTGCCAGCTGCAGCGGTGTGACCGAAATGCCGTAGCCGTAGGCCAGCGTCGCCTGGCTAATCGGGCGCCAGTTGCTGTAATGCGTCAGCATGCCAGCAGATTCGCCAGGGAAACCGCTGGTCGTCAGCTCGCCAAGACCGAAATGCGTCATCGTGTCCCAGAGCTGGTCCGGCTCAAGCGTCATGGCGAGTTTGGTGATGCCGACGTTGGACGAACGCGCGAGTATGGTTGTCAGGCTGACGCGTCCGAGGTTGCGGGTATCCTCAATTTTCTTGGGGCCGACGATCACGTAACCAGGCGCCGTATCAACAATGCTGGACGGACGGTACTGACCACTTTCCAGAGCCGCCGCGACGACCAGCGGCTTGAGACTCGAACCCGGCTCGAAGATATCTGTAATCGCCCGATTGCGGTAACGATCGGCCGAAAACTGCGAACGATCATTCGGGTTGTACGTCGGCTGGTTAACCATCGCCAGGACTTCGCCGGTCTTTACGTCGAGAATGACGATCGAACCGGAGCGCGCATTGTATGTCTTGATGGCTGATTTCAGCGTGCGATACGCAAGGTACTGCAGGCGCAGATCGATACTGGTCGTGAGATCCTTGCCCTGATGCGGCGGTCGAATACTCGCGACGTTTTCAATCGAGCGGCCCAGGCGATCCTTGAGCACACGCTTGGCGCCGGACTCGCCTGCAAGCCAGTGGTTGAAGGCGAGCTCAAGGCCTTCCTGACCTTCATCGTCGATATTGGTAAAGCCGACAAGATGCCCGGTCACTTCGGACGCCGGGTAGTAGCGCCGGTACTCACGCTGGACGTTTATACCAGGCAACTTTAGCGCCAAAACCTCTTTGGCCTGCTCAGGGCTGAGGTGACGCTTGAGGTACAGAAATTCCTTATCCATGCTGCGCGTGATACGACGCATCAGCATTTGCGAATCGACGCCGAGTGCGCGAGCGAGTTGCGGAACGCTATCTACCGCTGGCGCAAATTGCTCCGGGTTTGCCCAGATCGAATCGACGGGCGTGCTGATTGCGAGCGGCTCGCCGTTACGGTCGGTGATCGTGCCGCGGTGCGCGGAGATCTTCTCGGTACGCAGGTGACGGGTGTCAGCCTGCTGGTTGAGGAAATCCTTGTCGAGCACCTGCAAATGAACGGCACGCACAACCAGGGACGCGGCAACGAGTCCAAAGAACACCGTTACCAGCGTCACCCTGCCTGTGAATCGCCGGGCAGTTTGTTGTTTTGTCTCTGCGCCGCGTGTCATGGACGTTCAATTACAAATATTTCCGTTGCTGCAGGACGCACGAGCGACAAGTCATCAACGGCGACCTGCTCAATTCGTGCATGTTGAGCCCAGGTGCTCTGTTCGATCTGCAGCTGGCCCCATTCGATATTCAGGTTGTCGCGTTCGAGCGTGAGTCCCTCGAGTTCGACGAACAATTTGCGCGACTCGTGCTTCGTGTAGACAAGTGCGATTGCGCTCAACACACACACGACCGCAAAGACGAAGACGAGCAGGAACGGTTGTTGTTTCGCCTGCATCAGGTTCGCTCCGCGACGCGCAGGTGCGCACTGCGCGCACGTCGGTTCACTTCGATCTCGGCCTCATTCGCACGAATCGCCTTGCCGACAATTCGCAGCTTTGGCTGAAATTCTTCGGGTACGTCCGGCATGCCGCGATACTGTTCCGTCTCACGCGATGCGTTGCGCATGAAGCGTTTTGCAATACGATCTTCGAGCGAGTGGAAACTGATAACGCAAAGACGAGCGCCCTTTCTCATGACCTTGACGGACTGCGTCAGCGCGGCTTCCAGCTGTTCGAGCTCGGCATTGACCGCGATGCGGATTGCCTGAAACGTTTTGGTGGCCGGATGAATCTTCTGACCGCGTTTTGGCGATGCGTCTTCAACTATGCGGGCGAGTTGTGCCGTGCGTGAGATCGGCGCTTCCTTGCGCGCGCCGACAATCGCGCGTGCGATGCGAGCCGCGTTGTTTTCCTCACCAAATTTTCGAAGTACGTGCTTCAACTCTCGTTCGTCCACAGCCGCAAGCCATTCGCTGGCCGACGCGCCTGAATCCGGGTCCATTCGCATATCGAGTGGGCCATCGCGCATGAAACTGAAGCCTCGGTCGGCTTCATCCAGTTGTGGTGAGGAGACGCCGAGATCGAAAAGAAGGCCGTCGACTCTTCCGACGAGGTCTCTTTCACTAATGATTCTCTCAAGTTGCGCAATCTCGCCCCTAACCAGTTCAAATCGAGGATCGTCAGTAAGGAAACTCGGAGCGGAAGCAATAGCCTGTGGGTCACGATCAATGGCAATCAGCCTGCCTTCGCTACCCAGTTGCTTCAGAATTTCCCTGCTGTGCCCCCCGCGTCCGAACGTTCCGTCGACGTAACAGCCGTCTGGTTTTATTTTCAGCCCTTCGAGGACCGGCCCCAGCAGCACCGGCACATGCGCGTTGCTGCCCATCAGTGAAACAACGTCCTAGAACGCAATCGACTCGAGGTCTGGCGGCAGCTCGCCGTCATCTTCCTCGTTGAGCCACGCATCGCGTTTTTCGTTCCAGGTCGCTTCGTCCCACAATTCAAATTTGTTGCCCTGCCCGATGAGCATTGCCTGCTTGTCGAGACTGGCAAATTCCCGCAACTCTTTTGAGACAAGAATTCGTCCGCTGCCATCCATGTCGACCTCGGTCGCATAACCGACCATAATCCGCACAATGCGACGGGCAGCTTTGTTCATGCTGGGAAGGCGTACGAGCTTGCGCTCGAGTTCTTCCCAGTCAGGCATGGGGTAAACCAGGAGACAGTGATCCTTATCGACGGTGACGATGATCTGGCCATCACAACGGGTAGCAAGCCGCTCCCGATACCGGGTCGGTATTGCCATACGCCCCTTGGCGTCCAATGTGACTTTGGTGGCCCCTCGAAACACGACTTCTTGGATGGCTGCCGATTTCGCTTTCTAAGGCGCGAAATACGGGCTGGCTGTCCCTTTCCTCCCACTTTTATCCACTTTTCAACACTATAGGTGGCGGTCCTTGTGACCGTCAACAGAGCCTTACAATTAACTGTTGTTCTACAGTGACTTAGGGGCGTTTTCGTGGCCCAAAAAGGGCGAATTGTGGCAGGAATCGCGCGAATAAAATCAGGTGCTTACAGTTACTTCTTCGACCAGCCCTCAAAAGAGGGTCGGGAAACGGCGACAGGCGGCATTCTGGGGGCAAAATCCGCGCGATCCGCGCAAGCCGCGCCGAACATCCCGTAACCACTTGATTATACTGAAAAAACTAAGGGGACAGTCACCTTTGAACTAAGGGGACAGTCACCTTTTCCATTTTTCAAAAGGTGACTGTCACTATTTGGAAGGAAGGTGAGAAAGCCGGAGTCGGCAATAAGCCGGGTTCTGTCATCGACAACCATTCATCTGGGATAGCCGTCACCGGCTACCTCTAGCAACCTACCCGGGAGTCCGTTCGGAACCGACGGCGGGCCGAAGCCCTACTCCCCTATTTGGTCTTGCTCCGGGCGGGGTTTACCGTGCCGCGAGCTGTTACCAGTCGCGCGGTGCGCTCTTACCGCACCTTTTCACCCTTACCGACCAAAGCCGGCGGTATATTTTCTGTGGCACTTTCCATGGGCTCACGCCCCCCAGGCGTTACCTGGCGCCCTGTCCGAAGGAGCCCGGACTTTCCTCCGTAGTTTCCTACAGCGATTGTCTGGCCAACTCCGGCTTTCTCGGCGGCGATTGTACATGAATAAAGTGGTACGAAGAATTTGACAAGTTACTTGTCAATATCAATAATGACAATTAGATTGTCATATTGAGGCGCGGCATGAGTATTGGGCAAGATGCTTACAAGGTGACCTGGCTGGTTCGGCGGCTGTTCAGAGCCATGGCCGAATCGGCCGACACGTACCTGACTGACACCGGGCTGACCGCCGCGGACAGGGCCGTCATGGAATTTCTCTACCCGGACATACAGCTCACGGTCCCGGACATCGCACGCCGATACCAGGTCTCGCGGCAACACGTACAGGTTACGGTCAACCGGCTGCTGGACCAGGCGCTGGTTATCAACGTCGAGAACCCACGCCACAAACGCTCGTCACTGCTGCGGCTAACGCAAAACGGTCGAGAAATCTTCGCGGGCATTCGGCGTCAGGAAGGCGCCCTTCTCGACGAGATATTTGCAGGATTGAACCTCGAGGAGCTTGCAGCCACGAGACGGACTCTCGAAACACTACTTGGTCATTTTCAGGAGGCGCATCATGACTAGACAGGATCGCGCATGTTGAGCTACTAGCGGCCGCTCAGAGAGGACGACTCTGCCTTTAGTTCGAGGATGCGCTCGTACAAAGCGTTTTTCTTCTCGCCCGTGACGTTGGCTGCGATTCTCGCGGCGTCTTTTGCGGACAGGCAGCTTGAGAGCTCGGCGAGCAAACGATCACTGTCTATCGTTGCAGCAACAGCCGCTGCGGCGCCCGACACCACGATGACGAACTCACCTTTACTCCTGATGTCGCCGTCATCAATCCTGCGCTGTAATTCACCGAGGCTTTCCTGAACGCACTCCTCATGCATTTTGGTCAATTCGCGGCCTATGAACGCCGGCCTGTCAGCACCGAACATATCGACCATATCCGCCAGGCAGGCGGCTATACGATGCACGGATTCGTAGATCACCATCGTCCGCTCCTCGCCTGCCAGTGCCTGCAACCAGTCTCGCCGTGCGGCCCGTTTGGACGGCGCGAATCCTTCGAAACAGAAACGGTCGGTTGGCAGACCGGCCGCCGAGAGCGCTGCGGTTACAGCGCTGGCCCCGGGTATCGGCACAATAGTGATGTCATTCTCATGTGCCGCCCTGACGAGGCGAAAACCGGGATCGCTGACGAGGGGCGTACCGGCATCGCTAACCAGCGCCACATCTTTGCCATCTTTGAGTGATTCAATAATGCCGTGTACCGCACGCTCCTCATTGTGATCGTGCAGCGCAATTAGTGCCGGTTTCGCACCAATTGTGAATAGCAATCGCATGGTGTGCCGGGTATCCTCGGCTGCAACGAGATCCACCGAAGCGAGCGTCTGGCTTGCTCGCGGTGTCAGATCTTCAAGGTTGCCAATCGGCGTTGCTACAACAAATAGTGTGCCGCTCATCGGGCCAGGAATCCGTATCCGGTTTAGACAATATGATTACTTCGCTCAGACATCCTGCATGTGAACGACGCTCACTAGCAAGCATCGTTATTATTCTCGCCTGTTTCCTTGCGCTGAGCGGTTGCGAAACTCCAGGCGGTATATCGCTGGGCGGGTCGAGCGAGAATCGCGCTGAACGCATGGCGCGCAATGGCGACCATGCTATGGCCGCAAGCGCTTACATGGGTCTCGCCGTGGACGCGGTTGGCAGCGAACGCGATCGCTTTACATTGCTCGCGGTGGAGCAGTATCTGGATGCCGGCGACGAAACACGCGCACGCAGTGCGTTCCGCGGCGTAGCACGTCCGTCAGCGGGCAACCTGCTGCCACTCTGGACAACGAACGAAGCTGCCCTGCATCTCTACCGTGGCGACGCGGACGCGGCGTTGAATCTGCTCGAGCCGTTGAGTCGACAGCCTCTGCAACGACGCGATCGACTCCGTGTCGAAGCGCTGCGCGCCGATGCCTGGATACAGAAACAGGATCCCAAGCGCGCTATCGAGCTTATGATGCAACGCGAAACCTGGGTGACTGATCGCCGCGGCATTGAGGACAATCGGTCGCGGCTGTGGCAGGGATTACGGGTCAGTCGCCCGCAGGTGCTGAGGTCCGCTGCCGAACAAAGCCTCGACCCCGTCGTGCGTGGCTGGCTGACGATAGGCTCGCTCGCGGCATCGACAGGCCAGCAGGGTGTGGGGTGGAATAACGGCGTCGTGCGCTGGCGCAGCGAAAACCCGGACCATCCGGCCATCATGATCCTCGGCGATCTCGAATTGCCCGAACACCTGTTACTCGAGTACCCACAGCAAATCGCACTGCTTTTACCATTGTCTGGACGCAACGCCGCGCTGGGCCGCACCATTCAGAATGGCTTCCTCGGCGCGTATTTTGCGACAGCGTCTGGTCTCGACGACCGACAGTCGATCCGAATTTATGATGTGTTTGCCGAAGGGGGCGCCAGCGCCGCGTACGCCAGAGCCGTCGCCGATGGGGCCGAGTTTGTCGTTGGCCCGTTACTCAAATCCGATGTCACCGAACTGGCTAACAATATCCTGGTGCCCGTTCCTGTCCTGACACTCAATAACCTGTCAGACGATACGCTGGCACCGCCAGGCCTGTACCAGTTCAGCCTGGCCCCCGAAGACGAGGCAATGTCCGCCGCACAACGCGCTATCAATGATGGTTATGGGCGAGGCGTCGCCCTGATCCCGAACAACGACTGGGGCCGTCGCTTGCTCACGAGTTTCACGACCGAATTCGAGGGACTTGGCGGGACGCTGCTCGACTACCGTACCTACACACCAGGCATGCAGGATTTCTCGAACGAAATCGAAAACCTGATGGGACTGACTGGCAGTGTGCATCGCTACCAGCGTCTGCGCGCGAACATCGGCGGGGCACTGCAATTCGATCCGCGCCGCCGCCAGGACACGGAGTTCATCTTCCTCGCGACCGACGCCGCCGCCGGCCGCCTGCTCAAGGCCCAGCTCAAGTTTCATTACTCGGGAGATATTCCCGTGTACTCGACGTCGTCAGTCAACGCGTACGATGGTCGCTCGAACGCCGATCTGAACGGCATCATGTTCGCAGATACGCCGTGGACCATTGATCCACAACCCTGGATCGAGCACCTGCCCGCCCAATTCGCTGAGCACTGGCCGGAAGAAAGGCGCCGCACCCGCCTGCATGCGATGGGGTACGACGCCTATAACCTGATTGCCTCGCTCTATGCCGCTCGTGGCGGCAACATGGTTGAGGTCGATGGAGCCACTGGCACGTTGTTCCTCGACGCAAATGGCCGCATCCACCGGCGGCTCGCGTGGGCTCAGTTCCAGCGCGGCGAAGTAGTTGCCTTGCCGAGGCAGGACTACATCGGTGGCCCGATCCAGGATCTCAGTGAGGATGGCCAGATCGTCACACCCGA
The DNA here is from genome assembly GCA_963722775.1 of uncultured Gammaproteobacteria bacterium. Lineage (GTDB taxonomy): Bacteria > Pseudomonadota > Gammaproteobacteria > Steroidobacterales > Woeseiaceae > UBA1847. The sequence goes on from CAVROF010000012.1 coordinate 432,001, forward strand.
TGCCGCAGACGACTCCCCGTGGGACGTGGGCCTACAGGAGTTCTAGGCGACCGCGCCGAAGAGCAGGCCTTTCGTTTTCTAATCGACAAGGGGCTGCGCCCGGTCGCTCGAAACTTCCGCAGTCGTGGCGGCGAAATCGACCTGATCATGCTTGACGAACTTTGCCTCGTGTTTGTCGAGGTCCGCTACAGACGGTCCACGAGCTTCACGAAACCCGAACTCACGGTCGATTATCGCAAGCAGCGCAAAATCGTCCGCACAGCGGCGCTTTTTGGCGCCCGGAATCGAGCCTATTCAAATCACGTGATGCGTTTTGACGTTATCGCTGTTGAAGGCGAGGACCCACCGGACATCCAATGGATTCGGGACGCATTCCGACCCAATGACTCTGCGCTCTGAGCCCTGTTAGAATTCGGGTGGCCCACCCACCCGGAGATATCATGGATCCATTGACCCGAGTTCGCGATCACTTTGCTGAGAGCATTGCGACCAAACAGACGTCCGCTGAGGTACTCGCAGAGAGCATCGCGGCAGCCGGTCGCTTAATGAGCGACGCCCTGCTCTCCGATGGCAAGATCCTGAGCTGCGGTAACGGCGGGTCGGCTGCCGACGCGCAACACTTTTCTTCGGAACTGCTGAATCGTTTCGAGATGGAGCGCCCGGGTCTGCCGGCCATGGCGCTAACCACCGACTCGTCAACGGTAACGTCGATCAGTAATGACTATTCCTATGAAGAGATCTTCTCCAAGCAGGTCCGCGCACTCGGCAAACCGCAGGACGTGCTGCTCGGCATATCAACATCGGGCAATTCCGAGAATGTGATCCGCGCTATTGCTGCGGCACATGAGCGCGGCATGAAAGTTGTCGCACTATCGGGTCGCGACGGTGGACGAATGGCCGACATGTTCGCCGAAGGTGATGTGGAAATACGTGTTCCGGCCACACGCACGGCGCGTATCCAGGAGGTTCACCTGCTTGTGATTCACTGCCTGTGCGACTTGATCGACACCACGCTGCTGGGTTCGGACGCTTAAACAGCATCTGTGGGAGCTAGGCAGCCCTGTGGGAGCGGCTTTAGCCTCGAAATTAGGTGTCCTGAGGCACCACTTACTTGACGATCGTCAGGTGCGGACGCGAGCGCGTCTCGTCAAGTTCCTGCTGCAACTCGGGCGGCTCCGGGTGCTCCGCATGCTCCGAATCGTGCGAGAAGATCATGCCCTGCCCGGTTTCGCGCGCATAGATACCCAGCACGGATCGAATCGGCGCCCAGACGTCGAAGGGCACGCCACCGAAGCGTGCGTTAAAACTCACAGCATCGTTGGTCAGCTTGAGGTTGTGCGCCGCTGTCTCGCTGATATTGAGGATGATCTTGCCATCCTTGATGTGTTCCTGGGGTACTGCAACACCGTCGAACGAAGTGTCGACAACGATATGCGGAGTGTGCCCGTTGTCACCCATCCACTCGTGCATGGCGCGAATCAAGTACGGACGTTTTGAGCGGCTGGGGTTGGTCATTTGCCGTAGCTTACCATCGTTTTTGCAGGCTGCGCGGGACCTAACATAACCTGACCCCGCACGATCTCTACAGCCGCATTTCCTGTTCCAGTTCAGTCAGGCCCTGCTGGAAGGAGCGACGGGCAAACACGCGGTTCATATAAGCATCGATCGCCTCGGAATCCGGGCCAAGATCGACGCCATATCGCGGCAGGCGCCACAACAGCGGCGCGATCGTGCAATCCACGAGCGAGAACTCCTCACTCAGAAAATAAGGCCGCGCACCAAACAGTTCGGCGCTTTGCAGAATGCTCTCACGAAGCAATTTGCGCGCCTTGCTACCGAGCTTGCCGTCGTTACTGTTCTCTGCCTCTTCGGCAATCGAGTACCAGTCGGTTTCTATACGGTACAACGCCAGTCGAAACTGCGCGCGCGTTACCGGGTCGACCGGCATCAACGGTGGATGCGGGAAACGCTCGTCGAGATACTCGATAATGACGCGCGAGTCGTACAACGTAAGGTCGCGATCAACCAGAGTCGGCACGCTGTGGTAAGGATTGAGATCCATAAGGTCCTCGGGCAGTTCGGGCCCGGGAACATTGGCGATTTCAATGTTGATGTTCTTTTCAGCCAGTACAAGGCGTGCCCGGTGACTGTGAATATCAGTCGGCCGGGAGAAAAGAGTCATTACGGAACGTCTGTTCGCTACTACCGCCATTATTTAACATCCTTCCAGATGGCTTTCTTGAGTTGTGCCGCAAGGATGAAGAAGAAAATCAGGAACATCAGTACCCAGACTCCCAGCTTGCGGCGATCGGAACGAATCGGCTCGGCGATGTAGGCAAGGAAGTTCACAGTATCACGCACGAAATCGTCGTAGTCCTCTGCATCCATGCTGCCAGCACTGAGTTGCTCGAAGTCTGCAATGGTTTTCGTTACAGAACCGTCTTCGTTTTCATGCGTTTCTAACGCCGCTACCTGATAGCCCTGCAACTCCCACAATACGTGCGGCATGCTTGTACCGGGCAATACCATATTGTCGACGCCGGTCGGGCTGCCTTCTGATACGTAAAACCCTTTCAGGAAGTTATAGACGTAGTCCGCGCCCTTGGCACGGGCCATGAGCGACATATCTGGCGGCGCTTTGCCGTACCAGACTGCCGCGTCCTCAGCCGGCATCGCCGCCTGAATCGTCTCGAACGTCTTCTCGGCGTTGAACATCAGGTTGTCGATGAGCTGCTCTTCAGACAAATCCAGGTCCTTGCCGATCGTATTGAAACGGACGTACTTGGCAGAGTGACAACCCGAGCAGTAATTCATGAAATTACGCGCACCGCGCCGCAGCGATGCCGTGTTGTCCTGCTCCAGATTGGCCGGCTCCAGGTGTATTTGGCCGCCCGCTGCCAAAGCCTGCGGCGCAGCAAAGAACGCAGCGAGCGCCAGCATACTGGCAATGCTCGTAGATTTAATCATGGTAGACCACCCTGTCCGGTTCCGGCTTCGTCTTGTCCATAGCCGTATAGAACGGCATGAGCAGGAAGAACGCGAAGTAGAGCACTGAGAAAACACGCGCCAGCATGACGTACGTCGGAGTAGCTGCCTGCAAGCCGAGCCAACCCAGCGTGACGAACGTGATGACAAAAACCGTTAATGCTGTCTTGTACATCCAGCCGCGGTAGCGGATCGACCGCACGCGGCAACGATCGAGCCACGGCAGGAAGACCGGCAATACGACCGCCATCGCGAACAGTATGAAGCCCCAGAGCTTGTCCGGGACCGCTCTCAGAATCGCGTAGTACGGCGTGTAGTACCAGACCGGTGCGATGTGCTCCGGCGTCGCTGTCATATTTGCAGGTTCGAAGTTCGCATGCTCGAGGAACATGCCACCCATATCCGGCGCGAAGAACACGACAGCCGAGAAGATCATCAGGAAGACGATAATGCCAACGAGATCCTTGGACGTGTGGTACGGATGGAATGCGACGCCATCCAGCGGCTTGCCGTTCTCGTCTTTGTGTTTCTTGATATCGATACCGTCAGGATTGTTCGAACCCACTTCATGCAGCGCCACGATATGGACGAAGATGAGGCCAATCAGCGCCAGCGGCAACACGATGACATGCAGTGCGAAAAAGCGATTCAGCGTGATATCGGAAATCGAGTAGTCACCGCGGATTATCTCGACGAGCGCGTCACCAACCACGGGTATCGCACCAAATAGCGAGATGATCACCTGCGCGCCCCAGTAGGACATCTGTCCCCACGGCAGCAGGTAGCCCGCGAAGCCTTCGGCCATCAGTACGAAGAAGATCATCATGCCGATCAGCCAGATCAGCTCGCGCGGCTTTTTATAGGAGCCGTAGAGCATGGCGCGGAACATGTGCAGGTACACGACGATGAAAAAGAACGACGCGCCGGTCGAATGCATGTAGCGAATGAGCCAGCCCCACTCGACGTCGCGCATGATGTACTCAACCGAGGCGAATGCTTCTGCTGCCGCCGGTTTGTAGTTCATGGTCAGGAAAATACCGGTCAGTAGCTGGATGACGAGAACGACCATCGCCAGCACACCGAAAACGAACCACCAGTTGAAGTTCTTGGACGCGTAATACTCGGTGACGTGATACTTCAGAGTAGACGTCATCGGGAAGCGATCATCGATCCATTTCACGAGGCCGCCCTGTGGCTTGCCTACTTCTGCTTCGATTCTGGACATTTATGCTGCTCCCGTGTCCTGACCGATGAGAATCAGGTCATCCCTGACAAATCGGTGCGGCGGAACCCGCAGGTTGGTCGGTGCCGGAACGCGCTTATATACACGTCCCGCGAGATCGAACTTCGAGCCGTGGCACGGACAGAAGAAGCCACCAGCCCAGCCTTCGGCCGGGCGTACCTCGAAATCTTCGAGTGGCGCACAACCCAGGTGCGTGCAGGAGCCCTCAACCACGAGGTATTCGGGCTTGACCGAGCGCGTGTCGTTCGCCGCGTAGTCCGGCTGCTGCTCGACGACTTCGGAATTCGGGTCTTCGAGCTCGCCGACGATATCCGGCAGCTTCGCCAGCATTTCTTTGGTACGACGCAGTACAAACACGAGCCGGCCACGCCAGAGGACGCGAATCATCTCGCCCGGCTGCAATGAGCCCAGCGGCACCTCAACCGGTGCGCCGAGCGCCTGGGCGCGGGCACTGGGTTTCAGTGACGAGATAAAAGGAATTGCGACCATTCCGGCGCCAACGGCTCCGGTTACTAAGGTTGCAACGGTCAGAAAATGACGCCTATTGCGATCAAGGTCGTCTTCGGTCATCAGGCACTCCCATAAGCCGCTCTATGCGGCGGCCCCTAATTCAGCGCTTTTTCTTGCTTTGTATCGAAATTGGTAGATTTGCAGCAAACCCGGTTTGCCGTCAGGATGACGGATGCCCCGGACCTAGGTGCGGAACCACGGCGCATTATACACTTGGCTAATCGAAATTGGCTAGGTGCTAAGAAAGGACATTTGAGAGTTTCCAGGACTTCGCTTGGCCAATTTAAAGTCAGCTTTTGTCTTTGTTTTGCAGTCGATTGTCGTCGGATTGGCGGTCGCCTTTCTCGTCGTGCTCGTGCGTCCGGACCTGATGCCCGGCGTGGGTGCCGACAATGTCGAACCCGCGAGCTACGCTGACGCCGTCAGCCTGAGCGCGCCGTCGGTCGCCAATATCTACACCAAGCGGCTCATCCAGGAAGACGGGACCGCCACCACACGACCCCGATTCCGGGTCGACACGGCCTTCGCGTCAGCCGTGATCATCGACGAGGACGGGTACCTGGTCACGAATTACCACGTCTTCCAGGACGAACCGACCGAAATTCGTGTGCAGTTCAGCGATGGCCGTATTGCCGAACCGGAAATCGTCGGCCTGGACGCGGAGACCGATCTCGCTCTTCTCAAGGTCAACCTGCCCGGTCTCCAGCCGATCAAGCTGGCAAGATCTGACGAACTGCGGATTGGCGACGTGGTATTGGCCATAGGCAACCCGTATGGGCTATCGACCTCCGTGACCCAGGGTATCGTCAGCGCCACGGGGCGCAACCTCTACCAGCTGGTGACATTCGCAAACTTCATCCAGACCGACGCGGCGATCAATGCCGGTAATTCCGGCGGCGCCCTCATCAACACCCTCGGCGAGCTTGTCGGCATCAACGCGGCGGTGCTGGCGCAGGACACCGGCACGGAAGGCATCGGTTTCGCAATTCCGGTCGATCTCGTGCGCGGCGTGGTTGAACAGATCAAGCTCAACGGCCGCGTGATTCGGGGCTATATGGGGCTGTTACCTGACGACCTGACAGACGCCGAACGACTCGCGCTGGGTATCGAGAACCATACCGGGATCATGCTCATGGAAGTCTATGAGGACGGACCGGCCGCGGCCGCCAATCTGCGCGCCGGCGACATCATCCTCGAAATAAACGGCGAGCCCGTTTACTCGCAACGCCAGGCGTTGCTGATTTCCGCCAGCACGGCGCCGGGCGATACGGTCGAAGTGCTCGCCATCCGCGACGATGTCAGGTTCCGGACAACGATCACGGCCGGAGAACGTCCGCAGGGGCTATACGACTCGCCTGATTGAGGCGCCGAGCTGCCGCAGCTTCTCTTCAATGCGTTCGTAGCCGCGATCGACATGGTAGATCCTGTCGACAATGGTTTCGCCCACCGCCGCGAGGCCGGCCAGTACCAGCCCCGCTGAAGCACGCAGGTCCGTCGCCATCACAGGCGCTGCCGTGAGCTTATCGACGCCCGTACAAATCGCCGTATGCCCTTCGAGCTGAATGTCCGCGCCCATACGCTGCATCTCGAGCACGTGTTGGAAACGATTCTCGAAAATCGTTTCTGTAATCGTGCCCACACCTTCGGCCACGGCATTCATGGCACAAAATTGCGCCTGCATGTCCGTCGGAAAAGCAGGATACGGGGCCGTCCGAACGTCGATCGCCTGCGGGCGCTTGCCCTGCATATCGATGTCGATCCAGTCGTCGCCGGTTTCGATTTTTGCACCGGCCTCGGACAACTTGATCAGGACCGCCTCCAGCGTTTCCGGGGCTGTGTTAACGGCACGAATGTGTCCGCCCGTCATGGCCGCTGCGACGAGGTAGGTGCCGGTCTCGATTCGATCCGGCAGGACCGAGTACGTCGTCCCACCAAGGCGATCCACACCCTGCACGACAATCGTGCTGCTTCCCGCGCCCTGGATTTTTGCGCCCATGCCAATCAGGAAATTGGCCAGGTCCGTCACTTCGGGTTCCCGTGCCGCATTCTCGAGCACCGTTTCGCCATCAGCGAGTACCGCAGCCATGAGCAGGTTTTCGGTACCGGTGACGGTTACCGTATCGAATACGATATGCGCGCCCTTGAGTCGGTCCGCGCGTGCCTTGATGAAGCCTCCTTCAACGACGACATTCGCGCCCATGGCCTGCAATCCGGCGACATGGAGGTTCACGGGGCGGGCCCCAATCGCGCAACCGCCGGGCAGCGACACGTCGGCCTGACCGAATCTCGCGACCAGTGGCCCGAGCACGAGAATGGATGCCCGCATCGTCTTGACGAGTTCATAAGGTGCCTGCGGGCTATCGACATTACTCGCGTCAATCTCAACCCCGGCCCTGTCGTCCACTGTGACCTGCACGCCCATCATCTGCAGTAGCGAGAGCATGGTCGTCACGTCCTTGAGGTGCGGCACATTGCTGATCGTGACGGCTTCCGTGGCCAGCAGGGTGCCAGCAAGGATCGGCAGGGCCGCGTTCTTGGCGCCGGAAATCGTTACCGTGCCAGACAGCCGGGTTCCACCCGTAATCGACAGTTTGTCCATGGCTCAGGATCCCCCGCCCGCGGCCCGCCATTCATCCGGTGTCAGAGCCTTGATGGACAGTGCATGAATCTCGTTACCCACGAGTGAACCCAGGCACTTGTAGACCAGCTGGTGCCGTGCCAACGGGCGCTTGCCTGCGAACTCCTCGGCCACAACGAGTGCCTCGAAGTGCGTATTGTCGCCGCTCATGACCTTGACGAGGGCGTTCTCGAATCCGGTCTCAATCATCTGTTCAATTTCAGAAGGGTCCATGCCAGGCAGATCCAGGTAGTTCCAACGGCGCGCAGTGTAACCGTTATTTGATCGACGTCCCAACGATGAACGCCGATTTGTGTATCATATCCGGCCCCTCCGCCAACTAACGTTTATGCTCGCCAACATCACTTTTGTAGTCGCAGGCCTGATACTCCTTATCTGGGGTGCGGATCGCTTCGTCCATGGGGCGGCGGCGTCTGCCCGCAACCTTGGTGTCGCGCCGCTGCTCATTGGTCTTACCGTGGTCGCCCTGGCGACCTCCGCACCGGAGATCCTGGTCTCTGTGGTCGCAGCGATCGACGACCAGCCAGGGCTCGCGTACGGCAACGCCATCGGCTCGAATATCGTCAATGTCGGCCTCGTGCTGGGCCTGACCGCGATGATCCGGCCGATCAAGCTCGAGTCGGCCACCCTGCGGCGCGAGATGCCTGCCCTGTTGGCCGTGTCCCTGTTGACCGTATCGCTGTTCCTCGATGCCTACCTCAGCCGGATCGATGGCGTCGTCATGCTAACCGGCCTGGTCATTGTCATGGTTTGGCTGACGCGACTGGGCATGCGGTCGGCAGCCAACGACCCGATCAAGATCGACTACGAGGCGGAAATCCCGAGTGACGTGAGCATGCCAATGGCCGTGGTCTGGCTCATTATTGGACTCGGCATCCTCCTGGTCGGCGCCAAGATGCTCGAACATGGCGCCGTCGGTATCGCCGAAATGCTGGGCGTCTCCGAGGTGGTCATTGGTGTCACTATCGTGGCCTTTGGTACCAGCCTGCCCGAACTCGCTGTGTCGCTGGCCAGTGCGCTCAAGGGCGAATACGGCCTCGCCATCGGTAATATCGTTGGCTCAAATATCTTCAACCTGCTCGCCGTCATCGGCGTTGCGGCCACCATTGCGCCGTCCGCTCTGGCACCTTCGGTTCTGAGCCTGCACATTTTCGTCATGGTTGCGTTCACGCTGGTGTTGTACGCGATGACCTACGACTACGATGGCAAGGCCGAACTGTCGCGGCTTGAAGGCGCGGCATTGTTGATCGCCTACCTGGCCTACGACGGCTACGTGATCGCGCAGAACATTTAGAACCGGCCTCGGTTAGAATAAGACGATTCCCAATCGGTTGAGGGTCTGAGTTGCCTGACACGCTGACAAAGGACGAGTTGCTCGCGCTGGCCGCCAACGTTCTCGACATTGAAGCGCGCGCCGTGGACGCCCTGAAAGCCCGTCTCGACGACAGCTTCGTGGCTGCCTGCGAACTCTGCATGGCAACTCCGGGGCGTGTTGTCGTAACCGGAATGGGCAAGTCCGGGCATGTGAGTAACAAGATCGCAGCAACCCTCGCGTCGACCGGCACACCCGCGTTTTTCATGCACCCGGCCGAAGCCAGTCATGGCGACCTCGGCATGATCACGAGCCAGGACCTGCTCCTTGCCATTTCCTATTCCGGCGAAACGGCCGAAGTGGTGACGATCCTGCCCATGGTGAAGCGCATGGGCGCGAAACTGGTAGCGATGACCGGCAACCCGAATTCCACCATGGCACAGGCCGCCGACGTGCATCTGGACATCAGCGTCGAGGAAGAAGCGTGCCCGCTCAAGCTCGCCCCGACCGCCAGCACCACAGCGACGCTGGCTATGGGCGATGCGCTCGCCGTTGCCCTGCTCGAAAAACGCGGGTTTACAGCCGAAGACTTCGCGCGCTCCCACCCAAGCGGCAGCCTGGGTAAGCGCCTGCTACTTCGGGTCTCCGATGTCATGCGGTCCGGTGATCGCATACCGGCCGTGAAAGCCGGCGTGACGCTTCGCGACGCCCTGCTCGAAATGACCGACAAGGGACTCGGCATGACCGCCATCGTTGACGACAAGAACAAGATTCTGGGCATTTACACGGACGGCGACCTGCGCCGCACACTCGACGCCGGTTCGGATATTCGCACCACCACGATCCGCGAGGTCATGCATGCCAACTGCAAGACCACATCGGCTGATGTTCTCGCCGCTGAAGCATTACATCTGCTGGAAGAAAACAAGATCACGTCACTGCTGGTGGCTGACGACGACGGCAAGCTCGTTGGCGCGCTAAATATTCACGACCTGTTCCGCGAGGGTTTGATGTGAGTGGCGGTCTCAACAATCTGCACAAGATACGGCTCATCGCATTCGATATCGATGGCGTATTTACCGATGGTCGCTTCTATCTGTCCGACGACGGCGTCGAAACCAAGGCGTTTCACACACAGGATGGCTACGGCGTGCGCCGCCTGATTGACGCCGGCATGGCCGTCGGCGTCATCAGTGGACGCAATTCATCGGCGGTCGAGAAGCGCATGGCCGAGCTCCGCGTCCAGCACGTGGTCCTTGGCTGCAAGGACAAGGTCGCCGCCATGGACGAACTGGCCACTGCGTTGAATATTTCCATCGCCGAATGCGCCTATGTCGGCGATGACCTTCCCGACCTGCCATTGCTGGAACATGTCGGCTTCTCGGTCGCCGTCGCGAATGCGGTGCCGGCGTTGCAGGAGTACTGCGACTACGTCACGACAAAACCGGGAGGCTTCGGCGCGGTCCGCGAGATCTGTGACTTGCTGGTCGCGGCAGCGAACCGCGATAGCTGATGAGCCCGCGCACGATTACCTTGCTTGTCGTCCTGACCGCCGCTGCGCTTGCCAGCTGGTACCTGGCGCGCAACAACCGCCCCGCTGATATCGACGAACGACCCTATGATACGGCCCATCGCGGCTACTACCTGAAATCGGCCCGCATACTGGGTACCGGAGAAGACGGCAGCCTGTTGTATGAAATCGAAGCGGCCTATGCGGAGCAGGTGGCGAAGGACCGGATAGAGTTCACCGAAGTGCGAATTCGTTATTCGCCGCAATCCGATGTGCCATGGGTCGTGTACGCGGATGAGGCAACGTTGCGCGAGGGCAGCCCGCGCATCGCGCTGCGCGGACATGTGCGCGCGCTGGGCAACAGCGGAGACGACGAGAACGAGACCGAGATCCGCACCCAGTACCTGGAATTTGACCCCGAGCGCTTCGTCGCAGAGACAGAGGAACGCGTGCAAATCCGCATAGGCGCGCGCAGCCTTACCGCGACGGGCATGCTAGCATCACTAAACGAAAACAAGGTCGAACTTAAATCCAACGTCCGAGGCAAAATTGCTCCCTAGGATGAATACGCAAAGAAGCAAACCCCCCTTCTGGTTGTGCGCTGTTGCGCTGCTTGCAACGCCGTTGCTGGCAGCTGCACAAGTCAACGATCTCGATATGCGCCTGCCGATGGCTATCAATGCCGACAACACGTCGATTGACGGCAAGAACTCGATGATTATCTTCAGCGGCCTGACTTTGACGCAGGGCAATGTGAGCATCCAGGCTGACGAGGGTCGTGCGACCCGTATGGAACTCGAAGATGCGTCGTGGAATTTCGCAGGCAATGTCATCATTAAGATCGGTGCCGGTCACATTCAATGCGACAGTGCTGAACTCCTGTTCGATGAATTTCGCCTCAGGCAGGCGATCGTGACCGGGACACCGGCGCTGTATGACTTGCAACGGCCCGGTTCCGAAGAGATTACCCATGCCGAATCCGGCCGACTTAAGTATGACGTCGACGCTGGTGTGATCGAATTCTCCGAACAGGCGACCATCACTGAAGGCGGCAACCAGATCTCGTCCCACATGCTCGTCTACAACATCGTCGAACAACGTATCAACGCCGATTCGACAGGCGTAGACGACGATCGCGTCCGGATTACTTACACGCCGGCCAATGGCATCGAGTTGCCAGATGGTGAAAGCGACACGATGGAACCTGAAGACGAGAATCAATGAGTATTCTCAGCGTTCAGGACATTTCCAAGAGCTACAAGCTCCGCAAGGTCGTCAAGGGACTCTCCGTTGAGATCAAGAGTGGCGAGGTGGTCGGCCTGCTCGGCCCAAACGGAGCCGGCAAGACCACGGCGTTCTACATGATCGTCGGTCTTATTGCGGCAGACAGCGGCAAGATTTTCCTGGACGGCAAGGACCTCACCGCACTGCCCATGCATCGCCGCGCCAAACTCGGCGTGGGCTACCTGCCCCAGGAAGCTTCGATTTTTCGCAAACTGACCGTCGAACAAAACATTCTGGCGATTCTTGAAAACAGGGACGACCTGGATCGTGCCGGCCGCGAGAAGGAACTCGAAAACCTGCTTGACGAGTTGCACGTTGGTCATGTGCGCACGAGTCTCGGAATTAGCCTCTCAGGTGGCGAGCGCCGGCGCGTGGAAATCGCCCGGGCGCTGGCGGCCGATCCGCTGTTCGTCCTGCTCGACGAGCCGTTCGCGGGCGTCGATCCGATTTCAGTTCTTGATATCCAACGCATCATCCGGCACCTGTGTGAACGCGGTATCGGGGTACTAATCACCGATCACAACGTTCGGGAGACCCTGGGGATCTGCGGGCGCGCCTATATCCTCAGCGACGGTAGCCTGATTGCGGCGGGATCGCCCGAATCCATTCTGGAAAATCAGCACGTTCGAGAAGTGTATCTCGGACAGGAGTTCAAGCTCTGAGGCAAACTATGCACATACAGGCCTTGTGCACCTGCGTTTCGCCCATAGAGTATGTCTAAGAATGCTTAAACCTTCGCTGCAGCTAAAACTCGGTCAGACACTGACCATGACGCCGCAATTACAGCAGGCCATTCGCTTGCTGCAGCTTCCCGTGCTTGACCTCAACGCCCAGATCCAGGAAGCCCTGGAAGAAAACATCATGCTTGAGATGGAGGATCTTCCGGACGTCCCGAGTACGAGCGCGGACACGACGGCGGAAGTCGAAACCATCAAGGCTGACGAGCTTTGGGAAGCGCGCTCAAACGAGCGCATCCAGGACGGCGGCTGGAACGGCGAAGGCCGGCCCATTACCGAGTTCGCCGACGAATCGGGCCAATCGCTGCGCGACCACCTGTTGTGGCAGCTCGAGATGGAGCATTTCACGCCGCGGGAAGTTGTGATCGGCGAGGCAATTGTTGATTCGATCAACGACGATGGCTACCTGGAAGCTGATATCGAGGAGATCCTCGCGATCCTCGACGAGGAACCGCCCGCCTCCGAGCGCGAAGTGGAGAAAACCCTCGTCAAAATCCAGCGCCTCGACCCGATCGGTGTGGGCGCACGCAACCTGTCCGAGTGTATTGTCCTGCAACTCAGCCAGCTTGACTGGGAAACACCTGGCCTGCAGCTCGCAATCGAGATCGCGGGCGATCATCTCGACCTCGTCGCAACACGCGATTACGGCGAATTGCGACGCAGCCTCCGCACCAGCGAAGATGACCTGCATGACGCGCTCGCACTTATTCGTGGCTGCAATCCGCGACCGGGTAATGCGGTTAGCCCGGCAGCCGCCGAATACGTTATTCCGGACGTCTTCGTGCGCAAGATCGACAACCACTGGCAGGTCGAAATCAGCCCAACCGGCGTACCGCGCCTGTCGGTCAATCAGCAATACGCGAAGCTGCTGCGCGGCAGCGGTGAGCACGCGGTGCTGAAGTCGCAGCTACAGGAGGCCCGCTGGCTGATCCGCAGCCTCGAAATTCGCAACGAGACACTACTCAAGGTCGCGACCAGCATCGTTACGCGCCAGACCGATTTTCTCGAGCATGGCGACGAGGCCATGAAGCCTATGGTGTTGCGCGACATCGCGGATGAGATCGGCATGCATGAATCAACGATTTCACGTGTAACCACCAACAAGTATATGCATACGCCCCGTGGCGTCTTCGAATTCAAGTATTTCTTCTCGTCGCACCTGTCATCCGCTAGTGGCGAAGACCAGTCCTCGACCTCCGTTCGCGCGAAAATTCGCAAACTGGTCAGTAGCGAGAACCCGGCCAAACCACTCAGTGACAGCAAGATCACGAACTTACTGAAAGATGAGGGTATTTCGGTTGCGAGAAGGACGGTCGCGAAGTACCGTGAAGCCATGAACATTCCGTCGTCAAGCGAACGCAGGGTTCGCGAGGCGCGGTGAAACCGTAGGTAAGAAACACTACATGAAGGAGGACCCTCGGACTGTTATTCTGAACCCGCAGGCAAATCGAGAATATGGGAGACCATTATGCAATTGAATGTTTCAGGCCATCATGTCGAGGTAACTGAATCAATGAGAGAGTATGTCGGTGCAAAAGTAGACAAGATTGGCCGACATTTTGACATCGTGTCTGACGTCCAATGTATCCTGACCGTCGAGAAACTCCGGCATAAAGCCGAAGCCACCGCCAGCGTCAACGGCGGCACTATCTACTGCGATCACATCGAAGAAGATATGTACGCCGCGATCGATGGGCTGGTCGATAAACTCGAACGGCGAGTTCGCAAGTACAAGGAAAAACTTGTCGATCACCACGCAAGAGATAAACACAAAGAACGATACGCCTGATCAGGCGATCCCGGCGCGGTCCAGTCGGGCCGCGCCGGTCGATCCCAGGTAGATCCCAAATCCTATGGCCCTTCAAGAAATCATCAAGCCCGATGGCGTGCTGTGCAACGCGACTGCACGCAGCAAGAAACATTGCCTCGAAATATTGAGCGAGCTGCTGGTCCGCAATATTCCGGATGTCGCCAGCGACGACATCTTCGAATGCCTGATCAGCCGCGAGCGGCTCGGCTGCACGGGTCTCGACAAGGGTGCCGCATTCCCACACTGCCGGATAAAGGGCATTGACGAGAGCATCGCCGTTCTTATTAAGTTGTCGGAACCGGTCGATTTCGACTCACCCGACGGGGAACCTGTCGACATCGTCGTCGGCATGATCGTTCCGGAAGAGGTTAACGACCAGCACCGCGAAGAGGTGAAACTGATCACGCAGTTGTTGGCCGATGAGGGACTGCGCGAAAAGCTGCGCGAGATGAACAGCAGCAGCGATCTTTACAACACACTGATTAACAGCGCGGAGATGACATGCCAGGCGAACTGCGCCTGATTATCGTCAGCGGGCTGTCCGGTTCGGGCAAGTCCGTCGCACTCCATGTCCTCGAAGACCTCGGGTACTACTGCATAGACAATCTGCCAGTCGGACTCCTGCTTGCGGCCGTGGACGAGGTACGGCGTTACGGCGGCAGCTCACAGCAGCACCTGGCAGTAGGGCTCGATGCAAGAAACCGCGCGGAGAACCTCGATGCATTGCCGGACCTGTTGCGTGAGCTGCGTGAGCAGAACGTCGAGACGGACATCATATTCCTGCACGCCAGCGAAGAGATCCTGCTGAAGCGCTATGGCGAATCCCGGCGCCGTCACCCACTCGCCAACCAGGGCACACAATTACGTGCAGCCATCGCGTCTGAGCGAGCGGTGCTGTCCGATATCCAGCTGTCGGCTGACCTGATTATCGATACCTCGCAGTCGAGCATTTACGAGCTGGCCGATGTGATTCGATCGCGTATCGATCGGCGCCAATCGGAGTCCTTATCGATACTCATCGAAAGCTTTGGCTTCAAGTACGGCATTCCTGCCGACGCGGACTTCGTGTTCGACCTGCGCAGCCTGCCAAACCCTTACTGGACGATGAAGCTGCGCGGTCTCACAGGCCTCGACGACGAGGTACAGAAGTTTCTCGACAAGCAGGAGAAGTTTGCCGAAATGTTCGAGGATATTTTCCGGTTCTTGCAACGCTGGGTGCCGCATTATGAGAGCTGCCAAGCGCGGCTACCTGACCGTTGCTATCGGCTGCACGGGTGGCCAGCACCGTTCTGTCTACATGACCGAAAAGCTCGCGGCCGCATTGCGGGAACATCATGAGCCGATTCTGACGCGCCACAACAGCCTGCCCGAGCATCGTCTCCGTCCGGACTAAGCTGCTAAACTTCGCGTCCATGGAAGCGAGAGAACACACCAAAGCCAACGTCGAACTCCTCAGGGAGAAGCTCGACAGTGGCCGCATGCGGTCTGCGCGCATCATGGTGAACAGCCTGCACCCGTCCGAGGTCGCACGCCTGCTCGAATCGCTGCCACTCAAGGACCGTGCTGTCCTGTGGGAGATGGTCGATCACGACCTTGAGGGCGATGTCCTTGTAGAGGTCGCTGAGGAAGTTCGGGACGGCCTGCTCGAGGGCATGGGCACGAAAGAGCTTATTGCGGCCACCGAAGGTATGGAGATCGACGATCTTGCCGACCTGCTTGCCGACCTCCCTGAAACCGTTACGCAGGAAGTCCTGCAGTCGCTCGACAAGCAGGACCATGAACGCCTGCAACAGGTCCTTGCGTACGACGAGGAAAGCGCCGGCGGCATGATGAACATCGACGTCGTGACCGTGCGTCCCGACGTCACGCTCGAAGTGGTAGCGCGCTACCTGCGAGTCGTTGGAGAGATTGCCGACGGCACGGATTCGGTGTTCGTCGTCAGCCGCGACAACACCTATATTGGCTCCCTCTTCCTGTCACGCCTGCTGACGCACGACCCCGAGGAAATGGTCGCGAGCGTCATGTCGACGGACCTGATGCCCATTCCCGCGCACACGCCATCGAACCAGGTTGTCTGGGAATTTGAGAACCGCGACTTGCTGTCGGCACCGGTCATCGACGACGACTACCGGGTCCTGGGTCGAATCACAGTGGATGACGTCGTCGACGTTATTCGTGACGAGGCGGAACACGCCCTCATGGGTGCGGTTGGCCTCGACGAAGAGGACGATATGTTCGCGCCGGTATTCAAGAGCGCGACACGCAGGGCGTTGTGGCTGGGCGTAAATCTCGGCACAGCGTTCCTGGCCGCGGCCGTCGTCGACCAGTTCAAGACCACTCTCGATGCCATCGTGCTGTTGGCTGTACTGATGCCAATCGTGCCGAGCATGGGCGGTGTCGCCGGCACTCAGTCCCTCGTAATCATCACGCGCGCCATCGCACTCGGCCAGATCAATTCAGCCAACGCGAGGGGCATTCTAAGGAAGGAATTGCTCGTCGGTATACTGAATGGACTTGGCTGGGCGACCATTGTGTCGCTGGTCACTTACTTGTGGATTGGCGACTGGCGCATTGGCGGCATACTCGGCTGCGCCATGATCATCAACATGTTTGTTGCGGCCGGCGCAGGCTACTTCATTCCGGTGATGCTGAAACGCCTGAAGGTAGATCCCGCACTGGCGGGCGGCGTGGTCCTGACAACGGTCACTGACGTCGTCGGGTACATGGCCTTCCTCGGGCTCGCCGCGATCTTCCTCATATAAGCACGCTGAGGTCTTTCTTGATCCAACTAGGCGCAAACAGTCGCGGCACAGCGGCGCCATTGACAAAATCCAGCAGCTCATCCTTGACCTTCATCGCGTCCCTGTAACCGAGCGCAATGAGTTCGCGCGTATAAGCCCGTTCGAATAACAGGAAGCTCAGCAGGCGATTTTCGCTCGGGTCGTTGCCTCCGACACCGCGTAGCAACGCGCGAATCGCGAATGGGAGTTCCTGCCGGTGTTTGTATGCGATAACGCGCAGATCCTCGCTCGGCACGATCAGCATCGTGTCGATAGGCCGCATTGTCGCCTCGCCGACCTGAACATTCGCGTCCGGCAGCGTGTCGAGCAACTCGTTGATGCGCGTCAGTCGCTCAAGATCCGAATACAGACCGTCCATGAACAAGGTGTCGAGCATGTAACCGGCGATCTGTGCGAAGCTCGGCGGATCCCCGGGGGCGTCCGGCGTTTTTTCCCCGGTCTCGTCCCGAATACCAATAACGAGGATACGGTCGGCCCCCAGATGCACGGCCGGACTCAGCGGCGTGGCCTGGCGCATGGCACCATCGCCGAAGTACTCGTTGCCGATGCAGACAGGTGGGAAAATCATCGGCACCGCGATTGATGCCATGAGGTGATCCAGGTTCAAATCGAGCTGCTTGCCCAACCGGCGCGTGCGCTCCCAGCCTTCCAGTTCCTGACTGCCCTCGAAGAAGGTCCAGGATCGGGCAGAGGCATAGCCGGCCGCTGTAACTGCAACTGCATCCAGGCAGCCGGCGTCAATGGCGTCACGAATACGCGGAAAATGCACGTTCTGGTCCAGCAGGCCACGTAACGGTGCGTTGTCGAGCAAGGACTTTGGCGTACCGACCAGCCAGCCGCCCAGGACGAGCGAGGTCATCCAGTGAAGGCTGCTCTTGAGCATGGTCAAGTGGTCGGTCTTGTAGACGTGGTGGCAGCGAAAGTGGCCCCAGACCCGCTCCAGCTCCGCGATCGCAGAGCGAAAATTCTGCGCACGAGATGCCAGAACGACTGAATTCACCGCCCCGGCCGATGTCCCACTGATCACGGAAAACGGGTTCGGCCGACCGCGTGGCGTCAGTTCTGCCAGTGCTTTCAGGACGCCGACCTGAAAGGCCCCACGAGCACCACCGCCCGGCAGGACCAGCGCGGTTTTTACCTTATTCGGGGAACCGCTCATGTCGTAATGTCAAAGTGGTTCTTTGCCATAGGAGAGATCGTATTATAATGCGCGTCCTAATTACGGACCCATATCATGAATCGAAACATTACACTCGCCATCGTTTCCGTCGCCCTGGCGGCGCTTATCGCCAGTTTCACCTCGATTGGCATGGCCAACGACCAGGTCACTACCGGCGATCCAGCGCCCGAATTCGAGCTTTCGGACCAGAATGGCCAACTGCATTCGCTGGAGGATTATCGTGACCAGTGGGTCGTGCTCTATTTCTACCCGAAGGATGAGACACCGGGATGCACCACCGAGGCCTGTGAGTTTCGCGACAATATTTTCGCGTACCGGGACCTCAACGCACAGATCCTGGGCGTCAGTCTTGATGATGCGGAATCACATAAGGCGTTTGCCGAGAACCACGGCTTGCCGTTCCCATTGCTCGCCGATGTGGAAGGCGCTGCCGCGACCGCGTACGGCGTAAAGACACGCATGTTCGGCATGGTGGTGGCCAAGCGCCAGACGTTCATCATCGGACCGGGCGGCACCATCGCGAAGCACTATGAATCAGTGAAGCCTGCCGAACATTCCGCACAGGTACTTGCCGATCTTAAAGCGCTTATCGAGGGCTGACCCGGGACGGACAAGCTGAAACGAAAAAGGGGCGCCGTAATGGCGCCCCTTTTGCTTAGTGAACGGTTCGATAGTCAGCGGGTAATGCTGTAACTGTCAAACTTTTCCTCGTTGTAATCGGAGTATTCGTCGAAATCGTCATCTCCATTCCATTCGTCAGTCCATTCGACCCCAGGGCCGAATGCACTACTTGCTTTCATCCTCTTAACCCGATGGCGCTGTTCATCGATCATTCGCTGCAACCTGCGCGATCCACGAAGTCCCGCATCATCGAAGTCCTCGAAGTAGTCACTGCTCACACGCATTGTTGTCTCTCCTCTATTGAAGGCTTGTGCGTGAATATTTGGGCCAATCCCAAGTGGATACCACCAGCCCTTCAGGCTCTCTTTCAGGCTCGAATTGGTGGTTGTCATAGGCCCGCCTGACTATTTGCCAAACGGCCTCAAGTTCGTTTATGTCACGAGGCAGGTGAACCTGTGCGCAGGCCTCGTTCAGGCCACCCCATCCGCGCGCCAGGACCTGGTAGCGTGCCCATCGGTCAAGGCCATAAATTGAAATGCCATCGCGACTCAGGCTACACAGCAGGGTCGACGGTCTTTCTTTGCGCCACCCGATGGCACGAGAATCGCTCAGGTGCACGTCGACACGGCAAGGGACCGCGTCATCGGGTTGTTCAGCCACATCGATGCCTTGCAGGTCGGCGATGCGGTCGATAAGGTCCAGCCTCGCCTGGAGTTCAGTCTCACGGCTTTTGCGCGATCGAATTCGTATGGGCAAATCGAAGCGGGTTTGGATCTTTGAGTTTTCGGGCATTTCCGGATTCCGACAAGGCACGAGACATTTTTTGGAAGTATCTTCCATTTTGTTTTGATGTCAAGTATTTTGATATCAAATTACTTTATTTGAGCGTTCGTATGAATAAAGATGCCGTGGATGAAATCCTGGAACAATGGTCGGAAGAACGGCCGGAACTTGATACCGCGAGCCTCGGTGTGGTCGTCAGAGTTATGGCGCTAAACAAGTCGCTGGTGCGCGAGGCGACCTCGGCGCTCGGATCCCTGGACATCGAGCTTTTCGAATACGACGTCCTGTCCGCCCTGCGCAGGCAGGGGGAGCCGTTTGCATTACCCGCGACGGGCCTCGCTCATGAGACCGGACTCAGCACCGGGGCCATGACCAATCGCATTGACAAACTCGAGGCGAAAGGACTGGTTTGCAGGCAGAGCGACACGGCGGACCGGCGGAGTGTCGTCGTCTCACTCACACCCAAGGGAAACAAACTGATCGATGAGGCGATTCAACTGCGCCTCGATGCGGCTGACGAATCCTTACAGTCCCTCAGCCGCAGCGAACGCAGTGATCTCGCAGGACTGTTGCGCAAGGTCGGCATTGGCTAGTGCTCTCAATGAAGTTCGCGGATCGCATCATCCAGGCCCGCGATTGTCAGCGGATACATGCGGTCGTCCATCAACTCACGTATGAGTTTCGTTGACGGCGTGTAATCCCAGCGGTCCCGCGGCTCGGGGTTGAGCCAGACCGCTTTCGAATAGGTATTTAGCAGGCGCTTGATCCATACAGCACCGGGCTCCTCGTTCCAGTGTTCAACACTGCCACCCGCGTAGACGATTTCGTACGGGCTCATCGTTGCGTCACCGACGAAGATCAGTTTGTAGTCCGAGCCGTACTTGTGCGCGATATCCAGTGTTGGTGTTTTTTCAGAGTGCCGGCGCCGATTGTCTTTCCACAGGCTCTCGTAAATAAAGTTGTGAAAATAAAAATACTCGAGATGTTTGAACTCCGTTCGCGCCGCCGAAAACATTTCCTCGCAGATGCGCACGTGATCATCCATTGATCCACCAATATCGAGGCACAGCAAAACCTTGATCGCATTGTGGCGCTCCGGAACCATCCTGATGTCGAGCAGTCCCGCATTGCGTGCCGTCTTGTCGATCGTGTCATCAAGATCAAGCTGGTCGGCCGCACCTTCGCGCGCGAACTTGCGCAGCCGTCGAAGAGCTACCTTGATATTGCGAGTACCGAGTTCGAGTGAGTCGTCGAGATTGCGATACTCGCGTTTGTCCCACACCTTGACCGCGCTGCGATTGCGCGATCCCTCCTGACCGATGCGCACGCCCTCGGGGTTGAATCCGTAAGCGCCGAACGGCGATGTGCCTGCCGTGCCGATCCACTTGCTGCCACCCTCGTGACGCTCGTTCTGCTCATCCAGTCTTGCCTGAAGGGCACGCATTAGTTCTTCAAAACCGCCCATGGCTTCGATCTGAGCGCGTTCTTCCTCAGTCAGTACAAGTTCGCCCTGGCGGCGCAACCATTCCTCGGGAATTTCCTGAAAGAGGTCCGCCAGCGAATCCTCGACCCCTTTGAAGTAGGCACTGAAAATCCGATCGAAGCGATCGAGCTCTGACTCGTCCTTAACGAGAGTCGTCCGCGCCAGGAAATAGAAATCATCAACACTTTGCCCGGCCAGGCCCTTCTTCATCGCCTCGAGCAGCGTCAACAGCTCGGTGATCGACGTCTTTATACCGCCTTCGCGAAGCATGTAGAAAAACGGCAATAGCATGACGTTACTGCGGGTTGGTACGGCGGTCCAGGAAGACGAGTTGCTCGAACAGGTGCACATCCTGTTCGTTCTTGAGCAGCGCGCCATAGAGCGGCGGAATCGCATTGCGATTACCTTCCCCGCGCAGCGCCTCGGGCGGAATGTCCTCAGCCAGCAGCAGCTTGATCCAGTCGAGCAGTTCGGACGTTGACGGCTTCTTTTTCAGGCCACGCACGTCGCGCACCTTGTAGAACGCATTGAGCGCTTCGGCGAGCAGATCCTTCTTAAGGTTCGGGAAGTGGACATCGACGATTGCGGCCATCGTGTCCTCGTCCGGAAACTTGATGTAGTGGAAGAAACAACGCCGCAGGAATGCGTCGGGAAGTTCCTTCTCGTTGTTGCTCGTGATGACGATGATCGGTCGGTGCTTCGCCTCGACCAGCCGCTTCGTTTCGTAAACGTAGAACTCCATACGATCGAGTTCACGCAGGAGGTCATTCGGGAATTCAATGTCGGCCTTATCGATCTCGTCGATCAACAGGACAGGCTGTTCGTCCGACTCGAACGCCTCCCAGATCTTGCCACGCAGAATGTAGTTTCCAATGTCGTGAACGCGATCGTCGCCAAGCTGCGAATCCCTGAGCCGCGCCACCGCATCATATTCGTACAGGCCCTGCTGGGCCTTGGTCGTCGATTTGATATGCCACTCGTGTAACGGCTTGCCAAGCGACCGAGCGACCTCGATTGCGAGTTGCGTCTTGCCGGTTCCCGGCTCGCCCTTGATGAGAATTGGGCGCTGGAGCGTAACGGCGGCATTGACGGCCATTGTCAGGTCGTCTGTTGCGATATAGGAGCTGGTGCCCGTGAATTTCTTGTCAGCCATTTACCTGTCCGTACCGTATCGGGCCAACTATCTTACCGCCTGTCGGGTGTAAGCGTCAGGGTATAAGCCGCTTCGCCGGGCAAATACGGGTTGGCGCGTCCATCGACCCAGTCCCCATGACCACGGCCGAAGAATTCGGACAGCGGGTGCGCACTCTGGCTCGTCGGCATATGCAGGATGCTGTTGGCCTCATCTCCCGGATACACCGCGTAGCGCTCCGACGCTCCGAATGTCGGGCCTTGTGCCTTGGGCATATCGAGATCGCCGTTCAGCTGGTCCGCGGGCATATCGAGGTAGCTTCCCAGCAAGGGAATATTGCTGCTCAGCGGGTGCCGGATCGACGCCGTGTTCGCCTCGCCCCAGGTCCGGTCGGCGAGCGAACCTTCGAAGTTGCCGGTGAACCAGGCAATGTTCTGTTCAACCGCAGCGACCATGAGTTCCTGCCAGGTCTGGTAGTCGCTGGGCAACAAGTGTGTCGGCTGCTCGGTCACGACAGACCACAGCGGTCCCTCAAACTGGTTGCTGACGCGCAATCTTACATCGTCGCCATAGGTCGACCAGGCCGGCGCCATCAACGCATGAAATACGCGCCGCTCAACTTCGAGGCGAAAGGCTCGCACGAGCCGGTAACCGACGGATTCGGGTGCCGCGCGCGGTATCCAGTTCTCCACAAGATCGCGGTACTCACCCAACGCGGGATTGGTGGCAACTGCGTCAGCGTCGAGGACGTCCAGCAGGAGATCGCGCCAGCGCGACAGAAACAACGCACGATCGTCGTACTGGATCGCCAGCATGTCCTCCGGCGTAAAAGTGTCTTTGGCAAACAAGCCATCACGAATCTGGCTCGCGCGCGCGCCCAGGTCGTAGCCGCCATCGCCGACAATGCGCAACGCTTCTGCATCCGTTACACGAGCATTCGCCGTCCAGATGCGACCGCTCTCCGGGTTCACGACGCGCGGATACTCGGATGGATCCAGCCACCCCTGCCAGCCATGCTCGACGCTCCAGTCGGCCGGTAGCATCGGATCGAAGTCCGCCTTGCGAGGAATCTGGCCGGCAATGGTCCAGCCAATGTTGCCTGCCGCGTCGCCCGTCACGAAATTCTGCGGCGGCATCGACATGGCATTGGCCACGTCCAGCGCCTCGGCAACCGACGTGACGGTTTCAAGGTCGAGAAGCCGCAGGTTCAGTCCCTCAGGCTTGTGCGCGATCCAGCTCACTGCAATTTCACCATCGGGATACTCGATGTCGTCAACGACGGGACCCCAGATCGTTTCGCGGATGGTGTATTCGATGGCGTCCTCATCCTTGACACTGATCACTTCGACGATCGTGTCGAATTCCCGATCACCTTCGGGCGTCTTGTAGGTTCCGTCTTTTTCACCGGGTTTCAGCAAGACCGCATCCGTCCAGTCGCCGTAGCTGTTCGTATAGCCCCACGCTACGTGCGTGTTGCTGCCACTAATCACGAACGGTGCGCCCGGCAGTGTGACGCCGGTTACATCGCGGCCTCGTGGCCCGGCGATGCGCAGTCTCGCCTGGTACCAGATGTTCGGCACCGCATGGCCGAGGTGCATGTCGTTCGACACGAGCGCCCTGCCGTTATTCGTCAGCGCACCCGATACGGCCCAGTTATTGCTGCCGCGCAGCGGGTAACGTCCCCGCTCGTTGGCCGGTGGTGCGGTGTCCGCAACATGCCGGATCGAATACACATCGGCAGACGGGATCGGCGCACTCGCACGCGCCACACCCATGATCGGCGCGTCCCAGGATGTTCCCTGCGGATACATCCAGGCATAGACTTCTGCGGGCAGCACGCGGTGTGCAAGTCCCCGTCGCGTTTCCTTGGTGGCGCGCGAATCATTGAGCTGCATATACATCGCATAGACGGCAAGCAGTGAATCCTGAGCCTTCCATGGACGCGGCTCGCTGCCCAGTACAAAGTACTCAAATGGCCGCGCATCGAGCGATGCCAGGCCCGCGTTAACGCCAGCCGCATAGGCTTCCATCAATTGCCGTTCGGCCTCGGTGGCCGCCTCGTAGACGACCTGAGCCCGGGCACGGAACCGGTGAAAGCGATAGCGCTTGTCCACGTTGATCGCCGCCGCGCCAACGAGTTCGGAGAGCTCACCCGCAGCCTGGCGACGGATCAGATCCATTTGGAAGAACCGGTCCTGGCCATGCGCGAAGCCCGTGCCGAACGCGAGGTCACTGCGAGTCGACGCCGTGATAACCGGAATACCGTCCGCATCGCGTTCGATGGTCACGGCGTCGTCGATGTCCGCAACGACGACTTCACCCTGGAGGTCAGGAAGACTGGCACGCAGCAGCAGCCAGCCAACGCACACCAGTGCCACGACCAGTAGCACCACAGCGCCAACGACGCGAGCCAGAATTCGCTTCATGATGCTTTGGTGACCGGCACAATCTTCAATGCATTGGTACTGCCTGTTACACCGTCGAGGTCACCCTTCGTGAATATCACGAGGTCGCCAACTTTCACAAGATCGTTTTCAAGCAGCTTCGTAAAAGTATCCTGGTACACGCTGCGTGGATTACTCGCGTCAATCTCGAACCTAACCGGGTATACACCGCGGTACATCGTTACGCGCCGACTTGTGGCCTCGTGCGGTGTCAGCGCATAAATCGGAATATCGGAACGTACTCGAGACATCCAGCGTGGCGTCGAGCCCGACTCCGTCAACGCGATGATCGCCTTCACCGACAGGTGATTGGCGGCGTACATTGCCGCCATCGCAATGGCTTCGTCGACGCGTGCAAATTGCTCCTCGCTACGTCGCGCTGTGATCGCATAGGGAACGATGAATTTCTCGGCGCCGACACACACCTCGGCCATTGCAATAATCGCCTTATTGGGATGATTGCCGACTGCCGTTTCACCCGACAACATCACGGCATCGGTACCATCGATGACGGCATTCGCCACGTCAGACACTTCAGCGCGCGTCGGAATCGGGTTGTCGATCATCGACTCCATCATCTGCGTCGCGGTGATAACAATCTTATGTGCCTTCCGGGTTTTGCGAATGAGTTTCTTCTGGATACCGGTAAGGCCCGCATAGCCCATTTCCACACCAAGGTCGCCGCGCGCGACCATGATCACGTCGGCGGCATCGATGATTGAGTCGATGTTCTCGACGGCCTCGGTCCGCTCGATCTTTGCAACGATCTGCCCGTTACCACCGGCGGCTTTAAACAGCCTGCGCGCCTCCAGGATGTCCTCACCGGTGCGGACAAAGGAAACCGCCAGGAAATCGATTTCGAGTTCAGCTGCAAGCTTGATGTTCTCTCGATCAACGTCGGTCAGCGCGGGTGCCGACAAGCCACCGCCCTTCAGGTTGATGCCTTTGTGATCGGACAGGATTCCGCCATCGATAACGGTTGTATGAATGCGCGTGCCGTCAATACTGTCGACCTGCAGGGAGATCAGGCCGTCGTTCAGCAGCAGTGTGTCACCAGCCTTGACGTCTTCGTGCAGCGTCTCAAGTGCGACACCCACCCCTTTCTTTGTCCCGTCGTTCAGGCCGAGCGTACTGTCCAGGAAGAATGAGGCACCCGACTTAAGGGTCGCACTGCCTTTCTTGAACCGCATCACCCGGATCTTGGGACCCTGCAGGTCTCCCAGCAGGCCAACGACCCTGCCGCATTCCCGTGCAGCCGCGCGCAGGCGCCGGGCACGTTCGCGATGCTCATCGGCACTGCCATGTGAAAAATTCAGACGCGCAACGTCGAGGCCAGAATCGATCATTTTGCGCAATGTTTTGGGTCGCTCCGACGCTGGTCCCAGCGTAGCGACAATCTTGGTTCGTCTCAGCATGCGCGCGATTATTGCACAGCTTAATCGCGGAAAGTGCCGCGAATTGGCCGCAACGTCTTTCAGTTGTAACCATTCCGGTCTATGCTGACACGACATCCCCGCCACTTCCCGCAGTCAATGTTGAACCGCCGCCATTTTTTGCAGAGCATCGCCGCCGCCGCTGTGACACCTGTCGTTTCAACAGCCTGCGCCACATCGCAGGCGGCCCAGGCCGGCCTGATTTCCGATCCCGGGAAGATTTTCGACCTCCCGGCGGGCTTCCGCTACACCGTGGTCTCACAGTTCAAAACTGAAATGAGCGATGGCCTGCAGGTTCCCGGCAAGCACGACGGTATGGCAGCGTTTGCCGACCGGGACGGCCGCATTCGGCTCGTTTGCAATCACGAGATCCAGCCTGAAGACACTGTCTACAACAATCTCAGGGATCGATTTTCCGCCTTACCTGATGCGACCAGGGCGAAATTCTATGACCGCGGCGGGGACCGGACACCTGGGCTTGGCGGCACGACCACGACCATCTACAACCCGGCGACAGGCGAAACCGAGCGGCAGTTCCTGAGCCTCGGCGGCACGGAACTGAATTGCGCCGGCGGACCAACGCCGTGGGGCAGCTGGCTCTCCTGTGAGGAGTGCTTTGAATGGCCCGGCGACGTCGAGTACTTCGGCAAGCCCGCTGCGAGGCGAGACCAGAGGCACGGCTACGTGTTCGAAGTCTCAGCCGCGTCCGACGAAATTGTAGAGGCCATTCCTGTTAAGGGAATGGGTCGTTTCGAACACGAGGCCTGTGCTGTCGATGCGGCAACAGGCATCGTCTACATGACCGAGGACCGCTACCACAGCCTCTTCTATCGCTATGTGCCCGACAAGCCGGGCAACCTGCTCGCCGGTGGCAGACTACAGGCGCTTGTGGTCGACAAGCATCCGTCGCTCACAACGCACAACTGGACCTCATCACCGTCAGTACGGCTCGGGGAACCTTTGTCCGCACACTGGATTGACTTCGACGACCCCGATCCGCTGGAAGACACGCTGCGAGACCATGGCGAACATCGCGGGGCGGCGACCTTCGCACGCGGCGAAGGGCTGTGTGTCGCCGGGGATCGTTTTGCCTTTACCTGCACCAACGGCGGCCCGGCCAGGCTCGGACAGATATTCACGTACAGGCCGACGTCGGCGGATTCCGGGGAACTGGAGCTCATCGCCGAATCGCAGCGGAACTCGTTATTGCACAATGCGGACAACCTGACGATGGCGCCCTGGGGCGACCTTATCGTCTGCGAAGACACCACAGGCCACTGCGGCCTCGTTGGCATTCGTCCCGACGGCAGCCAGTACGCGATCGGCAACAACCCGCATTCAAGATCGGAGATGGCGGGCGTGTGCTTCTCACCGGACGGCGAGACGCTGTTCGTAAATATTCAGTACCCCGGCATGACGATCGCCATTACCGGTGACTGGACACAGCTTCAGGCGTGAGACGGCCTTCTAGGTGCCGCGTTTTTCCAAAATAGCGACCGCAGGGAGCGTCTTGCCCTCAACAAATTCGAGGAAAGCGCCTCCGCCCGTCGAGATGTAGGAAATCCCGTCGCGTACACCGTACTTGTCGATGGCCGCGAGCGTATCGCCACCACCGGCAACCGAGAACGCGCTGCTTGCCGCTATTGCATCGGCGATCACCTTGGTGCCGTCGCCAAACGCGTCAAACTCGAATACTCCCACCGGGCCGTTCCAGATAATCGTCCCTGCATCCTTGATGATGGCAGCAAAGCGCGCCGCCGTTTCCGGGCCAATATCGAGAATCATGTCGTCTGCCGCAACAGCGTCGACCGCCTTCGTGGTCGCCGTTGCATCAGCTGAAAACTCGTCGGCACAGACCACGTCACTCGGTACCGGTATTTCGGCGCGATCGTCACGGTTGGCAGCCAGCGCGCGGGCCGTATCCAGCATGTCCGCTTCGTAAAGCGACTTGCCGACAGCGTGTCCTTTTGCAGCGATAAACGTATTCGCGATTCCGCCACCGACGATCAGGCAGTCGACCACATCGGCCAGCGCATCGAGTACGGTCAGTTTGGTCGAGACCTTTGAGCCACCGACAATAGCGACAAACGGCCGAGCTGGATTGTCCAGCGCCTTCGCGAGTGCGTCGAGCTCAGCCACCAGCAACGGGCCGGCGCAGGCGACAGGCGCATGCTCGGCAACACCGTAGGTGCTTGCCTGGGCACGATGCGCCGTACCAAAAGCGTCCATGACGAACACATCGCACAAGGCGGCCATCTTCCTGGCCAGTGCTTCGTCGCACTTCTTCTCGCCTTCCAGAAAACGCACGTTTTCGAGCAGCACCACGTCGCCCGGAGCCACGTCGACACCGTCGATCCAGTCCTTGACGAGCGGCACCTTGCGACCGAGCAGTTGACCGAGATGATCGGCCACCGGTTGCAGCGAGAATTTGTCGTCGGGCTGACCCTCGGTCGGGCGACCGAGGTGGGATACCAGCATGACTGCAGCGTTCGCTTCCAGTGCTGCCCTTACCGTTGGCAACGCAGCCTGGATGCGAGCGTCACTCGTCACCACCCCGTCGGCAACGGGAACGTTGAGGTCTTCGCGAATGAGAACACGTTTGCCCGACAGATCAACGTCGGACATCTTGATGACAGCCATGCTGGTTCCTTAGTCTTGCTTCCGTTACCCGGCCGCTTTCATCAGCGCGACAGTGGTGTCGAGCATGCGGTTCGAGAAGCCCCACTCGTTGTCGTACCAGGCAAGGACTTTCACGAGCGTGCCGTCGATGACCTTGGTCAGCGTCGAATCGTAGGTCGACGATGCAGGATCATGGTTAAAGTCGACCGATACGAGCGGCGCTTCGTTGTAAGCCAGTATGCCCTTGAGCGGACCTTCGGCAGCAGCACGAAGAACGTCGTTGATCTCGTCAATCGAAGTCGCACGCGAAGCAACAAACGTCAGGTCAACTGCCGAGACGTTGATTGTCGGGACGCGCATCGAGAAACCGTCCAGCTTGCCGTTGAGTTCAGGCAGGACCAGGCCGACAGCCTTGGCAGCACCCGTACTCGTCGGAATCTGCGACATCGTGCCAGAGCGCGCGCGACGCAGATCCTTGTGGTACACGTCGGTCAGAACCTGGTCGTTCGTGTAGGCATGAATCGTCGTCATGATGCCGTGTTCGACGCCGATCGCATCATGTAGCGGCTTGACCAGCGGAGCCAGACAGTTCGTGGTGCACGATGCGTTCGAAATAATGTTGTGGTCCGCGGTCAGCTGGTCGTGGTTGACGCCATAGACGAAGGTTCCGTCGATATCCGCGCCACCCGGCGCCGAAATAACGACCTTCTTGGCGCCACCGGCAATATGCTTGCCGGCCGTCTCAGCCGTACGGAACAGACCCGTGCACTCGAAGACAACATCCACACCGAGCTCGCCCCAGGGCAGTTTGGCCGGATCGCGTTCGGCGAATACCTTGATGCGATCGCCGTTGACGATGATATCGCCGCCGTCGACTTCAACCGTGCCGGCAAACTTGCCGTGCGTCGTGTCATAACGGGTCAGGTGTGCATTTGTCTCCGCGTCGCCGAGGTCGTTCAGCGCAACGACATCGAACTCGCTCGCACGACCGTATTCATGGATTGCGCGAACGATGTTGCGTCCGATGCGGCCGTAGCCGTTGATGCCGATCTTAATTGCCATTGTTGTTTCTCCAGTTTTAATTCAGTACGTCTTTCGCGACGGCGACAACATTGTCGGTCGTGAAGCCGAAGTGTTCAAAAAGTTCGTTAGCCGGTGCCGACTCGCCAAAGCGATCGAGCCCGACAACCTGTCCGTGTGTGCCGACGTAGCGCCACCAGCCCGCGGTAACACCCGCCTCGATGGCAACGCGTGCCGTCACGGCCGCTGGCAAAACCGATTCACGGTAGTCAGCATCCTGTGCATCGAATGCGTCGGTGCTCGGCATCGATACGACGCGTGCCTTGACGCCGTCGGCCGCCAGCACCTCTGCAGCATTGACCGCGAGCTCGACTTCGGAGCCCGTCGCCAGCAGCAGAATATCAGGTGTGCCGTCACAGTCCTTCAATACGTATCCGCCACGGGAGACATTTGCGATCTGGTCTGCAGTGCGCTCCTGGTGCGGCACTCCCTGGCGCGTCAGCACGAGGCTGGTCGGGCCGGTCTCATTCTCAATGGCATGACGCCACGCCACAGCCGTCTCGACCGTATCGCAGGGCCGCCAGACACTCATGTTGGGCATGAGTCGCAGCGATGCGGTGTGCTCGACCGGCTGGTGCGTCGGACCATCCTCACCCAGACCAATCGAGTCGTGAGTGTAGACGAGGATGTTTTGCACCTTCATTAAGGCAGCCATTCGCAGTGCATTGCGCGAGTAGTCCGAGAACGTCAGGAATGTGCCCGAATACGGGATGAAACCGCCATGCAGGCGCAGCCCGCTGCAAATCGCTGTCATGCCAAACTCGCGCACACCGAACCAGACATAGTTGCCCCTGGCATCGTCACCGGAGATCGGTGTGGACGCGTCGTGCTTGGTCAGGTTCGAACCCGTCAGATCGGCAGAACCGCCTGCCATCTCCGGCAGGAACGGAGCGAACGCGTTCAACGCGCGCAGCGAAGCCTGCCGCGTCGCCATCTTGGCGCCTTCGGCATCGATCTCGGCAATAGACTTGTCCGCATGCCTGCACCAGCCATGCGGTCGTTTGCCGGCCATACGACGGGCGAACTCTGCGGCAGGTTCCGGGTACTCCGCATTGTAAGCGGCAAACGCCTCATTCCAGCCTGACTCCTCGGCTGCGCCACGCTCGTGGCCGTCCCAGGCTGCGGCCACCTCTGCGGGAATATCAAATGGCGCCGAGTCCCATCCAAGCTCCTTGCGTGTGGCGGCGACCTCGTCGTCGCCCAGCGGAGCGCCATGCGTTGCGGCAGTTCCCTGCTTGTTCGGGGACCCAAAACCGATGATCGTCTTGCAACAGATCATCGAAGGCTTTTCGGTCTCGGCCGTCGCCCGTTCGATCGCCGCAGCAATTGCGGCAGCGTCGTGGCCATCAACGTTGTCGATGACCTGCCAGCCGTAGGCTTCGAAGCGTTTCGCCGTATCGTCAGTGAACCAGCCGCTGACATCACCGTCGATAGAGATGTTGTTGTCGTCGTAGAGGCAGATCAGCTTGCCCAGCTTGAGGGTGCCGGCCAGTGAACAGGCCTCGTGCGAGATGCCTTCCATGAGGCAGCCGTCGCCGAGAAATACCCAGGTCTTATGGTCGACGATGTCGTGTCCGGGACGATTGAATTCGGCGGCCAGCATCTTCTCGCCCATCGCCATGCCTACGGCATTCGTGATGCCCTGCCCCAGCGGGCCCGTGGTCGTCTCGACCGGGCCGTCGGGCTCGTACTCGGGATGGCCTGCGGTTTTGTACCCCATCTGGCGGAAGTTCCGGAGCTGGTCGATGGGGAAATCGTCATACCCGGTCAGGTGCAGCAAGCTGTACAGCAGCATCGAACCATGGCCATTCGACAGCACGAAGCGGTCGCGGTCGGCCCATCGCGGATTGGCCGGGTTATGTTTAAGGTAGTCGCGCCACAGGACTTCGGCGATATCCGCCATCCCCATTGGAGCGCCCGGATGACCTGACCTCGCCGCCTGGACGGCGTCCATACTCAGGGCTCTGATCGCATTCGCGAGAACTCGCCGGTCAGCTTGGCCGGCACGCTTTGCTTGATGTGACATGTGACCTGTCTTTGGCTCGGAAGCCTTTCTAGAGGGGATTTATCGCTGTCGCGAGCCGCGCATTTTCCCTGTTATAGAGGGCCGCATCAAGGGTACAATGCGCCACCCCTTCGTATGGAACAACCAAAATCATGAGTGAAAGTTTCCTGTTCACCTCGGAATCTGTGTCCGAGGGACATCCAGACAAGATTTCCGACCAGATCTCCGATGCGATTCTCGATGCGATTATCGCCGAGGACAAGTCAGCCCGCGTGGCTGTCGAGACCATGGTCAAGACCGGTGTCGCTATTGTGGCCGGCGAAGTCACGACATCGGCCTGGGTCGACATCGAGGACATCGTGCGTGGCACCGTGCTCGACATCGGCTACAACAGCTCGTCCATGGGCTTCGATGGCGCCTCGTGCTCCGTCCTGAATGCCATTGGCAAACAGTCCCCGGATATCGCCATGGGCGTCGACCGCGAGTCGGCCGAGAAACAGGGTGCCGGCGACCAGGGCCTGATGTTCGGCTACGCGACCAACGAGACCGACGTGCTGATGCCCGCACCGATCACGTTTTCACACCGCCTCGTCAAGCGCCAGTCCGAGGTTCGCAAGAACGGCACATTGCCGTACCTGCGCCCCGACGCCAAGAGCCAGGTCACGTTCGTCTATGAGAACAACAAGCCGGTGGCAATCGATGCCATTGTGGTGTCGTCGCAGCATGATCCTGACGTGTCGATGGCCGATCTGCGCGAAGGCGTCATGGAAGAGATCATCAAGCCGATAATTCCGGCGGACCTCGTCAGCGCCGATACGAAGTATCACATCAACCCCACCGGTCGCTTTGAGATCGGCGGCCCGATGGGTGACTGCGGCCTGACCGGACGCAAGATCATTGTCGACACCTACGGCGGCTCCGCCCGCCACGGCGGTGGCGCGTTCTCGGGTAAGGACCCGTCCAAGGTAGACCGTTCGGCGGCGTATGCTGCCCGCTATGTGGCCAAGAACATCGTCGCGGCCGGCCTTGCTGACCGTTGCGAGATTCAGGTGTCCTACGCCATTGGCGTAGCGGAGCCTACGTCTATTTCGGTACGTACATTCGGCACCGGGAAACTTTCTGATACAAAGTTGACGGAGCTAATCCGCTATCATTTCGATCTAACCCCGTATGGCATCCTGACGATGCTGGATCTGATCCAGCCGATCTATAAGCAGACGGCTGCCTACGGACACTTTGGCCGGGAAGATATCGACCTGAGCTGGGAACGTACTGACAAAGCCGACGCGCTTCGAAAGACGCCGCGGCCTGACAACAGGTACCAAAACTAGGTACCGGACACCCTATTAAAAAATAGGGTGTCCGGTACCGAATTAACGAATTTACCAGGAGAACACTATGAGCAGCGAAGCCGTTGCCCTCCAACAGAATGACTACAAGGTCGCCGATATTTCGCTGGCCGAGTGGGGCCGCAAGGAAATCGCCATCGCCGAGACGGAAATGCCCGGCCTCATGGCGCTGCGCGAAGAATACAAAGGCCAGAAGCCGCTGGACGGCGTACGCCTGACCGGCTGCCTGCACATGACCATCCAGACAGCCGTATTGATCGAGACGCTCAAGGAGCTTGGTGCTGATATCCGCTGGTCGTCCTGCAACATCTTCTCGACCCAGGATCACGCAGCGGCGGCCATCGCTGACGCTGGCGTTCCGGTGTTCGCATGGAAGGGTGAGAGCGAAGAGGAATACTGGTGGTGTGTTGAGCAGACCATCAACGGGCCCGATAGCTGGCAGCCAAACATGATTCTCGATGACGGCGGCGATCTGACACAGATCCTGCACGACAAATATCCCGAGATCATGAAAAACGTCAAAGGCCTGTCTGAAGAAACGACGACAGGTGTTAAGCGCCTGTATGACATGATGAAAGACGGTTCGCTGGCCTGCCCGGCATTTAACGTCAACGATTCGGTCACCAAGTCCAAGTTTGACAACCTGTACGGCTGTCGCGAGTCACTCGTTGACGCCATTAAGCGTGCGACAGACGTGATGGTCGCCGGCAAGGTTGCCGTTGTCTGTGGCTACGGCGACGTCGGCAAGGGCTCCGCACAATCGCTGCGCGGACTTGGCGCGACGGTAATGATCACCGAAATCGATCCTATTTGTGCACTGCAGGCATCGATGGAAGGATATCGCGTCGTCAAACTTGATGACGTCATCGACCAGGCCGACATTATCGTAACGGCGACGGGCAACTATCACATCGTCACCGGACCGCAGATGGAACGCATGAAGAACCAGGCGATCATCTGCAACATCGGTCACTTCGACAACGAGATCGACGTCGCCTACCTGAAGCAATACGAGTGGGAAAACATCAAGCCACAGGTTGACCACATCATCTTCCCGGACGGCAAGCGCATTATCCTGCTGGCTGAGGGTCGCCTGGTAAACCTGGGTTGCGGCACCGGTCACCCGAGCTTCGTCATGTCCAACTCATTTACCAACCAGGTGTTGGCACAGATCGAGTTGTGGCAGAACGGTGAAAACTACGAGCGCCAGGTCTACGTGTTGCCGAAGCATCTCGATGAGAAAGTGGCTCGCTTGCACCTCGATCGCATTGGTGCCAAGGTCACTGAACTGTCTGACGAGCAGGCCAAGTACATCGGCGTCAGTAAAGACGGCCCGTACAAGCCTGAGCACTACCGCTACTAAGGATCAGCTCCGATTCAAGCGACAGCGGAAGGTAACAACGATGCGATTCGGGTACTGCATCTGACGGACCCGCATTTGTTTGCCAGTGCAGACGGCGAACTCCGTGGCATCGTTACTGCCGCTACCCTGCAACGGGTGCTTGACCATTACACCGCCGGTGACTGGCACGCAAAACGTGTGCTGGTCACCGGCGATCTTATTCAGGATGACTCCCCGGAAGCCTACGAACGCTTTCGCGAGCTGATGTTGCCGCTGAATCTCCGCGTTCACTGCATCCCGGGAAATCACGACATCCGCGATCTCATGCGCCCGGTCTGCTATCGTCCGCCGTTCTCCTATTGTGCCTGGGAAGAAATCGGCGACTGGCTGATTGTCGGCATCGACAGCTGTGTCAAAGAGGATGCCGGCGGCCGTGTCACGACCGAGGAACTCGAGCGCCTGGCGGAGATCGTAATCAACAGTTCAGCGAAACACGTGATGGTCTGCCTGCACCATCCGCCGGTACCGATGGGCAGCAAGTGGCTCGACACCGTCGGCCTGAGGAACGGTGACGAGTTTCTCGAACGCCTGCGCACGCTCGAGCGAGTGCGCGTCGCTGTGTTCGGTCACGTCCACCAGGAATACGACGCGGAACACAAAGGCATACGCATCATTGCGACGCCGTCGACGTGCAGGCAATTCGAGCGCGGCAGCGATGATTTTGCCGTCGACGACAATCCGCCAGCGTATCGCCGGATCGAGCTGAACGCGGACGGCAGCATTCATACCGAACTCGTCTGGGTCAGCGAATGACACGCTGGCTTCGGCGCGCTGGCCCTTTGCGCGCTGGCAGGCACCGCGACAGCAGGCACCCAGGGACATCCCGTCACACTCTGGCACATAGCCGGTGAGACAAACTCCATCTACCTGCTGGGTTCGATCCACCTTCTGCGTGAGCAGGATCACCCCTTGCCAGGGGTCATCGATAAAGCTTACGAGGATGCCGACGTCATCGTGATGGAGATTGATATGGACGA
Organism: uncultured Gammaproteobacteria bacterium; assembly: GCA_963722775.1. Lineage (GTDB taxonomy): Bacteria > Pseudomonadota > Gammaproteobacteria > Steroidobacterales > Woeseiaceae > UBA1847. Next base: position 467,339 of record CAVROF010000012.1, read on the forward strand.
TGTGGACCCGGTATACACGCAGGCCGCGTTCAATCGTGCGGGTGTACTGCAAGACGGTATGACATTGCGGGATCTCATGGGTGAGGAGGCTTTCGCCGCGGCAAGTGAAGCAGCGGCGGCCATTGATATCCCGCTCGATATGCTGGCGAAAAGCGAGCCCTGGCTGGCCGCCATTACGGTCGAACTGATGCTGCTGTACCGGATCGGGTTCAACCCGGCGCTGGGCGTGGAGATGACCATGACGCAACGGGCTGCCGCTGACGGCAAGCCCATAGAGGGTCTTGAGACTATCGACGAACAGCTGGCGTTCCTCGACGGCCTGCCAATCGATGCGCAGCGCGAAATGCTTCTGCAGGTTCTCTCTGAAGGTGCCGCCATGAGCGAGTCGATCGACGACCTGATCGAGGCCTGGCACCACGGCGACACGGCAACACTGGAAGACGCCTTGCTCAGTTCAGCCGCCGGGCTGGACGAACTGCATGAAGTCCTGGTCAACAGCCGCAACCGGCGCTGGGCCGAGACTATTTCGACCTGGCTGGATGATGAGCGGGACTACCTTATCGTCGTCGGTGCCCTGCACCTGGTCGGCGAACAGGGTGTTCCGGCTCTGCTCGACCAGCGGGGGTTCGGTATTCATCAGTTGAGTGAGCCTGCATCACTCCGGTAGCATCCGCTCCTCTTCAGGAGAAATACCATGAGTCTTTACACCGATGCCCGTGAGGTCATTGCTGGCGGCGTGAACTCCCCGGTGCGGGCGTTTGCCGGCGTTGGCGGGGAACCCGTCTTTTTCAAGAGCGCCAAAGGCGCCCGCGTCCAGTCCGAGGACGGCAAGGAATACATCGATTACGTCGGCTCATGGGGACCCATGATCCTCGGTCATGCACATCCGGACGTGATTGAGGCCGTCATCACCACTGCCAGGAGCGGCCTCAGCTTCGGCGCGCCCTGCGTGCTGGAAACTCGGATTGCCGAGAAAATCTGCGCAATGCTGCCGTCCATCGACAAGGTGCGCATGGTCAGTTCGGGCACCGAGGCGACGATGAGCGCTATCCGCCTGGCGCGTGGCCACACCGGTCGCGACAAGATCGTCAAGTTTGAAGGCTGCTACCACGGCCATTCCGATTCTCTGCTGATCAAAGCGGGTTCGGGCGCGCTCACGCTGGGCGTACCGAGTTCACCGGGCGTGCCGGCCGGTCTCGCAGAACACACGATCACCCTCCCCTACAACGACCTCGATGCGGTTAAGGCCGCGTTTGCCGAGATCGGCGACCAGATCGCCTGCGTCATCGTCGAACCGATTGCCGGCAACATGAACATGGTGCCGCCCGTCGAGGGCTTCCATGAAACGCTGCGCGCAGAGTGCACCAACGCGGGCGCCCTGTTGATCTTCGACGAGGTCATGACCGGCTTTCGCGTCGCTCGAGGTTCTGCACAATCGCTGTATGGCGTCACGCCGGACATCACGACGCTTGGCAAGATCATCGGCGGTGGTATGCCTGCGGCGGCCTACGGTGGCCGCGCCGATGTCATGGCGAGCATTGCCCCGGACGGTCCGGTCTACCAGGCCGGCACGCTGTCGGGTAACCCGGTCGCAATGGCGGCGGGCCTGAAGACGCTGGAACTGATCGACAACGAAGCCTTCTGGACCGATCTGACGGCCAGGACCCGGTACCTGGTTGATGGTCTGGCCGCCGCGGCGGCCGACGCGGGCATTCCGGTGTCAGTTGAGAGCGAAGGTGGCATGTTTGGCCTCGTCTTCACGGACCAGGGTCCTGTGCGCACTTATGCGCAGGTTGCCGCAGCCGATGTCGAGCGCTTCAAGACCTTCTTCCACGGCATGCTGGACGAGGGTGTGTACCTGGCGCCATCAGCCTTTGAGGCAGGATTCGTATCGGCGGCACACAGCGACGATGATCTCGATCAGACCATCGCCGCCGCTGCCAGGGTATTCGCAACGCTCTAGAACGACCAGATCACACCGGCGGACAAGGTCCGTTCGGCGCCATACAGCCGTTCACCGACGGGAATGTCGGAGCCGCTGGCTCGATTGATTCCCGCGACATGATCCTGGTAGGTCTCGTCAAGGAGGTTATCGACCCGCGCCTCGACGCGCAGCGAATCCGTAGCGCTCCAGATCAGGGTCGCATTCACCAGCTCGTAACCCGGTGTGCGTTGCTCATTGTTGTAGACAGATACCTTGTTCTGTTTGGCATAAGCCACCAGCTCGGACGTGATTGAAAAGCCATCGCTTTCCCAGGTGACGCCAACAGACGCGTTCGGCGGCGCCAGACGGTACAGATTGTCTTTGATGTCGCGGCGTTTGCCGCGCGCCCAGGAAGCGATCCCATCCAGATACCACTGGTCCGACAACTCAAATTTCCAGGCAAGGTCGGCGCCATAGATATCGGCATCGACATTGCTGAACTGCAGCGCGGGATTGCCTGACATCATTTGCGACACCATATTGGCAACCATGCTGGTCGATGGGACGCCCTGGATGTAGCCGTCGACGCGCTTGAAAAACACCTGTGGCGAAATCGTGAAACGCCCCACGTCCTTGCCGAAACCGAGCGTGATTTCGTTTGATCGTTCCTCGTCAAGGTCGAGGTCGCCGATATAGCTGCGGCCATCGGCCAGGCCGCCTGTCGCCTGCAGTGGCAGCCAGAGGTACAACTCCTGGTAGGACGGCGCACGCGTCTTGCTCCCGACCTCAAATCGCCACTCGGTGCCCGACTCAACAAGCCAGCGATATTTCAGCACCGCATCCATCGAACTCCAGCTCTTGCGGCGACCCGCCTGGTTGAATGCGTCCGCCAGCAAAGCGACATTGGCCCCCATCTCACCCATCATGCCGGCGGCTCCGACTTCGCCGGAATCTGTTTCGACACGCTTTGTACGCACGCCGATTTCGATGTCGCCGTGTTCTCCATTTCGCCATCGACAGCTGATGCGCCGGGGCCCGCAGGCTCTTGCGCTACCACGATAGCAGGCAGCAGCACGGCCGCCATGGCCGTGGTTTTGCAAAAATTCATTGTTTTCTCCTGAACAGCACTCGATTGCACAGCTGATACGGCGCAATGTGAAATGGTATTGGGTAAGTGCGGTTCAGGCCGGGGGTGCGCGCGACCGATAGCCGATGGCTGGCGTGTGGAGCAGTACTGCGACCGGGACGTCGTCATATGCCGGTGTGTCGGGCAACATATCGGACGCCGGAGTGGTATCCATGGCAATGGCCGACGCGAGCATGTGGCCGATCGGACATTGCTCGGCGCCGCTGGCCGAGGTGGTTTCACCGTCGCCGCCATGATGGTGGTGGTGCTGACCATCACCGGCAAGGGCCTGCATGATCTCGACCGGCATGCCCTCGGGGCAAAGCTCGTAGAGCAGGCCACTTCCGGCTGATCCCGGCATATAGCCGTCAGGCGTCAGCGCACGCAACGCCAGCGTCGCCAGGGCGGCGACAAGCAGGAACTGTCGGTTGCGGGTGGGCAGACTCATCTATCCCGTATTTTATCTCGGCCTACCGGCAACACCATGGGTAATCCCCCCCACATTTAGCTATGTAATACCTCCTCGATCATCTTCAGGCAGGCCAGCACATCATCGCTTTCCAGCCAGTGCTGTTTTTGTTCAAGGCGGATTGGCAGGATCTCGACGAAGCGGTGTGCGACCCATGCGGCATCGTCAAAGCGAGGATCCAGGTTCTCATACAGGCGGCCGAGATCATTCATGACGCTCTGCAGAATGGGCGGCAGCGCCAGATAGGTGTCGGGTAACGGAAAGGACGGCGGTACGGGCAGCAACTCCACATTCCCAATGTTGAGTCCGTCATGCTCGCGTTTGGCGTCCAGCAGGCGAAAGCGTTCGGTACCGATCGCCGTTATACCCAGTAAGCCGTCACTCCCCTGGTACCAGTCGGTAACGGTCGCCAGTGTCCCGACCGTATGCGTCGTGGCCGGCCCGGCCTCCCGCCCTTCCCTGATCAACAACACACCGAAGGGGGCATCCTGCTTCATGCAGCGACTTATCATGTCGAGATAGCGCGGCTCGAAAACGCGCAGCGGCAGTGGCCCGCCTGGAAAAAGGACGGTATTCAGAGGAAAAAGCGGAATCTCCATAACTCTCAAAGTATAGCCGCTGGACAAAAAAATCCCCGCACGCGGCGGGGATAAGCTTGGGATGCGCAAATGTGCGCGGGGGATAGTGTAGCTGCGGAGCCTGTTACGGGGTCGGGCAAACAGGCACTGTCGCGTAGTTAATAACAACAGCCTGCGGATCGGTCTCAGCACCCTGCGGGTCACGTGCGATCACGTCGAGCACCTCGCCGCCAGTGAACTGGAGGCCCGGCAGGGAAATCGCTGCCGCTTTGCTGCCAGCGCCCGTAACGAATGCGTCGTAGTCGCCAGCTGCGATCGAGAGCTGCGTCGTGTCAGCACCAAACGGTACGTCGGCAAACGTCGGATCAACATTGTCGATCAGCGTACCTGCAGGTACCAGGTAGAGGTCTACGTTGCCGGTGCTCGGCGAGGCATGCGTAATGCGCAGCTTCGTCTCGGTAATAACGCTGCGCGTGTTGCCAGGTAGCGCGATCGGCGTAAGTGCCGGCGTCAAACCACCCGTCGCAAAACCCGTCACAATGGCGGTCGCCTCATCGCCCTGCATGACATTCAGCGGGAACGATGTAGCAATGACGTTGTTATCCGAGTTCAGCGCGACGTTAATCGTGTAGTCGCCCGGCGCCGGTACGCTGTTGATGTCGCAGTAACTCGGTGTAAGAGACATTATCAACCAGTCTAATCGCTTCGACCGCTGCAGTGCTGTTGTCGTCCGCGAGGATGTCGACAGCCGGCGCATCCGGAGACAGGTGCACGGCTACAGCCGATGCGGGCGTATTGGTGTCGTAGAGCATGGATGCAGCCGTTCCGTCGAGGACAACGAGCTGCACCGCAGCGTCACCCGGACCCGTATTGTCAACCGCGGCAATCATCAGATCAGCGCCGGCAGGCAGCGAGATCTCACCTGAGTCATAGACCACCGTGCCAGGCGCATCGTCAAGCGTAATGCGGATCTGGTAGTCACCAGCGGGTACTTCGAGCTGGCCCGTGTAGTCTTCGAAGAAGACGGCAGTGCCTGCACCGTTAATCGGGGCGGAGGCAGCCAAATCGGCACCGAAAGCGGTTACGAAGATATCAACTTCGGGTGCTCCCTGCGCAGCGTGTACAACCTGCGCGCGGAAGTAACCATCAGTAATACGGGTGTCCGAATCATTCGTTATGACGAGGGGACGTACGGGGCCGAACACGTCATCGACAGCGATTACCGTGGTCTCGGTGCTGTAGTCCAGGCTTAGATCGGCATCGATAACAACGAGCGTTGCCGCCCGGAATAATGGCCTCAACCTGGACGTTATTTTCCTCAATGACGGGCACAAAACCGGAGCCCTGAGCATAATCAACGCCGGTCAGTGCCGGGGCGCCGTTAACCCAGATGTTGACAGCCGGTGCGTCCGGAGACGCGTGCAAAGCGCGCAGCGTCGGGGTTGCCGCACACTCGAGGAGCTCTGTTGCGGTTACCTCGCCAGCATCGAGAACGTCGTTGCGGTTGGTGTCAAGGCCGCTATCCAGGGCCAGGCCGCCACCCAGGCACACTGCGTCGCCCTTCGGGATGTCGCGTGTCGCTACCAGTGAGTTGAGTCCATCGGTGCCATCGGCACCATTAGCGCCATTGTTGCCGTTGAGCCCGTCATCACCTTCGCATGCTGCGAGGAAGATGGAGGCCGACACAACTGTCGCCAGGTAAGCTTGCTTCTTCATTTTGATCTCCGGTCTTGAAAATTGAATGGTCATGTTCGAGAACGAAGATTAGAGATCGGGGGCGCCGAGTTCTGCCCATTGGTGTAACAGGGTGTTTCTGAATGTAACGGCGCACCAGTGAACTGCCACTCGCGGCGCAACAAGCGTTATGATTGCGCCATGACCAAAGTCCTTCTCATTGATGACGACCGAAAGCACTCGGAACTGATGCAGGCGTATTTCAAGCGCTTTGGCATTAATCTGATCTGCGCGTATGACTCCGTCGAAGGCTTCAAGAAGCTGGCACGGGAAGAGCCCGACCTGCTGTTGCTCGACATCATGTTGCCGGGCAAGGATGGCTTCGAGATCTGTCGGGAGGTTCGCAAGAGCAGTAACATACCGATAATCATGCTCACGGCCCGTGGTGATGTCATTGACCGCGTATCGGGTCTCGAACTGGGCGCCGATGACTATATTGGCAAGCCGTTCGAACCGCGTGAACTGGTCGCGCGTGTTCAGGCGATACTGCGTCGGTCGGAAATTGCCGGGCCGTCGGTCGGTAAGCTCAGCTTCGAAGGGCTGACCATTGAAACCGAGACCCGCTCAGTAACGGTCGATGGCAAACCGGTGGACCTGACGTCGATGGAATTCGAACTTCTCCTGATTCTCGCCAGGCGTCACGGACGAAAACTATCCCGCGACGATATCCTGAGCGAACTGCGTGGCATCGATGCGGCCATTCTCACCCGGTCTGTCGATATCATGGTCAGCCGCCTGCGACAAAAACTTGGCGACACGGTCAAGCCCGCACGCTTTATCCAGACGATCTGGGGTCGCGGCTATTCCTTCATCGGCATACCCCTGACCGATGCTTAGACGCCTTTCGCGATCGCTGTCTTTTCGCCTGCTTGTCATATTCCTCGTGCTGGGGAGCGCTTTCATATTCGGTACCTTCAAGGCCGTGCAGCGCTTTTACAACAGTGATCAGATTCGCGGACTCATAAGCGGGCATCTGTCATTGCACGTCAGCTATGTTCGCGAAGATATTGGCGTCCCGCCGAGCATTGATAAGGCCCTGGCGATAACCCGAAAAGTACCTGTCGATATTCGAATATCCGGGCCGGATGTCGACTGGGCGTCCGATCCCGCGTTTCCGCGGCTGGAGCAACTCGAATTCGCGCCCAGCCCAAGGTTCAGCGGGGACTCGGACGCCTTTGCCGATGAGCTTCAGGGTGTCGATTTTGCGAGCCTGGACAGACATGATTTCCTGCGCATACGCCAGGGTGGCTACGACATTGTTGTGTCGACGCCGAGGATCTCCGATGTGTCCAGCGGACCCGCCCTGGTACCGCTCGTTCTGGGGCTTGGCGTGTTTCTGCTGATCCTGGCCTACGCAGCCGTCAACTCGCTGTTCAGGCCAATCAGGGCCATTCGAGAAGGTGCCGAGCGTATTGGGCAAGGCAACTTTGACTTCCGTATTTCCAGGGTGCGTCGCGACCAGCTCGGCGATCTTGCTGCGGACATCAACCGTATGGCTGGCGATGTCGAAAACATGCTTGATGCAAAGCGGGCGCTGCTGCTCGGGATCAGTCACGAATTGCGGACGCCGCTCTCGAGAATGCGGCTGGAGCTGGAGTTCTTCGATGACGAAGAAAAGGTCGAGAGCCTTAAAGCAGAAATCGCAGAGATGGAGAAGATCGTCGTCACGCTGCTTGAAGCCGAACGGCTAAACAGCCGACACGCGCAGTTGTCGAGGTCGCGAGTCGTTGTCGGCGATCTGATCGACGATCTGCTTAACGATTTCTTCTCCCGGGACCTGGACAGAATCAGTGTCGAGAGTCCGCCCACACCGGTCACTGCATCGATCGACGAAGCACGTATCACGCTGCTGCTAAAGAACCTCCTTGGGAATGCGCTGCGCTATTCGAAGGCTGAGGACGGGCCGATAAGCCTGCGGTTCGTCTCTACCGGCAGCGAGCTCGTGATGAACGTGGCAGACAATGGTCCCGGTTTATCGAAGGACCAGGCCGAACATATCGGCGAGCCCTTCTACCGCAGCGACCCGTCTCGCGCACGCGAATCGGGCGGCACCGGGCTTGGCCTGTACCTGGCCACCCTGATCGCAAGAGCCCATGGCGGCACGTTGCAACTCTGCGAGTCTGGCGGTCAGGGTGCCTGTTTCGAGGTCCGTATTCCCCTGATCGACTGATAGGCCTCAAGGGCCATGCGGCGAGCCTCAGCGTGATCCACGATCGGTGCCGGGTAGGAAGATTCCGCCACGTCCGGCACCCAACGACGCACATAGCTCCCGTTCGGGTCGAATTTCTTGCCCTGCAGGGTCGGATTGAAGATTCGAAAATACGGCGCCGCATCTGTGCCGCAGCCGGCCACCCACTGCCAGCTGGCCGAATTATTGGCCAGGTCGGCGTCGACCAGGTTCTCCAGAAACCACTCGGCGCCAGTCTGCCAGGGCACGAAAAGGTCCTTGACCAGGAATGACGCTGCGATCATTCGCACTCGATTGTGCATCCAGCCGGTTTGCTTAAGCTGGCGCATGCCGGCATCCACGATCGGATACCCCGTCATGCCATCCTGCCAGGCGCGCAATAGCGTTTCGTCGGTCGACCATGGAAAGTGCTCGAACTCAGCGCGCAGCGGCTTGTCCGGCAAGTCGGGGAAGTGGAATAGCAGGTAATTGCTGAAGTCGCGCCAGTACAACTGGCGCAGCAAGGCTTCGCCACCGGCTGCCGATCCAAGAGGCATTTCCAGCTGGCGAACGGTATGCCAGACCTGGCGGACGCTGACCTCGCCAAAATACAGGTAAGGCGACAGCCTGGTCGTTGCATCCAGGTCGGGCCGATCGCGGTAGCTCGGGTAGTCTCGCAGTATCGACTCAATGTCGTCGACACGCTGCAGTCCGGCAGCTTCACCGGGCACCCACGCCGCTGCGTAATTCTGCTGCTGCTCCGAACTCGCCGACAAGAGCCCGAGATCGTCGATCGACAAGGATTCCGGCACGGGATCAGCAACAGTGATCGAGTCGGGAGCCGGCACAGGAAGGCCCGGCTCTCCCAGGGCGCTCGCCGTTTTCCAGAAAGCAGTAAATACGCGATAGGGTGTACCGGACTGCGTCATGACCGTTTCCGGCGCATGAAGGAAGCTGTCGTCGTACACCTCGATTGATACTCGTCCTTCGAGCGCCTCGCTAACGTCCGTTTCCTGCCTGATGCACGCCGGCTCGTAGCGCCGCGCGAAATACAGCGCCGTTGCGCCGGTCTGAGCTGATAGCTCTGCGAGTATCTGTCGCGGTTCACCGGAACGAAGCAGCAATGACGACCCCAATTTCCGCAGATCTGATCGAGACTAATGAGACTATGGTGCAGCCACCAGCGGCTTGCGCTGCCGCGATCCTGCTCGTCGTGAATATAAAGGGGAATGACCGGACAGCCGGCTTCCACCGCAGCGTGCAGCGCAGCATTGTCCGCGAGGCGCAGATTTCGTCGAAACCAGAGAATGACAGGTTGCATGGAGTTTGAGCCGGAAACCAGTAATGAAGCCATAGTAATTTGCTGAACCAAGACAATTTGTAAGGGAATGTAACAACACTCCGCGGCCGATTGTTGGCCGCAAACCCGCAACGTATATTTCCTCGCAATAGATATTGGAGGCTGCCATGAGCGCCGTAACTGCAAAAGCTGTCAGCTGGACCGAATCGGGACTGGTTCCCGACGCCGTGATTCGCGCCGGGATACGACGTTTGCTTGAATCAAAACGTAAGGAAATCCACTCCGGCGATGAAGAATTTGCTGCAAATGCGCTAAATGCCTTCGTCGCAATGATGAACGATGCGCCGATTGCGCACGTCCCGGACCTTGCCAATGAGCAACATTACGAGGTACCGGCCGAGTTCTTCACACAGGTCATGGGCGACCACCTGAAGTACAGCTGCTGCTACTGGCCGGCAGACGTTGGTGGTCTTTCCGAGGCGGAAACGGCGGCACTCGAGCTTACCGTCCGTCGCGCCGGCATCACTGATGGCATGCAGGTTCTGGACCTCGGCTGTGGCTGGGGTTCGTTGTCGCTATGGATTGCCGAGCACTTTCCCAATACATCGGTCATGTCCGTGTCCAATTCGACATCGCAACGGGACTTTATCGTCGAGCGGGCAAAGGAGCGTGCAATAGAAAATATTGATGTCGTGACCTGCGACATGAACGACTTCGAGACCGACAGGCGGTTTGACCGAGTTGTTTCCATTGAGATGTTCGAACATATGCGCAACTACGGCGAGCTGTTTCGCCGGATCGATGAGTGGCTGTTGCCGGATGGCCGTTTTTTCATGCATATCTTTTGTCATCGCTCCACGCCTTACGAATACATCGACAAGGGCCCGGCCGACTGGATGAGCAGGTACTTTTTCAGCGGCGGCATCATGCCGAGCGCCGACCTGCCTCTGCGCTTCCCAAGCAAACTCTGCATCGACAAGCGGTGGCACTGGAATGGCCAGCACTATGCGAAAACCTGCAACGCGTGGCTGCAGAAAATGGACGCCAACGAAGACGCGATCAAACCGGTTCTGGCCGAATGCTATGGCGAGGCAGACGCTTCGCTGTGGTGGCAACGGTGGCGCATGTTCTTCATGGCCTGTGCCGAGCTGTTTGACTATGACGAAGGGCATGAATGGTACGTAGGCCATTACCTCTTCCGCAAGGCGGCGGTCTGACATGTTCATGCTAATCAACTTCGCAGCGTTCGAAATCGCCTGGTTGTCATCGGTGATCGGCGGCGCACAGCAAATGCCATGGCTTGGCCCCCTGGCTGTTTGTATCGCGCTCGCGACTTCATCTCTCTGCAGCCAGGAAGCGGTTTGAGGAAGTCGTTCTCGTTCTGAGTTGCGCGCTAATCGGTGCGTCCTTTGACAGCCTGCTCGTCGCTGCTGGTTGGGTAACGTACCCGTCAGGGCTTTTCAGTGACTATCTTGCGCCGTACTGGATCATTACGATGTGGATGCTATTTGCGACGACACTCAACGTCTCTATGCGCTGGCTGCGCGGCAGGCCGTGGTTGGCCGCGTTCTTTGGTTTGTGTGGCGGACCCACCACCTACCTCGCCGGTCAGAAGCTCGGTGGAATCGTGCTGGTGAATCCGACTGCAGCTTACCTGGCCCTGGCGATTGGTTGGGCGATCATGATGCCTGTGCTGATGTGGCTCTCCGAAAACCTGGACGGTATGCCGGGCAAGCGTCGCAACTGGATTGCGGAGCGCATCCAATGAACCTGCATCCGTACCTCACTGCTCTGATCGTCATCCTGGGTATCGGTGTCGCCAGCTGGCTGGTGAGCGTTGCCAAAAAGGACGTCAGCTTCGTCGACAGCCTGTGGTCACTGTTCTTCCTGGTCGCAGCAGCCGTGTTCGCTATCGGGGCGGACTCACTATCGCTCCGTGGAGCGCTGGTGCTGACGCTGGTCGCGATTTGGGCGCTGCGCCTGTCGATTTACATTACCGCGCGCAACTGGGGCGAACCAGAGGACTACCGGTACCAGACGATTCGCGCAAACAACGAACCCGGCTTCGCGTTCAAGAGCTTGTACATAGTCTTCGGACTGCAAGGCGTGCTCGCCTGGCTGGTGGCATTGCCGCTGCTTCCTGCAATCACGTCCGGCGGTGCTCTCGGTCCCCTGGATCTCGCGGCTGCCTTACTCTGGCTTACCGGTTTTGTATTCGAGGCCGGCGGCGACTACCAGCTGGCGAGGTTTAAGGCCCGTAAGGACAGCAAAGGCCGCGTACTGAACACGGGTCTGTGGCGTTACACACGCCACCCAAACTACTTCGGTGATTTCTGTATCTGGTGGTCGTTCTACCTGTTTGCGGTCGCGTCCGGAGGATGGTGGAGCATCGCGTCTCCGTTACTCATGAGCGTCTTGTTGCTCAAGGTTTCGGGCGTGGCAATGCTCGAGAACACGATTACCGAACGCCGGCCCGAGTACGCCGACTACATTCGCAACACGAATGCATTTTTCCCCGGGCCCTCGCGCACCGGGTCAACTGTAAAGGAGACAAAGTCATGAGGCGCAGGCACCTCGGCTTCTTGCTAATAGGTTTGTTCGGACTGACCTTCTTCTCACCGGCTCCCGCAAAGGAACGAGTCAGCGGGGTTAGCCAATGGGATTTTGATGTGTATCTGAACGACCGGAAGGTCGGCAGGCATTTATTTAAAGTGTCCGAGTCCGCCGGTATCAAACAGGTGCAGAGCGAGGCCAAATTCAAGTACACGATCCTTTTGATCCCAGCTTATCGTTACGAGCACAGCGCGGCAGAGCGCTGGTCGAATGAGTGCCTGGTAGAAATAGATGCGCGCACCAATGCAAACGGCGAGCGCATCAAGGTATCGGGCGAACGAACCGGCACGGGGTTCCGTGTACTCAGCGACAACTCCCGGGTTGACCTGCCCCAGTGCGTGATGACATTCGCTTACTGGAACCCGAACTTTCTTGAACAACCGCGCCTGCTTAATCCGCAAACAGGCGAATTTGTCGACGTCACCGTGGAGAAGCTCGGCAACGAGATGCTCGAAGTACGTGGGCAGACGGTTGACCGCAACCCGCTTCAAGCTGACGGCCTATGAAATCGATATGACACTCTGGTACTCCCAGGATGACGAATGGCTGGCGCTCGAGTCGGTTGCAGAAGGCGGTCACATCATTCGCTACGAGTTGTCCTGATATGGGTATCAAAGCACGCTTTTCATTCATCACATTGTTGGCAATCGGCATTGCCGGATGTGCCTCGAAAGGACCAGAAATGAAGACAGTTGAAGAGGTTGACCTCGATCGTTTCATGGGGCCCTGGTACGTCATTGCCAACATCCCTACGTTTCTCGAAAAAGATGCGTACAACCCGGTTGAGACCTACAGCCTGAATGACGACGGCACGATTGCCACGCACTTTACGTTCAGGAAAGGTGGCTTCGACGGCAAGGCCAAGGAGTACCACCCCAAGGGGTTCGTGCTCGATACAGATTCCAATGCGCTCTGGGGCATGCGTTTCGTATGGCCTGTCAAAGCAGACTACCGAATTGTCTATCTCAACGACGATTACACCCAGACGGTCATCGGCCGTCAGGCCCGGGACTACGTCTGGATCATGGCGCGCACCCCGACCATCTCGGACGAGGATTACGACCAGCTGCTCGAGTTCGTTGCGTCGCTGGGCTACGACATGACCAAGCTGCAGCTCGCACCGCAGCGTTGGTAACATGATGAAGATCGCGATTATCGGCACGGGAATAGCGGGCAACGTAGCCGCCTACAAACTGCGGCAACAGCACGACATCACGGTATTCGAAGCCGGCTCCTATGTTGGTGGCCACACGAATACGGTCGATGTGGAGGACAGCGGCACCCGCCTCGCCGTGGACACCGGCTTTATCGTATTCAACGATCGGACGTACCCGAACTTCATCGATTTGCTGGATGAGATCGGACAGGCGTCGCAGCCGAGCGTGATGAGTTTCAGCGTGCAGAAAGAAGACAGCGGGCTGGAATATGGGGGCTCGTCTCTGAATTCCCTGTTCGCCCAGCGCAGCAACATTCTGCGCCCCGCTTTCTATCGCATGATTCGCGACATCCTGCGCTTCAACGACGCCACGCTGCAGCATGTGGAGGAACTCGACGAATCCGAGACCATCGGCGCGTACCTTGCCAGGAACAACTACAGCAAGGAGTTCACCGACCAGTACCTGGTGCCCATGGCGGCGGCGATCTGGTCTGCCGAGCCCGTCGCGATTCTGGATATGCCCGTCAGGTTCCTGGTCCGTTTCTTTGCCAATCATGGTTTGCTGCAAACCAGCGACCGGCCCACATGGCGCGTTATCAGGGGCGGCTCCCGTGAGTACGTCAAAAAGCTCGTCGCCGGACACCGCGATCGCATTCGCCTCAATAGCCCGGTGCAATCCGTGCGCCGAGTCGGCCAAGGTGTTGAGCTGCACTCGGCATCGGGTGGCAGGGAATACTTCGACTATGTGTTCGTTGCCTGCCATAGCGACCAGGCATTGTCCTTACTGGCCGATGCAACAGACGCCGAGCGTGATGTGCTCGGTGCCATTCGCTATCAGTCAAACGAGGCGATTCTGCATACGGACGACTCCCTGATGCCCGCCAGAAAACGCGCCTGGGCAGCATGGAACTACCACATCCCGCAGGACCCCGAGCGTCACGTCGCCGTGACCTACAACATGAATATCCTGCAGGGGCTCGAAACACGGACCGAGTACCTGGTCACGTTGAATAATGACCGGCACATCGACCCGACGAAGATCATTCAGCGAATCGCTTACGAACACCCGATCTATTCGCAGGAAGCTGTGCGGGCGCAGGGTCGTCAGGCCGATATCAACTGCGATCGAACCTTCTATTGTGGCGCCTACTGGCGAAACGGGTTCCACGAGGACGGTGTGGTCAGCGCACTGCACGCTTTGCAGCATTTCGAAGAGAGGCTTGCCAGTGAACAGCTGCATCTACGAAGGGCGGGTTAAGCACACGCGCACCAAGCCCGCGGTGCATCAGTTCAGCTATCGCCTGTTCATGATGTACCTGGATCTTGATGAGCTGCCGACCCTATTCGAAAAACGCTGGTTCTGGTCCGTATCGCGGCCGGCGCTTGCGCGGTTCCGGCGCTCCGACCATCTGGGTGCGGAGAACGAGCCTCTGGCTGACGCAGTTCGTGGCGTGGTTGAAGTAGAGACGGGTACGCGACCTCGCGGGCCGATTCGCTTGCTCACCAACCTGTCGTATTACGGCTACTGCTTCAATCCGGTGAGTTTCTACTACTGCTTCGCAGACGATGGCGAGACGGTCGAGTTCATCGTTGCCGAAGTCAATAACACGCCCTGGGGCGAACGTGACACCTACGTCATGGACTGCAGGAATGAGTCCGAGATGGCTTCATCATGGCGGTTCCAGCCCACTAAGAAGATGCACGTTTCGCCATTCATGCCCATGGAACTCGAGTACAACTGGGTTCTGTCTGCGCCGACAGATCGGCTGGCCATTTTTATGGCCAACTCCAGGAACGGCAAGCGCTTTTTCGATGCGACACTGACCCTTGATCGGACCCCGATCTCCGGTCGCTCCCTGGCGGGAGGACTGCTTCGCTTTCCATTCATGACTGCCCGAATCATCTTTGCGATTTACTGGCAAGCGCTTCGTCTTTGGATCAAGCGCTGTCCTGTCTACAAACACCCTGGCGATAAAACTGAGGTAACCGCCCCATGAACACGAGATCCGCGGCGATAGACGCACCCCAACGTGTCAAACAGAATGCCAGACCCTCCCTCATCGACAGGTTGGCACGCCGGCTGGTCCTGTCTCGTCTTGAGCATCTTCAGGTCGGGCAGATCGTGATGATCGAGAACGGGGAGCGCACTACCTTCGGTGACCTGACCGACGCTTTTCCCCTTAGCGCACAACTGACCGTAAATGATTCCAGGTTCTACAGCGACGTAGCTTTCGGCGGTTCCATCGGAGCTGGAGAGGCCTATATCAGCGCTTACTGGGCTACCGATGACCTGACCAACCTGCTCCGAATTCTGCTACGCAATCGGGAGGTTCTCGAGAGCATGGACTCGGGGATGGCGCGGTTGAGCGGACCATTGCAGAAAATGCTGCATGCGCTCAACAGGAACACGCGCAAGGGAAGCCGCAAGAACATCGCCGCGCACTATGATCTCGGTAACGATTTCTACCAGCTCTGGCTTGACCCGACGATGATGTACTCATCGGCGTATTTCGAGACGCCGTCTGCACCACTCGAGAAAGCATCAACTGACAAGCTGGATCGCATCTGCAGGAAGCTGGACCTGTCGAACGGCGACTCCGTGATGGAGATTGGCACCGGGTGGGGTGGCTTCGCTATTCACGCGGCCAGACATTATGGCTGTCATGTCACCACGACCACTATTTCGAAACAGCAACACGACTATGCCCGACAGGCGATTTCCGATGCCGGACTGGAAGACAAAATAACACTGCTGTTTCAGGACTACCGTGATCTCGAGGGGCGTTTCGACAAGCTTGTCTCCATCGAGATGATCGAGGCTGTCGGACATGAGTATCACGATACGTTCTTCAGGAAATGCTGCGATCTGCTGAAGCCTGACGGCCAGATGTTGTTGCAGGCGATCACGATCGCTGACCAGCGTTACGACAGCTACAAGACCGGTGTCGACTTCATCAAGCGCTACATCTTTCCTGGCGGCTGCCTGACGTCAGTGACCGACATGTCACGGACCATGACGAAAAACACCGACATGCGCGTGATCCACCTTGAGGACATCGGCCCGCACTACGCAACCACACTGCGTCGCTGGCACGATCGGTTCTTTGCTCGCATCGACGAGGTACGTGAACTGGGGTATTCGGAGGCGTTCATTCGCATGTGGCAGTTCTATCTGAGTTACTGCGAAAGCGCCTTTACCGAGCGAGCCATCGGTGACGTGCAGATGCTTATCATGCGCCCGGGCGCGCGGCGCGACAGCATCGGGTACTAGCCGGAACTGTTACGGCGCCTGCCCGCCTCGAGTGCGCTGCAGCAACGCCGTCAGCGTCTGCCTGGCCGAACCAAAACCGCCGTTACTCATGAACACCACCTGGTCACCACCCAGTACACGCGTCGACATGTCATTCACCAGGCGGTCATAGTCATCGAACAGGCGCAGCTTGCCACCGAGGCTTTCCAGGCTGCTCTCGAAATCGTCAGGCATGCCTTCCGGCCGGAACATCCACACCAGGTCGGCGTCCTGCAGCGAAGCGGCGAGCAGTTCGTTATGCACACCGAGCTTCATTGTATTGGACCGCGGTTCGATCGCGACGACGACCCGATGACCCGGGTAACGCTTGCGCATTGACCGGATGGACTTTGCGATAGCGGTCGGATGGTGTGCGAAATCGTCGTAAATCGCGATGTTTGCAACCGTTGCGGTGCGCTCCATGCGACGCTTCACACCTTCGAACCGGGACATCGAATCGACAGCCTGCTGCAGCGATACGCCGGCTGATGCCGCCGCAGCTACGGCAGCAAGTGCGTTCTCGAGGTTGTAGATGCCGCCGATTTTCCAGCGCGCTTCAGCTGCCCGTCCGCCCGGGCCGCGCATGCCGATATGGCGTTCGACCTTGTCGCCAAAGCGGGCCGTCCAGTCAGTATCGTCAGCCGTGCCGAACGTCTCGATGGGCGTCCAGCAGCCCTGCTCCACAAGCTGCCTCAGGTTTTCGTCAGCACCGTTCATGACAATGCGGCCGCTGCCCGGCACCGTGCGCAACAGCTGGTGGAACTGCCAGAGGATGGCATCCATGTCCTTGTAGATGTCAGCGTGGTCGTACTCGAGGTTGGTGAGTACCAGCGTACGCGGACAGTAGTGCACAAACTTGGCGCGCTTGTCGAAGAACGCCGTGTCGTACTCATCGGCCTCGACGACAAAATACTCGGATTCACCGAAGCGCGCCGAGGTCCCAAAGTCAGCCGGAATACCGCCGATCAGAAACCCCGGTGCGTGACCGGCATCTTCGAGTATCCAGGCGAGCATACTGGCCGTGGTCGTCTTGCCGTGCGTTCCAGCGACGGCCAGCACATGACGGTCGTTGAGAACATTCTCTGCAAGCCATGCCGGCCCGGACTTGTACGGCATGCCGCGATCCAGCATCGCTTCGACCACTTCGACACCGCGACTCATGACATTGCCAACCACCACACAGTCAGGATTCACATCAAGCTGCCTGGCGTCGACGCCCTCATGAATCTTGATGCCCAGTGACTTGAGCTGCGTGCTCATGGGCGGATAGACGTTGCGGTCGCACCCCGTAACCTCATGTCCGGCTGCACGTGCCAGTGCGGCAATGCCTCCCATGAAGGTTCCACAGATTCCGAGTATGTGTATATGCATGCTGAGCTAGGCGGCTCCCGCCGGTGCCGAATTGAAGGCTGCGCTAAGATAAAACTGAAGTGCAAACACCAGGAATGCGGCAATGACACCGTGAATTCGGGGGCGCTCCAGCGTTCGGGATAATATATGACCATCGACGACGACGGAAAACAACGTCACGCTCCAAACCAACAGCAGGGCAAGCAAGGGAACAGGCTGGGCCTGCTGAAAGCGCAGAGCAACCGCCAGAACCAGGGTAAGTACCAAACCGAACACGGCGCCGCAGCCGATCATGGCCGTCAACATCCGCAACATCCTCGCATTCTTACCGTCGAGCGTTGCCATCATCGCGAAGATGACCAGCCCCAGCAACGTGATCGCCAGCCCGGACGCAGACAAGCCGCCAAACTGGGGCACGACAAGCCCGCCAAGCACATCCACAAATAACCAGAATGCAACAACGACGACGAGCAACAACATGGAGTGTGGAATGGCGTCGGGGCCTTTCCGCAACCGGATAATATCGAGAATTGTTTCAAGCAGAGCCAACATGATCTTTGCATGTTAACCTCTGTGTCCGAATTTCGCCTGCGCCTTTTCAATGCCTCACTATCAATTCGTCGAAGAATCCGATTCCCTGGTACCGGAACTGCAAAAGCAGGGACAGCTCGGAGTCGATACCGAGTTCATGCGCGAAAGCACCTACTTCGCGCAGCTTTGCCTGACACAGATCTCGACGCCCGATGAAATCTGGTGCGTCGATCCGTTATCGGGTCAGCCGCAGGAGGCATTCTGGACGGAGATGCTGACCCATGACTGGGTTGTGCATTCGGCCCGGCAGGACATCGAAGTTATCTACCAGATGGCCGGCGCGATGCCTGCGTCTATTTTCGACACCCAGGTTGCAGCTGGCCTGCTCGGCTACCCGGCGCAGATGGGCTATGCGGGCCTCGTCAAGGAACTGTTCGACGTCGAGATTCACAAGACTCACACGCGCGCCGACTGGACCAAGCGGCCGTTACGCGACGCCTACCTCGAGTATGCGGCTGAAGATGTCGTGTACCTGCTGCCAGCCTGCGAAATCCTGTCAGAGCGCCTGGAAGAAAAAGGCCGTCTGGGCTGGGCACGAGAGGACTCGCAGTGGCTGCTCGATCCGGAGCTTTACGATATCGGCGATAGTCAGGCCATCGAGAGATTAAAGGGCGCGCGTAACTTCCGAGGGCGAAAACGGGCTGCTGCCGTGCGTCTCGCCGCCTGGCGTGAAGCCGAGGCGATCAAGCGTGATCGTCCCCGCCAGTGGATCATGCGCGACAACGTCTTGCTCGATATCGCCTGGAACCTGCCTGAAACAGAAGCTGCAATGGTCGATATCCAGGGGGTCCCGCCAAAACTCGTGAACCGCGTGGGCCGCCAGCTGCTCGAACTGATCGCCGCGTCGGCGCAGGATGACGGCGGCTACAACCCGCCCCGCCCCCCGGACGAAGCACAGAAGGCACTGCTCAAGAAAATGCAGTCACGCGTTGCCGCCTGCGCCAAGGAACTGGACATCGCTGCGGAAACGGTCGCATCAAAGCGCGAGCTTTCTGCCGTGATTAGTTCCGGAAACCGGAACTCACGCGTATTCGGCGGATGGCGCGCCGAATTGATCGGCAACGAACTGCTGGCTTTACTGTAGGGACTCGAGCAGCCGCTCGTAGACCTCGTCGATCGTGCCTTCGGCATCAATCGTCGTCAGTTTCTCACGCTTCTCGTAGTACTCGATCAACGGCTCGGTATTCTCGCGGTAGACATCGAGACGATTCCTGATCGTCTCCTCGTTGTCGTCCTCACGCTGGATCAGTTCGCCGCCGGCATCGGTGCATTCGTCCAGTTCGTCTTGTGATGAGAAGTAGACGTTTAGCAGCTTGCCCGTCAGCGAGCAGGTGCGGCGACCCGTCAGGCGCTTCATCAGGATGTCGAAGTCGACGTCCATAAGTACAGCCGTATCGAGTGGTGTCCCCATCTGGTCGAGCAATTCCTCAAGGTCCAGGGCCTGCTGTGTGGTCCGGGGAAAACCGTCGAGAATGAAGCCGTCCTGCGCATCCGGCTGGCTTAAACGTTCGCTGATAATGCCGAGTACGACCTCATCGGGTACGAGATTTCCGGCCTCCATAATCGACTTGGCCTTGAGACCGAAACGCGTACCTGTGGCAACCGCCTCACGCAGCATGTCGCCGGTGGAGACCTGCGGTATGTTTTTGTCTGCCATCAGTTTCTTCGCCTGGGTTCCCTTGCCGGATCCGGGGGCGCCGAGAAGTACGATACGCATGATTAAGTCTCGTGGTAAATTATCGGGGCAAAGTACGCTACTCGCAAAGGACTTTGCCGTCAATGCGCGGTATCCTTGCGGCCTCTCCATAACCGCAAATCAGGAACATCAATCATGTCTGCAATGAACGCGTTTTATGCCCAGTCGGGCGGTGTCACGGCTGTCATCAACGCCTCTGCGTGTGGCGTCATCGAAACGGCGCGCAAGTACCCCAACAAGATCGCCAACGTTTACGCCGGTCGTAACGGCATCATCGGTGCATTGACAGAGGACATGATTGATACCAGCAAGGAAAGCGCATCGGCCATCGCAGCGCTCATGTACACGCCCGGCGGTGCCTTCGGATCGGCCCGCTACAAGCTAAAGGGTATCGAGGAAAACCGCGCCGAGTACGAGCGCCTGATCGAGGTCTTCAGGGCCCACGATATCGGCTACTTCTTCTACAACGGCGGCAACGACTCGATGGACACAGCTCATAAAGTGTCGCAAATCTCGAGGAAAATGGGTTTCCCGGTAACATGCCTCGGCGTGCCGAAGACGGTCGATAACGATCTGCCCATTACCGATACCTGCCCCGGCTTCGGCTCGGTCGCCAAGTACGTTGCTGTTTCCACCCAGGAAGCGGCCATGGATGTTGCGTCGATGGCAGAAACGTCCACCAAGGTCTTCGTCCTCGAAGTCATGGGCCGCCACGCCGGGTGGATTGCTGCTGCGGGCGGACTGGCCGGCAGGGAGCCCGGCGATGCACCGCATATCATTCTGTTTCCGGAAATCCCGTTCAAAAAGCGCGAGTTTCTGAAGCGAGTACGCCAGTGCGTGAACGACTATGGCTATTGTGTGATCGTCGTCAGTGAGGGGGCCCAATACGCCAACGGCAAGTTCCTGGCCGACCAGGGCACACGGGATGCATTTGGCCACGCTCAGCTCGGCGGCGTCGCACCGGTCGTTGCCCAGATGGTACGGGACAACCTGGGCGTGAAGTACCACTACGCAATCGCCGACTACCTGCAGCGCTCGGCCCGTCACATAGCGTCGGCCGTCGATGTCAAACAGGCGTATGCGGTGGGCAAGGCAGCCGTGGAATTTGCCGTGGCAGGCAAGACCGCCGTCATGCCCGTCATCAAGCGCGTCTCTGACAGGCCGTTCAAATGGAAGATTGAATCAGCGCCCTTAAGCCGCATTGCCAACAAAGAGAAGATGTTGCCGCGCCGCTACATTACAAAAGACGGCTTCGGCATCACCGAGGCAGGCAGGCGTTACCTCGAGCCTCTGATCAAAGGAGAGGATTACCCTCCGTATATCAACGGCTTACCGAAGGTCGCCAAGCTCAAGAAACGGCCTGTGAAGCCGCTGTTGGGCACAAAATTTGTGGTATGATGCGCGCCCGGCCCAGCCGGAAATAACAATTCTTTTGGGGAATTTCACAATCGAACGCAGCCTTGCGCCCGCCGTTGCGGCTGGCGCCTCCGACTGCGTTTGATCTCAAAACAACAAAAGTCAGGAGATATCTGATGACTAACGAGATGGCCCTTTGGCTCTCGATCGGTGCGGGTGTACTCGCCATTCTGTTCGGCGTTATAACGACACAGTGGGTACTCAAGCAGCCTGCCGGCAACAGCCGCATGCAGGAAATTGGCGCGGCAATTCAGGAAGGCGCAAAGGCCTACATGGATCGCCAGTACATGACCATCGGTATGGTCGGCCTGGTGCTTGCAGTAGTTCTTGGTTTCGCACTTGATTGGGCGACGGCGATCGGATTCACGATCGGCGCTGTCTTCTCAGCACTTGCCGGTTACATCGGCATGTTCGTGTCGGTACGCGCCAACACGCGTACGGCGGAAGCTGCAAGTAAGGGCGTTAACGCGGCACTTAACGTCGCATTCAAGGGTGGCGCCATCACGGGCATGCTCGTGGTCGGCCTCGGACTGCTCGGCGTTGCCGGTTACTACTTGATCATGCTGAAGATGGGCTCAACCGTCGATCACGCGATCCACGCACTGGTCGGCCTCGCCTTCGGTGGCTCGCTTATCTCGATCTTCGCAAGACTTGGTGGCGGTATCTTCACCAAGGGCGCAGACGTCGGTGCTGACCTCGTCGGCAAGGTCGAAGCCGGTATTCCGGAAGACGATCCCCGCAACCCGGGCGTCATCGCCGATAACGTTGGCGACAACGTCGGTGACTGCGCCGGCATGGCCGCTGACCTGTTCGAGACCTACGCTGTGACAATCATCGCAACGATGCTGCTCGGCAGCCTCGTGGTAGATGCTTACGGCGTCCAGGCGGTTCTATACCCGCTGGTTCTGGGTGCAGTATCGATCGTTGCCTCGATCATCGGTACGTTCTTCGTCAAGACATCTGATGGCGGCAAAGTCATGGGTGCCTTGTACAAGGGCATGATCGTCGCCGGTATTCTCGCGGCCATCGCGTTCTGGTTCATCACCGACCTGATGATGGGCGGCACAGGCGCTGCGAAGAATATCTACTTCTCGTCGCTGATCGGCCTGGCGCTGACGGCTGCCATGGTTGTCATCACCGAGTACTACACGGGTACGGACTACAAACCGGTGAAGACGATTGCAAACGCATCGCTTACGGGCGACGCGACCAACATCATCGCGGGCCTCGGCATCTCGATGAAGGCGACGGCTCTGCCGGTTCTGGCTGTTTGTGCCAGCATCTGGGGCGCTTTCCAGCTGGCACCCGAAGGCGTAGCGATGGGCGGCCTGTACAACATCGCCATCGCTGCTACGGCGATGCTGTCGATGTCCGGCGTTATTGTCGCACTCGATGCATTTGGCCCAATCACGGACAACGCCGGTGGCGTCGCCGAGATGGCCGAGCTGCCGCCTGAGATTCGCAAGATCACGGATCAGCTCGATGCGGTTGGCAACACGACCAAGGCGGTAACCAAGGGTTACGCTATTGGTTCAGCCGGCCTCGCTGCACTCGTACTGTTCGCCGACTACAACAATGCACTGGCGACCGCTGGCAAGGACGTCACGTTCCTGCTGAACGACTACCGCGTCATCATCGGCCTGTTCATTGGCGGTCTCGTGCCGTACCTGTTCGGCGCCATGGCGATGGAAGCGGTAGGTCGTGCAGCTGGTGCAGTCGTTGAAGAAGTACGCCGCCAGTTTCGCGAGATCGAGGGCATCATGGAAGGCACCGGCAAGCCGGATTACAGCCGTGCTGTCGACCTGCTGACCAAGGCCGCGATCAAGGAGATGATCATTCCGTCACTGCTGCCTATCGCTGTGCCACTGATCGTAGGCTTTACGCTCGGTGTTGAGGCTCTCGGCGGCCTGCTGCTTGGCACCATCGTTACCGGCCTGTTCCTCGCCATCTCAATGACCGCCGGTGGTGGTGCCTGGGATAACGCCAAGAAGTACATCGAAGACGGCAACTGTGGCGGCAAGGGCTCTGATGCCCACAAGGCTGCCATTACGGGCGACACCGTCGGCGATCCGTACAAGGATACGGCCGGTCCGGCGATCAACCCGCTGATCAAGATCATCAACATCGTGGCACTGCTGATGGTGCCGCTGCTGGTCGGTTAGGCCAATCTGCAGGAGGGCCTTAAGGCCCGATCAAAAAGCCGCTGGACACGTCCAGCGGCTTTTTTTAGTTTAGGGCTGTGCACATTGATCAATTCCTGCTGAGCTTCACCCCGCGCCGCCCACTGACGGGCTTATCCCGCTTTCTCGCTGAACTGATTTTCTTCGGTATCAAGGAGGCCCGGGCCTGCCTCTTCGCCGGGCTGTTCTTCCTCGCCGTATTCGCTGTACCACGGGCCGGGCTCTTCGGCATTCCCCGTTACGACCTCTTGTTACTCATTGCCCTCGGTATCCAGGGCCTGATGCTCTGGTCGAAACTGGAAACCTGGGACGAGCTTAAGGCAATTACGCTGTTCCACCTGATCGGATTTGCTCTGGAGGTCTTCAAGACGTCGAGCGCGATCCAGTCCTGGTCGTATCCGGATTTCGCGTACACCAAAGTGTTCGGTGTACCGCTGTTCTCGGGTTTCATGTATGCGGCGGTGGGCAGCTACATGATCCAGGCCTGGCGACTGCTTGATCTGCGAATCGATCATCACCCGCCCTACTGGATGGCATGGCTCGTGGCATGCCTTGTGTACGCCAATTTCTTTACGCACCATTTCATCGGCGATTATCGATGGTATATCACCGCTGTCGCGCTGGGCCTCTACGCTCGAACGATTGTGATCTTCCGGCCTCTGGATCGTGAGCGACGCATGCCATTGCTGGTGGCTTTCGTGCTGATCGGTTTCTTTATCTGGCTCGCCGAGAACATCAGCACGTTTTTCTCAATCTGGAGCTACCCGGACCAGCTTGGCGCCTGGTCTGTCGTCCACGTCGCGAAATGGAGCTCATGGTCACTACTCGTCATCATGACCTTCACGATTGTGGCAAACCTCAAGCACATCAAGGAGAAGATCCGCATTCCCGAGTAGTTTCAGTTTGGAGTCAACCATGGACAAACGAAGGCCTCGTCGACGAGTCGGCCTTAGGAGTTGAGTATCCGGTACGTTCCGGTAGCGCTCGTGCCAAGCATGGACGGCGCTTCGATGAAGTGCCCCTGCACAAAGTCCACACCAATATCGCGAAGCCAGTCGAAATCCTCCTGATGCTCGACCTGCTCAGCGACGATCTGGAACTCCATCGTGCGCGCGAGCTTGACCATTGCCGAAACCATTTCCTGATTCACAAGATCTGTCTGCAGGTTTCGGGTGTACGTGCCATCGATCTTCAGGTAATCAATCGGCAGGTGCTTGAGGCTCGAGAATGAACCAAGACCGCTGCCGAAATCATCGAGAGAAAACTCGCAGCCGATACCATGAAGCACCTCGATGAAGCGCTGCGCCTGCTGGACGTTCGACAGGATGGCTGTCTCGGTAACCTCGAAACAAATCGATGACGGCGCAACGCCGGAACGGTCTAGCGCATCGACGACGAAACCAAGAAATGCTTCGTCACCCAGTGTTTGCCCCGAAAGATTGATCGCGCAACTGCGGCGCCCCGCCAGTTTGATCTCCCCACCTGAGATCGCGGCAAGCGTTGCGTTGATTACCCAGCGATCGATCTGCGGCATCATCTGGTAACGCTCAGCGGGTTTCAAAAATTCGGCAGTTTCTGTCGAGCGGCTGCGCCCGTCATTGAGGCGAATAAGAACCTCGATGGCGGGACCTGAATCGGTCTTGCCGCGCATGGCGATAATCGGCTGCACGGCGAGTTCAAAGCTGTCTTCGTGCAACGCCGTCTGTAGCTGCCGCAGCCACTGGATGTCGCCGCGCTCACGAGCCACGGCTTCGTCGCGAGCCGAGTAGATATGTACCTGCCCCCTGCCCTGCTGCTTCGCCATATAGCACGCAGAGTCTGCAGCACTCATGACGTCCTGCAAGGTGCCGCTCGCGTGCGAGATCTCAACCAGGCCTACTGAAATCCCGATGTTGAAAATCTTGTCCTTCCAGACGAATCGGTAATCAGCAATCGCGTTGCATATGTCGGTCGCGATCTGTCGCGCCTTGTCGATTGGGCAACCGATTAGCAGGGAGCCAAATTCATCGCCGCCGAGGCGACCAACGAAGTCGGAGTCGCGCACCTGGTCCTTGATCAGGGCGGCGACCTCGCGAAGCATGTTGTCACCGGCCATATGACCACAACTGTCGTTGACGGCCTTGAAGCGATCGAGATCCATGTAAAACAGCATGTGCACCGCTTCTTCGGCGTGTGCCGAATCCATCGCCTCGTCGAGACGACGCTCAAACTCGCGACGATTGATTAGCCCCGTCAGCGGGTCATGTGTCGCCTGGTAGGACATCTTGCGCGTCAGGCCACGTAGTTCGCCGACATCGTGGAAGACCACGACCGTGCCCGAGATGCTGTTGCTCGGCCCGCGCACCGGGGACGCCGTCAGCTCGACACTGTGCTCATGTTCGCCGTCAATCGTGACCAGAACGGCGCGGCGACCCATATTGACGCGACGTCTCATGGCGAGGCAGCGATCCACCGGATCGCCAAGCGGGCGACGATCGGCATCATCCACGAGCTGGAACAACTCACCGATACGATGTCCCGACGCATCGTCACGATTGGTGCCGACAAGCGTTTCGGCAGCCAGGTTCATGTAATCAATACGGCCATCATTGTCTGTCGTGATGACACCTTCGGAAATCGACTCGAGTGTGTACTGTGCCTGGCGCTTGCTGCGCGACAGGGATACTTCCAGGCTCTTGCGGTGACTCACGTCGCGTGCCACGGTCAGAATCACGGTGTGCCCGCGGAAATCGATATTCGAGCTCTGTGCTTCGACCCAGAGACCGGTCTGGTTGCCGTTGATCAACTGCATTTCAATGCGCCGCGGAGCATCTTCACCTGCCAGCCGCTTGGCCACCGTTTTGCGGAACAATGCCCGATAGGCAGGCTTCACCAGATCCGCGATCTCTCGGCCAACGAGCTGTGCGGGCTCGAGGCCAACGAGACTGGCCGCCGACTCGTTGGCCAGCAGAATTTTTTCATCGTGAATGATCACGACCTCCGGCAAGGTTCGCGCGAAATCCTGAAACAGCCGGTCACGGTCGAGAATCTTCTCGTCACGTTCGCCGAGCGCATCGAACAACCTGTTCACGGTATGCGCGAGTTGTGCAGTTTCCGGATGGTTCGGTATCGTCAGCCGGTGGCCGACCGATGCGTCACGTGATGCCTCAAGCGTTTCCTCATTGAGACGTGACACACGCGCGAGAATTCTTCGACGTGTCCTCCACAAATACACGCTCGCTCCGGTGGCCACCAGTGCCAGGGTTGCCAGTGCGATAATGATCAAAGTGGAGTTCATTCAGAGCCCGGTTATTGCGGAGTAAGTTTGGTGTGGATCATTTGCTATGATTGCTTTTTTCAGGGCTCGAAACGCATATTCGGGTAAGCATATCCCAGCAGACAATGCCCGCTGCGACGATTCACCATAATTCTGAACTGGCTGTCATAAGACACTGATTCTGGTGATGCACGAGAAGTAGGACCGAGACAGATAGCTCTTTAATTTCATAAGGTTATAGGTAGCACAAGCATGAACACGGAATATGCGCGCCTGCAGATGGTCAACCAGCAGGTACGAGGCTGGAATGTCTATGATGAGGACGTTCTCGCAATGCTCAGGGAATTGCCGAGAGAACACTTCGTCCGCGAGGGTTTCGAATCCCTGGCATTCGCCGATGTGGCACTGCCGATCGGACACGGTGAATACATGATGACGCCGACCATAGAAGGCCGCCTTTTGCAGGCCCTGAGCCTCGATGGCGACGAGAAAGTGCTGGAAATAGGGACAGGCAGCGGCTTCGTGACCGCGTGTCTTGCCCGTCTCGCCGACCATGTAACCAGTATCGACCTGTATGCCGACTTTATCGATACCGCAACGACCAGGCTGAGTGAGGAAGGCATCAGCAATGTCGACCTGTTGCAGATGGATGCAACTCAGGAACTCCCGGAAGGGAGCTTCGATGCGATCGCAGTCACCGGCTCCCTCCAGTCATTTGATCCACGTTTTGTCGAGGCTCTGACCCCGCATGGCCGCCTGTTTGTTGTAACCGGCGACGGTCCTGCCATGCATGCCAAGCTCATCGAGCGCACGGACGAACATGACTGGCAGACCGTGTCACTATTCGAAACGGACCTCGCACCGCTGGTGCATGCTGCGGTTCCACCGCAGTTTTCTTTTTGACATTGACGAAACCAGTTGGGGGCCTCTTGCATCTAAGACCTGAAGCGCTTCTTTCCAACTGGTTTGGTGATATAGTAGACTATAACACCTCGCGCCCCACAGCGACCTTTATCCGGAACGGTAAAAAATGAAAACAATGCGAAATATCAATATCTTGACGCTTGCTATCGGCATTATCGCGTTTCCCGCGGCCGCCGACGCGGCATCATTGCTGGAGATCTACCAGCAGGCTCTGCAGAGCGATCCGCAGATTCACGAGGCTGAGGCCCGTCGCCTGGCGGCGCTCGAGGCCAGGCCTCAGGCACGCAGCGCGTACCTGCCCCAGGTATCGTTCAGCACCGGATACTCCATGAACAATCAGTCGGGTCCTGATTTCGCTCAGGTCGACCCACCGCCCGCGCCGCCTGTCGTCGTTACGGCAACAACGGAGTCAGACGTTCTCGACTGGCGCTTTGATCTTCGGCAGACAATTTTCCGGTGGGACCAGATCGTCAATCTGAAACGCGCGGACAAGACGATAGCGAAAGCAGAAGCCGTGCGCGAAGCCGCCCAGCAGGATCTGATCGTGCGTGTCGCACAGCGTTATTTCGACGTGCTGGCCGCAGAGGATACGTTGACGTCCATTCATGCGGATCGGACAGCGATTGCCCGTCGCCTTGAGCAGGCCAAGCAGCGATTTGAAGTCGGCCTGATCGCTATTACCGATGTGCAGGAGTCACAGGCGGCCTATGACCAGTCCGTAGCTGATGAAATCGGCGCCAAGCGATCGCTGGCGACAGCGCGCGAGTTCCTTCGCGAGATTACTGGTGAATACGTCTCGACCCTGTCGGCACCGAAAACCGATTTCCCGCTCCGTACACCGAATCCAAACGCAGAGCGCGACTGGGTTGACCTCGCCATGAGCCAGAACCTGAGCCTTGTTGCGAGCCGTCTCGACGAGAAGCTCGCTCGCGATGAAATCTCGTTTCGCCGCAATGGCCACTACCCAACCATTGAACTTGTCGCGAACACCGGCGAGACCGACTCGGAGGTCTCTTATTCAGCGGCCGGTCTTTCTCAGCCCACGAGCGATTTTACGCGGACCAATGACAGCATTGGCATCCAGTTGAATCTGCCACTGTTTGCCGGTGGCGGCACCACATCGCGTGTTCGCGAAGCTGTCTACCTGCACCGCGCGAGTCGTGAGCAGCTGCAGCGTACGACGAGGGAAACCGAGCGTGCGACTCGTGATGCTTACCTCGGGGTATTGTCCGAAATTAGCCGCGTGCAGGCACTCAAACAGGCTGTCGCGTCCAGCCGCACTGCGTTGGAGGCAACTCAGGCAGGATTTGACGTGGGAACCCGTACGATCGTCGATGTGCTCAATTCGCAGTTTGCTTTGTATGCGGCCCAGACAAATTACGAACGCAGCCGGTACGACTACATTCTCAACGCCCTGCGCCTGAAACAGGCGGCCGGAACGCTACAGATTCAGGATCTGGAAGAAATCGATAAGTTGGCTGACGGAACGCAAGTCGCCGGAGCAGGCGTTTGCCGAGGAAGCGGCCAAAACAGGCAGCTAGGTCGGACTGGCGATCGCTTAGCAGCGGCTCCAGCAGTACGAGGAGCCGCTCAAGCGCCCCGCGATTTTCTTCCAGAACAGATTGACCCGCGCTGCCCAGGCGCGCGGCGAGTTCCCGGTCCGTCAGTAGCTCACTGACCGTAGTCACCAGGTCTGCAGTGCCTGTCACCCTGCGGCAGGCGCCGAGATCGACGAATAAATCCGCTATGTCCTGAGCGTTGAAGTTATGTGGGCCCGTCACGATAGGAACGCCCAGCATCGCGGGTTCGAGCAGGTTGTGACCGCCGATCGGAACCAGGCTACCCGCAACAAAGGCAACGTCACTCGCCGCATAGAACATCGGTACTTCACCCATCGTGTCACACAGGAATACGGATGCATCGCCAGCCGGCTGCTGCGCCGTCCGCGAGACCAGGCTGAACCCCTGTTTTTCGATTAGCTCCCTGACCGACGGGAAGCGTTCGGGGTGACGCGGCACAAGAACCAGTAGCAGCTCCGGGTGCCGCGCACACAACTCGCGATGCACCTCCAGAACAAGTTGTTCCTCACCCTCGTGCGTGCTGGCTGCAATCCAGACGGGACGATCGCCGAACAATTCTTCTCGTAGCGCCCGGCCCTGAGAAATAACAGCCGCGTCAGGCTCAATATCGAACTTGATATTCCCCATCACATAGGTCCGGGCGGGATTCGCCCCCAGCGCGAGGAAGCGATCCGCATCGGGCTGACTTTGCGCGGCGATGATGATGCCATGTGACAGCGTTTCGCGAATCAGGGGAAGCAGTTTGCGATAGCCAGGGACCGACCTTGGCGAAATCCTGGCACTGACCAGGATCAACGGGATTTTCCGCGTGCCACAGCCGCGGTAGAGATTCGGCCAGATTTCGGTCTCCATGATTAACGCCGCGTCCGGATTAACGTTCCGGAAGAAGCTGCGGATGGCATGGGGAAACTCAAATGGGATATAGCTATGTTGTACTGTGTCACCAAACAGGAACCTGACGCGGGCGGCACCCGTGGGTGTGACGGTAGTGATGAGCAAACCTCGATCCGGAAACCGCTTTTTGAGCGCACGAATCAGCGGCGCTGCGGCCTGAACCTCACCGACCGACACAGCATGCACCCAGATGCAGCGATCGATTTTCGGGAAGCCAAATCCAAAACGTTGCCCGAGATTTTCGGAATAGGCGCGGTTGCCGATGCCGCGCACCAGCCAGTAGCCCGCAAACGGTATAAGCAAGAGGTAGGTAAGCAGGTTGTAGAGAAGGCGCACGACGGGCTCAGGCTATTCGTCTTTGAGCCTGTCGATAATGCGGCTGGATGAGTGTCCGTCCCGGAATGCGAGAACCCGGACCTCACCACCATGTTGCAGCACTTCCCTGGCGCCGACGATTTCCTCAGGCTGGTAATCACCGCCTTTGACCAGGACATCGGGCAGCACTGCCTCGATCAGCCTGGCTGGCGTGTCTTCGGAAAACGGCACTACCCAGTCGACAGCAGCCAGTCCTGCAAGCACCAGCAGACGGTCCTCCAGCGCATTGATCGGCCTCGACTCACCCTTGAGCCGGCGCACCGAGTCGTCATCGTTAACCGCAACGATCAGCCGATCACCGAGGCTCTTGGCCTCTTCCAGGTAGGCGACATGGCCAGCGTGGAGTACGTCGAAGCAACCATTGGTCATGATGACGCGCTCGTTGCGACCCCGTGACTCGTCGACCAGCGCGAGCAGCGCATCCAGTTCGACCAGCCCACGACCACCCTGGCCACGTTGATGCAGCGCCGCCGAGATCTCGCCAGGCGTCACCGTAGCAACACCGATCTTGCGGACAACGAGTCCGGCCGCCACATTTGCCAGCGCCGCCGCCGCGGCCAGGCCCTGGCCACTTGCCAGCGCCGCCGCGAGGGTCGCGATAACCGTATCGCCAGCACCCGTTACGTCGAAAACCTCGCGCGCCTGGGTCGAGAGGAACAACGGCTCCGAGCCGGCCTCGACCAGCAGCATACCTTTCTCGCTGCGCGTCACGAGCAGCGCATCGAGTTGCAGCTCGGCCATCATCGTGCGCGCACGCTCGACAAGCTCCTCATCTGAAGCGCTCTTTCCGGCGACTGCCTCGAACTCGGACTGGTTGGGCGTGAGCAGCGACGCACCGCGGTATTTCTCGAAGTCTGTGCCTTTGGGATCAACGAGCACCGGCACGCCTGCGTCACGGCAGGCGGCAATCATTGCGGTAACGTCGGATAGCGCACCCTTACCGTAGTCGGACAGCACGACAGCACCAGCACCATCGATGGCCCCGCGCAACGCGTCGAGCATGGCGTCACCGGGCATTGCAACCGCCTTCTCTTCGTCAAGGCGAATAAGCTGCTGGCCGCGGCTCTGCACCCGCGTCTTGGTAATTGTCGGGCGGTCTTCAGCGCGCGCGAAGCGACATGCAATCCCGCGTTTACTCATGATCGACTCAAGTGAAGCCGCGGCAGTATCCCGGCCGACCACACCGAGCAGGCATGTCGATACGCCCAGGGCTGCGAGGTTTACAGCAACGTTGGCGGCACCACCCGGCCGGTCATCCGTTTCATGCACGTGCACAACCGGCACGGGCGCTTCCGGTGAAATACGCCCGGTGGATCCGAACAGGTAACGATCGAGCATCACGTCGCCGGCAACGACGACACGACTCGAGGAAAAATCAGGAACGCTAATAGTCACGGAGCGGACTTTAGCATGACAGGCCTGCAGGAGGGCCTTTAGGCGAGATCGCGGCTAAAGCCGCTCCCACAACCTAACCGCACTTGGAGTCGCCGCAGGACAAACACGTCATACACCCGTCCATCATGATGACGGCCGTCGTGTTGCACTTCGTGCAGAGCTTCGCGCCGACAGGATAGTCGCTATCCGAAAACGCGTCTGTCTGCTTCTGCGACTCTTCATACTGAGCACGTTTTTCAGCGATCAGCTGCTTCTGGCCTTCGTCGAGCTCCGGCGCAGCAATCATTCCGATCATAATCAGGTGCTTCTCGACGATGTGGCCAAGCTCGGCAATGATCGACGGCATGAATTTGCCACCCGGCTGCCAGTAGCCACCGCGCGGATCGAAGACGGCCTTGAGTTCCTCGACGAGGAACGTCACGTCACCACCTTTCCGGAAGACGGCCGAGATAATGCGCGTCAGTGCCACGATCCACTGGTAGTGATCGAGGTTTTTCGAGTTAATGAAGATCTCGAACGGACGGCGCTTCTCGTGCTCGGTACCTTCGTTAAGAATGATGTCGTTAATGGTCACGTACATGGCGTGATCTGAGACGGGCGTTTTGACCTTGTAGGTCGAGCCAACGAGCATTTCCGGACGCTCAAGCTTCTCGTGCATGCGGATAACTTCAGCGCGATCGCCTCCGCCTTCACGCTTGAACTCACGCTTCGCTTCCTTTTGCTCGGTCGGTTGATTAACCGCGTAAGCAACGATTTTCTTGTCGATTTTGATCATCTAAAACTTTCCGTAATAGCCTTCTTTCAGTGCATCGAAGAGATTTGCGGCGGTATGCACCTCACCGTCGTACTCGATCTCTTCGTCGCCCTTGAGGTCGACGGTCGTGCCGTCGTCCAGCGTGAAGGTGTAGTTCGTATTTTTAAGGTCTTTCTCTTTTACGAGCACGCCCTGGAACGCCTCGGGGTTGAAGCGGAACGTCGTGCAACCCTTGAGACCCTGCTCGTAGGCATACAGGTAAATGTCCTTGAAGTCGCCGTACGGATAGTCCGTCGGGACGTTCGCGGTCTTCGAGATCGACGAGTCAATCCACTTCTGTGCCGCCGCCTGGATGTCCACATGCTGTTTCGGCGAAACTTCGTCGGCCGTGATGAAGTAATCAGGCAAAGTACTCGCTGGGCTGTCGTCAGCCGGTCCGGCAGGCATGGCTTCCTGATTGATACATTCGCGATAGGCGAGCATCTCAAAGGAGAACACGTCTGACTTTTTCCTTGGTCTTCTTGCCCTGGCGAATGACGTTACGGAAGTAGTGATGCGCAAAGCTCGGCTCGATGCCATTCGACGCATTGTTGGCCAGCGACAACGAAATCGTGCCGGTCGGTGCGATCGAACTATGGTGCGTAAAGCGGGCACCCGTTTCAGCAAGCTGTTCAACGAGTTCCGGCGCTTCGGCTGCAATGCGCTGCATGTAGCGGCTATATCGGGCATGCAGGATACGACCCGGTACCTTGTCGCCAGCCTGGTAGCCGTCAGCGCGCATCTGGGGGCGCTTGCGCAGCATCTCTTCGGTCACCTCGAAGTTCTCGGTCATGATCGGGGCAGGCCCCTTCTCCTGAGCAAGCTCGAGACCCTCTTCCCAACCGGCGAGCGCCAGCTGGCGAGACACTTCTTCCGTGAACTCGACGGCCGCGGCATCACCGTACTTCATGCGCAGCATCGTGATCGTGGAACCCAGCCCCAGGAAGCCCATGCCATGGCGGCGTTTGCGCTGGATCTCGTTGCGCTGCTGCGGCAGCGGCAGGCCGTTGATCTCGACCACGTTATCGAGCATGCGCGTAAATACCTTGACGACCTTGCGGAACGTATCCCAGTCGAACGCTGCCTCTTCAGTAAAGGGCTTGCCCACGAAGCGCGTCAGGTTGACTGAGCCCAGCAGGCACGAACCGTATGGCGGCAGCGGCTGTTCACCGCAGGGATTGGTTGCGCGAATGTTTTCGCAGAACCAGTTGTTGTTCATCTCGTTGACCTTGTCGATCAGTACGAAGCCCGGCTCCGCGAAATCGTAGGTCGATGCCATGATGATGTCCCAGACACGGCGGGCTGGCAGGGTCTTGTAGATCTTGCACGCCACCAGGCCTTCCGGGTTGGACACGTAGTTACCGGCTTCCGGCCAGTCACGCCAAACGAACTGGCTGCTGTCACTGATGTCGAGACCATCGTCCTCGACTTCCTTGTGCGTCACCGGGAACGCCAGCTTCCAGTCCTCTTCGTTGATGACGGCCTGCATGAACTCATCCGTGACGAGCAGCGACAGGTTGAACTGCCGCAGGCGCCCGTCCTCACGCTTGGCGCGAATGAACTCCAGGACATCGGGATGGCCCACGTCGAACGTGCCCATCTGCGCGCCACGACGGCCACCGGCCGACGACACGGTGAAACACATCTTGTCGTAGATATCCATGAACGACAGCGGGCCGGACGTGTACGCACCGGCGCCTGTCACATAGGCACCTTTCGGGCGGAGCGTCGAGAACTCGTAGCCGATGCCACAGCCAGCCTTCAGCGTCAGGCCGGCCTCATGCACCTTGTTAAGGATGTTGTCCATCGAATCACCCACCGTACCGGAGACGGTGCAGTTGATCGTAGACGTCGCTGGTTTGTGGTCCTGGGCGCCGGCATTCGACATGATGCGGCCGGCCGGTATCGCGCCAGAGCGCAATGCCCAGACAAATTCTTTGTAGAAGTGTTCACGCTTTGACTCGACCTCTACGTTCGCGAGCGCCTTGGCGACGCGCTTGTAGGTATCGTCGATAGTTTCATCGATCTTCGAGCCGTCTTTGGCTGTCAGTCGATATTTTGCATCCCAAATGTCGAGCGATGCGGGCTGAAATTCGATGTCGGTAACCGTGTGCGTATCCAGATTTACGGCAGACTTCATTGGTCTTGTTACTCCCCTGACTCCCTTAGGAGGCCCCAAAATGCTGTTTTATCTTGCTTTTTCCCGGAGAAAATCGCCCCGCTCGCCGACGGCCAGAATGCGCGCGACGAGTGCCGTTTATGGCCTCTTTTCTCTTCTGATCAGACACAAGATGTTGTGTCTAAGTGGTGACAAGATTATGCCCGTAGAGGCCCTCTGTCAAGGGTTTGCCGGAAATTTCTTGATACCACTTTCTAAATGAGAATCAATTACTTATAGAGCTTTTGCGAGTAAGTGCTTTAAAAATAGACGAAAATAAATGGCACTTCTGTGAAATACGCCAACCACTACATATAGTAGCGATTATTGTCGCATATGTACGGGCTTGAAATGCCTTGCACAGGCCTCACTTAAGCGTTCTGTGAGACATTTTGACTGGAGACCCCCTCATGAATATTGCCCGCTTCGAACCCTGGAATTTTGTTGACCTGCTGCATCGCGACCTGGATCGGCTCGCGACGCATCGAGCGACCTCCGGCGGCACCGATAACCCGCTCGCTGACTGGGCTCCCGCCGTTGATATTGTTGAAGAAAAAGACCGTTTCGTGCTGCGTGCCGACGTCCCGGGCGTAAACCCTGAGGACATCGATGTGTCGATGGACAGCGGTGTGCTGAGTATCTCTGGCGAGCGCCACGCGATCGCACCCAGCGACGATGCCGGCGACGTGCAGCGGATTGAGCGCGCCACCGGTCGCTTCCTGCGGCGTTTTTCGCTGCCCGAGACGAGCGACGCGGACGGTATTGCGGCGAAGTGCGCCAATGGCATCCTCGAGGTTTCGATCCCGAAAACGCCCGAGATCCAGGCCCGCCGTATCACGGTAGAGGCCGCCTGATCACCGGCTGCCCGTACGGCGACGACCCCCGCCCGGGCGCGACGATGACGCGTGCCCGGGCATCTTTTGTACCGGGGCCTATAATCCGGCACTGGCGGGAACGTTCACAGACGATTCAGCCTTGTGAACCTAATGTGAAAAGACGAATCTCAAGAACATGAGCAATGGAATGTTGAGGCTTAATGAATGATGACTAAAACACGAATGATCTGGACGAGCCTCCTGCTCGCCCTCGCATCGTTGGGTGCACACGCCGCACTGCCCGTCAGCGTTGGCGGACAGGCTGTTACCAGCCTCGCGCCGCTGGTCGAAGCGGCGTCACCCGCCGTCGTAAACATCCAGGTCACCCAGATGCGTCGCGACCGGTTCGGGCGAACCGGCGAGGTTGGTGGTGCGGGTTCTGGCGTCATAGTCGACGCTGAAGGCGGCCACATCCTGACGAACCACCATGTCGTCGATGGCGCTGACAAGATCCAGGTGACCCTGCATGATGGGCGCACACTCGATGCCGAGATTGTCGGTTCAGACTCCGGCACTGACATTGCGTTGCTTAAAGTAGAGCCAGACAACCTTACAGAGATGCCGATCGGCGATTCTGACAATGTTCGGGTTGGCGATTTCGTCATCGCCATTGGTAACCCGTATGGACTGGACAACACGGTTACGTCGGGCATCGTGAGCGCACTCGGCCGCACCGGCATTAACCGGGGCGGCTTCGAGAATTTCATCCAGACCGACGCGTCGATCAACCCGGGCAACTCGGGCGGCGCACTGGTCAACATGGACGGCGAACTCATTGGTATCAACTCAATGATTTTCAGCCGCTCGGGTGGCAATGTCGGCATCGGCTTTGCCGTACCCACCGAAATCGCCAGTTCCATTATGGGCCAGATTCTCGATTTCGGTGAGATCCGGCGCGGCCTCCTGGGCGTCAACTTTGACAACATCGATCGGGAAATTGCCAAGACCCTTGATCTGGATGTGGAAGGCGGCGCGTTGATTACGCGCGTCTTCCCGGAGTCGGCTGCGGAGAAAGCCGGTCTCAAGGTCGGTGACATTATTGTCGCTGTGAATGACAAGACGATTACGAGCGGGACAGAGCTGCGAAATACGATCGGTCTGATGCGTTCCGGCGACGTCGTTGGCCTGCGCTACCTGCGAGACAACAAATTACAAACGACATCAGCCGAACTGGGCCAGCTCGAAGATCAGCTGCTCGCCGGCGAAAATATCCACCCCGGCCTGTCGGGGGCGAGCTTCGCTCGCTCCAGCACCTCTAGCGACAGCGGCGTTGAAGTTTCCGCCGTCGAGGAAGGCAGCGCCGCGGCGCAACGTGGCTTGCGATCCGGCGATGTCATTAAGGAGGTCAATCGCGTCCCTGTCCGTGATTTGCGCGGCCTACAAACCAGGGCACAGAGCAGCCGCATCCTGTTCCTTTTGATACAGCGGGGCGAGCGCTCGCTCATGCTGCAGATAAGGTAAGCTCTATGAATGCATAGAAAGGACAGCACACAGCGAACCAGCAGACGCTTTGTCAACGCTGTCCTCGCCTTTGCGCTTTGTGTCATGCCACCTGTTGCGGCGGCGCAGATCGACCAGCAGCGCGAACTGTTCAAGAGCGTTTACGAGACCGTCGAACGGGGTGACTGGAGCCCTGTCGACGGTCTTTCTGCTTCTGACAGGGCACTCCTGCAGCAGTATGTGCTCTGGCCCGACCTGCGAGCCACGTGGCTGCGCGCCAACCTGGGAACAACTCCGGCAGCGGATGTCGAGGCTTTCATACAGCAGTATGGCACCCTGCGTCCGGCACGTGAGCTGCGCTACAGGCAGGCCATGATGCTTGCCAGAGAGGGTGACCTGGGAGGATTCCAGCGCATCTACGAACAGTTCTACCAGGGCCAGAACATCGCAAGGCTCGACTGCCTGTCATTGCAGGCGGAAATCGATGCCCGACGCTTCCTGCGCGTCAACCAGCGTGCACTGGATCTGTGGCTCGTCGGCACCAGCCAGGTCAGTGAATGTGACCCGGTTTTCACCTATCTCGACGACAACAACCTGCTCGGCCCGATCGAATATCGGAAACGTTTCGACCTCGCCGTAGAGGCGCGCGAGTTCCAGCTGGCGCGTTGGCTCGCGAAAAATATTGACCAGCCGCATGTCGATGAAGCGGCCCTATGGATCCAGGCGCAGTCAAACCCTGAAGCGTTTCTCACCCACCACAACCCGAGCATCAATGGCCCGACGTATCGCAGGCAGCTGACTTACGCGGCCGAGCGCCTTACCTACCGTGACCCGGAGCTTGCGCGACGCCTGTGGCACCGTGTTGAAAAGCGCTACGGTTTTTCCGCAGAACAGGAGCTGCGCACAGAGCGGCACATTGCGTTGTGGACGGCGCGTGACAATCTGCCGGGCGGCTACAAGCTTTTGACAAAACTGCCAATCGCTGCCCAGGATGACGAAGTGCTGCGCTGGCGAGCGCGAACCAGCCTGCGGGACACCAGGTGGAAGCGCCTGCTGATTGATATCGCCGCCATGACCCCCGTCGAGCGAGAGTCGGAAGAATGGAGGTACTGGCACGCGGTGGCACTGCAGCACCTCGGACGTGTCGCTGAGGCAAATACCACGTTTGCCTCGCTGAGCCAGGAACGCAGCTACTACGGTTTCCTGGCGGCCGATGAACTCGGCCAGGACTATGCGCTCGACAGTAGCCAGTTGGCGATGGACGATGCCGCACTGGCGTCGGTTGCCAACAAGCCCGGCATAGTCAGGGCAAGGGAGTTATTTCTTGTAGGACTCGATAGCCGCGGACGCTCCGAGTGGGATGCTGCAGTGCGCCATTTGGACCCGGACGAGAAACTGCAGGCCGCCATACTCGCAGACCGCTGGGGCTGGCATTCGCGCGCCATCTCCACCGCTGCGAGCCTCAAGCAGTACGACGACCTCGCCCTTCGCTATCCCTTGCCGTGGCAGCAGCAGTTCGAATTCTATTCCTCCGCC
Source organism: uncultured Gammaproteobacteria bacterium (assembly GCA_963722775.1). GTDB lineage: Bacteria > Pseudomonadota > Gammaproteobacteria > Steroidobacterales > Woeseiaceae > UBA1847. The sequence continues at coordinate 506,154 of CAVROF010000012.1, forward strand.
GCCAAGATCTCGCCGACCTGGGCCTACGGCATCGCGCGCAGTGAGAGCCTGTTTATGCGCGATGTGCGCTCGAGTGCCGGCGCCGTCGGTTTGATGCAACTTATGCCCGCGACGGGCAGGCAGGTTGCGAAGGAAATTCGCCTTCCCTATTCAGGCCTCACCACCCTGACCGATCCCGAAAGTAACATTCGCCTCGGGACGTCTTACCTCGGACAGATGGCTGAACGCTTCGGCGGCAACCATGTACTTGCCACGGCCGCGTACAATGCCGGACCGCATCGTGTAGATCGCTGGTTGCCGGAACGGGGCAGCGAAGATGCGCGCGTCTGGATCGAGAATATTCCATTCAATGAAACGCGAAAGTACGTCAAACGCGTCCTGTCAGCGCAGGCAATTTTCCATTGGCGCATGACCGGCAAGCTGCAGCGGCTGTCTGACGAACTTCGGCTCGTCGAAGCCGCGTCCGCAACGCGGCTAGCGTCCCGCTAGCGCGCTGGCCTCTTCGTAGAAGCACTGTATGCGTTGTTCGCACTGCTCGAACAGCGCACGGAATTCCGGCAAACGCCCCTCGTACAAAGTCATCGAGGCAAGCCGTGCGTTGTTGAGCTTGCTGGCGGACCAGCTGCCAGAATCGCGTCCCGCATTCTCCAGCAGTTCCACAATATCGCGGGACAGCGCGTCGAGACGCGCCTTTTTCCGCTGCCGTTTTTCATCGTCAGGCAGCTCGCTCGAATAGACCGGTTCGAGGTCCGCGCGCGCTGTTGCGACCAGCGTCATTAGATCCGTCCGCAGCTGTCGGGACGACTCGTAGCGTTCGATGTCGCCGTGTCAGCCCGCGCGCTTCGAGCCAGCGGTGCACACCGAACTCTTCGACAGCTGTTGCAAATGATTCGTTAAAACCCGAATCGCCTTTTACATAGAGCACCTGGTGAGCAAGCTCGTGGAACAGCACGGCGACCAACTGCACGTCATCCCAGTTCATCATCGAACTGAGGACCGGGTCCCTGAGCTTGCCCAGCGTCGAGTAGGCGGCAACGCCGCCGGTCGCCACGTCGAGTCCTTTCGCCGCAAGGCGTTCGGCCTCACGCTCTGCCGCTTCCCTGGAGAAATAGCCGCGATAGCCGACACAGCCGGCGATCGGGAAACACCACGTCTCGGGTTGAAATGAAAACTCCGGCGCCGCAAACACATTCCAAACGACATAGTCGCGCTCAATGTCCGCGTACGTTCGATAGCTGTCGTTGTCCGGCAGGCCGAGTTCCTCGATAGAGAATTGCCGCGCCTCCTGCACGAGCCGCAACCGCGCGGCCAGCTCTGGCGGCGTCGCTTCATCCTGAAGAACATCGGCGATCGGCTCGCGCTTGCGCGTCACATCGAGCTGCCCTTTGACCGCCTGCATGTAGTAGCAACCGGAGAGCGATGAGATCAGCATGACGAGCAGGACAATTCGCAGCATTCGGGTACTATGACACGATGCAGGTATATCTCGTAGGTGGCGCTGTTCGCGACGAACAGCTGGGCATCCCGTATCGGGAGCGGGACTGGTGCGTTGTGGGCGCAAGTCCTGGTGAACTTGAAGCGCTCGGCTACCAGCGAGTCGGCAAGGACTTTCCGGTTTTCCTGCACCCGGAAACGAAAGAAGAGTACGCGCTCGCACGCACCGAGCGGAAAACAGCACCGGGTTACCACGGTTTCGATTTCGACTGCTCGCCCGATGTCTCTATCGAAGAAGACCTCCAGCGCCGCGACCTGACCATCAACGCTATTGCCAGGGACGCTGATGGACAGCTTATCGACCCGTGGGGCGGTGCTGCCGATATCGAGAATCGTGTCCTGCGGCACGTGTCCGATGCATTTGCTGAAGACCCGGTTCGCATTCTGCGTGTCGCTCGCTTTGCAGCGCGATTCGCGCATCTCGGATTCACGATTGCAGGCGAGACGATGAGCCTGATGCATCGCATGGTCGAAAACGGTGAAGTCGATGCACTCGTGCCGGATCGTGTCTGGAGAGAAACCGAACTGGCACTCGCAGGATCAAACGCGCGCGTTTATTTCGAGGTATTGCGCTCCTGCGGGGCGCTGCGCGTTCTGTTTCCGGAAGTTGACGCCCTCTTCGGCGTCCCCCAGCCGGAGCAGTGGCACCCCGAGGTCGACACAGGCCTGCATGTCATGATGGTGCTGGACCAGGCGGAGCGACTGAGCGATGACATCGAGGTACGCTTCGCGGCGCTCACACATGACCTCGGCAAAGGCAATACGCCCAGGAACCAATTGCCGAGTCACCCCGGTCATGAGCTTCGCGGCTGCAAACTGATTCGAACCGTCGCGGAACGGCTGCCCGTGCCCAAGGCCTGCCGTGACCTGGCGCTGCTCGCGGCCGAATTCCACACGCATTGCCACCGCGCGCTCGAACTGCGCACGAAGACCATCCTGAAGGTTCTCGAGAAGACCGACGCGTTTCGACGGCCTGATCGCTTTGAGCAGTTCCTGTTGACCTGCGAAGCCGACGCACGTGGCCGCGCGGGCCTCGAAAACAGGCGCTACGAACAGGCCGACTATTTTCGAAGGGCATTCGCAGCCGCTTCAGCCATCGACGCCGCAGCCATTGCGAAGACGACCGAAGACAGGAAGATCCCGGCCGCGATCCGCCGCGCGCGCAAGGCCGCGATCGCGGCGTTCAAGGCTGAGAGTCAGGACCCGCCGTAGAAATACAGGAACACCGACAGGAACGTGACCGTGTCGTAAAGATTCGAACTGTCGACGCCAAGGCTGAACTCTATATCACCTCGTTCACCCATTGGCGTCATCAGCCGCAGCGTTGCCGAGCGTGTGGTGCTGCCGTCAAACTCGACTTTCTGCGAGGACACGCCAAGCTCCCAATGCTGCCGGCCGGCTTCCAGACCCAGCGTCATGCCGGCGCGGTAGTCCACCAGGCTGTTAATCAGGCTCAGACGCGAGAACGAAAACAGATCGAGAATGCCGCGGTTTCTGTCGAGACGCAGGTTAACGTTGTAGTCGTAGTCCATGCCATACAGACCAAGGCTGACCTTGTCATTCAGATCGAATCGCGTCGACAGCCCGATGCCGTTTGCATCGAAACGAATAGTACGTCCCGGGAAAAAATCGGTCGCCGGTAATTCAAAGCGAAAGTCCCGATACTCGTATTCGGCGGCGAGCATCGCCTTATCGCCTCTCCAGTACAGCGACGCACGCGAGTCCCTGGAGTCCAGGATGTCGCTGTCGCCCCAGTACGCCACACCAAGGCGCACCCCAACCGGGTCGAACCAGTGATCGATCCCGAGGTCGCCGTACCACGTTTCGCGCGTCTGCATCCGAGGCAAGTCGACCTTGCTCTGCGCGATGGCCGCGGTCAGCCAGGTGTTCTCGGCCAGAGCAATGTCGCCGACCAGCGATGCACTGAGCCCGTCGGCGCTGTCCCCCTCAAGGCCAGCTCCGATGACGTAGCTGTCCAGGGCGAGCGCGTTGCCCGCCAGCAGCAGCAGGACGATGCCGCTACGCCAGCACATACAGGATGAGGGCTGCGAGTGCGAGACGGTAGGCCGCGAACGGCGCCAGCCCAATGCGGCTAACGAAACGCATGAAGAATTCGATACTGATGTAAGCCACTATCGCCGAGATCACTACCCCAAGCGCGAGCTCACCCCACGGGACGGACGCATCGCCAAGGATTAGCTGGGCACCTTTGTAGACGGTCGCCAGGAGGATAACCGGGGCCGATAACAGGAACGAAAAACGTGCCGCGTCCTGTCGCTCGAACCCGAGCAACCGACCGGCTGTAATTGTGACACCCGAACGGGACGTGCCAGGAACCAGCGACAGCGCCTGTGCCAGCCCGATGATCACAGCGTCCCGAATCCGCACCTCCGTGATGCCCTTGTCGCGCTTTCCATAGCGGTCAGCGAGGGCCATGAGGATGCCGTAGCCTGCCAGGGTGTACACGATGATCGACGGATCGCGCAGGTTGGTCTCGATCCATGATGCGAACGCCAGGCCGGCAACCGCCGCCGGAATAGTACCGAGCGCAATCGCGAGCGCCATGTAGGATTGCGGTGAGCTGACGTCGCCACCGAGAATGCGTAAGCCGCCGCGCAGCAAGCCCATGATGTCTTCGCGAAAAAACGCGCAGACAGCAACTAATGAACCGAAATGCACGGCAACGTCGAATGCCAGCCCCTGGTCAGTCCACTCGACCAGGTAGGGAACGAGGACAAGGTGCCCGGAACTCGAAATGGGCAGGAACTCAGTTAATCCCTGCACGATGGCGAGCACTACTATCTGCAATGTTGTCACTGCTTACCTCGTTCGACGTACCTGTCGTTCATAACACATGCGTCCGGTCAGCCAGGCTGAACCCGGATGGCGTTGCGATGGCTCCCTTTTGCAACGCCATGCACTTGAAGTGCTCGCCCATCTCCCCGGGCAGGGTAAGTGTTTTAACCTGCCTCGACAATTCGAGCTGTTCCTCGAGGGCCAGTTCCGCGAAGCCCTGCATCTCGGCCTCAAGGCCGCCGGCCAGCAGGAACTGCGCCTGCGCCGAGTAGCCGGCAATGTCGAAACCTACAGCAACAGCCGCCTCGGCAACGGCCGTGAAATCAACCCAGGATGTCAGGTCCTGGATACCGGGCAACAGCAGCGGGTCGTTATGTGCGTGGTGTCGAAAATGACAACGCAGCCAGCCGTCGCTGCGTTCGGCCGCGTAGTATTCCCGGCGCGAGACGCCGTAGTCGAACAGCAGTACCACGCCTTCATCCAGCGCCGACGACAAGCCCGCGATCCAGTCCGGAACGGCAAGGCAGATTTCCGATACGAAACCGTCGGGAAATTGCGCTCCCGATCTCATCTTCGATCGCCATTACGGCGCTTGCCAGCCGCGCAGATGCCGCCGTCTCGACAAACTCGAATCCTCTTGGCCCTTCAGCAACACACTGCTGCATCACACCGCTGTCGCGGCGTACGAATCGTTCCACCGGCAATGCATCCACCACCTCATTGGCAAGAATGACGCCACGCGATGCAGCAGGCGGCGCATCCAGCCAGTTAACGAGTTCCATAAGGTCCGGCACGCGCTCCCGCAAGCTCACCTCCTGGCGCTCCCGCAGGTCAGCGGACACCTCGAGAATGTTGTACGCGGACGGCAGCGCATCCAGGCGGCGCAGCGCTGTGAGCACGTCGGCTGCGAGCTTGCCACTGCCGGCACCGTACTCGAGGATCTCGCCGCCATCTGTCTGCTCAAGCACCTCGGCGCATTGCCGCGCAAGCACTCCGCCAAACACGGACGACACCTCCGGCGCCGTTATAAAGTCGCCCGCCGCACCAAACTTGGTCGAGCCGGCCGCGTAGTATCCGAGCCCGGGCGCATACAGCGCATGCTGCATGAACTCCGCGAAACTGACCCGGCCACCCGCCGCCCCTATCCGCTCACGGATAAACGCCGCGACGCGCTCGCTGTGCGCGGCACTCGTTGCATCCGGAGCTGGCAGTGTTGGCGGCTGGTCGTGCGGCATGTCAATATCACGTGATGACTGAGAACAGCTTCAACGACAAGGTCGTACTCGTCACGGGCGCCGCCCGTCGTATCGGCGCCGCTATTGTGACATGCCTGCACGCAAACGGTGCGCGCGTTGCAATTCATTACCGGGGCTCAGCGGAAGAAGCCGCAGCGCTGGCCGCGGCGCTCAATGAGGCCCGCCCGGATTCGGCAAAGACCTTCCAGGCCGACCTGCTGAATATTAGCGAAATACCAGGACTGGTCGCCGCCGTCATCGACTGGGGTGGCCAGCTCGACGGGCTCGTCAATAACGCGTCGACGTTCTACCCGACACCGGTGGGCGAAATTACCGAAGAGAGCTGGACCGACCTCGTGGGAAGCAACTTCAAGGCACCGTTGTTCCTGTCGCAGGAAGTCGCGCCGCACTTAAAGAGCACAGGCGGTGCCATTGTGAATATCGTCGACATTCATGGGCAACGACCGCTGAGCGATCACCTCGTTTACGGCCCGGCGAAGGCCGCGCTTGCCATGTTGACGAAATCGCTGGCCAAGGACCTGGCACCGGACATTCGCGTCAACGGCGTGTCACCCGGAGCCATCCTGTGGCCCGCAGACGGCATGACCGACGCTGTGCAGAAGACCATCCTGCGCCAGGTGCCGCTCCAGCGAGCCGGCGACCCGGCGGATATCGCCGGCTGCGTGCTCTACCTGCTCAGGGACGCGCCCTACGTAACAGGACAGATTATCGCCGTCGACGGCGGCCGTTCTGTCGGCTGGTAGCTAGTACGCCCCGGCGAATTCGCGTTCTGGACGCCCATCGTGATGGAGCGGCGTGTCATCGATCGACAACCCGGTCTTCTGCAAGCCACCTGGCGCCGCAACGACCGGGCAACCGGCACCCGTTACGAACGACAGCGCTGCAACCATGTTCGGATCGTTGTCCGCACCCGTTGCAATACTGAGATCGTCGGGTGCGGGACAGTCCACCGGCAGGCCGTCAAAATAGTCGCCGAAGCCGGCCGCGTTACTCTTCTTGAAGGATGTGGGACGCAGGATCTTGTCGCAGAATTCCAGTCCTACCTGTCCGACCGGTTTGCCGAAGGTGTTTTCACCAACAATGTAGACGCCGCCGTTAACGAACGGATCGAGCCCGTTTATGACGAGTTCGCTCGCCGACGCGGTTCTGTCGCTCGATGCGACAACAATCAGGCGATTGATATCGATCGCGTTGGCGCGGTTCGCAAAATAATCGATGCTGTTATTCGCCGCGGCACGATCCGCATTGAATTCAGTGTTAGAAAATATCTGGCCATCGTTGGCAAAACCGCCCAGATGGTTGGCAAGCAGGTTGGCCGTGTCAACAAGACCACCACCGTTGTAGCGCATATCGATGATGACGTCCTCAACGCCTGCCGCGATGAAGTCTGCAAACACGTTATTAAACACGTGGATCCGCAGTGCTTATGAACGTCGCAAACTCCATGTAACCGACAGGCGGTTCACCGGGGCCCATGTCAATGATCCGAACCTGGGGAATTGGGTCAATCGTGACGATGTCTTTCGTGACGGAAACCGGATACGTGCTCGTATCGAGATTCTGGATTTCGAAGTCGACCGTATCGAAGTTCAGCGCCGCAGTAATTCCTTCGTTTGCCAGGATATCGGCGATGGTCCTGCCGTTGATACTGACCACTGTCTGGCCGCGCGAGAAGCCACCGACGATGTTAGCGGGGCTGTCCACAAACACGCGAGTGAAACGCATCTCGTTGTTTTCCACACGCCAACTGAAGCCGAAGCCTTCGAACCTGCCCTCGCCGAAAAACTGCTGGTCTGCCTGCAGGGAACCGACTGAGCTAAACCGATCGAGCGGACTGCCGTCGGGCCTCTGGGGACCGTAGGTCCGAGTGACCTCGGTGACCAGTTCCTCGGGCGTTGCGTAGTCGGCAATATTAATGTTCGCCGGCAGCAAATCATTCCACAGATACCAGTAGTACAGGGCATCCAGCACGTAGGCCTTTTGCCCATCATTGGAACAAGCAACCGGGGTACCCGGACCAGCCGGTCCGGAGCCGTCGCTGCTGCAGGCCGTAAAGGTCAGGGAGGCCATGGCCAGGAGGATAATCAGTTTGCGCATGAATCGTCCTTTAGAGAATAACGCCGACGACGTCGAGAGGATGACTCGCCGCGTCGAATTTCTGCCAGTGCTCGAGCATTGTCATGCCCGTCACCGGGTGCACAAGGTCCGGTGCGAGTTCGGCCAGCGGCCGCAGCACGAAGCTGTACTCAAGAACATCCTTGCGCGGCACGCGAACGGGCCCCTTATCAATCACAAGGTCATTGTAAAGCAACAAATCGATGTCGAGCGGACGTGACTCCCACTTTCCGCTGTCACGATCCCGTCCGGTTAGATTATGTATAAGCTCGATTTCCTCGCAGATCGAACCGGGTGATTCATTCGACTCAAAGCGAGCGACGAGGTTCAGGAAATCCTCGCCTTCAAAGCCAACGGCCTTGCTGCGATAAACAGCCGACAGCTCCAGCTCACCATAGCGCTGGCGGAGCTCCCGGATACCGAGATGCAGGTTGGATTCGGGGTCGATGTTGCTGCCGAGTCCCACGTAGACGGTTGCCATGACGAATTATCCGGGCTGCTGGCCACGCTCGATTTCGATGCCAACATCCTTCGAGCCGCGGATAGCGCCTGGCTTGTGCACCGTGACTCTTACCCAGGCAACGTCAAATTCGTCGCGGATAATGCCGGCGATGCGCTCGGCCAGCGTCTCGACGAGCTGGAAGCTCGAATTGCCGACAAACTCCTGGATACGTTTCGCCACGCTCTTGTAATTGAGCGTGTCCTCGACGCTGTCCGTTGCGGCCGCTTTCGCTATGTCAGCACTCATCTCGAGATCGATGATCACGGTCTGGCGGATCTTTCGCTCCCAGTCCCAGATACCAATGATCGTGTCGATTTTCAGTTCGTGGAGAAATATCTTGTCCATGTCGTTTGTCAGTCCTGTTTCAGGTTCCGCGAGGAACGCCCAATGTTTCTAAAGACCAGCGTGGCTGCGCCTTTATTTCAGAGGCCGTATCGGCCTCTGTCAGGCGCAGCGCTCCCGCTACGGCGATCATCGCGCCATTGTCTGTGCAAAATGCAAGCCGTGGGTAATAGACCTCGCCTTCAAAGCGCTCCGCCATCTCCTTGCGCAGGAGTTTGTTGGCGCCAACGCCGCCCGCGACGACGATACGATCCAGCCCCTCCGCCCTGGCCGCCTTGATCGACTTCGCGATCAGCGTATCGACTGCCGCTCGCTGGAACGATGCAGCGAGGTCGGCCCGACGGTCATCCAGGCAACCGTCGGCTTCGGCCTTGCGAACCTCAAGCATGACCGCCGTTTTCAAGCCGCTGAAACTGAAATCGAAGTTTGGCTTGTTAAGCATGGGCCGCGGCAATTTGTAGGCCGCGTCGTCGCCGTCCTCGGCAAGCGCCGCGAGCGCGGGCCCACCCGGGTAGCCCAGGCCGAGTAATTTGGCGGTCTTGTCGAAGGCCTCACCCACCGCGTCATCCAGCGTAGAGCCAAGCACCCGGTAGTCCCCAAGCGTCTTAACGGCGATCAGCATGGAATGTCCACCCGACACCAAGAGCGCCAGAAACGGAAATTCGGGGGGCTCGTCCTCCAGCATCGGGGCCAGCAGATGGCCTTCCATGTGGTGCACCGGAATAACCGGGCAGTCCCAGGCAAGACCAAGGCCGTTGGCCATGCCACCTCCGACCATCAGTGCTCCCACCAGTCCCGGACCCGCCGTGTAGGCGATGGCGTCGGGCTTTTCGATACCCGCCTCGCTCATAACCTGTTGAATTAATGGCAAAAGCATACGGATATGGTCGCGCGATGCGATCTCCGGCACGACGCCGCCATAGACCGCATGCAGGTCCACCTGGCTGTGCAGAGCCTCGGCGAGGAGCCCGTTTTCGGTGTCGTAGAGCGCGACGCCGGTCTCATCGCAGCTGGTTTCCAGTCCAAGGACAATCATAAAATAGGGTACCGGACACCGTATTTCCCGGTTCCGGCCGAATCAAAGGGTCGACAATGATAGTCTGGAAATACGGTGTCCGGTACCCTATTTTTCTTTGCAAACCGCCAAATCCGGCGTTATTATACGCGGCTCAGTCCCGGCCCTAGTGCCGGGTTTATTTATGTCTGGACGGAATACCTGAACAATGCCAAGTGTTCGCGTAAAAGAGAACGAGTATTTTGACGCTGCCCTGCGGCGCTTCAAGCGTGCCTGTGAAAAGGCTGGAATCCTTACCGAGCTTCGTCGTCGTGAGTACTACGAGAAGCCAACCCAGGAGCGCAAGCGTAAGAAAGCAGCCGCGGTCAAGCGCCACATGAAGCGCCTGTCTCGCGACGAAGCCAAGCGCACGCGTCTCTACTAATACTCCTGTGCGTCGCGTTCGCGGCGCACACTATGGATTTCTTTAAGCCATGTCGCTGAAGAACCAAATCACCGAGGACATGAAGTCCGCCATGAAAGCCGGGGAAAAAGACCGGCTCAAAGTGGTGCGCCTCATTCGCGCGGCCATCAAGCAGGTCGAGATCGACAAACGCATCGAACTTGACGATGCCGCTGTGCTCGCCGTTCTTAACAAGATGGTGAAGCAGCGCCGCGACTCGGTCGACCAGTTTGAGAAAGGGAATCGCGAGGATCTCGCTGCCATAGAGCGCGCAGAGATCGTGGTTCTTGAAGGTTACCTGCCCGAGCAGCTGTCGGCTGACGAGCTCGCTGCGATGGTGGACGAGGTCATCGCAGCCACCGGCGCCGAGGGCATTCGCGACATGGGCAAGGTCATGGGGCAGATCAAGGCCAAGGCCGCCGGGCGTGCTGATATGGGTGCGGTCAGCGCCACGGTAAAAGAGCGCTTAAACGCCCTCTAGTTGGCACCAAATTTGCGCTCTGGCATAGCCGGTCCAATAGGCTATGCTAAAAAAAATAAGAATAATCCCTCAAGACCCGACGGTTGCCGGGCGACGTTTAGGCTTATATGGCTGGATTAATCCCTCAGGACTTTATCGACGATTTGATCGCTCGTGCCGATATCGTCGAGGTAGTCGGCCGCCGGGTGCAGCTCAAGAAGGCAGGCCGGGAATTCAAGGCATGCTGCCCATTTCATGATGAGAAGACGCCGTCATTCACGGTGAGCCCCGGCAAGGGTTTCTATCACTGCTTTGGCTGCGGCGCACACGGCACTGCCATCGGTTTCCTGATGGAGTTCGATCACATGAGCTTCGTCGAGGCAATCGAAAGCCTGGCTGGCTCGATGGGTGTCGATGTACCACGTAGCGAAAGCGACAAACCGGCGCGGCGCTATGACGAGCTGTTTTCGCTGCTCGACGCTATCTCGCGTCATTGGCAGGAGTGTCTCAAGGACTCGCCGACCGCCGTCGAATACGTCAAGAACCGCGGCATTGATGGCAGCACGGCCAAGCGCTTCGGCATTGGCTATGCGCCGGACGGCTGGAGCAACGTCCTGGACAAGTTTGGCAAATCAACCGAGGCCACGGAACGACTGCTCGCCACCGGCATGATCATTGAGAAAGACAACGGCAAGCATTACGACCGTTTTCGTGATCGCATCATGTTTCCGATACGCGATGCCCGCGGCCGCACGATCGGGTTCGGCGGCCGCACACTTGGCGATGGCGAACCCAAGTACCTGAACTCACCTGAGACAGTCCTGTTTCACAAGGGCCGCGAACTCTACGGCCTCTATGAAGCACGCCAGGCCCTGCGCAATATTGAGCAGCTGGTTGTTGTCGAAGGCTATATGGATACCGTTGCCCTCGCCCGCCACGGCATCGATTTTGCCGTCGCGACGCTGGGTACGGCGACAACCAGCGACCACCTTAATCGACTGTTTCGGCTGACTGAGAACGTGTGCTTCGCGTTCGACGGCGACCGGGCGGGACGCAAGGCGGCCTGGCGAGCCCTCGAGAACGCATTGCCACAGATTCGCGAAGGCCGGCAGATCCGTTTCATGTTCCTCCCGGAGGGGCACGACCCCGACTCCTACGTCAACGAATTCGGGACCGACGGGTTCCTGAAAGCGCTGGATGAAGGTGTCGCCCTGTCGGAATTCCTGATCCAGGAACTGGCGAGCCAGGTCGACATGAGCACCGTCGATGGCCGCGCGCGCCTGGCGGAACTGGCCCGGCCACTCGTCAACCGGATTCCAATCGGCGTGTATCGGGAGTTGCTTGTGGAGAGCCTCGCCGAGGCCGTCGGACTGACCGCGGCCAAGCTTGAAAAAATGCTCTCCAGTGACACGAGCAGCAGCCGGTCCGTCCATGCTGCCGGTGGCTTGGCCAAATCCCGCTCCCGGAAGCCAATGGCGGGACAGCCGTCCGTCATTCGTCATGCGATCACGCTGTTGCTGAACGACCCGGCGGCCTGCCTGAAGCTCGATATCGAGAAATTGGCCGGCGTAAATCGAGCGGGCGTCGAATTGTTGCGGACCCTCATTGAAACCGTGCAGGCGGAGCCCAATATCTCGACGGCTGGACTGCTGGAGCGCTGGCGGCACGATGAGGAAGGCCGACATCTCGGCAAGCTCGTTGCCTCCGAGGTCCCGATGGACGACGACTTCGATGCGGCCGCGGAGCTGAACGACTGCCTGGAGCAGCTGGAGACGGCCGGTCGCAAGGAACGAATTTCATTTTTGATTGAAAAACAACGAGTTAACGGTTTATCCGATGAAGAGAAAACCGAATTACAGGAGTTGTTGAAAGCAGCCTAACTCAATGAATATTATCTAGATTCCGCTCATTCATAAGAGTAGACTTACTCGTTTGCATTTTTTACCCGCAGGAATTTCCGTCTTGACTGAGAAAAAAGCACCCGCACCGGTTGTTGCCGTGAGCAAGCAGGCTCAGCAACTCAAAGATCTGATTGCCCGAGGCAAGGAACAGGGTTACCTGACCTATGTCGAGGTCAACGATCACCTGCCTAATGACATCGTCGATCCAGAGCAGATCGAAGATATCGTCAACATGATTAACGACATGGGTATCACGGTGTACGAAGAGGCACCGGAAACCGAGTCGAAAACGCTGACCGACACGCCGGCCACCGACGAAGATGCCGTCGAGGAAGCTGAGGCTGCCCTCGCGAGCGTCGATGCCGAGTTTGGACGCACGACCGACCCGGTCCGCATGTACATGCGCGAGATGGGTACGGTCGAGCTGCTGACACGCCAGGGCGAAATTGAAATCGCGAAGCGCATCGAAGACGGTCTGAACCAGGTGAAGTACCACATGGTGCATTTCCCGCCGACCGTCGAGGCGCTGCTCGAAGTCGCAGATCGCGTTATCGGTGGCGAGACGCGTATGCAGGATTTCGTGGTCGGGTTTATCGACCCGAACGAACCTGACGAGGTCAAGCCGCCCGCGCCGAAGTCTGACGACGATGACGAGGTCGTCGACACGGGGCCCGACCCGGATGAGGTGAAGGCACGCGTCAAGGTCATTCGCCGGCACTTCAATCGTTCGATGAAGTACCTCGAGAATTACGGCCAGAAAGACAAGCGCACCGCCAAGGCCCAGGATGACTGTGCCCTGCAGATCATGGAACTCAAGCTGGCACCCAAATTGTTCGATGCGCTCGTCCGCAACCTGCGTGATGTCGTTTCGATCATTCGCAGCCAGGAACGCCTCGTCATGCAACTCTGCGTTCGCGATGCCCGCATGCCTCGCAAGGATTTCCTGTCGAGCTTCCCGAAGAGCGAAACCGACTTCACGTGGATCGACAAGCATATCCGCGCGAAACGCAAGCATTCGTCGATTCTCGCCAAACTCAAGGACGACGTTTTGCGGGCACAGCGCAAACTGGTCGCCGTGGAAGAAGCAACCCGACTGTCGATTGCCGAGATCAAGGAAATCAATCGCCAGATGTCGATCGGCGAAGCCAAGGCTCGCCGCGCCAAGAAAGAAATGGTCGAGGCAAACCTCCGTCTCGTTATTTCGATCGCGAAGAAGTACACGAACCGCGGCCTGCAGTTCCTGGACCTCATCCAGGAAGGCAACATCGGCCTGATGAAGGCTGTCGACAAGTTCGAATATCGTCGTGGTTACAAATTCTCGACGTACGCCACGTGGTGGATTCGCCAGGCGATCACACGTTCGATTGCGGACCAGGCGCGCACGATTCGTATCCCGGTTCACATGATCGAGACGATCAACAAGCTGAACCGCATCTCTCGCCAGATGCTGCAGGAAATGGGCCGCGAGCCGCTGCCGGATGAACTGGCCGAACGCATGGAAATGCCGGAGGACAAGGTCCGCAAGGTACTCAAGATCGCGAAAGAGCCGATTTCAATGGAAACGCCGATTGGCGACGACGAGGATTCGCACCTCGGCGACTTCATTGAGGACCAGACCGTCCATTCGCCGGTCGATTCGGCCACGACGTCCGGCCTTAAGGAAACCACCCACTCGGTTCTTGCCGGCCTGACGCCGCGCGAAGCCAAGGTTCTGCGCATGCGCTTCGGTATCGATATGAATACAGACCACACGCTGGAGGAAGTCGGCAAACAGTTCGACGTGACGCGTGAACGTATTCGCCAGATCGAAGCCAAGGCACTGCGCAAACTCAGGCACCCGACACGCTCGGATCAGCTCAGGAGCTTCCTGCTGGAAGACTAAGCTGCCCCTGTTGGAGTGGCTTCAGCCGCGAACAAAAGAAGCCGGGCATTGCCCGGCTTTTTTTCGCCTAGAGAATCTCGAGCGCCCTTCTGCGACGCGTATGAAAGTCCTGTTTTTCCACGAACTCGACGAATTGGTCCCGCGGCAACGCCTTGCTGTAGAAGAAACCCTGCACGAAATCGCAGCCATTGCGGCGCAGGAATTCCAACTGCTCACCCGTCTCCACGCCTTCCGCTATAGATTTCTTGCCAAGCTCTTCGGCCATGCGAATGATCGTACGGCAGATATTGTTTGATGTTTTGCCGCTACCTATGTTGTCGATAAACGATTTATCGATCTTGATCATGTCAAACGGCATTTGCTGCAGGTAGCTCAACGATGAATAGCCCGTACCAAAATCGTCGATCGCCACTCGGATACCGGTCCCGCGTAATGACTCGAGCAACTGAATGGCTGTATCCCGGTTCTGGGCGACCGCCGTCTCTGTCACTTCGAGCTGCAGGAAACCCGGGTGAATTCCATAGCGGCGCACCGCACCGAGGACCGTTCGCCGGAATCCGGTTTCGCGCAGCTGCCGCGCCGAAACATTGATTGATACGGGTCCGGGATGAAGGCCGCGATCGAGGATGCCACAAAGGTCTTTGCAGGCCTGTTCGATAACCCATGCGCCGAGGTCAATGATCAGGCCCGAGTCTTCAGCAAGAGGAATAAACTCTTCGGGCGAGACCGCTCCTTTCTCGGGATGCGTCCAGCGCAATAGTGCCTCTGCGCCGCTGATTTCACCGGTCGCGATATCGAACTGCGGCTGGTAGTAAAGGTCAAGCGACTCTTCGCGAAACGCCTGGCGCAGATCCCGTTCCAGACCAATCCTGCGGCGGCTTTCGGCATTCAGTCGCTTGCTAAAGAATTCGAAACGATTACGGCCCGCGTCCTTGGCCCTGTACATAGCTGCGTCGGCATTTTTGAGCAATGTCTCCACGCTGTCGCCGTCCTCGGGGAACATCACGATGCCGATACTCGCGCTCATATAGTGGTCCATATTCTGCACGGTGAAGGCTTCGGCCAGCTTTTCAAGTAGTCGCTCAGCCATGGCGCGGACTGTCATCTCGTGTCGAACGTTGGGAAGGACAACAACAAACTCGTCCCCGCCTAGCCGTGCAACTGTGTCCCGCTCACGCACCAGCGACATGATTCTCTTCGCAGCCTGAATCAGGACACCATCGCCAATCGAATGACCGAACACGTCGTTGATTTCCTTGAACCGATCGAGATCAAGGAATAATAGCGCTCCGCTGCGCTCGTCAACTTTCGCGCTGGATATGTGCCGGTCGAGGCGATCCTTAAGCAATTGCCGGTTCGGTAGCCCGGTCAGGACATCAAAATGCGCCTGCCGGTAAAGCGTTTCTTCACGCTCAACACTCGACAACGCTACGGCGAACCTGCCTGCGAGATCCACGACCCGCTGCATGCTGCCCTCCGACATCTCGGAACGTGATTTGAATCCCAGCAGCAACACACCCTTGAGGTCCTGGTTGAGGACGACTGGAACAAGGACGACAAATCCCTGTCCATACGATTCGAAACGGTCCTTGTAGGGCGCATTCGCTGTGTCAATTTCAGCTATATCGACCTGACGCGGCCGGCACCACTCGTGGCCGATATTACGTGGCAGGTGGATACGCTCATGCAACAGATGACCGTCGTATAACGAGATCATCTTGCCCTTGTTCGACGAATCAACATCGCGCGCGATAACCGCTGCTGCATCGCAACGAGTCAGGTTTACCAAGTGCCCGACAACATCTTCCGATACATCCTCGAACTTCGTGCCGGCCAGAATCATGCGGTCGATGCCCGACATAGCCTCAAGTGCCGATATCTGCCGTTCAAGGCGGGACGCCATGTTATTGAAGGCTTCGGCGAGCCACTCAAATTCATCGCCCGTCCGAACCCTGACTCGCGATGTGAGGTTGCCGTCTGCAATTTGCCTTGCTGCAATCGTGAGGTGCTGCAGCGGAATCAGGCTGCGTGCCACCAGGTTGAAGCTCAGGAGTACAACCAGAACGAGGACTAATACAACCGCTGGAATGAATATGCGGCTGAAGTCCGCGCCCGAGCGCAGTGCAAACGCCTTGGGTTGCATCGCAATAATGTCGAATGCGGGCGCTGCAAGTGGGCCGATCAGGAACAGCTGCCAAAGTGACGCTAACTGCGTTTCGCCCTCGTGCTCCCATTCGCCAAATACGGCGCTGCGATTCTCGACCTCTCCTACAAGATCGCTGTGAATATCGGATTCGACAGCATCCGTGCAGTGCAGCTTTTCTCCACCTTCGCCGAAAACACAAATCTCGGTGTTGTATGGCAGCTCGTCGCGACTGCCCCAGATCTTGTCCGCGTTCAACTGGAACGCAACGAGGCATCCTGGCGCCCAGTCCCCGACGGCCTGCAACAGAATCAGTTTGTTTTGCTTTGTGACGACAAGCTTCGTGCCGCCAGCAACCAGATGCGTCTCATCACTCGCGGAGAACTCGACTCCATTGGCCTCGGCCTCGAGTATCGTCGCTGGGGCGAATGTCTCCCTGACGACCCAGACGTCACTAAATTCATCGACCAGGTAATGGTGGTCGTAGATCTGGCCGAGACCATCTCTTTTGGCGATGCGAATGATTTCGCGCGCCTTGTCAGATGCCAGATCCAGCCGCGCCAGGATCCTGACGCCGTATTCCTTCGCACCGCTCCTCAGTGCACGTTCGGATTCCTGTTCGAGTCCTCGATTGATCTCGTGCCACGCCAGCCAGGCCGTAAACACCATCGGCACTACGGCCGCAACCAGGAACAGCCCGAATATTCGTTTGCTGACTCCGCGTGAGAGCATCCGTCTGATGGTGCCTTCGCTCATCAGTAGTTCTCCCCAAGGCCGATGAAAGCCCCGTTGTTGGCTCGGAGAACATCGTCACGGCTTTTTCTGGCGGTCAGTGGTCCGGCAGACTCGCCGTCCTTGCCACGACTGTAAAGGTCGAAATCGGTATTGAGCGGATTCAGGGAACCGTCTTTTCTAAGTGCGCCGTTGCCATTTCCCGCCGCTGGAATGTTCAGGAACTCATAGGGTCGGCCCCAGGGGTCGAGAGGAACCGGTACACCCATCTCTTCGAGCGACAGGGGTATGCGATCGTCGTGCCGGAGTCGATGACTCTCGACGGCGAGGCTGAGCTTGCCGATATCACCGATCGCGGCTGCCACCTTGGCGCGCGTCGCAAACGATTCGTAGGAAGGAACGGCAACCGAGACCAGCAGCGACGCAATGACCAGCGTCACCATGAGGTCCAACAACCCGAATCCGTTCGAGATGCTCTTCAACAAATTAGTTACATATGTGATCAAAGCGCCATATACGGCAGCAAAATCACATTCCTCGAAAGAGTGATTGCATTATAAGTTATTGTTTTTAAGAGGTCTCGGACCTGTGTCACGCTCGATAATGTGCGTTTCACCGAGCAATCCGACCGTGCGGATCAGGCTTGAAGTTGCCGTCGCATTCCCGGCCGGAAAAACCCGGATTTTGAGTTGCCGCGGCCGCGTTCTTATCTGCTAGAATCCTCGGCCTTGTGTGGGCCTGTAGCTCAGTTGGTTAGAGCAGGGGACTCATCAAATTGGTGCTTTCGTGGCGAAAGCTGCGAACCGAACGGGATGAATTCAGGGAAACCTCAGCAGTTTGGCTGGTGGCAATCCTGAGCCAAGCCGCGGGTACACCCGCGGAAGGTGCAGAGACTACCTGGGGACTACAGTGTCCTTAATAACAGGCTCGAGCGTCCCGCCCCTAACGATTCGGTCGAGGGTGATGAGATAGTCCGCTCCATTCGGAAACGATTGGATAAAGTGAATCCCTTGGTCCCAGGTTCGAGTCCTGGCGGGCCCACCACCTTTCTTCTAAGCAGGTTTCGCAGTGCTTCCCTTTGCGGGAATTTTCGACATGGCCAGCTCGGTCATCGCGGTGATCGTCAGCGACGGATTAACCCCTGGGTTGGCCGGCATGACTGAGCCGTCGCAAACCAGCAGGTTCTGGTAACCAAACAAGCGCTGATCCCGGTCGACTACGCCGTGCTCTGCATCGCTCCCGATCGCGACACCACCCAGAATGTGGGCGGTTGTCGGAATATTCGCGGTCGCCTCAAGGAACCCGCTTTGCGCCACAGCCACCGGTCTGTCTCGCAATCCACTCGGCCGCCTTGTTTCCTGCATCGATGTACGTCGGATTTGGCATCTCCGGATCCTGCTCCGTGCTCAATCGCACCTTATTGCTGAACCAGCGCTTTTTTGTTCGGAACCGAATCGCGTTGTCCAGGCTCTGCATGACCAGCAACACGATCGTCCGGCGCGACCAGCCGAACGGCCAAAGCGTCCTGGCAAACTTCAAAGGGTGACGAACCGCATTGCGTAACAGCGAAAATACGCGCGTCCAGTGAGTGCCTGCGCCAGTGAGTAAGGTAAACAGAAAACTCATCGCATCACCGCTCTCACCATACGTAACAGCTTCGATGTGTGTGTCCTGATCGATGTGAATGCTCGAACTAATAGCGACGCTGTTCCATAGTCTTGTTTGAATCATCTGGCAACGTGACGGCGAGAATCGACTCACTATTCGTCCGAACAAGCTCACCAAGCCGGTCGCTGATTCGGGCCAACGAGCCACTGTTCTTGCAATTGGCCAACAGGTGATTTGTTCCAAGGGCACCTGCTGAGATGACAACGCCTTTCGCTGTCATCGTTTTGCGCCCACCCCCCAATAGCCCGGGCGACTGGACGAGAATACGGTAGCCAGCGCTGCCATCGCCTGATCCGATCGGTTCAATGTCGGCGACCTTGAGGTTCGGCAGCACCTCGGCGCCGGCTTTTTCGGCAAACCACAGGTAGTTCTTGAGCAATGTATTCTTGGCGCCGACGCGGCACCCGACCATGCAGGCGCCACAACGCGTGCATCCCGTTCGGTCCGGGCCACCGCCCCCGAAATACGGGTCCGGAACCGTCTCTCCTGATTTCCCGAAATAGACCGCGACGGGTGTACGCGTGAACGTCTCCCCAACCCCCAGATGCGCCGCATAATCTTGAAGCAGCAAGTCACCCGGACTTTCGAAAGGCACAGTGTTGACTCCCAGCATACGTTCGGCCGTCGAGTATGCTTCGTCGAGCTCACTCTCCCAGTCCGCCAGCTCGGACCATTGCGGATTCTGGAAGAACTGCTTCTTGGCACGGTATAGCGTGTTCGCATAGACGATGCTGCCGCCACCAACTCCCGCGCCGCTCGCCACCAATACATCCTTGAACGGCATAAGGCGGAGAATGCCACGCAGCCCTATGAGTGGCGCCCACAGGTACCGGCTTAGCTGCCAGGTTGACTCGGCGAAATCCTGATCGTCAAAGCGCCTGCCTGCCTCAACCACGGCGACTTTGTAACCCTTCTCGGCCAGACGCAGCGCAGAGGTACTGCCGCCAAACCCTGAGCCGACAACTAACCAGTCGTAGTCCACGATTGCCACTCCGTTCTATCAAGGGTGTCGCGGTCAATCATACCGAAGTAACATGTTTTGACAGCACAATTGACTGATGCCTGGAGGCCCCCATGAGCAAGAGACCCACGATCTACACCGCAGCCATGCTGGCGCTGGCCAGCGCTGCCTGCGCTGCCGCTCCCGGTCCCGACACGCCTGCGGACGCAAAGCCGCCGTCCAGACACACGATCGCGCGTCAGGAGGCATTGCGCGACAGCCTGCCCTTTGACGACCGACGCGACTTCGAGGAACAAAGCCGTGGTTTCGTCGCGGCACCCCCCTATCGCCGCATTGATGATGAGTCCGGCAATCTCGTCTGGGATATCGGCCAGTACGACTTCCTGCTTGCGGGAAAAGACCTGGACAGTATTCATCCGTCGCTACAGCGGCAGGCAACACTGAATATGAACTACGGGCTCTACGAGGTCGTCCCCGAAAAGATCTACCAGGTTCGCGGGTTCGACCTGTCGAACATGACACTAATTCGCGGCGACACGGGATGGATCGTGCTGGACGTGCTGCTCGTCAAGGAAACCGCGGCGGCGGCACTGGAGTTCGCAAATTCAGAACTTGGCAAGCGCCCTGTCGTCGCTGTGATCTACTCGCATTCGCACGCCGATCATTTTGGCGGCATACGGGGGGTAGTCGATGAAGCCGAGGTCCGATCTGGAAGAGTACAGATCATTGCGCCCCGCGGGTTCATGGAAAATGCGATTGCCGAGAATGTCTACGCGGGTAACGCGATGACGCGGCGGGCATCCTACCAATACGGTCGTGGATTGCCGGTTAGCCCCTTTGGGCAGGTCGACTCCGCGATTGGAAAGGCCACAGCAAGCGGCACGTTGGGATTGATCGCACCATCGCGGATTATCGACGAGGACTTCGAAGAACTCGTCATTGATGGCGTGCGCATGGTCTTCCAGAACACGCCCGGAACAGAGGCGCCAGCCGAAATGAACACCTGGTTCCCGGATATGAAAGCGTTTTGGGCAGCCGAGAACATTACAGCGACAATCCATAATATCTACACGCTGCGAGGCGCACTTGTGAGGGATGCGTTGCAGTGGTCGAAAGGAATAAACGACGCGTTGTACCGATTTGGGTACGAGGCCGAGGTAATGCTCGCATCGCACAACTGGCCTCGTTGGGGGAATGCGCGCATCCAGGAAGTCATGCGCGCGCAGCGTGATGCGTATGCCAACCTGAACAACCAGGTACTGCACCTGGCGAACCAGGGTGTCACCATTAATGAGATTCACAATGAATACCGGGTTCCGGAAAGTCTCCGGAAGCAGTGGTCGGTGCGCCAGTATCACGGCTCCGAGTTTCATAATTCCCGTGCCGTCCTGAACCGTTATCTCGGTTATTGGGATGGCAATCCCGCAACCTTGGCACCTTTGTCTCCCGCCGAATCAGCGCCGCTCTACGTCGAGATGATGGGCGGCGCCGACAACATTCTGACGAAAGGCCGCAGCCTCTATGAAGCAGGACAGTATCGGCATGCCATGGAAGTTGTTAACAAGCTCGTGTACGCGTCGCCGCACAACAGAGTGGCCAGGACCCTGCTGGCTGATATTTTTGAACAACTGGGGTATCAGTACGAGAGTGCCAGCCTGCGCAATTCGTTCCTCTCAGCGGCCAAGGAACTACGCTCCGGTACGCCAAAATCACTAGGGTTGGAAACCGGCGGACCGGATATGATCAACGCCCTGACAACATCACAATGGTGGGATGCGATCGCGATTCGCGTCGACAGTACAAAAGCAGACGGGATCAATTTCAAGCTGAACTTCATCACGCCCGACAACGGCGAGACACTGGTCATAGAAATGAGCAACGGCACACTGACCAACATCATCGGTTTCACAGCACCTGACGCCGACGCGACCTTTACAATCAACCGTTCTGACCTGGTTCCGGTCATGTTGCAGCAAACAACATTGGCAAATCAGCTTCGGGAGGGAATAGCGCAGCTAAGCGGTGATCCGCTGCCACTGTCACAACTTGCATCAACCTTGCTTGAGTTCGATCCCTTGTTCGAGATCATGCCGGGAACACACGACTAGGACAATATCGCTTCGATATCGGGCAGCCACTCGCGCCAATAGGCGAGCTTGGCGCGCAATTCACCGACCGCCTCATCCGGTTCACGCAGCAGCAGCCGCAGGTGATCGCCCGGCCGTAACTGCCCCAGGACATGGCGATCAAGGCGCGCGACCTGGGCGATTCGCGGATAGCCGCCAACCGTCCCCGCATCGACAGACAACAGGTAGGGCACGCCGTCTTCGGGGCATTGAATCGTACCCGGCATGACGGCCGCACTTAACATGCGTCCGTCCGATGCAACCGTGAGCGCCGGACCATCGAGCCGCAGTCCCATGCGATCGGCACGTCGATCGATAACCCAGTTGGTGTCGAAAAGAGCCTGACGACTTGTCTCGTCCAACAGGTCTGACTCCCCGGCCGCGCACGTGCGTACGCCCCAACTCGATGTCATCGGCAAACGAAACTCGTCGGGGGTCCCCAACAACTCGACCTCGCGGGACGCGACGTCGAGCGTATCGCCCACCTGCAACGCCCTGCCCTCATAGCCACCGAAACCGGCCTGCAGATTTGTCGACGTAGATTCCAGGATTTCGTCGACCAGCAGGCCACCCGCCAACGCGATGTAAATCCGCGCGCCAGCCTGTGCCGTGGCCACCGCAAGTTCGTCGCCCGCTCTGGCGAACAGCGTCTCATGTTGCGGTTGCTCGCTACCGTTCAGCGTTGCGACGGCACGCGCGCCGGCCATTGCGAAGGCACAGTCGCTGTCGAAACGCAGTGTCGGACCGACCAGCGTCGCTTCGAGCGCCGCCGCATTCCAGGCATTGCCAACCAGCTTATTCGCCAGCGCCAGAGACAGAGGGTCCGCCGCACCGTTGGCAGGCACGCCCATGTGACGCCAGCCAAGCCGTGGCCCGGCCTGAACCGTCGTCTGTAAACCCGGTTTGATGACGGTGATGCTCACTATCCGAACTCGCCGGCGTCAATCGCCTTGAAGCGCACCTGCATCCCGGCACGCAACACGAAAGGATCCTCTGCGGTGGCATCGAATAATGGGAATGGCGTGCGCCCGATGATGTTCCAACCACCCGGGCTTGCCATCGCATAAAGTCCGGTGCGCCCATCGGCGATCCCAACCGAGCCGGCGGCAACATGTTGTCTCGGTTGCTTGCGCCGCGGTACGCGGAAACACTCGTCGAGTCCCCCGATGAAAGCGAAGCCCGGCGTAAACCCGATCATGTCCACCGTGTAGACGCGACCCGCATGCAGTTCGATCAATTCGGCGACAGAAAGGCCCGTGGCACTGCACAACGCATCCAGGTCCGGCCCGTATTCGCCACCATAGACCACCGGAATCTCTAATAATCCGGCAGACTCATGAAGCTCTGTAATTTCCTGAGCGAGAACCGCCTCTATTTTTCTGCGGGCATCATGAGCATCCTGCCGCGCCGCATTGAAGTGTACGAGTACCGTATCGATCCCGGGTATGACATCGAGCCACGCCCCTGCCTCGCGCAACTGCAAGGCCAGTGCCTGCGCCTGGCCGGGCGAGGCAACGGCAATCGAAAAGAGATCGTCACCGCATCGCGTGAGCACGGATATCGACTCCATGAGATTCGAGAACGTCGCGTACGGCGCGGGCTTTCTCCGCAGCGCCCGGTGTATCGCCGTGAATGCAAAGGGTATCGGCGCGTACGTGGACGGTTTCGCCGTTCCTGGCTGTTGTTTCGCCATCCTCGGCGAGGCGCACCGCCTGCGTGGTCGCCACGTTCAGGTCTTCATGCACTGCCCCGGGCTCCGAGCGAGGCACCAAAGTGCCGTCGGCTTCGTAAGCTCGATCAACGAACGCCTCGGCGACAAATACCAGGCCATGGCGGTCGGCTGCGAATTCGAGTTCAGTGTTTGCCATGCCGACAAAGGCGGGTTCGCCGGGTGCCTCTGCCGTAACGCGCGCAATGATATCGGCCAGTGCCTGGTCCCGGACCGCATCGTTGTACAAAGCACCATGCGGTTTTACGTGGGCCAGCCTGGCGCCGAGGTGAGCCGCAATATCGGCCAGCTCGGTGACCTGCTCCGTCAGCGATTCGTACAACGCATCGCCCGTCATGAAGCCACTCTCTCGCCCGAAGCCTTCGCGATCGGGATACCCGGGATGCGCGCCCACAGTGACACCGTTCGCGATGGCCAGGCGCACGGTAAGCGCCATCGATTCCGCGTCACCGGCATGCCCGCCGCACGCCACGTTGCAGCTCGAGACGATCTGCAGCAGCTCTTCGTCGCAGGCATCGCCTTCGCCAAGGTCTGCATTCAGATCAATGTTTGCCATCAGTGTTTCCCGCCCTTCTCGCTTCGTTTCCCGGCCAGGACCGACTTGTACATTTTACCCAGAGACTTGTCCCTGGAACGCCGCTCGGCGATTGACTCGCTGTTGCGACGGTCCTCCAGCTGCAGCTTTTGGTAGCGGCGCAGCCGTTCAGGATCGAGCGTACCCTCCGCAATAGCCGCCTGCACGGCGCAACCTGGTTCTGCTTCGTGCACACAGTCGGAAAAACGGCACGTACCAGCCAGCGCCGCGACTTCCGAGAACACATCATCCAGCGCGTCGCCAACATCGACAAGCTGTAGTTCACGCATGCCAGGCGTATCGATGAGCCAGCCACCGTGTGGCATTCGATGCATGGAACGGGATGTCGTCGTATGCCGTCCGCGCTGGTCGTCATCCCGCACTTCCGACGTTACCTGGTGATGACCTGTAAGCGTATTCGTCAACGTTGACTTGCCGACTCCCGATGAGCCAAGCAACGCAACCGTCTGCCCTTCTTCGCACCAGGGTTTGAGTACATCGACCTGTTCTGCGCTGCGGGCGTCGAGCGCTTCGACCAGCAACCCTGTTGAGAGATTACTTGCTGCGGCGACATAGTCGTCGGCCGATTCCACGGTGTCGGCTTTCGTAATGACGACGACAGGAAACGCTCCCGCGTCATGGGCTATCGCCAGGTAGCGCTCAAGTCTTGCTACGTTGAAATCGCGATTCGCAGACGTGACGATAAAGAGCGTATCGACATTGGCGGCGATCAGCTGAATGTCACCTGCAGTGCCAGCCGCGCGCCGCTGGAACACTCCGATCCGGTCGAGCCGTTTTGTCACCTGGGGTCCGTCGTCGACCAGCACCCAATCGCCAACCGTAATACCCATCGCGGCGGCCTTGGCCGATAAATCGATGGCAGCATTTTCGCCATCAAATGCGACGTCGATGCGTCCCCGGTGCACGTTCATGACGCGCGCCGGACGCGCGTCCGTATGCAGCTCGACCTGGGCCTGGAAGAACGGCCGCCAACCGAGGTTTTGTAACGAATCAGATGCACTCATGGGATACACTGGATATCACGTAATTGTCCTCAGGGAAAATCGACATGAGCGTTGTACTGGTCACGGGCGCAAGTTCCGGCATCGGCGCTGCTATTGCCATCGCTTTTGCGGAGAATGACTGGGATGTTATGGCGGCAGGTCGCGACGAAGAGCGCCTCGAAGAGGTCGCCGATGTGTCGGAACGGATTGTCACCTGGACCGGCGAACTTGCCGAGTCTGAAGACTGCGACGAATTGATAGCCGACACGATTGACGAGTTCGGTGAGCTTGACTGCCTGGTCAACAATGCCGGCATCTTAATCCGGGGCGCTGTGGGTGACACCAGCGACGACGACTGGCGCCAGACAATGTCCGTTAATCTCGACGTGCCGTTCTTCCTTAGCCGGGCGGCTCTGCCGCACCTGTTGAAGTCGGCAGGCAGCATCGTGAACATCGCGTCCGACTGGGGTCTGCGTGGTGGCGAGCGCGCGGCAGCCTATTGCGCGAGTAAAGGCGGACTGGTGCTACTGACCAGGGCGATGGCGAAAGACTATGCCCGTGACGGACTCCGTATCAACGCCATATGCCCCGGCGACGTCGATACCCCTATGCTCGCAGCCGAAGCCGAAGCCGCAGGCATGGACATTGATGAATATATGGAAGAGGCGTCCGAGTCGGTGCCGAGCGGGCGCATTGCCGAGCCGGAAGAAGTCGCCTCGCTGGCCTTGTACCTGGCCAGCGATGCAGCAATGCATATCAATGGCACCGCGATCGCGGTCGATGGTGGTGGCGGCGCCTAGGCGCCGGAGAAATCGACCCCACCGAATACCAACGACGGCGTCAGCGTCGATGAATATGGGTACACATCATTGCCGACCAGCTCCAGCTGGTTGAACAGATCGCGAAGATTCCCGGTCACATTCATTTCGCCAACGGGACGGCCGATTTCGCCGTTCTCAATCATGTGACCGCGCAGTCCCAGCGAAAAATCACCCGTTGTCTGGTCGGCATTGCCACCCAGCCACGAGGTTACATAGACGCCATTGCCGACTTCCTTGAGCAGCCCGTCCAGCGAAAGCTCGCCAGGCGCGACCACGCGATTCGAAGCGGACCCTGTCGTCGGCGCCATGCCCGCCTTCCGGCCATGGTAGGTATCGACGTAAAGGTTTCGAACCGCACCGTTCTCGACGATCGGCAGGTATTTCGAGGAAATGCCTTCGCTATCATAGAGTCGCGAACCGAAGCCGCGAGGAATCAACGGGTCGTCTGAGATTGTCAGTTTCTCGCTGAACGCCTGCTTGCCGATAAGGTCCGCCCAGAACGACTGACCCTGGTGTACGCGACGCGCATTCGCGGGCCCCAGCAGGCGACCGACCAGCGATCCTGCCGCTTGAGCATCCACTATCATTGACGTCTTGATCGTCGGACCTTTTTCCGTGCCCAGGCGGTTCAAGGCACGCTCGAGGCCCGTCTGCGCGACACCGGCTGCCGCCGGCAGCGACGCGACGTGCTGGCCACCAACGTAGTAACCGTCGGATGCGCGCTTGTCGCCCTGGTCCATCAGCGTAATGCTGGTGCCGTACCAGCAGTACGTTTCGGCGTGCGTACCGGCAAAGCCATTGCTGCTGGCAGAGGCCAAATTTAGCGTACCGTCGTAAATTCCAGACGTAGCGGAGATTACCCGCTCATGGGCAGTCGCCACCTTGTCCAGCTCCTCGCACCAGGCCAGACGCTGTTCCCGCGTGATACCGGCAACCGCCGCATCAACAAGGTCGAGATCAACGGTCGGACGGCCGTTGAACAATTCAGCCGGCGTAATTGACCGATGCTCATCGGGTTCCAGGGCACGTGTGATCGCAACAGCCTCGGCGACAAAACCTTTCAGGCGCTCCGGGTTCAGGTCGGTCGTCTGGTGGCTCGAGTAACGTCCACCTGCGTAGATATTGATATTGAGGCTGCGCGAGGTCGTGTCTTTAACCTTTTCGAGCGCGCCGTCCCGGTACTCGAACTCAACATCGCGACCCTGCGACGCCGTTGCCCAGGCTTCGGCCGCCCCGGCACCTTTGGCCAGCTCTGTGGCCTGCACGGCACGATTCTGGAGATCAGCTGACATTTTCGCCTCCCACCGTCATCCTGGAAACGAGCACGGTCGGGATGCCCTGCGACACCGGCACGCTTTGACCGTTCTTCCCACAGGTCCAGCCGCCCGTATCCAATCGCGCGTCGTTCGCGACCATCGTGATGCGCTTGAGTGACTCAGGTCCGTTGCCGATGATGTTCACATCCTTGATCGGTGCGGTCACCTTGCCGTTCTCGACCAGCCAGCCGTTCTTCACGTAGAACGTGTAGTCGCCGGCGCCGATCTGCACCTGGCCGTTGGTGTAGGTTTCGCAAATGATGCCGTGGTCGACGGCAGCAATGATCTCGTCTTTTGTATGCGGACCATCCTCCATGAACGTGCAGCTCATGCGCGGCATCGGCGAATACTTGTAAGACTGGCGACGGCCGGACCCGGTCGGCTCGAGTCCGTACTGTTTCGCACTGATTTTGTCATGCAGGTACGACTTCAGGATGCCGTTCTCGACCATCACTGTTCGGCCGGCCTTGTTGCCTTCGTCGTCGTAGTTCAACGCGCCACGTTCGCGCGGGATCGTCGCCTGGTCAACCACGGTGACAAATGGCTCGGCGACCTTCTTGCCCATCATGTCGGAGTAGATGCTCGTGCCCTTGCGGTTGAAGTCGGCCTCCATGCCGTGACCAATAGCCTCGTGCAGAAGAATGCCGCTGGCCCCGGCCGCCAGGATCACGGGCATCTCACCCGCTGGCGGACGCCGTGCATCGAACTGGATCATCGTGCGATCGACTGCCTCTTTGACCATTGTGGTTAGACGCGCTTCGGTGTACCAGCCAAATTCTTCGCGCGCGGCAATGTTCGAATATCCTGTTTGCACCTCGTCGCCCTTGCGGGCCGTGACAACCACCGTCAGGCGCGTCATGGGCCGATGGTCTGTTACCAGGTGGCCGTCAAGCGTGGCGATCATGACGCGCTCGTCGGCATCAGCCCAGTACACGGCGACCTTGTCGATTGACGGATCCATCGACCTGGCTTTCTCTTCCACGAACTTGAGCACCGGCAGCTTCTGGTCGATGCCGACATCACTCCAGGGAACGCTGGTCTGATAGAGATTGCCCGCGCCGAGCGGGTTAAACGACTGCGGTGCGACTTCGCCGCTGCCCGATGCGATCGCCGAGGCAGTGCGCGCAGCGGCCAGCATCGATGGCATTGTGAGATCTTCAGTGAACGCATAGCCCGTCTGTTCGCCAACTACGACGCGCAGGCCAACACCCTGCTCGATGCTCGAATTGGCGGCACTGACAATGCCGTCTTCAAGCGTCAGCGAATTGGTACGTGAATGCTGAAAATACAGATCGGCGGTATCGGCACCACTCGCGGTCAATTCGGACATGACCCGCGCAGTCGTCGCCTGGTCCACGCCGAACCATGTCATGAACGGGTTTTCGGGTGTCGCGCGGCCGATGGCCGTCGCGGTTTGCACGCCGCAGCCCTGCAGGAATGCGGGCATCGTGATAATCGCGCTACCCGCTGCCATGTGGCCCAGGAATGCTCTGCGTTTGATGGTCATTACTTCCCCCAGTCGAATATAGAGTTTAGATGCGCAGATCCTGCAAAAAGTTGCATGCTCACTGAGTTACCAGGCTGCTCACAATCCAGATAGCGCGAGAAAGAAATTCATAACGATACCGACAACCGGACCAACGACCTGCCATAGCAGGCCCGACACCAGCAAGCCAATGATAATGATCATGCCGAACGGCTCAATCCGGTCGAAGCTCATGGCTGCACGTGGGGGCAGCAGTCCGCTGACCACCCGACCGCCATCAAGCGGAGGAATCGGCATCATGTTGAAAACCGCGAGAATCACGTTAAAGAACATGCCGAAGTACGCCATGTAGGCAAGCAGTTCGGCCGCCGGTACCGTGTCGCGCATCGCATTGGCAGCCGCGAGCAGGATTGTCCATCCCGTAGCCATTGCCAGGTTCGAGGCCGGCCCTGCGGCTGCGACGATAGCCATATCGCGCTGCGGATTCCGCAGGTTGCGCGTCCCGACCGGAACGGGCTTGGCCCAGCCGAACAGGATCAACGGCGCGCCCGTTGTCTTGGACATGACGAGCAGGCCCAGTGGCACCAGCACGGTACCGATCGGGTCGATGTGTTTGAGCGGATTCAGCGTCAACCGCCCAAGCACTTCTGCCGTGCGGTCACCGAAATGCCGGGCTGCGTATCCGTGCGCCGCTTCGTGCACGGTGATAGCGAAGATTGCCGGTACTGCGAAAAGCAGGATCGACTGGATAAGTGTCAGGTTTTGCATCGCGACATCATACGTTACGAATGCCGGTGGCGGCCATTACCAACCCCCGCCACCGCCACCACCGCCGCCACCACCGGACGATCCGCCTCCACCGCCACCGGACGACGAACCGGGTGGCGATACGGAGGAACCGACAGCGGAGCTCAGGCCACTCGATAAGCCGTTAGTTGCCTTGGACAAATTCGAGGTATTCCATCGCCCGTTGTACCAGGACGGGCTGTAAGCCTCTCCGTTGGGCCCGCGAATGGCGGCGAGCACATCGGCAAACCGTTCGGACCATTGCTGCTCCACGCCAAGTGCCAACGCATATGGCAACATCATCTCGAAAAGCTCCGGCGTCTTCGCGGGCGGATTGCGCAGATTCAGCTCTTCCTTCTCCGCGATCTCAAGGAAATCCTTGAAGCCGAGCATTTCATCCAGCAACTCACGACCACGAATGGTCGGGCGTTTCATGATGATGGCAAAGAAGGTCATTGTCAGGAACGACAGGATAATCGTGGCGATGACGAATGCCGTCGGCCCATTCCCGATATTGACAGATATCAGCAGCGATCCCAGGACAATGACGACTGCGGGCAGATTGAGCAGACCATTGGTCTTGAAGTAGTGATTCTTGTAGTCCTCCTGCAGCGACTTTTTGTGTTTCTTGCGTGCCTTGCCGAGTACTTCGTGGTTGATGTCCTTGAGCGTAACGACATTGTCTTTCGCAAAAATCGCGTCGAACAACTCCTTCTCGCCTGGTGCCATGGCCGGCTTGAGCGTCTCGGTATCGAGTTTCTTCAGCGAGTGCGTTTTGCCTTTCTTCTTGATCTCCAGATAACCCTTTACGGCGAGGTTTACGATCGCGGCTGTCATCACCTTATTGTCGTAGTACATCTGCCGGATGTAACGCAGCGATGCTGGCGAAAATCCTTTGGGGGGCTCGTATCGTGTGACGACGACGCCTTCATCCGGGTCCCTGCCGTGTTTCAGCCAAATAGGCACGTAATAGGCAAGCAATAACAGGAGGCCGGCGACGGCCGCCAGGAAGTTGCGGTTGTCTTTCAGGATCCAGCCAGCCCTGTCCCCCCAGGTCGGCTCATCGACAAATCCCTTGGGCCAGCCGACGACAATCGTCATGCCATGAGATGCCGGTAATGGTTTGTTCGCCTGGAAATGCACATTGCCATCATCGTCCAGGAACCGGCCGTAGTCCTGCGCTACGGATCCCATGCGGCCGGTATAGCCATCGACCATGAGCTGATCTCGCGGCGCGTCGAACTCCAGGCGCACGGTTGCCGTTGCCTTGTCGATTGGAAACGCCCAGTTGTTGCCGGTTACGTTCCAGTAGAGTTCGTCGTGTTCTTCGAAGAAGCCGAGCATGCGATTCACGCGGTAACGAAAAACGTAAGTGTGCTCGCCGTGCTCGATGAAATAGTTGGAGCGCCCGAAGTACGTGCGAATATCGCGCCCGCCGCGGACGGTGTGAAAGGACTCCGTCTTGCCATCGCGCAGCACGGCCTGAGGTTCCAGCTTGATCCTGTAGTGATTGCCAAGCCGATCTTCGTAGTCGACCGGGAAATCGCGATAGATTCCACGACGAATCTGTTGGCCCTCGGCCCGGACCTTGATCGTTTCGGTAACTTCGATCATGCCGTCTGCGAAGACGCGAACATCGCTGTGAAAACTGAGAATGCGCTCGTCGGCAAAAGTAGCGAACGGCAGACAAAGCAGGAGTAAGGCGGTGAGTTTTTTCATTCGACTGTCCCGAACCTGGCGAGCGGCACGTTAGCTGCCTCGTCCGAAGACTTCTGGAAAAAGTCCTTCGGCTTGAAGTTGAACGTGCTGGCGACGATATTGCTCGGCACCGTTTCGGTCATCGTGTTGTAGTCACGAACCGATCCGTTGTAGTAGCGGCGAGCGAACTGCAGGTAGTTCTCTGTTTCAACGAGTTCGTTCTGCAGGTTGAGGAAGTTCTCGTTCGCCTTCAGGTCCGGGTAGTTCTCAGCCAGCGCAATCAGCCGCCCAATCCCGGCGCTGAGCTTTTCTTCAGCCTTGCCGCGCGCGCGTACATCGGCCTGCTGCATCGCCTCTGCCCGCAATTCGGTAACAGCTTCAAGCGTCGCACGCTCGTACTTGGCATATTGGTCGACGGCAGTGACCAACCTGGGAATCAGGTCATGGCGTCGTTGCAGCTGGACATCGATATCGCTCCAGGACGTATCGACGCGATTGCGACTTCGAATGAGGCGGTTATAAATGACGACGCCGGCAATCCCGAGAAGTGCCAGCGCCGCAATGACAATTGACGTCATAGTGATCGGCTCCGCGTTGCAGACGCCAATCGTATCATTTCAACTACTCTGAACTATCGACACCGTCTTCGTCGAGGTCATTGCCAAGGCCCTCTTCCGCCTCAGCTTGCTCCTCAGCGTCTTCCTTCAGCTCCTTGGGCTTCTTGACCTTCTCGCGATCTCTCTCGGCCTGGTCACGTCGCTCCCGAGCGCTTTCCTGGTCACGGTCTTTCATGCGCTGCACTTCTCGCTGGTGCTCTACAGCTTGCTGGCGTTCGGCACCTTCCGAGCGCTTATCAGCCATTGCAACAGGCGCAGCCACAATCAGGCACAAAGAAGTGATCAGAGTCAGGTTCAATTTGGCCATAACAGCCTCCACGGGGCTTTCTTAATAGAAGAAAGAGAAGTATATCTGAAAGATATCTGCGTCGAGCTGATAGAGCGGCTCGCTGCCAATCACTTCCTGTGCCGTAAGGTCGGAGAACTCGTGATAGTCAACGCTCAGCATATTGAGTGAGGCGGTTACTTTCGCGCGTTTGATGAAGCCCCAGGTGTCGTTGCCATCGTCATTCAGGAACTCATACGCCGCCTGCAGCTTGAACGTGTAACTCGTGAGCGCGCTGAGTTCCTTGTCTCGTCCGCGGAAATTCGTGGCCTGCGGCCCCGGGAACAGATCCCTGTAGAAATGCGCGCCTGTCTGGTCGTGATAGCGGAACGCACCGGTGAAGGTGAAATCCTTCCACGGGTGGATATAACTCAGCGACCCTGTATGGCTCTCGATATCCCAGGTATCAGTGAAGAACCGGTATTCACCTTCCAACGCCGCTCGATACGGCAGGAAGTATCGGAGTCGTATTCCAACCGCATTACTGGTTCGCGTATTGGGATATAGTTCTCGTCTCGAAGATGTAGCCGCCGGTATCCGCATCGAAATAGCGCACGGACCGGTAGGGATTATTCAGGTAACCCTCTTCGGTGATCGTCTCGACGTTGAGTGAGCAATCAGATTCTTGGTCAGAATCTGCGTAATACCGACGCCGTAGATCTGCCTGTCCAGCGGTTCTTCAAACGTCGGATCGGTCGACATGCGCACGAGGTCGTCACCCAGCGCGTAACTCAGCGTCAGCGTCGTCAGGTCACCGAACATGTCCTGGCTGACCGAGAAACTGACCGTCTCTGCGTCGAAGTCAGACTCTTCACTGCTCGTGTAATTGACGCGCATTGTGGTGTTGCCACGCAGGTAATCCATACCCAGCGACCACTGCTTGCGCTCTTCGGTATATGGACTGGCCGTGGTGACGACGTCAATCGATGCCGAACTGATCATGTCGATGTAGTAGTTGCCGACGAACGACAGGCTCTTGCCAGCTTTCTTGCGAATGAGGACAGACGGGCCGTCAATCTGCACGCCGCCGCCGTCATACAAATGGTACAGAACGTCAGAGCGATCGTCGGGCAATACGCCCGCGTGCGTGGCGCCGAACGCCATCAGAAGTGCTGCAATTGTCAGTATGCGGCGGATCATCAAGACAGTCCGTTAGTTACAGCCACAGCCGCCACCGGCAGCGCCCTCACCGCCGCGTGCGCCCTCACGTGCTTCGTATACATGCTGGATATACGCAGTCGATACCGGGTCGCCATCGAGCGCCATGATCGGATCGGCTAGCTTGTCGCGTTCGTACGGCTTAACCCAGGGCTCAATGCTGCTGCAGCCGGACAAGGCGGCAATTGCGAGCAACGGCAGGAGCAGTCGAAGTGTGCGTGAAATAACTTTATTCATAGCGCTAACTTTATCCTAAGCAAAACGGGTCAAATGTGACCTCTGCCTCAGAAGAACACCGTGACGCCGAGGTGGCTTTCCAGATTGTGAGCCGTCTTCTCTTCACCGAGAACATCGATATCGAACAGGTGATCGCGGAAATCGAGGTGCAGAGCCACCGAGTCGCTCAGCAGGAAGCGATAACCCGCGCCAAAGTTGACGGTAAAACGATCGTCGCCCGCAAACGTCGTCGAGCCGAGGCCCGCGATCAGATACAGGTTGGTGTTATAAGCCCGCCCTTCGCCAAAGAACACTTCGCCCGGCAGGATGTTGTAACCGACATTCAGGTTGTAGTACGTCAGCGTGCGTTCGCTGTCGGTAATCAGGCGTGCGCCGCCGGAAAGTACCTCGAAACTGGTCAGCCCGCCCTCGGTCTGCCCGACCGTGGCTTCCATGAAGAACCCTTCCGTAATGTGGTACGCAAATCGCACGCCGTAGGAGGCGTTGCTGCCGAAGTCTTCGATACCCATGATGCCGACGTAGGCACCAATCTCGAAGTCCTCGCGATCGATCGACGGTTCCTTGATCTCACGACGCTCGACCTCAGGATCGATAACCTGCCCCGGCGCCTGGGCAGCAGGAGGCGGCGCCTCCTTGTTGCCGAAGCCAAACAGGTTCTTCGTCGCAGCACAGCCAGACAGGCTGATCATTGCAACGATCAGAAAAAGAACGCGAAACCGACTTTCCATTCTTCTACTTCCTCATTTTCATCACGGCTCGTGAAGACCACGTAGCTCTTGTATTCGGCACGCAACAGGAAACGTCGCGCTGTATAAACCCGGAAACCGGCGCCAACATGACCAATCTGGTCTGTGCGATCCGCTCCCTGGATGATCGTGGACTTGGGCTTGGTGTAGATGGCACCAGCACCGAGCGTAAAGTACGGCGAGACGCGCCACTCAGGAAAAGCCTCATGCACGACATTAAAACTGGCCATCCAGCCGTTCGAGACGTTTCCCAGTATCTGTGAACCCCAGAACTCGACAGCAATATTGGGATTCAGAGAATAACTGCCATACAGAGAGACAATGTTCGCCCCGCCAAAATCACCGGCGAGCACGCCTGTCTCCCACTTGGCATTGGTAAAATCCTCAATACTCGTGGCTGCGAAGCTGACCTGCTGCCCGTCGGGCTGCAGTGTCTTTTCCATTTGTGCGCGCTCTACCCAGCCTTCCTTGCCGCGGTCCGAACGCACGAGATACCAGCTTGTCCGCTGCATAACGATCTGTACGGACTCGCCGCGATCGACAACATGAAATATCGGGTAACCACGGCCGGGCCCCGTACGCATTTCGAGATACGGATCGGCAACGACCACGGATCGGTGTCCGTCGGCTGCCTGCACCGGCACCGGCAGAAAACTCTGCAGTACGACGGCACACAGGCAAGTGGCGATAAGCGCCTTAATTTGCTGGAGCGTCGAAGGGATTGTTGTAGTACTGGGCTCCGACATCCAACCATTCCGCAATGAGGCGTCGTTCCGCCTGCGATAAAATATTGAAGTGAAGATCGTTAGGATCGTTAAATCGGTCAAAGAAATCGCTCGAAGCCCTGGCGCCGAATATGGTCGCTGGAGGCGGCGTCGGTATTGTGGCGAGGATGTCGATTCCGTTCGCATCCTGGCCAATCACCTGGGTCGCATCCACCAGCGCGCCTGCGGCGTCCAATACCTGAAGGTTATCAGTAACTAACAACTCACGATAGGCGTGGAAGTGATCTGGCTCGTCGACCGACAGTCCATCCCGCAGCTCGAGCTGTCCGGCCGGCACCCGCGCGACGTTGTTAACGACGTCCAGCGGCGTGTGGCAATTCAAGCAATTGTTGTTGACCGGGTTGCCATTGGCATCCAGCAACGGTATTTGCGGGCCCGTCGGGTCATTGGGATCATCGACCATCACGACACGCGGCTGGCTCCACAGCGGGTGAATAACTGTTTCGTAGTTGATTACGCTGCGGCAGTTCCAGACCCAATCGGTCTGGCAGGCTAGTGTCGTAGGCGCGGCGGTCGTCAGGTCCGTGTAGCGGTAGTCAATATCCGGGTTGAACGGCACGCCGTTTACGTCAAGCGGATTAGCGCTCCACACATCCCGGTAGACGAGATTCATCGACGGCTCGATTGACGAGCAGTTGTCGCCCGCGCAGGTTATGCGCGCACGAATTTCAGCCATCGTCTCACCGACTTCGCCGACGAACCATTGCGGATCCGTGTTCGCGTTAAAAGCCACTCCGGCCGTCTGCGCACCGGCGTAGGCACTGTCGAACGCGTCGTAGCGACCATGCGAAACGCCGCTATTGGCATCATGGCAACCATTACACTTCAGCTCCTGGCCTTCGCTCAGGGCGATCCAGTTCTGGTGGCGCTGCGTAATACTCATGCCGTTTTCATCCAGCACGCTCACCATCAGTGCCGCGTTTGCCGGTACTTTGACAACCACTGACCCATCGGGCTCGATCGGTGCATACCCGACGATTTCCTTCATGCCAAAAGCGGTCGACACGCCGAATGCGGTGTCGTCGATATCGAGCAGATCCTCATCCGGTAACGAAACCGCCTTCTCGATTCGCAGGAAACGCGCAGGCCGCGCGGCCGCCAGCGTCTGGCCCGGATTGGCCAGTACGTAGGGATCGATGCCCGGAAGCATCGCGCCGTCAAAGTCGTACACGTTACGGATATTCAGAACGGCCTCGCCCGAATCCGGCAGCGACGGATCCTGCGTGTAGTAGTTCAGGTTATCGGGGATAACCTGCGGGGCCGGCCGCGGATCAGCCGACACAACCTCCGTGAACATAAAGCCTTCTTCGCCGGCGACGATTGGCAACTGCGTTTCATCACGCGGGTCGTAGATCCAGATTCCATAAAGCGGCGGTGCGACCGTAAATTCGCCGGGCGCCGGTGTAACCGGGTCGTCCGGATCTATGACGACGACGTTTGCCAGGTTGTCAGGCGTGCACGACACGATCTGGAAATCATCGGTATTCGGATCGCCGTCATCGGCCAGGATTTCAATAAGCCGGCACTGGCTCCAGCTGACCATCAGGCGGCCCGTGCCATCCTGGATAGGAAATACCGAGAAATAACGGCCACCCGGAGACGGCTGACCTGGCTCGGTGACCACATTATTAATGGTGGCGCCTTCCTGTGCAGGCCCTGTCAGAACGCCGATATTGTCTTTGGTCGGCTGGGTATTCTCAACGTATTGCTGTGTGTCGATAACGATAAGGTCACCGCCACCTTCGGTATTCGTGAATGGTTTTCCGAGAACCATGACGCGACCGTCTTCGGTCTGGCGCGGCTGCATAAACTGGATCGTGGCACCGTTGGTGCCTGTGTCATGACTCCATTGACCGTACAGCAACTCGAGGGCAGAACCGTCAGGGTTCATGCGGTACAGGTTCACCTGATCGTTGGTCGTGTTGTGGTCCCAGCGGCTGAAAACAATCTTGCCGCCACTCATGACGGAAGGATCCAGGTCGTGACTCTGGTTGAATGTGACCTGCTTCAGACCAGAACCATCGTCATTCATGACGTGAATATTGAACGCGAACTCATTCTCGTCCTCGTCCATGGCCGGGAAGGCCCCCTTGTTCTCGTCGAGCAGCAAGGCCTGCGACTGTGTCTGGCGCGTGGACGAAAAAATAATGCGTCCGTCAGGCAGATACTTCGGCATGATGTCATGACCGATTTCGGACGTGAGGTTGTCCGGGATAACCCGAATCAGCTCGGCCGTATCAAATGTGTACTGCCAGATGTTCCAGGTAGCCACCTGGTCTTCTTCATCCACATTCGGGTCGAACGGTGTACGCATCGCGAACAAAAGGCGACTGCCGTCGTAGTCCATCTCTACGTCGCGAATGGCGCCCATGCCCTGCGTAGTGTCGCCCGTAATGTTGACAGGATCGGCGCCAACAGCGGCACGAGCGCGGAAGAAAAGATCGGCGCCAAAGTCGAAAGTGATCTGCTCGCGCAGGTCCTGCTGTTCGAAAATGCCGTTGTCGTCCGTAGGAATCGGGGATTTGATGTAGGCGATCGGAAAATCGATCACGACAGGATCGGGATTCTGGCCTGTGCCCAGCTGGACACCATCACCTTTGCTGCAAGCGGCAATAGCAATGCACACCAGCGACAACGCGACCGTCCTGGTCACTGTACCGGTGATTCCTTTCTTAAGTTGTCGCGATAGCCTGTTCATTGCTCTCACCTCTGATCGTTGGGCAGGGTACGATGCGCCGCGCCCTACTTACCGTTAACGCAGTCACAAACCCGACCCGAAAGTATAAGAGAGCGCCTTGGGTCGATGTAATGTCTCAAAAGCCCGACATCGGAATCCGAACAAACTCGCGAATCTATTGATTTCAGGGCGTCACACTAGCGACACAGTGTCTCCCCTACGCGACAGCCCCAACATCCTTCCCAATCAGTAGCTTATGCCTTTCGGTCATAATCATTGTGCCAAAGTGCCGACAATGACCTGACATAACTCTATTTCGGAAAGCCCGTACAGTGGGTAATTATCCTTTTGTTTTTTATACGGTTTTTTGGCTTTTCGGACAATTGACACAAGACTGGCACAGCACTTGCTTTATAGATTGCAGATCCATTCTTTTGTGCGGCCGGGATGCCGCGAAGGATCAACAGGACTGTGAATGCTTTCACGGCAAGGGGCGAAGAACTTCGGCAACATCTCCCGGCCACACTTTGCGTTAATAACGAACAACGAGCAGAACGATATGACAGACAGCATGTGGATAGGACACAAGGACGGCCGATTCGGTGGAGTCCTGCGTGCCGCGCTCGCAGCAGTACTGCTAACAGTACTCGCGATGCCGGCCAACGCGACTCCCAGGGAACAGGCGAAGCGCATACATGAGCGCATTGCCGGTGTACCGCCGACAGACGCAGTGTTATTGCAGATGCAGAACGCGATCTCGAGTTCTGACCCGGCGTGCGCACAATATGGTGCGACCGGTGGCCAGTGCGCCGCGTACATCGCGATGGAGAACAGCAGTTTCTACAATGTCACGCTGAAAAACTTCGCCGCGCCATGGACGAACCGCGATCGCTCGGTTTTCGTTCCGCTCAATGATTACGTCGCAACAGTTATTGGCATGATTCGCGACGACGTCGATTTCCGGACCGTATTGTCCGCCGACCTGCAGTATGTCGGGCGCGCGGGCACCGTGGCTTCTGCTCCTGCCGGAAACAACAACAATCACTACCAGCAACTGGAAGCCGGTAACCACGACCTGAAGGCAGTTCTGGAACCGACGACGCAGTCGAGCATCAACAACCTGCCGCCGCCGGCGACAGCAGGCGTCATCACATCACGCGCAGCCGCCGAGGCGTTCTTCATCGCTGGCACCAACCGCGCAATGTTCCGCTTCACCATGGTTAACCATTTCTGCGCGGACATGGAGCAACTGCACGATCCGCGACTTTCGCCGGACCGTATCCGCCAGGACGTGAGCCGCAGCCCGGGTGGTGATAGCCGACTGTTCCTGAATAACTGTGTTGGTTGCCATACCGGTATGGATCCGATGGCCCAGGCTTTTGCGTACTACAACTATGACGACGTTGCGGGTGCCATTGAGTACACCAACGGCGTTGTCCAGCCGAAGTACTTCAACAACGATCTGAACTTCCCGCAGGGCTTCCGCACGCCGGACGATCACTGGACGAACTATTGGCGCGCTGGCCAGAACAGTTACCTCGGCTTCAACGGCCCGGGCAATGGTGATGACAACGGCGCCAAGTCGCTCGGTGTCGAACTGTCGAACAGTGATGCATTTGCAGGTTGCCAGGTGAAGAAAGTCTTCCAGGCAGTTTGCCT
Source organism: uncultured Gammaproteobacteria bacterium (assembly GCA_963722775.1). Lineage (GTDB taxonomy): Bacteria > Pseudomonadota > Gammaproteobacteria > Steroidobacterales > Woeseiaceae > UBA1847. Next base: position 545,607 of record CAVROF010000012.1, read on the forward strand.
GCGCGAGCCTGAGTCGCCCGCAGATCACACCAAGGTTGATGAGATTGTCGGGAATTTCGCCGCGAGCGGCTTCCAGATGAAACGGGTATTCGCGGACACCGCTGAATACTGCATGGGCCAGTAGGGAGACATGACGATGAATAACGCATCTAGAATTGCCACCCTGCTTGCGAGCCTTGTGCTCGTGGCCTGCGGCGGTGGCGCACAAACCGAACTCAACCCGGCAGCGCCGGGCAATAACCCGAATGCGGGTAGCAACCCTTATACCGGTCCTGTCGCACGCGACGCCGATGTACTGAAGTTTCAACAGGAATTTTGGTCAAAGGCCCGTACGCCGGACCGTTGTGGTAACTGCCACAGTGAAACTGGCGGCCAGAAGCCATTCGTTCGTTCGGACGATGTCAACATGGCCTACGACGAGGCAGTGGATCATATCGATACGAATCAGCCTTCGCTGTCAGAGTTTGTCACCAAGGTAAGTTCGCCGCCGATCGGCCATAACTGCTGGGTCGATGACCCGGGCACCTGTGGCGCCATTATGACGACCTGGATCGAGAACTGGCTCGGGAACGCCGATGGCGGTGGCCGTTTGATCGCGCTCACAGCGCCGCCGGATGTCAATCCAAGCGACAGCCGTAACTTCCCGGCTGACACCGCTTTGTTTGAGCAGTGGCTGTACGACGACATCCTCGTACCGTACTGCCAGCGCTGCCACAGTTCGGAATCAGCCACGGCACAGCAGCCGTATTTCGCCGATCCCGACGTCAACGTTGCCTATGAGGCTGCGAAGTCGAAGATCAACCTTAACCCCGACACCGTTGGCAGCTCGCGATTCGTTGTGCGTGTTCGCGACGAATTCCATAACTGTTGGAATAACAGTGACTGCGTAAGTTCGGGCGCCGAAATGCTCGCTGCCGTTACCGGGTTCGTGAACGGCATTCAGCCTACGCAAGTCGACCAGAATCTCGTCTACAGTAAGGCCGTTCGCCTTGTTGATGGCACGGTCGCGTCCGGCGGTAACCGCTACGAGAACGACCAGATCGCACTTTGGGAGTTCAAGACCGGTACCGGCTCGACGGCCTTTGATACCAGCGGTGTCGATCCGGCGATCGACCTGAACTTCTCCGGTGACGTCACATGGTATGGCGGCTGGGGCATCACCGTCGGTGCCGACGCGTCGGCTGGTCCTGGCAAGGCCCAGGGCTCGACCGTCGCGAGTGCGAAGGTGCATGACGTCCTTATCGATTCGGGTGAATTCTCAATCGAAGCCTGGGTTATACCGGCTAACGTGACGCAGGAAATGGCGCGCATCGTCAGCTACTCGGCTGGCCAGGATTCGCGCAACTTCACTTTGCAGCAGACGCTCTACAACTACGACTTCCTGCTGCGCACAAACGCCGAGGATGCCAACGGTGTTCCATTGACTACCCTCAATGGCGACCCGCAGTTGTCGACCCCAGACGATGCGGAAGCACTCCAGGCTACGCTGCAACATGTTGTCGCAACGTACAATCCGATCGAGGGCCGCAAGATCTTCGTGAATGGCGTTCTGATGACGCAAACGGATCCAGTGCCAGGTGGCACGCTCGTTCCGTGGCAGGACAACTTTGCCCTGATCCTCGGCAACGAAGCGTCGAGTGATGGACTGTGGGAAGGCACGTTCCGTCTCGCGGCAATTCATCGCCGCGCGCTGACGGACGAGCAGATTACGCAGAACTACGACGCGGGTGTCGGCGAACGTTTCTATCTGCTGTTCGACATCTCCCATCTGATCGGCGCACCGATACAGACGTCATACGTCCTCTTCGAAGCGCAGCAGTTTGACTCCCATGCGTACCTGTTCGACAAGCCGCACTTCACGACGCTCGACGGCTCTACGCCGCAGGGCATCAACCTGCAGGGAATGCGCATCGCGATGAACGGCCAGGAAGCACCGGTCGGTCAGAGTTACGCGAATATGATTGAGTCGCTCGACCTGTCTGATCCGGCAGTGCTGGACGAGCTCGGTCAGCCGCTGCTGGTCCTTGACGCCACGCTCGGTGCGGTACTGCCGCTCGAGAAAGGCCCCCAGGACGACCAGTTCTTCCTGACCTTTGACGATCTCAATGGTGCGACCTACAACCGGCCTGAAGACCCGATGCTTGCTGTCGCGGACTACATCGCCACGGTTGATACCCGCAGCTCTGACATCGGCATCAAGACGTTTGATGAAATCGATGCAACATACGCGGCAATTACAGGCATCGACCGAGTGACCTACCAGCGCGGTGGCGTCTTCCTGGTGGACGAAACTTTCCAGGAATTGCGTCAGTCGCTGCCGACGATCGAGGATATCAGCGCATTCCTGTCCTCGAACCAAGTCGCGGTCGCTCAGCTCGCGATCCAGTACTGCGATGCCGCAGTAGAAGATGCAACGCTTTGGCCGACGTTTGACTTCAACGCGGCACCAGGCACGGCGTTCAGCGTGGGTAACCGCGACGCATTCGTCGAACCGCTGATTCAACGTGCGGTTGGCCATTCGTCGACGAGTGCGCAGCTTCTGTCGCAACCGAGCTACGCAGTGGTTCACGACGAAATGGCGTCGTTCATGTCGGGTGGCGGTGCGCGGCCAGACAATCTGATTGATCGCCTGCTTGCTGGTACTCCGCCCGCTCCACCGAGTGATACACGTGCCATCGCCAAGGGTGTGTGCGCCTCCGTACTCGGCAGCGCGACCACGCTGGTTCAGTAAGACAGGACATAAGGGAATATTTGAGATGACCATGAAACGAAACAAAGGCAACTTCGACTTGCCGCTCTTTCACACCGATCATCCGCGTCCTGTCACGCGGCGCCAGTTTCTGTCACAGGGATTCATGACGGGTGCAGCCTACACGATAGGCGGCATTGCCCCGCTCCTGGGGACACGCGCCTACGCTGACCTGTCGGCAGACCTCGACGCGCTACGTGCGCCCTCGCAGTGTAATATCACTGACGGCGCCGGCAAGGTCCCGTTCATCTGCTTCGACCTCGCAGGTGGCGCGAATATCGCCGGCTCGAACGTCCTGGTGGGCAAGGAAGGCGGCCAAAGCGATTTTCTGGGAACGAACGGCTACGAGAAGATGGGGCTGCCGGGCGATATGGTTCCCGGCCTGAACGACGCGAACGGCAACCCGTTCGCGAACTTCGACCTCGGCCTCGGATTCCACTTCGACAGCGCATTCCGCCGCGGCATCATGTCGCGCGTCAGTGCAGCAACCGCGGCCAACATCAATGGTGCGGTAATACCGGCACGTTCGGACAATGATACGGGTAACAACCCGCACAACCCGATGTACGGCATCGCACTGGCGGGCGCCAAGGGCTCAATCCTTGGACTGGCCGGTTCCGAGAATACCGATTCGGGTGGCAACTCGACACTACCTCTGACCTTATTCGATCCTGAGTTGCGCCCGACCAAGGTCGATCGTCCGAGTGACGTGGTGAACCTCGTCGACACGGGTGACCTCGTGGGTATCCTCACCAAAGACGATGCCACCAAGGTTATGGAGTCGATCTATCGCCTGTCCGACCAGAAGATGATCAATGTCGACACGCTGGTCGCTCGCGACGCAGACATCGACAAGGCCGTCCGCTGCGGTTACCTCAAGGCGGCGCATATTGCCGATCGCTTCGGTGGCACGCCGATCGACCCGGGCCTCGACACGGACATCGTCGCTGCTGACGGTAGTGGCATCTTCCTCGACACCGAGTTCTTCGCGGGAAATCGCGATTCGCGCGAATTCCAGAAGACGGCGTCTGTCATGAAGCTCGTCATGAACGGTTTTGCCGGCGCCGGTTGCGTCGAGATGGGTGGCTACGACTACCATGGCGGTCGCCGCGCCGAAGGCGAGGTCAAGGACTTCCGTGCCGGCCAGTGTATGGGTGCCTGCCTGGAGTACGCCGCGAAGCTCGACATGCCACTGATGCTGTACGTTTTCAGTGACGGTTCGCTGTCGTCGAACGGCGCTATGGATAACACAGCCGACGGCCGCGGCAAGGGTGAATGGACGAGTGACAACTCATCAACAGCCGGCTCGTTCTTCCTGGTCTACAATCCGCCGCGACTCGGTGGTCGACCTGTCCTTAAGGGCGCTACGCTCGATGAACAGATGCTGCATCAGCAGCTCGGGTACATGGATGCTGGCGGCTCGGTCCAACGCGCGGCAACGCCGATGGCGAACAACGTCAACCTGCTCGTCAACTCGGTGGTGCTCAACTACATGGCGCTGCATGGCGACGTCACCACGGGCGCATTCCAGTCGATCTACCAGAATCTTGGCGTCGGCCATGGTCTTGGTAGCGACCTCGATCGCTTCACCGCGTTCGAGCCGATCGTGAATGGAACCGTGCCGGTTGCGTAGCTGCACAGGCCAACAATTGCCAACCCCGTATAGCTGAGGCTATGCCGCTGTGCTGCTGCACAGCAAACCGACGGCCAGCCGCTTCCCTTCGGCTGGCCGTTTTTGTGCATAATCCAGAACCATGACCGAACTTACCGACCTCCTCGCCTGCCCGCGCTGCGACAAGACGCCGCTGGACCCCGTTGACGACAAGCTTCACTGCAAAGCCTGTAAGGTCGATTTTCCACTGGTCAGCGATATTCCCTGGATGTTCGCTGAGCCCCAGGCGACGCTCGGCGAGTGGCGTGGACGTTTACAGTTCGCGCTGCAGCAGCTCAGCCATGAAATAGCGGGGCTCGAACAGGAGCTCAAGGACACGCAGATTTCTGCGCTCGCCCGGCGACGGATCGAACGCTACAAGAAGTGCATCGAATCGCACCGCCGCAAGTTGCAGAAAATACTGCGCCCCGTTGACGTGCAATCTCTGCAGGGCAACTATGAGAGTTACCTCGCGCTGCGCACGCGCCTGCCTTCTGACCAGGGTCTAAACACCTACTACGCCAACATTCATCGCGACTGGGCGTGGGGTGACGAAGAAAACCAGGCGTCACTCAAACAGGTTCGAGCGGTGCTGCACGATCATGCAGAGCTCGGCAATGTCCTGGTCCTGGGCGCTGGCGCGGGTCGTCTTGCCTACGATATCCATATGAACATGGAGTGCACGACGACTGTGGCCATGGATTTCAATCCCCTGCTCATGCTGGTCGCAAAGGCTGTCACCCAGGGCGAGAAGCTGAATCTGTATGAGTTTCCAATCGCGCCGCTCGCGCTGGAAGACGATGCTGTGCTGCGAAAGCTCGCCGCGCCGAAAGCCGCTGGCGACAACTTCCATCTCGTGCTCGGCGATGCGCTGCGGCCGCCGTTCCCCGAAAAGTCTTTCGACACAATTATCACGCCATGGCTCATCGACATCATCAGCGAAGACCTGCCCGTGCTCGCAGCGCGTATCAACCGCCTGCTAAAGAAAGATGGCCGCTGGGTGAACTTTGGTTCGCTCGCGTTCTCCTCGCCTGAGAGGTCGCGTTGCTACAGCCCTGAGGAAGTTAAGGCCATTGTTGCCGAAAGCAGGGTTCTCGGACCCGTATGTTTCGCAGGCGACGATTCCCTATATGTGTTCGCCGGCAAGCCGCCACGGCCGCCAGGAGCGAGTGTTTACGTTTTCCGCTTACAAGGAACGGAATGCGAGCAAGCCCGAGCGACACAAGGCGCTGCCCGACTGGATCGTGAAAGGCGACGACCCGGTGCCACAGTCGCCGTCGTTCCGGCAACAGGCGATGACGACTCAGATTTACTCTTTCATCATGTCGCTCATCGACGGTAAGCGATCCATCAGGGATATGGCCGTCGTGCTCGAGAGTCAGAAACTGATGACAAGAGAAGAAGCGGAGCCCGCGATTCGGTCGTTCCTGACCAAGATGTACGACGACTCGCAGAAGCTGGCGAGAAGATGATCAATACAGCCGCTATAACCGAAACCACTCGAAGCCCCTGAATGCGCATATTTTCGCTCGATGAAGGGCCCTGACGCCAAACGGAGACACCCTGCACTCGCGAAAAACTACTTTGAAAACAAAGTTGTGGACAAGTTGTGGGGAAACCGCAACGTCGTGCGCAGGGGGGAGTAGACATCGGCAGAAGTGCGGCGTTAGGATTCGCGACCTGCTGGAGAGTCGCCGACCTCTGGCTATCAGGTTTGGGCAACGAACATAGGATGAATAAATGAAAAAGTTACTGCTACTGCTTGCGGCATTGTCTGTTCAGACAACAGCTGCAGCGCAAACAGGTCAGCAAAATCTGCAAGGTGATCTCAGCTATTCCTTTGCCGAGTTGCGTTTTGTTGATGTTGACATTAGTGGTGGGGACGGATTTCGGTTGGCCGGATCCTACGAGCTCGATGGGCAGTGGATTCTCGTTGGTGCCCTGACCGCACTGGACTTCAACAACAACGTTGATACAACACTACTGGAGGTCGGTGGCGGTTACGTGTGGAATTACTCGGACAACTTCGACCTGGTCAGCACACTCCGGTTGGTTCGGGCCGAGGTGGACACACCTGGCGGCGACGCCGACGATTCTGGCTTCGCGTTTTCCGCAGGCGCTCGCGGTTTTGTGGCGCCGCAATTCGAGATCCGTGGATCAGTGAATCATATCAACCTGGATAACAGCGACACGTATCTGCAACTTGCAGGCGATTATTACTTTTCGGACCAGATTTCGGCCGGAGTGAGCCTGGACTTTGCCGGTGATACGGACAGCTTTAGTCTTGGCGCTCGTTGGTACTTCCGCTAGATCTGACTGCCCGGCAGTGATTCGGTAGTTCGGCCTTTGCGTTTCAGGGAATGACTGGCTAAATATCGTCCGTCCAGATGGTCGCCGCGTTACGCCCCCGATGCTTGGTTCGGTATAGAGCCTTGTCCGCCCGTTCGATGAGTTGAGTGGCCGTTGTCGATTCGCTGACATCACTGACAGCCATACCGAGACTAACGGTCACAGACAGACTGCCATCGTTAGTTCGAACCCGTGTTTCTTCGATTTTTCCGCATATCCGTTCCGCAACCAGCCTGCAAATATCAGGTGTCGCATCGCGCAATATCACGAGAAATTCATCACCGCCGTATCGCGACACAATGTCATCGGGTCGAATCGACGCAGTAATACCCGCGGCAACTTTTCTCAGAGCCCTGTCGCCGATCCCATGTCCGTGCTTATCATTGATCGCTTTGAAATGATCGATATCGACCAGGCAAACTGCAAACTGCTCGCGGCCGGAGATAGCTTCCTGCTGCGCGATGTCCAGCAATTCCAGACCGCCTCTACGGTTCCAAATCCGAGTCAGCGGATCCAGGAGAGCTTGGCGCCGTGCGGTACCCAGTTTACCAATCAGTTGGCTCTGCGCGTTCCACAGATCGGTAGTCAGCAATTCACGCTCGGCTAGTTGCCCCAAGTCTGAAAGAACCTCACTCAGTCCGTGGTCTGCAGTTTTCGGTTTAACATCAAAAGCACAGAACGTGCCTATGATCTCGCCATTGCCATCCCGTAGCGGGTAACCCGCATAAAATCGGAACTTCGGTTTGCCGACAACCAGCGGCAACTTCTTGTATAGCAAATCCTTATGTGTGTCCGGCACGATCAGTGGCTCACCCCTTTCCAGCATCGGCTGCTGCAGGCTGTCTTTTAGCGGCAACTCAGAAATACTCCATCCATTGATGGACTTGAACCACAAGGTCTCATCTGTGATCAGCGTGACGCCCGCAACACGAACTCCCATTATTCTCTTGCCAATACGAGTGATACGCTCGAAACGTTCTTCCAGCGGCGTATGAAAACTGCCTGTTTTGTGGAGCGTTGCGATCCGCATCGTCGCGGCGCCGGCAATCGACTTACTTAGTCCGGTCGCATCTCTATCTGTCGACATATTCTCTTCCCAATCGCCGGAGCGAAAAATGACAATCTTTTTCGTTCGAATAGTTTCGCGCGAAAGTATAGACGGCCACCAGCATCGATTCATATTTGCTTGTTGTTTGTTCTGTTTTTGAACTGAAATGGTTATTTCGGCGCAAATATGGAAGTTTTGAATCGATCTAATTTTTTCTTTCTTGTCAGATTGCGGGTTTTGGTTTGGGAAGTCAGTCGTGGGCGTGTCAAACATCGCAGCTTCAGCGACCATATACGGCAATGGGCGGCGCACTGATCCCGGATTGTTAATGGTCAGCGACCTGCGTTGTGCCACCGCGTGAGTTGTCGTCATGGACATTGGGGAGTCGTGACGTTGAATGACCGCTTCCATCGAAAGCGGTCATTCAGTCAGTGGAAAATTCGGGACTTCGACAGTCTGCTAACGGCCAGAAGCGGACATTCGCTAACTTCGATCAAGACCAAACTGTCTTAGAAACAAAGGCCCCGCCGTGGGACGGGGCCTTCAGTCGTCTCAAGCGCTAATTCACTTGCCGAATCGATGCATCTCGAATGTCGCAACCATCGATCGCACCCATGATCTCATTGATACGATCGTTTACATATGGAGCCACATCACCTGTGACGAAGTCGGGCGGGCGTACACTCGGATACCCACCGTCGCTTCGCAATTGTGCGAAATTGAGCGCATCGCAAGCGGCGTCGTAGTTACCCGTAGCAAGCCCTTCGTTCATCGCGCGCTCAAGCGTACGCAGGAATACCTGCAAACGATGCGGGGATGGCGAATCGTCAGCACTTCTTGGCCCCAGTCCTACCAGTGTGCCTGTAAACACGGAGCCATCCACGTAGATGATCAGTTCTTCGAGCATCTCAATAGTTGTCGGGATGAGTATTTGGCGGCAACCGTCATTGAAGGGCTCATAGCCGTAATCACAGACGAAGTCGCAACTGGCCGCCTGACAGGATGCCTCAGCATGCTCGGGAGCAACGCATTCGTTGCCGCAACTGCCGCAGTTGCCGAGATCACTGCTCAGATCAACACATACGCCGCTACAATTGACCAGCGGCGACGTACAGGAAGTACCGAACTCTCCAAATCCTGAGAAGAAGTACGACAGCTCAGGCGCGTTCGAAGAGTTGTTGAGTATTCTCAGATCAGCAAAGAAGAAGCTGAAGTCTGGCGGATTGAAGCTCAAATCCACGTCAATGGATTCACCGGGGAGCAAGACCGCCGGCACTGGAGCACTCACTCCAAAGGCGTCACGATCGTTAAACGTAAAATAGATTTCACTAATTGCAAGTGTCCCTTCTGGACCGGTGGCAGTTAGCCTCAATGTGCCGTCGGCCAGGTTGCCCACAGGAACCACCCCAAAGTCCATTACCAGTGGCTCCCATCCGATTATTTGCGCCTCTGATCCGGGAGTGTTGCCCTGCCAGTTCAGAGCGAGCAGGTTCAGGTCGACCGCGTCAACGAATCCGCTGGCATTGAAATCACCGCCTGACCACGTATTCGGCGACGCCTGCCAATTCAGGCCCAACTCGTTGAGATCCAACGCGTTTACATCTCCGTCGAGATTGGCGTCACCCACCAAATATGCGCCAGCAAATCCGTTTTCGTCCCCGGCGACCGCGCGCCACTCTGCGAGGTCATCAGTATTGACCAATCCATCACCGGTCAGATCGAACGAAGGTCCATTCGTACCAGCGATGATCTCCATAACGAGAGCATCAATATCGGCTATGTCGAGAACTCCGTCACTGTTAAAGTCAGCTGCCTTGACAGTTCCGGGTATGACACCCAACAGAAGAAACGTAATGATGAACGTCATCAACTGTCGGAAGGATGGTATTCGAGCAACACATGTCGTATTCATCGGGGCCTCCTTCGCAGGTCAGAAATCAATCCTGTGTTGGCGGTAACCCGGCGATCTTGGGTCCTTCGGGCAGCCTTTGGTGGCTTCTCGGAGGAGGCGAGG
>CAVROF010000013.1:0-55755 GCA_963722775.1 uncultured Gammaproteobacteria bacterium
CAAGGGGCTGCAAGAAGCGGGCAACTCCGACATCGACTTTTCGGAAGCGAGCGAAGTGGGCAGGGAAACCATCAATGGTTTTGATTGCACCAAGTACAGGGCGAAGTTTAAAGACAAGCAGGGCGGCAAGGGCGGTGGCTACTACTGGGTCAGCGACGAAGGCATCCTGATGAAAGTCGACATGATCTACCAGAGTCGCAAGCAGAAGGGACAACGCATGGTTTTCGAGATGCGCGATGTCCAGATTGGTCCCCAGGACCCCAGCCAGTTCGAAGTGCCGGCGAACTATTCCAAGATGGGCTTCGGCAGCATGATGGGACAGATGGGCGGAGGTCAGCCGGGGCAGGACGCACAAGTTCCGGGCGAGGATTACGAGGAACCCGGCCTGGGCGAACAGGTGGGTGAGGCTGTAGAGGATGAAACCGAGCAGGCTGTTGTCGACGAGGCCCGAACTTCTGTCCGCAAAGGCCTGAAGAGGCTCTTCAAGAGATGATGTCCAGCATGCGCGCCAGGAATACGATCCGCATGCTCTTCGCCACGGTTGCGGCGGGCCTGGTGTTCGGTCCGTCGCTAGCCGCCGCAACGGAAACAATCTGCACCTACATCATTCAGTCGGGCGAGTACCCGATACCCATGGATGAGCGCGAAGGTGATCGGCAAGTGCAGGGTCGCGTGCTACCTGGCTTTGTTGCCGAGGGCGATAAACTGCTGGGCGAAGGCAAACAGGTTGCAGCGATGGACGCCTATACCAAGGTCTTCGCCGGTTACTTTTATTACAAAAACGTGATGTTCGGGCCCCATCGATGTCTGCCGACGGATTTCTACCAGGAGGCGGCGGACAAATTACATACCGTGGCATCTGTAGTGGCCGAACAGCGCAGGACCAAGGGCTATCTGCTCGACGAATCGCACGAATACGGCGGCGACATTCAACAAGGCGCCCTTAGGCTCTATCTGATTAGCAATCAGTACGACCTATTCGTTAATCACGCAATTTCGTATGCGGAGAGTGAACTGCTGCAGCGGGATATTGACGGCGAACTCGTTGGCCTCGTCAAGAACCGCCTTGACGAACTTAAGCGCACACGTGAAACGGGCACCGAAGCCCACTACAGGCAGTACATCAATGATCTGACGCCACTTCTTGAGGAAGAACTTGCGGCCTTCGACAAGTTAGCCAGGTTTGAAGAGCAACTCAGGGCGCATCTCGCGCCGCTGTATCCGAAGATCACCGATCATTGGCTGGCCGAAGAGTCACGGCACTTCGACGAGTTCGACAAAACCGATGGCGCCATTCCGAAAGGGATGCTGCATGGTCAGGCGACAGGCGCTCTTGACGCGGGAATTCGTCGCCTTGCCAGGCACCCGCAACAGGTCGCGCGCTTAAAGGCTCGCGCGAATGTTCGCGGTGAGGCCTTAATGAAGATGGCCAGCGCGGACGCCGGAGGTGAGGCCCTAATGGGATTGATGATGAAAGACTATTATGCGTATGCTCGTGACTACTTCGAAATCGCGGGCAACCAGGAGCAGTACGCAAAGGCCGATCGACTGTCAGAAGAGCGAGCAAGAATCGGCGGCGAAGAGGATGGAGGCGTCATTACTGACGGATATCGAGAAGATGCAGAAATCTGACGAAGAGCAATCCGCGTTTCAGGATGAGACCGATGAAATGGCGGCGGAGTTCGGTTTTGATCTTGACGAATAGAGAGCCCGATGAAAGAGAAAATGGATAAAACGTACTGCATTATCGATCATTCGAATAAACTTGGTGACAGCCGCGAATTTGACCCTTATCAATATTGGCTGGACCAGTCAAAGCGGCGCAAGGAAATCGAGGCGCTGGCCAGGAAGAACGACGCCGGTGTTGCAGTGACTCGTAACAAGAGCCGCCTCACATAGGACAGTTGAAAGTAGCTGCGTGAATTTTGCGTGTATCAGCTGTGCTTTGTTATGCGCGGTGATGTATTCAGAGCAACGTCCCCACCGGCCTCCTTCCAGGCCACGAAGCCACCGTCGATATGGCAGGTCTGCAAGCCCATTTGCTGGGCAATGTCTGCCGCAAGCGCGGAACGCCAACCCAGGTTACAAAAGAAAACAAACTCCTTCTGCTCGGCAAACACGGGATTGTGGTAGGGACTTTCCGGGTCGATCCAGAACTCGAGCAGGCCGCGCGGGCAGTGGAAGGCGCCCGCTATCCCGCCTTCACGTTGCAGTTCCCTGATGTCACGCAGGTCGACGAAGACCACATCATCCGAGTTCAGTTTGCCGATGGCCTCGGCAGCCGAGATAACGTGTATCCGTGCCTCGGCTGCCTCGACCAGCGCCTTGTAGCCGACTTTGCCCATGTATCCTCTCCGCGGCGCGGTCGGCAGTCTTAGTGGATCGCGCCCTCTATGATCTCGTGGACTTTCTGTCCCAGCCCGCGGGACGGTATTACCACGACCTTCTTGCCGGCAAGTTCCGCCGAATAGCGCGGTGCGTCACTGGCGTGCTCGTAGGCAGTTCCCAGGGCGCCGATCAGTTTCTGCACCTGTGCCTGCGATAATTGGCTCTCGTCCACGAGTTCCTTGAGGCCACTTAGCTTGCCGTCGTGTATCCACGCAATACCGAAACGTTTCGGGGGATGGCCGAGATACACGTATGCCTCATGCTCCGCGGGGACGACTTCGAGATGGTCATTAACCTTCCTGGCGAGTTCCTCCAGCTGCGCCTTCATCTCGTCGAGTTTCGCCATGGCCTCGTTATCGGCGGGGAGGGGAGGATAGTCTTGCTTACCGCCGAACCATTTGTCGAACATACCCATAGTTACCTCCTTGATTCGGAATGAACACCGGGTCTGGAGCGTCTGGTCTGCGCACAAGCGCAGGACGCTCGTACCTATAAATATAGATGATGTTCGCCGCGTTGCAAGTTGGTGCTTGCCGGCCGCAAGCTGGAGGAACGTTCTGAAGATCCGCGTGTCAGTGGTTCCATTCTGGTCCTGGCCACCATCTCCAAACAAATTGCGGCTGCACCCATTCGTTCACAAAATTCGCTTTAATTCAAATCCCCAACCAAAAAGTCTGTTGCCGCTTCAATCGCCCCCAAAAAATCTTCAGAAGTATCAAAGTAGGCCAATCCGTATTTTTCACATTCGTTTTTGATCATCTTGCTATAAGCAATCATATTTCCGATATGGTCTCTGATGTATTTCTCTGATTCACTAGTCAGCCAGTCGTTCTCCCCATCGCCATGCTTTTTAACCAGCGCAACTTTGTCCTTTACATTGATTTCGGTGTAACCCACAAACACTACCTTGATCTTGTCAGGATTTTTTTCCACTAAATCAGCGACCAACTGAGGAAGCATTGCTTCACCCTCAATCACATAATCCATGCCATCAATGAGCATACTGTCGATCATGCCTAGCAAAAAAGGCCCCATCTTTTCGGCAATTTCGTTTGGCCACAGTAGATGATGAATTCCATATTCGGGTATCCCATCATTAAACCCCATCATCAACCAATCAAGAGACAGGTACGGAATCTGTTTGTCCGCGAGGATTTTTTTAGCGATGAGTGTCTTTCCAGACCTGGAGGTTCCACTTACAAGGAATAGCATGTCGCTCAGAAAATAATTAAGAATAGGAGATTCTATAGCATCCTAATCTGCGACGATTCGACCGTCGTAAGCGATAGACGGGATGCGTGAGATCTGCGTGAATCAGCTGTGCATCGTAATGCAGAGTGATGAAACGAAAGCAACGGACGCCCCGGTAACTGGTTGATAAATTTGAATCGAATCAACCACTTAGATTTCTGAAAAATCCTCGTGTCGGTGCTTCAACCGAAGCGTCAGTCATGTCCAATAAATATGTCCAGCGGTAATATCGCGGTGACACCGACGTTGGGCACGTCGACCAGTTGACCAATACGCATATCCACCGCGATGCTCGCGATCATGTACGCCTGCGTCCGGTCATAACCGTACTCCGACACAATGTAGTCAATCATGGCGGCGAGCGCGTTTCGCGCCGCGAGATTGATATCGGCCGACAAATTACTTAAGCCCGCAATCTTCGGCGAGTCGAGGTAGGCAAGGTCAGCGGGTACGCTACCTGCTTCTTTCAGCGGGAAACCGGTCACGGCGTAGAAGCGCTCCGACGGTATCCCGAGCACGGATGCCGGGCCCTCGTAGTGGGGGCCGCGGGACAGGTCCGGCGGGTCATCGACTACACGGGTGGTGACTGTCATCCTGCCGCCCATCTCGATCGCCGTGCCTGCCACCTCACCGTCGCCCTGTGCGTAATGGAAGTCACCGACCGCGAGCCCGCAACCGTCGATGTAACATGGCAGGTAGACCGTGGTCCCGGTGGTGATGTAGCGGATGTCCATGTTGCCGCCATGCTCCCGCGGCGGAATGGTACGCAGGCACTCGGCCGGTTTTGTCCCTTCCGCTCCGCATAATGCCGCCGGCTCCGCCTCATCCGGGTCGGGTTTCATCACGGTACCGCCCAGGTCGAGCAGCTGCTTCTCGCGCGCCAGGACATCGGCGAGCAGCCTGTCGTCGGGCAGCGTTGTTACGACGCCGGGAAAACTCGCGTTCGGAATACGCACGCCCGGAAGTGCGTCGCTAACGGCGTATTCCTCATTGATGCGCCAGACAATGAAACGCTCGTCCGTGCCGAACTGGTCACCGGCGAAGCCGAACGGTCCGGCTTCGGTCCAGCCGACCTTGGCCGGCTCGACTGCCTCGATGGTCACTGCCAGCACGTCGCCCGCTTTGGCCCCGTTGATAAAGACCGGGCCGGTCAACGCGTGGACAATGCCGACGCCTTCCCGGGGGATGGCATCGGCGGTGGAAAATTCGTCCGGGTCGAGGGTCAGGTCGAAGGCGTCGCGGCCGACGAATACGATGCGCTCACCGGGATCGGCGTTGGCAACCATCGGGATGTCGGGATGCAGACGGTTGATACACGCCGGATCCTCGGCACAGCCCACACTGGTGTCGCCTACAACAATGTCGGCGGCAGCGATTGAAAATACTGCCAGGGTCGACAGCAGTCCAACGGAAAAAAAAGTGGAAAGGCCCAGTTTCATACGCACACCTTGTTAGCGTTGTTTTATCGGCACGCGCGCCGAAGCGTGGTCACACGCGGACCTTATTCTACCCAATTGCTGGATGAAGCAGGACATAGACACAGGTGATATCGAAGCCGCCTTAGCTATCGTCCGCAAGACTGTCACTACGCGTCAGCGTTTCCCATTCGTGTTTCCCGCCGCGAAGCCAACGTATCAGTCCTTGAAATCTCCAGACCGCTGTTAGCTGGCGAAAACCAAAATTTTCAACGATGGCGATGAAATACAGAAGCATTAGCTGCCGGAAACGCGGGTACATACGAAACGATATTTCTTCGAGCATTATCGCGCTGGTGGACAGCAGAACGCCAAGACCAATAGCAAGGCCCAGGAAAATTGACGCTTCGGGTAAAGACAGCCAGCCCATCCAGGCGCTCGCTATGATGAACAAATAGCCGGCTACCTCGATGATCGGGCCGAACAGTTCGAAGACGATGTAAAACGGAATCGCAACCCAGCTAACAGCGCCACCACGCGCGTTGGTGATCAGGGACTTGTTGAGTGCAAGTGCCTGGCCCAGCCCGTGCTGCCAGCGAACGCGCTGGCTCTTGAGGTCACGAAGATTCTCCGGCGCATCAGTCCAGCAGACCGGATCGGGAACAAATGTAATCCGATAAGGCTTGCGCTTGGCCTTCATCAAACGATGTAAGCGCAGCACGAGTTCCATGTCCTCGCCGACCGCATCCGGATTGAATCCTCCCGCTTCGATCAATGTTTCCTTATGGAACAAGCCGAACGCACCCGAGATGATCAGCAGGCCATTGATCGGAGACCATCCCATGCGCCCGAACAGGAATGCTCGCAAATACTCGACAACCTGAACCAGTGCGAGGAAGTTGCGTGGCAGACCGACTGTTTCGAGAAAGCCTTGTCGAACTGTGCAGCCGTTCGCGATCCGGACAGTGCCGCCCACGGCGACAGTGGTCGGGTCTTCCAGGAACGGACGAACCACCCGGCGCAAGCTGTCGGGTTGCAGAATCGAATCCGCGTCCACAACACAAACCAGCGGATACCTGCATATGTTGATACCCGCGTTGGATGCGTCTGCCTTGCTGCCTCCGTTTTCCTTGTCGACGACACGGAGGTTGCTGATCCGGGTGGAGCGATACACGCCCCGTACAGGCGCACTCTTTACACGCGCACGATACGCTTCCGGAAACTCCCGCATATCGAATTCGTCGATCAGCTTTTGCAAGGTTTCGTCCGACGACCCGTCGTTGACGATGATGAGTTCGTATTGCGAATACTCGAGCTGCAACATGGCTTTTACCGACGTAATAATCGAAGCAGATTCGTTGTAGGCCGGTACTACCAGGCTGATCGGAACGTCCAGCGTCGAAAACACGTTTTCTGCTTCATACGACTTGGCCGTTTGCAGATACTTGCGAATGCCCAGTGCTGCGACGACGTTCTGCAGCAGGTAGCCGACGTTGATGCCGATGAAATAGGCCAGGAAGACCCACTGACCCGCAACGAAGATATCTCGCATCGTCACGCCAGTCCGACCTCGGCGAATGCCTGTTGAAGTATGTCCACAGCGTAGCGGTCGGACTGTTGCTTCTGTAGCTTGCGCAGCTGATTGGGGCCGAGAAACGGCAAGGACACAATGGACTGTGCGGCCCGGTAGCGGACCCACCACTCCGAATCGTCGAGCATCGACTCGAGGAGCAGCAGGTGCTCTTCCTGGCCCACCCGACCGATAACTTTTGCGGCGTGCATGCGCACGAACCAGGTCTCGTGCTGAGTCAGCCATTCGAGACGTGGCACATACCCATATCCGCTGATCAGCTTGAGCGACGCGCTGAGCACGCCCGGGTCATTGCTGCTGCTGATAAGGTCCTGAAGTAGCGCATCCAGCACCTCGGGCTCCATGAGGCGAGCGAATTTAAGCAGGTACATCCTGCCGTCATTATCGGCAGAGCGTATGGCTCGATAAAGTGGTTCGCTGACTCGTTCACTGCCGGCGAGGTTCAACAGTATGGAGACACGATTGACAGGCCAGTCGCGTCGCTGCTCAATCAAAGGAACGACGACCGACGCTCCGTAGGCCGGATCGATTTCGACGAGCGCTTCGGCCGCGGTAACCGACAGGGCGGTATTGTCATGCTCGACCAGCTGTCGTATTTCTCCGCGATGAGCCGAATCGCGTAAGTGACCGAAAGTCTGGACAGCCAGAATTCTGGGTCGAATGCCACGCTTCTTTAAAAGTCTCAATGCGAGATCAGGAATACGGGTTCGACGCGCAAGCTCAATCAGATTGTCTACGGCGCTGCCGCTCACAATACTTCGCGCCCTGTTCCATTCCTCAAGCAGGTCGGTGTGATCGCCTCGGTGAAGCACTGGTAATGTCTGTTCGGCAGCGTCCTTTCGGGAGAGCATTGAGAGTATAAATACGTTGCGCCAGGACATCAGGAAACGCTGCCGTCGGCGCGTCTGAATCAGCGCCACAATCCTGAGCGCTATCGTGTATGCGAACAGGATAATGGCCGTGACCGTAACGGCAACGATCGACCAGAGCGCAACGGTAACCGCCGTGTCAAATTCGGATTGAAACAGCCAGTCCAAGGAACCGCCTCCGATAGAGGTCGCCCTGTTCGTGATAGCCAAGCCACCACTGCAGGGCGAACCGTTGGTTCAATGGCCGCCGACCACTGAGCAAGATCCCGTTGACGTCAGTGACCAATACCTGCCCGGCGCCGATCGATTCCGCCTCCGTACCGGTGTTCATCGTGATGCCGATGTTCGAGTCCTCGTCGTAATACCAGTTGACGGTCATCGTGTGGTTCGTAAAGCTGGACGATCCATCCAGCCTGGACAGGCCAGGGCTGTACGCGAACCGGAAGTCGCGATAGTACTTTTCGATGGTGCCGATAAAGGAACCGACTGTTGCCGCCGGATACTCGCGTCGCCGGTATCGCAGGTCGGCGACCCAGCCGTCGCCAAGCGGCCGGCCAACGTGTCCGCTGTAGGCCGTCTTTGGCTGGAAACTCGGATTGCCCGAAAATCCTGTGTCGATGCCCCCAAACCATCCGGATGACCACGCGTGTTCCGCATTCAGGCCCAGTGTCACATCGGCGGTGCCGCCACGAACGTCCCTGTTGAGCCGAAAACCGAGCCGGAGGTCGTCTCCTGTTTCCCGAATCAACTCTACGAACTGGTGACTCCAGTTGGGCAAGCCGTTGTCGAGGTCTTCATGACTGGCACTCAGAACGACGGTCCACTGTGTCTCATCCTGGGTCTGCTGTTCCTGCCACCAGCTTGATTTCGGAAATCGTCCAGCCGCTTCCCGGCGCAAAGTTTCACGTTCAGATTGTGCTTCGAGGTCGGACTGCCTCGACAAGATGTCGAAGCGGAGCTTCCAGACTTCCTCGTAAGAAGGCGCAAGCTCTGTCGCAACCTGGAGTTCTTGCAACGCTTCCTCGTCACGTTGCATCTGTCCGAGTAAACGAGCGCGCGCCAGCGCATAGTCAACGTCAGCAGGATACTCCTGTCGTAACCTGTCCAGCTCCCGCAATGCCACGTGCCGTTGGCCAGCGTATGAATAAACCTGGGCGCGTTTGAGACGGAGCGCCGGGTCATCGTGATGATTCCCGAGCTCTTGCTCGATGAGTTTCAGCGCAGTGTCATAGTCACTGGAGACGATGGCCGCATTGATCGCATCCATCGGGGAGTCGGCCCTGGCCGGGGTGGCGAAAACCACCGTCAGCAATAGCACGACGACCGGCGACAGCCTGCAGATCCGGCGCAGTGTCATCGCAATGACGCCATTCGTTCATGGTCTGCCAGGATTCGACGCATGCGGGCAAGCAATTCCTCGGGGCGGAACGGCTTGGTGACATAGTCGTTCGCGCCGAGATCGAGCGCTTTGACGATATCCTCCTCCAACACCTTGCCCGATACCACGATGATAGGTGTATGTTGCCACTCGGGGTCGTCCCGGATATTGGTAATCAACTGGTAGCCGGAGACGTAGGGCAGCATGAGGTCCAGGACGATAATGTCGACCGGTTCGATGCTATCGATCGATGCCTGCGCGTCGCGGCCGTTGTCAACCCCAATGACGTCGTAGCCGGCACGACTGAGGATGAAGTCCAGCATATACAAGACGTGCTCGTTGTCTTCAACGACGAGCGCCCTGTGTGTGCTGATTGTCTGCACCTATGCCACCATTGTTGAGGTCTCAGTTCGGCCTTAATGATACCTGCCGGTGATCCACACCGACAGGCATACCCTTGAAACAGACTGTTTTTATTCAAAATGTCGATTGGTTCCACGCTTCTGTACCAATTATGTGCAATCTTGCATTTGGAGAGATGTGAAGCTTCTGAATGAGGATTTCAGCTAATGATTCGGTCTGCGCCCGACCGTGGCGAACAAGAGTCTCGGAACGAGCCCTGCTCGGCTTGAGGTCGTACCTCAGGAGCAGCAATCCGCACCAGATTCCAAACAAACCCGTGGCTACGGCAAACACGCTCCGTTGCGACTAACCCGCAGCGTCTTCGACGATCTCGCAATCTGGATGATTGGTGTCGGGGTCATCATTGGCGCGATATTTCCGCTCATGTTGGTTGGCCTTGGTGTGCCTCGCGAAATTGTTCTTACTCCGTTCTTTTTTGGCATATGTCTACTTGCGGGCATAGCAGTCGGTGGTGTCAATATCCGGTTGATGCGCGTCGTGGTTATGCCGAGATTGCGCGCTCTCGTCGACGGCATGCGAATGATCGAATCGGTTGTCGAAAGCGCAACGTACACAGGCGATTGGACCGACTGCGATCCGGAGAGCTGTCAACTGCAGGTCGATAGTGACGATGTTATCGGTGAGTCCGCGGCCGCGTTCAATCACCTGATACGCGTTCTTCAACACAGTCATGAAGTTGAGGAAAGAGTCGGCGAATTTAGCAAGACTATGACTAGTCAGCTGGAACTTGGTCCCTTATGCAATGGTGCGCTCAGCGGTTTTATTGCAGCGACGAGTGCCACAGCAGGAGCCATCGTGGCCGATATCGGTGGAGAACTCTCCGTCCTGGCCAGTTTCGGAATCGTTGAAACCGAAAGCCTGTGTGAGAATGACCAGGTGCGGTTGGCGCTGCGAACACAGGAACCTGTTTATGTCGAGTTGCCCGAGGGGCTGTCCGTGAATGCTGGATTGGTCGAGTTTCAGCCGCGGGAGGTCGCTTTCATGCCGCTGATCGTCCAGGAAAAGGCGACTGGCGTTGTTGTACTGGCCACATCGACAGCCTTCGAAAGAGATTCGCGTTCGCTGTCGCAGATCTTTGGCAGAACCTTCGTTATGGCTCTGTCCAATGCCATGAAGCACGGTGATCTGCAGCGTATCGCGGCGCTTGACCCGCTAACGAATTGTTACAACCGACGCTTTGGGCTTACGCGCCTGCGCGAGGAGTTTACGCGGGCGCAGCGAAGCGAATTTACCTTTGGGCGTCATCATGTTCGATATCGATCACTTCAAGTTGGTCAATGACTCACATGGGCATCTTATCGGTGATCGGGTTCTCGCGAATGTTGCAAAAGAGGCCAAATCGAATCTGCGTGAGGGCGACATACTGGTTCGTTATGGCGGCGAAGAATTCTTGTGCGTCTTGCCTGGTGCGTCGAGTGAAGGTGCCGCTGAGGTCTGTGAGCGCATACGCCATGCCGTTGAGAAGATGACGGTGACGGATCGTGGTCAGACGATTCGTTGTACGGTTAGCCTGGGATTCGGCAGTTTCCCCGGGATACCTGCCGAGGATGAAACCGCCTTGATCCGGGTGGCGGACGAGGCACTTTATCGAGCCAAGAACGACGGCCGTAATTGCATAGTCGAAGCTGCCTGATCGATTCAAGCCGATCAGGCAGTCAGGTAAAGAATCAGAATCGTGTAGCCGGTGAACACGACCGACAGCCACTTGAACCACTGCGGTTTCAATATCATCAGCGCCATCAGGCCGGCACCAAGAAGCGGAAATCCAAACGACGGCAGCGGCGGAGTGTCGAGCATCGTTAGATTCACGTACGGCCCGATCGCAAAATAGCCGAGCATTGACATCGCTGACACCCGTCCGAGTGAGCGACTGTGCGCCAGGAAATCCAGTTCGGTATCGTCCGACACATCGAAGTCCTCGGTCGGCAGCGCGAGTTCAGCGGCGCCGTAGACAAATATCGAGCCGATCACCAGGGCGAAGAAATCGATGATGGACCATTCCGATACCAGGCGCAGCTCCCAGCCGACCCACCACAGCTGCAGGATATAGATAAAGATACAGCTGCCCCACAGCGCTGTCGCCCAGTGGTAGGTCACGCGACTATGGGCGCGTACCAGCAGGGCGGCGCTGTGAAGCAGGCGTGCCATAGCCAGGCCGAGAATAATCGAGATGGCGATGAAGATGTATTCGTGTTGGGTCATGCGGGCAACATGCCTGCGTTATTGTGAAAATTCAAATGCGTTCCTTGTTACAAACTGCCGAGAGCCTCAGCGGAAAGGTCGCCTATGCCAAGCGATGTCGGCGTGCGTATTGCCTCGATCGCATAGGCGCGCGCCATGAGGACGGACGTGAGATGAATCACGGCGTCCATCGTCGGTGTCTCGACGCCGAGTTGGCTGGCCAGCCGGGACATGAATACGAGCCCGTAGCCGACGTCCTCGTTCAAATAGCGGTGATCAAGCTGTGGTTGTGCACCGATGCCGAGGAATCCAGGTGCTGATCGATAGGCCTCACCGTAATCATCGGCCAGCATGTACCCCTGGCGCATCCCCAGTTCGGGATCCGGAATGACAGTGATGCCCATCTTCGCGCCGATCGCAATGCGCTCCTTGTCGAGCGCTTCGATCAGGCGGCCAGTCGCATCACTTACACCTTCCTCGTAGAAGAGGAAGTCGCCACCAGTCCCCTCGATACGCGCCGCGTTAGCCAGCGTGACGGCAGGATGAATGATCGGATTGGCATTCTGCAAACTCGTCTGCATGACACTCTTCGCGGACTCCATACTGGGATAGACATCGTTGATGAGTTGCAGGATCGAATCCGTGTGTTGGCTCGGCAGCGCGGCCAGCAGGTTGCCGGCCTTGAGTTTGAGAAACACGCGAATGGTGCCCGGCTTGGTGAGACGGACGGCGTAGTGCAGGGTCGAGGTCTCTGCAACCCGGATAGCGTCGTCATCGAGAGCCAGTCCGGCGGCCTGCTTGAACGCAAGCGCCCCGCCGCAGGAGCCCGGCGTCACGATCACGGTTTGTCCGGCGCAGAGCTTCCCGGCGACCGCCTCACCGAATGGCGTCGTGCTGTATGCAGGCCCGACGATGTAAATCAGTTCGGCGTCCTGCAACGCTTCGTCGATGTCATGACCGGCACTGACAATGGATGCGAATCCCGCCAGATCGCCGCTGGCGTGAATACCCTTTTGCTCGGCGATCGCCGCGATGTTGTCGGGAAATGACGGAAAATCAAATATCCGCACGTCATGGTCATGTGCTGCACAATCGAATGCTACGGCGGTACCACCGGCGCCGGCTCCGAGGACTGCGATTTTCACTGTTTTTGTTCCCCTGTCGTTGTTAGGCTTTCGGCACCATAACAAGAGTGGAAATCCTTTGACACACTGCGGACCCAGTCAATGACCGACCCGACGTGGTACTCAGTGCTGCCCCCGCTCCTGGCGATCGTGCTCGCAATCTGGAGCAAACAAGTCATCCCGTCGCTGTTTGCCGGTATCTGGATCGGGCATACGCTACTGACTCAGTTCAATCCGCTCGCCGGACTGGTCGCGGGACTGGACGGCATGATTAACGTGTTCACGGATCCGGGCGATGCCCGCGTACTCGTATTCACATTGTTGATCGGCCCACTGATCGCGACGATAGAACGCTCCGGCGGTGTGCGGGGGTTCGTGCACTACCTTGAGGCCCGGCAATGGGTTCACAACGGGTTTCGGGCGCAGATACTGGCGTGGGGGATCGGGCTGATCATCTTTGTCGAGTCGAGCATCACGTTGCTGGTTGCCGGTTCCGTCAGCCGCCCGCTATTCGATCGATACCGGGTCTCACGCGAGAAGCTGGCGTACCTGATCGATGCCACGTCGGCGCCTGTCTGCGTCATGATTCCGCTAAACGCGTGGGGCGCGTTCATCATCAGCCTCGTCGCGTCGACGGGCGTAGAAAACCCGTTACAGGTGTTTATCGCCGCGGTGCCACTTAACCTGTATGCGATCACCGCCATTCTTTTGGCAGGCGTCGTTGTATGGAAGAACATCAACATAGGTCCCATGAAGAAGGCCGAAGAGCGCACCCAGCGTGGCGAGATGCTTTGGCCCGATTCGATGCCGCTCATCGATGTCTCTGCCGAGCACGAGGTAATTGACGAGCAGGACATTCCATCCGCGTGGCTGATGGTGCTGCCCATTCTCGCGATGGTCCTGATGATGCCTGTCTCTTTGTACATCACTGGCGACGGCGACATCATTAAGGGGTCCGGCTCTGTTTCAGTGCTTTGGTCGGTCTGTTTCGCCATTTTCGTTGCCTGGACGATGACGCTGATCAAAGGAGACAGCTCGGTCGGCGAGCTGATGCAGGTATTCATGAAAGGCGCCGGTGACCTGCTGCCGATCGCGATTATTTTGCTGCTCGCGCTCACGCTTGGCGATGTCGCCAACGCGCTCGGCACCGGCGTGTACGTGGCCAACCTGGTCAGCGGTAATATTTCGCCGGTCTTCCTTGCGCCGCTGGTGTTTCTCGTCTCGTCATTTATCGCATTCTCCGTCGGTTCCAGCTGGGGGACATTCGCGATCATGATTCCGATCGCGGTGCCTATCGCAATGACGCTCGGCATTCCGGTGCCACTGATGCTGGGCGCGGCGATTTCCGGTGCGATATTCGGTGATCATGCCTCACCGATCAGCGATACGACCGTTCTCGCGTCCATGGCATCGGCCTCGGATCACATTGATCACGTTCGTACGCAACTTCCCTATGCGCTGATTGCGGCTGCTATTGCAACCGTCGGCTTTCTGCTTATCGGTCTGATCCAGTGAGGCCCTGTCGATGGTTTCCTGCTGCGCGCGGTGACGCGGTCAATCAGGTCTTGCAGCGATACGGTATTTCCAGCGTCGAGACTGATAGCGCACTTCTGTACCGGATGTTTTAGATGGAACTCGTTGTTTTCGACCTTGATGGCACGCTCCTGAATCGCGAGTCGGTAATCTCTGACTACACGCGTGAGACGTTGCGGCTCCTGACCGAACGCGATATCGCCTATACGGTCGCGACAGGCCGCACCCTCCACGGCGCGAGCGCGATTCTCGACGGCCATCGCTTTCAGCTGCCGCAGGCATACAAGAACGGCGTGATGATCTGGCACCCGCAAACGAGGCACTTTTCCCGGGGAGCCATGCTTACGTCGGGTGAACTGGACAATGTTGTTCGTGCCTGCCTTACGCAGGGACTGACGCCTTTCGTCTTTACGCTGGACGAAGGCCACGAGAGCACCGTGTACCATCCGCCGCTTCGGACAGGTATTGAGCAGGAGCTCATCCGGAGCACTGGCATCGGAGAGCCAGTAAATGTGCGCGCTCTGGATGAACTGTCTTCCGATGCCACGATCACCCACGTGAATGCCATCGGCGATGGTGAAGCCATCAATTCAGTGCTCCGCACCGTGATTGACGAGCCGCATCTTGTGGCCTACTCCGGTGTCGCTCTGGAAGGTCAGCAATGGCGCTGGCTCGACGTCCACCACAGCGATGCCAGCAAGGGCGGCGCCATCACGACGATGAAGAGACTGCTCGGGCTCGAGCGCGTTATTTGCTTCGGCGACAGCGACAACGACTTCAGCATGTTCGAGGCGGCCGATGAAAGCTACGCACCCGCCAACGCCAATGACAGGATCAAGTCTGCCGCCACGGCGGTTATCGGACATCACGACGAGGATGGTATCGCGCGTTTCCTGCGCGAACGCTTTGAGCTTGATGCGCCTTGAGCGGGAGACGACAGGCGCCCCGCCAGAAGAAATGCGTAGATTACTCAGCCTTTAAAGGAGTAACATCACCCGCCATATCCGCGCGTACTTCTTCGCACATCCGTTTCCAGGTTAGCACCGTGTCCCCATTCAAATCTCGCGTCGTCATAATCGGCGGCAACTTTGCCGGCCTTGTCGCCGCGTCCCGCCTGTCCAGCGATCACAATGTGACCGTTATCGATCCTCGCGCCGACTTCGAATGGACGCCCAACATCCATGAACTCCTGTCGGGGGTGAAGAGCCGCGAGGGCGTTGTGTTGCCGCGCGCGGAGTGCGTCAATCGGTACGGCCACACCTTTGTGCAGGATGTCGTAACCGGGATCGACCGCAACAGCAACTCGGTGACGACCGAGAGCGGGCTGACGCTGCCATACGATGCTTGCCTGATTGCGGCCGGCAGTGTGAGAACAACTTTCGGGGTCGAGGGTGCGGATCAATACGCGCTGGGTTTGCGTTCGGTCGATGACGCCATGCGTATCGCGAGCCGACTCGACAAGCTTGCCACGCGGAAGCGCCGGGCCTCGGTCGTTATTGTCGGTGGCGGCGTGTCGGGAATCGAAGCGTTGGGTGAAATCCTGCGCCGGCGCGAGCAGGGCGACGAATTCAATATTCATGTCGTTGAGCTCGAGCCGGGCATCCTCGACGAACAACTCGACGGCCTGGCCAGCGATGCGGCACAGCGCTTCGCGCCGTATCCGGTGACGGTGCACACGAATGCGGTGGTCAAACAGGTGGGCGCGAGAAGCGTCATGCTCGAGAGTGGCGAGAAGTTAACCGCGGACCTGTGTATCTGGTCTGCCGGTATGGTGTTACCCGAGTTTCTGCGCGATGCCGGACTCAAGGAAGCCGATGATCCCTGGTTGCCCGTCGACGAGACGCTCAAGAGTGTCTATGCGGACAACATTTTCGTTGCCGGCGATTCTGCAGCGCTGCCCGAACCGATTCGCAAGCAGGCCTACTATGCAATGGACATGGGTGAGGCTGCGGGCGACAACATCGGCCGTCTACTCAGAGGTCGACCACTAGTACGATTTCGGGCAAAGCCCATGCCGATGCTGATTTCTTTCGGCGACATCACGACGTGGCTGGTTGTGGGCGAAACTGCGGTTGCCAGTCCGCTGCTGGCTGCTGCCAAAGAAGGCGTTTACCAGGCCACAATGGCGCGCCTTGCGTCGCCACATGAACCGCTAAAGTTTTCGGCGGGTATCGTAAGCCGGGCCGTGACGGCCACGCGACAGTTGCTGCTGCCGCAATTAACACCACGCAAGCTGTTCCTCGGGCTCACCGGAAGCCGAATTATTTTCTGAGCGCGGACCTTGCGCGACCAGTGAACTGCAGGAAACCGTCCTCCAGCGGGTCCTCGCCAATGATCTTCTTGTCCAGCACATAATTTTGCGTGTTGACCCAGGGCGGCTGGTCTCCCTGTTTCGGCAGGAGGTGCACTTTCCGCTGGATGTAACCGGACGAGAAGCAATCGATCCAGTCTTTGCCGGCCATATTCCGCTCGTCGTCTCGCAGGCGTGGTGTGCACTGGCGCATACCCGTGTCGGTCATGTGATTGAGCAGGCGGCAGGAGAACTCGGCCGTAAGGTCGGCTTTCAGCGTCCATGATGCGTTGATGTAGCCGAATGTCGACACCAGGTTCGGCACATCGGAGAACATCATCGACTTGTACGAGAAAGTTCCGGAGATGTCGATTGGCCGATCGTCCACGCTGATCTGCACATCGCCGAGCACGCAAAGATCGAGTCCGGTCGCTGTAACGATTATGTCGGCCTCAAGCTCCTGCCCTGATTCGAGGCGAATCCCGTTCTCTGTGAACTCGGCGATGGTGTCGGTGACGACAGATGCACGGCCTTCGCGGACGGCCTCGAAGAAATCGCCATTCGGAACGAGACAGAGGCGCTGGTCCCACGGGTCGTAGCTCGGTACGAAGTGCTTGTCGAAGTCGACGCCTTTCCCTAATTCCTTGCGTGCCATCTTCAGCAGCTTTTTGCGTATTCTCTGTGGCGCTGTTCGAGTCTGCGAATAGATCCAGCGCTGGAACTGAATGTTCTTCCAGCGGGTGATCGAATAGGCCGTCTTTTCCGGCAGCAGCCATTGCAACAGCCGCGCTATCCAGTCGGTGTCCGGCGCCGAGGCCATGTAAGAGGGGGAGCGCTGCAGCATCACGACGTGCTCCGCTTGCTTGGCCATCTCCGGGACCAGCGTCACTGCGGTCGCGCCCGAGCCGATGATGACGACCCGTCTGCCGCTGTAGTCGAGGCCCTCTGGCCAGTGTTGTGGATGTACGGTCTTGCCCCGGAAGCGGTCGCGCCCCTTGAACTCGGGCAGGTATCCCTGCTCGTAGTTGTAGTAGCCGGAGCACATAAGAAGAAAGTTACAGCGAATCGTGATGATTTCGTCGGTGGCCGTATCATGCGTGGTAACGGTCCACGCGGCGTCGTCGCTCGACCATTTCGCCGAGGTCACCATTTGTTGATAGCGAATGTTACGGTCGATGCCGGCTTCGGACGCCGTTTCCCGGATGTACTTCAGGATCGAGGGACCGTCGGCAATGGCCTTGCCTTCCTTCCATGGCCTGAAGTTGTAGCCGAGGGTGTACATGTCGCTGTCCGAACGGATCCCCGGGTAGCGAAACAGGTCCCAGGTGCCGCCCATCGATTCCCGCCCTTCGAGAATCAGGTAGCGCTTGTCGGGGCACTTGTCCTGCAGGTGCCAGGCGGCGCCGATGCCAGACAGGCCGGCACCGACGATGACAACATCAAAATACTCTTCGGCCATAAGCGCTAGCATCCCACAATGAAGTAAGATCGCACACAGTTATCTATGACCATTATCTATGACTAATGCAGCCAACAAGACAGTCCTGATTACCGGTGCCGGCGGCGGCTTCGGCCGGCAACTGGTGCGCCAGTTTCGTGCCGCGGGCGCGACACTGATACTGACGGATGTTACCGACAGCGCACTGCACGACGTTGTCGATGATGCCGGCGACGACCTTATCGCCTCGGTTGTCGCCGATCTTGCCTCGGAAGATGGATGCGGCGCGGTCGTGGAAGCCTGTGCGTCCCGAGACCTCGTGCCGGATATTCTGGTCAACAACGCGGGCATCGCGGTCGCCGGGCGGCTGGACAAGGTCCCGCGGGACCACTGGGAACGCCTCATGCAGCTCAACCTGCTGGCGCCGATGAGGCTCTGCAACCTGTTTCTTCCCGGCATGATCGAGCGCGGTAGCGGACACATCGTCAACACATCGTCCATCGCCGGATGGGCGGGCGCCAAAGGACTGTCCGCATACTGCGCGTCGAAGTTCGGGTTGCGTGGATTCGGTGTAACGCTGGCCGCCGACCTGGAGGGCACGGGCGTGCATGTGACCAATGTCTACCCGTCCTTTAGCCAGACGCCAATTCTCGACTCGCCACAATATGGATACGAGGAGCGACGGGTCGTACCCGCTTACTTGCTCTCGGATCCGTCAGATGTCGTTGCACAGATTGTCGATGGTGTCCGCCGCAATCGGCTGCACGTGTTTCCCGACAAGTACGCGCGCCGCATTCACTACGTCACCCGATTCGCACCGTGGCTGGTGCCACTGCTCGAACGGCGCATGCAGGCCGAGGCGATCGAGGCGGGTAAGAAAGCGGACTAGAATCCGCGTGTCGACCGCTTCCTTCTGCGTCACTCGTCGCCTTCGCGGTCTTCTTCCTTTTTCTTTTTCGCTTCCTCTTCTTCGGTTTTCGTCGCGTCGAGGTGCTGTTGTTGGTCGCCGAAGTAGTCGTCGAGGGCGTGCTCAGAGGCGAGCGGGCTCAGGTAGTGTTCCGCCGTCTTGCCTTCCTTATTCATAGCCAGGCCGGTCAGGCAGGCCTTGACGATGTAGGCGCTGTTGAGCGCCGTCTTGTAGGTGGGATCCAGCGCCGGGTGAAACTCGACGAGATCGAAGCTGACGACATTGGACTCGGCGCACAGGCGCCGCACGATCGTAATCGATTCCCGCATGTTCATGCCGCCCGGTACCGGCGTGCCGGTCGCCGGCGTAAACGCCGGATCAAGCACGTCGATATCGAACGAGATATGAATCTTGCGGCCTTCCTCGCTGGCCTCGGCAATGACGCGGTCCAGCACTGCGTCCCAACCGCGCTTTTCGACTTCGGCCATCGTGTGATAACGCATGCCCTGTTCGCGCATCCACTTGAAGCCCGACTTGTCGGGACCGGCCGAGCGCAGGCCGACCTGGATGTAGTCGGCAGCACGGACATGCCCCTCGTTGATCAGCCGATACACGGGTACGCCGTGATCGATCAGATGCGGGCCGCCCCACCAGGCGTCGTAGTGCGAGTCAAAATGAATGACTGACACCTTCTCTTTGCCGTAGACATCGGCCAGCGCCGCAACGTTCGGATACTCGAGCGAGTGGTCACCACCAATGATGACCGGTATGGCACCGGTTTCTGCGATTTCACGCACCTTCTCACGGACATGGCGCATCGAGCGCTCGGTGCTGTTGTTGTCGATGGCGACGTCGCCGTAGTCGACAATCTTCAGTACTTCGCGAGCATCGACCTGGACATACTGGTCAAGGGCGCCCATCGACCAGCCAAACAGTCGCAAGTCCGTCGTCGCCTGGGAGCCGGAGTCTCGCCATCCCGAGCCCATGTTCAGCGGCGCGCCCAGGATCGCGACGTCGACCTTACCAGCGATGAGGTCTTCCTTCGTCAGCGCCAGCGGGTGTCCGCCGAATGTCGGTGGGCCACCCCTGCCGTTGTATCGGCCGAGTGCAATCGGTCCGTCTTCGCGTTCGGGGTCCATGGATCTTGGCCGCTCGGCGCGCCACGCGTTGAACTCCGTGGATTCTGTGTTGAACGGAATGTTGGGCAGGTCGCGGCCTTCGTCGTAGCGGTGCTCCGATATCACGTGCTGCATGGCATTGACCCACGCTTTGACTTCCTCCGGTGTGCGTTTTTCAAGCGCCTCAACGGTATCTTTGGGCGATCCGGCGAACTGGCGCGCGTCGTCGCTCTTCAGGAATTCGATCTCGTCGTCCGTCAGCAGCTCGAGTTTCGGTGCGACGCTGTCGGGCAACTCGATGGCCTCTTTCTTCTCTTCGCGCAGATCAACCGTGTCGAACGGGTAGGCGGCTTCGCCCACCACGTGCTCAGGCATGTCAGGCGCTTCGTCAGCCGAGGCGAGCGGTATCGCCAGTGCGGTGGCCAGTAATAAGGTGGTACGAATATTGGTCGTCAATTTAGTCATCTCGGCATCCCCTAACGCTGGCCATGATCAAGAGCGAGTGGATGCACGTAGTCAGGATCGAGGCCCGCCTTGCGCACAGCGATACCGCCCAGGCAGGCATTCAGCACGGCGTTCGCATGCATGACCGACAGCCTGGAAAGATCCATCATTGGTGCAAGGTCGGTAATCTCGAAACCGACAATGTCTTTTGACGCGCAGACATGTCGAATAGCCATTCTGACCTGCTCGATGCTAAGGCCATTCGCCTCGGCGCGGCCGGCGGCGATCATCTCGGCCGGCGCAAGCGCGCTGACATCGATGGAGACAAAATACGCATCAGGGCCCTTGTCGATCTCACGCCGTACGCGTTTCAGGACAGCCTCGAAACCGCGTTTCCGAATCTCGGCCATCGTGTGATAACGCACACCCTTGTCGCGCAACCATTGCAGGGTGCCTGCGTCCACATCGGGCCCGCGCAAGCCCACCTGGATGGTGTCGCTACCCTTCACAACGCCCTCGTCGAGCAGGCGGAACACGGCTTGCCGGTCGGAAATCGTATGGGCATCGTTGCGCTCGGCATCGGGATGGGCACTGAAATGCAGCAAGCCGAACGAGCCCGTGCCGTGTTCGCTGGCGATGCCCTTGACGCCCGGATAGAGCATCGAGGTGTCGCCCCCAACCAGCATCGGGATAGCGCCCGTACCAGCCGTTTCGGCCACCATGGCGGTGATATGGCCGATCGATAATTCGAGGCTCATCTGGTCGACCGCGAAGTCGCCATAGTCGACCACGGACAAGACGTCGAAGGGTTTGACAAGCGACTGCAGGTCTGGCGTCGCAATCGTGTTCAGGGCACGCATTTCATCAGGCGCCCATGCTGCGTCGCGCACGCCACTGCTTACGTTGCTTGGCACACCAACAATGGCAACGTCGACGTTGCCGGCCACGAGATCCTCAGGCCAGATGGCGACCTTGGCGCCGCCGAAGGTTGGAACACCGGATTTAGGATACAGATAGCGGTGCACGCTGAACGGACCCGGTTCGCGTTTCATCTCGCGCAGCGCCGGCGGTGTTACCACTCTCCAGCGAAATTCATCCGTAGTCAGATTCAAAGGCGCGGCGCCCATGTCGCGTTCGGGCGAATAGCCCAGCTGCTTGGCGACCGTCATCAGGTCATCCATGAGCCTTTCCAGGCTTTCGGGTTCGCGAGTCGCCAGTTCGTGTTTGAGTTGGCTCTCGGGGATGACGGTAATGGCTGCGCCGGATGTGATGAAGGAACGTTGCGCCTCATTGAGTGCATCGACCTTGTCACTCAGTTCTTGCGGCACGGACCACGCACCGAGCGCGCCCGTAAAAGGGATCAGCAGCAATGCCAGGAGAAACGTGCGCGTACCCCGGTTCTTTTTATTCGTGTTCAAGGGCATTCCTAGAGTCGAGTTAGCGAGCGATAGTAGCGTAAAATCACCTCGGCGGTCCTTCCGCCGAAACTGTGTGCCACGGTCCGGATTATGTCTGCTAAGCTCTCATACGGTAGGAAAGAAGTAGGGGAATCCCGTGCGTAACGCTTTGTTTATCTTGATCTTGGCGCTGGCAGCCACTGCCACGGCGTCCGATCGTGGGCTACAGGTCGAAATCCAGTCGCCCTCCGCCGGCTACACCGTGGAGGACGGCGCAACCAACGTCGACGTCGAAGGCATTGCCTCGGCGATCGGTGGCGTGCGCTACCTCGACATCATGTTCGTTATGGACACGTCGAGCAGCCTGCGCCGCAGTGATCCGAGCGATTATCGTTCGGCGGGCGCCATCGGGCTGGTCCGTAATCTCTCGCCGAAAAGCGATATCAAGATTGGCGTCGTCAGTTTCGATAGCGACGAGCGAAATAGCCCGCTCAATGACGTCTGACCGCGATGCGGTCATGGAGACGCTGCGGCTACTGCCCCGGTCTGGCAGCACAAACCTGGCCGCCGGTATTACCGCGGCGCTGGCCGAACTCGAGCGCAACGGCAGGCCCGGCTCGTCGCAGGTCATCATGCTGTTTACCGATGGCATGTCGAACAAGAACAAGGCGTATGACGCGGCGGTCGAGGCAACCAAGAAAGGCATCACGATCCAGACGCTGATGCTCGGAGCAGACCAAAAGGGAAGCAAGATACTCGATACGATTGCGTGGGCTACGAACGGCAGTTTCATTCGTGTGTCCGATCCGAGCAAGCTCCCTGAGGCGTTCCTGAATCTCCGCACGACGGGTGTCGACAGTGTGACGCTCAGCGTGAATGGCTCGGAGCCGGTTCCGGCGCGCCTGGCGGGCGGGACGTTCGCGGGCAGCGTGCCGGTCGGCATTGGTGAGAACCGTATCGTCGCGTTCGCGACGAGCCTGGACGGTGACACCAAGGAGACGGAGATCCTGGTCAACGTACGCGATACGAGCTGCGCGGCACTGGAAGTGCTGGCCCGTAACGACGGACGGCCCGTAATCTCCCTCAGCGACCGTGCCGTGGAAATCGTCCTCGATGCATCCAATAGCATGTGGGGACAAATCGACGGCGTGTCCAAGATGGAGATCGCCAAGACTACGCTGGACGAGGTCTCGTACTGGCTTCCCGATGATTTCGACCTGGCGCTCCGTGCCTACGGCAACACCACCTTGAGTGCCAAGAACAACTGCGCCGATTCCACTTTGCTCGTGCCTTTCGGCGAAGGGAATCGGGAGTACATTCGGCAAGCGATCGCGAGGTTGCGTCCCACGGGCCAGACACCGATAGCCTATGCGCTGAACCAGGCTGCCCGTGATTTCGGTTCGCTGCAAAGTGATCGGACGCTGGTGCTCGTTAGCGATGGCATCGAGAGCTGCGGCGGCGATCCCGTGGCGGCGGCGCGTGCGCTTCGCGAGCAGGGGATCGTTGTACACCTGATCGGATTCGGTATGGGCAATGCAGCCGATGAAGACGCGGCGAGCTTGCAGGCTGTCGCGAACGCCTCTGGCGGACGCTATGTCACGGCCGGCAGTGCCGAGGAGCTCAAGGCGGCATTGGCAGAGACGGTCGCCACGCCATTCAGCGTGTACCGGGGCAGCACAGAGGTTGCGAGTGGATCGCTCGGATCCGCCGGTGTGATGCTGTTGCCCGAGGGTGACTATCGTGTGCAACTCCACAGTTCACCGCCGGTGGAAACCGAGGTCAGACTGGCCCCGCGGGACAGTGTGACGCTCACGCTGGAAAAGAGTGGCGGCGTCGTGTCTTCCTTCGAGCAACGTGATGAGCTTCCGCATACGACCTGCGAGGGCGTTGTACAGCACTAGCCCATGCTGGCAGCCGCGCCGAGGCAAGAAATCTCAGTAGGCCACCGAAATCCGCTGCCGGGGATGGCTTGCCTGTTCCGCTTCGTCGATAAGCGCCACCGCGAAGTCAGCGCGCGAAACGCGGGTTCTGCCTCGGCTGTCTTCCAGCGCCCGGTCACCGCCAATACGAAAAACGCCGGTGCGCGGCCCGTTCGTGAAATTCCTGGGCGGCGTTACGTAGGTCCAGTTCACGTCGTCGACCTTTCCGTAAAACTCAAGAGCCAGAATCTGGCCCAGGATCTCCACCTCGAGACTCTTTGGCAGCAGGATCGTTGGCAACGTCGCGGCGTACAGGACGCCCGGCTCGATTTCGAGGGATCCTGAGCCACCGACGTGGATCAGTCGTGGCGCGCTGCCGCCCATCCGGAACAGGGCGTCTACGAGCATCTCGGCGGCAATGAACTGCAGCGCGCTTTCCGGCGACCCCGTGTCGCCGATGACGCCGCGCACCGACAGGATAACGACATCTTTGCCCGCCACGGTTTCGGCGACGCTCACCTTGTCGAGGAGGTCGCCTTTGACGACGGACAAGTTGGGATGTCGCATCTCGACCTGTGCCGGGTTGCGCGACACCGCGGTTACCCGATGGCCGCGATCCAGCGCCTCGTGCACAGCGTGGGTGCCGATCTTTCCAGTCGCGCCGTAGATGACGATATCGAGCGCCTCGTCGGCGTGCGTGGTGCCAGCCGCCAGCAGCAATACCAAACAGGTGAGTATCGTTCTTCGCATGCGCGCGCCTTCACGTTGATGTCTCTGGATGAAGCAGAGCTTCTTCCACCGGGCAACGCTACCTCTCGTAAACGACGTTGCCGTTGACGATTGTCATCAGGATCCGACCTTTCAGGATATCCGACGGACTTTCGTCCGCGAGAATAAACGGATCGATATCCATAATGGTCAGATCCGCCCAGCGACCGACCTCGATGATGCCGGTATCGTCTTCGCGAAAACTCGCGTAAGCCGACCAGCTCGTATAAGCACGAACCGATTCGTCAGAACTGAGCCTCTGCTCCGGATACCAGCCACCCTCGGGCTGCATGTTCTTGTCCTGTCGCGTGATGGCCGAGTGCAGCCCGTAAAAGATGGTGTGATCGGAACCCGGATTGTCGGAATTGAACGTGATGTCCGCGCCGCTTTCTCGCAACGAACGCCACGCGTAGGCACCCAGAATTCTCTCCGGCCCCAAACGCGCCCCAGCCCATGTCTTGTCTTCCATTGCGTGCGGCGGTTCCATTGACGCAATGATGCCCAGTTGGCCGAGTCGCGGAATGTCGTCCGGATGCATAACCTGCGCATGCTCGATGCGATGGCGATTGTTGCCGGTGGACGGATCTTCCCTGAACACGCCTTCGAGGATATCCAGCGCCTCGCGATTGCCGGCATCGCCGATCGCGTGTATCGCTACCTGGAAGCCGGCCTTCATCGCCTCGGCGTTCAGCGCCTGGTCGAAACCGTAACCGTCACCGCTGATGCCACGATGCCCGGGTCGATCCTCGTAGTCATAAAGAAGCCTCGCGCCGCGTGAACCGAGCGCGCCATCGTAGTAAGCCTTCACCGTACGCGTAACCAGCATGCTGTCATTGTCGGTATCGGGACCCTTCTCAATCCATTGTCGAATGAGGTCGGCGTCACGCAGCGACAACATCGCGTAGACGCGGATCGGCAATCGGTCTTCTTCCTCGAGTTGCTCCAGAATACTCATGGCGCGTGAGTCCAGCCCCGCATTGTGCACGGCGACATAGCCGTCCGCGGCCATCTGGTGCAGGCCGATCAGGAGCTGCTTGATAAGCGTTTCGTCAGATGGCGGCGGCACGATGGCATCGAGCATCGTGGTCGCGCGGTTGAGAAAAAGACCGTTCGGTTTACCGTCACCGCCGAGCCGCATTTCACCACCCACCGGAACGTCGCTATCCGCGGTGATGCCACCAGCATCCAGTGCCGCCTGGTTTGCCCAGGCCGCAAACCCGTGCAGGCTGTCGAGGAACACGGGGTGATTTGGGACCGCTTCGCTCAGCAGCACCTTGTCTGGATAGCGATTGGCCCAGGCGCCTTCGTCCCAGCCCGCGCCGACGATCCACTCGCCAGCGGGCACCGACTTCGCGCGCTCCGCTACCAGTGCGACCGCCTCTTCTTCGGTGGCTACGTCGGTAAGATCAACTGCATCGAGTTTCGCGCCGAGTTCGAACACATGGGTATGCGAGTCGACCAGGCCCGGGATGACGGTTGCACCGGCAAGGTCTACGACACGGGTCGTCTCGCCCCGGAACGCCAGGGCATCCGCTGTATCGCCGACATAAACGATTTCGCCGTCTTTCGTCGCGACGGCTTCGGCGTCCGGATGCCACCCGGTGTCGGAGCGCGGCGCATCAGGCGCGAGCGTGCCATCGGGGCCGGGCTCGCCCCAGTCCAGCGTATAGACGCGAGCATTCGTCAGGATCAGGTCGGCGTCGTCCGCTTCGCTGAGTGGCGCCGGATCCGGCGCACAGGCCGCGGAGAAGATGATCAAAGCGGCCAGTGAAAGAACTTTTAGATGTCTCATTGCGCAATTGCCTTGTTGGGGCCCAGCTGCAAACTTAACCCAGCCTTCACAGCTTGTCAGTTGATGAGCTCTACTGACAGCCGGGATAGCAGCTTCGACATGTAACAAGTCGTATCAGCAATGGATATCCTGCTCCCTGGCGTCTTACAGTAAGGGAATGATTCAAGATACCAAGATTTACACCGCGCTGGCGCTGGCCGGCACGATTCCTTTCATTGCCAGCGCACTGTTGCCGTTGCTGGGCCATGACTCGTTGCCGTACCTGGGTCCGCTGGATCAGCTGGTGGCCTCTTATGGACTCGCGATCGTCTGCTTCCTTGCCGGTGCTCACTGGGGCACCTATCTTTCCGGCCGCCCGACCGGTTCGCTAAACCTGTTCGTTATCAGCAACGTCATATTCCTGGCCGTCTGGTTTGCGTATGTTGGCACCGGCGTCAAAACGGCCATCGGCATTCAGATAGTCGCGTTTCTGACACTCTTGTTTATCGATCTTCGGCTTAGTACCCGTGACGTTATTTCTGCAACGTATTTCCACGTGCGCACGATGGCAACAATGATTGCCGTCGCATCCCTGCTTGTCGTCCTTGCACAGTGAGGCAGCTTGCCAGCTGCGCGTCATGCTAGTCATTCTCGGCAACCAGCTGTTCTCGCCCGAACATTTGCCCACAGCAAAGAAGACGCCCGTATTCATGGCGGAAGACCTGGGGCTCTGTACTTACGTCCGGCATCACCAGCAAAAGATCGTTCTCTTCCTGGCAGCGATGCGTTCCTACGCCGATGAACTTGAGAAGGCCGGCTACCAGGTTACCTATCATCGACTCGATCCGTCAGAAACCGACAGTTACGAGGATAAGCTCGAAGCAGCGATGAGGCATCACGGTGCGACGTGTGTCCAGCACTTTGAAATCGAGGACAAGCCGATGGAAGACAGGCTCGTCGAATTCGCGAGCCGCAATGGCTTCGACAGGGATGAGTTGCCGTCACCGATGTTCACCTGTTCGCGCGACACGTTCTCGAGATTCGCACACAACAAGCCACGCTTGTTGATGGGCGACTTCTACAAGCAACAACGCCGTAGCCTCGATGTGCTGGTTGACGCAGACTCAAAGCCGCTCGGTGGACAGTGGAGTTTCGACGCGGCCAATCGCAAGAAGCTGCCACGCACCGTACAGCCGCCGGACATGGTCTGGACGACACCCGGCACCCATGAGACGGATGTCATTGAACTGGTGCGGCGTGAATTCAGCGACCATCCGGGTGACGCCAGGGAATTTTGCTGGCCGACGACGCGCAGGCAGGCGCGCGAGTGGCTCGACGACTTCGTTGCCAACCGCCTGGACGATTTCGGGCCTTACGAAGATGCCATAAGCTCGCGATCCGTGACTGTTTTCCACAGCGTGCTGAGTCCTTGCCTTAACCTCGGTCTGCTGACACCGCGCGAGACGATCGACGCCGCGCTCGTTCGCGCCGACGAGGTACCCATGCAAAGCCTCGAAGGTTTCGTTCGCCAGGTTATTGGCTGGCGAGAGTTTGTGCGCGGTGTCTACAGGAATTACAGCGAACAGCAGGACGCCACCAACTTCTGGCTACACGAACGCGAAATGTCGCCCGGTTGGCACGACGGGACGACCGGCATTCCACCGCTTGACGACGCAATCCGCACGGCACAACGACTCGGCTGGACGCATCACATACCGCGCCTGATGGTCCTCGGCAACCTGATGACACTTTGCGAAATTCGACCATCGAGTGCGCATCGCTGGTTCATGGAGATGTTCGTTGATTCTTCGGAATGGGTTATGGGTCCCAACGTCTACGGTATGGGGCTCTTCAGTGATGGCGGCATCTTCGCGACAAAGCCCTATATATGTGGCTCGAATTACCTGCTCAAGATGAGCGACTATAAAAAGGGTCCCTGGTGCGAAATTGTCGACGGCCTCTACTGGCGTTTCATCGATAAGCACCGCGAGTTTTTCAGTGGCAATCCGCGCCTTGCGTTAATGCCGAGGGCGCTTGACCGGCTGGATGGCGAGCGACGCACGCGCATTTTCCTCGCAGCCGAAGCGTTCCTGGAAGAGCATACGGTTACATGACGTGGGCTAGGGTTGACGCGGTCCCGGGTCCGAATCCCGAGCGTCCTCAACCTTCGAATAGGCGTATACCTCGGCCATGTGCAATTCAAAAGGGCCGTCCTGATTGTCGTAGATCATCAGGCCCATGCCGGTGATCTGCGCGGAGTCGAGTGCCGGCCCATCCAGTTGATAGCCGCGGAATCTCGGAATGAAACGGTAGAACGGGATGTCGACAGTCGTCCACGTGCCGTCCCCGGTAGGGAAATCAGCCCAGTAACTGACCTGTCTGCCACGCCAGCGGGCGGTTGTCGTCAGTCGCCAGGTGTAGCGCCGGCCATCGCCCTTTACGCGCAACCGCAGTCCGGCGTAATTCGACAGATCGACCTGTAAGGGTGATGTACGGATTGAGCTGAAGCCGCCGCCATTCGTATTCGTATCGCCAGAGAAATACAGCGTCCCTTGCTCTTGTTGGAAACCGCCCTCGCTGCGTCCTCCCATAACGTTATCGTTCACGACGTACCAGCCGAGGTCGGCGCTGTTCGACGTGAAGTCGGTGAGCAGAATCTCGTTGGCAGTAGTATCGGCGGCGCCCTGTAGGGGTACGACAAGCGTCATAAGCAATAGTCCATAGATCGGCGAAATGGGTTTTGCACGCATAGGTCAGGCCCGTTAATTTCGCGGATCGTCTCGCAGTTCATAGAGCCCTTACTCTAGCAGCACGGGCTTGACTTGGAAGCGTGTGATCGATCATCGATACACACCGTTACAAATGTCGTTAGCGCACCCGCGCGCCAGAAACATTCGGTAACACTTGCAAACACTATTGACACCATTGCGTGCGCGTTAATCGCTATCTTGTTTGCGAACCTCAAACACATCAATTGAAAAGGAAACGCAAATGATCTCATCAATCGCCAAGCGCGCCGGAATTCTGGCGCTTTGTACCCTGGGCCTCGTTACGACAGTGGCTAATGCCGGACACCATGCGAAAGACGAAATGGCTAAAGTCGATATTGTTGACACCGCTATTGCTGCGGGCCAGTTCAAAACACTTGCTGCCGCACTGACGGCTGCAGGACTCGTTGACACGCTGAAGGGCGATGGTCCTTTCACGGTGTTCGCACCGACCGACGAAGCGTTCGCAAAACTTCCGGCAGGAACGGTCGAAAACCTGCTGAAACCTGAGAATCGTGACCAGCTGGTATCGATCCTGACCTACCATGTTGTGCCGGGCAAAGTGTATGCCGCGGACGTGGTGAAGCTGACGTCAGCCACGACCGTGAATGGCGCGGATATCAGCATCAAGGTAGCGGACAGCGGCGTAAGCATCGATAACGCCAATGTCATCAAGACCGACATCAAGGCGAGCAACGGTGTGGTCCATGTGATTGATTCCGTGATCCTGCCTGACTAATTTCTGAGCAGGCAAAACTGATCAGCAAGAAAGCCGGGCTATGCCCGGTTTTTTTATGCACCTGACTCCTTGTGGTGTTTAAACAACAGCGGATCTTTGACATTTCCTGTGAATCGAACTAAGTTAACAATAAGCGCGGCCTATTTTGTTGCGAAAAATCGACAGAAAGTCGTTCTAATAATCTGACCGCTAGCAGGAGCAGAAAAAATGAAGCACCAAAATCATATAGTCGGGGGACTAAGCGGAGCTTTGGCGCTGTCCCTATGTTTACTCAGCCCTCAAACGGCCTTTGCGCAGGATGACGGCGCTGAAGCGCTCGAAGAGGTCGTTGTGACGGGCTCACGCATTCGACAGAACCCACTCGATGCACGGACGCCCGTGCAGATAATGACCGCCGAAGATATGGCCGCCTCCGGCGACGTTTCCATCGGTGATTTCCTGCAGCGCATGCCTATCGCTGGCTCTTCGATCAACCGCTCCAATAATGCATCGGGCAACCTTGGCTTCCCGCCGGACGGTGCTGGTATTGGTGCCGGTTCATCCGAAATCGATTTGCGTTACCTGGGTTCCAAGCGCGTACTCGTGCTGGTTGACGGTCGCCGCTGGGTGCGCGGTTCGTCGGCAAGTGGTGTATCGGGCGCTGTTGATCTCAACACGATTCCCGCTAACGCGATTGGCCGCATCGAGGTGCTGCAGGACGGCGCATCGACGATCTACGGATCCGATGCCATCGCCGGCGTGGTCAACATCATTACGAAAGACAATTATGACGGTCTCGATGTTTCCTATTACTACGGTGCCTACGATGAAGGCGACGGCAAGAGTCAGGAATTCAATCTGTCCTTCGGCGCAGAATCCGATAAAGGCCGCATCCTGATTGCCACGAGCTACACGGAGCAGGGCGACGTCTCTGCAGCGGATCGGGATATTTCCCTGTACCCGATCGCCGGCGTCCCCATGGGTGCCAGCTCAGGTACACCGCAAGGTCGATACGTGTTCTATGACCCGCGTATTCCAGCACCGAACCCCGGTGACAACATCGTCAACCTCGCGCTCAACGATGGCGTATTGAATGATGGCGGCGCCAATATTCCGCTTTACGATCCATTGAATCCGGCCAGCAATGATTTCCACGGTTTCACGAACGCGGATCGCTTCAACTATCAGCCGTTCAACCATCTGATGACGCCGAATGAGCGGGTCAACTTCTTCATGAAGGGCGAATACGATATAGCGGAAAATATGTTGTTCCGATTGACGGCTACCTTCAATAACAGGACCTCACAGAACCGCGCGGCTCCCGAGCCGCTGTTTGCTGGTCCCGGTGGCGGCGGTGGCGCCGTAATGGAAAACATTATTTTCCATGCCGACAATCCGTTTAACCCGTTCGGTATCGACGTTGGACCGGCCGAAATTCAGGATGGCTTTATGACGCGCCGTCCTCTCGAAGCGGGCCCGCGTATCTTCGATCAAAACGTTGACACCTATCATATCGCCGGTGCACTGGAAGGGCAGTTCGAGATGAACTCTTCAACCTGGTACTGGGATGCCCATGCCAGCTGGTCGCAGAATCAGGCGAACCAGCGCAAGACGGGTGCGTTCAACGCACGAAAACTATCGATCGCTGTCGGTGATCCGGTCGTCTGCGCCGCTAACCCCGGCTGTGTGCCGTTCAACTTCTTCGGCGGTCAGGGTCCAAATGGCGAGGGTTCTATCACTCAGGAAATGCTCGACTACGTGACCTTTATCCAGAAGGATGAAAGTGAACAGGAAATGTTCAACGTCACGGCCAACATCTCGGGCGAGGTCGGCAGCTTGCCGGGTGGTCCGGTTGGCCTCGCATTCGGTGTTGAGTATCGCGACGAAGAAGGCTTCTTCGTACCGGATTCGGTGGTCTCCAGCGGTGATACTGCCGGCGTGCCGTCCAGTCCGACGGCAGGTGCCTATGACGTCTTCGAAATTTACGGTGAAGCCATTGCTCCGATCATGGACACGTTCGATATTTCCGCTGCAGTGCGATTCTCCGACTACGATCGCACCGGATCGGAAGACGTGTTCAAGCTGGGCGCCAACTGGCGGCCGACCGATGGTCTGCATCTGCGTGCCAGCTTCTCCGAAGGCTTCCGTGCTCCGAATATCGGCGAGTTGTTCAACACCGGATCGCGTTTCGATGCATCAATCACAGATCCCTGTGATGCCGATGCGCTGGCCGTGACGCCTGGTCTGCAAGCTAATTGCACCACTCTGGGTGTACCGATTGGCTACCAACAGCTCAATCCGCAGATCAGTGTAACGACGGGCGGCAATCTCTTGCTCACGCCGGAAGAGGCGGAAACCCTGACGTTTGGCCTGACCTGGGATGCCGCGGCTATCTCCGACAGCATGGATTCGATTGCATCCGCT
The DNA here is from genome assembly GCA_963722775.1 of uncultured Gammaproteobacteria bacterium. Taxonomy (GTDB): domain Bacteria; phylum Pseudomonadota; class Gammaproteobacteria; order Steroidobacterales; family Woeseiaceae; genus UBA1847. The sequence goes on from CAVROF010000013.1 coordinate 32,116, forward strand.
ACGTTCGAAGCGAACTACTATGACATTACGGTAGACAATGCGATTCAGGCGCCGGATGCAGGTGACGTGCTGTTGCAGTGTGTGCAAACGCTTAACCCGATCTTCTGTGACAACGTCACGCGAGTCGGGGCAACCGTTACGCGCATCGGTGGTGTTTTGCAGAACATTGGTGGTATCGAGACAACCGGCTTTGACTGGACAGTTACTCTGGACTTCGAACCTACCAGCATTGGCGAATTCAGGGCTCGCTGGTCGAATACGCATCTTCTCGATTACGTAGAGACCACCATTGGTCCGAGTGGCCCGGTAAGTGTCGATCGCGCAGGCACCGAACTCGGTTCACCGGAACGCGGCTTCGTTGAATGGAAGTCGACACTCATCGTCGATTGGACGAGGAACGACTGGACGGTTGCGCTCACCAATCGCTACATGAGTGAAATCGAGGAACAGTGCACCGGCCTGGTTTCAGATTTCGGATTTTCGAGTCTTTGCACCACACCGACCACCAACAAGATCAAAGCCAAGCTCTATACCGACGTGCAGGTTTCCTGGAGCCCGTCGGCAAGTAGTGATCGTTGGACCATTCAGGGCGGCGTGCAAAATCTTTTCAACACGGAGACGCCAATCTGCTTCAGCTGTGATCTGAACAGCTTCGATGGCACCTTGCACCCGATCTCGGGTAGCTACGTGTACGGAAGGATCAACTACCGACTCTAACGAGCCAGGAGTTTTTGCAGAATAGAGAGCGGCCCCTTCGGGGGCCGCTTTTTTTTGTTCAGGATTCGCCGACCCGCTGCGGCCCGACTGCGGCTTATACCTATAACCGGAACCTTTTCGGCAATTCACCCGTGTAGGTTGAAAACAGCCGGATTATGTCTTGACGACAACAGTATGCGCAGCCGCCGTCGGGCCCCCGGCATCCATGGCACAACACCCAGGTTATGGAGCGATAAGCCCATGAATACCGACACAAGAATGTTTTTCGCCAGCGTTGCTTTTGGGCTATTGGTCCTTTTCCTCGCACCGCCCGTTCCCGCGTTTCAAGGGTTTGACGATGGTGGCGGGGGTGGTCTACCGGGCTGCGCGACGTGCCATGGAACGCTTGCAAATACCGGTCCCGGCAACACGGCGCACGACGCGCATGCCGCACTGACAAACACCTGCTCCGATTGCCATGGATCCGGAGCGTTCAACGATCCGCCGCTCGACAATTGCGTGCAGTGTCACGGGCGCGACGCGGATGCAGGGGGCGACAGCGAGTCGGTCGGTATTGGTCGAGGACTGCGCCTGCATCATGTCACCACGAATGCCGCATCCTGTGGCAGTTGCCACAGCGATGCACTCGGTGCCGCCGGTGTTGGCGAGAACGTCTTGCCCTCTTTCTACGCCGCGGCGCTTGGCGGAGCCGGTCTCGACTCCTGCGACGGATCCGAGGAACGCTTCGCGTCTATCACAGTCAGTCTCGACAATGACGGCGATGGCCTGGCGGACGGTAACGATCCGGACTGCGGTACCAACGTGTCGCCAACCGCGGACCCGAACGGCCCGTACAATGCGACCCTCGGTTCACAAATCGTCTTCGACGGCAGTGGGTCGACAGATTCCGACGGTAGCATCGTGTCCTGGGCCTGGGATTTCGGCGATGGTAACTCCGGTACGGGTTCGTCACCGGCGCACACGTATCAGTCGGACGGGACCTTCACTGTCGCGCTGACCGTGACAGACAATGGTGGTGCGACGCATACGGCTTCGACTACAGCCACAATTACGCCAGCTCCGATCCCGCCGAGCGCCAACGCGGGTGGACCGTACAGTGGGGTCGTCGGATCAGTAATTAGCTTCGACGGTACTGCGTCCAGCGACGCGGACGGCACGATCGCCTCGTATACCTGGGACTTCGGGGACGGTGGAGTGGCCAGCGGCCCATCGCCGACCCACAGTTACTCCGTCGACGGGAACTTTACGGTTACGTTGACGGCAACCGACAACGACGGGCTGACAGGCACTGACTCGACAACAGCGGTGATAAACCCGGCGGGCGGAAACACGCCACCGGTTGCTCAGGCCAACGGGCCGTACAGCGGTACCGAAGGCAGCGCCGTGCAGTTTTCAAGTAGCGGGTCGCTCGACCCGGATGGATCGATTGTCTCGTATGCATGGGACTTCGGTGACGGCAATACGTCCGTGACCGCGAATCCCGCGCACGCTTACATAGCAGCCGGAACCTACAACGTTTCGCTGACGGTAACGGATGACGCAGGGGATTCGACATCAGATGCGACCACGGCGACCATCGACGCAATCGTTGTCAACGCGCCGCCAACGGCTGACGCAAACGGACCGTACGCAGGCTTTGTTGGCGACACGATCGTCTTTGATGGCAGCGCCTCGAGTGATGCCGATGGAGCAATCGTGCGCTACGACTGGGACTTTGGCGACGGTACGACGGCCGCTGATGCGGGTCCGACGCCGACGCACGTCTATGCAGCGACGGGACAATACACCGTTGCTTTGACCGTGACCGATGATGCCGGCGACACCGGCAGCGCTGCGTCGAGTGCGACGATCACGGAACGTGCTGCCGCCACCGACGGAGAAACGCAGTACAACAGCTACTGCGCGTCTTGCCACGGCGAGCCATGGATGGAGCCGGCCGTCGACTCGGCATTGGCCGGTGCGCACCGTGTTACCGGTGCCCGTGCATGCTCGATAGACGCATCGATCTTTGGCACCTACATCTTTCCAGATGGCGCGCCGGGCATGCAGTTCCTGCAGGGCCTTGCGAACGACGGCAGCGTCGATGCGGAGCAGATTGCGGATTACCTGAACAGCCAGACTGTCACCGGCGAACAGCGTTACGTAACGGCCTGTGCAGGATGCCATGGCGACGACGGGACGGGCGGCAGAACACGCGAAGGCGTGGTTGGCGAAAGCGCTCATGAGATCCGGGAAGCCATTCGCGAAGAGGGATCGATGCGTTTCCTTGCTTGTCTGCCCGACTCGGATATCGACTCGATAGCCGTGTTCCTGGGAGGCAGCGGCGGTGACGAAGATACCGACCACGATGACGAGAATGACTCCGAACGGGACGCCGGTGGTGGATCGGGCGACGTCGCGTTTCTGCTGATGCTTGGAGCGTTCGGTCTTAGCCGGATGATGGATCGTCGCAGCAGGATCGGCTGGCGCCGTGACTAGTCAGTAACGGTAGTTGAACGTGGCAGGTGCTTAAGGGGGCTATTACCGACGGCGTCACATCCAGAACTGCCTTGATAGTGCATACTTTGAGGAGCTATGAGCAACTCAAACTCGACAATGCGCTCCGGCGAAGCACGCCTGTGGCGTCCGGATTTGGTCTATTCCGCGATCCTGCTGATTGTGGCTGTCGTTGCCGTGGCAGTGGCGGCTGCAGACACGGGCCTGCTCGCCAGCGAATACGACTGGCGGGCAGCCGGCTTCTTTCTCGTGTTCGGGCTCTTTACGATCGCAACCGGGTTTCCGCATCCGGCGTTTGGTCACGTCTCATTTGATCGCGCTGCGCAGGTTACGAGTATCCTCGTCTTGGGACCTGTTGACGCCGCATGGGTCAACGGTCTCGCGTCGTTTATCTATCCGTGGCACCGATTGCGACTGGGCGTTCCTTTACGGCTGGTAGTGACCGCGGCGTTCCATAACTCCGGGCTCATGATTCTCGTGATTCTGGGATGCGGGCTGCTGTATCAGTACCTCGGCGGCGCCATCCCGCTGGTTGCGCTCGACCTGAATACCGGAGCGCTGCTGCTTGTGCTCATCATCGGCATGCAGTTTGTAAACGATCTCGGAATGATGTTGTTGGTGTACTTACGAGGCGGAGGTCCGAGCCTGGTCTTCAACTGGTTTACTGCGACTGTCGAGTACGTTGCCGCATCGGCAGGTATCGCGTTGGCAATCGCAGTGACCAATGTATCGATACCGTACTTTCTACTCTTGCTGGCGGTGATTGCCGTCGGCATGGTCGTCATCATGAAGTACGCACTCATGCGCAATCGCCTGGAAAAAATCGTAGAGGAGCGGACGGATGAGCTAAGGGTGCAGGCCGAGGAGTTCGAACGCCAGGCGACCCACGATAAGCTCACCAAACTTCCCAACCGGCGCTGTGCTGACGATTACCTGCAGAAGCAAATCGATCTCGTTCGGCGCCATAATCACACGGGCGCAATCGCTCTCGCGGACGTCGATTTTTTCAAGCGAATCAACGATGGTTACTCGCACGCGATTGGCGACCAGGTGCTGAAACAGCTGGCACAGGTTCTTGGCGATGGCTGCCGAAAGACCGACTTTGTGGCGCGATACGGTGGCGAGGAATTTCTGCTGTACTTTCCAGACACTGGTATTGATCGAGCGTTACAGGTCTGTCGTCAGTTGCGCCGGGCCGTTCAGGATACGGACTGGTCGAGCATCGCACCGGATCTCGGTGTGACCATTAGTTTCGGGCTGGCGGAGGTCACGGCCGCGTCTCGTAACAGGACAATTCTGAATGATGCCGACGAGCGCCTGTACCGTGCAAAAAACGAAGGCCGCAATCGCGTTATCGCCGCGTAAGTCCTTACCGGTTCACGCGGCCCGAGTGCGCTCAACCAGTCCCTGCGAACGCAGGTACTCATCGTAGGTGCCCGAATAGTCGATGATCTTCTCGGGCGTCATTTCGATGATGCGTGTTGCAAGCGACGATACGAAATCCCTGTCATGACTGACGAAGATCAGCGTGCCAGGGTAATTCTCGAGAGCGAGATTCAGGGCCTCGATCGATTCCATGTCGAGGTGATTCGTCGGCTCGTCCATCAGGATCACATTCGGTTCCTGCAATGCCAGCTTGCCGAACATCAGGCGCCGTTGTTCGCCACCCGATACGACCTTCACTGATTTCTCACTGTCGTCTTTGGAAAACAGCATGCGGCCGAGCGTAGCGCGCAGCAATTGCTCCGGCGAACCAGTTGGTTGCCACTGTGTGATCCAGTCAAACAAGCTGATGTCGTGCTCAAACTCGTGTGCGTTGTCCTGGGCGAAATAGCCACGCTGTGAATTTTCCGCCCACTTGACCTCGCCACTATCAACCTCGAGTTCCTGCAGCAGGCAACGCAGCAACGTTGTCTTGCCGATGCCGTTCTGACCAAGAATCGCGACACGCGAACCCGCCTCGATAGTGAGGTCCAGGTTTTCAAAGAGCGGGCCTTCATCGAAACTCTTGCTCAGCCCCGTCGCTTCGACAGCGAGACGACGCAGTGGCTTCTTCTGTTCAAAACGAATGTACGGGCTGACACGGCTCGACGGTTTAATGTCTTCGAGCTGAATTTTCTCAAGCTGCCTGGCGCGCGACGTGGCTTGTTTCGCTTTTGAGGCATTAGCCGAAAAGCGACTGACAAACGCCTGCAGCTCGGCCATCTTGACTTTCTTCTTGGCGTTGTCCGCGTACATGCGTTCACGCACCTGCGTTGCCGCTGTCATGTACTCGTCGTAGTTGCCCGGGAAAAGCTGCAACTTGCCGTAGTCGAGATCCGCCATGTGCGTGCACACACGGTTAAGGAAGTGACGATCATGCGAGATGATGACCATCGTCGACTTGCTGGTATCGAGGAAATCTTCCAGCCAGCGGATGGTGTTGATATCGAGGTTGTTGGTGGGCTCGTCGAGCAGCAACACATCCGGGTCGGAGAACAGCGCCTGCGCGAGCAGCACCCGGAGCTTCCAGCCCGGCGCTATGGCGCTCATGGGTCCATGGTGCTGACTGACCGGTATGCCGATGCCCTCGAGGAGCTCGCCCGCCCGCGATTCCGCAGAATAGCCGTCCATTTCCGCGAATTCGACCTCCAGATGGGCGACGAGAATGCCTTCTTCGTCACTCATTTCCGGCAGCGAGTAGATGCGGTCACGCTCCTGCATCACGGTCCAGAATTTCTCGTAACCCATCATTACGACGTCGAGTACGCGGAATTCCTCGTACGCGAACTGGTCCTGCGAAAGCTGGCCGACCCGGGCATTGGGCTCGACAGAAACGTTGCCAACAGTGGGCTCCAGCTCTCCAGCCAGTATTTTCATCATTGTCGACTTACCGCAACCGTTCGCGCCGATCAGGCCATAGCGATTGCCGTTTCCGAAGGTCGCGGAGACGTTCTCGAACAGGGGTTTAGCGCCGAACTGAATCGACAGGTTATTTGCAGAGATCATGGGTTTGGGCCGGGTGGGGGTGAATCAGCCGCAGGATGCTATCACGCTCTACCCGCCCGTGGGTGTCTCTACCGGCGTTTTCCTACTCCAGCGAGGGGACTATCAGGCAAAACTCAAGGTCATCACTTCGGGGCAATCCACCAGGCATTTACGGTATGAACCCGTCTTCTCCTGTACTGTGATAACAGTTGTGCATCTACAGGCACACGAATGAAGCTCAAAGCAGGAGAAATAGTGATGAGTAAAGGACAAAAAAGTAACAAAGAAAACAAGAAACAACCGGCCCTGACGCCCAAAGAGAAAAAGGCTGCGAAGAAAGCCAAGAAGAACACGAAGGATCGCATGGGCGAATGATCCGCCCCGACCGGTGCGTCCGTCAGGCGGCTGCGAGTCGTCGTTACGGGTGACTGCAGTTCCGGAATTGCAGCCATCACCTCGGACGGGCGATAGCCGGAACAACAACCAGGCCGTACGCGATCGCGGCAGGTTGCGGCTACTTTGGCTCGCTTGTTGACTTGCGCGCGCCGCGCACTACGTCGGCAGTATTTTCAGGCACACAATCCCACGCCCTCAATAACCGCAATTTTCTCCGGTTAGGGTTGCTACGATCACGATCCGCCTGCTTGTTGGCGTGATCAACAATGTAAAATGCGTCTCTGGTCTTTTTCGCCATAGCTCTAATCGGGTGCCGATTTGCGGCACCGTCATAGCTATAAGCGCAAAAGACCGGTGAATCGCCTCACGCGGACGGAAGTTTCTACGATTCGTCGTTTGCTTTGGTGGCGACCATCTCAACTGCAGGCTTTTCAATGGCCGCGTTGGCTGCCTGCGGGTCATTATCACCGTCGCCCATCATCATGGTGGCGGCAACGACGCCGAGTATTGCTCCGCCGAATCCGCCAGCAGCGGCGGCTAGAAGCGTCTGTGACGGTGGTGGTTCGCTTGGTTCTGGCATGGTTCCGATCCTTTTTCTAATTACAGGAAAGTGCCATACCAGTCTAATTGCAGAGTTGGTTGCCTGCCAGCCCCGCCGCTTCGTTGCGGTGCCCCGACCGATTTGCTATCAAGATGCATACCAGGCCATTGCCGATGCGCATCCCATGAGTTCCACGCCCACCGTTACGACACTCTTGCAAGCCTGGCGCTCCGGTGACGAGGCAGCGCTAGACGCGCTGACACCACTGATCTATGACGACCTGCGGCGAATCGCCAACAGGCACCTGCAATCCGAGCGATCCGGACATACGTTGCAGGCTACCGCGCTGGTCAATGAAGCGTTTGTGCGGCTGTCCGACGCGGATCTCGAGATTCAGGATCGTGCGCACTTTCTTTCTATCGCAGCTCGTACCATGCGCCGCATCCTGACTGACTACGGCCGTGCCCGGCGCAGCCAGAAACGTGGTGGTGGTCTGACGCCGGTTACCCTGCACGAAGATATCGTTGCTGACGGCAGGGCGACCGATATTGTGGATATCGACGACGCGTTAACGAAGCTGGCAGAAGTGGATGCGCGCAAGAGCGATGTTCTGGTTTTGCATTTCTTCGGCGGCTTGACGTTCGACGAAACGGCGGAGGCTCTGAACATTTCGGCGGCAACCGTCGACCGGGATTTACGTTTCGCAAAAGCATGGCTGGCAAATGAACTCAAAGACAATTGAGTTGAACGCAGAGCGTTGGTCCAGGATTGCGGAGCTGTTCGCGCACGCCGCTGAACTTGAGCCCGGCAAGCGTGAGGACTTTCTGGACTCGGCCTGCGGGGGCGACACGGAGTTGCGCGAATACATCCAGGACCTGCTCCAAGCGGATCCCGCGGTCGAAGCAATTGTTGAACGGACGATCATCAGCACCGTGCGTGATGCGTTCGGCGACGACACATCACAGTCCGAGCAGATGAAAGGGCAAATGATCGGTCCTTATCGTGTCGATCGGCTGCTCGGATCCGGTGGCATGGGGATGGTTTATCTCGCACAACGGGCGGACGAGCAGTTTGACCAGCAGGTCGCGATCAAGCTCGGTCGCCACCGCCTGGTCGATCCACAAACGGAACTTCGCCTGCGCCATGAACGGCAGTTTCTTGCCGATCTCGATCATCCCAATATCGCGCGTCTGTTTGATGGCGGCACGACAGACGACGGTGTTCCCTATCTCGTCATGGAGCACATCGATGGCGTACGCCTCGATATGTATTGCGACCTGCATCGATTGAATATCGCCGAGCGACTGCGGCTCTTTCAGACGATCTGCGCCGCAGTCCACTATGCGCACCAGAATCTCATTATTCACCGGGACATCAAAGCAACGAACATCCTGGTGGCGAAAGATGGCACTCCCAAGCTCCTGGACTTCGGCATCGCCAAATTGAGCGACGCAGAGGGCGCGGCAACGGACGGCCTGACCCGTGAGGGTGCCGTCATCATGACGCCGGCAAACGGCGCGCCGGAGCAGATCAGCGGTCAGAACATTACAACTGCCACTGATATCTATGGTCTCGGCCTGTTGCTGTATGACCTGTTGTCCGGTCTGCGGGCCTACGAAACAGAGGGCCTGACGCCCGCCGAAGCAGCGAGCATTATTTCCCAAGAGACGACGGTGAGTCCCAGCCGACGGCTGGCGCAAAAAAAGAAAGCCGCCCAGAGCCAGCACGACGCCGCGGCACTTCACGAACTTGAACAGATAGCTGCCGACCGCAGTACCAGCCTCGAGCGCCTGCGGCGGCGGCTTCGCGGCGATCTGGACGTGATCGTACTTAAGGCATTGCGCAAAGAGCCGGCGCGACGGTACCGATCAGCTAATGCCTTTGCGGACGACATAGGCTTGCACCTGAAGTCCATGCCTATTGTCGCGCGCACAGATTCCTGGCGGTATCGAGCTGGAAAATTCGTCCAACGTCACTTTGCCGCGGTGACGGCTTCGGTACTCGTTGTTGCAATGCTCGCCACGTTTACGGTGCTGCTATCTGTGCAAAATAGAACGGTTGTAAAGGAGCGCGATACCGCCCGTGAAGTTATTCAGTTCCTCGAAGACATCTTCATGGCGCATGATCCGTCGCGCGCTCGCGGCGTTGACGTCACCGCGGAGGAGATTCTGGCAGAGGGCGCAGAACGAATTCGCAGCAATCTCGGCGACCGTCCGGAGATTCAATCCTCATTAATGGGAACGATCGGCCGCGTTTATTACAACCTGGGAGAGTATCAACCGTCCGAGGAGATGCTGGAACAGGCGCTCAGGCTTCGCCTGCGAACCGATGGTGAATCACATCCCGCTGTAGCGGCCGCGAGAAACGATCTCGCTGAAGTTCTCATTCGGCGTGCCCAGTACGACCGCGCTATAGAGTTGCTGCAGCAATCACTGACGGTCAATCAACTCAGCAACGATGGGTCTTCACCGCTCGTTGCACCTGTGCTTCCGTCAGGCGGCTGCCAGTCGTGATGCCTCGCGGTACGAAACCACTCTTTGGTGATCTTCGTCCCAGAGGCAACACCGGAAGCAGTCAAGAATGTCGCGAAGGCTGAACGTCGTCGTTACGGGTGACTGCAGTTCCGGAATCGCAGCCATCACCTCGGGCAAACGATAGAAAGGAATGCGTACGTTAAGGTGGTGGATATGGTGAAAACCGATGTTACCGGTGAACCATTGCATGACTTTGTTGAGCTGCATGTAGCTCGACGATTCCAGGGCGGCCCGAGTGTACGACCACGCGTCCGTCGATAATATGTGCATGTGCTTAAAGCTGTGCTGGGCAAAGAACAGGTAACTGCCCAGCGCCGAGGCGATGGTCATCGGTAGCAGCACGACGAAGAAGACGGTGCCGAAGCCGCCGAAAATCCACAGCACTGCCACTAACGCCGCGTGACCGACAAGCGCCAGCAAGGAGTCCCAATGCCGTGCCGGGTCCTTTACCAGTGGTAGTAGCGTGATGCTGAAGAAGAATATGGTGATGTAACCCGTCAGCACCGTGAGTGGGTGTCGGGTTATCCGGTAACTTGTTCTCTCACCCCAGGATGCCTCCTGCCACATCTGCGTCGTCATGAGCGGGAAGGCGCCGACACTCGAGGATGACACCTGGCCCACGTGGCCGTGATGATAGTTGTGGCTTTTCTTCCAGGAACGCGGCGGCGTTAGTGCAAGGGCTGAATAGACCCGGAACAACAACCAGGCAGTACGCGATCGCGGCAGGATCGCCCGGTGCATGTAGTCATGGTAGGTAATGAACGCGCGTACCATTAGCATGGCCGCAAGCAGGGAGAACAGTATTTGCAGTGGCCACCAGGGTGCGAGTCCGGCACCAGTGAGTGCCGCCGTCATCAATGCGAACGTCGAGCCGACGTGCCACCAGCTAAGCTTTACCGACTCCTTCGCGAACGGGACGGTCGCGTTGATCAGGTTTCGGTCAATGTCGGCTGAAGTTACCACCAACTCGTATTATATCCCGATCGGCAGGTTGCGGCTACGCCCAGAGAACTAAAAATAGCCCGGTTCGTTACCCGGCTTCCATTTGATATTGCAGCCGATGCTGGGCGCCTGACGCTCGCTGGCCGGTGTCCCGCTCAGCACGGCCTCCAGCGCGGCACGCAGGTCGCGCCCGTCGACCGGTTTGCCGTTGCCCGGGCGACTGTCGTCGAGCTGGCCGCGATACACCAGGCGCTGCCCCGCATCAAACACGTAAAAGTCCGGGGTGCAGGCGGCCAGGTACTGCTTGGCGATCTCCTGATCCTCGTCGAGCAGGTACGGAAAGGTGTAGCCCCACGTCTCGGCTTCACGCTTCATCTGCGTCCGGGCCGTCGCCGGGGTAGTTTGCGATGTCGTTGCTGTTGATCGCGTAGATGGCTACGCCGCGCGGTCCGTACTCCGAGCCAATGCGTGCCAGTTCCTCGCGGACATGCTTGACGAACGGGCAGTGGTTGCAGATGAACATGACGAGGTACGCATCCGCGCTTTTAGCCAGCGAGTGATGCACGCCATCGGGGTCGGGCAGGGAGAAGGGCGGGGCGATCGTTCCCAGTTCGAGCATTTGCGATTCTACGGCTGCCATGACATTCAATCCCCTGCGTTGCGGTTATTACTCAACGTGAGTCTACCTGCGATTTGCGGGCTGGATCACAGATTGCACCGCTAAATTATCGAACACTGTTACCTGCACGCATGAGAGCGTGGCGGCGCGTGCTTGCGTCACAGACTAACGGATTATGTCTAAAAGGGAACTTGTAATGTTGCAATGGATTCGGAAGGCATTACCAGTGATGCTGGTCCTCGGACCCGCAGCGCTGGCGGGTGCACAGGACCTGTCGGGGGCCGACATGCGAAGTCTCGACGGACAGGTGCAGGAGATCAAGTCGGACGTTTTGAATATCGCGTCCGAACTGAACAATCTCGAGGAACGGCTGCTCTACCCGTCCAACACGCAGGTATCCGTGTTCGTCGCCCTGGCGCCGGAGGAGACATTTCGTCTCGACGCTGTTCAGGTGACGATCGACGGCGAACTGGCAACGCACCATATTTACAGCTTCAAGGAACTTGAGGCCCTGCAGAAAGGTGGTGTGCAGCGCATCTACACCGGCAATGTGCCGACGGGTGATCACCAGATCAGCGTGACCGTCAATGGCAAACTAAAAAACGGTAACGACTTCAGTGAAAGCGGGGACTTCTCGTTTTCCAAGGGTGTGAAGCCCAAAGCGCTTGGCGTTACGCTGGCACAACCGGGCTTCGGCGGTGATTCGATCCAGGTTGGAGACTGGTAGTCGATGCGACGCCCGCTGCAAATCAGGCTGATGGTCCTGGCCGTTGCTGCGCTGTCATGCAGCGCTGCGGCGGATGAAGATCTGAATGACCTCTACTTTGGTGAGGCGCTGTATGAGGCCCACCAGGGAAACTACTTCGAGGCGCTCGAGCGGCTGGACAGCGAGGTGCGCCAGCACGTGGCGGTTGACGAGCCCGAGCTCGACAGTCTGTATGTACATTTCGATGATGCCGAGTTCTCGCTTGGCGATTTCGAGCTTCGCTATCGTATGCACCATCGTGCAGGCCGCGCGATCAAGGCCGTGCTTGAGGGCGCAGTCGATGAGACCGTACGCAATGACGCCGCATACCGGCTCGCGCGCATTCACTTCCAGAAAGGCCAGATGGAAGACGCGATGCTCGCGCTCGACCGTATCGACGGCGAGGTTCCCAAGGCCATTCGGGACGATATCGAGTTCCTGCGTGCCAACGTCTACCTTGCACAGGAACGCCCCGAAGAATCGATGGCGAGCCTGCAAAAGCTTGAGGACTCCAAAAAGTTACGGTGGTTTCGCGGCCTACAATCTCGGCATCGCACTGCTGCAGAGCGGCCGCCGCAGTGAGTCACTTGAACAGCTCGAGAAAGCCGGGCTGATCGAAACCGACGATCCCGGCGAACTCGCCATCCGTGACAAAGCGAACCTGGTCCTGGGAACGATCTTCCTCGAGGACGGCGCCTACGACCAGGCTGTTCCCTTCTTCAATCGAGTACGACTTGACGGCCCGTTTTCCAACCAGGCGCTGCTGAGCGCCGGCTGGGCCAGCCTGTCGGCAGAAAAATACGATCGCGCTGTTGTGCCGTGGAAGATTCTCGCGCAACGTGAAGTGACCGACCGCGCGACTCAGGAAGCGTTGCTCGCGCTGCCGTACGCGTACGGCAAGCTCGACATTCACGGTCGCGCGGCAATCCACTACGGGAATGCGCTCGACGCATTCATTGCCGAAACCGAGAGACTGACCGCGTCGATCGACAGCATACGTGACGGCAAATTCCTCAAGGCACTGATACGCGAAGAGATTCGCAAGGATAACGACTGGGTCATTCGCCTGCGCTCGCTGCCGGAGACACCGGAAACCTACTACCTCATGGAACTCATGGCATCGCATGACTTCCAGACCGGCCTGCAGAATTATCTCGACCTGGCCGACCTGAAGCGCAAGCTCCTGACCTGGGAGGGAGGGTTCGACGCTTACGAGGAAATGGTCGATATCCGGCACGATCACTACAGCCCGCTTCTACCCGAGGTCGATGAGACATTTCGCAAGCTCGACTCGCGGATGCGTCTGCGTATCGAACAGCACAAGATGCTCGTCAAACGCCGCGATGACCTCCTGACCACACCCAGACCTGAGTTTCTGGCCACCCCGGACGAACAGGCAATCCTGGCTCGTATCGACCACATCGAGAGTGCACTGACGCTCGATTCGCGTGCCGATCGTGAACAACAGACGGAGCGGCTGAACAGGATCAAGGGCCTCGTAATCTGGGGTCTCGAAACCCAGTATCACGAACGGTTTACCGAATTTGACAGGAACCTGCGCGGCCTCGATGAAGCGATGGCCGTCGCGCAGACCGAGTACGACGAGTATGTTCGCTCGCGGCAAGCTGCCACCCACAGTTTTGAGGGTTACGACGCGCCGATGACGAGGTTGCGTGCGGACGTGCATCAGTCTGTCGAGCGCATTGATCGCCTGATGGCACGGCAGGGCTACCTGCTGGAAGTCGTCGCCATCGACGAGTTGATCGCCCGCCGTGAGCATCTTGAAAACTACGGCGACAAAGCACGCTTCGCGCTGGCAGATAGCTATGATCGTGCCACACAAGCGCAGGCGCGCCTGGAAGAAACAGAATGAAGCGCCTCGCACTGACAACGGGTATCGCCTGCCTGAGCCTCGCGGCCTGTTCGACGACCGTACAGCAGCAGCAAGGTACCTTGGCCGAACTCGAAAGCGTCCAGGCGGACCTCAGCGAGGTCCATCTCGAGGATAGCCTCGAACGCGCTGCGCAAAGCTACCGGCGCTACCTTGCCGAAACCTCGGAAAACACGCGGACACCCGAGGCGATGCGTCGCCTCGCCGACCTGCAGATCGAACAGGCCTACGGCGTTATCGGCAGCGGTGAGATGGCCGAGATGAAGGCTCCCGAGGCTGCCAGCGAGGCAGCCGCAATTATTGCCGGCCGACGCGGCGTGGCGCCAGCGCAGCCCACCGAATCGGACATCGAATTCGAAGAGCGCGCATTGAACCGGGGAGACTTCCTCGCGCAGTCCGAAGATTACAGTGACGAACTGGTCAACGCGGACGGCTCGGCCATACCGGCGGGTCCACGTGAGGCAATTAAGACATACCGGCAAATTCTCGAGCAGTACCCGGACTATGAGCGCAACGACCGGGTCCTGTACCAGATGTCACGTGCGTACGACGAAATTGGTCAGCCCGACGAAGCCATGGAAGTCATGAACCGGCTGGTCAGGGAATACCCGCATTCGAGGCACCTGGAGGAGGTGCACTTTCGGCGCGGCGAGTACTACTTCGTACGTAAGAAGTTCATCAATGCCGAGGACGCATACAGCGCGGTTATCACGCTCGGCTCGAATTCGGACTACTACGAGCTCGCGCTCTACAAGAAGGGCTGGACGCTATACAAACAGTACTTCTACGACGAGGCGCTGGATAACTTCATGGCCATGCTCGATTATCGCAAGGACATCGGATTCAACTTCGACGAACTCGATGACGACAATGACGAGCATCGGATCACGGACACGTTCCGCGTAGTTAGCCTGAGCTTCTCGAACATGGGCGGGCCCGAAGTCGTCGACAACTACTTCTCGAAGAACGGGCAGCGCAGTTACGCGGACAAGATCTACAGGAACCTGGCTGAGTTCTACTTCAGCAAACTGCGGTATGAGGATGCGACTTCTATCTACAAGTCGTTCGTCAATCTCAATCCGTATCACAAGGTCTCGCCTTACTTCGGTATGCGAGTGGTCGAGATTTACGTCGATGCCGGATTCGCCCAGCTCGTCGTCGAAGCCAAGAAAGACTTTGCTACCAGTTATGCACTGGATGCCGACTATTGGGAGCGCGTCAATATCGACGACTCATCTGAAGTTGTCGGCTTCCTGAAAACCAACCTGACTGACCTGGCAGGGCATTACCACGCGCTGTACCAGGAAGGCGTGTTCGTTGAGGAACAGCCCGCCAATTTCGTCGAGGCGAATCGCTGGTATCGTCAGCTGCTGGGCTCGTTCCCTGACGATGCGGATACGCCCCTCATCAACTACCAGCTCGCGGACCTGCTGCTCGAAAACGAAGACTTTATCGAGGCGGCGCACGAGTACGAACGCACCGCCTACAGCTATGACGCCCACGACAAGTCGTCTGCCGCGGGATACGCGGCTGTATATGCGTATCGGCAGGAACTCGGTGTTGCCACCGGCGCACGCCAGCGCGAGGTCAAGGAAGCAACGGTCGACAGCTCCCTGAGATTTGCAGATGCGTACCCGGAGCATGAGGAAGCGCCTGTAGTCCTCGGTGCCGCGGCCGACGATCTCTACGAGATGAAGGATTTCCCGCGAGCCATCCAGTCTGCGCAGACCCTGGTCGAGCGTTACCCGGCATCCGATCCCGATCTGCGTCGCTCGGCATGGGCGGTTGTCGCACACTCCTCAATCGACATTGCCGAGTTCCAGGACGCTGAATTCGCTTACACGAACGTCCTGCGGCTTACGCCGGCGGACGACGAGTCGCGTCCCGCGGTTATCGACGGCCTGGCCGCATCGATCTACAAACAGGCGGAGCAGGCAAACCTCCTCGAAGACTATCGGGCAGCAGCAGGTCACTTCCTGCGCATCAAGAGTGTGGCCCCCACTTCAACGATACGCAGCTCCGCCGAATACGACGCCGCTGCGGCGCTGATGAAGCTTGAAGACTGGGCTGAGGCCTCTGGCGTCCTCGAAGAGTTCAGGACATCCCATCCCGATCATGAGCTGAATACGGATGCGACGAAACAGCTGGCCTTCATTTACCGCGAGGACGGGCAGACAGCACGGTCCGCAGCCGAACATGAACGCATCGCAGCCGAGGCGACGGATGTCGAGTCGGGTCGTGAGGCGTTGCTGATCGCGGCGGAACTGTATGACGAAGTGCCGGTCATCGACGACGCGATACGCGTGTACGAACAATATGTCGACGACTATCCGCGTCCGCTCGATATCGCGATGGAGACCCGCAACCGCCTCTCGGAGATCTATCACGAGCAGTCGGATTACCAGCGCTACTTCGATGAACTCAACGAGATGATCGAGGAAGATCGTGATGCCGGATCTGACCGCACGGACCGCAGTCGCTTCCTGGCGTCAAAAGCAGCGCTCGTTCTTGTCGAGCGTGAGTATGAACAATTCGCGCGACTTGAGCTCACGCAGCCCTTCGAGGAAAGCCTGGCGCTCAAGCAGAAGAGCATGGATGAGACCCTGGTTTCTCTGGAGGGTCTGGTTTCCTATGAGGTCGCCGATGTGACGGCCGCTGCAACCTATTACATCGCCCAGGTTTACCTGAACTTCAGCGCATCGTTACTCGACTCCGAACGGCCGACAGGATTGACCGCCGCCGAAATGAACAGCTATGAACTGGTCATCGAGGAAGAGGCTTATCCGTTCGAGGAGCAGGCTATCGATGTTCACGAACAGAACTTCGAGCTGCTCGCCTCCGGTATTTACAATCCGTGGGTACAAAAGAGTCTGGACAGCCTTGCCGATCTCATGCCGGGGCGCTATGCCAAGAATGAATCAAGCGAAGGCTTCGTCGGCGCGGTAGAGGTTTACGCCTACCGCATGCCCATTGCACCGGAGTCGCCGATTGGCGAAGCGGACGGTGTCGACGTGTCGCAGACCGAGGCGCCGGCCGAGGAAGCGAAAGGTCGTGTCGTACTTTCCAGAAATTTGGGAGATGACCAATGACAATACGCGGTATAGCACTGGCCTCCCTGTGTCTCACGCTCGGCGCGTGTGCGACGACGACATCTAAACCGCCTCCCCAGGCGCAGATTGACATCCAGGAGCAGGTCGGCTTTACGATCACTGAGCCGGTGACGATCAGCGATTCGATACGAACCGACTATGAAAGGGCGCTGGTGCTCCTCAAGCAAGGGCAGGAAGCTCAAGGCATCGCACTTCTCGAGTCCGTCGTCGAAAATGCGCCGAACGTCAGTGGTCCGCGCATCGACCTTGGGATTGCCAGGCATCGCGCGGGTGACCTTGAGTCGGCAGAGGCCCACTTACTGAGCGCGCTTGAACTCAATCCGGATCATCCTGTGGTGCACAACGAACTCGGGATCATCTACCGCAAGACAGGTCGCTTTGCCGAGTCCCGGCGCAGCTATGAGGCTGCGCTGTCTGTGTACCCGGGCTACCACCATGCGCGTCGCAACCTGGGCGTTCTGTGCGACCTGTACCTCGCCGACCTCAAATGTGCACTGGCTTCCTACGAAGCCTACATGCAAACGGTGCCGGGCGATGACCGAGGCGTCGATGTGGATCGCCGATCTGCGTGCACGCGTCGGTCAGCAGGAGTGATTATGTCAAAGCTATATACCGTCATTCTGTCTTTGTGCCTGGTGGCCGCGCCGGCACTCGCCGAAGATGCCGAAGCGCCTGCCGAGGACACGCCCAGCGAAGAAGCGACCACAGAAGAAAACGGAAACGGCATTTCGAGTCCCAAGACGCTGTCGGGCATGTCCATTCTCGGCAACGAGGAAACGCCAAAGTCGCTGGTCATCGTGCCGTGGAAGTCGTCAGAAATGGGCGATTCGATCAACCTTTCGGACACACTCGACGACCGGGCCACGCCGGTCGACAAGGAAGTCTTTTTGCGTGAAATCAGGTACTACGAGATCCGCAAAACCGAGAAGTAAAACTGCAGTGTGAAGTGCCTCAAGAAAGCGCGCATTGCCTGCCGACATAATCCGCTAACGTGCTCTGCGTCACACTTCCCAGATTGACGCGCGACTATTCTGATCCTCGCACCCGATGATTCCGGGACATTTTGTTAAAGAGGATTAGAAAATGGACACTTTCTACTCGATCGTCAGTTTCTTCTCGACAGGCGGCATCTTCATGTACCCGATTCTGATCGTGTTTGCTTTCGGCGTCGCGATTGCAGTCGAACGCTTTGTCACGCTGACTTTGGTTACGAACAAGAACCAGCAGGCATGGGACAAAGTGCAGCCGCTGCTGGACAGCGGCGAGTTCGATGAGGCGCATGACGTGACCAGTGGTGACGAGTCGACGATCTCGCAGGTCCTGAACATGGGTCTGTCACTGCAGGGCGCTGTTCGCCGCCGCGAAGACATCG
Source organism: uncultured Gammaproteobacteria bacterium (assembly GCA_963722775.1). GTDB lineage: Bacteria > Pseudomonadota > Gammaproteobacteria > Steroidobacterales > Woeseiaceae > UBA1847. Next base: position 50,446 of record CAVROF010000013.1, read on the forward strand.
AAATCGCCATGGAAGAGAGCATGATGCAAATCGTGCCACGCCTTGAGAAACGCACACCCTACGTCGCACTTGCCTCAAGCATCGCAACACTGCTCGGACTGCTGGGCACCATCATGGGCCTGATCCAGGCGTTTACGGCTGTTGCCAATGCGAACCCGGCTGAAAAAGCGGACTTGCTGTCGGCCAGTATCTCGGTCGCAATGAACACCACGGCATTCGGGCTGATGGTTGCCATCCCCTTGCTCATCGTGCACGCGATTCTGACGAGTAAGACAGGCGACATCGTCGATAGTCTCGAGATGGCGACCGTCAAGGCGCTGAACGTTTTCTCACGCAGGGCAAAACGCGCTGTTGAGGCCTGATCGCCATGGCGCGCAAACGACATCATTACAAGCGTCGGGTTAGTACGACCTACGAGATTGATGTAACCACGTTTCTCAATCTCATGGTGGTGCTGGTCCCGTTCCTGCTGATCACGGCCGTGTTCTCCAGGCTGACTATCGTCGAGCTCAACCTGCCCAGCGCAGCGGGCGGCGCGACGAACAACCAGGATAACTTCCGCGTGGAGGTTATCGTCCGCGAAGCGGGTATGGAGATCAGCAATGGCTCGGCAACGATCGCTGCGATTCCGAAGAAGGACGACGAGTATGACTTCGAGTCGCTATCCGAACTGATTGTTGAATTGAAGCGCGCGTATCCGGAACAGGAAGAAGCGTCGGTACTCATGGAACCGCGAATTCCCTACGACTACCTGATCCAGGTCATGGACGTGGTGCGCAGTATTGAAGTGCCGACCGGCGTCGAAGATGAATTCGAACTGTACGCCTTGTTCTCAGACATTTCCGTGGGAGATGCGCCATGAGGAATTCACGGCGAATCAAACGTATGGGCCGCAACCGGTTGAAGCTCACCAAGATGAATCTAACGTCCCTGATGGATGTGTTCACGATTCTGGTGTTCTTCCTGTTGGTGAATTCCGGATCCGTACAGATCCTGGAAAGCCCGAAGGATGTGAAGCTTCCCGAGTCGCGCATCGAGTCAAAACCGCGTGAAACCGTGGTTATCTCGATCAGTGCCGAGGAAGTCCTTGTACAAGGCAAGCTGGTCGCGTTCGTAGAGGATATCTTGAATGAGAAGGAAAACGCGGCTGCGCCGATCAGCGCCCGCCTCGCGGAGTTGAAGGAAAACGTCATCGGTATCAGCACCAAGACCGTTGCTGCCAGCCAGGAAGTTACGATCCTGGCCGATCGTTCCGTCCCGTTCACCGTCGTCAAGACCATCATGTCGACGTGCACGGCTGAGGGCTACGAGAACGTGTCGCTGGCGGTGATCCAGAAAGCGACCCAGGTAGCGAGCGCTACCTAGCACCCCATGGATGAAGGTGACACAGTGAAACCGGGTAAGTCCGAAGAAGAACTGTCCCTCGACGAGCAGTCTTTGCAAGAGAAGGTGAGGGAATCCGAAGAGGCCATGGCTGGCCTCGAAGCGGATCTCCGTGATGTTGACTTTGAGCTTGCGCAGCTCGCCGAGCACAACAAGAAATACGAAGTACTCGGCAACGTCTGTCGGTCGCTCGAGGAACTCGAAAATCTCGGCGGTACCGGGCTGTTCTGGAAATCTGAAGCCGGCGACGTCGATGCATGCCTCCGCAACGCGCGAGGGCATATTCATAAATTCGGCGAAAGCATTGTCGAGACCGAGCGACGCCGTGAACGTATTGTTGCGAAAATCGGCAACCAGGATGCCTCACTCGACGTCCTGCACTATGAGCTGCTTGATGTTATCGAGCGTGAGGAGCGCTATCGCAGCGAGTGGCTTGTCGAACGTGATGCGGACGAATTACCGAAGTATGCGATGGTCATGCCGTGGCAACGTCGTGGCGAAGAGGACATGCGTTACCGCAAGTCACTCGGTTCGTCACTCGCGACCGCGCTCATTCTCAGCATTCTCATCGGGTCTATCGCGATCCCTATTCCCGACAAGTCCAGGAAGATCGAATTGCCGGAGCGCATGGCCAAGCTCGTGCATGAAGCACTGCCGCCGTCACCACCCGTTCCCGAACCGGTAGTCGACGACGAAATACCCGAGCCAGAGCCGGAGCTTGCCGAGGAAACACCTCCGGAACTCGTGCCTGAGTCGAACGAAGAGCCTCGAGTGGCTGAGGTCCAGGAGCCGGATCTCAAGGAACAGGTCAAGTCGAAAGGCATCCTCGCTTTCCGCGACAGTTTCGCAAGTCGCTCGTCGATACGTCCCACTGCCCAGCTGGGCTCACAGGCACGCGTAAGCAGCGCCGGCGAAAATGCGGTCGGGCGCACGGAGCGAGCGATGGTTACGACCAACGCACCGGGCTCCAGCGGAGGTATCAACCTGGCGAGTATCAGCCGTGACGTTGGCGGCGGTGGTCCCGGCATGGGCGGCGTAGCCGTCTCCCGCGTATCGAGCTCGATTGGCAACGGCGGCGACGGATTTGGCGATCGACCGTTGTCAGGCGGCGCATTGGCCGGCCGGACCGACGAAGAAATCCAGATCGTCTTCGATCGTTACAAGGCGGCCTTGTATCGCCTGTACAACCGCGAGCTGCGTAAGAATCCGACGTTGCGCGGGCAGGTCATTATCAAACTGACCATCGAGCCGGACGGGTCTGTGTCGTTCTGTGCGCTGCAGTCTTCGGACATGAATGCACCGGTCCTGGCTGAGCAGGTGATCGAACGCGTCACAGGCTTTGATTTCGGCGCCAAGGAAGACATTTCGGCAGTAACGATCATCTACCCGATCGACTTCCTGCCGGCGGCGTGATGATTTTACGTAATCACAGGGAAGCCCCATCCTGTGATGCAGTTCAAGCTTTGATGCAGGTGAGTGCGTCATAGTCGTTCCTTGAACAGGAAAAAGGCAAACCCGCTGAAAGGTGGGGGCGCAAAGTCACCGGCCTAAAGCGCTTAGTGCTTCAGGGTAGCGGGACCGCCCGGTACTAAAGGGTCGTTCGTCCTGCTGTCGGTGCCGTCAACGCAATGGATGCGACATAACGACGATGGTCGGACAGGGACAAAACAGCTGCGCTAGCCGCAGACCGCGATTCAGCGGGATTCGCCGCATTTTCGCCGCGGCCGTCCGTTTGGGCGTGTCTATGGCGGTTCTTGCATCGCTCGCATTGGCTCCGACCGGCAGCGCGTTCGCCGCGGAGATTACGTTCGTATCCGTCGTCGGGTCCTGGCGCGATCCTGTCGATACGATGCCGGGAGTCCAGCCGGGCGATCCCGTCATCACGAACGGTGACCCGATCTCGAGTATCAGCTGGGGTGCGACGACGGGCCAGCAGAGCGGCTACGACTTCATCGTTTCCTCGCCGCTCCCGCCACCCTTCGAATTACCTGGGCCAATCCCGTACTTCAGCCTCGGGACGTTCCAGCATCGAAACTTCGTCGTCGGCCCGCCGTGGCTGGTTTCGGCCGAGCTCGACGTGGAGCTCATTATTGCCGTGGACGGCGTGCAAATCGCTCCATTGACCTTCACGTTTACGATAAACCACGACGAAACCCCGAACAACCAGGATCCCTGTCCCTATCCGACACCGCCCGGAGAGGGTTGTACGGACCGTGTGCAGATCGTCGCCTCGCCTGCACCCACGACGTTCAACGTCGATGGAGTGGATTACACGCTGGAGATGAGCTTCCTGGACAACGGTAGTCCGGTCGACGAATTCATTACGAGAGAAGGCAACACCGTCAACAGCACGGGCCTCGTCGGCGAGTTCACGCTGCCGCCGGGGCTCACCGCTACGAAGACGGGCCCGGCGATGATGCACATCGGCGAGTGGGGCACGTTCGTCATCGCCATTCAAAACGCAAGCGAGGCCGATGCGCACAACGCGACGATCCTCGACGTGCTGCCCGACATTGCGACGGGCGGGATGTGCGACACGACGCCGGAAATCCTGAGCGCGCAGGTATTCGAGCCGGACGGCGTGACGCCGATACCGGGGAAAGGTCCGCTGGTGCAGGGTGCGGACTATTCGCTCGCCTGGAACGGCGCCGCGTGCGAGCTGAGGTTCAACACGATCTCTGCGGCCTCGGTCATCGGCGTCGACGAGCGCCTGATAATCGACTATCGCACGCAACTCGATACCGACACGCAGGATGGAGCCACGCTGACGAACGTGGCCGGTGCGACGGCGTGGGAGACTGAAGACGGCTCGACCCTCTACAGACGCACGCTGACCGACGGCACCGTGGGCACAGGCGACCACGAGGACGCACACACCGTTGCGGTGGAACTGCCGGACTTGCGATTCGAAAAGACGGTCATGAATGTGACCACGGGAGAGGACCCCGGGACCATCGCCAGGCAGGGCAACACGCTGCGGTACCGATTTTATGTCGAGAACCTGAGCGACGTCTCGGTCGATGATTTCTCGATCGTCGACGAACTCGACGCTCTCAATGCGGACCCGTCGTTTGTGCCAGGCACGCTTAACGTCGTTTCTCTGCCAGCCGGTGCGGTCGACAATTCGAATCCGAATGGTGGCGCCGCCGGTACCGGCCTGCTGGACATCGATAACCTGAGTATCGGCGGTCTGGGCGACACCGTTATTGTCGAGTTTGAGGTCCAGCTTGCTCTGACCATCGCGAGCGGCACCTACGTGTACAACCAGTCGGACCTCATGTTTGGTGACTACACGGCTGCCCTCAGTGACGATCCAAACCTCCCTGGTGACGAAGACCCGACGCGTATCCTGGTCGAGAGCGGACCGCCGGCGGCGCTCGCAAAAGCGATTACTCGGGACACGGTGACGATTGGCGAGAGTTTCAATTACGAAATCACGGTACCGTCGGTTCCGCACACCGAGCCGCTCTACGACGTTCGCATTTTCGATGACCTGTCTGCGTCGGCCGCCGACCTCTTTTATGTCAACAGCTCCAACATCTCGAGAACGGTTAGCGGGACAGCGGAAAATACAGGAGACAGGACGAGTCTTGTCCTGGAAGACCTCAATAACGGCTTCGACATTCCGGCGGGTGAACAGCTGGTCCTCAGACTAAGGGTGCGCCTGAGAGACACGCCGACCAATGTAGCCGGCCTGACCTTTACCAATACAGCCTATTACACCTACAACGAGATCGATGGCGATCCTGCCACGCAACAAATCGGCGATCCGGGAACGTCGGCACCGATGACTATCGTCGAGCCGGACCTGGTAATGGCAAAGACCGGTCCGTTGAGCGCCAACATCGGTGTTCCGGAGACGTTCACACTTGATGTGCACAATACCGGCGGGTCTCCGGCCTACGCCGTTACCCTGACCGACCTTCT
>CAVROF010000014.1:0-206671 GCA_963722775.1 uncultured Gammaproteobacteria bacterium
GTATCTGCGGCGCAGCCGCGCCATGCGTCGGTCACGCCATCACACGCAGAAGACGAGCGACCATGGACGCATTGTCGGTGCTGTGTCGATCAGCGAGCGACCGCCAGAAGTTAAAGATCGTGCCGTTCCTGGCCACTGGGAAGGTGACCTTATCTGTGGCAGCAACAACAGCCAGATTGCAACGCTGGTCGAGCGTCATACCCGTTACGTGATGCTGGTCAGAGTGCCGAAGAAGGACACAAAGACCGTTATCAACGCATTGATCAAGCAGGCTCACAAGCTGCCCAGAGAGCTTTATAAGTCACTGACCTGGGATCGTGGCAAGGAACTGGCCGATCACAAACGATTCAGCCTGGCGACTGACATCGACGTGTACTTCTGTGATCCACAGCAGCCATGGCAGCGTGGCTCAAACGAAAACACGAACGGACTCTTGCGACAGTACTTTCCAAAGGGTATGGACTTGTCGAACGTACATCAGAACCGACTGAACGCCGTCGCGAGACAACTTAACGAACGACCCAGAGAAACGTTACAATTCTATTCACCAGCAGAAAAGTTTGCTGAATGTGTTGCATCGACCGATTGAAACCGCAACCCAAAGCAGACGGTCGCAATCGGGCGTTGAGGCCCGACGCATGTGGGGTTGTTTGCGGTTTTTCTTGATGGGTCAAACGCGATGGGCGCTACCATCAAGGCATCGCGGAAAGCTTCCGAACAACCCGGAGGAGGTCATAGCGTGTGATGGCCCCGACGATTTTGCCATCCTCGACCACGGGTAGGCGCCTAAATTTGTTAGCCAAGAACATGCCAGCGACATAATAGATGTCGACCGCTGGAGGCACGGTGATTACGTTAGTGGTCATAAACTCGGCCACCGTTGCCTCAGTAGGAGGCTCGCCCTGAATGCCCTCGGTCAGCAGCTTGAGCAGGTCCGTTTCAGTGATGATTCCGACCAGTCTACCGTTGGGGTCGACAACCGGGGCTCCAGTCACCTGATGGCGCAGCAGGAAGTCGACCGCCGCCATAATCTGGGTCTCAGGGCTGAGCGTGGGCACCGCTGTATCCATGTACTCACTGATCTTGGGGAAGCTCTCCATGTGATTCTCCTGAGAGTTCGTCAGCCCATTTATTAGCCGATATTCGGCGAGCTTGCCATACGGTCTTTCACCTAGCGGGTCGGCAAGACCAATGGTCGAGCATTCCGAGTTTGGCGGGCGAAGTCGCCGCCAACCCAGGTCCGCTGTTGGCCGGTAGCCGCCGGTCACCCTGGCTGAGACTGAACGGCTGGTAAGCATTCGAAAGCAGCCTGTTGAGTGATAAACTACCGAGGGACTGCTACTGACCCAAACCAGCCGGTCAACAATGAACGTGAAATGCGCAATTATAGTTAGTCGGCGCTAAGGATTTAAGGTTTGTCCGAGTCTCCAACGCAGGAAAAGAAAGTAACTAAGCTCGTGCTCGCTCAGCAGCAACTAAAGACAGCGATTGGTCTCTTTGTGAGTCGGACGGATCGTGTATCTGCAATCACGCTGGCTGGGGCAGCGGACGGAATATTGCACGGCTTGGCGCTGAAAGCCGGAAAACAACCGTTTTCGGATTACGCAATGGGTGTAAGCGAGGCGCTATCCGGTGAGACACCGGCCAAAGCCAAGTACGCTAGGCACATAAACGACAAGCTAAACATCAATGACCTAAAGCACATGGATGAAGAAGAGGAAGACGACGTTACGATTGACACGGATGTTTCCGCTCTTGGGGCGATCCTAAAAGCGATTGCGAACCATCATTTATTGGTTCCTGAACATCCCGATTTTATCAAGGCAATGCTCCAATGGACTTGGATGTTTTGGGACGGAGAGAAGATTAGGGAGGACGAGCCGTACGAGAAGCCCGCTGGCGAGCAGATCATGAAGTGGTATGCCGAGCGACCGGAAAAGATAAGGCAAATGGAAGCTCGATTTGCGAAGAAGTATCAATCTCGGACTAACGAGGTCAAATAGTGGGTGTCCAATACAGCGAAACACAAGTCTTTGCTTCGCCGCCTAACACTGCACTTCAGTGATGCGCGGGGGCCGCTTCTGGCCGTTCTGAGACGGTCGCCAGGAAGCTAAATGAGGGGCCGCTCCACATCGCATAGCAGCCGCTCAAGAAATCTACGGTAAGATAACGGCTACTGACCCAATGCGGTCAATCACATCTGCAGCACATAGAGTTCGACGGATGCCTGCGATCGTCCAGTTTGTCCGTTAGCTAATGGTCTCCCACAAGCCGTTCTTCATGTGCGCGAAGGTCCATTCGGACAATACGGAAACCATCGTGGTATATACGGAGTGACATATATATGTAATATCATATATCGTCGCTCCCATGATGAAGCCCGAATTACTGTTCAACATTCTTTCCGACGCCACTCGCCTGAGAGCACTGATGCTCATTCAGTCGGAGGGCGAAGTGTGTGTGTGCGAGCTGACCTTTGCTCTGAACGAATCACAGCCCAAGATTTCCCGCCATCTGGCATTGATGCGGGATGCGGGAATAGTGCAATCGCGACGAGAAGGTACCTGGATGCACTATCGAATTGGGCCCACGCTCCCCGAATGGGGAAGGGAGATCATCGCAGAGACACACGATCGGCTGCACGATCTACACCCGTATCAAAAGGACCGGCAGCAGCTGGCTCGAATGAATAATCGCCCGGACAGGGAATGTGCCTGAATCATTGAACATACTTTTCCTGTGTACGGGAAATTCCTGCCGCTCCCAAATTGTCGAAGGATGGGCACGACACATCGACAGCGATCATGTCGAAGTACAGTCAGCCGGCATCGAGCCGCACGGCAAGAGCCCTAGGTCGATCGAGGTGATGAAGGCGTAAGAACGTGTTCGAAAACCTGACAACGCTGTACCGGGAGAACCGGGGACAGGCCTATCTGCTGCTCCTATTCGTGAGCTTGTTTCTGCTTATCTACTACATTCCTGCGGGAACAGCCCGCTTTGATAATGCAGTTCTCGAAGGGATACGCCTGACCAATTGGTACGCACGTGAGCACGTCATTCTGTGCCTGCTGCCCGCGTTCATTATTGCCGGGGCAATGGCGTTGTACATTACCCAGGGATCGGTCTTGCGATTTCTCGGACCGCAGGCGTCAAAGCCCATTGCCCTTAGCGTGGCATCGGTCTCCGGCACGTTGCTTGCCGTATGTTCCTGCACCGTCTTGCCGCTCTTCGGCGGTATTTACAAACGCGGAGCTGGATTGGGAGCAGCGACGGCGTTCCTCTACTCCGGTCCCGCGATCAATATCATGGCAATCGTTGTCACCGCGAAAGTCCTGGGCGCCGAGCTGGGCCTTGCCCGTGCGGTGGGCGCCATCGTATTTGCCCTGGTGATTGGCATGATCATGCACCTGCTTTACCGAAAGGAAGAGCGCGAACGAGCGCAGGTCGCCGCTCGCGGATTCGAGGCCGACGAGGCGGAGAAGCCGCTAGGGACAGTCGTGGCTTTCTTTTCTCTGATGATAGGCATCCTGGTTTTCGCCAACTGGGCAGCCGTCGACAGCTCAGCCTGGATGCGTGTCTATGAGTGGAAATGGCAAATCACTTCATCGCTGGCGATCCTGTTCGCAGGATTGCTCATTTTCCGTTGGCAATGGCCTGCCAGGCATCTATTAATTCTCGCGGGTCTTATTTTGCTCGGTGCCCTGGTACTTCCCGGCACACCGGAATTTCCGTTCGCGATCGGTGCGTTGGGTGTGATGCTGATCGCCGCAACACGTGAGCGCGACCAGGAGTGGGCGGCGGAAACCTGGAGCTTTACGAAGCAGATCATGCCCTTGCTTCTGGGCGGTGTTTTTGTTGCTGGACTTCTCTTGGGCCGACCGGGCTTCGAGGGTTTGATCCCGTCGCAATGGGTGAGTATGGCGGTCGGGGACAACTCCCTGACCTCTACGGTCGTGGCATCGGTGCTGGGTGCATTTATGTATTTCTCGACTTTGACTGAGGTTCCCATCGTCGAGGGCTTATTGGGTGCCGGCATGGGCAAGGGACCAGCGCTGGCTTTGTTATTGGCAGGCCCAGCGTTGTCACTCCCCAATATGCTGGTAATACGTTCGATTCTTGGAACCAAAAAGACCGTGGTCTATTGCGCGCTCGTTGTGGTGATGGCAACGATTACGGGCTATGCGTACGGAAATTTCTTCTGAATGATCTGATCGAGGATATGACGTGAAACTGAAAATCTACGGCAGCGGTTGCAGCAAGTGCAACCTACTGACACAACACGCCGAAGCGGCAGCGCAGGAACTGGGAATCAGTTACGACATTGAGAAAGTGACTGACATGAATACCATCATCGACGCGGGCGTGATGCGCACCCCTGCATTGGCTGTGAATGACGATATTGTGATCGAAGGCACTGTACCCAGTGCGGAGAAACTCAAGAAATACCTGGGCTGATGTACCGTCAGGATAGAGAAGACGAGTGACTGCTTCTGGCCGTAAGGCGACGCTCGTGATTGACTAGTATGAGCGGCTGGTATGCACTCGAAAGCAGCCACCCAGGTGATAAACTGCTGGCAGGCTTCTGCTGACCCTTTGCGGACATTCGCTAGTTGTGTATTTATCCTACAAGCGTCGCAGTACAGATGTCATATCTAATGTCGTTTAGACGCCTTGATGTATTCTCAGCCGGTACCCCGCTTTTCAAGTCCCCAGCAGATCAAGTACAACAGGATGGGTAGCCATAAAGCTAGAAAAACTGGATTCAGGACGCCTTTGGCACTGAAGCCGCCTGAGACATTTCCGGGTAGCAACCCTAGGAACATTATTGCGAAGAAGCCTCCCAGGACTATCGCCCCAAGGACTGAGCCTGTGCGCTCCCATTTGAGCGCTAAGAACATAGCTAGGACATAAATTCCCATCAGCACTAATCCGAATGCAGCGAACGGTGCCAGTGAGTCGGAGGATGGATTGCGCCCTTCCAAGAAGTATCCAAAGAACATAAACAACAGGAAACCAGTCATGATCACCCCGAGTACCCGAGCTGACCACCTAATCACTGCTGTTACTGCGCTACTACCTTCTTTTTCTGTCGTCATGGGATCATTCTTTGGCACGGAGCCGAAGCACATGTTGTCCGCGCATCCTATATCGTATGCCCTTGCGAGCGGAATAGTGGGTTGTACTGGCTAGTTGCGGAAGCCATCATTCAAATCAGAATGACGGCTAATGGCCGGGTCCAGCCGCCCAGGTATTCTGAGGTAGAATGACGGCTACTGACCCAAAACAGCCGCTATGATCGACGACGAATGAACCGCTAGCCCAATGAGCAAAACCGATTTAAAACAGCTAAAGGTAATCAAACGCAATGATCTTGCGCCTCTCTGTTGTCATTGCAGCAAGGAATTGACAGAGGTGTACTCGAAAACAGAAGGCACTGGTTTCATTATGGGCAAAGACACTATGTATTTCTGCCCGCACTGTTTGAAAGTCCTCGGATTCGCACAGAGTCGAATGATCTAATCATGCTGCGCGACTGGCTGCTTCTGGCCGTTAGGCGGCGCTGGTGATTGATTGGTATGAGCGGCCGGTATGCACTCGAAAGCAGCCACTTAGGTGATAAACTGCTGGCAGGCTGCTGCTGACCCAAAGCAGCCGGTCGCGATGGATGTCGAAGAAATGAAAATCACTTGCCTTTTGGTATCACTACTGTTGCTTACATCTTGTGGCAGCAAGGCACCAATACGCCTTGTTGAAACCACCTACGATGAGTCGGGCCAGGAAAGACAAGTTGTTTACTCGCCCTATATGGAACTTGAGCACTATAGTGACGACAAAGCCGTGTTAGCTCGTTTGGTCATCTCTCTTGGACCAGAGCGAGTTCCAGACGGGTATCAACACTCAGGAACGTTTGCCAAGGATCTAAGTCGTTCGTACCGCGATGGAATTGTTGAGTGGGTGTCGGAGTTGTATCTGATCAATAAGTCGGAAGAGCCGATTGACGTCGAGCTCATATCAGTTACATCCGATGGCAAGAGCAAGCAGTTCGGCACCGTTTTTCAAATCGAACCGCAAAAGTGGGCAATTTCCGACCCCGTAATTGAGCTCGATAGTTCTTATGGAATTCGGGCCGAAGTTGAATTTTCGTACAGCTACGCCGGGAAAACCTATGACGTGAAAGGCAACGCGGAGCGATTGACGGTTGACGAGGTTAGAGCGAAGTACTCGCGCTAATCAGTCCATTCGCAATGACTGCTTCTGGCCGTTTGCAGCCGCCCACCATCCCCCTAAAGCACGCGTTCAAACGGCCGCTTCAGGAAAAAGCAGACACTCGGCCCAAGCGCTTGCTCTCCGCTGCCAGGCGGACGTGATTTCAAACACTAAATTGAGGTTTTCGCCGCTCGGCTAATGCCAATAAACCGGAGCCGGCGGTTCCGATGCACAGTTTTCCGCCACGCTCAATAATCCTCCACGTGGAGGAATTTCGTACACATCGGAAAAATCCTGCTCGTGGTAGCCGCAGTGCGGTACGGCAATCCCATCCGGCCTCACAAAGTACCAGTGGTCACTGAAATCCTTCTCGATGCGAAAGCCACCTTCATGCACCAGCGTGTGATGCCTGGTGCACAGCAACATCAGGTTATCCAGGCTCGTCTCGCCACCATTCGACCAATGCTCAACATGGTGACTATGCAGGTAACGGCGATTGCCACAACCGGGGAAGGTGCAGCAGTTGTTGTCTCTTGCGCGCAAGGCTCTTTGAATCGCTGCAGGCACGATGCGGGTCTTGCGGCCGATGCTCAGCGGTTCGCCCTTGTCATCTTCGGTGATCACAACGGCATGGCTGTCACAGCAAAGTCGTTTGACCGACTCGATCGGTAAGGCGGAACGACCTTCATCGACCGGCCAAAGCAGCCTGGTCAACGTGCACCGTCACCAGGTAGTTGTCATTCGTCGATGGCTCACCACCGCCGGACAGGTACGCATTGACCATGTTCACAAACGCATCCGCCTGCCGCGTCGACCAGGACGTGTCCGCGAGATCCGGAATCTGCAGCACCTCGTCATCGCGCGCCTTGTCCAGGGCTTTCTCAATCAGCTCACCTGTATCCATCGGCAGCTCGACGGTAATCGTCATCATGCCGCGGCTGTGATCACGACGAATCCGAACTGATCGGTTGGCGTAGGCACGAGCAGCAGAGTCTATCGAGGCCTCCGACCCGCATCGCAACTCCCGACATCGTTCGGCAACATGCGCCGCCGTGTGTCGCAGTGCGAACGCCAGCAACTCGGCTTCGTTATTCGTGTGGGCTACGCGCGTCAGCGAACGAACCTTGGAGTAGGACAACTCACCCGTGGAGAACGCATCCGAAATCTCAGGCAGATTCTTCAGTGTATGCGCGACGCGCACTTTCTCGAGCGCGGTCGTCATGCTCAGGTCACATCGCCAGGCGAGCCACTCGGCGCAGTTCTGCAGGCCCCACTTCAGAAAACCGCCGCGCTCATCGAACTCGCGAACCAGCATGAGGAGTTCATAGGTTGCCGCGTTGATGCGGGTGCAGAGGTTGAGGATGTTCTGGTCGAGTTCTTCGATGGAATTTACAGGTCTCATGACGGATCCTTGTCATTGGAATAGACCTGTAATTATATACAGTATTTAAGGCGAAAACAATTTCAAATCAATAGCTTAGACCTAAAAAAGCTCAGATCGAATCGATGATGCTGTTGAGCGTCGCACTCGGGCGCATGGCCGCGCTGGCCAGCTCGTCGTTCGGCTGGAAGTAGCCACCGATATCAACGGCACCGCCCTGTGCGGCGAGCAGTTCTTCGACGATCGCAGCTTCGTTCTCGGCCAGTGCCTGCGCAGCGGCCGCGAAGCGCGCCGCCAGAGCCTGGTCTTCGTCATTCGCCGCTACAGCCTGCGCCCAGTACATCGCGAGATAATAGTGGCTGCCACGATTGTCGATTTCGTTGACTTTACGTGACGGCGACTTGTTCTCTTCGAGGTACCGGCCGTTCGCCTCGTCAAGCGCCTTCGCGATGATGCGTGCTGGCCGACTACCGGTCTTGTCAGCCAGGTCCTCGATCGATACGGCGAGGGCGAGAAACTCTCCCAGCGAATCCCATCGCAGGTGACCTTCGGCATTGAATTGCTGCACGTGCTTCGGCGCGGAACCACCGGCACCCGTCTCGTACAGGCCGCCGCCGGCCAGCAGTGGCACGATCGATAACATCTTCGCGCTGGTACCGAGCTCGAGAATGGGGAAGAGGTCGGTCAGGTAGTCACGCAGGACATTACCCGTTACAGAGATAGTGTCCTCGCCCTTACGCACGCGTTTCAGCGTTGCCCGAATCGCTGCCACGGGAGCCTTGATGCGAATGTCGAGACCGTCCGTGTCATGCTCGGCCAGGTACGTATTGACGAGTCCGATCAGATTGCTGTCGTGGGCGCGGTTTTTATCGAGCCAGAATATTGCGGCAGACCCTGTTGCGCGTGCACGTGTAACCGCGAGTTTGACCCAGTCGCGAATCGGCAGGTCCTTGGTCTGGCACATGCGCCAGATATCACCCGCGTTGACGGTGTGCTCCATGACGACGTTGCCGTCATCGTCGATGACTTTGACGTTGCCATCTGCCGCGATCTCAAACGTCTTGTCGTGCGAGCCGTATTCTTCGGCTTTCTGCGCCATCAGCCCGACGTTGCAAACATTGCCCATCGTCGTGACATCAAATGCACCGTTGTCTTTGCAGTCCTGCATGATCTCCTGGTAAATCCCTGCGTAGCAGCGGTCAGGAATGACCATCTTGGTGTCATGCAGCGCCCCGTCGGGTCCCCACATCTGGCCCGACGTACGAATTGCTGCAGGCATTGATGCGTCGATGATGACGTTGCTCGGCACATGCAGGTTGGTGATGCCCTTGTCTGAATCGACCATCGCCTGGTTCGGACGCGTTTCGTAGACAGCCGCGATGTCAGCCTTGATCTCGTCACGCTGCGCTTCGGGCAGCTCTTCGATTTTCGCGTAGACGTCGCCGATTCCGTTGTTGGCATCAACGCCGATCTCGTCGAAGAGTGCACCGTGTTTTGCGAACACGTCGCTGTAATAGGCGCGCACGCAATGGCCGAACATGATGGGGTCGGACACCTTCATCATCGTGGCTTTAAGGTGCAGCGAGAAGAGCACACCCTGTTCCCTGGCAGACTCGATTTCCTTTGTGTAGAAGGCCCGCAGCGCGCCACAGTCCATGACAGATGCGTCGACGACTTCATGCTCCAGCACCGGCACCGCCTCGCGCAAGACCGTTACCTTACCTTTGGCGTCGGTGTGTTCGATTCGCAGGTTGCCTGCCTTGGCGACGATGGCCGATTGCTCGCTTGAGTAAAAGTCCTTGTCGTCCATATGGGCAACGTGCGATTGCGAGTCCGCGCTCCACGCACCCATGCTGTGCGGGTGGGCCTTCGCGAAATTCTTTACAGCAATGGCGACGCGGCGATCGGAGTTGCCTTCGCGCAGCACCGGGTTTACGGCACTGCCAAGTACCTTGGAATAACGACTGGCAATGGCCTTCTCTGCGTCATTCGCCGGCTCCTCGGGAAAGTCCGGGATAGCAAAGCCCTTCGACTGCAGCTCTTCAATCGCTGCCACGAGCTGCGGGACAGATGCCGAGATGTTTGGCAGCTTGATGATGTTGGCGGCCGGCGTCTTGGCGAGCGCACCGAGCTCGGCCAGCGCATCGTCGACGCGCTGCTCGGCGGTCAGATTCTCGGGAAAAGTCGCGAGAATGCGGCCTGCGAGCGAAATATCACGCGTTTCTACGTCGAGGCCAGCGGCATCGGTAAACGCCTTGACGATGGGCAGGAAGGAATACGTGGCGAGGGCTGGAGCCTCGTCGACCTTCGTGTAGATGATCTTGGCCGTGGTCATGCGCGTCCTTTAGTCGTGTGCTGCAAAGGGCGCGCATTATATAGAACCTATTGCACCGATGCCCACTGTTCGTTAGTCGCAACCATGGTCAGAACGTCGTACTGGGCGACGATTTCCTCATCCTGGTTGGTAACCTCGGCGTCCCAACGGACCTCGCCATAGCCCGTTCCGGCCCTCAGGGTTTTCTGTTTACAGGCCAGTCGAACGCTCAGCGTGTCCCCGTGATTGACGGGCTTGGCAAAGCGCAGGTCGTCGACGCCATAATTGGCGAGCACAGGGCCGAAGTCGGGATCGACAAACAGACCCGCCGCGAAGGACACGATCAGGTAGCCGTGAGCGACCCGTCCATCAAAAAACGGGTTCTTCGCCGCGGCTTCCTCATCGGTGTGCGCATAAAACGTATCGCCGGTGAATTCGGCGAAATGCTGGATGTCCTCGAGCGTTACTTGACGAGAGTCCGTGACGAGCGTGTCCCCGATTTCGAGCTGCTCGAAGGTCTTGCGGAACGGGTGCATACCGGGGTCTTTCTGGTCGGCTCCTCGAATCCAGCGATTGCCGATCGCCGTCAGTGTCTGCGGTGAGCCCTGGATGGCGGTGCGTTGCATGTAGTGTTTGACGCCCCGTATCCCGCCCATTTCTTCACCACCGCCTGCACGACCTGGTCCGCCGTGGACGAGGTGGGGCAGAGGCGAGCCGTGCCCGGTCGATTCCCCGGCACAATGGCGATTAATAACCACCATGCGACCGTGATAGGCCGCTGTTCCCAGCACGAGCTTGCGCGCAACGGCATTGTCGTTGGTGACAATGGAGCCGGCCAGGCTGCCTTCTCCCAGGCGTGACAATTTGATCGCCTCGTCGAGATCGGTGTACGGCAGCACCGTACTGACCGGGCCGAACGCCTCGACGGAGTGTACGGCGCGCGATGTTAGTGGCCTTTCGCAATGCAGCAATGTCGGCATGAAGAACGCGCCCTTGGCAGCGTCGGCGTCGACAACTTCAAAGTCGTCAGTGCCGCCATAGACGATATCCGCCTGGTGCGAAAGCTCTTTGACGCGGGCCCTTACCTCGTCGCGCTGTCCCTGGCTGGCCAGGGCGCCCATGTCGACTTCCTTGTTCGCCGGGTTGCCGATGCGGATCTCGCCCAGTGATTTCGCGAGCGCTTCCACGAGTTCTCCGGCAATCGTCGCCGGCGCAATGATGCGGCGTATCGCTGTGCATTTCTGCCCGGCCTTGGCCGTCATCTCGCGTGTGACTTCCTTTACGAAGAGATCGAATTCAGGCGTGCCGGGCAGGGCATCCGGCCCAAGAATTGACGAGTTGAGCGAATCGGTTTCTGCTGTGAACGCGACTGACTCGCTCACCACGCGCGGGTGTGCCTGCAGGAATTCAGCGGTATTTTTCGAGCCGGTGAACGCGATGGTGTCCTGGCAATTCAGGTGGTCAAACAGGTTGCCCACGTTGCCGCAGATCAACTGCAGTGCACCGTCCGGAAGGATGCCCGACGCATGGATGCGACGCACCATGAGCTCGGTCAAATACGCGGTGCTTGAGGCTGGCTTGACGATCGCAGGAACGCCCGCGATCAGTGCCGGCCCGAGTTTCTCGAGCATGCCCCAGCAGGGAAAGTTGAACGCGTTGATATGCACTGCCGCGCCAAGCTTGGGTGTATAGATGTGCTGCCCGAGGAATGTCCCGTTTTTAGACAGTTGCTCCGGCGGGCCGTCCAGGTACACGTGATCGTTGGGCATCTCGCGCCGGGCCTTGCTGGAGAATACGAACAGCGTCGATATGCCGCCTTCGATATCGACCCAGCTGTCGCTGCGCGTGGCGCCGGTCTCGGTCGAGAGGCCGTAAAACTCCTTCTTGTGCTCCATCAGGTACTGGGCGAGGGCCTTGAGCATCTCACCGCGCTCATGGAAAGTGAGCTTGCGCAGGTTTGCGCCGCCGATCGTGCGAGCGTGATGCAGCATATCGGCGAAATCGAGTCCGTCGCTGGTGATCTGGGCCACGGGCTCGCCGTTGACGGCGCTGGTGAGGGTGTTGCCATCGCCATCACCATCGACCCATTCGTCGAGGACCAGGTTGCCAAGTTTGCTTGTCATACGGAACTCGCAATAATTTGAAAAAAACTGTATCAAATTGTACGGTCAGGCCCACCGAAAGCAAGCTGGCCCGAAATGAGCATCCAGAGCGCATGCAAGAATCTCGTTGACGAATTCCGTGCGCGGCCCACGTTGCGGGCGGGTTCCTTGATTACCACGGTCTTCGGTGACGCCATCGCGCCCCGCGGTGGTACGGTCTGGCTTGGCAGCCTGATCAACACGATGGCGGACTTCGGCATCAGCGAGCGGCTGGTGCGCACCTCGGTGTTTCGCCTCGCGAAGGACGGCTGGTTGCAGGCACAACAGATAGGCCGACGCTCCTATTACAGCCTGACCGAAGACGGCAGGGAACAGTTTGAGCAGGCGACGAATCGGATTTACGGCCAGCCGGCTGATCACTGGGATGGCGAGTGGTGCCTGTTGCTGCTGTCGGGACTCGATACCGCGACTCGGGAAATCGTGCGTCGCGAGTGCGGTTGGCTCGGGTTCGGCCCGCTGTCCGCCAATGTTCTTGCCCATCCATCTCCTGAGTTTGCTGAACTCGACGTGACGATGCGGCGGCTAGGTGTCGCCGACTCGCTGGTCGTCATGCGCGGGCAGACCATCCATGGCGAAACTGCAATGCGCGAGCTTACCCGTGATTGCTGGAATCTCGACGAGATCGACGCGCGCTACGCCGAGTTCGTGCAGGGCTTTCGCCCTGTCTACAAAGCGCTGTCCGGCAAGCGCGCTGCGACGAACAGGGAAGCCTTCCTGATCCGAACGCTGCTCATCCAGGAGTACCGGAAGGTGCTGTTGCGCGATCCCTGGCTTCCGGCTGAACTGTTGCCCGCCAATTGGCATGGCGCAGCCGCGTATCAGCTGTGCCGCAACTTGTATCGCGGTGTGCATGCGCAGGCTGACAGGCATCTCGACAGCATGATGGAGACAGCCGATGGGCCACTGCCACCGCCTTCACGCTTGTTTATGCACCGCTTTGGCGGCCTCGACCTGCAGCAAAAGGTGAGTAATGGGTGACTTGAAAACTGCGCAGCGATGCGCTGATGCCATGTTGGCGGCCGATAAGGCGTCCGCAGCCCTGGGTATTTCTATCCAGATTCCCGAACCGGGCAAAGCGGTGGCGTCCATGACGGTTCGCGATGACATGGTGAACGGCTTTGATGTCATTCATGGCGGTCTCACGTTTGCGCTGGCGGATACGGCCTTCGCGTTCGCGTGCAACGCCTATGACCAGCAGACTTTCGCCGCAGCGGCACAGATCGAGTTCCTGCGGCCGGCGGTGCGGGGCGACCAACTGACGGCGACCGCTACAGAGGATTATCGAGGCCGTCGGCGCGGCTTCTACACGGTTGAGGTGCGCAACCAGCGGGACGAGGTGGTCGCCATTTTCCGGGGCCGCTCGGCCAGCAATGGGGCTTCCGTAATTTCCGCTTGAAAGTGATACGAAATAGCGGGAAAATGTCGAAAACTTGTGACAGTTCAATAAAGTCCCCCGAGGAGTTCTCCTATGTACACGCAAGGCCTTGATCAGGCAGGCAAGGGCGATCCCGGTGCGCGCGGCGAAGAGACCGCAGCGCAGCTCGATGCATTCCAGGCCCGCATTGATGCCGAGGAGAAAATCGAGGCCAAGGACTGGATGCCCGAGGCGTACCGCCGCACATTGATCCGGCAGATATCGCAACACGCGCATTCGGAAATTATCGGGATGCAGCCAGAAGGCAACTGGCTGACGCGGGCACCGACCCTGAAGCGTAAAGCGATCCTGCTGGCCAAGGTGCAGGACGAAGCCGGGCACGGCCTGTACCTGTACAGCGCCGCCGAGACGCTGGGTGTTTCGCGCGACCAGATGGTCGGCGACCTTCTGTCGGGCAAAGCCAAGTACTCAAGTATTTTCAACTACCCGACCCTGACCTGGGCAGATATCGGTGCCGTCGGCTGGTTGGTGGACGGTGCGGCGATCATGAACCAGATTCCGCTGTGCCGTTGTTCCTACGGTCCGTATTCGCGCGCCATGGTTCGTGTCTGCAAGGAAGAGAGTTTTCACCAGCGGCAGGGGTATGAACTGATGCTGACGCTGTGCCGGGGAACGGACGAGCAGAAGGCCATGGCACAGGATGCGCTGAACCGATTCTGGTGGCCGGCCCTGATGATGTTCGGTCCGAATGACGCCAATTCGAGTCATTCTGCCCAGTCAATGGCCTGGAAGATCAAGCGCTTCAGCAACGACGAACTCCGCCAGAAGTTCATCGACGTTACCGTTCCTCAGGCAGAGTTCCTGGGACTGACGGTTCCCGACGAGAAACTGACATTCAACGAAGAATCGGAGCACTACGAGCACTCTGATATCGATTGGCAGGAGTTCTTCGATGTTATTGCGGGCAATGGCCCGTGCAACAAACAACGCCTGGCCAAGCGCTGCAAAGCGCAGGACGACGGCGCCTGGGTCAGGGAAGCCGCTCGCGCCCACGCCGAAAAGAAAGTTGTGGGAGCGGCTTTAGCCGCGAACAGCTAACAGGACGAACCCTATGACTAAACAGGAATGGCCTTTATACGAAGTGTTTATTCGCAGCCGCTCCGGGCTGAGTCATCGGCACGCTGGCAGTGTGCACGCAGCCGATGATGAAATGGCGCTAAGCAATGCACGGGACACCTACACGCGCCGCAGCGAGGGCGTGAGCATTTGGGTAGTGCGGTCCGATCGGATCATAGCCTCCGACCCCGCGGAAACGTCGGCGTTCTTCGAGCCGGCGGAAGACAAAATCTACCGTCACCCGACGTTCTACGAGATTCCCGACGAGGTAGAAAACCTGTGAGCAGCAAGGCAATTTCGGCCGCCTATGCGACGCGCCTTGGCGACAATGCCCTCGTGCTTGGGCAACGGATGATCGAGCTCGTGGCGGCAAGCCCTGAGCTGGAGGAAGAGCTGGCCAACGCCAACTTTTCGCTCGACTATATTGGGCAGGCGCGCATGTTCTACACCTATGCGGGTGAGTGCGAGGGCGCAGGGCGGACGGAAGATGATTTTGCGTTCCTGCGACCCGAGAATGAATACCGCAACCTGCTGCTCGTTGAGCAGCCGAACGGTCACTTCGGCGATTCAACGGTGCGTGCGGTGTTGTTTGAGTCCTGGTACGTGTTGCTGCTCGATGCACTGACACGATGCGCCGATGAAGGTATTGCCGCTATCGCCGAGCGCGCGATCAAAGAAGTGCGTTACCACGTGCGCCACAGCGGCCAGTGGCTGGTGCGTCTTGGTGACGGCACCGAGGAAAGTCACGCTCGTGTGCAGGCGTCGCTCGACAATTTCTGGCGTTTCACCGGAGAGATGTTCGTCCCCGATGAACTCGATGAGCAAATGCGTGAGTCATTGAACGGGCCGGACCTCACCGCTATCGAGCCGCAGTGGCGAAAGAACGTGGCTGCCATCGTTGCAGAGGCAACGCTCGAACTGCCCGGTGACCAGTGGATGGCGAGCGGTGGCAAGCAGGGTAAACATACCGAACACTTCGGTTTTCTCCTGGCCGAAATGCAGCACCTGCAACGCGCCTACCCGGGGGCAGAGTGGTAAAGACCGTGTACGAGTCGGACCAGATTCTCGAATGGCTGTCGCTGGTGCCGGATCCCGAAATCCCGGTGCTGACGATTACCGACCTCGGCATCGTGCGTGGCGTGGACTGCAGTGATGGTGTGACCGTTTCGCTGACGCCCACCTACTCGGGATGCCCGGCCACCGAGGCCATCGAAGCCAGCGTTGTCGCCGCCCTGGAAGACCGCGGCGTCAGCGACGTTCGCATTAAGCGCGTGCTGTCGCCTGCGTGGACAACCGACTGGATCAGTGAAGAGGGCCGGAACAAACTCCGCGCCTACGGCATCGCGCCGCCAGAGCCCCGGGATCGGCCTGTCGCCTGTCCGCGTTGCGACTCGTCGAACACGGAAGTCGTCAGTGAGTTTGGTTCGACGGCCTGCAAAGCCTCATACCGCTGCGTTGATTGCCTCGAGCCCTTCGAATACTTCAAGTGCCTATGAAGCGTTTCCACTCTCTAAAAGTCATTGCCAAGTCCAGTGAAACGCGCGACTCCGTACGCATCGCTTTCGACGTGCCCGAGGCTTTGCGCGACGAGTTTTCGTTCGTGCCTGGACAGCACCTGCCGATCCAGATTGAGCGCGATGGCAAACACGTGCGGCGTACGTACAGCATCTGTTCTCCGGAGGGTTGCTGGCCACTGGAAATTGGTGTCCGCGTTCAGCCAGGCGGACAGTTCTCTGAGTTTGCAGCCAATGAGTTGAATGTCGGTGACTCGCTTGACGTCATGCCACCGACCGGGCGTTTTCACCTGCACCCCGAACGTAAAGATGGCAAGACGCACATCGCGTTCGCAGCCGGCAGTGGCATCACACCGATCCTCTCCATCGTTGCCTCGATCCTCACGTCAGAGCCCAACAGCCATGTCGCGCTGTTCTACGGCAATCGCAAGCAGAGCACGACAATGTTTATCGAAGACCTGTTTGCGCTGAAGAACCGCTTCCCTGAACGCCTGCAGGTGCATTTTGTGTTCAGCCAGGAGGAGCAGGAGTTCGAGATCGCAGGCGGACGCATCGACGGCGACAAGGTGGCCGAGTTATACGAGCGATTCTGCAGTGGCGTGAGCGTTGACGAGGCCTGGGTATGTGGCCCGGACTCGATGATCGGCGACGTTACCGACGCCCTTGTCGGGCTTGGCATGCCGGCTGACACGGTGCACGCCGAGCGCTTCGGAGCGCCTCGCAAGGGTGGCACGAAGCCTGTTGAAACTGCCCTGTCCGAGAGCGAAGAGACCGTGCAGGTGACGGTCATCATGGACGGGCACAAGAAGTCCTTCAAGATGCCTCGCACCGGCAGCAACATCGTCGATGCGGCTGCCGAGCAGGGTATCGAGCTGCCGTATTCGTGCAAGGGTGGTGTCTGTGCGACCTGCCGAACGCATGTGCGCAGAGGCGACGTCACCATGGCGGTGAACTATGGACTCGAACCCTGGGAAGTGGAGAAGGGTTTCGTGCTGGCCTGCCAGAGCACGCCCCAGAGCGATGAGATCCTGCTGGACTATGACAAATCGTGATTCCGATTGGCGCGATTTCAAAACTCCGCGCCTGGGTGCAGGAGTAAAATTGGTCGGATGACAGATATAGACGCAGCTGCCGACCTGCCTGCACGGCAAAATTCCTACGATTACGACGACCTGATCGCCAGCGGTCATGGCGAGTTGTTCGGCCCGACCAACGGTCGGTTGCCGAAACCCAACATGCTCATGCTGGACCGCATTGCGCGCATTTCCGATGAAGGCGGTAAGTACGGAAAGGGCGAGATTATTGCCGAGCTCGATATCAATCCGGACCTCTGGTTCTTCGAGTGTCACTTCGAAGGCGATCCGGTCATGCCCGGTTGCCTGGGTCTCGATGCCATGTGGCAGCTCGTGGGTTTTCATCTGGTCTGGCAGGGCCTTGAGGGCCGCGGGCGGGCCCTGGGTGTCGGCAAGGTGAAGTTCACCGGGCAGGTTCTGCCGACGGCCAAAAAGGTCACCTACCAGATCGACATCAAACGCGTCATCGCGCGCAAACTGAACATGGCAATAGCCGACGGGACCATGTCCGTCGATGGCCGCGAAATCTATACGGCCGACGACCTGCGCGTCGGCCTGTTTACATCGACTGACAACTTCTAGGGGCAGGTATGCGACGTGCGGTTATAACGGGGCTGGGTGCAGTCTCGTGCATCGGTAATACAAAAGAAGAGATCGTCGACTCATTGCGCAACGGTCGCTCCGGCATCGTTGCCAACGAGACGTTCAAGGAGATGGGCCTGCGCAGCCAGATCTCCGGCAGCTGCCATATCGACCTCAAAGAACACATTGATCGCAAGGTTCTGCGATTCATGGGCGATGCCGCGGCCTATGCCTACATCTCCATGCAGCAGGCTATTACGGACTCAGGCCTCGAAGACAGCGATGTATCCAACGTGCGCTCCGGACTTATCGCCGGGTCGGGCGGCGCGTCCAGCGCCAACATCGTCAAGGCTGCTGATGCGCTGCGTACACGTGGTGTTCGCAAGATCGGCCCGTATGCTGTTACCAAGACAATGGGCAGCACGGTAGCCGCATGCCTTGCGACGCCATTCAAGATCAAGGGCATTAACTACTCCATTACGTCCGCCTGCGCGACCAGCGCGCATTGCATCGGCGCTGCGGCAGAGCAAATCGCCCTGGGCAAACAGGACATCGTGTTCGCGGGTGGCGGTGAAGAAGAAGACTGGACGCTCACCGGCCTGTTTGACGCGATGGGCGCTTTGTCGACCCAGTACAACGATGACCCGACCAAGGCGTCGCGCCCCTACGACGCGGGCCGTGATGGTTTCGTCAGTTCATCGGGCGCCGGCATGGTCGTTGTCGAGGAGCTTGAACATGCCAAGGCGCGCGGCGCGAAGATCTATGCCGAACTTGTTGGCTACGGTGCGAACTCCGATGGCTACGATATGGTTGCACCGTCGGGCGAAGGTGCTGTTCGCTGCATGGAGCTGGCGCGTTCGACGGTTGAAGGCCCTATCGACTACATCAATACGCACGGCACGAGTACGCCGGTCGGTGATGTGCAGGAAATCGATGCCATGCGCACCTTGTTCGGTGACGACATGCCGAAGTATGGCTCGACGAAGTCCATGTGCGGTCATTCCCTGGGCGCGACGGGTGTGCAGGAGGCCATTCATTGCCTGCTGATGCTGGAGCACAACTTCATTGCACCGTCGATCAATGTCGAAGATCCCGATGAGGCAGCCGCTGGCACGCCACTCGTGACGCAGTGTATTGAGGACGCCGATATCAGGACAGCCATGAGCAACAGTTTTGGCTTCGGTGGCACGAACGGGACGCTGATCTTTCAGAAGCGCTAGTTCTCGGCCATAATCGGCCGCTATGACTATCGAAACGCTAAGCGAAACAAACTGTTTCGGGGGCCGTATCGGCTTCTATCGCCACGCCTCTGCCGTCAACAACTGCGATATGCGGTTCTCGGTATTCGTTCCACCGCAGGCGGCGCGTGGCAAAGTGCCCGTCGTGACCTTCCTGTCGGGGCTGACCTGTACCGAAGAAAATTTCATGGTGAAAAGTGGCGCGCAACGTGTCGCGGCACAGCTTGGTGTGATGCTCGTGTCGCCGGACACAAGTCCGCGCGGCGAGGGCGTACCCGACGATCCCGATGACGACTACGATTTCGGCCTGGCCGCCGGTTTTTATCTCAATGCAACGCAGAAACCGTGGTCCGAGCACTATCGCATGTACGACTACATCACCCAGGAGTTGCAGCAACTGGTGTTCGACAACTTCCCGGGCGATGCCGACCGTCATGGCCTGACCGGCCACTCGATGGGCGGGCACGGGGCACTGACGATCGGCCTGCGCAACCCGGAGATGTTCAGGTCGCTGTCTGCCTTCGCACCTATTTGCACGACGTTGCACAGCCCGTGGGGTCAGAAGGCGCTGGGGTATTACATGGGTGACGATCAATCGACCTGGCAGGACTACGATGCCTGCGAAGTCGCGCGACGCTCAGGCGATGTCACCGCTTACGATCGGATACTCGTCGACCAGGGGGCGGATGATCCCTTCCTGGTGGAACAGCTCAGACCGGAATTGCTGGAGGCCGCCTGCAAGGAAAGTGGCCTGCCACTCGATCTTCGCATTCACGAAGGTTACGACCATGGCTACTATTTCATCTCGACTTTTATCGAGGAGCACCTGAGGTTTCACGCCGAACGACTCGGCGGCTGACCGGCTGACACCTGATCATGGAGCAATGGCTCATTCTTGGCGTTGCGATGCTCGCGACCGGGCTGGTCGCCGGTGTACTCGCAGGCCTGTTCGGCATTGGCGGAGGCATCGTCATTGTGCCGGTGCTTGAAACGGCGCTCGGCTTTGCCGGTGTCGATCCGGCTATTCGCATGCATGTGGCTGTCGGCACCTCCCTCGCCACAATTATTCCTACATCGATCTCGTCAGCCCGCGCACATCACCAACGGCAGTCCGTTGACGTCGAGATCGTGAAGCGCTGGGCCATATTCGTCCTGATCGGTGCATTGCTGGGTGCCTGGATCGCGTCGATGGTGCACAGCCGTGTACTTGCGATTGTGTTCGCGAGCCTGGCGTTCATGGTTGCGATCAAGATGCTGTTCTTCCCGGAGAGCCGCAACCTGACAAAGGAAGTTCCGCGAGGCCCGCTGGTTGCTGTCATTCCGACGGCTATCGGCTGCCTTTCCAGCATGATGGGCATCGGTGGAGGCACATTTTCCGTGATGACCCTGACCTTGTTCAACGAGCCGATCCATCGCGCCGTCGGCACGGCGGCTTTGTTTGGGCTCGTCATCAGCGTTCCGGGCATGCTCGGATTCGCGCATCGCGGGCTGGGGCGACCCGCGCATTCCAGCGGCAAGCCTCGGCTATGTCAGCCTGATCGGCTTTGCCTGTATCGCCCCGGCGACCGTACTCGCCGCACCACTGGGCGCAAAGCTCGCTCATGCGTTTTCGGCCAAGCGTCTGAACATGCTGTTCGGCGCGTTTCTTATCGTTGCGTCACTCCGACTCTCTTTCCGGGCATTCCTGTGAATCGAATTACTATCTTCTTGCTGCTTACCGTCCTCCTGGCTGCCTGCGGGCCACGCGAACTGGAACCCGATGCTCGTTACGAGTGCGAACGATGTGACGAATGGAACGAGCCGCAGGAGCCATTTCGCGTGCACGGGAATACGTGGTACGTCGGAACGGACGGCTTGTCGTCGATACTGATCGAGACCGATGACGGTTTGATTCTCATCGACGGTGGGCTGCCTCAGTCGGCAGCGCGCATAGACGCGAGCATACGTGCGATGGGTTTCGATCCGCTGAACATCAAGGCGATTCTCGTTTCACATCCGCACTTCGACCACGCTGGTGGCGTCGCTGCATTGCAGCGGATGACCCGCGCAAACGTTTTTTCGAGCGAAGCAGGCGCCGTTACGCTAAGCAGTGGTCGCCTGGGAGCCGACGACCCACAGTATGTTGCCGACACGGACGAGGGGAGTTTTCCGGCGGTTGAGAACGTGACCGCGATTGGTGACGGTGAGTTTGTGTCGGTCGGTTCCGTGAATGTAAAAGCGAACTACACGCCGGGTCATACACAGGGCAGCGTCACGTGGACCTGGGAGTCCTGCGCGCTGAATACCTGCCTGAATGTCGTGTACGCAGACAGCCTGACCGCGGTGTCCAGTGAGGGCTTTTCGTTCGCGGCCAGTGGCGCGGCACAGCGCATGGTGGAAAGTGCCGGCAGGATTGCCGATCTCCCCTGCGACATCCTCCTGTCGCCGCATCCGTTCTTCTTCGGCATGTACGACAAGCTGGAAAGGCGCGACGACGGTAACCCCTTCGTCAACAGTCTCGCCTGTACGTTCTACGCGGAGTCGGCGTTGGGCTGGCTCGAGCAGCGGCTAGAGTCTGAGCGGTAGTAGCGAAGTGGCTGCTCTTACCCATAAACAAAAAACCCGTCACTAGGACGGGTCTTTCGTTAACTGTTGGGGTTGATTCAGGCTTTCCTGCGCCTTGCCAATCCCATACCAAATAGCCCGAGGCCTAGTAGAGCAAGAGTGCCGGGTTCGGGAACGGAAACGGTTGCACTCCAATTCTCGACGACAAAAGCACCGCTCAATGCCAAATCCTCCTGCCTGAAGGTAGCCGATATTTAGTTATCTCCTACGGAGAATAGAAATCCCATGCACACGTATCAACCGTACAAACTAATAGGTCTAAGAATGTGCCGCTAATCGTCAAAATCGCGGACCCAGCTCCAGTGAACGATCCGGAGCAAACCATTCCTCGAGGGAGCCCACAAACGCACATCAAGTATATCGACTCCGTCGAGTTGCGGTGTTCCGCTAAAACCCGACACCACGAAGGTATCATTGTCCGCTTGAAGGACACCTTCAAAAACGGCGGTCAATACGCCGCCACCCGTGTCGTAAGAAATGCTTATTAGATCAGCATTCGCCGCCATCGGTGACAGCAGGACAGCCAGTATGGCCAGATATGTGCTTCGTGTTCTTGTCATTGGTCTAACCCCAAATCAGGCAAATCATTAATTCACTTAAGTAATTGCAAAATTTATACCACATTAATAATCCTTTCTATTTCAGGACCTTAGCGGCGCACGATTGTAGGGCAGGCCATTATCTGTAAAGCCTGCCGACAGTATTTGCTCTAAACGGCGGGCGCTAGTTGCTTAGCGGCCCCTCAGCGCTACTCGTCTTGCAGCATGCCACCGTGTTGGCTGTGGTCCATCTGCCCGTCCGAACTCGTGAACTTCATCACCGGCATGGCGATCGTTGCCAGGCCCAGCAAGACAATAAGCAGGCCGGCGCCAAGCCGCTTGCCGCTCATAAATTGGGCGAGTTTTGATGCGCTGATGCCGGTGGCAATCATCGCAGGCATGGTTCCAAGACCAAAGGCGATCATCACGAGTCCGCCGCTCGTCGGTTCCGCCGTTGTCGCGGCCAGTAGCAGCACGCTGTAGACCAGGCCGCAGGGCAGCCATCCCCAGATCAGTCCAA
The DNA here is from genome assembly GCA_963722775.1 of uncultured Gammaproteobacteria bacterium. GTDB lineage: Bacteria > Pseudomonadota > Gammaproteobacteria > Steroidobacterales > Woeseiaceae > UBA1847. Next base: position 22,626 of record CAVROF010000014.1, read on the forward strand.
GGCCGAGCGCCTGGACGAGTGATTCGACGGGTACCAGCCCTTTGGCCGCCGGCGCGATGCGATTCCAGATTTTCGCTCCGGCGCTTTCCAGTGGCGCGAGAATGTGCCAGCCAAATGCGAGTTGCAGCCCCACGAGTATGATTAATACACCGCTCGCCAAACGAACGGGTGCCGCGATGTTGGGAATGCTCGATACAAGGGTCTTGCCAAGCACGGCGACGGCCGCACCGAGAATCGCGTAGCTCAGAACGCGACCGGCGTTGTATGTAATGGCCTTCGGGAACTGGGTCTTGAGCGACGCCACGTTGACGTTAACGGCGAACAGTCCCGAGATGCCGCCACACATTCCGAAACAGTGTGCGCTTCCCAGCAGACCCGTAACGAAAGCGGTCGTCAGTATTGGCAACAGGTCGGTCATGGCTGATCGTCTTCATCCGGCTTTGAATCGTCGTCCATGATGATGCGGACAGCAGGCGTATCGAGATCATCAAATTGTCCGCTGCCAACAGCCCAGAAGAACGCCCAGACGGCGAAACCGAGCAGTATGAGTGCCAGGGGAATCAGAACGTAGAGTATGGACATGGCTTATTCGAACCGGTTGAGGCGCAGTGCGTTCAGCACGACGACGAGCGAGCTCGCGCTCATGCCGATGGCTGCCAGCCAGGGCGGTACAAATCCTGCGGCGGCCAGTGGCAGGGCCAGTGCATTGTAAACGATCGCCCACGCGAGATTCTGGCGCACGATACGCATGGTCTTGCGTGACATCTCTATTGCCGTCGTCAGGGGTGTCAGCGAGTCACCGAGCATGATGACATCGGCACTGGTCTGGGCGAGCAGGGCACCGTGTGCGGGCGCGACCGACGTATCGGCACCGGCCAGCACCGGCGCGTCGTTGATGCCGTCACCGATCATGACAACACGTTCTCCGGCCTGTTGCGCTGCTTCGATAATGGCGAGCTTGTCCTCGGGGGTGCATTCGTAATGTGTGTCGCGAATATCCAGCGCCTTTGCGACGTTCTCGACCGCGACCTTGTTGTCACCACTCACCAGAGACGTTTTCAGGCCAAGCTGGCGCAGGTCGTTCAGTGTCTGCTTCGCATCTGGACGCAGTTCGTCCTCGATATCGAACCAGGCAATGGCATTGCCCTCGACGCCGAGGAATACGTGGGTCGTGGTGCTATCGTCAGCCGCGACGCCACCCCCGACAAACTCCGCATTGCCGATGCGCCACTCGCGCCCGTCGATCTTTCCGCTGACACCCTGGCCCACGACGATGTGCGACGATGACACCACTGGCAACGCCTCCTGCATCGCAAACGCTCGTGCTAGCGGATGCGTTGACGCATGTTCGAGCGCTGCGGCAATCAGCCTGCAGTCTTTTTCGGTGAACGCATTGTCGATCACGAACACGGCTGCGATGCGCGGCTCACCAATCGTCAGCGTGCCAGTCTTGTCAAACATGGCGAGCGTCACTCGCGACAGCGACTCGATAGCGTTGCCGTTTGTGACCAGCAGGCGCAGTTGGGACAGGCGGCTGCCTGCAGCGGCGAACGCGGCGGGCGTGGCGAGCGCGAGCGCACAGGGACAGGTGACGACCAGCACGGACAGCGTAATCACGAATGCCCGGTCCGGGTCGGCGAAATACCAGAACGTGGCGACGGCTGCGGCCACGATCAGGAGTGCGATCACGATGTAGCTGGCGATTCTGTCTGCGAGTGTGACGAATGCCGGTCTCGCGTAGCGTGCTCGCTCGCTCAGGCGGCTGATCGTGCCCAGCGTTGTGTCGCTGCCGGTCTGGGTCACCGTCATCTCGATCAGGCCATCCAGATTGACGCTGCCGGCCGAGAGCTCATCACCCTTCGCCTTGAGTTGTGGTCTTGCTTCGCCCGTCAGCAGCGATTCGTCGACACTGGTTGTTCCTGAGTCGAGAACCCCGTCGGCCGGGATCGGGTCGCCGGCACGAATCAGCACCCGGTCACCTGCATAGAGCTGATTCACTGGTACGACCACGTGCGCATCACCATCAATACGTGTTGCTGTATTCGGCAGCAGGGATGACAGCGCGGCGCTGCGATCGATCGAGCGATGCCGGGCACGCATCTCAAGGAACCGTCCCAGCGTCAGGAAGAACACAAACATGGTTACCGAGTCGAACCAGACTGCCTCACCCCGCGTGAATGTTGCGTAGATGGAGGCGACGTAGGCGGAACCGACGGCAATTGAGACAGGCAGGTCCATGCCGGGCCTGCGAGCAACAACGCCTCTCCAGGCGCTCGTGAAGAATGGCCTGGCCGCATAGAAAACCACGGGCGTCGTGACGAAGAAGCTGACGAGTCGCAGAAAATGCTGCATATCCGCATCGATGCCCTGGAAATCCATTGCATACAGTCCGACCGCGAACATCATGACCTGCATCATGCCGAGCGACGCGACGAGCAGGCGCTTGAGTGCCGTGCGCTGCTCCGTCACCTCGGGGCGCGTGGCGCTTTCGGGCGACAGGGGCTGCGGCTGATAACCGAGGTTCGCGAGCGTCGCCAGGTGGCTTGAGAGCTTCGCGTTCTCGCCTGGGAACCGCAGGCGCAGACGATGCGTGATCGGATTCACTTCGGCCGACGAGATACCCGGCTGCTTACTCAACGTGGTTTCAATCAGCCAGCTACACGCCGAGCAGTACATGCCGCCGACATAAATTGTTGCTTCGCGCATATCTCCATCACGCTCGGTGAAGGCTTCGAGCATGTCGGTGCTGTCGAACACGCCCCATTCAGCGGCTTCTTCGGGCGGGCGGCCGATACCAGGGTCAGGTGCGTCGCGGAGATCGTAATACCGGGACATGCCGGTGTCGCGAATCAGTTCAGCGACGGCTTTGCATCCGGGACAACAGACGGGCCGCTGCGCGCCCTCGATCTCTACAGTCAGTTTGCAGGCGGCGGGGACGGGCAGCGCGCAGTGGAAACAGGTGTCAGCGCCCGTCGTCATCGCCGGCGCCGCCAGCTCGGAGCATCAGGCTGGTCTCACCCTGCCACTCTGCCGAGACCCGCCAGTCATCACCGGCTTTCAGGACGGCATAGAAGCGGCCGGACGGAATTGAGAGGAAGTGGCCGACCCAGACCGGGTTGCCATCGCTGTCGTCCATTGCCCTGCTCAGGGTGACGTGCTGATCGCGATCTGCGAATGCGGGGTGCGACAGTTCGAAGTCGAGCGTCGCCGGCAGATCGTCAAGATCGCGGGACCGGACGACCGCGGATACGATGCGCGTCTCCGGGTCGATTTCTATGAGTGCGGCAACGTCGAGCTCTGCGGCCAGTCGCTCGGCCAGCAGGTGGCGGTCGGTGGCGTTTCTGACGCCATCGTCGGCGGCCACCACCAGCGAGTCGGTCGTCTGCATGGCAATCCATAGCGTTGTCAGGCCCGCCACCACCGCTGAGGCGGGCAGCGCGATGATGAACCACGGCCAGAACTGCCGGTACCAGGGCTTGGTGTCTTCACGTTCCATGGTGTGTATCTACGGCGTCGGGCCGAGGAAGCGACTGTCTTCTGCCACCGCTACATCCTCGTCATCGATTGCCTTCACAGTAAACTGGATCGTCATGATGCCATAGGCGTTGTCCCGGTGGGCGCGTGCGCGTACCGGGAGCGAGAGAACGCCACCACCGTCGACGGTTATCGTGTTGCTGACGCCATCGAGCGAGAGGCCTTCGACGCCCGCTACTGACAGCGCAAACGTACGTGCCAGGTTATTCTGGTTAACGACCTTGAGCGTGTAGGAGTTCTCGATCATGTCATTCGGCAGCTCGCGGTACAGCGCGTTGCGATCACGAATCACGTCGAGAATGATCGGGGTACGTGTCGCCATGGATGTCGTAAGTCCCGCGATCAGAATCAGCAGAATCGTGGCGTAGACGAACATGCGTGGCCGCAGTACGCGCGTGCCTTCATTGTGTAACGCGTGTTCAGTCGTATACCGAACCAGTCCACGCGGATAGTCCATCTTGTCCATGATCGAATCGCAGGCATCGATACATGCGGCGCAGGCGATGCACTCGTACTGCAGGCCTTCGCGAATGTCGATGCCGGTCGGACACACCTGTACGCACAACTGGCAGTCTATGCAGTCACCGAGTCCGGCTTCCTTGTGATCCACAGAACGTTTGCGTCCACCACGTGGTTCGCCACGTTTTTCATCGTAGGAGATGATCAACGTGTCCTTGTCAAACATTGCGCTCTGGAAACGCGCGTAGGGGCACATGTACTTGCAGACCTGCTCGCGCATGTAGCCGGCATTGCCGTAGGTTGCGAAGCCGTAGAACAGCCCCCAGAAGAGGGTCCAGCCGCCCACGTTCAGGGCGAGGAACTCAGCGCCGAGTTCGCGGACCGGGGTGAAGTACCCGATGAACGTAAAGCCCGTCCACATCGAGAAGGTAATCCACAGGAACTGCTTCGAACCCTTGCGGCGCAGCTTGTTCCAGGACCAGGGTGCCTTGTCGAGTTTCATGCGTTGCGAGCGCGTTCCCTCGGTCCACTGCTCCATCCAGATGAAAATTTCGGTCCAGACAGTCTGTGGGCAGGCGAAGCCACACCACAGGCGCCCCGCGAGCGCTGTGAAGAAAAACAGCGACAGCGCAAGGATTATCAGCAGCATGGCCAGGTAGGGGAAATCCTGCGGCCAGAGTGTCAGGCCGATCAGGTGAAACTTACGTGCCGGCAGATCGAACAGAACGGCCTGGCGCTCGTCCCAGTTGAACCAGGGGACGGCGTAAAAAAGGCCAAGGAGAACAATCGTAGCGAGATTGCTCAGGTTGGCAAACCGCCCGCCGATCTCGCGTGGGTAGATTTTTTTCTCGCTCTCGTACATCGAGGCGCTTTGCGGTTTGTTCATTGGTCGCGGTGCTTGGCGTCCCGCGTCGGTGCGGTCCGAACGAGATAGGCGGTGACGCTGGAGCAAAGCGCACACAGGATCCAGAAAAAGAAGAACCCTACGGCATAGCCAGCATCCCGACCTATATCGAGGTCTTCATCGAAAATACCGAACAGATCAACCGGGTCGAACAATGCGAAGAACACCATGGTGCCAATGGCGGCCGACAGGAATGAAATCCAGACGACCGTGAAAACCGCCTGCTTGTCGCGGCTCCATTGCTTGGCACCTCGATACTCTTCGCTGATCACTCTCTAAAGTCCGCTATGGGGACAGGCTGTAGATGTACGCCGCAAGAATCTTCGTACGATTCTCACCGAACAGGTCCCCGTGAGCTGGCATCTGGCCGTTACGACCGTTCACGATCGTTTCGCGAATCGTCTCTGTCGAACCGCCGTACAACCAGACTTGGTCCGTCAGGTTGGGCGCACCAAAGATCTTGTTGCCCTTACCGTCGGGGCCATGACAGGCGCTGCAGAGAGCCATAAACATTGGCTGCGCACTCATCGCCCCGGCATCAGCTTCGCCGCCCGAGAGGCTCTGAACGTACTTGACCATGTTGTCGATGCCTGCGTCACCACCGAGGGCGGGGGCGAGTACTGGCATGGCGGCCATGCGACCGTTGCCGATCGTCGTCAGCAATTCAGCTTCTGTGTTGCCCCACTGCCAGTCGGCGTCTGTCAGGTTTGGATAGCCAGCTGCGCCGCGTGCGTCCGAGCCGTGACAGGTCGTGCAGTAGCTCGCAAACAGGCTCTTGCCGAGCGCCTGCGCTTCGGCGTTCTGTGACAACTCGACGAATTCCATAGCCGCGAACTTCTCGTAGATCGGCTCATACTTTTCGGAGGCCGCCTGCATTTCTGCTTCGTACTGGCCTTCCTGCGACCAGCCCAGCATGCCCTTGTAGTTGCCAAGGCTCGGGTAGGCGATCATGTAACCAATGGCCCAGGCGATGGTGATGAAGTACAGGTAGAGCCACCATTTCGGAGCCGGTTTGTTCCACTCCTCGATGTCACCGTCCCACTTGTGGCCGACGAGGTCATCGTCGGCGACATTTTGCGGTCCCTGCTTAGCCGACCAAGTGATCAGCCAGATACACCAAATTGTGAAAACGATCGTGCCAGCAGCAACGAACCAGTGCCAGAATGCAGGCATCAGATGTTCTCCCGCTTGTCAGTAGTGATAGTAGTAATGTAAGTGTCTTCTTCCAAAGGCAGTGCCGCGGAAGCCTCGAAGTCCTTCTTACGACGACTGCTCCAGGCCCACACCCAGATGCCGATGAAGGCAAAGAAGATGATGGCTGTCAGGATGCCGCGTACGTCGTTAATATCCATGCGGCTTACCTGCGGTTCTTGCGATTGGTGCCGAGTTCTTGCAGATAGGCAACCAGGGCATCCAGTTCACTGCGGCCTTCCACTGCAGCAGCAGCGCCGGCGATTTGCTCGTCGGTGTACGGGTCGCCAATGAACTGCAGTGCTTTCAGCTTGGTTGTTATCAACTCCGGATCGACCAGGTTGTCCGCCAGCCAGGGGTAACCTGGCATGTTGGATTCAGGTACCAGTGCGCGCGGATCCATCAGGTGCAGGCGTTGCCAGTCATCCGAGTAGCGGCCGCCGACGCGTGCAAGGTCCGGGCCTGTGCGCTTGGAACCAAACTGGAACGGGCGGTCGTAGACCGTCTCGCCGGCCGTCGTAAACGGACCGTAACGCTCCGTTTCCGACCGGAACGGGCGAATCATTTGCGAATGACAGTTGTAGCAGCCTTCGCGGACGTAGACGTCGCGGCCCGCGAGGCGCAGCGGACTGTAGACGCTGATGCCCTCATCCGGTTCGGTGGTGTCCGAGCTCATCATGAGCGGGACGATTTCGATCAGCCCGCCGATACTGATCGCAACAACGATCAGTACCATCATCAGGCTCAGACTCTTTTCAATTGTGTCGTGGCGCATTTATCAGCTCTCCTGTTACGCCGGGTCCAGTACCGCGACGGGTACCGGCTTCTTGTCGCTTACCGTCTTCCAGACGTTGTAAGCCATGATGATCATGCCCGAGAAGAAGATCAGCCCGCCGAGCAGTCGGAAGTAGTGATAGGGCTCTACCGCCTTGAGCGATTCGACGAACGAGTAGGTCAACGTGCCGTCGCTGTTCACGGCGCGCCACATCAGGCCTTCGGTCACGCCGGCAATCCACATGGAGACCGCGTACAGGACGACGCCAATTGTCGATGTCCAGAAATGTACATCGATGAGTTTGATCGAGTACATGCTCTCGCGGTTGTAGAGGCGCGGCAGCAGTGAGTAGATCGAGCCGATCGTCATCATGGCGACCCAGCCCAGCGCACCGGAATGCACGTGACCGATCGTCCAGTTCGTGTAGTGAGACAGCGCGTTGACGGTCTTGATTGACATCATCGGGCCTTCGAAGGTCGACATGCCATAGAAGGACAGGGCGACGATCATGAATTTCAGGATCGGGTCCGAGCGCAGCTTATGCCAGGCGCCCGATAGCGTCATCATGCCGTTGATCATGCCGCCCCAGCTGGGCGCCAGCAGGATAATCGAGAACACCACGCCGAGTGTCTGTGCCCAGTCCGGCAGATGACGTGTAGTGCAAGTGATGCGGGCCAGCCCACATGTAGACGGCGATCAGCGACCAGAAATGGACAACCGATAGCCTGTATGAGTACACCGGACGTCCGGCCTGTTTGGGCACGAAGTAATACATCATGCCGAGGAAGCCGGCCGTCAGGAAAAAGCCTACGGCATTGTGGCCATACCACCATTGCATCATGCCGTCGACGACGCCTGAATACAGGCTGTACGACTTGGTTAGTGAGACCGGGATCGACAGGTTGTTGAAGATGTGCAGAACGGCAACGGTAATGATGAAGGCGCCGTAGAACCAGTTAGCCACATAAATGTGCTTGATGCGGCGCTTGGCGATGGTGGCAAAAAACACAATGGCGTAGGACACCCAGACAACCGTGATCAACAGGTCGATCGGCCATTCCAGTTCCGCATATTCCTTACTCTGTGTGATGCCCAGCGGCAGCGTGATCGCTGCGAGCAGGATGACGACCTGCCAGCCCCAGAACGTAAACGCGGCCAGCTTGTCGAACGCGAGCCGGACGTGGCACGTGCGCTGTACGACGTAGTAGGACGTTGCGAAGAGCGCTGATCCGCCGAAGGCGAAAATCACCGCGTTGGTATGCAGTGGCCGCAGGCGGCTGTAGGTCAGGAAGGGCAGATCAAAGTTGAGCTGCGGCCAGATGAGCTGCGCGGCGATAAAAACACCGACGAGCATTCCGACAATTCCCCAGATCACGACCATGATCGAAAACTGGCGGACTACCTTGTCATTATAGGAAGCTGCTGTGTCCAACGTGGGACCCCTGTTTTGAATTGGATTATCTTCGAGCTGTAACGCTTGGGCCGAACAGGCCGTTATACGGCTCTTGGTTTTGTAGTGAGGCAGTATAGCTTCGGCAGGCTATCAAGCGAAGTCTAATATACGTATAGGTGAGGATACGTATGGACGAGACGGCGCAACAAATGTCCAGCTTCGCGGCTTTGTGTGTCTATAATCCCGGGATCGAAAAACCTTGCTTGAAGACCTGATGAACAGAATTCCACTGTCGGCCGATATTGTCGGCCAGATCCTGCACACGTCGACCGATGCGACGATCATCACCGATCGCGACGGGCTAATTCGGCTTGCGAACGAACATGCCGAGGCACTGTTCGGCTACGAGAGCGGCGGACTGACCGGGCAACCGATTGAAGCCCTGATCCCAATGGAATACCGGGATCGGCATCGCGCGCTGCGCGATGGCTATCACGAATCGCCCCGTGGCAGGCCGATGGTATCGGGTCTGGAACTCTATGGCTGTCGCAAGGACGGTAGTACGTTCCGGTGTGAGATCGCACTCAACCCGATCGAGACTGACGATGGTCTCCTGGTCACCAGTACAGTCCGGCAAATCAATATCGTGGACGACTCGGAAGCGTATTTCCGGCATCTGCTCGACTCGGCGCCGGATGCCATGGTCATCATCGACGAGCAAGGCAAGATTTCGATAGTGAATGCCCAGGCAGAGGAGATGTTCGGCTACGCACGTGAGGAGATGCTCGGGCGTACGATTGAAATGCTGTTACCGGACCGCCTGCATATGCGACACAAGGCGCATCGGCAGACTTTTCAGTCCAGTCCACGCCTCCGACCGATGGGCGCCGGCCTCGCGCTTCTTGCACGACGAAGGGACGGTAGCGAGTTCCCGGTAGAAATCAGTCTCAGCCCCGTGCAATCACGTGGTGGCCGTTTTGTTTCCAGCGTTATTCGTGACGTGACCGAGCGCAAGCGCATGGAGGACGAGATCATCGCTGCACGGCAGGCCGCTGAGCGCGCGAACAAGGCGAACAGTGCGTTCCTCGCGGCGGCGAGCCACGATCTGCGTCAGCCGGTGCAGGCATTGAGCCTGCTGAATGGCGCATTGCGTCGCACCGTGACCGACGAGCGCGCGCTGCAAATGATCGAGAGCCAGGAGCACTCGCTGACAGCGATGACCAACCTGCTCAACTCATTGCTGGACATCAGTCGGCTCGATGCCGGTGCGGTGACACCGGAACTCGAGGTGTTCCCGATCAAACGCTTGATCGACCGTCTTTCGGATGAATTCGCCCGGCAGGCTCAACACACGGGTCTCGAGTTTTCGTCCTCCGCCAGTCCATCTCTTATCAACAGCGACCCGAACCTGCTCGCTGAGGTTATCCAGAACCTGGTCTCGAACGCGATTCGCTACACCGACAGGGGCGGTGTGCGCCTCGAATGCGTCGAGCAGGGCGGCAACTGCATCATCAGGGTAACTGACACAGGAATCGGCATCGCCGAAGAGGAACTCGACGAAATTTTTCGCGAGTTCCACCAGGTGAAAACGCGAGGCGCTAGCAAAGAGGGTTTCGGTCTCGGGCTTGCGATCGTCAAGCGCCTCTCCGATCTTCTTAAGCTGACCATTAAAGTCGAGTCCGATGTAGGCCGGGGCTCCTGTTTCAGTGTGTCCACACCGGCCGTAAACGATTCAGCCATGACGGCCGAGTTGGACGAGACCGGCGACACGGGCGTCCACGAAAAGGTTTCCGGAATGGTAGTCCTGATCGAAGACGACGTGAACGTTGCGAATGCCTGGGGTCTGTTGCTCGAGGCTGAGGGTTACCAGGTTGCCACAGCGGCATCGGCGCCTGAGGCACGCGCACTCATGAAGCACGTCGGAGAGACACCCGCACTGCTCATATCGGACTTCCATCTGCTCGATGGTTCCACAGGGGTCGAGGCGGTCAGCCTTATTCGCGAGCACTATGGTGAGTCGATTCCGGCATTCATCGTCAGCGGCGATACCTCGAAAATCGTGAAGGATGCGCGCCTGCTCGATAACTGCACGCTGATGTCCAAACCGATCGATACGAATCGCCTGCTGTCAGCGGCGCGCCACGCGGTTGCAACCGGCAGGGTTCCGCAGGACTAGAAGCTGAGCCAGCTGAGCGGTGACCTGGTCAGGGCCACCCCCACGATATAGGCGAAGACGGCGACGGCTCCGGCAAGAGCAATCGTCCGTATCTGTTTCGTTGGACCCCGCCTGATTGCGACGGCGCCCAGCAGCACATAGACGATCAGGCCTGTGAATTTTGCAAGCAACCAGGGCTGCTGCAGCGGCTCGAGGCGCAGCAGCCAGATCAACCCGACGCCAGCCAGCAAAAACACCGTATCAATAATGTGCGGCGCAACTCTCGTGACGGGATGCTGCAGTTTTTCCGATTCGATCAGCATCCAGTAGCCTCGCAGCACGAAGCCTGAAATCGTTGTCACAGCCGCCAGCACGTGCGCGTATTTGAGAATGAGATACAGCATCACTGGTGGATTGTGTCACAGGTGAGGCAGTCGTTAGCCAATCTGGGGTAGGCCTTATTACCTATGTTCGAGCGCGACTAATTTAGTCAAAGTCGGCGCTGGTCAGCCCCCAACGACGTTTGAACCCAGGTTCACAGTCGACTACTAGAGCGCAGTAGGAAGCTGTAACAGCGGGGCCCGGTTTTCTGAATCGGGCCCCGTTTTTTTTGTGTTCCTGCAAAAAGGGGACAGTCACCCAAGCAAAAAGGGGACAGCCACCCTGTAAAAAGGTGACTGTCCCCTTCGGCCGTTTCAGATCCTGGTAGGAATCAAGCGGCTTCGTGGTTCTCAAGGCCGACCGGTGTCTGGAACCAGTCTGGTTTAATGATCAGCAGATCACAGGGCAGGTCTTCCAGCGTGCGCTCTGCTGTTGCGCCAATGAACAGGCGTTTCCAGCGGTTGCGCGCCACGGCGCCCATTACGACGACGTCTGCTTTGAGCTTTTCAGCGATCAACGGTAATTCTTCATGGGTCAGGCCGGCGACCAGGTGCGCATTGTCATCGGCGACTTTGTGGAAGGTAGTGATTTCCTTAAAGCGCTTCGCGTGATCCTCGTGCATTTGCTGTTCGATCTCGTCGAACGGCAGCGATACCGGGATGTAAGCATTGGCTGTCGCCGTAGCGACTGCGATACGCGGGTCGTAGGCATGAAATGCGTGCACTTCACCGTGCACCTTGGCGGAAATGTCTTTGGCTACGTGCAGGATTTCGTCGTCCAGGGCTGCTGGCTTATCGTTCTGATGCATAGGATCGATGGCAGCAACAAACACCGGTGATGCCGCGACGTCCTGGGGTTTCACAAGCCACAGCGGTATCGGGCACGTGCGAATAAGATTCCAGTCCGTATTGGTCAGGAGCGCACGTGTGACGGCCGAGTGGTGATGCGTGTCCTTTACGACAAGGTCGCTTCCTGACTCTATAGCCCGGCGAACAACGCCTTCGTAAAGCGGGTGATCCCAAAGAGCACTGGTTTTGACCACGATGCCGTCGCTTCGCAGTGGTTCGGCCAGCGCCTCAAGATGCTTCTCGTGATTTTGAATAACCTCATCGCGCGCTTTTTCCAGCGACGGCGAATCAAACAGCCGATCGCCACTGAGGTACTCATTGTAGTAGCACACGAGCAGCTCGAGCTCGGCACCGCCATGTTTTGCTAGCCAGGCAGCACGACGTACTGCTGGTTGGTCTGCCACAGTCGGGTCGACTACGGCAAGAATCTTCTTGATTTCATTCATTGTCGCACCAGACGCAGAAAAAGGGCCTATTCGCAGGCTCACCCAGAGAATACGCGCCGACGCTGAGCATTCCATACGCCCTGTTGCTTAGGATCTAGCGGTTAGTACTTATGGGATCGGTAAGGGCATCTACTAATTACGAATGAGTAGCCTGAACGCTTAAAATAAGGCATAAACTTTTTGCGGGAGGACAGGATGTCGGGTGGCCGAAACGACGAGCTGCGACAGGTTCTCGAAACCAAGAAAACAGAACTTACAACACGCCTTGAACGCATCAATGCGAACCTGCGGCGTGGTTGTGAAGCAGATTCCAAAGAGCGCGCAAAACAGTTCGAGGACAATGAAGTTGTCGACGCGCTGGGTAATGAGGCACGTCAGGAACTCGCGAAAATTTCGGCCGCAATGCAGCGGCTGGAAACCGGTGACTATGGGATTTGTGTCGAGTGCGGAACGCCCATCAAACCGGGTCGACTGGAAGTCTACCCGTACGCACATGAGTGTATTGATTGCGCGGAGTTTGGGGAACACCGGCGCCGGCATTCATAACGGGCCGCTGTCAGGCGGTCATATGCATTTTGACGAGGTCCGCAAGTGACCTTGCCTGCATCTTCTCCATAACACGCGCACGGTGAATTTCTACTGTCCGCTGACTGACGCCTAGTTCATAGGCGATGACCTTGTTGGGCTTACCCGTTACAACGAGGTCGAATACTTCGCGCTCGCGATTGGTGAGCCGGTGCAGTCGTTCGACCACTTCCGCATGATGCTGCTGTTCCTCACGACGCTCCTCATCGGTTGCGAGTGCTTCGCGAATACGATCGAGCAATTCCTGATCGCGAAATGGCTTCTGAATGAAATCAACGGCGCCTTTCTGCATGGCTTCGACCGCCATCGGGACATCGCCGTGACCCGTGATGAAGATGATCGGCAGCGTATTGCCTCGCTTGATCAGTTCTTCCTGCAACTCCAGTCCGCCGAGTCCCGGCATGCGGATGTCGAGCACCAGGCATCCGGGGCGTTGCTCCGAGATCTTTTCCAGAAATTCATCGCCGGAGGCAAAGATCTCGTGGTCCAGGTTGACTGAATCCATGAGCGCCTGCATGGCGAAACGTATTGCGGCATCGTCATCGACGATGAAGACCGTGGGTTTTTGTGAGGATTGGGCTGCCATGGGCGGTGATTGGACCAGATTGGGAGCCATTTGGCTAGTCCAGCCGTTTCGTGAAGCGCAGTGCCGCGCCTGTCATTGCGAGGAGCGTGAAGACGCCCAGCGCGATCAGCTCGGGATAGAGCTCGATGAGCGCCGCGTCGCGCAACATGATGCCACGCGTCAGCCGGATATAATGGGTCACCGGGAGTATTTCGCCCAGATATTGGGCGAATTTCGGCATGCCATCGAACGGGAATACGAAACCCGATAGCAGAATCGAGGGCATCAATACGAAAAACGTCATCTGCATGGCCTGGAACTGGGTTTTGGCCACTGTCGAAATTACGAGACCGAGCGCCAGGTTGGCAGCGATGAACGCGCCCGAGGCCAGGTAGAGATCCAGCACGCTGCCGCGCATGGGTACCTGGAACAACACGTCACCCACAACCAGAATCAGTGCGAGCTGAATCATGCCTATCACAATGTAAGGAACGACTTTGCCGATCATGAGCTCGGCCGAACTGACGGGCGTATTGATCAACAACTCGAGATTGCCGCGTTCGCGCTCGCGCACGATGGCAACGGCTGTAAACAGCATCATCGTCAGGGTCAGGATTATGCCCATCAGGCCAGGGATGACGTTGACCGGTGTGCGACGCTCCGGGTTGTAGCTGGGCCGCACCTCGATGTTATTGCTGCGGCGTATAGCCGCGCTCGTATCGAACGCTATCGGCATGTTGCGCAGCTGGCTCGCCACGCTTGAGATCGTGGGGTCGCTGCCGTCGACGAGCAGATGCACGGCGGGCCGCTCGGGATCGATAACGCGCCGATCGAAGTCGGCCGGAATAACGACGCCGACAGACACCTCGCCCGTGCGCAGGTGCTCCTCGAGTGCGGCGGGTGTCGCTACGTAAGCGACGATATCGACGACCTGGGTTTCCTTGAGCTCCGCTATGAATTGCCGGGACAGGTGCGTTTCAGCCTGGTCGGAGATTGCTGTCCTGAGATTGCGCACGTCGGTATTGATGGCGTAGCCGAAGAGCAGCATCTGCATCACCGGTATTCCGACAATCATGCCGAAAGTCAGGCGGTCGCGGAGAAGCTGCCGTACTTCTTTTTTCGTGATCGCGAGCAGGCGGTTGAGTGACTTCATGAGACGTGCCCCTCAGGCCCCATGGTTACTGCGACGAAGACATCCTCGAGGGATGCCGTTGTGACCCCAATCTCCGCCTGCACGCCGTGGCCGTCCAGCAGGCGAGTAACCTTGCCAAGAGGGTCCTCGACCTGCTCCGGGATGAGGACCCGCAGGCGCATGCCGAGCTGTGTGACGCTCGCAATCTCATCACCATCATCGAGCGCCTCCTGGGCGCGGTAAGGGTCATCGGCCAAAACCTCGATAATGTGCATCCCCGTGTTGGCCTGCAGTTGCTGCGGCGTGCCGTCCGCAACCTTGACGCCGTGATCGAGAATGGCGAGCCGATGACAGCGTTCGGCTTCGTCCATGTAGTGCGTCGATACCAGGATCGTCGTGCCGCCTTCGGCGAGGCGAAACAGGTTGGCCCAGAAGTCGCGGCGGCTTTGCGGATCGACGGCGCTTGTCGGTTCGTCGAGCAGCAGTAGTTCCGGGTGATGCAGTACGGCACAGGCGAGGGCGAGTCGCTGCTTCTGGCCGCCGCTCATCGTGGCGGCCAGCTGCCGGCGCTGGTCAACCAGATCGTATTTTTCCAGGAGTTCATCGATACGGGCGGTACGACTGGCCTTGGGAAAGGAGTAGATCTCCGCCATGAACTGCAGGTTTTCGAACACAGTCAGGTCGCCGAACAGCGAGAACTTCTGCGTCATGTAGCCGATCTTCGGTTTCAGATAACGCGCATTGCCCGGGATCTCCGTGCCGAGCACGATTGCTGAACCCTCAGTCGGTGTCAGCAAGCCGCACAGCATGCGAATCGTCGTGGATTTGCCCGAGCCATTCGGTCCCAGGAAGCCATAGATTTGCCCGCGCGGGACCTTCAGGTCCAGCTCGCTGACGGCTTTGAGATCACCGAAGTGTTTCGACAGGCCGCGCGATTCAATGGCGTATTCGCTGGTCATCGCATTCAGTCGATCAGGAATTCCACGTTGACAGGCACGCCATCTGGCAGGCGCTGGCGGGTTTCGCCGATGTCGACTTTGGCGACGTAGCTCAAGCGTCCGCGATCCCGTTCTGTGAGCGCGAAGTAGGGAGTAAACGCCGCCTCGCTGGAGACCCACCGCACGCGACCGTCGACGGCCTGATCAAGCCCGTCGATGTAGATCAAGGCCCGGGTCCCGGGAGCGATTCGGATCCGCAGAGGCTCTGGCACAAACACCCGGGCATAGGGTTGCGTACCGCTTAATATGATGACCATGGGCTGCCCGGGCACGGGTCGTTCGCCCAGTTCGAACAGGCGTGTATCGACGATGCCATCTACTGGTGCCCGTAAGGTATGCCGTTCAACATCGATCATTGCGTTATCCCGACGGGCGGCTGCCTGTTTGACGGCCTGTTCGGCCTGGGCGAGTTCCTCAATCGTTGTGCCAGCCAGTCGTTCCTCGAGTTGTGCGAGTCTCAGCTTCAGGTTCGCTTCAGCCGCATCCAGTGCTGCGCGGGCACGATCGAGCAGGTCGGGAGACGCGAGGCCACGTGCGTGGACTTCCTTGATTCGCGTGAGTTCGCTCTTTTGGAATTCAAATTCCTGCGTGGCACCTTCGACGTTGGCCCGGGCCGCTGTAATCTGTTCAGAACGCGGGCCGCGCACAAGTTCGTCGAGGCGCGCCTGATGCTGCGCCAGTGCGGCTTCGGCTTCTGCGAGGCGTCCTGTCGCACGGGTACTGTCCTGCTCAATCAATACCTGCCCGGTAACGACGACCTCACCCTCCGATACCGCAATCGACAGGATGGGCTCGCTGACCTCGGCCGTGAGTTCGTGGCGGTCGGAAGCCAGTTCGCCGACGACAAGGTTGGGGTTTTCTTCGGCCGTGCAGCTCGCCAACAGAGTCAGCGCAACAAGTGCGGTAAGTTTTGTCTTCATTCGGTTTTCTCCGCTCACGCTTTCATCTCGGCAAGCAGTAATTCAACTTGGGACTCCATGAGCTGGTCGGTATCGAGCGGCTTGTCCGTGAAGACCAGTCGCCAGATCATCGATAGCATCATTGGAGCAAGAAACAGGTGCGGCTGGTGGTCGAGCGCTTCGCGGCGAAATTCGCCCCGCTCGACGCCCCGCGCAACAAATTGCCGAATCGCTCCCAAACCCCGCGCGACGACATTCTCATAGTAGTAGTTGACCAGATCCGGGTGTCGCGGCCCTTCGGAGATAAGCAGGCGAATGACAATGGCGATGGGCGAACCCGGCACTTGCTTCATGAAGTCGAGCAGGGGACCCCGCAGGAACTCCTCAGAGGACAACTCGGTCGACTCGACATTGCCGATCAGGGACTCCACGCGCCGGACAACGACGTTTTTTACGACGGCCTTGAACAGATCTTCTTTCGTCTTGTAATAGAGATAGGTCAGGCCCTTGCTGACGCCGGCTCGTTTGGCGACATCGTCGATGCGTGTGGCGGCGTAGCCTTTCTCGGCAAACATCTTGAATGCCGCGTCGGCAATTTCCCGTGGCCGGTCCTCTTTTCTGCGCTGGTACTTGGGTTGATTGCTCATGGATCACGTATTTAATGACTCAGCGGTCAGTAAGTATACTTAATGACCAGGAAGTCAGCAAGTGACAGGCATCGCAAATTCTGCCGAAATCGGCATAATCCGCGGCATGTTCACCTATATCGACCCCTCAGTCCGCGAGCGGCTGACCGCGAAGGGCACCCTGTTCCAGATCGACCGGGATGGGGCCCGTATCGAGCCCGGCAAAGCACCGCCGCATGGCTCTACGATCAGTGTCCTCGGTCCCATCCCGCTGCCACTTGACCTGGGTGATCTGCAGGTTGACGTGCACTGGTTCGCCTGCGTGCGCAATACCGAACTTGGCAAGATCGAGGAACTGGCGGATGACCTGCGTGCCCAGCAAGGACAGCAGTCATTCGCAACGCTGGCATCCTATATGGCCGTCAACAGCGTCATGGTGGTTGGCGATCCGTCGACCTGGAAAAACCCGCTCGTCCGCGTCCACTCGAGTTGCCTGACGGGGGATGTCTTTGGATCGCAGCGCTGCGAATGCGGTCCCCAGATGCAGACGGCCCTCGAGCGCATCAAGAACGATGACGAAGGGGGCATGCTCGTGTACATGGCGGGCCACGAAGGGCGGGGCATCGGGCTGTGGGCCAAGGCTGCAACCTACCTCCTGCAGGATGCCGGAGAAGATACCTATGAAGCGAATCGCTCCCTCGGCCTGCCCGATGACTCCCGCGACTTTAGTGACGCGGCATCACTGCTCAAGTATTTCGTCGGCCCCAAGCCGTTTCGCCTGTTGACCAACAACCCGAAGAAGGTGAACGATCTTGGCGATTTCGGTGTAAGCGGTATTACGCGCGTCAAGCATGTGTCTGGCGTCACCGAGAGCAATCGCCGCTACCTCAGCGCCAAGCAGGACTGGGGCCATGAGATTTCGAAAGAAGACCTGGGTAACTAGCGGCTGACCTACTGTCGCCAGAGCCTGAGATTGAGAGGCCTTTCCCCGGCGTTGCTGCGAATGGGGTTGATATCGATGCCTCCCCGGCGCTGATAGCGTGCCTGCACAGTCAACTCCTCGCAGCCGCAGCGACTCATGAGATCGACGAACATGCGTTCGATACAGGCTTCGTGGAAATCGTTGTGCTCTCGAAATGACACGACGTAACGAAGCAATCCCACGCGGTCGATCTTTGGTCCCCGGTAGCTGATTTGCAGGCTGCCGATATCCGGCTGCGCCGTTACCGGGCACAGGCTGCGCAGCAGATGCGTGTGCAGGTCCTCACGCACTGTTTCTGACGCCTCTGAGCGCAGCAGTTCGGCATTAACGGCCCAGTCTGAACAGCTGGCATCCAGGTCGTCGATACAGATCCCTGCGAGGCGCGCCACGCTCCGAGATTCCGTGTCCGATACGGGCATGACGGCGACCTTGATTGGGGCGCCTGCACAGGCTGCCAGATCGCGCTCTATGCACTCGGCAACCGCGGTTACATCGTCGAATGAACTCATCGCAAACGAGCCGAGGTAGAGCTTCAGTGACTTGGACTCGACGATGTTGGGAGATTCGGCCGGCACTCGAATCTCGGCGGTGGCGACCCTGGGCTGTCCGTTTGGACCCAGCCAGGTCATATCCCAGGCGTTCCAGATATCGACCCCCGAGAACGGCAGCGTGTCGCCCAGACCGAGGCCGGCCCGGCTGTCGGCGCGAGAGATCGGGCACAGTACCTCCGGCGCGTACGTGTGCGGATAGTCGGTTTCCCGACCCAGCGGTAAGTTTGTTTCATTCACGGGCGGTATTTTGCAGCATAAGGGGCAGTGATTGTCCGTTTCTTGTGTAAAATACTCGCCCTTTTTGGCTCTATGCCTTCCCAGAGTATTTCATGAGTCCTGCAGACGATATCCATGGCACCGAACGCGGCTACATCATCCCGATCGGCGGCGCCGAAGAAAAACTGAATAACCCTGAAATCCTGGATCGTTTCGTGGACGTATGTGGCGGCAAGGATTCACGTATCGGCATTATCCCCACCGCCTCCGAGCTGGAGGATACGGGCCGCAATTACGAGAAGCTGTTCCGCAAACTCGGCGTCAAGCACGCCAAGGTGCTGCATTTCGTGACGCGTGAGGACTGCCAGTCCGATGAGGATCTCAGCTACATCGACAAATGCGATGGCGTCTTCATGACGGGCGGCAATCAGCTGCGCCTCTCGACGACGCTCGGTGGTACAGCCATCGCGCAGGCGATTCGTCGTCGTCACGCCGAAGGTATGCATGTGGCCGGTACGTCCGCAGGTGCCGCATTCATGCCGGAGCACATGATCGCGGGCGGCAAGGAAGGCAGCACACCGAGTCCGGACATGGTCAACATGGCGCCCGGTCTCGGTCTGACCAACTCGTTTATCATCGACCAGCATTTCCGCCAACGTGACCGTCTCGGTCGCCTGCTAACGGCGTTGGCCTACAATCCGTTCGCTGTCGGCCTGGGTCTCGATGAGGACACCGCGGCGTTTATCAAGCCGGGCGATGAGCTGGAAGTGGTCGGCAGTGGCGGAATTACGCTGATAGACCCCAGCGATCTGAAGTATTCTTCTATGGACAAGGCCCGCCGTGGCGAGCCTGTGAGCCTGATCGGCATCAAGCTGCACATCCTGGTTGCAGGTGGGCGCTTCGAAATCGCGTCTCGTGACGCATTTGCCGAATAACCTCAACAAGAACAGGCAAGCGCTATGAGAATTGAGAGTACCAATGTCTACGTCGGGCCCAATGTATTCGCTCTGTTTCCCGTTATTCGCCATGTGCTGGATCTTGGCGAGCTGGAGCACTGGCCGACGGTAAGACTGGGCGAGGACTTTCTCGGTCCGATGCTCGAGCAATTGCCGGGCCTGCATCAGCATGGTTGTTCCTACAAGGAACCCGGCGGCTTTGTGCGTCGCCTGCGTGAGGGCGAGGGCACCTGGCTGGGACATGTCATGGAGCATGTGGCCATTGAGCTGCAGGTCGTTGCCGGTTCCGACGTGACGTTCGGTCGCACGCGTTCTATCGACGGACGCCCCGGTTTTTACAACATGGTGTTCCAGTTCAAAGACGCCGATGTCGGCAGACAGGCCAGCAGGCTGGCGCTGCAATTCATTGGCAGCCTGCTGCCCGACAAACTCAAATTCGAAGGCTCTCCGGGCGCTGAATGGGACTTCGCGACCGAGCGTGATCGTTTCATTCGTTATGCGCAGCGTAAGGAATTCGGACCGAGTACTGCCTCCCTTGTACGAGCTGCCGAGGAGCGCAACATCCCGTGGCTGCGGTTGAACCGATACAGCCTGGTCCAGTTCGGGCACGGTCGCTACCAGCAGCGCATTCAGGCAACGACGACCAGCCGCACCAGCAATATTGCGGTAGAACTGGCCTCCGACAAGGAAGAGACGAACGAAATCCTGCGGGACCTGGGTCTGCCGGTACCCAAGCAGTTGCTGGTCCGGACTTCACCTGACGCAGTGCGCGCAGCGGAACGCATTGGCTACCCGGTTGTTCTCAAGCCGCTGGCGGGCAATCACGGACGCGGTGTCGCTATCAACCTGCGTACACCGGAAGAAGTTGAAGTTGGTTTTGAAAAGCGCGCGCGAACACGGACCCACGATTGTCGTTGAGAGCTACATCGAAGGCTATGATCATCGGCTGCTCGTCGTTAACGGAGAGCTTGTTGCCGCGGCAAAACGCGTGCCCGGGCATGTGGTCGGCGACGGCAAACACACGCTTGAAGAACTCGTCGCTAGCGTTAACCAGGATCCGCGTCGCGGTGTCGGGCATGAGAAAGTCCTCACGCGTCTCGAGTTCGATCACCAGGCCGACCGCCTGCTGGAAAAGCTCGGTTATGACCGGACTACCGTGCCGCCGGAAAATGAGGTCGTGTACCTCCGCTCTACGGCAAACCTGTCTACAGGCGGTACCTCGATCGACGTAACGGACATCATTCATCCTGACAACCGCGAAATGGCCATTCGTGCCATCAAGGCGATAGACCTCGATATCGGTGGCGTCGATTTCCTGACCAAGGATATTACCGAGTCGTATCGCGACGCGGGCGGCGGTATTTGCGAAGTGAACGCCGGCCCCGGTTTCCGGATGCACGTGGCGCCGAGTGAAGGCACGCCGCGTGACGTTGCCGGCCCCGTGGTCGAAATGCTGTTCCCGCCCGATTCGCCAAGTCGTATTCCGATCGCGGCTGTGACCGGCACGAATGGCAAGACGACAACCTCTCGCATGCTCGCACACATTCTCAAGATGTCCGGCCGCACGGTCGGCCTGACGTCGACCGACGGTGTGTACATCGACGGCAAGCTGTCGGTGCCCGGGGATATGACCGGACCTGTTTCGGCACAGATGATCCTGCGCGATCCGTCAGTTGACGCCGCGGTGATGGAAACGGCTCGTGGTGGCATGCTGCGCAGCGGCCTCGGCTTCCAGGAATGTAATGTGGCTGGCTGTATTAACGTGACGGCCGATCACCTCGGCCTGGGTGGAATTGATACGCTGGAGCAGCTCGCCGAAGTGAAGCGCGTGCCGATCGAGATCGCGAAAGACGCGGCTGTGCTCAATGCCGATGACCCGCTGTGTCTGCAGATGGCCGACTACACGGAGGCCGAGAAACTCAGCTACGTGACCATGAATCCGGCCCACCCGCTTGTGAAGCGTCATATCCAGGCAGGCGGCCAGGCTTTTGTGCTCGAGCAGGGCATGAACGGGCACCTGATCACGATCTACGACAACGAGACGCACACGCCGCTCGTGTGGACGCACCTGATTCCGGCAACGATCGAAGGCCGTGCGCTGCACAACGTGCAGAACGCGATGTTTGCGGCGGCGCTGGCCTACAACATGAATATCAGTCTCGAAGATATTCGCCACGGCCTGCGGACCTTCGATTCGACGTACTTCCAGGCGCCGGGACGTATGAATATCTACGACGAACATCCGTTCCGCGTCATCCTCGATTACGCACACAATCCTGCGGCCGTGCAGGCCATGTGTGACCTCGTCGATCGCTTCGAAACGGAAGGCAAGCGCATCGTTGTCCTGTCGGCGCCGGGTGACCGACGTGATGAAGACATCCGCGAGATTGCACATATCGCGTCCGGGCATTTCGATTACTTCATCTGCCGTTGCGATGACAACACACGCGGTCGTGGTGATGACGAAGTGGCCGTGATGCTCAAGAATCGTCTCCTTGAGGAGGGTATTTCGCCGGACCTGATCGAGGTCGTACCGGATGAGCAGGAGGCCAATACCCGCGCTCTCGAAATGGCCGAGTCTGGCGATCTGATTCTCGTGCTGGGCGACAACGTCAAGCGCACCTGGAAGCAGATCATCTACTTCAACTCCGGATCACGCGTCGACAACGGCGGCAAAAAGGCGGCAGCTTCTATTAATCTGCCGGAATTTGCAGGTTTCGAACTCGCCGACGATCTCGAGATCATCAGCGACGAACGCGGCGTGCGCATTGCGCGCGAAGAAGGCGACTAGCCTGCGGCTATGGAGTTTCTCGACGCGCGCAGACTGACCGGGCCTAGCCTGATCTTCGACGGCCCCGCCTGCATCCTTGACGTTGCATGCTCGCCGGGCGAAGCGGATACGCTGGTGCCTGTGTGGGCCGACAATGTCGGGCGCATGCTCGAGGCACTCGACTGGCCGTCCGCCGAATTCGCTTTCGTGAAATTGCAGGGCGGCATCAGCCTGGCATTCACCGCCCCGATCGACCAGCTCTATGCCGGGTCGGAAATCAACGAATGGGCCTGGGCTGCAAGCGCGTTCGAACTGGGCGTCACGAAAGACGAGCCGGACTTCGACGAATCGCTCGGGGCGCTGCGCAAATCATCCGCTGAGGAAGCCAATGTCGAGCTGATGTGGCTCATCGATGAGGCCGCGGCACAGGGTAAGACTCTTTTGTGGGACGACGATTTCGTCTCGATTGGACTCGGGCGAGGTTCAGAAACCTGGAAGGTTCGCGAGATTCCCGATGCGCCTGAATGGGATCGGTACCACGACGTGCCCGTCGGTGTCGTGACAGGCACCAACGGCAAGACGACGACCGTCCGCTTTGCAACCCACATTCTCCGGAGGTCTAACCGCAACGTTGGGCTGAGTTCCACAGACTGGATATCCGTCAACGATCGCGTGATCGATCGTGGCGACTGGTCCGGCCCAGGTGGTGCGCGCAAAGTGCTGCGTGAGCAGGATGTCGACGTCGCCATCCTGGAAACGGCGCGCGGTGGCCTGCTGCGCAGAGGGATGGGCGTCGAACGTGCGGACGCGGCGCTGATCACGAACATTAGCGAAGATCATCTGGGCGATTTCGGTTCGCGGAACCTGGACGAGTTACTGGCGATCAAGTGGATTGTCAGCCGGGTAGTTCGCTCACAAGGCCACCTGATTCTCAATGCCGAAGATCACCGCCTGGTCGCGAAATCGAAAGACTACGACGGCGAACTCGTCTGGTTCAGTCTGGACCCTGATACCGATGTCGTTCGCGAACACACCGATGCGGGTGGTCTGGCATTTGTGCTCGACGGCGACGAACTGCTGAAGCTTGAGGGTGGTCGGCGCGAGTTGATCTGCCGCAGCAACGAAATTCCTATCGCGCTCGGCGGCGCTGCACGGCACAACGTCGCTAATGCACTGTCGGCCGCCGCATTGACCTCAAGTCTTGGTGCGACGCTGGCTGAGATTGCGACAGGGCTCACGACCATGGTCCAGGACGACAATCCCGGCCGCTGCAATATCTACGATCTTGACGGCATCAAGATCCTCATCGACTTTGCCCATAACCCGGCGGCTATGGCTGCGCTGTTCGATATGGCCAGCGTTATTCCCGCCAAACGTCGTGTGCTCTGTTTCGGTCAGGCCGGCGATCGTACGGATGACCTCATACGCGAACTCGCGCGGGATGCCTGGGAGATCGGTCTGGACCGTGTCGAAGTGTCGGAACTCGCGGGCTACCATCGCGGTCGCGAGCACGGCGATGTATTCGCCATTATTCGTGACGAACTGCTGAAACAGGGTGCCGACGATGCGCAGATCGTGCACCACGAGCTGGAGCTGGAGTCACTGCAGGATGCAATCGACTGGGCGCAACCGGGGGATCTTGTGATTATGCTCGCACTCGGTGGTGCCGCACCCGTGCAGGCCCGCCTCAGGGAACTGGGCGCTCAATAAACCGCGACTTACTCAAGGCTCAGGATTCTGTTCCAGTGCTTCTTCTCGACAGGCATGATTGACAGTCGATTACCACGGCGCGTGAGAATCATGTCCTCAAGACGTTTGTCGGCCTTGATCTCGGTTAGCGTGATATTGCGCTTGAGCTTGCGCACGAACTCGACATCTACCAGGATCCAGCGCGGTTCTTGCTTCGTGCTTTTGGGGTCGAAGTAGTTGGATTTCTTGTCGAACTGGAGCGGGTCGGGGTAGGGCTCGCTCGCGACTTTCATGATGCCGACGATCCCGGGTTCCTTGCAGTTCGAATGGTAGAAGAAGATTTCATCTCCGATCACCATATCGTCACGCATCATGTTGCGTGCCTGGTAGTTGCGAATGCTGTCCCACATTTCACGGCCATCGCGCTCCAGGTCGTCGATGCTGTAAACGTCGGGCTCCGACTTCATTAACCAATATGCCATTTCGTAATCTACGGATTTTCCAGGGAGGTGGAAAGGCGCGCAGTTTAGCACGCTCGAGAGGCGCGATTTGCGCCGTTTCGCGTGTTACGATTGCGCCTCGCGTATCCGTACGCGACCCTGGGAGGATAAAAACAAATGGCAAATGTTCTGGCCAATATTTTTGGCTCATCGCCGGTACGGCCCCTCGAGCGGCACATGGATATTGTGTATCGCTGCGCCAAGAAATTGCGGCCGTTTATGAACGCCGTGATCAAGCGCGACTTGAAGAGAATGGCGGAAGTTCGCAGCCAGATCGAGGCGCTCGAGCACGAGGCAGACAACCTCAAGAAGGATATCCGACTGAACATGCCAAAGAGCCTGTTTATGCCGGTGCCGCGCGAAGATCTGCTCGAATTACTGCTGGTGCAGGACAAGATAGCCAACCGGACGAAAGATGTTTCGGGCGTCATCATTGGGCGCCAGATGAAGATTCCGAAGACCATCGCGCCGCAGCTTATCGAGTTCGTCGATCGTAATATTGATGCGACGAAGCAGGCTCGCAAGAGCGTACGCGAACTTGACGAACTGTTTACGGCAGGTTTCAAGGGTGCCGAAGTTGCGTTGGTCGCAGACCTGATTGAAGAGCTTGATCGCATCGAGACGGATACGGACGAGCAGCAGACCATCCTGCGTTCCGCGCTGTTCGAGATCGAGAAGACGCTGGATCCGATAGACGCGATGTTCCTCTATGAGGTGATTGAGTTAACCGGCGAAATTGCGGACATGGCCGAACGTGTCGGTCGCCGGCTCGAACTGCTGCTTTCGTAATAGTACAAAAATAACAATTCGGGAATGCCTGCGTACCCGGAGGATCAAGAATGGAATATCAGACTACCTACATCATTCTCGCGGCTGCGTTTGGCCTGTTCATGGCCTGGGGTATCGGCGCGAACGACGTCGCCAACGCGATGGCCACGTCGGTGGGTTCGAAAGCGCTGACAATTAAACAGGCGATTCTTGTCGCTGCTATATTCGAGTTTGCCGGGGCCGTGCTCGCCGGTGGTGAGGTGACATCGACAATCCGCAAGGGCATCGTCGATGCAGACCTGCTGATTGGCAGGGAGGACGGCGCGGAATTACTGATCTACGGCATGCTCGCCGCGCTCCTGGCGGCCGGCACGTGGCTGCTGATCGCATCGAAGAACGGCTGGCCTGTCTCGACGACGCATTCGATTGTCGGTGCCATTGTCGGTTTTGCGGCTGTGGGTATCGGCGTCGATGCCGTGCAGTGGGGCAAGGTAGGAACGATTGTCTTGAGCTGGGTAGTTTCTCCGCTCACGGCCGGGTTTATCGCCTATCTCATCTACCGCAGCGTACAGAAGTTGATCCTGAGCCAGGACGATCCGCTGGCCAAAGCGAAACGTTATGTGCCGGTGTATATGTTCCTGGCGGCGTTCACGATTACGCTTGTAACGATCCTGAAGGGCCTGAAACACGTCGGCCTGTCGATCAGTATTGAGAAAAGCTATCTCCTTGCCATCGCGATTGCCGGTGTTATCGCTCTGCTGGGTTGGTTCTTCATCAACCGCATTGAGGCCGATCCGAAAGCCGAGAAGAGGCAGCACTTCGTTACTGTCGAGCGGGTCTTCGGCATCCTGATGGTGATCACGGCCTGTGGTATGGCCTTCGCGCATGGCTCGAATGATGTTGCCAACGCCATTGGTCCACTGGCCGCTGTCGTCAGCATCGCACAAACGGCTGAGATCGGTTCCAAAACGCCATTGCCGATCTGGGTACTGGCACTCGGCGGTGGCGGAATCGTTGTCGGTCTTGCAACGTTTGGCCGTCACGTCATCGCAACGGTGGGCAAGAAAATCACGCAGCTCACGCCGAGCCGCGGTTTTGCCGCAGAGCTGGCAGCGGCAACGACCATTGTTATCGCGTCGGGCACCGGTATACCGATCTCAACGACGCATACACTCGTTGGTGCGGTGCTGGGCGTAGGCATGGCTCGCGGAATCGAGGCTATCGACCTGCGCGTGGTTGCGCGGATCCTGGTCTCATGGGTTGTCACGATTCCGGCTGGCGCTTTCCTTGCGATTCTGTTCTTCTTCTTATTCCGCGCGGTACTGCCTTAGAGGATTCACTATGCGCTCACTGCTGGTCGCGATTTGCGCGACGCTTATATCGACCCAGGGAGTCGCCCAGGTTTCCGAAGCCCCGATTATTCGGTACGACTCCCGGATACATCCCACATTGGGTCCGGCAGGCATGGTGGCCTCCCAGAACTACCTGTCGTCGGCTGTCGGCGCGGAAATTCTCGAGGCGGGTGGCAACGCCGTTGATGCTGCCGTCGCCGTCGGATTTTCACTGGCTGTAACCTTACCGCGCGCAGGAAACCTCGGCGGTGGCGGATTCATGCTGATCCATCACGCTGAGTCCGGGACCGATATCGCTATCGACTATCGGGAAATGGCGCCGATCGGCGCAACGCGCGATATGTACCTCGATGAAAACGGTGACGTCGACAACGACAGGGCGCGGTTTTCGCACCTGTCTGCAGGCGTCCCGGGAACGGTGGCAGGGCTTTACAAGGCACACAGCGAGTTCGGCCGCCTGCCCTGGAAGCGCCTCTTGCAGCCAGCAATCCAGCAGGCCCGCGAAGGCGTCACCATGACCTATGATCTGGCCGGATTGTTGCGAGCGCGGCGAGACAGACTGTGCCAGGATAAAGCAGCGTGCGGCTATTTCTATAAGGAAGGCGGCGTCCCTTACGAGCCAGGCGAAGTGTGGGTGCAGGCGGATCTTGCGGCCTCGCTGGAACGCATTGCCGAGGATGGCCCGGCCGGCTTTTATTCTGGCGAAACGGCCAGGCTGATCGCTGCGGAGATGGCTCGCGGTGGCGGGCTCGTCGACCTGGAGTCGCTGGCCGCCTACAAGCCGGTCATTCGTGAGCCAGCACGCGGTACGTATCGAGGTTACGAAATCATCACCATGCCGCCGCCAAGTTCGGGTGGCATTCACGTCATTCAGATGCTCAACATCCTCGAGAATTTTCCGGTTACGGAATTGGGCGCCGGCGGCGCAGATAATGTGCACCTGCTGACCGAAGCGGCGCGCCTTGCCTATGCGGACCGCTCTGAATACCTGGGTGATCCCGACTTCGTTGACGTGCCAGTTGAATGGTTGACCAGCAAGGCCTATGCGAAAGAACTCGCAGCGACGATCGACATGAAGACCGCGCGCAAGTCGGAGGATGTGGCGCCAGGTGTCGAGCCGCTTCCGGAAAGCCCGGACACAACCCATTTTTCCGTGATCGATGATAAAGGCAACGTTGTCGCGAATACCTATACGTTGAACTTCTCCTATGGATCGGCCATTGCCGTCGAAGGCGCCGGTTTCCTGCTGAACAATGAGATGGACGATTTCGTCGCCAAACCGGGCGTACCCAATGCCTACGGGTTGCTGGGTGGCGTCGCGAACTCGATCGCAGAAGGGAAGCGCCCATTGAGTTCCATGACGCCAACCATTGTGTTGGCAGACGGTGAACCATGGTTTGCGACGGGCAGTCCGGGTGGCAGCAGAATTATCACGACCGTTCTGCAGGTTGTGGTCAATGTCATCGACCATGACATGAATCTCGCCGAAGCGGCGATCGCCCCACGCATGCATCACCAGTGGTATCCGGATGTCTTGCAGCTTGAGCCCGGCTTCAGTCCCGACACGGTGCGGCTCCTGCAGGAGAAAGGGCATGACGTGCAGCGCACGCGCTACACGATGGGCAGCATCCAGAGCGTCGGTTTCAAGGACGGGGTCTACAGGGGCTCTTCCGATTCACGTCGCCCCAATGCAGCGAGCACAGCGCCGGCCGAAAAACGCGACCAGTGACGGGCGTCGCGCCGTCGATCTCAGCGGGCGCGCGTCGCTATGCGCTGGTCATGCTGGCCATCGTTTACATGTTCAATTTTGTCGATCGGCAGATTCTTGCGATTCTGCTGCCGGCCCTGCGAGACGAATTCCAGGTTAGTGACGCATGGCTTGGGTTCCTGACGGGCCCAGCGTTCGCGATGTTCTACATCGCGCTTGGAATTCCCATCGCGCGCTACGCTGATCGGCACAACCGGCGCAACCTGATTGCACTCGCTGTTGCGGTCTGGAGCGGCATGACGGCGTTATCGGGGCTGGCTGCCAATTTCGTGCAGCTTGCGCTGGCCCGTGTTGGCGTCGGTGTAGGCGAGGCGGGGTGCAGCCCACCCGCACACTCGATGATCGCCGACTACTACCCACCGGAGCAGCGCTCCACCGCCATGGGTGTCTACACGATCGGCATCTCTGCCGGAATCATGCTCGCCTACCTGGCAGGTGGCTGGGTTGCTCAGAACATCGGCTGGCGCGAGGCCTTTTTCGTGGTGGGCGCGCCAGGCCTCGTGCTGGCGCTCATCGTGCGCTTTACGGTCAGGGAGCCGATACGGGGCCACTCCGAGGGGCGTGAGGCAACAGGCGCGCGGCCACCGTGGACAGAGACGTTACGCGCCTTGTGGACGCGTCCGTCGTTTGTGCACATGACCATAGCCGCAGGCATGTCGTCCTTTGTCGGCTACTCAGTGATCAATTTTCTGCCGAGCTTTCTCGTGCGGAGCTTCGGCATGGAGGTCGCGACGCTTGGCTTGTGGCTCGGGCCGATTCTCGGTATTGCCGGCGGTTCCGGTTTCTTCCTGGGTGGCTACATTGCCGACCATCTGGGCCAGACGAGCCACAGGAAAGCGCTGACGTTTATTGGGCTGACGATGCTGTTGACGGCCGTTATGTATGCATTAATGTTCAGCGCGGGTTCGTGGCCGACGGCAGTCCTGTTGTTCATTATTCCCGCCTGCACGGCCAACGTTTACCTGGCACCGGTCCTCGCCCAGGCACAGAGTCTTGTCTCGCTGCGCATGCGTGCTGTGACCTCGGCGCTCGCGCTGCTGATCATCAACATCATCGGTCTGTTGCTGGGACCGCAGGTGACAGGAATTATCAGCACGTTGCTGGAACCTCAGTTCGGCGAAGAGGCGATTCGTTACTCGTTACTGATCGTCACCAGCGTTATGCTGCCGTGGGCTGCTTACCACTATATTCGTGCCGGCAAATCGATTGATGCCGACCTGGCCAGGGCGACCGAGCACGACTAAATGCAGGGAATGACTGCTATCAGCGAAAGCGGTCGTTCACACTCAGCTTTAGTTTGTTTTGTGCGAGGCTGCTTACGGCCAGAAGCGGCTGGTGGGGCAGCAATAGAGGCATGTCCTTATTCATGTTGCCTCCTCCTGCTTGGATAATGTCGGTGTGAGCTGCTTATCCGAGAGCGAAGTCAACGCACTCCAAGAGGCTTTGGACGACGAATTCAAGGCGTGGGCGACTTACGATCAGATTGTCCATGATTCTGGACCGATTCGATCATTCATCAACATCCGTGACTCCGAGGCCAGGCACATCGACGCGCTGCTGGCTGTATTTCGCAACCTTCACGATGCATCACAGCAACGTCACCTGCCCGCCTTTCGGCGCTGCCTCCAACGCAATCGCCGCCAAGATTCGTCATGAGTACGCTGGCCTGGATCATCGTGGGAGGAGTACTGATGAGTGCCATAGCAATGGTCGGCAGCGTTACGCTGCTGCTGAAGCCCGCGACACTTGATCGCTTGCTGTTACCGTTGGTCGCTTTTGCCGCGGGCTCACTGATCGGCGGTGCGTTCTTCCACATGATTCCAGCAGCGATCGAGGCTAACGCCAATATACTCGGTATCAGTGTCGCGGTGGTCACGGGGTTTACAGCGTTTTTCGTGCTGGAACAAGTCTTGCACTGGCACCACTGTCATCGAGCGCGGAGTGACTGCAAACAACCACTGACCTATCTCATCCTGATTGGGGACGCGTTACACAATTTTCTGGGAGGCCTGGCTATTGCGGGTACGTTTCTCATTGATGTCCGACTTGGAATCATCAGCTGGCTCGCGGCGGCAGCTCACGAGGTGCCACAGGAGCTAGGCGATTTCGGGGTATTGGTCCACGGTGGCTACTCCAAGCGACGGGCTCTGTTGTTTAATGTTCTTTCCGGTCTCACGTTTTTGCTCGGTGGGTTGTTGGCTTATGGTCTGTCGTTTCAGATGGATGTGAGTTGGCTGATTCCCTTTGCCGCCGGAAATTTCCTTTACATAGGTGCATCCGACCTCGTCCCTGAAGTGAACAAGCACGATAACTATAAAGCCAATGTCGTCCATCTTTTGGCGTTCGTGCTGGGCGTGGCGCTTTTGTACTTTGCAAGAGTCATGATCGACTAGTAACAGAATTCGATGCTACTAAATCGTAAAGACGAGGAGCATTCCCCGCCAACTAAGCAAGGCGAAGTGTAGCAGCAAGCTAGCTGTAGTGCGGACTAAATCTGGATTCGAAAGATAACAAATCCGACAGGAGCACAAAATGATCAGATATTCGCAAGTCAAAAATATGCTCGAACAGGTTCGCGACTTTCACGGGCAGCTCGTCCAATATTACGATCGGCTCTCGAAAGAGGCCGAACAACAACGTGTAAAAATGCTCTTGGACCACATGAGCAAGCACGAGCAGGATCTACAGGATGGCCTCCGTGCATATGAAGAAACCGCGACGGAAAACGTAATGGAGACTTACGTAGACTGTGAATATTGTAATGAGATTCTTGCGACCTGCAGGCAAACGCCAATCGCGCCGGAAACAAACGTCGAGGGTGTAATCAGAGTAGCCATGGATGTCGACAATTGCCTATTGCGGTTCTTCCGTGAAGTCGCCGAGCATGCGGAAACAGAAAGAGTGCGCGACGTGTTTAAGAATCTTGTTGAAATGGAGGAGAGTGAGCTGCGTAAGCTTGCAACAAATGCCCTTCAGGCGGTGGATTACTAGACTGCTCTCCGTAGAAAGTGCCGGAGGTAGGACGTGAATGTGTGAGCTATTTGCCATGTCGAGCCGTGGCCCGGCGACGGTCACGCTATCGCTCAGCATCCTTGCGGAGCATGGCGGCAAGACTGCGCAACACAAAGACGGATGGGGCATCGCCTTCTACGATGAGGAAGATGCCCGCATCCTCAAAGACACGAAGGGCGCGAGTTCTAGCAAGTGGGTTGAATTCGTCGAGCGACAAGAACTTCGTAGTACGCTCGTAATCTCGCATATTCGTCTCGCGACAGACGGTGCTATTTCCGTCAAGAACACCCAGCCGTTCGGTCGTGAAATGGGCGGTCGTATGCATGTCTTTGCGCACAACGGGCATGTTCCAGGCATCAAGAATCTGGATCGATTCAGAAGTGACTCATTTCTCCCGATCGGCGATACCGACTCGGAAGTGGCTTTTTGCGCATTGCTGCAGAGGATCAAGCCTCTTTGGAATGATCGTGACACGATTCCGGATTTGCAGGCCCGCCTTGGCGTCGTCGCCGATTTCGCCAGCGATCTCGGTCAGTTCGGCCCGGCCAACTTTCTCTACTGCGACGGGGAGGTCCTGTTCGCACATGGTCACCGTCGCACACAAGCTGACGGAGAGGTCAGGCCACCCGGCCTATATTGGCTGCATCGGCAATGTGCAAGGAAGGATCTCCTGGCTAAGACATCTGGAGTTTCTGTGAACTCGCCCAATCAACACGTGGTTCTTGTCGCAAGTGTGCCGTTATCGGCCGAGGCATGGAAGCCGCTTCAAGAGGGAGAAGTGCTCGCAATATCGCACGGCGAAATAGCAGACAGTTCGGAAATGGCTTCACGAAGCGTGTTTCTTTAGCCAGAGTTTATGATGTTCCGAGCCTACCCGCAGCATTTTTGCGTTGCACTTGGGGCAATGTTCTTCCTGGCAAGGCACGCCGCGATTATGGGGCACAAGCGTGTTGCATTTTGGGCAGATACATTCTCCGCCGCTTCCCATTGTGTGTTGGCGATTCTGTTTGGTCATTTCGTCTCTCCTGAATGAGTGTTAGGAACGAGGCACCTGTTGATCAACCTTCCCCGGCTTACATTTGAATGTCCTTAACGGCATAGGCAATGTTTGGGTCCTCCTTGTACGGCTGGATCTTAAATCCGAATTCCCGTGCTAATTTGAGCATTGGTCTGTTGTCACGCAGTATGAATCCCTCAATGCTGTTGATGCCGACCTCCGACGCGATGCTGAACAAATGTTGTAGCAATTCGGTCGCTATTCCCTTGCCTTGCCAATCGTCGGCGACAACAACAGCAAATTCGACTTGTCCGCTGCCGGTGCTTGGCGCGTATCGAGCGACGCCAATCTCGTGTTCATTCCCATTTTGGTCAACAGTCGCAACCAACGCCATTTCGTTGGGGAAGTCTGTATGTGTGAATTTCTTTAACGCAGTTGCGGAGAGCTCTTTAATTGGCGAAAAGAAACGTAGTGTCTTGGACCGCGGAGAAAGCGATCTTACAAAGTCTTGTTCAATTGAGGCATCATCCGGCCGCATCGTTCGAATCGTTAAAGCGGTGCCATCATCGAGTTCCCAGGAATATTCGAAATCTGGAGGTCTCATCGTGCTAACGGAGCCGAGCGGTTCGTTTCAGCATACTCAAGGAAATAATCAGATCGACACAACTAAATTGTCGATCAGTGCCGGTTGCAGAAATATAGGTATTAGTCGCTACCGGATCAAATATACCTGGAGCCAAGTAGATTCTTCGACATTGAGGAATCACGTGGTTCTTGGAACTCTACTGCCGAACCCAAGCAGTGCTCTAGCAGTCATGATCGTCAGCGCGTCTTACGAGTGTAAAGCGGCGGAGGGATCTGCCCGAATGGTGACCGGATTTTGGTACCTTCTTGCAGTTATTCAATGTCTGCTTCGTGGTCTGGCTCAGGTTTAGCAGACCATTTCACCAATATTAGCTGAATGTCCGTTCTCACCCGAAGCGGTCATTCGATCAGCACAAATATCGTCCGACCCTCCCCGTGTTCCGCCGATGTGGGCATGACCTAAGATTGCCGTGAATTACCCGATATTAGCGTTCTCAATTTCGCAAACATCTCAGTATGCTCAAGGCCTGGAGGAAGATACGGTCGACCGCTGAATTTTAGCTCGCGGATGCGCTCATCTATTTGCCTGACTTTGTCCGCCAGTTCGTCAGTCTGAGCGTGCAACTTTGCCAGGTGTCCGGCTTGCCGATCGTCTTCGGTCGCGTCTTTCAATAGGGCTTCGGTTGATGCGTTGATCTGTGCCGCTGTAACACCAAGCTCACTGTTCATTTCTGCCACATCGTCAGTGAACCTTGTTGCGCGCATGAGAAGGTCAACCGTGACTAGATCCTTGGCCTCCAGGTAAGAATGTACTACGAGATCCAGATCCAGTAATACGGCCTTGCATATTGCTTCGATTATCGGGCTTGCGTCGCGACCATCTTTTGACACCACGGCCAAGACATGTCGAACGAACTTGACCAGCATGTTGCAGTACCCGCCAATGTACCAATTGGGTGTCAGGCCAACTCGGGCGTGGGCCTGTCCGATTCGTTCGGCCTGGTCAAAATAAGCGCTGTCGAATTCGCCGTCAAAGAGCGTTTTGAGCCAGTGATTCTTTTGTGCCTCTCGCGCCCGGGTAATGGCTTTGTCATCGGCAAAAATCCCCTTTATCTGCGGTTGCTCTAAAATGTGCGCGTAAAATTCATCGAGCATCCGGTCTATCTCGGGTTCAAGGATTTGCCTGGCACTGTGCAACTCTTCGATGATGTCCTGATCGATCTCCAGAAATCGAAGGCGCTCCTCCATTTTTTCGGTATGTGGCATGACAAATCCTCGTCCGGGTGAACTACTTGTAACAGTGCACGAGATCACTCTGAAGCGGCGAAAAATTTCGCCGCAAAAAAAACGCCGTTATCTTCGACGCAACAAAACACATCCAGTGGCAACTTCGAGTCAAAAGCATTCTGTCACGAATCTACCACACGAGTGTCTGCTTTCCGCTGTAATATATACAGTAAAACGCAAAAACAATAAACGCACGCTAAACTGCCCGCAAATACCAGTCGAAGTCCTGCTGGGCAATCTTGTTATGGTACTGCTCTGCTTCATAGCGGCGCACCGTGGTGTAGTACCGGCAATAGTCCTCGCCGAGGTACTCAGGCAGCACCTTGCTACGCTGGAATTTGTCGATGGCCGCTTCCCAGCGATTCGGTATTTTCAGCGCAGGCGTAATCGCCTGGCCCTGTTCGATCATCTTGCCCGGGTCGATACGATTCTTGATGCCGTAGTGCACACCCGCCGCAACCGCTGCCATGACGAGGTAGGGGTTGGCGTCGGCGCCGGCGGTACGATGCTCCAGGCGCAGGTTCTTTTCGTCCGATTCAGGGATGCGCACCGAGACGACCCGGTGATTGACACCCCAGTTCGGCTCAACGGGCGCGAACATATCGGGACGCAGCCGCCGGTACGAATTGGCGTTGGGCGCACCGATCAGCGTTGATTCGGGCATCAGTTTCAGCAGTCCGCCAACGGCATGTCGCAAACGGGCGGAGAAGGGTGGCAGCGCCATCTTCTCCTTGCCCTGCGAGAAGTAATTCTTGCCGCCCTTTTCGACGATGCTCATGTGGATATGCAGGCCGCTGCCGGCATCCTCTTCAAATGGTTTGGCCATGAAGCAGGCGATGAAACCGTGCTTGCGCGCCGCCGCCTTGATGATGCGTTTCAGCAACACGGCGTGGTCGCAGGCCAGAACCGGGTCGTCGATGTGATGCAGGTTGATCTCGAACTGCCCCGGGGAGTACTCCGAGATGGCGGCCTCGGCCGGTACGTTCTGTGCTGCGCACCAGTCGTACACATCGTCCAGAAAGGCTTCGACTTCGAACAGGTCATCGGGGTGGTAGACCTGGGTGCCGGGTTGCGGTCGGTTCGTTCCCGGGATTGTTGGCGCCCCGATCTGAAGCTGCTCGGAATTACCGTCGAGCAGGTAGAACTCAAGCTCGGTTGCTACGACGACTTTTTTGCCACCGGTTCGCAGGGGCTTGAGCGCTTTCTCGAGCACGGTTCGCGGATCGCCGAAGAAGTTGCCACCATCCTCCGCCTTCATGCGGAAGAAGGCCTGGCCCATCGGTTTATTCGACCATGGCACCGGCACGATCGAGCCGGGGACGAGTTCGGCGGGCAGATCCGGGTCGCCATCATCGGCACCGTAGGGTACGCCTGGAGACCACCTCACCGAGACCGGTCAGCATCGTCGCACCGGCACAGAAGACGAATCCCCCCTCGCAGGCCTTTTCGAAGTCGCCGCGACGAATGCGTTTGCCCCTTAGAATTCCACTGAGGTCAGGAATCAACAGATCCAGCGATTCGAACTTGCCGTACTTCTTTTCTGCGGCTCGTAGCTCTGCTGGCAGGGAGCGGTTTCTCGCCATGATTTCGTCTCGTAAGTGTTTGTCCCGACAAGGATCATTGATTTGGCGGATGACCGCAATGTCCATTCTGTTACTATATGATGAAATAAGAATTCATAATGTGGAACACCAGATGCGTGACAGAAAAACGCCGAAAGGCGCTCAGGCTGCGTTACGCGCGGTGCGCTTGCTCAAGCTGTTTACGTCGGAACGACCGGAGTTGCAGCTCGCCGAGATCAGCGCACTGGCGGGTCTCAACAAGACCACGGCCCATCGTTTGCTGCAGGCGCTGCACAGTGAATCGCTCCTGGATCGGAATGCCAGTAACGGGGCGTACCGGCTGGGCCCGGCC
This sequence comes from uncultured Gammaproteobacteria bacterium, assembly GCA_963722775.1. GTDB lineage: Bacteria > Pseudomonadota > Gammaproteobacteria > Steroidobacterales > Woeseiaceae > UBA1847. The sequence continues at coordinate 58,864 of CAVROF010000014.1, forward strand.
CTCATGGCCCTCGGCGTGCAGGCCTTGTCGAGCGACAACCTGCGGCTCAAGGCGCGGCCTTTGCTCAAGCGACTCGCTGAAGAAACGGGTGAGACAGCAACCCTCGAGGTGCCAATCGACGACACGATGTTGATTCTGGATGAAGTTACCGGAGGACATTTCCTCGCGGCGGGAGGCAATGTCGGCACTCGCTGGCCCATGCATGCCACGTCGACGGGCAAGGCGTTTATCGCGTTCGATGAATTCGGTATGGAGCGACTCGCCGATAGACTGACGCCGCTGACAGCACAGACGATCGTGGAGCATAGCCAGCTTGAGGATCAGTTCGGCGAGGTACGTCGCCGCGGATTCGCGGAGACGGTGGACGAGCTGGAGGATGGATTCTCAGGCGTAGGTGCCGTCGTTCGCGGCAGCACCGGCGAAATTCTTGGGGCGTTGTCGATTTGCGGCCCGACACAACGAATGACAGAGAGTCGCCGGTCCAGCCTTGGCGCAACCCTGTGCGCTGCGGCCGGGCAACTGCAGCCGCGTTATTGAGTCGTCATGATAAGATGCTCGACGACTCTTGGCTGCAGGAATAACTCTATCAATACTCGCAAGCTGGTCTCACGGAACCCTATCCGCAAGTTAATCGTCGCAAGCTGGATTGCGGCCCTTATTCCACTCTCTGCTGTAGCGATCGAGATCGAGTCACCGGCTGTCGGGCTGACTGGCGTGCCTTTGGATTACTCCGTGTCCGGTGCCGCGGCCGGTGAGACGGTGCAGCTGTCTGCGGATGGCATGACCTATACAGCGACGGCGGATGCCGATGGCAATGCGTCTTTTGCCGATGTCACTATCGCAGAGGCCGGTCCAGCGACGATTTCGGCGACGGCGGGCGCTGCGACGGTCACCAGGGACCTGCGCGTTATTCCCGGATGGGTGTCGGTGCTCCCAGCGATCCTGGCGATCACGATTGCACTGACACTGCGGAACGTGATCCCGGCGCTGCTGCTCGGGCTGTGGGTTGGTGCGACGGCCCTGCGATCATTCACGTTCGAAGGTGCGGGCCGCGGGTTGCTGGACAGTTTCCAGGTGTTCGTAACGGGAGCTATAGCTGACTTCGACAGGGCATCGATCATCCTGTTTACCATGATGATTGGCGGCATGGTCGGCATCATCACGCGTAACGGGGGCATGGCGAGTATCGTCAGGGCAATCGTCAGTCGCGCGAAGACTGCGGTCGGTGGCCAGGTTGCCGTATGGCTCATGGGCCTGATGATTTTCTTTGACGACTACAGCAATACGCTGGTTGTCGGCAATACGGCGCGTTCCCTGACTGACCATCTCAAGGTGTCGCGTGAAAAGCTCGCATACATCGTCGATTCAACCGCGGCGCCCGTTGCGTGTATCGCGTTGATCACGACCTGGATCGGTTACCAGATCGGTCTCATCGACCAGGCACTCGCATCTATCGACGGATTGTCCGACGTGCAGGCCTTCTCGGTGTTCATTCATTCAATCCCTTACAGCTTCTACCCGATACTCGCGATTACTTTTGTTCTCATGATCTCGGCGAGCGGACTTGATTTCGGACCGATGTACAAGGCTGAGGTGCGTGCACGCAATGGTCGCGTGAAACCGGAGACGGCCGAGGCGCTTCCCTCAATTCAGGGCGACGAACTCACGCCCAAGGACAATATCCCGCTGCGGGCGTTAAACGCGTTTATTCCGATCATCGCCCTTATCGTCGCGTTGCTTGGTGAGCCTGGTAGTGCTGGGTGAAGGCAATACCATTATCGAAGTTCTTGAGACAACGAGCCCCTTCCAGGCAATGATGTACTCGTCATTTGTCGGTGTATTGGTTGCCGCGACATTGACGATCGGTCAGCGCATTCTTTCGATCCATGAGACCGTCGACGCCTGGTACGGCGGCCTTCGCGCGACCTTGTTCGGCATGATTATCCTGGTGCTTGCCTGGTCGCTGTCAGACCTGACAACCTCACTAAGTACCGCTCAGTACCTTGTCACCCTGCTGGCCGACTCACTGCCGGTCGCACTGATTCCGGCCATTGTATTTATTCTCGCGGCCTTCACGGCGTTCACCACGGGAACGAGCTGGGGAACAATGGCCATCCTGATGCCGTTGATTATTCCACTATCGTGGGCCGTAATGATCGTCAACGGTATTGGCGACCCGAGTGGCATGCATATCCTGTATTCGGCAGTTGCCTGCTGCCTGGGCGGTGCGGTCTGGGGTGATCACTGTTCACCGATCTCGGACACCACGGTCCTGTCGTCCGTTGCGAGTGGCTGCGACCATATTGAGCACGTGCGCACGCAGTTGCCGTACGCGCTACTCGTCGGCTTTGTCGGGCTACTCGTCGGCACGATTCCTGGTGGTTTCGGCATGTCGCCGCTCATCTCGATCGTCGTGGGCATCGTGGTGCTCGGTGTCGTCCTGAAAGTAGTCGGGAAAAAGGCCGAAGCGAGCTGATCCATGTATCCCAAACCCATTGTCGGCGTTCCATCGGACCGTCGTGAATACGGACCACATCCGTTTCACATGGTTGGGGAGAAATACCTGCGCGCATTGGTTCAGGCGGCCGATGTGCTGCCGCTCATGACACCGGTGCTGGCGGACGACGTCGACATTGGCGAATTGCTCGCGCAGTTCGATGGAGTCTTCCTCACGGGCAGCTACTCGGACCTCGAACCGCATCATTACGGTGGCGAACCGAGCGCGGAAGGAACACTGCATGACCCCTACCGGGACGCCGTGACGCTGCCTTTGGCAAAGCGGGCGCTGCAGGAGGGCGTGCCACTGCTGGCGGTCTGCCGGGGCTTTCAGGAACTCAACGTGGTTCTGGGCGGTACGCTGCACCAGAAAGTGCACGAGGTACCGGGCTATCACAGTCACCTCGAGAACAAGGACGACCCGCTGGATGTGCAGTACGGGCCGTCTCATCCCGTGGGCCTACCCGAAAATGGACTGTTGCGGGACCTCCTGGGAAGCGATACTGCAATGGTCAATTCGCTGCATGGACAGGGAGTCGCGAAGCTGGCCGGCGGTGTCACCGTCGAAGCGATAGCAGATGACGGCCTGGTTGAAGCCTTCCGGGTCGACGATGTCCCAGGGTTTGCGCTCGCGGTGCAGTGGCACCCCGAGTGGAAGGCAACCGAGAACGAATTGTCAAAAGTAATATTCAAGGCGTTCGGTGACGCATGCAGGGAGCGTGCGCGCCAGCGACAGGTGTAATGTGAGTAACGACGACTTAGTGCAGGACTGGCTAACCGAGCACCATATCGAGGATGTCGAGGCCATCGTGCCCGACATGGCGGGCGCTGCGCGTGGCAAGGTCATGCCCGCTGCGAAGTTCGGCAAGGGCGATATGAAGATGCCCGAAGGGGTATTCGCACAGACGATCTCCGGCGATTACGTGAGCGACCCGGACAACGTCGAGGATCGGGACATGTGGCTCGTACCGGATCCCGAGACGCTGCGGCCCGTGCCGTGGTCGGCGGACCCGGCGGCTGCGGTTTTCCTCGACTGCTATCACCGCGACGGTTCTCCGGTTGCGAAGTCACCGCGCAACGTACTGCGCAACGTACTGTCGATGTACGAGGCGAAAGGGTGGATTCCCGTTGTGGCGCCCGAGGTTGAGTTCTACCTGTTGAGCCCGCATTCCGATCCAAACGAAGATGCCGAGCCGCCCGAGGGCCGCCTGGGCTGGACCGAGGGCGCGAATCAGCCCTACAGCATCGATACGATGAATGACTTCGACGGATTCGTAAACCAGGTCTATCAGTATTGCGAAGCGCAGCGCATTAACATCGATACGATCTCCCAGGAGATGGGTCCGGCCCAGTTCGAGCTGAACTTCCTGCATGGCGATGCGCTTGAGCTTGCGGACCAGGTGTTCCTGTTCAAGCGCACGGTGCGCGAAGCGGCAATTAACCACAAGATGCACGCGACGTTCCTCGCAAAGCCGATGTCCGAGGATGCGGGTAGCGCACTGCACCTCCACCAGAGCATCGTCGACATACAAGGCAATAACATCTTCTCCGATGAGAAGGGCGAGCCAACGGACTTGTTCCATGGGTTCCTCGGCGGCTTGCAGAAGTACATGAACGAAGCGCTGCTGATGTTCGCGCCTTACGTGAACTCATACCGGCGCCTTGCGAGCCCATGGTCTTCTCCCGTGAATCTTGCCTGGGCAATTGATAATCGCACGGTCGGTTTGCGCGTTCCTGACTCGCCGCCAGAAGCGCGCCGCATAGAAAACCGGCTCGCCGGGGCAGATGTTAATCCCTACCTTGTTATTGCGGCGTCACTTGCCTGTGGCTACATGGGTATGGTCGAAGGCTTAAAACCGACCGGTCCGACCGAAGGCAGCGCCTATGGTGAGGACCATAGTTTGCATCGCCATTTATTCGCGGCGATCGACTCAATGCGTGACTCGAAGGCCATGCGCAGCATGTTGGGAGAACCGTTCGTCGATTTGTACGTTGCGTTGAAAGATGACGAGTACAAGGAATTTCAGGAAATCATTACGCCCTACGAGCGTGAAATACTGATGTTCAATGTTTGATGCTTAGCAATCAGGTGACTACATGGCAGCAATAGAAAAACGCTCGCGCGAAGACTGGCAGGAACTCGACAGGGAGCATCACCTGCATCCGTTTACGGATCATAAGGACCTGCACAAAAAGCGTTCACGAATCATCACGCGCGCCGAAGGCGTGTACATTTTCGATGCCGACGGCAGCAAGATCCTCGATGGCATGTCGGGCCTCTGGTGCGTTAACGCCGGTTATGGCCGCGATGAGATCGTCGAGGCAGCTGCTGCACAGATGCGAGAGCTGCCGTACTACAACAACTTCTTCCAGTGCGCGCACCCACCGTCAATCGAACTGGCCGCCATGCTTAAAGAGGTAGCGCCGCCGCAGTTCAATCGCGTGTTCTTCACCGGATCAGGTTCCGAGTCCAACGACACAATCGTGCGTATGGTTCGTACCTATTGGGATCTGATGGGTCAGCCTGAGCGCCATACGATCATCAGTCGTGACAACGCCTATCACGGGTCGACCGTCGCCGCTGCGAGCCTCGGCGGAATGAAGCCGATGCACAAACAAAGTGGATTGCCGATTCCGGGAATCGTGCACGTCGATCAGCCCTACTGGTTTGGCTCGGACCGGAGCCTGTCACCTGACGAGCTGGGCCTTGCTGCGGCGCGGTCCATCGAAGAGAAAATCAAGGAGGTCGGTCCTGAAAAGGTCGCGGCCTTCATCGGCGAGCCGATTCAGGGTGCCGGTGGCGTGATTATTCCGCCGGACAGTTACTGGCCTGAAGTACAGCGTATTTGTGATGAATACGGCATCCTGCTGATCTCTGACGAGGTCATCACGGGTTTCGGACGCCTGGGCGAGTGGTTCGGCGCGGATTATTTTGATACGAAGCCCGACTTCATGCCGTTCGCGAAAGGCGTGACGTCCGGCTACCTGCCCCTTGGCGGTGTACTACGTTAGTGATCGTGTCGCTGACGTCCTGGTTGAGAAGGCCGGTGAGTTCGCCCACGGCTATACCTATTCCGGCCACCCGGCAGCTTGTGCTGTCGCAATCGCCAACCTGAAGATTCTGCATCGCGAGAAGCTCGTAGAGCGAATTCGTGACGACATCGGCCCGTACCTCCAGGCCAAATGGGCGACACTTGTCGAGCACCCGCTGGTGGGTGAGGCGCGCATGGTCGGTCTCATGGGCGCGTTCGAGCTGGTGAAGGACAAGGAGTCACTGGAGCGCTTCGACGGCAAGGTCGGGGCAGGCGGAGTCTATCGCGACCACGTGACAGCGGCCGGACTGTGCCTGCGGGCCTCCGGCGATACGATCATCTGCGCACCGCCGTTTACGCTGTCACACGCGGAAGCGGACGAACTCATCGACAAAGCGCTTATCGCTCTGGACCTGACGCAGAAATCGCTAAAAGGCTGATCGTGGATAAGTTCAAGGGCGATCATGCGATAAACCGGGAGAGCCTGTACGGCACCACCCCGGAGCCGACCTATGCCGGCATACCGTCGTTTATGCGGCGCAAGTATGTGACCGACCTCCAGGGGGTGGATGTTGCGGTAACGGGCGTGCCGCTCGACACGGCGACGACTAATCGCCCGGGTACGCGCTTTGGCCCACGCTCCATTCGCAATGCATCGACGATCATGGCCTGGGAGAAACCCTACGGTATGGCGTTCGACCCGTTCGATAAGCTGGCCGTCGCCGATGTGGGTGACTGCTACTTCGATCATGGTAAGCCCGACGCGGTGCCCGATGCTATCGAGGCGCACGCGTCGAAAATCATTGAACAGGGGCCCGCGTTGCTTACCCTGGGCGGCGATCACTTCATCTCCTATCCGCTTCTCAAGGCGCATGCCAGGAAACACGGGGCGCCGCTGACACTGCTGCATTTCGATGCGCATAGCGATACGTGGAGCGATGAAGACGACCGCATCGACCACGGTACGATGTTCTACTGGGCCGCGAAGTACGGCATCGTGGATCCCGCGTCATCGGTGCAAATCGGATTGCGTACTGAGAATCCGGACACCATGGGCTTCAATATTATTGATGCGCCGCGCGTCCACCAGATTGGTGTCGACGCGGTTGTCGCCGAAGCACGCAGGCACCTCGGCGATAAGCCCGTCTACGTGACATTCGATATTGACTGTCTCGACCCGAGCTATGCACCCGGCACTGGCACGCCGGTCTGCGGTGGACTGACCACGCACCAGGCGATGTCGATTCTGCGCGGACTCGAAGGGATCAATGTGGTCGGGATGGACGTCGTGGAGGTGGCGCCGGCTTATGATGTCGCCGAGATTACGTCGCTGGCGGCAGCTCACATTGCGATGGAAATGCTCTACCTGTACGCGAGCAGGTAGCTCAGGCTGTCTGAGGCATTTCTCCGGGCAGGAATACGTTCACGATCATTTCGGCGATCTCGTCCAGCGTGGCGTCGTCGTTGACATCAATACCGCTGGACGCATTCAGTTCCTGACCGAGCGCGAGCAGGCCACCCGATGACAGCCGAATCATATTGAACAACAACCTGGGATTCCCCGGTGCGGCGATTCCCAGGGCCTGCAGCTCCTCGAGCATGGCGAAGGTTGCACCAAAAAATGGCTGGAGATGTGTTTCGACCAACCAGTCGAGGCGCGGGCTGGGGTAGCTCGCTTCCTGCACCATGACCTTATGCAATGCCGGCTGGCTCTTCGCATAGTAGACATAGGCCCTGATCATTGAGGCCATGCGCTGCTTAGGATTCTCATCCTGATGGTCTTCAAGCGACGCGGCGAGCGAACGGCGAAAGTCGCTAAATACCCTGTCGGCGGCTGCACGCCAGAGCTGGTCTTTGTTCTTGAAGTGATAGGTGATCAGCGGGTGATGCACACCCGCGCGTTCCGCAATGTCACGCGTCGATGTCCCTTTGAAGCCGTTCTCGGAAAACGCCTCGATCGCTGCATCGAGCAACTTCTGCTGGGTGACGACACTGCGTTGTTGTTGCTTTCGCGCGGGCTTGTCCGCAACGGCGGAGGCGATTTCTTTATTCACAGATTTTACCAGTCCTAAAAAAACAATCCCGCTCAGGGTAGCGGGATTGTCATATATGGTCCAGTCTGGAAACGATTTAGTAGAGTAATCGCGTACTAAGGAGACAAAAGTCCTTTATTCGAGCGCAAACATCATGCGCACACCGGCACGTTTCTCAACCAGCACACCGTTCTCAATAATGGGTTCGAATTCCCATCTCTCGACGGCGCGCAATGCGGCACTGTCGAATATGCCCTCCGGTGCCGCATCTCGGACTTCGAGGTCCTTGACTGATCCATCCATGGCAACCGTGAAGACAACGTCCACCCAGCCGGACACGCCCCGACGTTGCGCGGCACGGGGATACTTCGGTGCTACATAGCGCGTTCGGCTCAGGGCGCTGATCGAGATAGTACTCTGAGTCTGAGCGACTTCCGGTTCCTGAGCGACACTCTCGGCCTGGGGCTCGGGGGCAGGGCCATCGACAGCCATCTTCTCCGTGCCAACAACCGCTTTTGCCACGACGTCAGCCGGGTCACTGGTCGTTTCCGCTGCTGCCAGTTCAGCCGCAGCTGCTTGAGCGTGCCGCCAGTTCAGCCGCAGCTGCTTGAGCTGCTGCCAGTTCTGCCTGCTGGCGCTCGGCGGCCGCTTTATCGGCGGCCACTTTGTCAGCGGCTGCCTGGCGGTCGGCCTCTTCGATACGACGGCGTTCCTGTACGGCGCGCTGCTCGCGCTGAACGATGGCATCGCGTGCATCAACCAATGTTGCAGCGGTTGCGGATAGTTCGGAATTATCAGGATCGATTGCGCGTGCGTTATCAAGCAGGGTTCCGGCTGAGTCAAGATTGCCAGCGTCGATTTCGGTGCGTGCCTGAAGAACAAGCTTGCCTGCAACGGCTTTAAGACCCTGTCGTGCTGCCGTGTTATTCGCATCTTTCGACAGCATAAGGTTGTAGTAGTAGCGTGCGTTGTCGTTAGCGGGGCTCAGCAGACGCCCTTCCTCCAGGCGTGTGTTGGCCATGACCAGCACTTCGTCTACCTGCTCTGCGCTGCGGGCCTCTGCGAGCTCGGCGCGAACCGCGTCAATCTCAGTCATGTCGCCGAGGTTGAGTGCGATCGCTGCGGCTACCGCATTACCTGCATCTTCGAAGCGATTGTCGCGAATCGCGGTGCGCGCGTTAGCGATATGATTGCGCAGCTGTACTTGCCATAGCTGGGCCGTCAGGAATGGCAGGCGACTATTATTGGCATCCGCAGTAGCCACTCGCTGCAGTGCGGCTTCCGCTTCGCCCACACGTCCTTCGAGCAGAGCGTTTTCCGCAATGGCCAATGCCTGCTTAAGGACCGCATCCAGCTCCGCCGCATGCATCGCGTTCGACGGATCCGCGGCAACGGCGGCTGCGTAGAGTTCGATTGCGTTCGATCCGACCGGGTTGAAAATTTGCCCTGCTTCGCGCGCAAGACGTGCTTCAGCGACCAGTGCATCAACATCGACATCAGGCTGCGCCGCCGCGCCGAGCTCGCCATCCGCTTCCGCAAAATACGGAGTAGACGTCGTTGCCACGGGTTCGGCGACCGTCGTGACCTCGTCAGCGCCGCCCATATACCAGAAGCCCGCACCCACAATGGCCATGACCACGACTGCGGCCAGCCCAATGATTTTCGGGTTCGTGAACATGGAGCCGCCGGAGTCGCTGACCGGTGTGGCGCCCGGCAGCTCCATTGCGGGGCTGTCAGGTCGCGACGGCGACGCTTCTGCATCGCCTGCAAATTTCTTACTAACCGAGCTAAAGAGGCCGGTGACGGTCTCTGTGAAACTCGAGTCGTCGTCGCCGAACGCACTCGATAGTCCTTTGTGGGTCGGCGATTCGATGGACAGATCGCCCAGTGGCGGATCGACTGGCCCTGGCATGGCCGTCGGTCGTGGCGCGGGCGCTGGCTTTTGCGCCTGCTGCGGAGCGGGTGTGGGAACCGCTTTGGGTGCTGCCGGTTGCTGTGCCGCAGGCTTCGCGGTTGGCTTTGCGGTTGGCTTCGCGGCCGGAGCTGGTTTGGCCGCTGCTGCGCCAACGACCTTGAAGGCGGCGTCGGGCGCTTCCAGGTGGTGTTTCACAGACGCTTCGACAGCGAGGCGGGCCCGGCCCGGAGAAACCGGCTTCAACAGGAAGCGGTATACCTTGCCACGGCCGATAAGGTCCATGAGCATTTCGCCGTCATCGCGTCGGCCGGCGACAATCGACACCAGGCGCGGAGAGCCCTTACGCAAATACTGTGTCAGCTGTTCAACTTTCTGGCCGACCATGGCGGCATCGACGACACCGACGCCAATTTTATGTTCGCGAATCATTTCGTCGGCCTGGGCCAGCGTGTTCGCATAGTGCACGGTGTGCATGCCACGCGACGATTCCCTGATCGTTGTCAGGAATTCCTGGTCCTTTGTCAGGACGAGGACGTCTACCGACTTAGATCCGACTGCCGAAGCAGCGGAGACCTTATCGGGGTTAAGGGCAGGCATACGACCTGTGCCGTCGCTGATGATGGTGGAGCCGTTCTCGGACGTCTCCATGATGATGTGCTCGGCAGGCTCGTCAGGGTTAGCAGCCATATCGTTGGCTGATTCTGCAAGGGCCATCAGGCGCATCTGGCGAGTCGCGTGATCCACGAGTTTCAGCAGTGAGTCGCTGGTGACGCTGCCACGTACGATCTGAAATACTTCCTTGTCTCCGACCAGGGCTTCGAGTCCGTCGTCGCCACTTCCGGCAAGCAGGATGCCAACCGTATCCGGCGAACGCTTTCTCGCTTCACGCAATGCCTCGAGGCCACTCATACCCGGGAGCTTCTGCGCGGTGATAATGACATTGATTGGCGTTGCGACAAGCGTGTTCAAAGCCTCGCTGCCACTGGTGGCGCAATGCACCGTGTAGCGATCGCCAAACCCGGAACTCAGCGAGTCCAGGGTGCTTTGCTCGCTATGCAGCAACAGTACCTGTGTCTTATATTGGTCGAACGCCACCGTGTTTCCTCCAAAGCCTTATGTCGAATAGCCTACGCAGTCCTTGCGCCTAAGGAGTATATCCACAGGCCTTATGGGAAATGTCGGTCCACCGCGACAGAATGCTGAATCTGTGACATAGCGCACATTCAAAGTGCAGGGCGCGTCACGTTTGCGATTCGGGATGATCCGCAAACGCGACTCGGCGTGTCTACAAAGGGCTCAGGTCCGGTTCTCGACCTCGGTCCGGAGGGCGTTTATCGCCTCGTCCAGTGGCATTACCTGCTGCTGTTTGGACCCCAGCCGACGTACGGCAACCGTCTGGTTTTCCAGTTCGCGCTGACCCACCGCGAACAATGCCGGCACCTTGGCAACACTGTGTTCGCGCACCTTGTACGAGATCTTTTCGTTGCGCAGATCGCAATCAGCGCGCAGGCCGGCTGCCCGTATCGCAGCGACGATCTTTTTTGCGTATTCGTCGGCGTCGGATGTGATGGTCAGTACCTCGACCTGGCGTGGCGCCAGCCACAGTGGCAAGTTGCCAGCGTGGTGCTCGATCAGAATGGCCATGAAGCGCTCGAGGGAGCCGAATATCGCGCGGTGCAACATGACGGGTACGTGCTTGTTGCCGTCCTCGCCGATGTAGGTCGCCCCGAGGCGGCCGGGCATGTTGAGATCTACCTGTAACGTGCCGCACTGCCAGTCGCGGCCGATGGCATCCCGCAGCACGAACTCGAGTTTGGGGCCGTAGAAGGCACCTTCGCCCGGGTTGTGTGTGTACTCGAGACCACCAACCTCAAGCGCCTTGAGCAAGGCCTGCTCTGCCTGGTCCCAGACCGCGTCTTCGCCAACGCGAGTTTCCGGTCGATCAGCGAACTTGATGCGTACGTCTTCAAATCCAAAACCGCGGTAGATTTCAAGAATGAGCTTGCAGACCGCAATCGACTCATCAGTGATCTGCTCCGGTGTGCAGAAGATGTGTGCATCGTCCTGAGTGAATGCTCGCACGCGCATCATGCCGTGCAGGGCACCTGACGGTTCGTAGCGATGGCACTTGCCGAACTCGGCAAGACGCACGGGCAGGTCGCGGTAACTCGTGATGCCCTGCTTGAAGACCTGCACGTGACCCGGGCAATTCATCGGCTTAACGGCGTAGACGCGACCGTCGACAGTCTCTGACGTAAACATATTGTCGCCAAATGCCGCGTTATGGCCGGACTTCTCCCACAACGCTTTCGCCATAATTTCTGGGGTATTGATCTCCTGGTAACCGGCTTCGTTCTGTTTCTGCCGCATGTACCCGATGAGCGACTGGAACACAGACCAGCCGTTCGGGTGCCAGAAAACAGCGCCGGGTGCCTCTTCCTGGAAGTGGAAGAGATCCATAACGCGGCCGAGGCGGCGGTGGTCACGCTTCTCTGCTTCTTCGAGCATGTGCAGGTACTTGCGCAGTGCCTTGTCGTTGGACCAGGCCGTGCCGTAGATGCGCTGCAGCATCTCGTTGTTCGAATCGCCACGCCAGTAGGCGCCCGATACATGAGTGAGTTTGAAGGCCTTGCCCAGTTTCCCGGTCGAAGGCAAATGCGGGCCGCGGCACAGGTCGATGAATTCACCCTGACGGTAGAGAGTCAGGTCTTCATCCGACGGAATGCTCTCGATGATCTCGGCCTTGTACACTTCGCCGATGCCACGAAAGAACTCGGCCGCTTTGTCGCGCTCCCATACTTCACGCTCGATGGACTCGTCGCGGTCGACAATGTCCTTCATGCGGGCTTCGATCGTTTCGAGGTCAGCCTCGGTAAACGGTTCCTCGCGCGAGAAGTCATAGTAGAAGCCATTCTCGATGGCCGGGCCGATAGTGACCTGCGTCTCCGGCCATAGCTCTTTGACCGCTTCTGCGAGCACGTGGGCCGCATCGTGCCGCAACAGCTCGATTCCGTCGTCGGAGTCGCGGGTAACGATCTCGACAGCGGCGTCAGCCTCGATATCGCGGTTGAGGTCCCAGAGTTCTCCGCTGACGCGAACGGCGACAGCAGCGCGCGCGAGTCCCTCGCCTATGCTGGCTGCGATTTCGGCACCGCTGGTGGCATTGTCGAACTGACGGTCAGAGCCGTCAGGCAGGGAAATTTTAGGCATATTGAGGTATTTCGGCGAAAGATAATGACAGCGCGCAATTGTACGCGAATTAGGATCGCGTACAATCCGCCACCATGACAGCCAACGAACCGCGGGACTTTATCCGCAAGATCATTGATGAGGACCTCGAGTCCGGCAAACACACGGAAATCGTGACCCGTTTCCCGCCGGAGCCGAACGGATACCTGCATATCGGGCACGTCATGGCCATCTGCCTCGACTTCGGCGTGGCTGCCGAGACCGGCGGCAGGACTTTTCTCAGGCTGGATGACACCAACCCGGGGAAGGAGAGTCCCGAGTTCGTCCAGGCGATCAAGGACGACGTCCACTGGCTGGGATTTGACTGGGGTGACCGGCTGACGCATGCGTCCGACTACTTCGACCGCCTGCACGAGGCGGCGATTCGCCTGATCGAGATGGGCGTCGCTTACGTCGACAGCCTGAGCGCAGAAGAGATTCGCGAGCACCGCGGTACGTTGACCAAGCCTGGTACGAACAGTCCGTTTCGAGATAGAAGCGTCGAGGAGAATCTCGACCTGTTCAGCCGCATGTACGCGGGTGACTTCGCCGATGGCGAGCATGTGCTGCGTGCGAAGATCGATATGGCATCGCCCAACATGAATATGCGCGATCCGGCGATTTACCGCATTCGCCACATCCCTCATCAGAATGCGGGCGACAAATGGTGTATCTACCCCATGTACGATTTCGCCCACGGCCTGTCGGATGCCTATGAAGGCATCACGCACTCGCTGTGCACGCTCGAGTTTGAGGATCACCGCCCTCTGTACGACTGGTTCCTTGACCAACTGCAACCGGAGCACCGGCCGAGACAGATCGAGTTCTCGCGCCTCAACCTCGCGTACACGATCACGAGCAAGCGCAAACTGAAGATGCTTGTCGATGAAGACATCGTGTCCGGGTGGGACGACCCGCGCATGCCGACCATTTGCGGAATGCGGCGGCGAGGATACCCGCCCGAGGCGATGCGCGAGTTTGTGAAGCGCGCGGGTGTGACCAAGAAAGACAAGCTCATCGAAATGGGCGCGCTTGAGAATTGCGTGCGCGAAACGCTGGGCGACTCGGCGCCGCGCCGTATGGCCGTCCTCCGACCGCTCAAGGTTGTACTGACCAATTACCCCGAGGATCAGGTCGAATTGATGGAGGCCATGAACCATCCGGGCAATCCTGATTTCGGTACGCGCGAATTACCGTTCTCTCGTGAACTCTGGATCGAGCAGGATGACTTCATGGAAGAGGCACCGCGCAAGTTCTTCCGTCTGAAGCCGGGCGGTGAAGTCCGCTTGCGCTTCGGCTACATCATCCGTTGCGATGAAGTCATCAAGAATGATGCGGGCGAGGTTGTCGAATTGCGCTGTAGCTATGACCCGGATACGCGCAGTGGTAGCGGTACGTCGGATCGAAAGGTCAAAGGCACCATTCACTGGGTGTCTTGCCAGCACGCGGTCGACGCGTCGGTCCGTTTATACGATCGCCTGTTCAATGACGCGAACCCGAATGTGGCCGATGACGTTCACAGCGTACTTAACGAGAGTTCTCTCGAAGTTGTTGCGGCAAAACTGGAACCGTCGCTGGCGGCGGGAGACGATGCCGTGCAGTTTGAGCGTCTTGGTTACTTCCGCGTGGATGCGCAGGACAGTACGCCGGATGCGCCCGTATTCAATCGCATTGTCACACTTCGCGACTCGTGGGCGAAACTGGAAAAGCAGGCGTTACAGGGTCAAACCTCGTAGCCGTCGCGGATCACGAGCGGGGCGCCGCGGGCTGATCCGAGTCCATCGGCGGCGCTACCTTCCGCTCGAGCAACTTCCACAACACCAAACGAATTTACGAGGGCCAGGTAGTCGCCGGGTTGCGCGCGCCCATAGGTCGTCTGCATCGGAATCTGGTGCCCGGCGATGTCCGCGACGGGTTGATTGAAAGGCTCAAGCAGGCCGGCATCAATGTTACTGATCAGGTTGCCGAAGGTATCGACGGTGACGATGACACCCGTGATCCTGCTCGGGGAAACGTCAGGTTCGTCTATCCACCCGGGCGTCCAGTCGTCTGTTGGCGTCGCGATTTCCCGTGTCTCAATGCGTCCGGCAGCCAGTTCGGCTGCGATCGGGGCAAATATGTCGCGCCCGTGAAACGTTGCACTCGGCGGCGGGAGGTCCAGGCGCGCCAGCTTTGTCATGTCCAGCTTGAAGACCTGCGGACTGCTACAGGTGTCGAATAGCTGGGCGAGCAGGCCGTTGTCAGGCGCCATGAAGATGTGACCGTCGCACTCAGCGATGAGGATGTCGCGCTCGGTCCCTACGCCCGGGTCGACGATGGCGAGGTGCACCGAGCCTTGCGGAAACCACTGGTAGGAGCGGCTCACCCAGAAGCCCGCTTCGGGCGGCCATTGCGCGGGTATGTCGTGGGCCAGGTCGACAATCTTCGCATCGAGAAAGCGGCTCAGGATCACACCCTTCATAACGGCAGCGAACGGGCCTTTGTGGCCGAAGTCCGTGGTGATCGTTATTACGCCCGATGGTCGCATCCTGCCAGTCTATCAGGCGGCGTCGGCGAGAGCCTGCTCACGCTTGCGAAAGCTGTGGCGCGCCCAATAGATAAACACCGTATCGATCGCGGCGATGGCCGCTTTGAAAACGTACTTTGCCGCCCCCAGGGTCAATGCGGTCTTGAGGTCGACGATGCCCCACCAGGCGACGAGCGAATAGATGGCCGTATCGACAACCTGCGACGCCAGCGTCGAGCCGTTGTTGCGTAGCCAGAGCCAGCGTTCGCCCGTCAGCGACCTGATCTTGTGAAACGCCCAGACGTCGAAGTGCTGGCTGACGTAATAAGCGAGCAGGGAGCCAAAAACGAAGCGCGGCGTGAAGTTCACGATGGTCGCAAACGCATTGTGTATCGATGCGGAGAACTCCGCTGTCTCCGGCCGCGTGCTCGGCTGGTAGAGCAGCGCCAGGCTAAGCATGATGAGCACGATGACACTGACGACAAATCCCATGCGCACGGCCTTGTTGGCCGCCTCCTTGCCGTAGTTCTCGCTCAATACATCCGTCGCGAAAAATATACTCGAATAGAAAATGACGCCAAGGCTCGTCTGCATGCCGAAGATGATGGTCAGCTTCGGGCCCTGCAGGTTGGCGAGAATGATGGCAACGGCGATGGCGATCTGAAGGCCGACCTTACCGAACAGCCTGTACAGCACGAGGGTGAAGCCCAGATCGACGAACAGCGTCGTCAGCCAGAGCACTTCCTGGTTGGCGGTGAAGAACTCGACGATGAACTGCGGGAACATCCGGCGAGTTTAAGTCTGAGGCGCTGTGTCTGCCAGCTTATCGAGGTGCCAGTCTGCGTTGCCGAATAGCGTACAGATGGTAGTCAGGCGCTTGAAGTAGTGGGCAACGTCCAGATCCCAGGTGACGCCCATGCCGCCATGAATCTGCACAGCATCCTCACCGAGTTTCTTGCCCTCGGTGCCGATCAGGTATTTGATCGAGCTGACTGCGCGCTTGCAGTCGTCCCCTTCAGCCTCGCGCTTCATTACGGACCACATCAAAAGAGACTGTGCCTGCTCGCACGCCATCAACATATCGACCATGCGGTGCTGCAGTTCCTGGAAACTGCCGATCGGTACGCCGAACTGCTTGCGGTTCTTGGAGTACTCGACCGTCTTGTCTTTCAGGACGGACATGATGCCAACGGCCTCTGCGCAAACGGCGAGCGTGGCGTCGTCGATGGTTGCATCCAGGGTGGCAAACCCCTTGCCGACCTCGCCAATAACGGCGTCTGCGCCTGCGCGAACACCGTCAAGTGTGATTTCCGCGGCGCGCAGTCCGTCCACGGTTGCGTAAGCATTGCGTGAAACGCCTTCGACATTCGTATCGATCGCAAACAGCGTAATGCCGTCTTCATCAGCGGATGCGCCGGCTGTGCGCGCCGGCACGATGAGCAGGTCGGCGGTCCCGCCGTTTGGCACCAGGCCCTTGGTGCCATTCAGCACCCAGTTGTCACCGTCGGGCGTTGCTGTTGTGTGCACACTCGCGAGATCGTAGCGTGCCTGTGGCTCACTGAATGCGAGCGTTGCCTGCAGTTCACCGCCAATAATTGCCTGCAGCCAGCGTTCCTTCTGATCCGGGCTGGCGGCGCGCCTCAGGATACCGCCGGCGAGAATAATATTGGCGAGGTAGGGTTCAACAACCAGACCGGGTGCGAGGCTCTGCATCAGGACCATGACATCGGTCGGCCCGCCACCGAAGCCACCGTCTTCTTCGGAGAAGGGTACGGCCGTCCAGCCGAGTTCGGCGAACGTCGACCAGACTTTCTCGCTGTAACCCCTGTCGCTCCCGGCGTAGGCCTGGCGGGTATCGAAATCGTATTCGTTGTCGATGAACTTGCCGACACTGTCGGCCAGCATCGTCTGTATTTCGGTGTACGTAAAATCCATGACGCTACCTACAGTCCAAGTACGTGCTTGGCGATAATGTTTTTCTGAATCTCGTTCGATCCCGCAAAGATCGTCACCTTCCGGTTGTTGAAATAGGTGAGGGCGCTTTGTGTCTCGGCACCTTCTCCGACAGACGGTTCGGCCTTGTAGGGCAACGCATAGTAGCCGGCGGCTTCCATAGTCAGTTCGTCGATTGCCTGCACAATTTCCGTGCCCTTGATTTTGAGAAAGGAGGACTCAGGGCCGGGCGCTCTGCCCGACGCGACCGCGGCCAGTGTTCTTAGCTCGATATATTCCAGCGACTTGAGGTCAACTTCGATGGCAGCGAGCTTGCGCATGAAATTCCTGTCGTCGGCGAGTGGCGGAGCACCCCGAACGGAACGGGCGGCCTGGGCTCGAAGTTTTCGCAGCGCATACTCCGAGCGAAAAGTGTGCGCCGAATTGGTTCGTTCGTGCTGCAACAAAACTTTGCCGTAGGTCCAGCCCTTGCCTTCTTCACCGACGAGGTTCTCGACCGGGACCCGAACGTTGTCGAAGTGGATCTCGTTCACTTCATGCTTGCCGTCGAGGAGGATAATCGGCGTCACGGTTATACCGGGCGTCTTCATGTCGATGAGCAGGAAACTGATCCCTTCCTGGCGTCTGGCGACATCGGTACTTGTCCTGACCAGGCAGAAAATCCAGTCCGCATGCTGTCCGAGTGTGGTCCACGTCTTGGTGCCATTTGCGACATAGTGATCGCCCGCGAAGTCGGCACGCATTTTTAGCGATGCCAGGTCGGAGCCGGCGCCCGGTTCAGAGTACCCCTGGGCCCACCATACGTTGCTGGCCAGGATGTCAGGCAGGAAGCGCTGCTTCTGCTCGTCGCTGCCAAAGGTATAGATGACCGGTCCGACCATGCTCAGTCCGAAAGGGATGACAAGGGGAGCGTTGGCGAACGCCTCTTCACGGGCGAAAATGTACTTCTGCACGGGGCTCCAGTCGGTACCGCCGTATTCGATCGGCCAGTTCACGCCAGCCCAGCCTTTGCGATACAGGATCTGCTGCCAGCGAATCTGCATTTCCGGCTGCATCTCGAGGCCGGAATCCATGGCTTCGCGAATATCGTCAGGCAGTTCGTCGCGGAAAAATGCCCGGACTTCATCCTGGAACGCGAGGTCTTTGTCGCTAAAGGTGACGTGCATACGGTTAATCCCTCCAATCCCAAGCGACGTAGCCTATCAAAGACCGTGGTAGTCGTCTGTTGCTGTTTGTATCAGCGGTCGTTTGCGGCAGAATGCGTCCATGAGTTCTCACCTGATTCCCGATGATGATCCCGCGACAAATGCTGCAGTTATTCGCGATGCCTTGCGCAGGCCTTTGCATGACCTGCGGATCTCGGTCCTCGACCAGTGCAATTTTCGCTGCCCCTATTGCATGCCCGAGGACGAATTCCACGCAGACTACGAGTTTCTGAGGAAGCAGCAGCGCCTCAGCTATGACGAGATTCTGAAGATTGCACGCGTGGCGGCGGGGCTTGGCGTGAGCAAGATGCGCCTGACGGGTGGCGAGCCCCTGCTGGACAAGCGCCTCAGTACACTGGTTACGGGCCTGGCCGCCATACCGGGCGTCGAAGACCTGGCCCTGACCACGAATGCCATGTTGCTTGCGCCGGTCGCGAAGAAGTTGGCCGACGCGGGCCTTCATCGCGTGACGGTCAGTCTGGACAGTATGGACGAGGATGTGTTCCGGCGCATGAGCGGCGGACGTGGCAGTCTCGCCCAGGTGCTGGAGGGTATCGACGCCGCACAGGAGGCTGGGCTCGCGCCCATCAAGATCAACGTCGTCGTGCAGCGGGGCGTGAACGACCACACAATACTCGATCTTCTTGAGCATTTTCGCGGTAGCGGGCACATCGTCCGGCTTATCGAATTCATGGACGTGGGCAATCGCAACGGCTGGCGTCTCGACCAGGTTGTGCCGTCGCGGCAGCTACTTAAGCTTGTGCGGACGCGTTGGCAGCTCAGGCGTGTCGACCAGAGCTACCCGGGTGAGGTGGCAAGGCGCTACGAGTATGTCGACGGGCAGGGCGAAATCGGGTTCATCTCATCCGTAACCGAACCATTTTGCGGTGCCTGCAGCCGTGCGCGCCTGTCGGCCGATGGGATGCTCTATACTTGCCTGTTCGCCAACCAGGGTACTGATCTGCGCGAGTCGCTCAGGAACGATGCCGATGACGAAGAGCTCACCGACATCCTGTCGCAGATCTGGCTACAGCGTGCGGATCGCTACAGCGAGCTGCGCCGCCCTGAAATGGCAGAAGCGCACGTGCTGCGCAAAGTGGAAATGTACCGAATGGGGGGATAGACATTGGGCAAGCTGAGTCATATAGATGCGCAAAACCGGCCGACCATGGTCGACGTCAGCGACAAGCGGGCGACGGATCGCACCGCGCTGGCGCGTACTCATGTTCGCCTGCCTGACGAGATCGCGGCACATATCTCCGGTGATGAGATAAGCACGAAGAAAGGACCCGTATTCGCGACCGCGATCATCGCCGGCGTTATGGCGGCGAAAAAGACCCACGAGCTGATTCCGTTCTGTCACCCGCTGGGACTGAGCAATTGCAAAGTGACGATTGAGTTGCAGGACAACGATGTCGTCATCGACTGCTTGTGCAAAGTGCATCACAAGACCGGCGTGGAAATGGAAGCGCTTACAGGTGCCAGCGTCGCAGCGCTGACTGTCTATGACATGCTCAAGGCGATGTCGCACGACATCGTCATCAGCGAAACGAAGCTCCTGTCGAAAACAGGCGGCAAGCAGGATTTTCAACGCGATGAGTGAGCAGCGGCTGTACGGCCTCGTCTTATCAGGCGGGAAGAGCAGGCGTATGGGCGCCGACAAGGCGTTGCTCGAGCACGATGGACAGTCGCAGCTGGCCTTTGTCGTCGGCTTACTGGGACAGCACGTCGATCGCGTGTTCGTGTCGACGCGAGAGGACCAGCAAAACGAACCCGAGCGTGCCCGCTACGACCTGGTTGTCGATCATTATGAGGATATGGGCCCCTTGGCAGGCATTCTTTCAGCGATGGATGATTACCCCGACGCCGATTGGCTTGTCGTCGCCTGCGATCTGCCAAACATCAGTGATGCAACGCTGAAGTTCCTGCTCGAAAACCGTTCCGCCGCGCATCCTTTCACGGCCTACACAAGCAGTCACGATGGATTGCCGGAACCGTTGTGCGCAATCTACCGCGCGGACAGCGCGGGGTTGGTCCGCCAATTTGCCGACGACGGCACTCACTGTCCTCGCAGGATCCTGATCCGGTCCGACACGCACCTGCTCGAGCAGATCGACCCGGCGTCGCTGGACAACGTAAATACGCCTGACGACCTTGCGCAAAGCGTGCTTGGGGCAGTGTCATGAAGACCATAACCGTGCGTTATTTCGCGATGTTTCGCGAGCACGCCGGGGTGGCCGAGGAAACCCTGAACCTCGATGCCGAGACGGCGAAAGATGTGTTCGAGTTTACGCGGGACCGTCATGGGTCGACGGAGCCCAACGGTCATTGCAAGGTCGCGATCAACGACCATATGGCCGACTGGGATACGGCTGTTAGTGATGGTGATACGGTCCTGCTGTTTCCGCCGGTTGCGGGCGGTTGACGTGATCGAAGTTACCGAGTCCATTATCGACACCGCTGCTCTGCAGCGCTCCCTCGAAAACCCCGCTGCGGGCGGCTACTGCTCGTTCGAGGGCTGGGTGCGCAACGAGAACGAAGGCCATGTTGTCGAGCGTCTCGAGTACGAAGCGTACGTGCCGCTGGTCATCGTCGAAGGGGAAAAGGTTCTGGCAAAGGCCAGGGAGCTTTATCCTTTCCTGGAAGCGCGTTGCGTGCATCGTGTCGGCTTGCTCGAGCTGGGCGAGTGCGCCGTGTGGATCGGGGTGGCATCCGCACATCGTGATGAGGCCTTCAAGGCATGCCGCTACATCATCGACGAGATCAAAGTGCGTTTGCCCATCTGGAAGAAGGAGCACTATGCCAATGGTGACTCCGGCTGGGTGAACTGCGAGCGCTGCGCGGCGCACGGGATTGCGGATTGAGTCTGCATCAGGTATCACTGGTCGCCGGTTTGCGGAAAGTTCAACGCGCAGGGGAACAGGTTTGAAGGTAATACGGTCGATTGACGATGCGAAGGCGCTCGAAGGCGAAGAAGTCGGACTTTCCGACTGGATCGTCATCGATCAGCACCGTATTGACCAGTTTGCCGAGGCAACCGCCGACTACCAGTGGATTCACGTTGACACCGAGCGGGCCGCAAAGGAAATGCCGAACGGCAAGACGATTGCGCATGGTTACCTGACGCTCGCGCTGATTCCGGCGCTTACCGGCAATTTCGTCGACGTGGTCAACCTCGAAAGAGCGATCAACTTTGGCCTGAACAAGGTGCGTTTCTACTCGCCGGTTCCGGTGGGCGCCAAGCTACGTGGCCGTGCGACGGTACTGCAGGTGCGCCGCAGGGCGGGCGCGTTGCTGCTGACGTCGGAAGTGCGAATCGAAGTCGAGGGCGAGCGCAAGCCGGCCTGTGTTGCCGAGACTCTCGGCATGTTCTTCTTCAAGGAATAATTCGGGCTTTAGCCGCGAATTACCTTTTATGCAGCCACTTCGGCAGGAACGAGTAGGGATCCTGGTCCGCGCTCTTGTTCCACGGCACATTGTTGGCTTCGAGCAGCTTCACCATCGTGCCGTCTTTGGCCGCATCGAACAGATCCGTCGCACCACCGACATGCTTGCCACCGATGTAGATCTGCGGGATTGTCTTCAGGCCCGTCTGCGCTTCGATCGCCTTGCGAATGTTGCCGCCTTTGTTGCCTTCCTGGTACGCGACCGAGTCAAGGTCAACCGCCTTGTAAGGAACTTCGTAGTGGGCGAGCATTTTCCGTACTGACCAGCAGAACTCGCACCATTCGAGTGCGAACAGCACGACCGGGTTGTTACTGTCGTGGGTTACTTCATCGAGAAACGCCACTGCGTCGTCCGGGGCCTCGGCGGGAGCCTCTTCTTCCGTTGCTTCAGCTGGAGCTGGCGGCGGCGCGCCAAAGCAGAAGTTCGGCGTGGAACGCATGATGCGTCTGCTCTTCTTCCGACATTTCGACCGGGATGTCGTCGAATAGCGGCGTGCTCAGATAACGTTCTCCCGTGTCGGGCAACATGCACAGCACATTCGAGCCCGGAGCGGCTTTCGCGGCGACGGCAAGGGCGCCAGCCAATGTTGCGCCGGCCGATGTGCCAACGAAAATTCCTTCCTGTTGCGCGAGCTCTCGCGACACGCGCAGGGCATCGTTGCCATCGATGGGCACAATGTCGTCGATGAGATTTGCGTCGACGACATCTTCAGTCAGTTTCGGAATGAAATCCGGCGTCCAGCCCTGCATCAGGTGCGGCCGAAACAGCGGGTGACTTTCCTTGGGCGTGCCGT
The DNA here is from genome assembly GCA_963722775.1 of uncultured Gammaproteobacteria bacterium. Lineage (GTDB taxonomy): Bacteria > Pseudomonadota > Gammaproteobacteria > Steroidobacterales > Woeseiaceae > UBA1847. Next base: position 81,472 of record CAVROF010000014.1, read on the forward strand.
CGGCAAGTCGTTCCTGAGGAATTCCACTGCCCAGGATCTGGGCGTTATCGGGCTCACAGACGATGATCCTGGTATCCGGACTTTCAGCCTTGAGATAACGGGACACGCCCTTGAGCGTGCCGCCCGTGCCGAACCCGGACACCCAGTAGTCGAGTTTCTGGTCGCCAAACGCTTCGAGTATTTCGGGTGCCGTGGTACGAGTGTGCGCGTCGGCATTCGCTTCGTTCTCGAACTGGCGCACCAGGAACCAGCCGTGCTTCTCAGCAAGTTCGGCCGCCTTGGCGAGCATGCCACTACCTTTGAGTTCGGCAGGCGTCAGCACAACCTTTGCGCCGAGGAAGCGCATCATGCGTCGCCGCTCGACGCTAAAGCTCTCTGCCATTGTGACGACCAGGGGATAGCCTTTCTGGGCGCAGACGATAGCCAGGCCGATGCCTGTGTTACCGGATGTTGCCTCTATGACTGTCTGTCCGGGCTTGAGCGAGCCGTCTTTCTCGGCAGCCTCAATGACGGACAGGGCCAGCCGGTCCTTGACCGAGCCGCCGGGATTAAAGGACTCGATCTTGACGTACACGTTGACGTCCTTCGGCCCGAGCTTGTTGAGTTTGACGATCGGCGTATTGCCGATCGTCTCAAGGATATTGTTGTGCAGCTTGTTCATGAATCGCATGTCCATTCAGTGACTTTTGAGAGCAATACTCTTCCATAGGGTTCATAGTAACCAAAACAGGAGAATAGGATCATGACTGTCATCGTTGCTGTGTTTGGCGCCCTGATTGTCTTACTGGGACTGGTAGGACTGGTTCAGCCTGATCGTTTTCGCTCGATGTTCACGGCAATGGACAGCCAGACCCGGTTTATTCTCGCTATCGCTCTTCGTCTGGCCATGGGTGGTGTGCTGTGGTGGTTGGCGGACGAGCTCAGGCATCCGCACGTCATGCGTGTGCTGGCGGCCATCGCCATCTTTGCGGCGGTGATGCTGTTGATCATGGGCCGCGAGCGCCTCGACGGGCTCATCCGGTGGTGGCTATCGCGGTCGGACGGCCTGTTACGTCTTTCGGCGCTGTTCGCCGCGACGTTCGGTGTCTTCCTGGTCTATGTTGCGACCTAGTCGTCGACGTCGTCGTCAGAAAATTCGGCCGTTGTCTGGCGTTTGCGGTTGACGACGAGGCGCGTCACGTCGGGTCGCGAATAGTGCCCAACGACGTCCAGGCTGTGGCGTTCCTCAAGCACACGAGCATGATCGATTTCGACGACGCTCAGTGACTCTGAACCTGTAACGGGTTCGAGCAGCCACTCGCCATCCGGGCCTGCAACACAGGAACCGCCGTTGGCCATGACGTCGTCTGCGGTCTCGATCAGCAGCCTGGCGTGAGGTAGCGATGAATCGATGTCCTCGCGTCGCATTAATCCAGAGACAGAGACGACGAACGAACGACTCTCGCGGGCGATAAATCGTGTTATGTCTTCGGTATTGCGTACATTGCCGGGCCAGATGGCCACGTGCAGGTCCTCGCCCTGCGCATAGAGTGCGGCGCGGGGGAGTGGCAACCAGTTCTCCCAGCAATTGAGACCGCCCACCGTAAATGGGCCGAGCTTGTGCGTGCGCAGGCCGTTGCCGTCGCCGATGGCCCAGACGAGGCGTTCCTCATGCGTCGGCATGAGCTTGCGATGGACCGAGCCGACATTGCCGGAGCGGTCGATATAGACCATCGAACAATACAGGCTGTGGCCGCCACGATTGGCTGCGCGTTCCATGACACCGACATAGACCGCGATATTGTTCTGGCGTGCTGCATCGCATACGGGATCGAGATCGCCCTCTTCAAGGCAGACGCCCTGGCTAACGTAGTGAGCGAAGAGCTCCTTCTGCAGCGCCGATTCGAAGGCGGCGCCACCCGTGCGCTCGACCCAGAAGGGATAACCCGGCACCAGCGCCTCGCCGAAAGCGACAAGATCGCAGCCCCGGTTGGCCGCGTCGCTGATCCATGCGACAACCTTGTTGATAGTGGAGTCCCGGTTCAGCCAGGCGGGGGCAATCTGGGCGAGGCCGACGGTGAGTTTGCTGTCAGGCATGCGATGCTCCGAAACGCAGGGTCAAACGCCGCTCCCGCGCATCCCTGCGCTCCGCGGCATAATGTCATCCTGACAAAAAAAGGGCGGCAGGAGAACCTGCCGCCCTTGGTCTTTTCCGGAATTAGTCCCAGTTCTTGCGGAACGTAAGTCCGTAGGTTGCCGGTTCGGACGGATACGAGTTCGTCCGGCCCGTGTCGAGCAAGCGGTGGATCGAAAGAACCGCCGAAGTAACGCTCATCCGTGACGTTACGGCCCCACAGCGTGATCGACGAATTCCAGCTCTCAATGTTGTAGCCGACGCGCAGATTAAGAATGCCGAAGTCGTCTTGCTTCGTCAGCGGATCGTTGTCGCCGTCCGTCAACTGCTCGGAGGCCCAGGCGTATTCGGCACGCAGGAACAGCTCGTTATTGCGCATCGGGAACGTCTGCGTTACGCCGACGTTGAAGCGGTCTTCCGGGTTATAGGGAATGGCTTCACCGCTGCGGCTGCAGGTACCGGTCGCCGGGTTAAGGCCCGGGTCTGGCGTCAGCGTGTGGAAGGGAGACGAGTCCCAACACGTGCCCAGCTCAAAGGTCTTGAAATCACCTTCGTTGTGTGCGAAGTAGCCGGAGACAGTTGTGTTGTCCAGCGGCTGCCACATCCACTCAATTTCGATGCCCTTGACCTCAAGGTCACCGGCATTTTGCAGGTTAAAGCCCGTTCCGGTGAATGAGTTGGCCTGGAAGTCTTCAAAGTCCGTCTGGTACAGGGCAACGGCGACGCGGAAACGCTCGCCCAGGTCACCCTTGAAGCCGAGTTCGATTGACTTGGATGTCTCGGCAGCAAACAGCTGCGGCAGGAAGAACCAGATGCGGTCCGTATTGGTGCCACCGGACTTGAAGCCTGTTGAGTAGGACAGGTAGGCCATCGAATCGTCGTTGATAAACCAGGTGCCCTTGAGCGTGCCGGTAACCTGGTCATCCGAGAGCGATTCGCGGACGTCGGGTCGTGGCGAGAACGGAGCGAGTGTCCAGGCAGCCCAACCCTCGTTGGCTGCGCGACTGCGAGCAGTGGCGTAAAGATCGGGTGGCGCACCGACCTGTCCACCGGCGACCCAGATCTGGAACAGGAAGAGACGTACTGATCTCGGTAGTCGAATCATCTTCGCAAAGCGGACGTGCCAGGGTTCGTCTGCGTATAGATCGCGTCGATATCCTTGCTTTCATCCGTGTAGCGAGCGCCAAGGGATAATTCGAAGGCATCGCTGAGCGACCAGTCGACCTGGCCGAATACGGCGAAGCCGTCGTGTTCCTGCGACGACGTCGTCGTTCGCAAACGCCCCGGGCGGGAAGCCCGCAGCGCCCTGCGGGATAAGGCCACCCGTAGCCGATCGAAATGGCAGTTACGCCGTTCGTTATCTCAGAGAGCGTCGGCAATCCTTGTGCAGCGTTGCCCAGATCCGCGTAGGTCTGCAGTTGCGTGCCGCCTATCGTGACGGTGTTGCTGTCGATGTCCTGTGCAAAGTAGTAAGCACCGACAACCCAGTTGTTGCTGTCACCGAATTCACCGGCAAGCCTGAATTCCTGCGAAAATGACTGCTGTGTCGCTTCGTTGGTACGCTCGGCGATCGAAGTATCCGTAAAGTCAGCATCGATCGAGTCATACGTGTCGAATGCACGGAACGCACTGACCGACGTAAACGTCGAGCCGTTCCCCAGGATCTTGTTCATCTCAACCGAAATGCCACGATCCTCGTTCTGCGAAACCGGTGCGAAATTCAAAGACGTCCGGTAATCATCCCAGTTCGCCTGGATCACGTTGGGCGGCAACGGGAACGGATAGTTCTGATCTGTATATACCGTGCCTCCCAGCGACATCAGGATCGCATCCGGCCCATTAATAGCCATGCCAGCGGCAAGGCCGCCTCGTGAGAAGATGCTGTCCACACGCGTCGTACCGATGCAGCACACTTCGTCAATCTCGGCATAGTCTGCGATGACTCTCATGTTGAAATCGTCGAGATTGTCGTAGGCGAGCTGCATGCGCATTCCGATGCGGTCGCGGTCGTTGTAAAGATCCTTAACCGGCCCGAGTGCGGTCGAAATCTGGCCGCTGACATTGTCATCAGTCACGTAACCGTCGCGCTTTGAGGTGAACAGCGTACCGCGGAAAGCGAGCTTGTCTGACAGCACAATGTTCGTAGCGGCAGCGACGCGCGCCAGGCCGTAGTCGCCGGCGGTGACTTCAACGAATGCATCATTGCCTTCTGTGCTCGGGGCCACCGTGCGTACGTTAATCGCGCCGGACGCGGTGTTCTTTCCGAACAGCGTACCCTGCGGGCCGCGCAGGACTTCGACGGCCTGTACGTCAACGAGTTCGTTGATCAGTGAGCTCTGGCGAGAGCGATATACGCCGTCGACATAAAGCCCAACCGACGATTCAACGCCGAAGTTATTCGACGTAGAGCCTATTCCCCGAATGCTGAAGTTTGTCGTTGTCGTTGTCTGGCTGCCCCCCACGATGAGGCCAGGGACATTCTGCTGCAGATCGATCATGTCCTTGATACCGGACTGTTCAATCTGTGCCCCGGTTATCGCCGTTATGGCAACCGGTACGTCCATTAAGTTCTGTTCGCGTTTTTGCGCGACAACAACGATTTCCTCGAGGAACGAGGCGTCTTCTCCCTGCGAGTAGGCTGGTGCGGCAAGTGCCAGGCCGACCAACGGTAGCGCCACAGCGCAACCGAGATTGAGTATGCTGGTACCAATCGGTTTCATGATTTCCCCCTTCAATGGGATATTGCTTGAATATCGCGGACAAGCATACCATGGTTTGCATGTGTGCAAATGTTCTATAAGCTTATGAAAAATACATGGTTATCCCTACCCGGGACGCAGAAAAGGACACGCTTATGCACGGCCTGATGATGGACACCCCCCTGCTTATTTCCTCGATCGCGGAACACGCGGAAAAATTCCACGGCGATCGGGAGATCGTATCGGTAACCATGGACAACCCCCGGCATCGTTACACCATGCGCGAAGCAGTCGAGAGATCGCGAAAACTGGCCAATGCGCTGGATAAACTGGGACTGGCAACGGGCGACCGGGTGGCGACGATAGCGTGGAATGACTACCGCCACCTGGAGATCTATTACGGCGTCAGCGGCGCCGGCTACGTCTGCCATACGATCAACCCGCGGCTCTTTCCAGAGCAACTCATATTCATCATCAACCATGCGGAGGATCGCTGGATATTCACCGATCTCATGTTTGTGCCGCTGCTCGAGAAGCTGTTGCCGCAGATTCCGAAGGTCGAGGGATTTATCGTGATGACAGATGAAGCGAACATGCCGGAAACGTCGCTTCCCAACGCCGTCTGCTACGAAACACTGTTGGCCGCCGAGTCATCGGAGTACCAATGGCCGCAACTCGACGAACGTACGGCGTCGGCGCTGTGTTACACCTCCGGTACAACCGGCGACCCCAAAGGCGTGCTTTACGACCATCGCTCGACCGTACTGCATGCTTACGCCAGCATCGCGCCAGATGTACTGAGTCTTTCGAGCAAGGATGTTGTGCTACCCGTCGTACCACTGTTTCATGTCAACGCCTGGGGCGTTCCCTATTCGACCTTGATGGTGGGCTCCAAAATAGTGTTCCCCGGGCCGAAAATGGGCGATGGCGAGGCGCTGTACGAGCTCCTTGAAACGGAGAAAGTGACGGTGGCGGCGGGTGTCCCGACTGTCTGGTTGGCCTTATTGCAATATTGCGAGCAGAACGGCAAGACCCTGAACGCACTGCAAAGAACCGTCATCGGCGGCGCTGCGGTGCCGCGTTCGATGATCGAGCAGTTCAGCAAGGTGCATGATGTGCAGGCGATCCAGGGCTGGGGCATGACCGAAATGAGCCCGCTGGGTACTGCGAACACCCCGAAGGCGGGCCAGGAAGGATTTTCCGACGAGGAGCGCTTCGATCTTGCAACCAAGGCCGGCCGCGGAATATTCGGGTGTGAACTGCGCATTGTCGACGATGAAGGTCAGGAACTGCCGTGGGACGGTGTCGCCTATGGTGCGTTGCAGGTACGTGGTCCGTGGATCTGCAGCGACTACTTCAAGCTTGAAGGCAGTGCCGGATCGCATTCGGACGATGGCTGGTTCGATACGGGTGACGTTGCAACCATCGACCCGCAGGGCTACATGGCGATTACCGACAGAACCAAGGACGTCATCAAGTCGGGTGGTGAGTGGATCAGCTCGATTGACCTGGAGAATGCGGCGATGGGGCATCCGGCCGTTGCCGAGGCGGCCGTCATCGGTGTGGCACATCCCAAGTGGACAGAACGACCGTTGCTGATTGTGGTCGCCGCGGAAGGACAGGAGATAGACAAGCAGGAACTGCTTGGCTTCTTTAAAGGCAAGGTAGCGGACTGGTGGATTCCAAATGACGTTACGGTCGTCACTGAGTTGCCCCATACAGCAACCGGCAAAGTCAAGAAGATTGAATTGCGTAGGCAATTCGCGGACTATGCGCTTCCTGAATAGACACCGGGTTTTGAGGAATTCTCATGGCTGACCCCAAGCGCCTGTACGGGCTGAATGCACTCGTGCTCAATGCGGCCGACGGCGTTGGCGAAGCGATCGCCCGAACGCTGGTCAAGCACGGCGCGTCGGTCATTGCCGCCGACACGAGCAACAGCGGCGTGGTGCAGCAGTACAAGTCGGTAAGGGGGATCACCGGGCATGTCGCCAAACTGAACGACCCGGAACAGCTGGCGATACTCGTCGCTGAGACGGTCGAAAAGCTCGGCGGGCTCGATATCCTGGTAACGGATTTCCTGCTACGCCAGCCAGAGCCGCTCTCCAAGGCCGATGACAAGCTCGAGGCGGTGCTCAACCAGCGGGCGACGTTGGTCATGGCCGCGTGCCGGGCAGCACTACCGCATCTCAAGAAAAGCCCTGCAGGACGAATCATCAATATCGGTTTCCTGCGCAGCTTCTTCGCCGCGGACGGCGGCGAGGCGAGCGCCCGGGCAGAACGCGATCTCGCCAACCTGACACGTGCGCTGGCGGCCGAAACCGGCGAATTCGGCATTACCGCCAATTACATTCAGCCCGGAGCCGTCATGACGCCTGAGAGTCGCGAAGTCTTCCGCAAGAACAAGGGCCTGCGCGATCACTGTATTCAGAGCTCCGCAGCGCGGCGGCTCGGCGAACCTGTCGATATCGCCAAGGTGGCGTTGTTCCTGGCAAGTGGCGACGCCGTGTTTGTCAGCGGCGCCGGCATTGCCGTCGATGGCGGTCGCCTGGCCAACTGATGCACGCGGTTCTCGATGACCTGATTACGCTGCTCAGACTGGAGCGCGTGGAAGAGAATATTTTCCGCGGGGCGAGCCGTGACATTGGCAGCCCGCAGGTGTTTGGCGGCCAGGTGCTCGGCCAGGCGCTGTCCGCGGCACAACACACCGTCGAGGGCAGGGTAGCGCATTCGTTGCATGCCTATTTCCTGCGTCGCGGCGACATCAATGCGCCGATCATTTACGACGTTGACCGTTCCCGCGACGGCGGCAGCTTCTCCAATCGACGCGTCGTTGCCATTCAACACGGTCGACCGATACTCAACCTGGCTGCGTCGTTTCAGGTTCCACAGGACGGTTTGTCGCATCAGGCCGAGATGCCGGAGGTTCCCGAGCCGGACGGCCTGAAAGACCTCACGCACCTGGCGGCCGATGTGCTCGATACGATTCCGGTCAAACTGCGGCGCTTTATGACCGACCAGCGGCCATTCGAGTTTCGCCCCGTGGAACAGTCGGACCTGGACGATCCGGCCCGGCGACCGCCCTACAAACATGTCTGGGTTCGCGCCGTCGATGCGATGCCGGACGGCACGGCATTGCACCAGAACCTGCTGGCCTACGTTTCGGATTTCGAATTGCTGACGACCGCCACGTTGCCGCATGCGCTGCCGTTTACGCGGGGCAGGGTCATCCTTGCCAGTCTCGATCATGCGCTGTGGTTTCACCGGGAATTCCGCATGGACGAGTGGCTGCTGTATGCGATGGACAGCCCTACTGCTTCCGGCGCACGTGGCTTCGCGCGCGGGCAGTTCTTTACCCAGGCCGGCGAGCTGGTTGCCTCGACGACGCAGGAAGGCCTGATTCGAGTGGTCGACCCCAGCCGGGCCAGGAAACGCTCAGACCCCAGGACTCAGGTCTGAATTAAACCTGGCGGCATTCCGGACATAGATGTCCGCCGACCAGCGGATATGTTCGATCTCGTCTTTGCTCAACGTGCGGACCGCTTTCGCGGGCGCCCCCAGAATGAGAGAGCCATCCGGAAACTCCTTGTTCTCGGTGATGAGCGCATGCGCACCGACCAGGCAGTTGTCACCGATCTTCGCGCCATTCAGGATCGTGCTGCCGATACCGATAAGCGAGTTATCGCCGATCGTGCAGCCATGCAGCATGACCTTGTGCCCAACCGTCACACCTTTGCCAATCCTGAGCTCGATGCCCGGGTCAGTGTGGAGTACCGCACCGTCCTGGATGTTGCTGCGCTCGCCGACGACGAGCCAGTCGTTGTCACCGCGAAGTACGCAATTGAACCAGACGCTGGCCCGGTCCCCGAGACGAACGCTACCGATAATCGATGCATTGTCGGCGACGAAATGCCCTGCGCCCTCGAACTCCGGGGCGCGGTCGCCGAGTGTATAGATCATTTTGCCTTGCCTTGTGCGGCAACCGCCGCGGCGGCTTTCGCGATGGCCTCGGGATCGCCAAGGAATTCTCGCGACAGCGGCTTGAGATCGTCGTCGAGTTCGTAGGCCAGCGGGACTCCGGTCGGAATATTGAACCCCGTGATTTCCTCGTCGGATACCTTATCGAGCATCTTCACCAGCGCGCGCAGGCTGTTGCCGTGGGCGGCGATCAGCACGTTCTTGCCGGCTCTCAGGTCAGGCGCGATGACATCTTCCCAACAGGGCAGGACGCGCTCGAGCGTCAGCTTGAGCGACTCGGCACCGGGCAGGCCGTCGATACCGGCGTAGCGCGGATCATACTTCGGGTGCCGATCGTCGTCGTCCTCGAGCGGCGGCGGCGGAATATCGTAGCTGCGACGCCAGATGTGCACCTGTTCGTCACCGTACTTTGCCGCAGTTTCTGCCTTGTTGAGCCCTTGCAGTGCGCCGTAGTGGCGCTCGTTCAGCCGCCAGTCTCGCTCGACGGGAATCCACATCAGGTCCATCTGATCGAGTACATGCCACAGCGTGCGGATAGCACGTTTCAGTACCGACGTGTAAGCGATATCGAATTCGTAGCCGAGTTCGCGGAGCAATTTGCCCGCCGCGATGGCTTCGTCGTTTCCCTGCTCGGTCAGGTCTACGTCTTGCCAGCCCGTGAACAGGTTTTTCAGGTTCCAGTCGCTTTGTCCGTGACGGCAAAGTACAAGCTTCCCAGCCATGGTATCTCCGTTAATAAGTAATCAGGATGCAATCAGGTTGCGCAGTTCCTGCACCGCAACCGACAGTGTGGCGAAGTCGATATTTTCGCGCAATTTCATTTCGTCGATCATTTGCGTGAACTGCCGTACTTCTTGTTCGTGCTTCGCGAGCCAGCGGCGCGCGATCTCGCGCGAGTCCCTGGTGCCGCGTTTCGTCAGCAGCATGTCACCGATCTGGCGACGCATCCGGAAGAAGTCCTCGCGCAGGTTGCTGCGCGCCTTGGCCTGCCATCGACCAGATACCTTAAGGTCCTCAGCCGAGTTGTGCAGCCACTGCAGGCCGAGCGCATCATTGAACGCCGAGTACAGGCGTGCCGACTCGATGACGCCACGATTGCAGTCAGCGGCGAGGTCGACAATGTCGACGGCTGCGCGTGTCAACAGCAACAATGAAATCTTGCTGGCGAGGTTCTCCGGAACGCCCATGTCCAGCCATGCCTGTTTCGCCGCGCCGATGCGGGCCTGGCTGGCCTTCGACACATAGCTGCTCGAACGCGCGTAGATTTTCGTCATGCCGGCCTTCAGGCGATCGACACTCTTGACGATGTCGATATTTTCGCCGTACTGCTCGATAAGCCAGTAACAGGCATGTCGCAGAGTGCGACTGATCTCGAACATCATTAACATCTGCGCTTTGGCCGGGATAACGTGATCGAGCGCCTCGATTTCCTTGAGCAATGGCCGTGCGTTGCAAATGATGCGTGCGACTTCGTAAGCGCGCGCCACCGTCAGAATGCTCGCGCCGGTGTCGGCCTGGGTGCGTTTGACGAACGCCGGACCCATGCGATTGACGATGTCGTTCGCGATGAGCGTGGCAAGAATTTGCCGGCTCAACCTGTGAATCGGAATCAGGTCTGAGTAGCGACGACGCAGCACATCCGGGAAATAGCGTTCCGGATCAATTTGCAGGAAGTCCGTCAGCAAATCGTCGGAGTCTATCAGGCCGTTGTACAGGTCGATCTTGGCGTAGCTCAGGACGACGGCGAGCTCAGGTCGGGTAAGGCCTTGCTTACGGTTACGCCGGTCTTCGATCTCGGCCTCGTCCGGGAGAAACTCCAGATCGCGATTGAGTTCACCTGTGCGTTCCAGATCCGCGATAAGGCGTGCGAGTTCCTCAAGACGATCGGCCGACAGCATCTCACTCATGCTGATGGCCTGGGTCTGCAGATAGTTGTTACGCAGTACCAGGTTGGCGACGTCGTTGGTCATGGACGCGAGCAACTCGTTGCGCTTCTCACGCGACATGTTTTTATGCTTCGTAACCAGGCTCAGCAGAATCTTGATATTGACCTCGCGGTCGGAGCTGTCAACGCCACCGGAGTTGTCGATAAAGTCGGTGTTAATACGACCGCCATTGAGGCTGAATTCGACGCGAGCTCGCTGGGTCAGACCGAGGTTGCCGCCTTCGCCGATGACCTTGCATCGCAGTTCATCGGCATCCACGCGCAGGGCATCATTGCTGCGATCGCCGACGTCGGAGTGGCCCTCGCTGCTGGCTTTAACGTACGTGCCGATGCCGCCATTCCACAGCAGGTCGACCTTCATCTTCAGGATGGCCCGAATGAGATCGTCAGGCTGTATCGACTTGCCCTCGATGTTGAGCATTGCTCTGACTTCCGGACTTAGCCGAATTGTCTTGGCCTGGCGCGAGAAAACTCCGCCACCCTTGGAGATCAGTTTCTCGTTGTAATCGTCCCAGGTCGAACCTGCCTTACGAAACAGGCGCTGGCGTTCCTTGTAACTCGCCGCCATGTCCGGAGCAGGGTCGAGGAAGATGCGGCGATGGTTGAACGCGGCGAGCAGCTGAATCTTCTTCGACAACAACATGCCGTTGCCGAATACATCGCCACTCATGTCGCCAATACCGGCAACGGTGAACGGGTCAGTTTGTGTATTGAGGCCCTGCTCGTGGAAGTGCCGTTTGACTGCTTCCCAGGCACCTTTCGCCGTGATGCCCATGACCTTGTGGTCGTAGCCCGCAGAGCCGCCGGAGGCGAACGCGTCGTCCAGCCAGAACCCATACTCGGCGGACAGGCTGTTCGCGATATCGGAAAACGTCGCCGTGCCCTTGTCGGCTGCAACGACCAGGTAGGGGTCGTCACCGTCACGGCGGATGATGCCATCAGGCGTAACGACGACGTCGTCGACAACATTGTCGGTTACGTCGAGGAGGCCGCGAATGAACGTCTTGTAGCAATGCACGCCATTCTTGAAGATCTCATCACGGTCATCCTGGGGCGCACGTTTCGGGAAGAAGCCACCCTTGGCGCCTGTCGGGATAATTACGGTGTTCTTGACGACCTGTGCCTTCATCAGGCCCAGTACTTCGGTACGGAAGTCTTCACGGCGATCCGACCAGCGCAGTCCGCCACGGGCGATATCGCCGCCGCGCAGGTGGACACCCTCTACTTCGGGCGAGTACACGAAAATCTCATACTTGGGTTTCGGTAACGGGACCTCCGGCAGTTTTTTCGGATTGAGTTTGATTGAGATAAAGCTCTTGAACGCTCCGTCGATCGTCAGGAAGTAGTTGGTGCGAAGTGTCGCGCTAATACCACCGGCAAAGGCGGAGAGAATGCGGTCCTCGTCGACGTTGCGGGCTTTCGCCAGGCCGCGCTGAACTTTGGCTCCAAGTGCTTTTAGTTCTTTCAGACGCTTGGACCTGGATACTTCCGGATCGAACTGCATTTCAAATTGTCCGACCAGCAGGCCTGCAAGTTCCGCATGCGCGACGAGCACGTCTTCCATATAGGCCTGGCTAAACGGTACGCGGAGCTGCAGGATGTGCTTCGCATAGCAACGCAAAAGGGCTACCTGGCGCCAGGTCAGGCCGGCGGCGACGACGAGTCGATTGAGGCCATCGTTTTCTGCCTCACGCTCGAGCACAGCCATGAAGCACTCTTCAAAGCGTTCGGATACGGCTTCGACGTCAATATCTGTGGCACTTTCGTGACGCAGGTGGAAATCCTGGATCCAGAATGTCTGGCCCGACTCCAACCGGCATTCGTGGGGATGTTCGGTGTAAACCGCTGCGCCCATTTCCTCAACGATCGGCAGCGCATCGGAGAGCGCAATCGGATTGTCGAGGCTGTACACGATGAAACGCAGGTTGCCTTCCTTCAGGTTGTCCGCGGCATACAGGTCAACGCTGCGAGAGACGCCATCGCGCAGCATTTGGTCGATAACGCGGATGTCGGAGCAGGCCTCGGAAGGATAGGTGTCGTCCTGATAGCCGGCAGGAAAAATCGGGCCATAAGCGCGATAGAGCTTTTCGCCTTCATCGGGCCCATAGGCCTGGAGCATTTCGGCGCGTAAACGATCGGACCAGGTAACCACGAGTTCGGCCAGTTGTTGCTCGATCTTCTGAATACTGATGCGCGGGCGTTCGCCATCGGGCGTGCGCACAATGAGGTGTACGCGCGCCAGGGCCGATTCGGAAATCTGCACCGATGAATCGACCGAAACGCCACCGAACGATTCAGTGAGTAACGCCTCGATCTTGCGGCGAATCGCCGTCGTATATTTGTCCCTGGGTACAAATACGAGGCAGGAGAAAAAGCGTCGGAAAGTATCGCGACGCAGGAATAGTTTTACGCGTTGCCGGTCCTGCAGGTTAAGGATGCCAACCGTCGTGCGGGTCAGATCCTGCACGCTGCTCTGGAACAGCTCTTCGCGCGGATAGGTCTCGATGATATGTAGTAGTGCCTTGCCACGGTGGCCGGAGACATTGACCTGGGCGCGCTCAAAAATTCTGCGCACCTTGTGCCGCAGCAACGGAATATTGGTCGGGCTCTCGCTGTACGCGATCGAGGTAAGCAAGCCGATAAAACGGCGTTCACCGATGGCAATGCCGTTGTCGTCGTAGATTTTCACGCCGACGTAGTCGAGAAATGCGGAGCGATGTACGGTCGAGCGTGAATTCGCCTTGGTCAGAATCAGCCAGTCGCGCGAGCGCGTCATGCGCTGCATCTCTTTGGTCAGTTCGATCGAATTGTGTATGCCATCGTCGCGGCTCAGGACGCCGAGCCCTGTTCCTTTGACGGCATTCAGGTAAGTCCGTTTGCCGCGCTTGCTGAGCCTGTATTCGCGGTAGCCCAGGAATGTGAAATGTTCGTCGGCTAACCACTGGAGCAGGTCCTGGCTTTCCGTGCGCAGTAGTGGGTCGACGCCTTTCGGGCCGTTCTCCAGCATCTCACGCGTTTCGTACATGCGTTCGCACATTGCGCGCCAGTCGCGCACTGTGACACGTACGTCGGAGAGGACCTTGGTGATTTCCTTGCGCAGGAGCTTGAGTCGTTGCGGATCGATCTCGCGAGAAATCGCGAAACGGATAAACGATTCGCGCACCGCATCATCAGCATCGGCTTTGGCAATGGATTTCAGCTTGCCGCTCTCGTCGCGTTTAGCGTAAATGATCGGGTGTACCGTAATGTGCACCGCGAGATTCTGGCGATTGATCGCAGCGGCAACCGAGTCGACGAGGAACGGCATGTCGTCATTGATCATCTCGACAAAGGTGAACGCGGACGTATAGCCGTGTTCCTTTTCTGTTGCATTAAAGATGCGCAACAAGGCCTCACCGTGGCGCCTCTTTGCGCCGAACTCCAGGTGGTCGAGCGCAACTCGGGCCATCACGGGCTCGGAGCGTCCTTCGAGATCCTCGTACGGCACGTTCGCGAAGTACTGCTTCAGGTACCGTTTGATGTCAGATGTTTTTTTGAGTGAACGGGTGCTTACGCGAGATTTCAGGATGGCGTCAATAATTTGCTGCCGCGCATCCCCGCTGCGTCGATTGGATTTAGTAGTCACTGCGGGTGCCTTGGTGGGTGCTTGAGTCCCAGAAGACCGGATTTTAGCCTACATTGGGCGACCGTTTACAACGTTTAAAGTACGTATTCTCGTGATCAGGGCGTGCCGATCAAGCGGGCGCGTGCCAGCAGTCGTTCCATCATGCTGTTGAGCTGGTCGAGTTCTTCTGCCGAGAGCCCCTCGAGCAGATCGCGCTCGAAACCAAGGGCGAGTTCCGCGATCTCATCGTGCAGTTTCTTGCCGTCTTCCGAAAGATTCAGGATAGAACGGCGTTTGTCGGCATCGGCAAATTCCCGGTCAATGCGTCCATTCTTGATCAGCTTGGTGACGGCCCGGCTCACGGCGACCTTGTCCATCAGGGTGCGTTCTGCGACCTCGACAGCCGACAGGCCCGGGAAGCGTCCAAGTACCGCGATGACGCGCCACTCCGGAATCGAAACGCTGAAGCGCTTGTCGTAGGCTCGAGCGACCGTGGTACTGACGGTGTTGGACAGCACGGCCAGCCGGTAGGGCATGAAGTCTTCAAGTTTCAGGTCGTCGCTCATCGTTCAGGGAATCTATCACGCGAGGTGCGGCAGCGCGAGATACCGAGTGGACTGCATTTCGATAAGACGGCTTATGGTCCGATCAAATTCGAAGGACAGGCGCGAGCCGGTGTACAGGTCCGGCACGTCGACGTCGGCCGATAGAATCAGCTTCACGCGGCGGTCGTAGAATTCGTCGACCAGGGAAATGAACCGTCGGGCCTGATCGTCGCGCAGGGCATCAAACCGGGGAACGCCGGAGATGATGACCGAGGGATACCAACGCGCAATCTCAATATAGTCGGCCTGGCTGCGCGGCCCATCGCAAATGTCGGCGAAGCGAAACCAGGCTACGCCCTTGGCGCAGCGGCGGGCACGTATATTCCGACCATTGATATCGAGGTCGATGTCGGTCTGTACGTGTGTGGATGCTGTCTCGTCGAAAAAGTAATTGAGCTTCTCTGCGGCTTTTTCATCGTTCGGAGCCAGGTAGGTGCCAGCCTTTTGCAGGATGCGCATTCGGTAGTCGGTACCGCCGTCCATGTTAATTACGTCGGTGTGCCGGTTCAGCAGCTCGATCGCCGGCAGGAAGCGCTGCCGTTGCAGGCCTTCCCCGTACAGATCGTCTGGACGTGTATTCGACGTGGTGACCAGCGTAACGCCGCGACTAAACAGTCCCTCCAGGAGTCGCCCCAGGATCATCGCGTCACCGATATCGCTGACGAAGAACTCATCGAAACAAAGCACGCGCGTATCCTGCGCGATGCCCGCTGCGACCTTGTCGAGCGGGTCCTCGACAAAGCTGAGCGTCTTCATGCGCTCATGCACATCGTGCATCATGCGGTGGAAATGAATGCGCCGTTTCTGCTCGATGGGCAGGTTCTCGAAGAAGAGGTCCATCAGGAAGGTCTTGCCGCGGCCGACGCCTCCCCAGATATACAGCCCACGTATAATTTCGCGAGGCTCGCTGCGGAAGAACATCGTGCGCAATCCGCCTTTGCGCGGACGTTGCGCCAGGAGCCTTGCCTGCAGATCTTCGAATCGCGCAATGACGTCGAGCTGCGCCGAATCTTCGACATGGCTGTCGCGGTGCAGGCTCTCTTCGTAGGCTTCGCGTATATTCAATCTACCCTCATGGATGTATTTGCAGCGCCGCTGCAGCAGGGCTAGATTACATGGCTGTCAGGACGGGTCCAACAAGAGAAGGTGCCACGGGATATGTCGGAAGAAACTGAACGCGAATCGATGGAGTTCGATGTCGTAATTATTGGCGGCGGGCCCGCAGGGCTGGCCGCTGCGATCCGACTGATGCAGCTTGACGCTACCCTGTCAGTTGTCGTGGTCGAGAAAGGGTCTGAAATCGGTGCGCACATCCTGTCTGGAAACGTGTTCGAGCCAAGAGGTCTGGACGAACTCATACCCGATTGGAAGGAGAAGGGCGCGCCGGTGAAGACCGAGTGCTCGGGAGACCGGGTCCATTACCTGACCAGTGAAACGGGTGCTGCCCCGGTACCGGGCCTGTTCCTGCCAAGGCCGATGCACAATCATGGCAATTACATCATCAGCCTGGGGCAGCTTTGCCAATGGCTCGGCGAACAGGCCGAGGGTATGGGCGTCAATATATTCCCGGGCTTTGCGGCTTCCGAAGTGCTCTACGACAGCGACGGCCGCGTAACCGGTGTAGCAACCAGCGACATGGGTATCGGCAAGGATGGGCAGAAGAAAGGTTCCTACACGCCCGGATATGAGCTGCTTGGCAAATACACGATCTTTGCCGAGGGCGTGCGCGGCAACCTCAGTGAAGCGGTTATGGACACGTTCAACCTGCGCGAGAATGCGGATCCTCAGCACTACGGTATCGGTATCAAGGAAGTCTGGGAGGTCGAGCCGGAACGGCATGAGGAAGGGCTGGTTGTGCATACGACGGGCTGGCCGCTGGACAACCGTACGGAAGGTGGCGGGTTCCTTTATCACGCCGCCAACAACAAGGTGTACCTGGGCCTGATTATTGCGCTGAGTTACAGGAACCCGCACTTATCGACATTTGATGAGTTTCAGCGCTGGAAGACGCACCCGAAAATTCGCCGCTACCTGGAGGGTGGAAAACGCATTGGGTACGGCGCGCGCGCTGTGAACAAGGGCGGTCTCCAGTCATTGCCAAAGCTGGCCTTCCCGGGCGGGATGCTCGTTGGCTGCGGTGCCGGCTTCCTGAATGGCGTCAAGATCAAGGGTGCGCACACGGCGATCAAGACGGGCATGCTGGCGGCGGAGAGTATCCAGAAGGCGTTGTCGTCGGGTGATAAGGGGCAGTCCGATCTTGGCGATTTCGAAGCTAGCGTCAATGCATCCTGGGTCTACAAGGAACTGCACAGTGGCCGTAATTTCGGACCGGGATTACACAAACTGGGCATGTTCTTCGGCGCGGTGTTTGCCTTCATCGACCAGAATATCTTCTTCGGCAAACTTCCGTTTACATGGCACAACAAGGATCCCGATCACGAGTGCCTGGACAAGGCCTCTGAAGCAAAGGTCATTAAGTATCCGAAACCCGACGGTGTGATTACGTTCGACAAGCTGTCCTCCGTATTCCTGTCGAACACCAATCACGAGGAAGACCAGCCCTCACACCTGAAGCTCAAGGACGAGTCCATTCCGATTGCGTACAACCTGCCCGAGTACGACGAACCGGCACAGCGTTATTGCCCGGCGGGTGTGTACGAGATTGTGGACGAGGGTGGGGAAAAGAAATTCCAGATCAGCCCGGCCAACTGCGTGCACTGCAAGACCTGCGACATTAAGGACCCGAAGCAGAATATCGTGTGGACGGTGCCCGAAGGCACCGGTGGACCCAATTACGCAAACATGTGAGGGGCCTACTTGGCCTGCATCCTGATCGCGCCATCACAACGGATGGTCTCACTGTTCACATAGGTCGTTTCGTAGATGAACGCGACCGTGTTGGCATATTCCTCGGGGTGACCCAGGCGCTTCGGGAACGGAACCTGGCTCGCGAGCGATGCCTGCACTTCTTCAGACATGCCGGCCATCATCGGCGTCAGCATGATACCGGGTGCGATGGTGTTTACCCGAATGCCGAAGTTTGCGAACTCGCGGGCCAAAGGCAGCATCATCGCGTGCACGCCACCTTTCGACGCCGAGTAGGCGGCCTGGCCGATCTGGCCCTCAAATGCGGCGATCGATGCCGTACTGATAATGACGCCGCGTTCGCCGTCTTCACTCGGCTCGTTTTCATTCATGATCGCCGCGGCTTCCTTGGTGACGTTAAAGGTGCCGATCAGGTTGATCTGAATGACGCGATTGAAGTTCTCTGTTGGCCAGGGTCCTTCACGACCCAGTGCGCGACCCGCATTGGCAACGCCGGCGCAGTTCACGGCGAGCGTAATGCCGCCCATCGTCTCTTTGGCCTTTAGGACTGCCGCCTTGACGGAATCCTCATTCGATACGTCGGTGCTGACATAGGTTGCGCGGTCACCCAGTTTCGCCACACTTTCTGCACCAAGCGCATCGTTAATATCGAGCAGCACGACCTGGCCACCCTCGTCGATGATGCGCTGTGCTGTTGCAAAGCCCAGGCCCGATGCGCCGCCGGTAATGACGGCTCTAGCTTCTGACAATTTCACAGAAATCTCCCTAAAGTATTTCGTAAGCGACGGCTGTAGCTTCGCCGCCACCGATGCACTGGGTTGCAATGCCGCGCGTCAGACCACGAGCGGCAAGCTCGTGCAGCAGCGTGACCGAGATGCGGCAGCCTGTTGCTCCGATCGGATGGCCCAGTGCGCAGGCGCCCCCGTTTACGTTCACCTTGTCGTGGCTGATGCCGACATCTTTCATGGCCGCCATCGTCACGACAGCAAAGGCCTCATTGATTTCGAACAGGTCGACGTCGTCCGGCGTCCAGCCCTGTGCATCGAGCAGTTTCTTCAATGCGTAGACCGGTGCGGTCGTAAACCACGCAGGTTCGTGAGCGAACGCGGAGTGGCCGACGATCCTGGCAATCGGCGTCAGCCCGCGTTTGTCGGCTTCAGCTGCCGTCATCATCAGCACGGCTGCCGCGCCGTCGGAGATTGACGAGGATGTCGCTGCGGTGACAGTGCCGTCTTTTGCAAAAGCCGGGCGCAGTGTCGGGATCTTGTCGATGCTGACGTTTCCCGGCGTTTCGTCCGCGTCGACTATCGTTTCTCCGCGGCGTGACTTGATGGTAACGGGGGCGATTTCGCCGGCAAATGACCCGTCGGCTACCGCCCGCTGTGCACGCACTGCCGATTCGGTGGCAAACGCATCCATCTCTTCGCGCGAAAATCCGTACTTGTCCGCGGTGACCTGGGCGAAGTGCCCCATCATCTGGCCTTCATAGGGGTCCTGGAGTCCGTCAAAGAACATGTGGTCCAGAACTTCCTGGTGACCCATTCGATAGCCGTCCCGTGCCTTGGGTAGCAGGTAAGGGGCATTGCTCATTGACTCGAGTCCCCCGGCGACCACGATACCGGCGCTGCCGGCCTTGATCATGTCATGCCCCATGATGATGGCTTCCATACCGGAGCCACACATCTTGTTGACCGTTACGCAGGGCACACCTTCCGGTACCCCGGCGCCCAGGGCTGCCTGGCGAGCTGGCGCCTGGCCGAGTCCGGCCGGCAGTACGCAACCCATGATGACGCGATCAATATCGGCGGCGTCGATGCCGGTTCCATCGACCGCACCCTTGATGGCAGCGGCGCCGAGCTGGGTTGCGGTTGCACCGCTCAGCGCTCCTTGAAAGGCACCGATAGGCGTGCGTTTGGCGGCTACGATTACGACGGCATCTGAACTCATTTTGCTTTGCTCCAGCCTTTGCGGGAATTGATGAAGGCGCCGCTACTTTCGTGCAATTTGCGGCGTCGCGCAATACTACAAATATGCTAGCCGGGTGTGGCGGGCTGGTCCTCGTCGCCCAGCAGGTCCGGCTCGCCCAGCACCGCGAGAATGCGTTGGCGTGCGGCTTCAGCGAGGCCGCGGTTCGTCTCGAAATCGGGATCGCCGGGGGCGATGGCGGGCAGGATATCGATGGTCAATGGGCCGTTCCGAGGCAGGAATCGGCGGGCAGGCAGCATGTGGCGCGATCCGCCGATCGCAATCGGGACGACAGGCATCTCGCCCTTGATGGCGGCAACAAACGCGCCCGGCCGGAAACGGCCAACTCCGGGCTCCTCGCGAAAGGTCCCTTCCGGGAAAAAGCCCAGCGATTCGCCGTCCAGAGCGGCCTTGACGATCTGTCGGGCATCGCGCGTGCTACCCTTGATGTTGGTGCGTTCGACGAATTTCGAGCCGGAACGCCGCAGCAGGAAATGTGCCGGAGCAAAGTCCCGCATTTCGCCCTTGATCACAAAATTAAACCGCCACGGCAGGTATCCTTTGAGCAGCGGTCCGTCGAGGTAGCTGGCGTGGTTGGCGACGACAATGCAGTTATCGGTCGGGAGGTTGTCCATGCCGCGCACCTGGACATCGATCCTGGGCAGGACAAAGATCATCTTGGCGGCCCAGGTCACCAGTTTCTGGCGCCGGTCGGCCGAAGGCACGATCAGAACGACGAGCAGCGAGAACAGGACTGAGAGGCCGAACGACAGCCAGGCAAACAGTCCCCAGACTGCGCTCTTGCTACGTGTGACCCAGTTCACCTTATGTCAACGCCTTCTCTAATGTGTGACAGCGGTCACGCCGGACCCCCAGGTTCCTCAGCATACTCATAAACCTTGCAAAATCCGTCGCTTGGCGATGAAAGAGACCAAGTATGCTACCAGCAGGACGCAACGGTTGGCATAGGCAGTTTCACCGCAACATAAGGACTGTGCGACTAAGGAAGATGGACGTATATGGCGAGTAGCAACAAACAAAGCAAGCCAGAATCGAAATTGGTGCTGCGCTCGGAAGAGCTCGTGGACCGTTTTCTCGACGCTATCTGGATGGAACGTGGCCTGTCAAAGAACACGCTCGGCGCCTATCGCGCCGACCTCATGACACTGGGCCGCGGGTTGTCCGAGAGCGAGAAGTCCATCGAACAGGCCGACAAGGCCGACCTCCTGGATTTCATCGCAAAGCGTGTCGAGGCCGGCGCCAAGCCGCGTTCGACCGCACGCCAGCTGTCGAGCTTCCGTCGCTTCTTCCGTTACATCATGCGCGAAGGCATGCGCGACACAGACCCGACCGCAGAGATTGAGATGCCGCGCATCGGTCGCTCGTTGCCCAAGTCCCTGTCCGAAGACGAAGTCGATTCATTGTTGAATGCGCCCAACACGGACGAACCGCTCGGCCATCGCGACCGCGCCATGCTCGAGCTGTTATATGCGACGGGCCTCAGGGTTTCAGAGCTCATCAACCTCAAGCAATCGCAGATCAACTTCAACCAGGGCGTGCTGCGCATCGTCGGTAAGGGCGACCGCGAACGTCTTATCCCCCTCGGTGAAGAAGCGCAGCGCTGGCTAAAAGATTTTATCAACGGCCCGCGCATGGAGATTCTGCTCGAGCGCCAGACCGACTACCTGTTCCCGACACGACGCGGCGATCGCATGACACGCCAGGCGTTCTGGCACATCATCAAGCGCTACGCCGAGAAAGCCGGCGTGCGCCAGAAAATGTCACCGCACAGCCTGCGCCACGCGTTTGCCACGCACCTGCTGAATCGCGGTGCCGACCTGCGCGTTGTACAGATGTTGCTGGGTCACAGTGACCTCTCGACGACGCAGATTTACACTCACGTCGCGCGTGAACGCCTCAAAGACCTGCATAGCGAACACCACCCGCGCGGATAGTTGCCCCACGGAATCGCCTCCATGGGTGAATTTAAGTGCAACAAAACACCCGTTTCACGGGTCTCTTTGTTAGACTTGCCGCGCTTCGCACACGGGTTAACCAATGAATCGATTCTCCGACACTCTCTCTGGGCTGCTTGTAGCCACATCAGTTGTTTTGCTGGCTACGTCAGCTTATGCGGCCGATGTCGATCCGCAGCTCGCGCAGGTTCGTGCCAAAGTCAGCGCGGCGATCGACTTCATCGATCCGCAAGATATCAATTCAAGCCCGGTCGAAGGCTGGTACACAATTCAAAAGGGCTCATTCCTTGCTTATGTGTCAGCGGATGGCCGCCACCTTATTCAGGGTGATCTTTTTGATCTCGAAACGCGGGTAAACCTGAGCGAGAGAAGCCGAACCGATGCCCGCCGCGAACTGGTTGGTAGTCTCGAAGACAAAGACGCCATCATGTTCTCGCCGGCCGAGGTTAAACATTCAGTCACCGTATTCACCGACATCGACTGCACGTATTGCCGCAAGCTGCACGCCCAGATTGACGAATACCTGAGCTTGGGCATCGCGGTTCGCTATGTGCTGTACCCGCGTAACGGTCCGGCGTCGCGTGCATGGAGTACGTCGGAGGATGTTCTGTGTGCCAGCGACCGCGGTCGGGCACTAACGGCGGCCAAGCTGGATCAGAAATTCGAGACATCAAAATGTGATACCTCGATGCTGACGCGCCACTTCACGCTTGGACAGGATATTGGCCTTAACGGTACGCCCGCGATTGTTCTCGAAGACGGCACGCTGATCGGTGGATATTTGCCCCCGGCGACGCTGAACACACGTCTCGAAAGCGCTACCCGATAGCGCTACTCAGGACGACGAGCGACGCAGCTCGTGTACATGCACGCCGTTATTCTCGCCACGGTCCTCAAAGTACTTTTCTAACGCGAATTTGCCGCTGTGGAATGCGATCTCGGACCAGGGGATCTCGTCCTCGCTGAATAATGCGCTTTCGAGCGTCTCTTCCCCGACGCCGTAGTCGCCAGCAAGCTTCCCGGTATAAAAGAGGTGTACCTGGCCTGCGTCGACGACGTCGACCATCGCAAACAGGTGGCCCAGTTCGACAGATGCGAGCGCTTCTTCGAGCGTTTCCCTGGCCGCGCCGCCCGCGACCGTCTCTCCCAGCTCCATGAAGCCCGCCGGAACCGTCCAGTACCCGTAGCGCGGTTCGATGGCTCGTTTGCAGAGCAGAACCTTGCCATCGCACTCGGCAATACAACCCACTACGACGAGAGGATTCCGGTAGTGCACCAGATCGCAGTTGTCGCAGATGGCGCGCTCGCGATTGTCGTCTTTTGGAACGCGGTAGCTCACCGTGCCACCGCAGCTGGAACAGAATTTCATCATGTTGCCCAAGGTCGTTGGTGCCGGCAGGGTCAAACGAACGCCCGATTCCTTTCGGAAACCGGATTCTTGAATCCGGTCCAGCTTGTTAAGCACAGGAGTGTACAACAAATAACCATAGGTTTTTCAACCACTTTCGGGGAGAAAATTCATTCTCAGCGCGGTCAGAGAGCGCGTGCCTGGAGGGATTGCCGCCGGCTTGGCCGCTTTCGGGGGCATCGACCTCGGCCGGCCGGATGCTACGATCGAGTTGGAATAGCCGCACACAACCCCGACTGCCGAAGGACAGCTCTTGCACTATCGCCCGGAAATTGACGGCCTGCGGGCCCTCGCTGTTGTTCCAGTCATCCTGTTTCATGCGGGCATCGAGACGTTCAGCGGGGGCTATGTCGGTGTCGATGTCTTCTTTGTCATCAGCGGTTATCTAATTACCACGATTATCATCAACGAGATGGATGAGGGCAGATTTCGCCTCGTCAATTTCTATGAACGGCGTGCGCGGCGAATTCTTCCGGCCCTGTTCCTCGTGATGATCGTCTGCATACCACTTGCGTGGATGTGGCTGATGCCACGGGACATGAAGGACTTCTCCCAGAGTCTTATTGCGGTTGCCATGTTCCTGTCCAACGTCCTGTTCTGGGATGAGAGCGGGTATTTCGACACGGCGGCCGAACTCAAGCCGTTGCTCCACACCTGGAGCCTGGCCGTCGAAGAGCAGTACTACATTCTGTATCCATTGTTCCTGATGCTTTGCTGGCGCATCGGCCGGCGCTCGATACTGGCGGTGCTTTCTATCGTGTTTGTGCTGAGTCTGGCCGCAGCCCAGTGGAACGCCTACAACGATCCTGCGTTTGCCTTCTATCTTTTGCCAACGCGGGGATGGGAGCTTCTGATCGGCGTGTTCGCGGCCTTCTACCTGCAGAAGAACGAGGCGCCGTTGTCAGCTCATGGCCGGCAAGCAGGCAGCGCGGCCGGGTTAGCGCTTATTTTGTACGCGGTATTCGCCTACGACAACCAGACGCCGTTTCCCGGTCTCTACGCGCTTGCCCCCACCGTCGGCACCGTGCTGGTCATTCTGCTTGCCGTAGAGGGAACATTTATTAACCGGCTGTTGTCCGCGAAGGTCATAGTCGGCGTGGGCCTGATTTCCTACAGCGCGTATCTCTGGCACCATCCGCTGCTTGCATTTGCACGCTATCGAAGCGAGACCGAGCCGTCTTACGGGTTGATGATTGCGCTGTGCATTCTTACCTTTCCGCTCGCTTACCTGACCTGGCGCTATGTTGAAAATCCGTTTCGGCGGCGGACCGTGTTCTCGCGCGAGAGACTGTTTACTGTGAGCGCCGCTTTTGCTGTCGCCTTCATCGCTTTCGGTGCCTGGGGAAACCACAGTGACGGATTCGAGCCGCGAGACTCAAATGACTTTGCGCCGGTCGCCGCGACCGATGCTGCATCCGACGTGATGCTGGTCGGCGATTCCCACGCGGATCATCTGTTCTTTGGGCTGGCGACTCTGCTCGGATCACGTATCAGCAACGACACGTCGCCCGGTTGTATTCCGTTCTTTAATGTCGACAGGTACGACAGCCGTTTTGCTCCGGGCCGATGTGCGCGACTGATGAACGCCACGCTGGAACGTTTCATCGATGACGATGCGAAGAAAACGATCATACTGTCGACGATGGGGCCGGTGTACCTGAACAACACACCGTTCCGGGGCAAGGAGTCCGAGCGCGTCGAAGGGCAAAACGTCGTCCTGACGAACGATCCCGGCATCAGCGATCGCTGGCTGATATTCGAGAGAGGTATGCGCGACACACTCGCACGGCTCACCTCAGTACCCGGCAAAAAAGTTGTGTTTGTTATCGACGTTCCTGAGCTCGGTGTCGAAGAACGATTCTGCGACGTCACGGGAAAATCGGTACAGGTGTTCGGAAAACTCGTGCAGGTGAGGAGCCCGGACTTTGATCAGTGCCGAATTCCGCGCGGCGAGTTTGACGACCGGGCGGGGCGATATCATCAATTGGTTCACGACGTCATTGACGATTTTCCCGGCGTGAGTGTTCTTGACCCGACCGCACTGTTCTGCGATGCAGAGCACTGCTACGGCTATGCGGGGCAGCGCCGCCTGTACAGTGATACCGATCACCTTTCGGAGTACGGTTCCTATCTCGTGGCGAAGCAGATCGAGGCGCAGTTGAGCGAGAGCGATCACCGCTAGTTCCACGCCTGTTGTATTGGTGCCGGGAGGGGGAATCGAACCCCCACTTCCTTTCGGAAACCGGATTTTGAATCCGGCGCGTCTACCAGTTCCGCCACCCCGGCCTGTCTTGAGGGCGCACAGTATATGCGCGGATCCGTCGCCTTGCGACCCTTTCGGATCCATATGCATCTAACATGGCAGATATGAGCAAATTTGCCGACATCGATATTGATCCCGGGATCATCAAGCGAGCCGCGGCGGGTGACGCACGGGCGCACGAGATCATCTATCGCGCGTTTGCGGCGCCGGTGTATTCGATCTGCCTGAGGTTCACGAAAGTACCGGCCCACGCCGAGGACCTGGTCCAGGAGACGTTCATCGAGATCATGCGCTCGATCGCGAAGTTCCGGGGCGAGGCGGCGCTCGGCAGCTGGATACGGCGAATCGCGGTCACCAAGGCGCTGATGTTTCTGCGCTCGGCCTGGACGAAGCGAGCGCAGATGCTGGC
Source organism: uncultured Gammaproteobacteria bacterium (assembly GCA_963722775.1). GTDB lineage: Bacteria > Pseudomonadota > Gammaproteobacteria > Steroidobacterales > Woeseiaceae > UBA1847. The sequence goes on from CAVROF010000014.1 coordinate 107,263, forward strand.
CGACGACTGGCATGACGTGACCGAGGGCGATGCCCTGAGTCATGGCGTCTCACGACATCCGGACGACGCGCTCGATCTGGATGCCGCGCTTGCCAGTCTGTCGGACGTCAGCCGCGCCGTGGTCTGGCTGCACGATGTCGAGGGATTTACGCACAAGGAGATCGCCGGGTTCATGGGCAAGACAGAAAGTTTCTCCAAGTCGCAGCTGTCCCGGGCCTACCGGCACCTGCGGCCGATGCTCGAAGTACCGGAAGACGGCAAGCAGCCTGAAGGCGCTGCCATCAGCTATTGATTGAAAATTTTAAGACAGGAGTTACCGGAAATGTCGGGTAACAAGAAGGAAGACGAGATGATTTGCGCGCTCACCGCGGAAGAACATGCTGCACTGCAGACGGGGCTCGATGCGCTCCCGGACACGATGCCACCGCGCGTCGTATGGCAGCGTATTCGCGAGCAGGCGGAGGCTGAAGGCCTGATCGCCGAAAAAGGCATGCGCAAACGCTCTGTGTGGTACATGGGCGCCGGACTTGCTGCCGCCGCACTGGTTGCTGCTGTGATGATGCCCATGCTGCTGCAGAAGCCGGTGGAGCCGTTGCCTACCGTGCCGGATAGCGTCGGGACCAGCACGCCGGTGCCACTGAACACACTGCAAACCCTGGTGACCGAGTCGCGCGATCTTGAGAGTAACTTACGGGCGTTGCCGGATGCGCCGCGCGTGCAGCGCGCGAGCACCCTGGCCACGATCTCGGATCTCGAAGACCGGATTGCGGCGATCGACTACCAGTTGAATGACCCTCAGGTGCAGATGTCACCTGAGGACACCGAGCTTTTCTGGCGCGAACGCGTCAGGTTAATGAAATCGCTGCTGCAGTTGCGCTATGCGCAGGCGCAACGGGCGGCATTTTAGACAGGAGTAGGACCAAATGAAGATGTGGAAAGTGATACTGCCGGTAGCAGCGGTGCTGTTATTCGCAGGGCAAGCCGCTGCGCAGACGGACGATGACGAACGCGCGCAGGCGATGGAAGCCAGGGAGGCCGAGATAGAGCAGAAACTTCGCGCCGCTGAGGCGCGGATGTCGGAAGCTGCACGCGAAATCGCCGAAATCACCAGGGAACGCCTGCCGCGCATTGCACAAATCGAGCAGCGCTTCGCGTTTGCGAGCAAGCCACGACTTGGCGTGACCATTGAGTCTTCGGAAAAACCCGGACCGGTCGCAGGCGTCACCATTCTCGGCGTGTCACCGGGCAGTGCCGCGAGTGACGCCGGCCTGCGTTCGGGCGACGTTCTGACCGCCGTTAACGACGAAAGCCTGAGTGCCGAAAGCTGCAAGGAAGCCAATATGCGCCTGCTCGACTTCATGGAGGCTGTCGAGGAAGGCGATATGCTGACTGTCGAGTATCGTCGTGATGGCAAGGTCGGATCCGTTGAGGTCGAACCGCGTATTGTTGAAGACGGTGCGTTCGCCTGGGTCGGCAAGGGCGGTCCCGATTTCGTCATGCCGGCGATGCCGTTGGCCCCCGAGATGGTCGAGCGCTTCAAGATGGAATTCGGATTTCCCTGGGCGGGCACCGGACTCGGTGATCTCGAACTCGTGGAACTTAACGAAGGACTTGGCCGTTACTTTGGCACGGACTCGGGCCTTCTTGTTGTTGCCGCTCCGAAGTCGGATGCATTTGACCTGCGAGACGGCGATGTCATCCAGAGTATTGACGGTCGCGAGCCGAAGGACGTGCGTCACGCGATGCGCATCCTGGCTTCATACCAGGCCGGCGAGAAACTGGAGCTCGGCATCATGCGTGACAAGAAGAAAGTCACGATCGATGTAGAGATTCCGGCCGACCACCACGGCGAACTGCACAATCGCTATGATATCGAGGTGAAGCCGGCCCCATCTCCCTAGCATCTCACTGGCTTCGCCACCTTCCGCAGGTGGGAACCCCATGGGCGCGTATGGCTGGTACCATGCGCGCCCATGCTTATTACTGACTTTGATTATGAGCTTCCCCCCGAGCTGATTGCGCGCTACCCGGCGCAGGACCGGCGCGGCAGTCGCCTGCTGTCTGTCGGTGACGGCGTCGAGGATCTCGGCTTCGCAGACTTCCCCGCATTGCTGCGGCCAGGGGACCTGCTCGTCTTTAATGACACGCGCGTGATCAAGGCGCGACTGAACGGTCACAAGGAGACAGGCGGCAAGGCCGAAATTCTCGTTGAGCGTATTGAGAGCGAGCGCGTCGCGCTGGCGCATGTGCGCGCCAGCAAGTCGCCGAAGCGCGGCAGTCGCCTGTTGATTGATGGCGGTGCCGAGGCCGTCGTCGCCGGTCGCGATGACGACCTGTTCCTCCTGGAGTTTTCAGCTGATCTGCTGCCGTACCTCGATAAGTATGGTGACGTACCGTTGCCGCCTTATCTCGAGCGCGAAGCGGACGACGCCGATATCGAGCGCTACCAGACGGTCTATGCGAATGATCCAGGTGCGGTCGCCGCGCCGACAGCTGGCCTGCATTTTGATGAGGCCATGCTGGCGGAAACACGGGCCGCGGGCGTGAACCACGCGCACGTCACCCTGCATGTCGGCGCCGGCACGTTCCAGTCCTTGCGCGAAGAACATATTGAGGAAAACCGCCTGCACAGCGAGCGCGTCGAGGTCACGCAGGGTTGCTGCGATGCTGTCGCTGCAACGCGTGCGGCCGGAGGGCGGGTCATCGCCGTCGGGACGACGTCAGTACGAGCGCTTGAGTGTGCTTCCATCAGCGGCACCTTGCGGCCGTTCTCCGGTGAGACCGACATGTTCATACTGCCGGGCTACGAGTTTCGATCGGTCGACGCCATGCTCACCAACTTTCACCTGCCGCAATCGTCTTTGCTGATGCTCGTCTCTGCGTTTGCCGGCAAAGATCGCATCCTCTCGGCCTACAACCACGCCGTGCGTGAGAAGTACCGCTTCTTCAGTTACGGTGACGCCATGTTTCTCACCCCAGCCAGGCAATCATGAAGCTGACCGTTACCAGGACGTCGGGTGCCGCACGGACGGGCGCACTGGAATTTCGCCGTGGCACAGTGCGTACGCCGGCGTTCATGCCCGTTGGCACCTACGGCACTGTGAAAAGCGTAACGCCCGAAGAAGTGGCGTCGGACGGTGCCGAGATAATCCTGGGCAATACGTTCCACCTGATGCTGCGTCCGGGCACTGAAGTGATTCGCAAGCACGGGGGCCTGCACGAGTTCATGAACTGGCATGGTCCGATCCTGACCGACTCCGGCGGCTTCCAGGTGTTTTCGCTCGCCGCCATGCGCAAGCTCTCGGAGGAGGGCGTGAAGTTCCAGTCACCGGTTAACGGCGACGTCGTCATGCTGACACCGGAGAAGTCGATGGAGGTGCAGCACGATCTCAACGCCGACGTCACAATGATTTTCGACGAGTGCACGCCGTACCCGGCGACGGAACAAGAGGCGCACAAGTCGATGGCGCTGTCGTTGCGCTGGGCAGCACGCAGTCGCCAGCGATTTGATGAACTGAAGAACGAGGAGCCCGATCGCGGTGAAGCGCTGTTCGGCATCGTGCAGGGCGGTATGTATGGCAAGCTTCGCGAGGAATCGCTGCAGGGCCTGACCGAGATCGGCTTCGACGGCTATGCCATCGGTGGCCTGGCCGTGGGTGAACCGGAAGCGGAGCGCCTGGCCGTGCTCGATGAGCTCATGCCGAAAATGCCGGACGAGGCGCCGCGCTACCTGATGGGTGTCGGTACGCCGGTCGACATCGCCGAGGGCGTCCTGCGTGGCGTGGATATGTTCGATTGCGTTATTCCGACACGGCATGGACGCAACGGCCAGTTGTTCACATCTCGCGGCAACGTGAAGTTTCGGCACGCCCGGTACCGGGATGACACGTCACCGCCGGACCCGGATTGCGCCTGCTACACCTGCCAGCACTACAGCCTGTCGTACCTGCGGCACCTGGTGAAATGCGGGGAAATCCTGGGGCCGCGCCTTGCGACAATTCATAATCTTCATTATTATCAAAAGCTTATGTCTGATATTCGCGCAGAGATAGAAGCGGGCTCACTCGCGGATTTCACGACCAGGCTGCACGATACGTACGCGAAATAGCGTGATCCGGGGGCTTTTGGCTTGCCTTAACTGAAGTCGCCCCCAACTCCAGCGCTTATGCCATAATACCGCGCTGATTTTCGGGGATACCTAATGGATTTCTTTATTCAGAACGCATACGCGCAAGGCGCGCAACAGGGCGACTCCACCAGTTTCATCATCATGATGGTTCTGATGTTCGCCGCTTTTTACTTTCTTCTCATTCGCCCGCAGCAGAAAAAGCAAAAGCAACACACTGAGCTTGTTGCCGGATTGCAGGTTGGCGACGAAGTGCTGACGGCCGGTGGCGTCCTCGGCAAGATCACAGGCGTGAGCGAGCACTACGTCGTCGTCATGATCAGCGACAACACCGAGATCAAGATTCAGAAGGCCAGTGTCTCGATGGTTGTTCCGAAAGGTACGTACGACGAAGCATGAACAAGTATCCCCTGTGGCTTAATGCGCTGGTTCTCGCCATTCTCCTGGCGGGTTGCCTGTTCGCGCTGCCCAACATCTATGGCAGCGTTGACGCTGTGCAAATCGCCGACAACGATGGTGTGGCCTACGATGAGCCACGGCTCGAAGAATTCGTGCGCACCGTCGAAAACGCCGGCGTAACGCCCGAGGCGGCCTACCTGCAGGATGGGCGGGCCGTGCTGCGCTTCCATTCCACGGAAGAGCAGGAAGCCGCGGGTGAACGGCTCCGGACAGCCTACGACCGCGAAGCAAATATCGCTGCGACGTTGGCTCCGAAGCTGCCGACGTGGATTCGCGATTTCGGCCTCAAACCGATGAGCTTGGGGTTAGACCTGCGGGGCGGTGTGTACGTGTTGCTCGAAGTCGACATGGAAACGGCGATCGACAGTCGCATGGTGGGCTATCAACAGAGCTTCGATGAGCGCCTTCGCGATGCGAAGATCCGTCATCGCGTCGACCTTGACGGGCAGACCATCAGCGTGCGGCTTACTGGCGCAGAAGATCTGGAACCTGCGCGCGATGTCATTCGACGCACGGACCAGGACGTCCTTATTAGCGATGGTGCAGACGGCAAGTCGCTGATCGTGCGCATGAGCGAGGCACAGATACAGGCACGACAGGATTTTGCGATCGAGCAGAACATCACCACGTTGCGCAACCGCGTCAACGAGTTGGGTGTTGCCGAGCCCCTGGTGCAGCGTCAGGGTGCTGACCGGATCGTCATCCAGCTCCCGGGTGTTCAGGACCCGAACAAGATCAAAGGCATTCTTTCGGCAACAGCGACCGTCGAATTTCGACTGGTTGACCAGTCCGGTGGCGAACCCGGTTCTCGTCGTTACCAGGGACGAGGTACCGAGCCGGCGCAAATGCTGAAGCGCAGCGTGATCGCTTCTGGTGACCAGATTATCGACGCGAGCGCCGGGTTCTCGGAAGGTCAGCCGCAGGTCAATATCACGCTCGATTCGGCGGGCGGCGAGAACATGCTGCGCACGACAATGGAGAGTGTCGGTAAGCCCATGTCGACGGTGTTCATTGAAACGCGTCGCGAAGCAGTCCCGGGACAGCCCGGTGAGTTTCGCAAGATCGTGCGGCAGGAGATCATCAGCACGGCCACGATCCAGGGCGTATTCAAGGACCGGTTCCGGATTACAGGCCTGAGCCAGCGTGAGGCGACTGACCTGGCGCTGCTGTTACGCGCAGGCGCCCTGGCTGCGCCGGTCTATATCGTGGACGAACGGACGGTAGGACCGACGCTCGGTCAGGACAACATCGATCAGGGCTTTAGTGCGATCAAGATTGGTTTCCTCGCCGTTATCATCTTCATGGCAATTTATTACCGCGTGTTTGGCCTGATCGCCAACGTGGCGCTGTTGTCGAATGTCGTATTCATAGTGGCCATGCTGTCGATACTGGGGGCGTCGCTGACGCTGCCGGGTATCGCGGGAATCGTGCTGACAGTGGGCATGGCGGTCGATGCGAACGTCCTCATCTTCGAGCGAATACGCGAGGAGCTTGCGGCCGACGCGTCGCCGCAGACGGCAATCAACTCGGGTTATGAGAAGGCGCTGTCATCAATTACCGATGCCAACGTAACGACACTCATTGCGGCGGTCGTGTTGTTCTCTATCGGCACGGGACCAATCAAGGGCTTCGCGATAACACTGTTGCTCGGCATTATCACTTCGATGTTCACATCAATCGTAGGTACGCGCACGATCGTCAACCTGGCGTTCGGCGGGCGTAAGCTGCAGTCGTTGCCGGTTTAGGAAGCACCATGCAAATAATCAGCAAGAAAACCCACATCGACTTTCTGAGCCTGAAACGACGCAGAGCTGCGGTGGCGTTATCGGTGGTGTTTGTCATCGTGTCGCTTGTCTCGTTGGCGACGCGTGGTCTTGATTTCGGTATCGACTTCACCGGCGGAATTCTGCTTGAGGTCGGCTACGAACAACCGGCGGATCTTGAAGCGATTCGTGGCAACCTGGCGGATGCCGGTTTTAGCGACGCCCAGGTTCAGCTGTTCGGCCGCGATACGGATGTGCTCGTTCGTTTGCCGCCACAACCCGAAGAAAGTGCTATCCAGGTTCGTGATCAGCTGCAGGCTACATTGGAAGCCGGCGGTCAGAACATTGACCTGCGACGCGTGGAAACGGTTAGCGCCCAGGTCGGTAGCGAACTCGCGGAGCGCGGTGCGCTTGCGATGGTGGTCGCACTGCTGCTGATTTTCGTCTACGTCATGATTCGCTTCCAGTGGAAGTTTTCGGCAGGTGCCGTTGCGGCCCTGGCGCACGACGCGATCTTCACGGTCGGTTTCTTCTCGATATTCCAGCTGCCCTTTGACCTGACTGTGGTTGCGGCCGTACTGGCGGTTATCGGTTACTCGCTTAACGATACGGTCGTTGCGTTCGACCGTATTCGTGAAAACTTCTTTGCGTTGCGGGGCGTGTCGGCGGAAGAGGCAATGAACACGTCGATCAACGAGATGCTGGCGCGTACGTTGATTACGGGACTCACGACCCTGCTCGTGCTGATCGCGCTGCTCGTGCTTGGCGGCGAGTCAATTGCACCATTCTCGATTGCGCTGATTGTGGGCATCATTATCGGTACCTACTCGTCGATCTACACGGCGAGCGCGACCGCGCTGATGCTTAACGTGAGTCCCCAGGATCTGATCGAGCCGATCAAGCATCCCGAGCTGGTCGACGATTTGCCCTAAGCGACCTCTATTTCAAGATGGCCTTGATATCGCGAGCGCAGAGCTTCGCGAGGCCTGAATAGATTTTCGGAGTGCCGCAGAGGATGTGGCCTGCTTCCAGGTAATTCTCGCTGCCGTCAAGGCCGCTGACAATGCCGCCGGCTTCACGGATGATGAGCGAGCCTGCTGCCATGTCCCAGGGTTTCAGTCCGTATTCCCAGAATCCGTCGAGTCGGCCGGCAGCGACGTAACACAGGTCCAGAGCTGCTGCGCCGGGGCGGCGTACGCCAGCCGTGTTCTTCACGACCTTGCCGAGCATCTCGAGGTACGGGCTGATGTCCATGTCGCCCTGTCGAAACGGGAATCCCGTGCCGATCAGCGCAAACTCCATTTCCTTACGGCCGCTAACGCGAATCTTGCGGTCGTTGAGCATTGCGCCGTCACCGCGCGCTGCGGCGAAGAGCTCCTGAGTCATCGGGTCGTACACGGCCGCGGCCTCCATACGTCCCTTCACCTGCACTGCAACTGAAACGCAGAACTGCGGGAAGCCGTGCAGGAAATTGGTCGTGCCGTCGAGCGGATCGATAATCCAGACGGTATCGGATTCGCCCTGCGCACCGGATTCCTCTGCGAGGATCGCGTGGTCGGGGTAGTGGTTCTTGATGACTTCGATGACTGCTTCTTCTGCAGCACGGTCGGCGTCACTGACGAAATCGTTGTGTCCTTTCTTCTCGACTTTCAGTTTGTCGAGCTTATTGAGATGCCTGATAAGGATGGCACCACCACGGCGTGCTGCCATCACGGCCACATTTTGTAATGCGTTCATGAAACGATTCCGTCAATGTAAAAGAACAGCGCACCCGGTGTGTCCGGGCCGCGAGGGCGGTAGAATACCCGACTTTAAAAGCGGTGTCCCAAATCAATGTCCCCTGTCCATGACTATTAGAATCGTCCTCGTCGGAACCACCCACCCCGGGAATATCGGGGCTGCGGCGCGCGCCATGAAGAACATGGGGCTCAGCGACCTCGCCCTGGTGAACCCGAAGCACTTTCCTCATGAGGAGGCCACGGCCCGGGCGTCGGGTGCCTCGGATATCCTCGACAGCGCCATGGTCGTCGAGACGCTGGCAGAGGCGTTGACCGATTGCGTCTACGTGGCGGGTGCCAGCGCGCGTTCGCGGACCATCAACTGGCCCAGCATGGGGCCGCGTGACTGTGCCGAACGCATGATTCAGGAGAGTGACAATGGCAAGGTGGCCGCTGTATTCGGGCCCGAAAAAACGGGCCTGCACAACGACGATCTGGATCTTTGCCACACGCTACTTACGATTCCGACGGATCCGGGATTCAGTTCACTGAATCTGGCGATGGCGGTGCAGGTTCTCACCTACGAATTGCGGGTCGCCAGCATGCTGGACGCGGGCCCTGGCTTCGACGTCGACGCGCCGCCGGCGACCGGTGAGGAAATGGAACATTTCTATACGCATCTGGAGAGCGTGCTGACAGATATCGAGTTCCTGGACCCGGACAATCCGCGGCACCTGATGCGACGAATGCGCCGTCTGTTTATTCGTGTCCGGCCCGACAAGAACGAGGTCAACATCCTGCGCGGCATCCTGACGGCTGTCGATAAGACGCGGAAGGGCTGACATGGCTGAGCAAATGATCTATCTCGACTACGCGGCATCGACACCGGTCGACGCCCGCGTGCTGGATCGCATGCGCGACGTTGCCGAGAAGAACTGCGCGAACCCGTCGTCAACGCATGCCGCCGGCCGCGAAGCGCAGGCGATTATCGCGGATGCGGCCAGGCAACTCGGAAACCTGCTGAGCGTGGCTCCGGCAACCCTGGTCTGGACCTCCGGTGCCACTGAATCGGACAACCTGGCGATTGCCGGCGGCGCGCGCTACCGGGCGCATCGTGGCAAGCATATCGTCACGATGAAGACGGAGCACAAGGCGGTGACCGACGTGTTCGAAATGCTGGCCAGGGAAGGCTTCGACGTCAGCTGGGTCGAAGCCGATGCCCACGGACGCCTGAGCCCCGAGACATTCGCGGCGGCGCTGCGCGACGACACCCAGTTTGCATCGATCATGTTCGTCAACAACGAGACCGGCGTTATCCAGGACATCGAGGCTCTTGGCCTGGTTTGTCGTGAACACGAGGTGCTGTTCCATGTCGACGGCGCACAGGCAGTCGGCAAGCTCCCCATCGACCTCGGCAAGCTGCCCGTCGATCTCCTGTCACTGACGGGTCACAAGTTCTACGGACCCAAGGGCATTGGGGCGCTGTATATCGCCGACCGCCCGGGCTGCCATGTCGAGCCGATCCTGTTTGGGGGAGGGCAACAGCGGCGCCTGCGTCCCGGGACGCTGCCGACGGACCTGGTGGCCGGACTGGGCATGGCGGCCGAAGTCGCGGCTGCCAGTATCGAGTCAGATCTTGCGCACCTGCGTGGCCTGCGGCGAATTCTCTGGGACGGGATACGGGACATCGAAGGCGTCGTGCTAAACGGGGATCCTGATGGCTTCCCGGGAATCCTGAACGTCAGTGTCGAGGACATTGAAGGCGAGAGCCTGTTGCTGGCGCTGGAGCCGCTGCTGGTCGCAACGGGCAGTGCGTGCAACTCCAGGACCCAGGAACCATCGTACGTCCTGCGCGCTCTTGGCCTCAGCGACGACCAGGCGCAAAGCGCTATTCGGTTCAGCGTTGGCCGGCCAACCACGCGAGACGAGGTTGAGTTTGCCGCCGGTCACTACCGCGACGCTGTGGCGCGCTTGCGCGAACTCGCGCCGAAGGCGGCTGTATGAGCGCCGATCCGTATAACGCCAGGGTCCGGGAGTTCTTTGCCGCGCCGGCGCACGCTGGCGGCCTGGCGGGTGGAGTGACGGTGCTGGCGGACGACCAGGGCGTACGCGTGGCGCTCTCGGCAAGTGTTGCGGATGGCCGTATCACGGCCCTGCGCTTCAGGGCCTGGGGCTGCCCACACCTGATTGCGGCGGGGGAGTGGGTATGCAGGCACTACGAAGGCGAACCTCCTGAGGCCCTTGAGAAATTCCCGACCGCCCGGATTATGGAGGATCTGGCTGTACCTACCGAGAAGACCGGTCGTATACTTGTCGTCGAAGACGCGATCCAATCGCTTGGGCGCAGTCTCAATCACTGAAAAGGTTTGTATTCATGGCAATTTCGCTGACCGATGCGGCGGCAGATCGCGTTCGCACCTACCTCCAAAAGCGCGACAAAGGCCTCGGGCTGCGTCTTGGCGTCACCAAGACAGGCTGCTCGGGCTATTCCTACGTCATCAACTATGCCGAATCGATCGGCGACGACGATGTCGTCTTTGAGGACAAGGGCGTCAAGGTGGTCATCGACCCGGATGCCCTCAGCCTGATAGACGGTACCGAGGTCGATTTCATCAAGAACGGCCTCAATGAGGCGTTCAGCTTCAGGAACCCCAACATCAAGGGCGAATGTGGCTGTGGCGAGAGCTTCAACGTCTAGGGCATGGATAGCCCTGTGCCGTGGAGCACACGGATGTGCGGCAGCGGCCTGATTTCGCCTTCTACGGCGGCTATAGCCGTAGTAGAATTAATAACTTATGTCTTTTCTGCGCCCGGCATATTGCCGGGTGCTCATTATCATCATTTTGGAATTAAAGGATTAACACATGGCCGTTGAGCAGACGCTCTCCATCATCAAGCCTGATGGTGTGCAAAAGAACCTGATCGGAGAGATCTACAGCCGTTTCGAGAAAGCCGGACTGGAAATTGTTGCAGCACGCATGCTGCACCTTACCCAGGCGCAGGCGCAGGGCTTTTACGCTGTCCACAAGGAACGTCCTTTTTATAACGACCTCGTCAGCTACATGACCTCCGGTCCGGTCGTCGTTTCGGCGTTGAGCGGCGAAGGTGCCATTCTCAAGCATCGCGAAATCATGGGCGCGACCAATCCGGCCGAAGCTGATCCGGGCACCATTCGTGCTGACTTCGCAGAGAGCATCGAAGAGAACATTTGCCACGGCTCTGATGCCGCAGAGACAGCCGCTGTCGAGATCGCCTTCTTCTTCGGTGACGACGGCGTTTGCCCGCGCACTCGATAGAGACGGTATGACGGCTGCCCCTGACAAGATCAACCTGCTCGGCATGTCGTATGACATGCTCGAGCAGTTTTTTGCCGAGCGCGACGAAAAGCCATTTCGCGCCCGGCAGATCTTGCAGTGGGTTCACCAGCGAGGTGTTATCGATTTCGACGAGATGACAGACCTCTCGAAGAAACTGCGCGAGCGTCTTCACGCGGACGCTGAAATTATCCTGCCGACCGTGCAGTCGCGCTACGACTCGTCGGATGGAACGGTCAAATGGCTGTTTGCGACGGACTGCGGGCAGGCTGTTGAAACCGTATTCATCCCGGAGCCGGGTCGCGGCACCCTGTGTATTTCTTCCCAGGTCGGCTGTGCGCTCGATTGCGCTTTTTGCGCGACGGGAGCGCAGGGCTTCAACCGCAACCTGACCAGCGCCGAGATCATCGGCCAGGTGTTCGTGGCTAACAGCGAACTGCCGCGACGCGCAAACGGCGAGCCCGCCGTTACCAACGTTGTGTTCATGGGGATGGGCGAGCCGCTTGCGAATTATCGTAACGTGATACCGGTCCTGAAGCTGCTTGTTTCCGACTGGTCGTACGGGTTGTCGCGTCGCAGAGTGACGGTCAGTACGTCAGGGCTGGTGCCGCATCTCAACAAGCTGGCCGATGAGTGCAACGTTGCGCTGGCTGTCTCGCTGCACGCGCCCAACGACGCGCTGCGCAACGAGATCGTGCCGATCAACAAGCTGCATCCGATCGCCACCTTGCTTGATGCCTGCTGGTCCTACGCTGCCAAGCACGCCAATCGATTTATTACATTTGAGTACGTGATGCTGCGCGGTGTGAATGATTCGCTCGCACACGCGGACGAACTCGCAGAACTTCTCGACAAGAAACCTGCGAAGGTGAACCTGATCCCGTTCAACCCGTTCCCGGGCACAGTGTTCAAGCGATCATCGGCAGATACGATTCAGCATTTCCAGAATCGCCTGCGCCAGAAAGGGATGGTCGCAACCACCCGCAAGACGCGGGGTGACGACATCGATGCAGCCTGTGGGCAATTGGCAGGTAAAGTGAGTGATCGCGTACGAAACCGACTTGGAGACAAGACCTTCGGCAACAGAAATATAAAGGTGGTATCAGCGTGAAGAAGAGCGAACTGTTAGTGGTGTTGTTATTCGGCGGCGCCCTGTTGTCGGCTTGCGTGTCGACAACCACGGGCACGCCAGCCCCTGAGGCTAACGATGCGGACGCATCGGAACTCAACTACCAGTTGGGCGCCCGTTACTACAACAACGGAAGGTACGAACTGGCTCGCGACCGTCTGATGCTGGCGATTAAACTCGATCCCAAGATGGCTGTCGCCTACACAACCCTGGGTATGACCTACGAGGCATTAGACAACCCGCGGCTCGCGACAGAGGCCTACGAGAACGCAGTTCGGATAGCGCCGCGCAATTTCGACGTAAATAACGCGTATGCCGTATTCCTTTGCAAGGCGCGCGATTACGAAGGCTCGGGCAAGTACTTCCTGAAGGCCGCGGATCATCCCGAGAATGACAATGCGGAGCGGACCCTGACGAACGCAGGGCTTTGCATGATGAATAAGCCGGATATGGCCGAAGCGGAGCGCTTCTTCCGAGCGGCGCTCGAGCGGCGTCCGACCTACGGCGAGGCGCTGCTTCAGATGTGCCTGCTGAAATACCAGCAGCAGGATTTCATGGGTGCGCGGGCATTCCTGCAGCGCTTCATGAGCTCGGCCAAGCCGACAGCCGGCGTCCTCTTTCTCGCAGCCGAAATCGAGGGCAAACTGGGCAATGAACGTGGCCGTACCGAATTCGTAGACCAGTTGTTAAGCGAATTTCCCGAATCGCCTGAGGCGCGCAAGGCATTGAGCAGCGGATAATAGTTCTCCATGACTGACGACGTAGAAAACCAGCAGGACGAGACTGCACCCGAAGAGCCCAAAGGGCCGCTGGGTGGCGAACGCCTGGCCGAGGCGCGTCGCGAACAACAGATCTCGGTACACGAGATTGCGAAAGAGCTGCATCTTGACGAACCGAAGGTGCGCGCACTGGAACGCAACGAGTTCGATGTACTGGGTGCGCCGGTGTTCGCGAAAGGGCACCTCAAGACCTATGCGCACCTCGTCAACGTTAACGAGGCTGATGTGATGTCGGACTACTATCACCTGACTCGTTCGACGACGGTTCCGCCCGTCTTCGCGACGCGGCCGAGGGTGCGCCAGGAGTTATCGCCTGGTCCGTGGATCGCTGCACTCGTCGTGATTATCGCTATTGCCAGCCTGTACTGGTGGTTCACCCGACCGGCTGATCCCGAGACGCAGGTCGACGAGTCGCCGATCGTGGAAGACAGCATGATCGTGGCGCCGCAGGAAGCCGAGGCAGACACGGTTACGACACCGGTGGTGACCAGTGAGGCCGAGGTCATCGAGCCACCGGTTCAGGAGCCGGTTGCCGAGCCGGTCGTTGAGAACGAGCCCGAATCGCCGCCGCCCGTCGAAGACGGACAGATGCGCGTGCTGGTCACGTATTCCGGCGACTGCTGGACGGAAATCAGCGACGCGAGAGGCCGTCGCCTGCTGTTCGATCTTGGTAAGGATGGTCGAACTGTGGAACTCAGCGGTGCCGAACCGTTCAACGTTTTATTCGGCAACCCCGGCAATGTCAGCCTGCGCGTCAATGGCCAGGACTACGCGTTGCCGGCTACCAGCCGTCCCGATCGTCCCATGCGGCTGACTATTTCAGGATCATGAGCAAGAAACCCCAGACAGTTCGTGGGATGAACGACATCCTGCCAGACACGGCTGCAAGCTGGCAGTTCCTGGAAAAAGAAGTTGAGAACGTCATCGAGGCCTACGGCTACCGACAAGTGCGCTTGCCGCTACTGGAGCACACTGAGGTCTTCCGCCGTTCGATCGGTGAGGTCACCGACATTGTTGAAAAAGAGATGTATACCTTCGACGATGATGGGGACAGTCTCACCCTCCGCCCCGAGGCGACAGCCAGCATGGTTCGCGCCGGCATTACGCACGGCCTCTTTCATAACCAGAAGCAGAAACTCTGGACGGTTGGGCCCATGTTTCGCCGCGAGAGGCCACAAGCCGGGCGGTACCGTCAATTTCATCAATTTGACGTTGAGGCCATGGGCTACGACGGCCCTGACGTCGATGCGGAACTGATCATTATGAGTGCGCGTTTATGGGAGCGCCTCGGCATCGACCAAATCCGACTGGAAATTAATTCGCTGGGTGCGCCCGAGTCCCGTGCCGGCTACCGTGAGGCACTGGTCGAGTACTTTAATGGCGTGAAAAATCAGCTCGATGAGGATAGTATTCGCCGCCTCGACAAGAACCCGCTCAGGATCCTGGATAGCAAGAACCCCGAGATGCAGGACATCGTGGCCGGCGCGCCGGTAATGATGGACTACCTCGACGAGGCTTCCGCGGAGCACTTCGCCGGCCTCAGGGCGCTGCTGGATGCGGCGGGTGTCGAGTATGCGGTGAATCCGCGGCTGGTACGTGGACTTGACTACTATTCACGCACAGTATTTGAGTGGGTGACTGATGCTCTCGGTTCGCAGAACGCCGTTTGTGCGGGTGGCCGCTACGATGGTCTGATTGAAAAACTCGGCGGTCGGTCGACGCCGGCAATCGGGTGGGCGATGGGTGTCGAACGCTTCGTCGCCCTTTTTGAGGCCTGCGGTGGACAGGTGCCGGCAGTGACGCCGGATGTGTATCTCGTGGCTGTCGGTGAGGGTACGTGTGAGCGGGCTTTTGCGCTGGCAGAGGAACTGCGCGATCGTATCGAGGGAATTCGCGTAGAGATGAATCTCGGCGGTGGCAGCTTCAAGTCTCAAATGAAACGCGCGGACAAAA
Source organism: uncultured Gammaproteobacteria bacterium (assembly GCA_963722775.1). Lineage (GTDB taxonomy): Bacteria > Pseudomonadota > Gammaproteobacteria > Steroidobacterales > Woeseiaceae > UBA1847. Next base: position 122,504 of record CAVROF010000014.1, read on the forward strand.
GCGCGGCGAATTACGCGCTGATCCTCGGAGAGCAAGAGCTCAGTGAAAGGCGCATCGGCCTGAAGCCGTTGCGCAGCAATGATGAACAGGAAAGCATTGCGCTGGATGATCTGGCGTCGGTGCTTAAGGGCAGATTGAGCGGCTAAGGGCCGCCACAGGCATAAAGGCAGTAACGTGGACGATTTACTTTCGGAAAAAGAACAAATTGAACAGCTTCGCTCGTGGTGGTCGGAGTACGGCGGCTACGTCATTGGTGGCTTGGGTCTGGGTATCGCGTTGCTCGCGGGCCTGAACTACTACACGAACAGCAAACTGGACGCGCAGCTTGAGGCCTCGGTTCTGTACGAGTCGCTGACCAACCACGTCGTATCGGGCAGTCTCGAAGCAGCTGAAGCCGTGGTGGATGAGCTTGGCACAGACTATGCCGGCACCAGCTATGCCGCCCAGGCTCAGCTTGCCATGGCCCGTATGTACATGGACAAGAATCGCGACCAGGATGCGGCCGACGCGCTGAGCAGCATCATCGCCAGCGATGCCGATGAAGAGATCAAACATGTCGCGCGTGCGCGCCTTGCGCGGGTATTGCTTTATCAAAACAAAGCACAGGAAGTTGTCGACCTGCTGGAAGGTCAGGAGTCGGAAGCGTTTGGGCCCGCCTACCAGGAGTTGCTTGGTGACGCCTACTACGCGCTCGGTCGCGTCGAAGACGCCCAGGTTGCGTATCAGAGCGTGATGCTGAATCCGCTTTCCCGAGACACAGTTGACCAGCAGCTCGTCCAGTGGAAAGCGCTCGATCTTCCGGAAGCCTCCGCCGCAGACGACGTCGTCGAAGAAGCGCCTGCTCCGGAACCCGCGGCCGAAGAGGTAGTCGAAGCTATCGAGGCTGAGGAAACCGAGTGAAGGACCCGATTCGCATTACAGGCCTGATCATGGCAACGATGCTGGTTGCCTCGTGCGGGATCTTTGGTGACAAAGATAAAGAGCTCAAGCCGATGGAGCTCGTCGACTTCGACCAGACCCTCAAGATCAGGAAGATCTGGAGTGCGAGCGTCGGCAGGAGACGCAGAATTCCTGCGCCTCGGATTGCATCCTGCCGGCGATGGCAGCCGTATCTATGCGGCCAGTCACGACGGCAATGTCATTGCGTTCAATCCCGAAAACGGCAAGCAGATCTGGCGCAACAAGCTGGAAACTGAGCTGACGGCGGGTCCAGGTGTTGGCGAGGGTCGCCTGGTTGTTGCAAGTCAGGACGGCTATGCCATTGCGCTCGACGCTGCGACCGGTGAGGAACAGTGGCGAGTCGAGATCGAAGGCGAATCACTGGCACGACCGCTGATCAAGAACGACACGGTCATCATGCAAACGATCGACAATCGCGTCGAAGCCTTGTATTTGTTCGACGGCCGCAAGCGCTGGACACTCGTGCGAAACGCGCCGGCGCTCACGATGCGTGGTTCCGCGAGCCCCGTAATTGTGGGCAAGACCGTTATTGCCGGATTCGATTCGGGACGTGTTGTGGCTGCCGACCTCGATACCGGCACGATCGTGTGGGAGTCGCTGCTGTCTCCCCCGAAGGGGCGGTCCGACCTTGATCGCCTTTCGGATATCGACGGTTCGTTTGCCGTGGTTGGGCAGGATATTTATTCCGCCGGATACCAGGGGCGTCTCGCTGCACTGGCGAGTGAATCCGGACAGGTACTCTGGAATCGTGATGTTTCATCGTTTTCTGGCGTTAGCGCAGACTGGAACAGTGTCTTCACGGTCCGTGATGATGGTGAGATCGTCGCGCTGAAGCGCGCTAACGGCGCCGAAATCTGGCGTAATGCGTCGTTGCTGCGTCGCGAACCCACGCTGCCGGTGCCATTCAACACGACGGTCGTTGTTGGCGATCTTGAGGGGTACCTGCACTTCTTCAACAATATCGATGGCGAGCCTGTTGCGCGCCTGCGCCAAGGTAGCAAGGCAATTACTGCTGTCCCGCTGGTTATCGCCAATCGCCTCTACGTACAGGGTGATGGAGGCAACATTGCAGCGTATATCGTTGTCGACGATCGACCAAAACGAACGCAACCCGACGTCGCCGAAGACGGTTCCTGAGCGGCATCGGTAAGAGTGCTACACCATGCTTCCCGTCATCGCGCTGATCGGCCGGCCTAATGTAGGCAAGTCGACGTTGTTCAACCGGCTCACGCGCTCGCGTGATGCACTGGTCGCCGACTATCCGGGCCTGACCCGCGATCGCAAATTCGGTTTTGGCAAGCTGGGTCCCATTCCCTATATCGTTATCGACACCGGCGGTGTTGCCGGTGGCGAAGAGGGTATCGAAGAATTGATGGTCGACCAGACTATCAAGGCGCTGCAGGAAGCAGACGCCGCGATCATCATGGTCGACGGCCGCAGCGGCCGTACCCCGGCTGACGAACACGTTGCAGACCTCGCGCGCCGCCACTCGAAAAAAACCTGGTTAGCGGTTAACAAGGCCGAGGGCCTCGATTCCACCACGGCCAATGCCGATTTTTACGGGCTGGGCCTTGGCGATCCTGTCGCCGTGTCGGCCGTACATGGCGATCGCATCAGTGCGCTGATGGATGAAGTGCTGGCGCCCTATGAGGAAGAGGAGTCGGCACCCGAGGCCGACGACGAAAACGAATTGCGGATCGCGGTGATTGGCCGGCCTAACGTGGGCAAGTCAACACTCATCAATCGCCTGATTGGCGAAGACCGGATGGTCGTCTATGACCTGCCGGGTACGACACGCGATACTGTCGAGGTACCGTTCGAGCGCAGCGATCGGAAGTACATGCTGATTGATACCGCCGGCATTCGACGCAAAGCGCGTGTCAGCGAAGCAATCGAAAAGTTCAGTATCGTGAAGGCGCTGCAGGCGATCGAGAAGGCACATGTTGTTATCGCCGTGCTCGATGCGCAGGAAGGGGTCACCGAGCAGGACGTCAGTTTACTGGGCCTGGTGGTCGAGCGCGGCAGGGCACTGGTTGTCGTAACCAATAAGTGGGACGGTCTTTCACCGGACCAGCGCAAGAAGGTAAGAGACGATCTGGAGCGCCGCTTGCCATTTCTCGATTTCGCCGAACGCATCACGATTTCAGCGCTGCACGGAACCGCAGTTGGCGACCTGTTGCCGGCTGTTGAGCGCGCCTATCGCGCGGCAACGAGCGACCTCTCAACGACCGAGCTTACAAGAGAGCTCGAAGCGGCTGTCATGGAACACGCGACCCCGATGATTCGCGGACGGCGCGTCAAGCTCAGGTATGCGCACCAGGGCGGGCGTAATCCGCCCGTTATAGTGATTCACGGCAACCAGACCGACAAACTTCCGGAATCGTATCGCCGTTACCTGATCAATCGTTTCCGTAAAGCGTTCAAGCTCAAGGGCACGCCGATCCGCCTGTCATTCAAGAAAGGCAAGAACCCGTTCGAGGGTCGCCGCAACAAACTAACGCCACGCCAGGAACGCAAGCGCGCGCGGTTGATGAAGCGCGTCAAGAAATAGCGCGGGCTATACTAAGGTCCTGTCTCGATGGAGCGTGTTATGAGTTCGGCACGAAAAAGCGTTACTTACGACGGGCAGTTTCGCATGCATCGTGCGGGCTTCCTCGAGTCGCCGACGCTCGCCTACGAGACCTGGGGCGAACTCAACGCAGCGCGCGACAATGCCATTCTGATTTTCACCGGACTGTCGCCGTCCGCGCATGCGACGTCCTGTGCGGTGGATCCCACACCGGGTTGGTGGGAGGAGATGATCGGTACCGGACTGCCCATCGATACGGATCGCTACTTCGTGATTTGCGTCAATTCGCTCGGCAGCTGTTTTGGGTCTACGGGTCCGGCGTCGGTCGACCCGCTGACGGGAGAGCGTTACCGGCTCACTTTTCCGGTGCTGACACTGGAGGATGTTGCCGAATCCGCCTGGTTTGTCGTGCAGCAACTCGGCATCGAAGTGCTGCACACGGTGGTTGGTTGTTCGATGGGTGGCATGAGCGGACTCGCATTTTGTGTTCGGCATCCGGACAGGGTGCGCGCGTTCATCTCGGTATCTTCGGCCACGCGGGCGCTGCCGTTCTCGATCGCGGTACGTTCCCTGCAACGCGAGATGATTCGTTCGGACCCAAAATGGAAGAAGGGCGACTACGAAGTCGGCGACCCGCCTATCACTGGCCAGCGACTGGCGCGCAAGCTCGGCATGATTACGTACCGGTCGCCAGAGGAATGGAAACAGCGATTCGGGCGCGAGCGTTCGACCTCACATGCGCGTATCGAGGATCAGTTCGTGCTCGAGTTCTCAGTCGAGTCTTACCTTGAGAACAGTGCGCAAAAATTCACGGGAGCATTTGATCCTAACTGCTACCTGTACCTGTCGCACGCATCCGATCTGTTTGATCTCGCGGAGTACGGTGGTTCACTGCAATCCGGCTTTAAACGGCTGCAGCTCGAACGCGCGCTCGTAATTGGCGTGCGTACCGATATCCTGTTCCCGCCTGAACAGCAGCGCGAACTCGCTGAAGGGATTGCCGGCGTGTGTACGGACACGCAGCTCGCGGAACTGGATTGTATCCGCGGCCACGATTCCTTCCTCGTGGACATGGATGCGTTTCGTCCGGTTATCTGGGACTTTCTGGCGTAGTTAACACGACTGCCGGGTCCACGGCAGTGCCGTTCAGATAGGTACCGAAGTGCAGGTGTGGCCCTGTTACGCGGCCCGTGGCGCCAACGGCCCCCAGGGTCTCGCCAGCCGTCACTGTCTGACCTTCGTCAACCGCAATCTCACTCATGTGGCAGTACATGGTCACATAACCCTGGCCATGGTCGACGATGACCGTGTTGCCGTTGAAAAAATAATCGCCTGTCGCGGTCACAATCCCCTCCCGGGGTGCTTTGATCGGGGTGCCACTGGAAGCGGCGATATCCATTCCCTTGTGGGGCGAACGCGGCTGGTCGTTGAAGAAACGCCGCAAGCCGAAACTGGAGCTGCGCGGTCCGTCCACAGGAGGTGCCAGGGAGATGCCTTCGACCGGTACCTCGCGAAAATTATTCAGGGCACCATCAATAATTTTGCGCTCGCGGCCGATGCGATCAAGCTGTGCCTGGTCTGGTGTCACGTAACTCTGGTTCTGTACCGTCAGGCGCTGCTCGGCGTACGCGTGGTCGGTGACCGTGACGTCCATGTTGATACCGTTAACCAGCAAGCTTATTTCGCCGGGTTCTGTATCGAGAGCAATACCGATTACTGCATTCCAGCGATCGAGTTTCTGCACAACCAGTGCTGGCTTGTTGCCGTAGTAAACGTTTGGTTTGGGCAGCTCGGACGTGCCGACATCCACAATTGCGATGCCGCCGGGACGCGGCGAGTGCTCGGGCGCTGCTGCTACCGTTACTGCAAGCATCAAACACAGCAGGAACAGGGTGCTCTTCATCATTCCTTTATTACCTTCGTCACGTTGGCGACCAGTTCACCTTTTGACAGCCGCGCGCGAATTTTGTCCCCGCTTTTAGCGTTGGCGGCATCGGTCAGGACATTGCCCTGCGGGTCGTAGACGATGGCGTAGCCACGATCGAGCGTGGCCAGCGGGCTGACAGAGTGCAGGGCACGTCCCAGCAGCGCAACGCGGTGGTTCAATTCCGACAGCGTTTCATGGGAACCAGTCGCAAGCCGCTGACGCAACGCAGCGAGGTGCCCAATCGACCTCTGCACGGCGAGGGCCGGCGACAGTTGCATGAGTTCACCTCGCAATGCCTGCGTGCCATGTTTTTGTTCAAGAATCTGGCGGCGCATCGCCGCCGCCAGTCGCGCGCGGTTCTCGCGCAGGCTGTCGTGCTGTCGACGCAATGTGACGGCTGGGCTTGAGGCGGCAAGTCGCTTGCCGAGCCAGTCGAGCTCCTGGGCGCGGTCTTCGACGGTGCGCTGGCCGATGCGGCCGATGCGCAACGCCAGTGTGCTGATGCGATGTAACCAGTCACGCTGGTTCGGAACGACAATTTCGGCTGCGCCTGATGGGGTCGGGGCGCGAACGTCGGCGACGAAGTCGCAAATCGTGAAATCGACCTCGTGGCCCACGGCGCTAACAATCGGAATGGGGCAGTCCGCCACGGCCCGTGCCAGCGCTTCATCATTGAACGCCCACAGATCCTCAAGAGATCCGCCGCCACGCCCAATGATGAGGACGTCACATTCATCCCGGCGAATCGCGGTCTGCAATGCCTCCAGCAATTCGCCAGGCGCCGCGTCACCCTGTACCGCAGCCGGATAAATGACCACCGGCACAGCGGGAAAGCGACGCCCCAGGACGCTGACGACATCACGGATTGCCGCGCCGCTTGGTGAGGTGATGACGCCGATGCGCTCCGGCAAGACGGGAAGGGCCTGTTTGCGGTCTTCCTCGAACAGGCCTTCGGCGAGCAGTTTCTTCTTGAGCGCCTCGTAGCGTTGCTTCAGTACGCCTTCGCCGGCAGGTTCCATTTGCTCGACAATGAGCTGGTAGTTACCGCGTGCCTCGTAGATGCTGACGCGCCCGTACGCCAGCACCTTGTCGCCATTCTTGAAGCCGATGGCAGGGCCGCGCTGGCGCTGCCGGAACCATGCTGCACTGACCTGTGCGGCTTCGTCCTTGAGGCTGAAGTAAATGTGGCCCGATGCGGGGCGCGACATATTCGAGATTTCTCCCTCGACCCAGAGCCTGGCAATACCCTGCTCGAGCAGGGTTCGGGCCTTGTGGTTGAGTTGGGAGACGGAGATCGCGGCTTCGCTTGGCATCGGGGCATTATAAACACTTCCTGTGGAATGACCTTTAGCGGGGAGGGCCTTTAGGCCCGAAACAATTACGCGTACAATCGCCCGCTACCCAGCCACCGACCAAGTGTTCCCGCCATGCGCATCGCCAAGGAAGCCCTGACTTTTGACGACGTCCTCCTGCAGCCCGGTTACTCGGAAGTACTGCCACGTGAGGTCGACCTCAGCACCAGCCTGACCCGGGAAATTCGCCTGAGCATCCCGTTGCTGTCGGCGGCCATGGATACGGTCACCGAATCCCGGCTCGCGATCGCGCTGGCCCAGGAGGGTGGGCTCGGGATTATTCACAAGAACATGACGATCGAGCAACAGGCGCATGAAGTCCTGACGGTCAAGAAATTCGAGTCCGGCATGGTGCGCAACCCGATCACGGTATCCTCGAATATGACCATCCGCGAGGTTATAGAGCTGACGCGGGCGATGGGTATTTCGGGCGTGCCGGTCGTTGACGGTGAGCAGACCGTCGGTATCGTGACCCACCGTGATTTGCGCTTCGAGACGCGCCTCGATGCACCGGTATCAACGGTGATGACGCCGCAGGACCGGCTCGTCACGGTTCGCGAAGGCGCCGCCGACGAAGAAGTGCTCGGCTTGTTGCACGAGCACCGCATCGAGAAAGTGCTGGTCGTTGGTGACAATTACAGGTTGCGGGGCATGATTACGGCCAAGGACTTCCAGAAAGCCCAGGATTTCCCACTGGCATGTAAAGACAACAGTGGTGCACTTCGAGTCGGTGCGGCGGTCGGCACCGGCGGTGATACCGATGAGCGTGTCGAGGCACTGATTGCAGCGGGTGTTGATGTTGTGGTCGTGGATACGGCGCATGGACATTCAAAGGGTGTGCTGGATCGGGTACGGCGCGTTAAGACGCAGTACCCGGACATGCAGGTTATCGGTGGCAATATCGCCACAGCCGCTGCGGCCGAAGCATTGGTGAAGGCTGGCGCAGATGGCGTCAAGGTCGGTATTGGCCCCGGATCAATCTGTACGACACGCGTTGTTGCCGGTGTTGGCGTGCCGCAGATCTCGGCGGTTGCGGAGGTCGCGGAAACACTCGCCAAGAAAGGTGTGCCGTTGATTGCTGACGGCGGTATTCGCTATTCCGGTGATATCGCAAAGGCGATTGTCGCGGGCGCGCACTGCGTCATGATCGGTGGCTTGTTTGCCGGTACGGAAGAGTCTCCGGGTGAGGTCGAGCTTTTCCAGGGTCGGTCGTACAAGGCCTACCGCGGCATGGGGTCGGTTGGCGCCATGGGTCAGTCGCAAGGCTCGTCGGATCGTTATTTCCAGGATGCTACCGAAGAGCTCGAGAAGCTCGTTCCCGAAGGCATCGAAGGTCGCGTTGCGTACAAGGGTGGCATGGTTGCCATCGTCCACCAGCTGATTGGCGGAGTACGGGCCGCAATGGGTTACACCGGCAGCGCGAGCATCGACGAGATGCGGGTCAAACCGCAGTTTGTCCGGATGACCGGCGCAGGCATGGTGGAAAGCCATGTACATGACGTGACAATTACCAAAGAAGCTCCTAACTACCGTTCCAAAAGCTGATGTCAGTCGATATTCATGCCTATAAGCTGCTGATCCTGGATTTCGGCAGCCAGTACACCCAGCTAATCGCCCGCCGCGTGCGCGAGGTCGGTGTCTACTCCGAGATTCACCCCTGGGATATGTCGGACGACGACATCCGGGAATTCGGCCCGAGTGGCGTCATCCTGTCAGGTGGCCCCGAGTCGGTAAACCTCGATGATCCACCGCGTGCCCCGCAGCTCGTGTTCGAGCTTGGCGTTCCTGTTCTTGGAATCTGCTATGGCATGCAGACCATGGCGGCGCAATTGGGTGGCAAGGTCGAGGCGTCGTCTCACAGGGAATTCGGCTACGCCGAGATTGAGCCGACCGAGTGTCGCCTGCTGCACAGCCTGAGCGATGAGGCGAGTCACGCCATGCTGAAGGTATGGATGAGCCACGGCGACCGTGTCGAGCAGATTCCACCAGGCTTTGTCGCGACGGCGGCCAGCGCCAACTCGCCGCTTGCGGCAATGGAAGATGTCGACCGCAATTTCTTCGGCGTGCAGTTCCACCCTGAAGTCACGCACACGCCGCAGGGCATGGAAATCCTCCATCGCTTCGTCCGCGAGATTTGTGGCTGTTCGGGCGACTGGACTCCCGACAACATCGTGGCGGATGCGATTGCACAGGTTCGCGAACAGGTAGGCGAGGGCAAGGTTCTGCTCGGATTGTCAGGTGGTGTCGATTCATCGGTTGTTGCAGCGCTGCTGCACGAGGCAATTGGCGATCAGCTGGTCTGTGTCTTCGTCGATCATGGCTTGCTGCGTCACAACGAAGGCGACCAGGTGATGGAGACCTTTGCCGAGCATATGCACATCAACGTGATTCGTGTGAATGCAGCGGATCGCTTTTTCGGGGCGCTCGAGGGTGTCAGTGACCCGGAAGAAAAGCGCAAGATTATTGGCGGCCTGTTCATCGATGTGTTTGACGAGCAGGCGCAACAGCTGGAAGGCATCGAATGGCTGGCGCAGGGCACCATCTATCCGGACGTCATCGAGTCGGCCGGTGCCAAGACGGGCAAGGCGCACGTCATCAAGTCACACCACAACGTTGGCGGATTGCCCGAGACAATGCGCATGAAACTTGTCGAGCCGCTGCGCGAGTTGTTCAAGGATGAGGTGCGCAAGATAGGTCTCGAACTCGGCTTGCCGCGCGAGATGGTATATCGCCACCCATTCCCGGGCCCGGGTCTCGGTGTACGCATACTCGGTGAGGTGAAGCGCGAGTACGCGGGGCTGCTGCAGCTGGCCGATGATATTTTCATCGAAGAGCTGCACAAGCAGAAGCTCTACGACGAAACAAGTCAGGCGTTTGCCGTATTCCTGCCGGTAAAGTCTGTCGGCGTCATGGGCGACGGCCGTCGCTATGACTACGTGATTGCATTGCGCGCCGTTGAGACGATCGATTTCATGACGGCACGCTGGGCGCGATTGCCCTATGAATTCCTGGAGCATGTCTCGCTGCGCATCATCAACGAGGTCGACGGTATCTCGCGCGTCACTTACGACATCTCGGGTAAGCCTCCGGCTACCATCGAGTGGGAATAATGGGGCCCGACTGGTCGCCACGTGATACGGAGTACATGCGCGCTGCGCTGGCCGAGGCGACCGTCGCTGCGGTGGAAGGAGAGGTCCCTGTGGGTGCCGTCGTCGTCATGGATGATGACATTGTGGCGACCGGGTATAACCGCTCCGTCCATGATTCAGACCCAAGCGGGCATGCGGAGATCATCGCGCTCCGTGCCGCCGCCGACGAGCGCGGCAATCATCGCCTGACCAATGCGACGCTCTACGTCACCCTGGAGCCCTGCATCATGTGTGTCGGTGCCATAGCCCAGGCCAGGGTCGGGCGTGTCGTTTTCGCCGCTTACGACAAGAAAGCCGGTGCGCTGGGCAGCGTTGAGGATCTTTCTGACTCGCGCGCATTGAATCACCGCTTTGAGGTCAATGGTGGTTTGCTCGGCGACGAGGCGGGCGCGCTGCTTAAGGCGTTCTTCGATGCCCGCCGTCAGGAATCATGAGGGGATACCAGGATGAAATTTTCCAACATCGTGCGACTTGCCGGATTGTCTTGCCTGATGGCTTGTGGCGACGCAGGAAACCAGGGAGGCACCGGTGGTGTGACCCCGTTGCCCGAGGCGCGCCCTGGCGTCGTTGAAGACCGGTTCGCATTGCTCGCACTGTCCTGTATTCACCAGGAGTATCCGAACAAGATCAGCCATTTTCTGAATTCGGATGCCGATGTGGGTACTCCAAGCGAGCTGACACCTGCGTTTTACGGGTGCCTGGACTGGCATTCGTCCGTGCATGGGCATTGGTTGCTGGTCAGACTTCTGAAGCTCGACCCTGAGACACCATTTCGTGACGTGATCATTGCAAGGCTCGGAGAGTCGTTTACCGAGGAGAACATCGCCGGTGAAGTTGCCTATTACCTCGCACCCGGGAGAAGTTCGTTCGAGCGCCCCTACGGCATCGCCTGGTATTTGCAACTGGTTGCTGAGTTGCACGAGAGCGACGACAAGACGATGCAACAATGGCGACAAACACTGGCACCGCTTGAGAACGAAATCACGGCGAAGATCAAGGCATGGTTACCGAACCTGAGCTACCCAATCCGCCTGGGTACGCACAACCAGTCGGCGTTCGCTTTTGGGCTCATGCTCGACTATGCGCGTGCAGTTGGCGACATTGACCTTGAAGCGTTGCTGGTCGATAAAGTGCTCGCCTTCCACGCCGACGACAAGAATTGTCCCCTGGCTTATGAGCCGTCCGGTGAGGACTTTCTTTCACCCTGCCTGATGGAAGCGGACCTGATGCGGCGTGTGTTCTCCGCTGAGGAATTTGCTGATTGGCTGGCGGAGTTCATGCCAGGCACCCCCGAGGATGGGTCGGGAGACTGGCTTGAGCCCGGTGTGGTGCTGGACCCGGAAGATGGCAAACTCGTCCATCTTGACGGCGTGAATCTCTCACGTGCCTGGGCACTGGAGGGTATCTCAGCGGGGCTGCCCGAGGACGATCCGCGACGTGCCGCGCTCCAGGCAGCTGCAGATCTGCACCGTGAGACGGGGATTGCGTCGGTGTCCAACGAGCACTACATGGGGAGTCACTGGCTTGGCAGTTTTGCGACCTACGTGGTGACTACACGCGGCATCCACTGAGTCAGGTCACTTCGGCGCCTTCATCGGGCTCGGGCGGTTCCTCGCCCGCAGTTCCATCCTGGTCGGTCAGCCACTGCAGAATGCTGTAATAGGCGCGAATATTGTTGACGTACAGCACCGGTTCCCACCCACGGGCGTAGCCATAGGGCACCTGCGAATACCATTTGCGTTGCGCAAGCAGCGGCAGTGCGGCTCTGACATCAATCCAGGTGTCCGGGTCGCCCCCTTGCGACTCCGCGATCATGCGCGCGTCCTTGAGGTGATTGAAGCCGACGTTGTAGGCAGCGAGCGCCATCCACGTGCGATCGGGTTCGGCGACGGTGTCGGCGACTCTCTCGGTTTGCCGAGCAAAGTACTGAGCGCCACCCACGATGCTGGACAGAGGATCCTCGCGGTCGTCGATGCCGAGGTAGTCAGCGGTCGCTTGGGTGAGCATCATGATACCGCGCACGCCGGTTGGCGATATCGCCTGAGCGCGCCAGTGAGACTCCTGGTAACCGATCGCGGCAAGCAAGCGCCAGTCGATGTCCCATGCGGCACCGGCTGTCTTCGAACATTGCGCGGTAGCGGGGCAGGCGACTCTCGTAATGACGGATGAAATTGCGCGTGCCGACGTAGTCGTATTTCTTGGTATGGCCGTAGTAGCGGTCGTGAACGCGGGTGAGCATGCCCGAATCACCGGCAGCGATCAGGAACTCGTCAGCCCGCGCCAGCAGCGAGTCCGCGGTATCGCGGGGAAATGCCCAGGCGATCTGGTCATCGACTTCGAGATCGAGCGCGATGCGAAGGTCCGGATAAAAGTGCCGCTGGATATTGAAATCGGGGCTATCGGCGACTGTCAGGTCGATCTCGCCCGTCGCGACCTTGGCGAGAAGGTCCGCGAACTCGACATCCGCATTCTCAGTCCAGCTTAGGTCCGGGTAGTCCTGCTGTACCTCTTCGAGGATGTCGACGTGGCTGCTCGATGCAACGACTTCGATGGACTGGTCAAGGATGTCCTCAATGGAGCGCGGCCGCCCGGTGCCGAGCTTGTAGATCAGGTGGACGTCGACCGACTCGTAAGGATGACCGAAATTGAGAAACTCGCGTCGTGAGTCTGTGATCGACAGACCGGCAGCAGCCATGTGGGCCTGGCCAGACAGCAGGAGTGGCAGAATCTCGGAGACGCTGTCGACAGATTCCATGACCAGCGCAACGCCGAGTTCCTCCGAAAATGCACGCACCAGATCGTATTCAGGCCCCGTGGGACCATCGGGGCTGATCTCGTAGGACGTCGGGCTGTTCCGCGTGACAACGCGCAGTTTACCCGTTTCCAGGATCTGGTCGAGGATCGGCGGGGCCGAGGAACACGTCCCGATGAGGCCTGCCAAACTGATGATGAGTAATAGTCGCAAGCGCGGCTTTCCATATCGTTGGAACGGCGATTATCGCATCAGGAGGCGTGGAATGGACCCTTGACATTGGGCACTTTGCTCACCAATATTCCCGCCGCGACCTCACGGAGAGGTGCCAGAGTGGTCGAATGGGCCTGATTCGAAATCAGGTGTACGGTTGTACCGTACCGTGGGTTCGAATCCCACCCTCTCCGCCAAAATGAGAAAGGCCCCATTCGGGGCCTTTTGCATTTTTGCCGAGAGGGTATGCGCGTTCGGACCCTGTTCGAGCCGGGCAGCGGCAGAGCCGCATCCGGGTCGCGAAGCGACAATCCCACCCTCTCCGCCAAAATGAGAAAGGCCCCATTCGGGGCCTTTTGCATTTTTGCCGAGAAGGTATGGGCGTTCGAACCCTGTTCGAGCCGGGCAGCGGCACAGCCGCATCCGGCGCCGCGAAGCGGCCATCCCACCCTCTCCGCCAAAATGAGAAAGGCCCCATTCGGGGCCTTTTGCATTTTTGCCGAGAGGGTATGGGCGTTTGAACCCTGTTCGAGCCGGGCAGCGGCACAGCCGCATCCGGCGCCGCGAAGCGGCCATCCCACCCTCTCCGCCAGACATAATAAAAAGGGAATGTGCGAATATCTTAGGTGCGCTTCGGCAGAAGCGGTATTCTATCCCGGCATCCAGGAACGAGGTAACAGGATCATGTTCAGCAAGAAGAAAGACGCGGAGTCCGACTACGAAAGGACCGAACCCGGTGTGCCAACCAGTCCGGATGTGCGGCGACGCAAGACCTCTGTCATCGGACCAACGCTTAAATTCAAGGGCGAATTGTCGGCGAATGAAGACCTGATCATCGAGGGCGAGATCGAGGGCACGATTGCCCACCAGGACAAGAATCTCACGGTGGGCAAAGAGGGGCGCGTCAAGGCCGACATCAGGGCACGCACGGTAGAGATATACGGCAAGGTGGAAGGCGATATTCACGGCGAGGATATTGTCAAACTCGCCAAGTCGGCTGATGTGAAGGGCAACATCTTTTGCGCCCGGATCAACATGGAAGACGGTGCGCGGTTTTCCGGCAGCATCGACATGAGCCAGAGAAAGAAAGCCCCGAGCAAACCGACGAGCGTGCCGCTCTCGGAGTCAGCCAAGCAAATCAAATCAGCCGGATAAGCGTCAGTGGCTCTTCGCAGTCCCGTTCCGGCCAGCACCGGAAAACACCGATATCGGCTACGCATCCATGAGCATAGGCTCTTAGATTAGAGCTGAACTCGTGATGCAAAGGCGGGTCTGATTATCTTGGAGGTTTGCAATGAAACGTAGCCAGTCTGTTGGTCGTGGTTCCTACCGGATTGCCGGATTCGCACTTTGGTGCCTGGTGGTGCTGACAGGACTGTCCAGTTGCGGAGGCGGCGGAGGCGGCGGCGGTTCCTCGCTACCTGCAATTATCGTCAATAGCCTGCTGGACGATGCGTCCCCGCCGGCCGGAACGATAACGCTTCGCTCTGCTCTCGCGTCCGCGTCCTCCGGTCAGAGAATTACCTTCGATCCAACGCTCAACGGCAGCACCATCACTCTGATCTTCGTCGGTGAAGAACACACTGTTCTCGTCGGCGAGGTGATGGGCTTTGACGTCGCGAACAATATTTCCTATCTCGTTGGTTATTTCGATCGGGATTATGGAAAGTCAGCGCTTTTCGCTGATAAGGACGTCGTCATCAATGCGTCGAATCTTCCTGATGGCATCACAATAAATTGGGGCGGTGCAGATTCTGCACGGGTTCTGGCGGTGTCCGGTGATCTAACGCTAACCAATGTTGCGATCACGGGCGGCAACAGTGTTTTTGATGCGGCAGCGGACGTTGGCCAGCATCCGGATGATAATCAGACCTCTACGCTTGCACGAGGTGCGGGACTTGCCGTCTGGGGTGTTGCGACCTTAAGCGACTGTGCCATCTACGATAATCACGCGGTTGGTGACGATGCCGATACCTCTCGTGACGGGGGAGCTTACGGCGGCGGAGTCTACGCAGACAGCGTTGTGATGGACAATTGTATTGTCAGCGGCAATACGGTTTACGGGGGCGGCGCGGCCGGGGGAGGCATTTTTTCCGTCGGCGGACGTGATACCTCGGTTACTATTTCTTCGATTCGTCAGTCGTCGATCACGGAAAATCGAATTACCGGACTTTTTGCCTACGGTGGCGGTGTGTACTCGGATGGGGGTGGTATCGGCCTGTCTACAAGAATCAATGTTGAGAACAGTACCGTCGCGAGGAATCTGGTTGAACCACCGGTACTTCCCGCATTTCTTTTTGGTCTTCTGGATATCGGATACTGGCGAGGCGGCGGTCTGTATATGTCCAACGGGCACATGAAGGTTAAAAGCAGCACCGTTGTTGAAAACCAGGTATTTGGGAAACCGCGGACCAATGAACTGGACAAAGCAAATATGGCGGGCGGCATCGCCGCGACTATCGGCAACGCCCACGCGGTGGAAGATATGATGATTGGCCATTCCATTGTCGTCGGGAACACCGTTCACGAGATCAATGGCGTCGCACCGGGTGGCTATACGATCGGAGGCGTTTATCCGCACGATGTTTTTACCGGATCCGTTTTCTACTTCCGCAGCCTGGGTTATAACCGCATCGGGGTCATCGATTTTAGCCAGATACTGGTGCCTATTGCGGAGCCAAACTGGGCTTCATTGTCGCGCAAGCATTACCCGCAGGTGGATGATGAAGCGGGCATGCTACCTGGTGATGTGCTTGGCGGTGCAACGCTGTCTACATTGATCAATTCCTCCGGCGTAGAGGCCGACCCATTTGCAGTGCTTTATTACGAGCCGGTGGGTAGCGCTGTGGACCAGCTTCCCAGCGGAAACTATAACGTGACTGAGGTTCTCGGCGAGCTGGTTGGGCAACAGAATGAAGGCCGGAACCCGCTCCTTCTTCCACTGCTGCTGGATCGGATCCAGGCTGTTTACGGCCAACCGAGTTTCGAGAGCGAGTTCAGGGACTATTTCCAGGGGTTCCTGTTGGATGTTGATCCGGACACGGCGGGATCTCAGCGGTATGCCAATTGCAACAACGTCACCATCGACACCTTGGAACAGGCGTACTGGTGTGGTCCCGCACGGACATGGCCTCAATTTGAATATAACCATGCCTATGTGGAGTTCTGGCATCATCTTGAATCGGCGCTTGCGAACGAAATTGCCGGTGTCAACGTGGATCAGATTGCCAACCTGGGAGCGGCCGGGATCAACGACGATGTTTGGACGCTGCTTTTTGGCCTCGGTCAGAGCGATTTTAACGGCATCTCGGTAAATCTCATCGGGACGACTATCGGCGTTGATCCACTGGATTTTGATCAGCTGGGTATCGCCAGGCCTGCGGACCTCCTGGGCGATATCGGGGCCGTTGAAATAGATAATTAGTCATGCGCCTGCAGGCTCGCCCCACCGCAAGGTGACGTCCTGGTCTTCATAGGTCAGGACAATGAAATAGGTGTCGACGGCACGTATGAACTCATCGGCTTTCAGTTCGTTGCGCCCTGATAGCACTGAACCCGATACAAGCGGTTACAAACGTACACAGTCCTGAAACCTCCTGGGACGCGGGTCTTGCTACGCTAATCGACCATTAACAAGGGCGTTTCGCCATCACACTAACGTGCCGTCTCTAAGCAGCCTATCGCCGAACTCCAACGTTGCCATCATCGGCGCGAGCGGAGGAATTGGTGCCGAATTCCTGCGTCAGCTCTGTGCCGACGCTCGAGTCGAGCATATTCATGCATGGTCCCGGACGGAGATTGACGTCTCCGACCCCAAAGTGCGGATCGGTACAGTCGACCTTTTCGATGAAATCAGTATCCGTGAAGCTGCAGTCGCTTCAAGCATAGTGGCCCCCCTGGACGCCGTGTTTGTTACAACCGGCGTTCTCCACGACCTTTCGATCCAGCCCGAGAAAAGTATTGCCGACATCAGTCCTGAAGCGATGCTGGACGTCCTGGGCGTGAACACGGTTGGACCGGCGCTGGTAGCCAAGCACTTCCTGCCGCTGATGCGGCGCGATGCGAAGACTGTTTTCGCAGCGCTGTCTGCGAGGGTGGGCAGCATCTCGGACAATCGCCTGGGTGGCTGGGCTTCCTATCGCATGTCAAAAGCCGCTCTCAATATGCTTATTAAGACCATCTCGATAGAACACGCGCGGCGTTTTCCGCAAGCTGTTGTCGTTGGCCTGCATCCCGGTACGGTTGACACCAATCTGTCCAAACCGTTTCAGCGGCGAGTCCCCTCGGACCAGCTGTTCACAACGACTCATTCCGTAAACCAGCTGCTGCAGGTTGTCGATCGCCTGACCCCTGCCGATACCGGGCGGTGCTTCGCCTGGGACGGTCAGGTTATTGAGCCGTAACTCAATGCCACAGGAGTACCATCACATTGAATTCTCGTCCGATAGTATTTTTCTTATTCATTCTCATGGTGCAGCCGGCAATGGCAATTGAAGAGCCCGAGTTTGAAGTCCTGAAGGCGACTGACGACTATGAGGTTCGTCTGTATGTGCCTCATATCGTTGCAGAGGTCGACGTCGAAGGAAACGACGGTGACCCTGGCCGCAAGGCGTTCAAAATTCTTGCCGGCTATATTTTTGGCGACAATGAGGCGGAGACAAAAATGTCGATGACGGCGCCGGTCACGTCACAGGCAGGCGGCGAAGGTGAGCGAGAGCACTACACCTATGCGTTTTTCATGGAATCCAACGTACACAATGGACACATTGCCGAAGCCCATGGATGCCAGGATCAGGCTGGTCGAGAAGCCGGCGCGCGTGATCGCGGCGCGCCGCTACTCTGGAAGGTGGAGTACCCGCAATTATCAGAAGCACGAGTCCGCACTGATGGCGGCACTGGCTAACGATGGCGTCGTTTTATCAGGCGAACCCTATCTCGCTCGCTACAACAGCCCGTTCACCCTGTGGTTCATGCGGCGCAACGAACTGCTGGTCGAAATTGAATGGCCATCTCCCTGAATGGAGTCGCGCGTTAGAGAGCAGCCTTGATGGCCTTAACCAGGGCGTCGTCGTCTGGTTGCGTGCGCGGGCTGAACTCGGAGATCAACTGGCCATCGCGGCCGATAAGGTACTTGTGGAAATTCCACGTTGGGTAAGTACCGGCTTTAGCGGCCAGTTGCTCATAGAACGGATGTGCATCACCTTTCTTTACGGTGACCTTCTCAAACATGGGGAACTTGATCTTGTAAGTCAGGCGACAGAACTCCTGAATCTGCTCTTCTGTTCCGGGTTCCTGTCCCATGAAGTCGTTTGAAGGAAAGCCGAGAACGACCAGGCCGTCGTCACCATAGTCCTGGTAGAGCTTCTCAAGGCCGTCATACTGCGGCGTATTGCCACACTTGGACGCCGTATTAACGATCAGCAGCACCTTGCCGCCGTACTCGTCGCCAAGGTTGACGGTCTCATCAGAGGCGAGGCGACGAAAATCCTGATCAAGCAGGGACTCGTCGGCGGATACTGACGTTGACAGGGTCATTAGTAACAATACTCCGGGCAAAATGCGCATGTACGGACTCCAGGATGCGGGCGCGCGAGTTTTTTCGCGCGCTGGTATGCAAAGACGTTTATCCTGCCCTGATACGCGGGCAGATTGCAGCACTATTGTGTAACAAGTAGTAACAGGTATTCGGTTGATATGCATGAAAAATGAAACAGCAAAGCCCGACCTGGTATTCGGTGCCAGTGGCTACATTGGCACAAACCTCGTTGAGTTTCTGCTGGCCGAAGGTCGCCGCGTCCGCGCCTCTTCAAGAAACGTCGAAGTGCTGCGTGGCAGAGGCTGGCAGGGCGCTGAATTATGTGGCGCGGATGCCCTTGATCCCGAACAACTTGATGCTGCGCTGCAGAATGTCGATACAGCTTATTACCTGGTTCACTCCATGGCGGCGGGAAACGCGTTCCCCGAAATCGACGCGCGCGCGGCACGCAACTTTGCTGCTGCGGCTGAGCGGCAGGCTGTGCGGCGCATCGTCTACCTGGGAGGGCTGACGCCGGACAATCCGCAATCGGTTCATCTCCAGTCACGCCAACAGACGGGCGATATCCTGCGCGACGGTGCCGTCCCCGTGACAGAGCTTCGCGCTGGCATGATCATTGGCCCGGGCTCCGCCGCATGGGAGGTGATTCGCGATCTGGTCAATCACCTGCCGGTCATGATCACGCCTCGCTGGGTGTTCTCCAGGTCCACGCCTATCGCATTGAGTAACCTGCTGCGCTACCTCGCCGACGTTCCCAAACTTGACGAAACCGCCGGTCAAACCTATGACGTCGCCTGCACCGAGGTACTGACCTACAAGGAGATCATGCTGCGCTACGCCCGTCTTATCGGCAAGCGGCCTGTCATTATCCCTGTGCCGGTCCTGACGCCCCGGCTATCGTCCTACTGGTTACGACTGGTGACGTCGGTGCCCACCAACGTGGCACGCGCGTTAATCGGCGGGTTGACGCAGGATGTGATCGCACGGGATCAGCGACTCGCGGCACTCATTCCGCAAGAGTTGTTGGGCTTCGATGCCGCCGCTGCGGAGGCGCTTCGCGCCGAGCGGCAACATGCACTTCCCGCCCATTGGGTCGAGAGCGCCGTTGCCTGCAGGGAGTTCAGTCCAGCGTACGGGCACTACGCCAAACAGGCGCACGGCAGCGCGGTGACGACGGCACGTTCCGCTGATATCTGGAGTGTGTTGTGTCAGTTTGGCAATGGTGGCGATTTCTTTTATGGACGCGGACTCTGGTGGCTGCGGCGCGCACTGGACTGGCTCGCTGGCGGCCCCAGCTTTCGGCGCCAGCGGCGTCACCCGGCAGCATTACGCGTGGGTGACGTTGTTGATGCCTGGCGTGTCATCGAGTGTGTGCCGGAGGAAAGACTGACGTTTCTTATGGAATTGAAAGCGCCCGGCGCTGGTGTGCTGGAGTTCAGTGTTGACGATCTTGGCGCAGAGCGTCGGATTTCGGTACAGGCTTACTGGCACCCGGCGGGCGTGTGGGGCTTGCTGTACTGGTACGCTACATTGCCGCTGCACGCGTTGTTGTTTCGCGGCACGGCGCGCCGCATAAAAGAACGAGCCCTGAAAGCAGGTCGGTCCAGGTAACGTCAGATAGCCGCTTTCAGCATTCTTGAGTCCACCTCGTAGTGTGAGCCATTCAGTGCTTCGAGGTTGATCTCCCAGATTTCATCGTCCGGAATACTGGTACGTTCGCGCCCAGGCAGTTCGCGCTCGTCATCAACCTGCAGGCCCCAGACGCGAACGTTGCGTACGCCGGTAACGGGAATCCGCATGGCATCGAACCGGGCGCGCAGCGCTTCGTCAACCCCATCGGTAGCCCACGTGGCAAAACCGCAGGCGATAATGTCTGCGACTTGTGCTGGCATGATCGGTGACTTCTTTTGATCGGTCATGGCGTAAGCCTCCCTAGCGCGTATTATGAATCGACAAGAAAAACGACAGGTGCAGAATACTGTGCCTTATTGGACCAGACAATCCGTGGGAGTCCCTATGAAACTGAAGTTCAGCTTTGCGATTGCGGTATGTGCGGTTCTCGCGGCCTGCGGGTCAGCCGACCAGCCAGGCAAGCCGGCTGCGGCAGCGCCGCCGACCGATAAACAGTTCGATGCGGCCGTCGCTGAAATGACGAGCGCCTATTTTTACCATGTTCCGGAGGCCGCGACGCAGCTGGGTATTTCTGAGGATCTCGTACCCGAAACGGCCACCCGAATGATGGATCGATCGGTCGCCGGCAACGCGGCGCGTAACGCGGCCCTCGAGGCGGCGCTGGCATCGCTTGCGGGCATCGATGCAGGGTCTCTGGACGCCGGTCGCCAGAGCACGCATGCGGTACTGACAACCTTGTTTGAAGGCGCGCTCGGGCCGTCTCGGCTCGTCGACTACGGAACCACTGCCGGGGCATGGACCCTGTGGTATCTCCCGTATCCCATCGTCCAGAATTCCGGGCCCACGGTCGACATTCCAAATTTCCTGACTTCGCAGCAGCCGGTGACGAACGAGGAAGAAGCGGAGACGTTTCTTGTACGCCTGGCGACGGTTGGCGCCACCCTCAATGGCGCGCTCGAAAGCTATCGCCATGGTGTGCAACAGGGTGCTATCCCACCGGATTTCATTGTGGACAAGTCGCTGGCCGTTGCCGAGGCGTTCATCGAGCCAGGCGCGGATCGGAACCCGATTTACCTGTCGTATGTCGAGAAGCTCGAGCAGGCGGGTATCGAAGAGGCCGAGGCCTATGCTGATCGCGCGCTGCACATCATCGATGCCGATGTCTTGCCTGCGTATCAGCGTATCGCCGATTACCTGGGGGAGGTTCGCGCATCAGCCCCCCATGATGCAGGGATGTGGCGGCTGCCCAATGGCGAGGCGCTGTACGCAGCAATGATCCGCCACATGACGGACTCGAATTTGTCGGCAGATGATATTCACCGGACGGGTCTCAGCGAGGTTAGTCGCATCACGGCGCAAATGGACGCGATTTTAAAGGGTGCGGGCTACACCGAAGGAACCGTGGGTGAGCGTATGCAGCAACTCAACGTCGAATCCCGGTTTCTTTATGCGAACGACGCCGAAGGCAAGGAAGCGCTGCTGAACGATGTGCGCGGCTACGTCGATGGCATGTACGAGAAATTGCCGGAGTGGTTCCGCGAGATTCCCGACCACAAGGTCGAGGTCCGCATGGTGCCGGAATTCAGCCAGGCATCTGCACCGATAGGCTACTACAACAATCCCGCGCCCGATGGGTCCCGGCCTGGCTACTATTTCATCAACCTTCGCGACACGGCATTGCACCCGAGCTGGACTTTGCCGACGCTGAGTTATCACGAGGCTGTGCCCGGACATCACCTCGACGGGGCGACGGCGATCGACCGTGACGTTCCATCGCTCGTCAAAGCCTTGTGGTCGAACACGAGTGGGGAAGGCTGGGCGCTGTATGCGGAACGGCTGGCCGCCGAAATGGGACTGTACGCGGATGATCCCTTTGGCGATCTGGGTCGCCTGCAGGCCGAGCTGCATCGTGCCGTTCGACTGGTTACCGATACGGGCATGCACGCCATGAAATGGAGCCGTGAAGAGGCGATCGAATACATGGTGGGCGTTGAGGGTCTCGATGAGGCGACGGCGACATCGGAAATTGAGCGCTTCGTGGTGTGGCCTGCACAGGCTCTCGGCTACAAGCTGGGGCAGCTGAAGATCCTCGCACTACGCGAGGAAGCGAGGGAAAAACTCGGCGAGCAGTTCGATATTCGTGATTTCAACCAGACCGTGCTGGAGGTCGCCTCGACGCCATTGCCTTTCATCGAGTCCACCGTTCGCGACTGGATCGCACAGTCCGGCAACTTGTAGTAGATTTCGCGGTCACAGTTCTAACATTCCGACTCAAGAGAGAAGCCAAACCTATGATGAAGAAGAACCTGCTACGCCTCCCCATTCTCGTGGCCGCACTGGCCATCGCCTCAATTGCCGTTGCTGGCGACAGCCCACAGAAGGAGCGCCATGAACTGATGGAGGGTGTCCTGAAGGCCGCAAAGGTCGTTGGTCCCATGCTTAAGGGTGAGGCCGAGTACGACAATGCCGCTGCAATGGAGTCATTAAGAACGTGGCAAAGTGCGGCGGCGAGACTTGGTGATCTGTTCCCAGAGGGCAGTGAATCCGGCGAGGATACCGAAGCGGCCCCGGCAATCTGGGAAGATCGCGTTGGGTTCGATGCGGCGCTCGTAGCGTGGAGCGACGCCATAGACGCCGCCATCGCGGCGAACCCGGCAACGCTTGAGGATGCCAAGCCTGTCATCGGGCCCGTATTCGGCAAGTGCAAAGACTGCCACGACGGCTACCGCATCGAAAAAGAATAGCGTCGGCGGGAGTCGGGATTGATGCGCCGCATCGTCGTCGCATTGTTACTGCTCGCCTTGATGGCGGCGTGGTGGCTTACTGCGCCGTCACGCTTTGCCAAAAGCTGGCTGCCGGATCATGCACCCGACGCGGCCGCCGGCGAGCGCGTTTTCTGGGCCGGTGGCTGCGCGTCCTGTCATGCCACTCCGGTCAATGGCAAGCGGGCCAAAGGCCCTGACAAGCTGCTGCTCGGTGGCGGCATGGAACTCGAATCGCCCTACGGCGTTTTTCGCGTACCGAATATTTCACCGCACGCGGATGGCATCGGTGGCTGGTCAATGCCGGAGTTTGTGAATGCCATGCAACACGGCGTATCGCCGGCAGGCAAGCACTACTATCCCTCGTTCCCGTATACCTCCTATGCAAAGGCGGCCACCAGGGACGTCATGGATCTCAAGGCCTACCTGGATACCTTGCCCCAGATCGCCGGTCGCTCCGCGGACCATTCGCTGTCGTTCCCGTGGTCGATCCGCCGGGGCATCGGCGCCTGGAAGCGACTGTATCTTGATGCAGCGCCGGTAAAGGCGGGTACTGCTGGCGATCCGCTGGTCGAGCGGGGCCGCGAACTGGTCGAAGGACTGGGGCACTGCGGGGAATGCCATACGTCTCGTGGCCGTTTTGGCGGCCTGCTGGAGGATCGCTGGTTAGGGGGCGCGGCCAGCCCGGAAGGCAAAGGCCGCATTCCCAACATCACGCCGGGCGGCGAGAACATTGCGTCCTGGACAGTCAGCGATATCGCCTACTACCTCGAGAGCGGGTTCACGCCGGAGTTTGACACGGTGGGCGGCACCATGGTCGCCGTGCAGGAGAACATGGCGCACCTGACATCAGCGGACCGAGAGGCCATTGCCGCCTACCTCAAGTCTGTTCCCGCAATCGACTAGCCGAGGCCGCGCAACGTGGCCATGAGTTCCTCGGTGCCCGGTATCACGGGCTCGAGGTCCGCCGCGTTCTTCTTCCATTTATCGGGGCTCGGTGACGTCAGTGTGTACTTCGATGGCGATAGTGGCCGTGATGCGACCTCGACCATGCGCGGACCAAATACAATCTGTGAGAAGTCACACAGTCGCCGCAGTGAATTCATCGTGTCCGAGATTAATGCGTCGTATTCGATGGTGCACCAGCGCTCGCCAGGGAGTTGCTGCAGGTCGTCGAGGATCGTCTGATTCGTAACCTGCCACTGCTGTGCGACGGTTTCGGCCAGTGAACTGTCGGTAAGATCCTGCCAGCCCGGAAACAGCAGGTGTGACCAACGGAGCGGTGCGGTCCAGTCGGGCAGGCGTTCGTAGGTGACATACTGCTGCGATCGCCAGGAGTCCAGCAGACTGCTGATGTTCTGTCGCGCGTCGCGGTAGAGGAAGATGAACCGGGCGTCCGGGAATGCCTTGAGGATGAACGGAATACGCAAGGCGTTCTTTGGCGTTTTCTCCAAAAAGCGAACCTCGGCGGGCCTGGATGCAATCGACAGGTCGCGCAGCAATAGCCCGTCGCTGTTAACCAGATCGGCCGCCAGCGAATTCAGCACTGTATCGATAACATCGCGAGTGGCCAGGTCAGCCGTCAACCGATTGCTTTGATTGTCCTTGTTGGGCCGCAGGGACGGAACGATCTCGAAGTGCTTGTGCGCTTCGTCGCCGACGGACCAGAGCTCCCGGTTCAGGGCGAGGGTCTCGAATAACAGCGTGCTGCCGGACCGCGGAGCGGCGACAATAAATACCGGTCGGTCAAACCGGGGCCGGTTTTGTGTCGCGCCTCCGGCGCTTTCAGTTTCCACCAGGTTTTGCGGCGCGAGGACCGCGTCCAGGGTGTACCAGAATGCCTCGTTCGCCGGTCGCCCGTTGCTCGCGGTCAGGACGGTCTCGGGCAAGGCATCTATGTGCTTGCGATAGGCGTCGCGCAGACGTTTGAATTCCGGAAATCCTCCGGCAGTAGGGCCCGAAACCATCCACACCGATTGCCAGTCGTTGAGGAAATCCGTCGTTTGATTGCGCAGGTGTTCGATATTGTCTGAATCGGCGCTTCCGTTGTCCGTAAGGTCATCAACAAGTTCTTTGAGGTCGGCCGCAATTTCACTGGCGGGTAATACCGGCAGACCCCGGTAATTCTCAAGGCGCAGTTCCGGATCTTCGCCTGGTTGGAAATCGATGCGCCGTGGCTCATTGTCACGACCCTCTATCATGCGCCAGATATCTGACGAACCCACTGTGTCAATAACAAGATGAATCCGCGCCTGGTCGGAGCGGTTTTCAACGGCATGATCGACCCAGTTGTTGAATGTCCAGGACTCGCCCCTGGCCATATGGACTTTTTCGTTTTCGCAATAGAAGGCGACTTCCGGCTCGGTGAGAATCGGCACATGAATCCGCAGATGATTGCGCCAGAAGTAGTGAGAATCCGTGTGGTGCGCAACGGTCGCGCCCGGCGTCAGCCGCATCAGTCTTGAGCGCCCGATGACGGTGTTGAAGCTGGCCATGACCTGGCGGACATAGGGCATCTTTGCCAGCTTCGGCGTCGGCATCATTGGCCCTGAGAAATCGTCGTTCTCTTCGCCGTTTGTCGATACCAGCACCAGCGACGAGTTGCCTTCGAAACGCTGCGGATGGGCACGCCATTCCTCTTCACCAAACTGGCCTATTTCCTCAGCAAGCCTGACGTGATCGAACGTAAGCGGGAGCTTGATAAAGCACTGCGGAAGTCGCATCTAGTTCCCCATCTGTTCGTGTCGACCCGCCAGCAACAGGTACACAACGGGAACCACAAATAACGTGAATAATGTGCCGAAACTCATGCCGCCAACGATAACCCAGCCGATCTGGTGACGCGCTTCCGCACCCGCGCCGCTGGCGAAGGCCAGGGGCACGGCACCAAGCACCATCGCGCCGGTCGTCATCAGGATCGGCCGCAGTCGTTTACTGGCGGCCTGCAGGACTGCGTCGAATTTGCTCATGCCACTCTCACGCAGCTGGTTTGAGAATTCGACAATCAGGATGCCGTGTTTGGCAATCAGGCCAACCAGCGTGACCACCCCGATCTGCGTATAGATATTCCAGGACGTTGTGGTTTGCCACCAACCCACCTCATTGCCGGCGTTGATCGCAACCAGGCAAAGAAATGCGCCGAACATGGCCAGTGGTACCGAGACAAGGATGATCAGCGGGTCGATGAAACTCTCGAATTGCGCCGCAAGAACAAGGTAGATAAACATCAGCGCCAGGGCCATCATGGTCATCGCCCCGGATGCGGATTCACGGAACTCGCGCGACTGGCCGCCCAGATCGTACAGGGCATCGGGTGCGACTTCGGCCAGCGCTGCTTCAAGCCACTCGATGGCTTCGCCCATGGAATAGCCGGGGCCCAGGCCGACGGAGATCGTAGCGGCACGCATCTTGTTGAAGTGATTGAGCTCCTTGGCCGCAACTGTTTCAGTGACCGTGGCAAGGTTCTGCAGCTGGATCATTCTATCGTCGTTGCCACGCACAAAGATGTTACTCAGATCCCCAGGGGTGCGCCGTGCGTCGTCCTCCACCTGTACGATCACATCGTATTGTTCCGAGCCAATCTTGAAGCGCGTAACGTTGCGCCCGCCCAGCATGGTTTCGAGCGTGTGGCCGACGCTAACGACGCTGGCGCCAACAGCCGAAATCTTCTCGCGATTGACGTCAATCTTGAGTTCCGGCTTGTTCAGCTTCAGGTCTGAATCCGGGTTGATCAGGTTCGGGTTCTCGTCAATTTTCGCGATAAGGCGCTGCACCGTAGCGTCGAGCTCATCCCAGGATTGCGTGCTCTGCACGATGAAGCGCACCGGCTGTCCGAAGTCGCGCACCCCGAGCGGCGCTCGCGTGAGCGGGAAGGCCATGATACCGGCGATGTCTGCAAACTTCGGAAACAGCGCGTTCTTGATCTGCTGCGTATTGCGATCGCGATCATCCCAGTCACTCAGGGTGACAAACGTAATGGCGTTGGTAACGCCATTGAATCCTGAAAAACTGAAAAACCGTTCCTGTTCCGGGAGCTCGGCAAATATGTCGACCATCTGCAGCGCGTAGCGGTCCGTGTAGTTGATGGTCGCGCCTTCCGGCGCGCTACCGATGCCCATAACCGTGCCGGTGTCTTCTGCCGGGGCAAGTTCCTCCGGCAACATCGTAAACAGGGCTGACATCACAACGACAATCGCAGTAGCCGCGGTCACAACCAGCCAGCTTCGGCGCAGCAGTTTGCCGAGAATCGACTGGTAGCCACGGTCCAGGCCGCGCAAAAGGCGCTCGCCAATTTCAAAAAAGCGGCCGTGCTTTTTCTCATGGTGTAGCAACCTGGAGCACATCATGGGGGACAGCGTCAGCGCAACAAATCCGGAAACCAGGACAGCGCCGGCGAGTGTCAACGCAAACTCAATGAACAGCTTGCCACTGCGGCCCGTTGTAAAGACAAACGGCAGGTACACAGCGGCGAGGGTGATGGTCATCGCAACGATGGCGAAAGCGATCTCACGGCTGCCGGTGAGGGCTGCCTCGAGCGGTTCCATGCCTTCCTCGATATGGCGATAGATATTTTCGAGCATCACGATCGCATCGTCGACGACAAGTCCGATTGCCAGCACCATGGCGAGCAGCGAAAGTGTATTGATCGTGAACCCGAGCACGTACATCAGCGCGAAGGCGCCGATGAGCGAAACCGGGATGGTGACCAATGGAACCAGGACCGCGCGCCAGTTTCGCAGGAAGAGAAAGATGACGAGAATGACGAGCACGGCTGCTTCAGCGACCGTTACGTACACCTCTCGTATCGATCGCTCGATGAACACGGTCGAGTCGTGAGCCACCTCAACCCGCATCCCTTCGGGCAGTGACGCGGATATCCGCGGCAGGAGCTCCCGCAGCGCTGCTGATATTTCGAGAGGGTTCGCGACGGCCTGCTTGACGATACCGAGCGGAATCGCGTTGCGGCCGTTGAACCGCGCCCGGAAGCGCGAATTGTCGGCGCCGAGTTCGATACGGGCGACATCACCCAGGCGCACCAGGAAGGTATCGGTTTCCTTGACGACAATATCGGCAAACTGTTGTGGCTCCCTGAGATCGGTCTCCGCCAGAACCGTAAATTCCCGGTTGATGGCTTCTACCCGTCCGGCCGGCACCTCGATGTTCTGCGCGCGCAGTGCCGCTTCTATGTCGAGTGGCGTCAGTTCGTAGCCGGCCAGCCGATCCGGTTTCAACCAGATTCGCATGGCGTAGCGATTACCCCTGACCTGGGCCTCCGCTACACCCGGAATGGTCTGGATTCGATCTTTGACGAGGCGCAGCGCCACGTCGGCGATCTCCATCAGATCATGTCGATCGGATGAGAAGGCCAGCCAGATAATAGGTTGCGCATCGGCCTCCTGCTTCTGGACGATCGGTTCGTTAGCCTCCTCGGGGAGCGCCTGGCGGGCCTGAGCCACACGGTCGCGGACGTCGCTCGCCGCAGCGTCAGGGTCACGATTCAGTTTGAAGCGGACGGTTACCTGGCTGCTCTCTGCGCGACTGACCGAGTTGATGAAGTCGATGCCTTCGATACCCGATAGCGCGTCCTCGATCGGCTTGGTTATCTGCGATTCTATGACCTGAGCATTCGCGCCGGGATAGATGGTCGCAACGGTGACGATGGGTTCGTCGACATTCGGAATCTGTCGGACCGCCAGTCGGTCGTAACAAATCAGTCCAACCAGAACGATGAGCAGGCTCATCACGGTGGCAAGAACCGGGCGGCGAATAGAGAGTTCCGGAAGTTGCATGGGGCCGTGCGCGGACTACATCGAGCCCGATGAGGCGTCGTCCACAGACCGGACCCGGGCGCCGTCATGCAGCTTCATCTGGCCGGCAGTCACTATGACCTCACCAGCACTGAGGCCGTCGGTGATCTCTACAAACCCGGGCTGGCGTTCGCCGATCCCGACGACACGCTGCTCTACCGTGTCGTCGTTTACGACAAACACGGTTTTGTTCTGGCCGATGGGCCAGATCGCCTGTTCGGGAATGACGATGGCATTGGGATTTGCGCCGAGCGAAATCGAGATCCTCACAAACAGTCCAGGCCGCAGCTTGAGTGCTGCGTTCGGCAGACTGGCTCGGACTTCGAGACTATGGCCCTCTACATCGGCTTTCGGAGCAACCGCTATTACCGTCCCGGCGAAGACCTCGTCAGGGTACGCATCGACGGTGATCTCGATAGCGAGACCGGATTTCACTTTTGGCAGCAGGTTTTCCGGCACGCTGAAGTCAACGCGCAGCGGGTGCAGCTGCACCACGTCCACAAGCTCCTGGCCAACCGTTGCGTAGTCACCGACGTTTATGCGCCTAAGGCCGGCGAACCCGGCAAACGGTGCACGAATAACCGTTTTCGCGAGTTTCGCGCTTGACGATCTCAGGCGTGCCACATCGACATCGTAGTTGGCGCGCGCTGCATCGTAGTCGGTACCGGAGATGAGTTGTTTCGCGTGGAGCTCCTCGGCACGCTTGAGCGCCGATTCGCTGCGATGCACATTGGCGCGGGCTTCGTTGACTTCGGCTTCGAGCACCGTCGCTTCGATCGAATACAGTTTTGCGCCCTGCACAAGTGGCTCGCCTTCGCGGAAATGCACGGCCAATATCTGTCCCGGGACTTCAGCGCGCAGTGTGGCCGACGCCTCGGCGGTCAGCGTCCCGATAGCCTTGACCGAGGATTTGAGCGTCGAGACCTGTACGGTCGCAGTTTCCACGGCGACCGCGGCATTAGCCCGCGGCCCACCCTGCGCGAAGGCAGACGACGCGGCGGCGAGCGCCAACAGCATGCAAAATCTGACCGCTTGCATCATTGATTCCGGGAGGGTCCAGTCAAAAGGGCCCACTATTATGCGTTATTTGCAGCCCCTATCGATAGACAGCATTTGTTTTGCAATGTGCTCGGCTGACAGGCGGGTCGTGGGGGTCCGTATATGTCTCGATTGCGCGGAATGAGCCCGGGCGTATGGTGAAACGGTAGATTCTCGTTCGTACGTCATCCCGGGAGGTACCCATGTCAATCGTCAGCGTGCTGGTCATCGCCGCACTTATCGCGACTGTCGTCGTACTGTCGCTGGGCCTGCGCTCTATGGCCCGAGGCGGCACCTACGATAAGGAACACGCCGAGAAGTTCATGTGGGAGCGTGTGGCGCTCCAGGGACTCGTTGTCGTCTTGCTACTGGCTGCTGCGTTCCTGTTAAACACCTGAAGCGGCGATTAGAATAGCGCCGGACCTAACCAGGAGCTCCGGACCATGCGTATTGACGCGATCGCCATCGGCGAGAACCCACCCGATGACGTCAATGTCATCATTGAAGTACCGCTCGGCGGCCAGCCGATCAAGTACGAACTGGACAAGGATGCCGGCGTGCTCGTCGTCGACCGGTTCCTGTACACACCGATGTCGTACCCGGGCAACTATGGCTTCGTGCCACACACGTTGTCGGAAGACGGTGACCCCATTGACGTACTCGTCATCAACACGCGCGAACTGGTGCCGAGCTGTGTCATCAATGTGCGGCCCGTGGGTGTGCTGATCATGGAAGACAACGCCGGGCAGGACGAAAAAGTCATCGCTGTGCCATCTCACGCGCTGACCCAGCGCTACGATAATGTGCTGACGCACACCGATCTACCGGACATCACGCTGGAACAGATCGAGCACTTCTTCGAACACTACAAGGATCTCGAGCCGGGCAAGTGGGTCAAGATCGGTGACTGGCACGGTACGGAAACGGCCAAGCGCCTGATCTCTGAGGCGATCGAGCGAGCGAAAGCCTAGAGCGCGTCGTAGAAAGCCTCCTGGCGCGCGCGTTCGGCGGAGTCGGGGAGGCGCCCGTGAGCTGCACCGAGGTTATCGTCGACGTGATGCAGCTTGGTCATCCCGGGAATGCTTAGCGTGGCCGCCGGGTGGCCGATCGCATACTTAAGCAGGAACTGTGCCCAGCTTTCGCAGCCGAATTCCTGCGCCCAGGCAGGCAGCGGCTGGTCACCGACCTTCTCAAAAATTCGTCCGCCGCCAAATGCGCGGTTGATGATCACGCCGACACCGCGATCGGCGGCCAGCGGCAGAATTCGGTCCGCGGCCTCACGCTGCTCAAGCGAGTAGTTGATCTGGATGAAATCGAGCTCTTCCTGTCGCATGATTTTCTCGAACTCTTCGTACTGGCGTGCTCGCGACGTAGTGATGCCGATGTAGCGTACGAGTCCTTCCTGCTTCCATTCTCGCAGGACCGGCAGCGCCTCCTGCCAGTTGATCAGGTTGTGAACCTGCATCAGGTCGAACGTCTTTGTCTGCAGCGTTTCTTGTGACGCCTTCATTTGTGCGGACGTCGCTGCGGCACCACCATCCTTGTCTGTCTTGGTAGCGACGAACAGGTCGTCGCGAATGCCAAGATCGGCAATCAAATCACCCAGTACCGACTCGGAACTTCGATACATAGGTGCGGTATCGATAACAGTACCGCCGAGCTGGTGGAAGCGGGCGAGTGCGGCGCGCAGCACCGCACGTTTTTCGACGTCGTCTCCCACCCCGTAGCGATTCGTTCCCAGCCCGATGATCGGCAGCATTTCACCCGATGACGGAATCGCCTTCCTGATCATGCGTCCGGGCCCGGCCAGGGCACAACTGCCAAGGGCGGCCAGTGAGAGAGCGCCGAGGCCTGCCTTGTTAAAGTCTCGTCGTGTGATGGTCATGTTTGTCTCCTCAGCCCTGCATTTCCTCGAGTTCCAGGCCTTTAGTCTCGTGCACCATCCTGGCCACGAAGAATATCGAAACTACGGCGCACACGGTATAGAAGCCGTAAGCGCCCGCCAGTCCGATGCCGGCCAGCATGATCGGAAACGTTATCGTGATTCCGAAATTTGAGCCCCACTGAGCAAGACCGGAAACAGCGAGCCCGGTTCCCCGAATCTGGTTGGGGAACATCTCTCCCAGCATGACCCACATCACAGGTCCCCAGGAGAAATTGAAGAACATGACGTAGACGTTGGCGGCGACGAGCGCGAGCGGACCGTAGATCCCTTCCAGGCTCAGGCTTCCATCCGCTGCGGTCGACGCATTCGTGAACGCATAGGTGACGAGGGCCAGGGTAATCGCCATGCCGATGGAGCCTATCCAGAGAATCGGCTTGCGCCCGATGCGGTCGACGAGCAGCAGGGCGGCGATGACGGCCGCGATGCTCAAGCCGCCACTGACGATGTTGATGAGCAGGGCGTCGCTCTCGGTAAATCCTACCGACTGCCACAACACGGCTCCGTAATAAAAGACGACATTGATGCCAACCAGTTGCTGAAACGTCGCGAGACCGATACCGACCCACACCAGTCTGCGAACGCGGCCGGTCTTCGGGTCGAGCAAATCAGCCAGGCGCGGGTTGTGATGATCTTTCGCCAGGGATGCGTCGATCTCATCGGCCTTGCGCCTGGCCGCATCGGCGCCACTGAGTCGAGTGAGTACCTCGATCGCCTTGTCAGTTTGCCGTTGCAGCACCAGGTAGCGAGGGCTCTCCGGAATGAAGAACAACGCGAGCAGGAAAATAGTGGCGGGGATCAGCTCCATCCAGAACATCCAGCGCCAGGCTTCGAAACCCAACCAGAGTTCGCTCATCGATGAGCCCGCAGCATCGGCAATCAGGTAGTTGCTGAAGAACGCCAGGAACAGGCCGGAGATGATGGCGATCTGCTGAACGGTTGCCAGCGTCCCCCGGAAGTGGGCGGGCGTTACCTCGCTGATATAGGCAGGCGCCAGGACACTCGCTGCACCTACCGCGAGACCACCGAGTATCCGGTAGACAACAAACTCCAGTGATCCGCCGGCGATCCCGGAACCCCATGCGCTGATGATGAACAACACCGCCGCGACACGCATGATCGACCGCCGACCGCGCAGATCCGCAAGGCGCCCGGCAAAGAACGCGCCGATGGCGCAGCCGAGCAGCATGGAGGCCACATTGAATCCTGTGCCGATACTGTCCGAGTCAAATGCCGTCTGCAGGCCGTCAACGGTGCCGTTGATGACGCCACTGTCAAAACCGAACAGGAAGCCGCCGATCGTCGCGATACAGCTGATGACGACGATGTAAAGGGTGTTCTGGGTGACGCCTGAGGCCTTGCTCACGATGCTTCCCTTGATCTTATTATGGTCCGGATTATGCACGCCGCTGTATTGATGTGCACGACGCTGGCACAATTGGTGACCCTGCCTTACGAACAGTGAGTCTTCGATGCCAGGACTGTATTTTGAGGAGTTTGAGGTCGGCCAGACCTTTGATCACCCGATTCGGCGCACCATTACCGAAACTGACAACGTGCTTATCACCACGCTGAGCCACAACCCGGCATCGCTGCACCTCGACGCCGAATACATGAAAAGCACAGAGTTCGGCAAGCCGCTGGTCAACAGCTGTCTGACACTGAGTCTCATGGTGGGTATCTCGGTCAATGACACAACGCATGGGACGACCGTCGCTAATCTCGGTTGGGATGACGTGCGTTTTCCCAAGCCACTTTTCTGCGGCGACACGATCCATATTGAGTCGGAAGTGCTTGAGCTACGTGCCAGCAAGTCGCGCCCCGCTAATGGCATCGTGATCTTCGCCCACAGAGCCTATAACCAGCACGACGAACTCGTCGGCGTTTGCAGGCGTACGGCACTCATGATGAGAAAGCCTGCATGATTCGCAGCTTCCTGTTCGTTCCCGCAGACTCCGAACGCAAGCTGGAGAAAGCGGACGGTATCGACGCCGACGCCCTTATCCTTGATCTCGAGGATGCCGTGGCTCCCCAAGCCCGGCCCGCTGCCAGACAGCTCGCGGCCGCCTATCTCCAGGGAAAGCAAGATGCCTGGGTTCGTATCAACCCGATCTATACGGACGATGCGCTGCCCGACCTGGAGGCGGTCATGCCGTCGGCACCTGCCGGCATTGTTCTGCCAAAGCCACGCACGGCCGCAGAGGCAGTGGTCCTGGCAAAGCACCTTGATGGATTCGAGGAGCAGCATGGCATCCAGCCCGGCAGCACGAGGATCATGGCGCTATGCACAGAACATCCTGCAGCCCTGTTTTCGCTGGACGGCTACATCGGGGCAACGTCGCGACTGTATGGCCTGTCCTGGGGGGCAGAGGATCTCGCCGCCGCCGTTGGTGCCAGTACCAACCGCGACGAGAACGGCAACTGGCTGCCGCAGTATGAGATGGCCCGGTCGCTGTGCCTGTTTGCGGCCGCCGCTGCGGAAGTTGCTGCCGTAGATACGGTCTTTACGGACTTTCGCGATCTCGATGGGTTGCTACGCTACGCAACGACAGCACGACGTGACGGCTTCAACGGCATGCTTGCGATCCACCCGGCCCAGGTCGACGTGATCAACGCTGCGTTCGAGCCGACGGCCGCAGAACTCGAGTACGCGGAGCGCATCATTAGACTATTTGATGAGAACCCCGGTGCTGGAACCGTCGGCCTGGATGGTAAAATGATCGACCGTCCTCACCTGATTCAGGCACAGCGACTGCTGCAGGCATATCGCAAGTAATACAAAAAAAAGGTAAAGCATCATGGAAACGCAAATTTACCCGGTCTCTGACGCAACCAAAAAACGCGCCCTTATCGACAAGGCGCGCTACGAAGAGATGTACGCGAAGTCGGTCACCGACAACGAAGGTTTCTGGGCGGAGCAAGCCCAGCGTATCGACTGGATAAAACCGTTTACCAAGATCAAGGATGTCTCTTTCGCAAAAGACGATCTGCATATTCGCTGGTTCGAGGATGGCACGCTCAACGTCTGCTACAACTGCGTCGATCGACATCTCGCAGACAAGGCCGACGATGTCGCGTTGATCTGGGAAGGTGATGACCCGAACCGCGACCTCAAGATTACCTATCGCGAGCTGCACGAGCGCGTCAGCAAATTCGCGAACGCGCTGAAAGCGCTTGGCGCGAAACGTGGTGATCGGATCACGATTTACATGCCCATGATTCCCGAGGCCGCTATTTCGATGCTGGCCTGCGCGCGTATCGGTGCTGTCCATTCGGTCGTCTTTGGCGGATTCTCACCGGATGCGCTGGCAGGGCGCATTCACGATTGCGAATCCAATATCGTTGTGACCGCTGACGAAGGTCTGCGCGGCGGCAAGATCGTTCCGCTCAAGGCCAATGTTGATGCTGCGGCCAGCAAATCCGAAGTTACGACGCTCGAAAAAGTGCTCGTCGTACGCAACACGGGTAACGATGTCGAATGGAGCGAAGGCCGCGACGCGTGGCTTCACGATCTGGAAGCCAGCGTCGATGCCGATTGCCCCTGTGAGGAAATGGGTGCGGAAGACCCGCTGTTCATCCTCTACACGTCAGGCTCTACCGGCCAACCGAAAGGCGTCCTGCACACGACGGGCGGCTATCTTGTGTACGCAGCGATGACACACGAGTACGTGTTCGATTACCACCCGGGCGACGTCTACTGGTGCACGGCCGACGTTGGCTGGGTAACGGGACATAGCTACATCGTCTACGGCCCGCTGGCGAACGGCGCGATTTCGCTAATGTTTGAAGGCGTTCCCAACTACCCCACGTCGTCACGCTTCTGGGAGGTCTGCGACAAACACCACGTCAACATCTGCTACACGGCTCCAACGGCCATTCGTGCGCTGATGCGCGAAGGTGATGATCCCGTAAAGAGGACGTCACGCAAGGACCTGCGGTTGCTTGGCTCGGTTGGCGAACCGATCAACCCCGAGGCCTGGGAGTGGTACTACCACGTCGTGGGTGACGGCCGGTGCCCGATTGTGGATACGTGGTGGCAGACGGAAACGGGCGGCATCCTCATTACACCGTTACCGGGTGTGACTGACCTGAAGCCGGGCTCCGCGACGCACCCGTTCTTCGGCATTCAGCCGGCGCTGCTCGATGCCGATGGCGTGACGCTGGAAGGTGCCGTGTCCGGAAACCTGGTGATCAAGGATAGCTGGCCTGGCCAGATGCGTACGGTCTACGGTGACCATGACCGGTTCGTTGAGACCTACTTCTCGGCATACCCGGGCTATTACACGACCGGCGATGGCGCGCGTCGCGACGAAGATGGTTACTACTGGATCACGGGACGTACCGACGACGTTCTGAATGTCTCAGGTCATCGCATGGGTACCGCGGAAGTCGAGAGCGCACTCGTATCAAACAGCAACGTCGCCGAGGCCGCCGTGGTTGGCTACCCGCACGACATCAAGGGGCAGGGCATTTATGCCTATGTCACGTTGATGGAAGGCGTCGAAGCCACCGACGAACTGCGCGCAGACCTGCAGAAGTGGGTACGCAAGGAGATTGGTCCGATCGCGAAGCCCGATC
Organism: uncultured Gammaproteobacteria bacterium; assembly: GCA_963722775.1. GTDB lineage: Bacteria > Pseudomonadota > Gammaproteobacteria > Steroidobacterales > Woeseiaceae > UBA1847. Next base: position 158,721 of record CAVROF010000014.1, read on the forward strand.
TGATCCAGTGGGCTCCAGGACTACCGAAAACGCGTTCCGGCAAGATTATGCGCCGCATCCTGCGCAAGGTTGCCGCGGATGACTACGGTGAGTTGGGCGATACGTCAACGCTGGCCGATCCGTCGGTCGTCGAGGACCTGATCGAGAACCGGCAGAACCGCAAGTAGAACGGATTAGCTGCCCAGCTGGTCGCGGCGAATTTCTTCCGCGAGAGTGTTCTCGAGTTCATCGATAAGGCTGTCGTGGAGTTCGTCGCTGGAGACAGGCTCGACAATATCGCGTTCCTCGAACGCCTGGTCGGCGCCCACTGACTCGGCGATGACCGGAGCGTCGAGCTTCTGTGTCTCCAGGAGACCGGGATCGGTCTCCTGGTTCTCAGGTTTGTTGTGCAGTCCTGGTTTGGCTGTGCCTTCACGATCGTGTCGCTGGTATTCCGCGATCTGCCGTTCATAGGCCTTGACGAATTCTTCACCGAACATCTGCGGGAAGCGGCCACCGCCCTTTTCCGTCATGATCGGGTAGAGGTCCTGGTACAGATTCCAGTACTTTGACTTGTTAGCGAACGAGAACATCTTGCTGTTGAGCGTGCGGTCAAAGCCTTCCTGGAGCTCATCGGGATCGAAGCGATCGGCGAACTCGATGAACGCGCTGTTCATCGCGTCGAGAAACGCATTCTGGTGATTAATCAGGTCGCGATTGGCCTCGCGCACTGCGTCCCGGGCTCCCAGGTACTCACCGTCATCGCCGACCAGCAACTGCTTGATCAGATCATTGGTGTTGTCCGAAAACTTCATCGGGTTGTTCTGGCGAGGCAGGACTGTCGTCTGGTCGAGGCGGAAAGCGTTCTTCAGATTGGCACGGCTGGCGAGAAGGCTGATGGTGCCTTCGACGAACTCACGCAGCACGAGGCCGGCCGACATCATCATTTCCGGCCGATTGACGGATGGGTGTAGTTCGACGCGGCTAATACCGAGCCCGTCCAGGAATGAGTCAAACAGATCTTCGGCCGTCACGTCGAGGGACTGGTCAGCCGAATCGTCGTTGGCGGACTTGTCTTCGATATCGGCTTTCGGCTTGGCTTTCGGCTCGGGTTTCGGTTCGACCTTTTTCGGCTCTTTGCCGAACAGGACCGACTGGAACTCGTCATCGCCCGTTATCTCTGACTCGTCGAGCATCTGCATGCCGGTCTCAATGACATCTTCGTCGACGAACTGCTCAATATGGTCCGGTGCTACAGAGGGTTCCGGCTCCATCGGCATGACCAGGCTCTCGCCCTTGTCGATTGTGACTTCAAACTCGAAATCGCCCATACGCATGCGATCACCGTCGAACAGGCGCCGCGGGTTGCCCCTGCCGATGGGCTCGACGTCACCGTTCATGTAGATGCCGTTGCTGCTCGTGTCCGCCAGGTAGTACATGCCACCCTTGTAGTCGATCGTGGCATGGCGGGCGGAAATATAGCGATCCGGATCCGGGAGGATCCAGTCATTCTGCAGCGATCGACCGATGGTGCCGCCGTCCTCATAGTACTCACGCACGCAGTCGTCACCGACCAGATCGCGGTGCTCAGAGACAATTTTGATAGTTAACGGCATGGCATACCTCTTCAATATTGGCTAATTGTGCGCCGAATCAAGGTCTTAGACTGCTACCCAGTTCACATAATCAGCCCCTGCCCGGGTTGCTAAGACCTTGATTTACGGTAAATGCAGCCAAGCTGTGGGGTTTTGGTTAGACTGGGCGCCACCGATGAGCAAGCACCCTCTATTCAAAGTTATCTTCATGAGCCAGGGACAGGTCTACGAGATCTATGCCCGCTCGGTCGGTCATGGCGAGTTGTTCGGCTTCGTCGAAGTCGAGGAGCTGGTTTTCGGCGAGCGAACGACGGTCGTGGTCGACCCGTCCGAGGAGAAGATCAAGTCGGAATTCGCGAATGTCCGCCGGACCTACCTGCCTATGCACTCGATCATCCGCATCGACGAAGTCGACAAGCAGGGCGTCAGCAAGGTCTCCAAGCTCGAGGGTGGCAACGTTGCGCAGTTCCCGATGCCTGTCTACACACCGGGTGACAGCAACAAGTAGTTGGTCCGGGCGAGGGCGTTCCAGTATCATCGCGACTCGATTTTCAACCACCTCGCACAAGGCCCTCGAACCCGATGCTCGAATTGCCAGGACAGGCGGCCCTCTCCAATTTTCGCCTGGCAAAACTGACCCGCACCCTGAAACGCGTCGATGATCGCGTGGCAGCCGTCGAGGCCCGATTTACCTATTTCGTCGCCACCCACACGAAGCTCTCCAGGGAAGATCGGACGCGCCTTGATGGCCTGCTGCTGTCCGGTGACAAGCCGGCCAGCCTGGCACGCGGTGCAAGGACGCTCTATGTCGTGCCACGCCCGGGTACGATCTCGCCCTGGTCATCAAAGGCGACGGACATCGCCAGGGCCTGTGATCTTGATGCCGTAGACCGGATTGAGCGGGGCATTTGCTACGGCCTGAAATTCAACGCTAAAGTCGCCGGCGACGACGTGCTGGCATTGAGCCACCTGTTATTCGATCGCATGACAGAAGCCGTGTTCGACAGCGCAGAGGGTGTCGAGGCACTGTTCGCGGAACGTGAGCCGGCGCCGGTGGGTATCGTGCCGCTGGCAAGGAAGGGGCGTGAGGCGCTCGTTGCCGCGAACACCGATCTCGGGCTCGCGCTGTCCGGCCAGGAGATCGACTATCTCGTGGAGTGCTACGGCAACCTGGAGCGCGACCCGACGGACGCGGAACTCATGATGTTTGCGCAGGCGAACTCTGAGCATTGCCGCCACAAGATCTTTAACGCGAGCTGGATCATCGACGGTGACGCGCAGGACCAGCGCCTGTTCGGCATGATCAAGTCGACGACCGCGAAGACGCCGGATGGCGTTATCTCGGCCTACAGCGACAATGCGGCCGTCTTTGAGGGCTGGACCGGGCAGCGCCTGATGCCACGCTCAACAGACCGCGAGTACGAGTTTGTCGAAGAGCCCATTCACGTGCTCATCAAGGTAGAGACACACAACCATCCGACGGCGATTTCCCCATTTCCGGGCGCTGCCACAGGCTCGGGTGGCGAGATTCGGGACGAAGGCGCCACCGGGCTCGGGGCCAAGCCCAAAGCCGGCCTGACCGGATTCACGGTGTCGCACCTGCGCATTCCCGGCTATACCCAGCCGTGGGAAGACGATTTCCCGCATCCTGACCACCTGGCAACGCCGCTCGACATCATGATCGAGGGGCCGATCGGTGGTGCTGCGTTCAACAATGAATTCGGCCGGCCGAACCTTGCCGGCTACTTCCGGACCTTCGAGAGCCGTTTGCCCGGCCTGCCGGAGACGGAGATTCGTGGTTATCACAAGCCGATCATGATTGCGGGCGGCCTTGGCAATGTTCGCGAAGAACATGCCAACAAGATCGACGTGCCCGTCGGCGCGAAAGTGATCGTACTGGGTGGCCCAGCCATGTTGATCGGACTGGGCGGCGGCGCCGCATCCTCGCTGGCGAGCGGTACGTCGAGCGCGGAGCTGGATTTCGCGTCCGTGCAGCGCGGCAACCCGGAAATGGAGCGGCGCGCCCAGGAAGTCATCGATCGTTGCTGGCAGATGGGCAATGACAACCCGATTCTACTGATTCACGACGTTGGCGCGGGCGGCCTGTCGAACGCTGTACCCGAGGCTGTCGATCATAGCGGCCACGGTGCCGAGATAGAGCTTCGCGAAGTGGACAATGCCGAACCGGGCATGTCGCCGATGGGCATCTGGTGTAACGAGGCGCAGGAGCGTTACGTGCTTATCGTCGGTGAAGATCGCGTCGACGAATTCAAGACGCTGTGCGAACGTGAGCGCTGCCCGGTGTCGGTCATCGGTACGCTGACGGGCGACGGCAATCTCCGTGTCAGCGATCGTGACTTCGACAATCGTATCGTCGACATGCCGATGCAGATGCTGCTCGGCAATCCACCCAAAATGGAACGCGACGTTGAACACCAGCGTTTGCCTGAAGAGCTTCTCAATCTCGACGGCGTTGAAATCGAGGAGGCAGCACTGCGCGTATTGCGCTTCCCGGCCGTCGCCGACAAGTCCTTCCTGATTCATATCGGCGACCGGACGGTGGGTGGCCTGAGCGTCCGTGACCAGCTGGTTGGGCCATGGCAGGTGCCTGTGAGCGATGTGGCGATCACGGCCTCCGGCTATGACGGTGTCACGGGCGAGGCCATGGCCATGGGCGAGCGTACGCCGCTGGCCGCGACCAACGCGCCGGCGTCAGGTCGCATGGCCGTCGCGGAGTCCATTACGAATATTGCCGCTGCGCCCATCGAGGACCTGAGCAAGGTGCGGCTCTCTGCCAACTGGATGGCGGCTGCCGGGCACCCCGGGGAGGATGCCAACCTGTTCGACACGGTCAAGGCGGTCGGCGATGAGCTGTGCCGCGAGATTGGCGTGGCGATCCCGGTCGGCAAAGACTCGATGTCCATGCGGACACGCTGGGAGGACGAGAACGGCGAACATAATGTTGTCGCACCGGTCTCGCTGATTATTACGGCCTTTGCACCCGTTACCGACGTTACGAAACACCTTACACCGCAGTTACAAAAGACCGACGAGCCGAGCTACCTGCTGCTGTTCGATGTGGGACGGGGCAAGAATCGACTGGGTGGGTCGTGCCTGGCCCAGGCTTACGCACGCACGGGCGGTAACACGCCGGATCTTGACGATCCCAAGCTGCTTAAAGGCCTGTTCCGCGCCGTGCAGGAACTGCATTCTCGCGACATGTTGCTGGCGTATCACGATCGTAGCGACGGGGGCTTGCTTGCTGCGGTCGCGGAGATGATCTTTGCCAGCCGACTCGGCGTAACGCTCACGCTCAGTGGTTCCCGTGTTGAACTGTTAAAGACACTGTTCAGCGAAGAAATCGGCGCCGTCGTACAGGTGACCAGGAGCAAGCTGCCACAGGTGCAGATGGTGCTCGACCGCAACGGCATCAAGGCCGAGGCGATCGGTCTCGTGGACGATGGCGGCAAGCTTGTCGTTCGCAGCGACAACAAGACGGTCCTTAGTCTCGATCGCGCAACGATGCAACGCGAGTGGTCCGAAATGAGCTACCGGATCCAGGCGCTGCGGGATAATCCCGCGACAGCCAGGGAAGAATTCAATCGTCTTTCAGACGACAAGGACCCTGGCCTGAACGTCCGCGTGTCGTTCGATCCGCAGGACGATATTACGCGTCCGCTGCGTGGCGCCGCGAAACCCCGCGTCGCGATCCTTCGGGAACAAGGGGTCAACAGCCAGAACGAAATGGCCGCGGTATTTATCAAAGCCGGCTTCGCGGCAGTGGATGTACACATGAGCGATCTGCTCGATGGGCGCGACTCACTCGACGGCTACCAGGGACTGGTCGCTTGTGGCGGATTTTCATTTGGTGACGTATTGGGCGCGGGCGGCGGCTGGGCGAAATCGGTCCTGTATCACGCGCGCACGCGAGACCAGTTCGAGGCGTTCTTCGAGCGCAGCGATACCTTCGCGCTGGGCGTTTGCAATGGCTGCCAGATGATGTCGCATCTCAAGGACATCATCCCGGGTGCGAGCCACTGGCCGCGATTCCTGCGGAATAAGTCGGAGCAGTTTGAAGCGCGCCTGAGCCTCGTGGAAATTGTCGAGAGCCCATCGCTGTTCCTGCAGGGAATGGCGGGGTCACGCTTACCCATCGCGACGTCTCACGGCGAAGGCAGGGCGGTGTTTGCTGACGATACGGCACGCTATACGTCGTCATACACGGTGGCAATGCGCTACATCGACAATTACGGTGAAGTGGCGGACAAGTACCCCGCGAACCCCAACGGCTCCGTCGACGGGATCTGTGGTCTAAGTAATGACGATGGTCGAGTTACGATCATGATGCCGCATCCGGAGCGGGTCGCGTTGACACGCCAGAATTCCTGGCACCCGCAGGACTGGGGCGAGGATGGCCCATGGTTACGCATGTTCCGTAACGCACGAGTGGCAATGGGCTAACTGGCTATTTCAGGCGGATGCGACGTTGTCGTTGTTTGCTTCGGTCACGAAGAAACGGCGGACCTTGATAGCGCGCGCGAGTTTTCCGCGGCGCACGAAGCACTGGTAGAACATGTCCTTCAATACCTCGAGCAGGATGCCGGCCTGAGCCCGATTCAGCAGCGGCAGTTCCTCATGCGTGCCGGTGCTGAACAGGACCTTCTTGATCGGCGCGAATGACTCGTCGTCGATTCCGGCGATGTCCTGTGCGACGACAACTTCTTCAAACGCACGCAGCTTGCCGCCTTCGCCCATTGCATGGAATGCGCTTACCGATGCGCGCCGGCACATGGATGCGAATGCATTGAAATTATTGTTCGAATAACAGCTCAGCGCCTCGCGGAACAGCACTTCCGTGTGTTTCGGCAGATAAGAGAACGCAAAACGCTCTTTCGGTCGCTCCAGCTCGACGAAGTTGCGATAGAGCTCAACCTTGTTGTCGTCATACTGGCGTACGGCGAAGCGCAGGAAGACAGGTGCGTTGCAGGCATCACATTTGTAGACGAGCCCGACGTGTTTGGGCCGGTCACGCAGCAGCGAAGACGCATCCGGAACGGACTGCGGTCGCATGTGGGCGTGGACGCCACAGTAGGGGCACTCGAGTCCAATCCGGTCCTCGAGCTCGCTTTTTATCCCCTGATCCCGGTCAATTACGATTGCCATTTCGCTCAACTATCTGGTCATCGATTTTTGTCTATCGATTTTGCCAAATTATATTTATCAATCAGTGACTTCAGTATGCACCATCGAATTCAGGTCGCCACTGGTGCTTGACATAATCCATAAAAGATTACTGTCCCCATTTCCCGACAGCATTTTCGGCCTCTTCGTTGACAGGGCGGGCGATCAACCCGGTGCGTGTCATCCTGACCTCGAAGGTCGCACCATGCGCCATCGGCAGGTACGTTGCTGTGCCGAAATGCGCATCGACACCCGGCATCAGCTTCGGGTACTTGCGGGCGAACCGCCATACGTCCAGCATGACGGGCTCAGACAGGGCGTGCACGGAGCGCACCTTTGACTGTTCGTCTTCAATGGTGGAGTAGCGGCCGCTCAGTCGATCGAGCTGGAAGATCGGATCCAGGCCGAGCAGTGTGGCTGGCGGCTTCCAGGTTACGACCCGTGCATCCAGCTGCCACTCATTGCCGAGGATCTCGAACATACGGTCCTGCTCATTATCCAGCATGAGCCGAGCAACGTATTGCTCGGGCGCAGACTCGGTGAACTGGATCTTGCCGATGTACTGTTCGTCGACCAGGCGGCCGTAGCCGTAATAACTGAACGCCAGCATGATGCTTGCGCCACCGGCGCAGGCTGAGACCGCACCGCCGGCAAGCGAGCGGGTGGCCCGAACAGGGCGGCGGCGGCGCGCATGGCGCGCCATCGAAAAGACGAAGTACAAGGCGATCAGCGTGAAGACCGTACTGGCAGTCAGCAGCAGGTTCATCGTCGTACTCCTTAAGACTTAGGTGTCCAACCTTTTATACTTGATTCGGTGCGGGTTTGCCGCATCGGCCCCCAGTCGTCGCTTCCTGTCCTCTTCGTAGTCGGCGTAGTTGCCAGCGAACCAGGTCACGACTGAGTCGCCCTCGAACGCAAGGATATGTGTACAGATGCGGTCTAAGAACCAGCGATCATGTGAGATGACCATGGCAGAGCCCGGGAACTCGAGCAGAGCTTCTTCAAGTGCACGCAGCGTTTCGACATCGAGATCGTTGGTCGGTTCGTCAAGCAGGAGGAAGTTGCCGCCGGCCTTGAGCATCTTGGCCAGGTGGACGCGATTGCGTTCGCCGCCCGACAGCAGGCCAATTTTCTTTTGCTGATCCTGGCCGCGGAAATTGAAGCGGCCAACGTAGGCCCGCGATGACGTTTCGTAGTTGCCGACCTTGATCAAATCGAGGCCATCGGAGATTTCTTCCCAGACCGTCTTATTGTCGTCCAGGCTTTCGCGCGACTGGTCGACGGCGGCGATCCGTACGGTGTCGCCGAGACGCAGTGTGCCCGAGTCGGGTTGTTCCTGCCCCGTGATCATTCGGGTCAACGTGGTCTTGCCGGCTCCGTTTGGACCAATCACGCCGACGATGCCACCCGGGGGCAGCTGGAAACTCAGGTCGTCTATAAGCAACTTGTCACCGAAGCCCTTCTTGAGGTTCTCGACCTCGAGCACCACATCGCCGAGCCTCGGCCCAGGCGGTATGTAGATCTCATTGGTTTCGTGACGCTGCTGGTACGAGGGCGATGACAATTCCTCGAACTGTTTGAGACGCGCTTTCGACTTGGCCTGCCGACCCTTCGGGTTGCTGCGCACCCACTCGAGTTCGTGTTCCATGGCACGTTTACGTGCTTTTTCGCCAGCTTCCTCGACCTTGAGGCGTGCCTCTTTCTGTTCGAGCCAGGATGAGTAATTGCCTTCCCACGGAATGCCGTGGCCGCGGTCGAGTTCGAGAATCCAGCCGGCGACGTTGTCGAGGAAGTAGCGATCGTGCGTCACGGCGATGACCGTACTCGGGTATTCGTCGAGGAAGCGCTCGAGCCACGCAACCGATTCGGCATCAAGGTGGTTGGTGGGCTCGTCGAGCAGCAACATGTCGGGCTGCGAGAGCAGCAGGCGACACAATGCGACACGGCGGCGTTCGCCACCCGACAGTTTGGTGACGTCCGCGTCCCAGGGCGGCAGTCGTAATGCGTCAGCCGCGACTTCGAGTTTGCGATCGATTTCCCAGCCGCCTGCCGAGTCGATGGCATCCTGCAGCTTGCCCTGTTCGTCGAGCAGAGCACTCATTTCGTCGTCCGCCATCGGCTCGGCAAATTTCTCGCTGATTTCGTTGAAGCGATGCAGGTGATCGATGACCTCGCCGAGACCTTCCTCGACATTACCGCGCACGTTCTTGTTCGGATCGAGCTCGGGTTCCTGCGGCAGGTAGCCGATCTTGATGCCGGGCTGCGGGCGCGCTTCGCCGTCTATCTCGGTATCGAGGCCGGCCATGATGCGCAGGAGCGTCGACTTGCCCGAGCCGTTGAGGCCGAGCACGCCGATTTTGGCGCCCGGGAAGAACGAAAGTGAGATGTCGCGAATGATATGTCGCTTCGGCGGTACGACCTTCGCAACGCCATTCATCGTGTAAATGTACTGAGCCATAGTGGGACCGAGTATTAGGGAGCGCGCATTATCCGGTATGCTGCCGCACAAGAAAACAACTATAGGCAGGCCATGAGCGAAACCGTGCTCGTGTACAAGGGACCGGAAATCGCGGCTTATGGCTTTGGTGATCCGCATCCCTTTGGCTTCGACCGTCACGATGTCTTCCATGCCGAGCTCGACAAAGCCGGGCTCAATGGTCAGATCGACCTGGGTCACCCGCGCCCCGCGCTCGTCGACGAGCTGGCGCTCTTTCACACCGCTGAGTACATCGACAAGGTGTCGCGGATGTCCGCTCTGGGCAAAGGCTGGCTTGACGATGGCGACACACCGGCGGTGCAGGGTATCTACGATGCTGCCGCGGCTGTCGTTGGTGCCGTGCTGTGTGCCGTTGACGAAGTCATGCACGATAACTACAAACGCGCCTTTGTGCCGATCGCCGGATTACATCATGCGGCTCGCGACGGGGCGGCCGGGTTCTGCGTGTTCAACGACTGTGGCGTGGCGGCAGAATACCTGCGCAAGAACTTTGGTCTGAACCGCATCGCCTATGTGGATATTGACGCCCACCATGGTGACGGCGTGTTCTACGGTTTCGAGGACGACCCCGGCCTGATATTTGCCGATATCCACGAAGACGGCCGCTACCTGTATCCGGGCACCGGTCACGCGCACGAGACCGGCAAGGGGCGGGCAAAAGGCACCAAGCTCAATATCCCGTTGCCCCCGGGAGCCGATGACATCGAGTTCCGGCGTGCCTGGGACCAGGTAGAGGTCTTTATCGACGCGCAGCAGCCCGAGTTCATCCTCATGCAGTGCGGTGCTGACAGCCTCGAGGGCGATCCGATCACCCACATGGCCTGGACTGAGGAAGCCCACGCCTATGCCGCGGCATCGCTGTGCCGACTGGCCGATAAACACTGTCAGGGCCGCATCGTTGGTACGGGTGGCGGAGGGTATGACCGGGAGAACCTGGCCCGTGCCTGGACCCGCGTAGTCCAGTCCTTTGTGGAGTCCTGATGGTACCGGACACCTTATTTCCATTCTAAAGGTGACCGGTCACCTTTAGAATGGAAATAAGGTGTCCGGTACCCTAAGATGCCGGTCTCTTTTAGACCCCGCCCTCGGAGAAACGCCGGATGTTCGACACCTCGAAGACGATCGAGTCCTTCGATCCTGAAGTAGCCAAAGCTATTGCACTGGAGAACCAGCGCCAGGAAGAACACATTGAACTGATCGCCTCGGAGAACTACGCGAGTCCGCTGGTGATGGCGGCGCAGGGCAGTAAGCTCACCAACAAGTACGCCGAAGGCTATCCTGGCAAGCGCTACTACGGCGGCTGCGAGTTTGTCGACGATGTGGAAACGCTGGCAATCGAGCGGGCGAAAGAGCTGTTTGGCGCCGACTACGCCAACGTGCAGCCGCATTCGGGTTCGCAGGCTAATGGTGCCGTCTACCATGCGCTGGTCGAGCCGGGCGACACGATTCTCGGAATGAGTCTGAATGAAGGTGGTCACCTGACGCATGGATCGCCCGTTAATTTCTCCGGCAAGCTGTTCAATGTCGTGCCCTACGGCATAGACCATGACACCGGCCTGATCGACTACGAGCAAGTCCAGCGGCTTGCGACGGAGCACCAGCCAAAGATGATCATCGCCGGGTTCTCTGCGTACTCGCAGATCGCTGACTGGGCGCGCTTCCGTGAAATCGCAGACTCCGTTGGCGCCTTCCTCTTCGTTGATATGGCCCACGTTGCCGGCCTCGTTGCCGCAGGTCTGTACCCAAGCCCGATCCCGTATGCGGATGTTTGCACGACAACGACTCACAAGACGTTGCGCGGACCGCGCGGCGGGCTGATCCTTGCTCGCAAGAACGACGATCTCACCAAGCGTTTCAACTCGCTCGTATTCCCTGGCACCCAGGGCGGCCCGCTCATGCATGTGATCGCGGCCAAAGCTGTGGCGTTCAAGGAAGCACTCGAACCTGGCTTCAAGGACTACCAGGCCAAGGTCATTGAGAATGCGAAGGTAATGGCTGCCGCGCTTAACGAGCGTGGTTACCCGATCGTCTCGGGCGGCACCGAGAATCACCTGATGCTGGTCAGCCTGATCGAGCATGGCATCACGGGCAAGGCGGCTGATGCTGCTCTGGGTCGTGCGTACATCACGGTGAACAAGAACTCCGTCCCCAACGATCCGGAGTCGCCGTTCGTGACCAGCGGCCTGCGACTCGGAACGCCGGCGATCACGACGCGTGGCTTTGGTGTCGAGGAAACGCGTCAGCTCACAGGCTGGATAGCGGATATACTGGACGATCTTGAAAACGAGGAGACGATCGAACGTGTCCGTCAGCAGGTACTCGAGCTCTGCGCGAGATTCCCTGTTTACGGCTGATCGTTAGTAGCGAATGCACTGTCCGTTCTGTGCCAACGATGAAACAAAGGTCATAGACTCGCGCCTCGCGGGCGAGGGCCGGCAGATTCGCAGGCGCAGACAATGTCTGGCATGCAATGAACGCTTCACGACGTTTGAGACCGCTGAACTCGTCATGCCGCGGCTGATCAAAAACGACAACAGCCGTCAGCCTTTCGACGAGAACAAATTGCGCAACAGCATGGTGCGCGCGCTCGAGAAGCGTCCGGTACCCAGCGACGAACTCGAACAGGCTGTGGGCCATCTCATTCACAAGCTGAGAACCATGGGTGAGCGCGAGGTACCGTCAAGACTGGTTGGTGAGTTGGTCATGGAGGAGCTGCGGGCGCTCGACGAGGTCGCTTACGTGCGCTTCGCCTCGGTGTACCGCCGGTTCCAGGACATCACGGAGTTCGAAGATGAGATCAAGCGACTCCAGCGTATTTCTGAAACGGCCGCCAGTCGTGAGCAGATGTCACTGCTCCCGGAATTACTCGGCAAGAAGAAGACCTGATCGTGTTTTCTGCCGCTGACTGCGCGCATATGGCGCGTGCGCTGCAACTGGCAGCGCGCGGTGCGTACACGGCGCACCCGAACCCGATGGTTGGCTGCGTCCTCGTCAACGACGGAGCCGTTGTCGGCGAAGGCTGGCATCAGAAGGCCGGTGAAGCACACGCAGAAATCAACGCACTGCGCGCCGCCGGAGACGACGCGAAAGGCGCCGTCGCCTACCTCACGCTCGAACCCTGCGCCCATACCGGGAAGACGCCACCTTGCGCGAACGCTTTGGTCGAGGCCGGCGTCTCCAGGGTGATCGTAGCGATGCAGGATCCGTTTCGCGAGGTGTCGGGGCGTGGTCTCGAGCGATTGCAGGAGGCAGGTATCGCGACCGACGAGGGCCTGATGCAGGCCGCCGCTGAATCACTCAATGCCGGGTTCATCAGCCGCGTGACTCGCGGGCGACCACAGGTGACACTGAAAATCGCTGCAAGCCTGGATGGCGCCATCGCTATGTCCAGCTGGTGAGAGCAAGTGGATCACCGGGCCCGAAGCACGCCACGACGTGCAGAAGCTGCGGGCGAAGTCCGGGGCAGTAATGACCGGTATCGGGACGGTGCTGGCGGATGACCCGTCTCTCAATGTTCGTGCGCCGGAGATCGATACCCAGGGACTGCAGCCGCTCAGAGTGGTGCTCGACAGCCGCCTGCGCATGCCGGTCACGGCGGGAATGTTGTCATTGCCCGGGTCGACGCTGGTTTGTTGCACCGGTGATTATGACGCGACGGACCTTGAGGACGCCGGCGCTGAGGTGCGTGATTTCGGCGCCCACGGCTCGGTCGTGAACGTCTTCGAGGTGCTCGCTGCACTGAGTGAACGCGAGGTCAACGATGTCCTGGTTGAAGCCGGGCCGCAGCTTTCGGGCTACCTGCTTGAAAAAGACCTGGTCGACGAGCTTGTGATTTACCAGTCACCCCACATAATGGGCTCCAATACGCGCGGCATGTTTAATACCCCGAGCTGGACCGCACTGGCGGATCGCAGGGCGCTGGCTATTACGGACGTGCGCCACGTGGGCGCCGATACGAGAATAACGGCAAGAATCGAGCACTGATGTTCACTGGAATCATTAAGGCCAAAGGCACGATCAGCGCAATGGACAGGCGCGGCGGTGATGTACGCCTGTCGGTACGCTCGGACGGCCTGCCATGGTCGGACTACGAACCGGGCGAGAGTATTGCGGTCAACGGTGTCTGCCTGACGGCGGTGGCCCTGCATGCGGACGGATTCGACACGGATGTGTCGGTGGAGACGCTTGACGTCACGGGGCTCGGCGGCCTCGCTGTTGGCTCGGCGGTCAACCTGGAACCAGCCATCAGCCTGGGCGAGCGGCTGGGCGGCCATCTTGTCAGCGGTCATGTGGACTGCACCGGCAAGGTCGTGTCGCGTACGGCGGATGCCCGCTCGATCCGGCTTGGCATCGAAATTCCGAAGGAATACGCGCGTTACGTGGCGAAAAAGGGCTCGGTGTGCGTCGATGGCGTTAGCCTTACCGTCAACGAGGTATCGGGAAACACCTTCGAGTTGAATATCATCCCGCACACCGCTCAATCTACAATCATCGATGACTATGCCGCTGGCACGGTCGTCAACGTCGAAGTCGACCTCCTTGCGCGCTATCTCGAACGCCTGCTGGATCAGGACGGCGACGGCATCTCAATCGATTTTCTGAAGGCCCATGGCTATGCCTGACAACACGACAGTCCACCCCAGCGCGAAGCACGCGCCGTTCAGCGATATTGAAGACATCATTGCCGACATTGCGGAAGGCAAGATGGTCATTATGGTCGATGACGAAAATCGCGAGAACGAAGGCGATCTCATCATGGCGGCTGCCAAGGTGCGCCCGGAAGACATCAACTACATGGCGACCCATGGTCGCGGCCTGATTTGCCTGACGATGTCTCGCGAGCGCTGCAATCAGCTGCGCCTGCCGCTCATGGTCAGCGACACGGACGAGCATCACGCCACCAACTTCACGATTTCGATTGAAGCGGCCGAAGGCATCACGACCGGGATTTCGGCGCACGATCGCGCCAAGACGATCCAGGCGGCGGTGGCTGACGACGCGAAACCCGAACACCTTAGCCAGCCAGGACATATCTTCCCGGTCATGTCGCAGCCCGGTGGCGTGCTGACGCGCGCAGGCCACACCGAAGCCGGATGTGATCTCGCGCGACTTGCGGGTCTGGAACCGGCGGCCGCAATTGTCGAGATCCTGAACGAAGACGGCACGATGGCGCGCCGGCCGGATCTCGAAAAGTTCGCTAAGTCTCGTGGTATTCGTATCGGCACAATCGCCGACCTGATTCGTTATCGGCTCGAGAAGGAGCGCAACGTAGAGCGCATCGCCGAGAAGCAGGTCGTGACTGAATTCGGCGAATTCACGTTGTATTGCTACGACGACCTCATCAACCGCTCGGTCCACGTTGCGCTGGTGAAAGGCAAGCTCGCGGATGTGGACGCGCCGCTGGTGCGCGTACACCTGCAGGACACACTTGGCGACGTTGTCGGCGTGCAAAGCGACTCGCTGGGCTGGCCATTGCACAACGCGATTGAGCGGATCGCCAAGGAAGAGGTTGGCGTAATCGTGCTGTTGCGCGAGCAGGAGAATTCGCGCGATTTTATCGACGCCGTCGAGAATCTCGATACGCCCCCTGATGAACTCGAGAAGCATCGCAGTGGTGATGCGGTACTTCGCACCTACGGCGTGGGCGCCCAGATCCTGCGTGACCTCGGCCTCAGCAAAATCCGTGTATTATCTGCGCCTAAGCAAATGTACGCGATCTCGGGCTTCGACCTCGAAATCACCGAGTACGTCTGACAAATACGGCAGCACATGGACAAGATAAGAACAATAGAAGGCGACGTGGTCGTTCGTGACGGACGCTTTGCGATCGTCGCGGCGCGGTTTAACGATTTCATTGTCGAATCGTTGATCAAAGGCGCGGTGCATTGCCTGCGCCAGCACGGCGCGGACGACGGCAATATCGAGATCATCCGGGTCCCGGGCGCGTTTGAGATGCCGATCGCCATCGACAAGGTGGCCGCGACGCGTCGCTTTGACGGCATCGTCGCTTTGGGCGCCGTCATTCGCGGCGGCACACCGCATTTCGACTACGTAGCCGGCGAATGCGTCAAGGGCATCACGGCCGCCGGACAGCGCCACGGTATTCCAATCGGCAACGGCGTACTGACGGTCGACACGATTGAGCAGGCTATAGAGCGTGCCGGTACCAAGGCTGGCAACAAGGGCGAAGAAGCCACGCTCGCTGTCATCGAAATGGTTAATTTACTGCGTCGTATCGACTAATGAGTAAATCGTCCCAGGCCGGAGCAGGCGCGCGCACACGCGCCCGCGAGCTGATGGTGCAAGCGCTATACCAAAAGCAGATTGCCGGGCACTCAACCTCGGAACTCGTCGCCCAGTACCAGGCCGATACGGCCTATGGGCGCGTCGACCAGGCGTTCTTCGACGAGTTATTCCCGGCCATCAGTAATGGCCAGGATGAGATCGAGAAGAAGATCGACGAGCTGATCGATCGCCCGCTCGCGCAGCTCGACCCAATCGAACTGTCCATCCTGTTGATCGGCGTGCATGAGCTCGAAACCCGGGTCGACATTCCGTACAAGGTCGTTATTAACGAAGGCGTGAACCTCGCCAAGCGTTTCGGTTCGACCGATGGGCACAAGTACATCAACGCCTGCCTCGACGTTGCTGCACAGTCCCTTCGCAAGATTGAGGTGCAAGCCAGTACCAGTGGATGAGTTCGACCTCATTCGTCGCTTTTTTTCACGCGACGCAGAGGCGGCCGGTACCGTCGTCGGCGTTGGTGATGATGGTGCAGTGCTGCGAACCCACGCCGGGCACGCAACAAATCCAGGTCACTGACACGCTGGTCGAAGGCGTGCATTTTCCCGCCAACGTCGGGGCGGCCGATATCGGCTACCGCAGCGTTGCGGTCAATCTCTCTGACATTGCAGCCATGGGCGCGCGTCCGCGCTGGATGACTCTGGCACTCACCCTGTGGGACAAGGATGAAGAGTGGGTTGAGGCGTTTGCGGCTGGTCTGTTTGAGGCGGCGGCGGAGCATGGGGTTTCCCTGGTGGGTGGTGATACGACTCAGGGTGATTCCGTTGTCGTCACTTTGCAGGTCAGTGGCGAGGTGAAAGAGGGTGCCGCCATCCTGCGCAGCGGCGCAAAGGTGGGCGATACGGTTTATGTGACCGGCACTCTTGGTGATGCGGCGGCCGGGTTGGAACTGCTTCGCGAAGGTGTCGACGACAACGAACTTGTGCGCCGTTTCCTGCGTCCGACTGCACGCATAACACAAGGGCTGCAGTTATCGGGACGAGCGCACTCTGCCATTGACCTTTCTGATGGCCTGGTTGCAGACCTGAAAAAACTTCTGGACGCGAGTGGCGTCGGTGCGGAGATCGATATTGAGAAAGTACCGTTATCTGCCGCATTGCTGGCGCGCTTCGATCGTGACAGCGCAACGCGGTTTGCCCTGACCGGCGGTGACGACTACGAACTCTGTTTCACAGCGCCGGCCGACGCTGTGGCCGGAATTGAGAACATCACGGCGATCGGCACGGTCACGGAAAACCCCGAGCTGGTCTGCCGTAGCGCGGGCGAGATTGTGGAAGTTGATGTCCGCGGGTACCGTCACTTCACATGACTAACGGTCCTGACAACCTGGCGAGAACGGTGCTGACAGATCCGGTGCATTTCCTGGCGTTCGGCTTCGGCACCGGGCTGGCTCCATTTGCCCCGGGCACTTTCGGATCGATTCCAGGCGTCATCCTGTTCTGGCTAACGCTCGATTCAGGACTTTATGTTCAATTGGGCATCGCCGGCGCGATGGCGATTACTGGTATCTGGATCTGCGGCGAGAGCGCGCGGCGCATAGGTGTGCATGACCATGGCGGCAT
Organism: uncultured Gammaproteobacteria bacterium; assembly: GCA_963722775.1. Taxonomy (GTDB): domain Bacteria; phylum Pseudomonadota; class Gammaproteobacteria; order Steroidobacterales; family Woeseiaceae; genus UBA1847. The sequence goes on from CAVROF010000014.1 coordinate 175,838, forward strand.
CGTCTGGGACGAGATCGTCGGCATGTACGCCACACTCCTGGTGGCACCGGTCACCATCGTCGGATTCGTGCTCGCCTTCGTACTTTTTCGCGTGATGGATATTGTAAAACCATGGCCGATTAGAGACCTGGATCACAGACTGGGCGGAGGTCTGGGAATTATGCTGGATGACCTCGCAGCTGCTCTGTACGCCGCATTGTTACTGACTTTGTACGGGTGGCTCATGACTTAAAGATGAGACGACATGGCCAGCAAGGTATCTGAAATCAAGCGCCCGGCAGATGTGCCCGAGAAAATCGGTAAGTACGTCATCATCAACAAGATCGGCAAGGGCAGCACCGGTACCGTCTACCTGTCTCACGATCCGTACTATCGTCGCGACGTCGCGATCAAGGTTTACAACATTGAAGAAGACCAGGACGCCGAGCGCGCGAAGGTCTCCCGCAAGATGTTCTTCAATGAAGCGCACATGGTTGGCATGTTGCAGCATCCGAATATCATGCCGATCTACGACGCGGGCGAAGAAGATGGCAGTTACTATGTTGTCACCGAACACATTCAGGGCGCCCGTACGCTGGCTGCATATTGCCGTCCCGATAACCTGCTGCGGGTCGATGATGTCGTAGAGATCATCTACAAGTGCGCCAAGGCGTTGCACTACGCACATGGTCGCGGCGTAATTCATCGCGATATCAAACCCTCAAACGTCATGCTCACGATTGACAACGACGTGCGCATCATCGACTTCGGTATCGCAATCGTCAGCGATTCGGAAGTGTCACGTATTGAAGGTATCGCCGGTTCACCGAGCTACATGTCGCCGGAGCAGGTGCAGTCGGAAGAACTGACGCCGCGTTCGGACCTGTACTCACTCGGTGCCGTCATGTACGAATTGCTGACCGGGTTCCGGCCGTTCCGCGCCGACAACCTGTCGAAATTACTGCACCAGATCGTGTACGCGACACCGCCGCCGATTCACACGTATCGCGACGACCTGCCTGAAGAACTCGAGCATGTCGTTATGACGACGATGCAGAAAGAGCCCAACAAGCGGCTCGCGACGGGCAATGCAATGTCCGCCGAACTGACGCGCGTCTACAAGGATCTGCGCCAGAAATACGACAGCCTCGATAACCAGGAGCATTTCGATCTCCTGCGTAACCTGCATTTCTTCCACGAGTTCTCGCACGCTGAAATCTGGGAAGTCCTGCGTGCCTCCGACTGGCACGAATATAAGGACACTGAAGATATCGTCCGCGAAGGCGAGGTGGACGATCGTTTCTACATTATCGTATCGGGTGCTGTCGAGGTGCAGGCCAACGGCCGCAGTATCGGAGGGCTTTCGAACGGCGACTGCTTTGGCGAGACGAGCTACGTACGCGGTGCCAAACGCCAGGCGTCAATCAGGGCTGATGGCCAGGTAACTATTCTGCGGGTCAGTTCGACACTAATGGAACAGGCGTCTTCCGCCTGCCAGCTGCGATTCAACAAAGTCTTCCTGCGCTCGCTGATCACCCGCCTGCAGGGCCACGGCGGCGCGAACACCTAGCTGTAAGCTCCCGGCAGGTTGTTCACACGGCAACTCGTGCTGATAACAAAGACTGCCACGCACCAAGACGGGGACGGACCAGGCAGCCGAACACGCCTCGCGAGTTCCGTCCTCGCCACGTAATTTCATCAGATTGCCAACTCGGCTATGGATTCGGCTACCTGCTCCCTCCCCGCCTTTGACCAAGGTGTAGCGGTACTTCCGGAACCCGGTACATGCGTGGACGGGCGTGGCGGATAACGCTCCTGAATCCATAGCCGCAGGCGTGTGAGGGAGTGTTATCCGTCGCGCCCACCGCAGGAAAGTGTCAGGTGGCTGACATCCAATGTGAATAACCTGCCGGGAGCTTACACCTACGTATTTGTGTGTATAGCCCGAATCGGTGGTTCGGGTAAGCATTCGTACTATGCATAAGGTCTTCCTGTCAGTCGCGCTCATAGCCTGCGGCTTCATACCTGCTCATGCCGAGGATTACCGGGCAGATTCATTCCCCATCCGCAACCACAATCCGTTCCTCCAGATCTTTGGTTTGCCGACCTTTCAAACAGGCGAGCTGGTGGAGCCGGGTCGCCTCGAGTTCGGCATTAGCTACGACATGGCCAACGACGCAGATGATGCAGACAGGCTCACCGAGCGGCTGGTCATCGATGTGGAGAGCCATGTTCTTAGCCTGTCGTTGCGACGCCGGGTAGGCGAGCGCTTCGAGTTTGGTATTGACGTGCCTTATGTGCGCCACTCGGAAGGCTTCCTCGACAGCCTCATCTATAACTTCCACAACCTCGTCGGCCTGCCCAATTCAACCCGCGATGGTCCTGATGATCAGTACCAGCTCTTTTTCGAAAGGCAGGGCACGGTGCTGTTCGATACCAGTACCCCGACTTCCGGACTCGGTGACATACAGCTCTCGGCCGCGATGAAGCTGGGAAAGGCAACGCTGCGTGCCGGTGTCAAAGCACCGACCGGCGATCCCGACAAGCTGACCGGCAGTGGTGCCGCAGATCTGTCACTCGGCCTATACGGTGGCAGTGTCACCAGCTTTTTCGATCGTGACCTCAGCTACTCGGGCTTTGTCGGCGTGCTTGCGCTTGGGTGACGGCGAGGTGATGGCCGAGCTGCAACGCAGTGCCGTGCCCTATGGCGGGGCGGCACTCCGCTGGCAGGCAACGAAGCGACTGGCACTCGCGACCCAGCTCCACGTGCAGGGTCCTTACTTCAATGCCAATCTTGACGAGCTGGGTGGCACCACGTTCCAGCTCGCATTTGGTGCCGATGTTCGTCTGCAGCGAACGCTTCTGCGCTTCGCTATTGTCGAGGATATCGCTGCCGGCGCCGCGCCTGATTTTGCGCTACACCTGTCGTTCGTTAGTTTCGGCCGCTGATTTGGGGTTACACTCAGCCCCCTGACGCAACCAGGGAGTCACCATGATCAAGCGCGCAATCTGCCTGTCGGCATTCCTCTTTTCTTTACCTGTATTCGCCGGCGAGCTCAGCGACAGCATCCAAAGTGACTACGACGAGCACCTCGCCGAGTTGTTCGATCATTTCCACCGCAATCCCGAGCTGTCAACCGTCGAGACCGAAACGGCGCGGCGCATGGCTATGGAGCTCAGCCTGGTCGGCTACGAGGTGACCGAAGGCGTGGGTGGCACCGGCGTTGTCGCGATCCTCAAGAATGGTGACGGCCCGCTGGTCATGATGCGAGCCGACATGGACGGGCTTCCTGTAGAAGAAAAGTCCGGGCTCAAGAACGCGTCTCGTGCAAAGCAGACAGACCCGATCACAGGAAATGAAGTGTTCGTCATGCATGCCTGTGGGCACGATGTGCACATTACGAGCCTGGTTGGCACGGCGCGGCATATGGTGGCGCACAAGGACGATTGGACCGGAACCCTGATGCTGGTGGTCCAGCCCGCCGAGGAGCGCGTGCTGGGTGCCCGCGCCATGCGCGATGATCAGATTTGGGAGCGCTTCGGCAAGCCCGATTACGCGCTCGCTTTTCACGTCTCGTCCTCAGGTGTCGCTGGCATCATCAACGTCCAGGAGGGCAGTCCGTATGCCGGCGCCGATACGGTCGACATTATTATTCATGGCGTGGGCGCACATGGTGCCAGCCCACATCGTGGCAAGGATCCGATCGTGCTCGGCAGCCAGATTGTTCTCGCCCTGCAGACGCTGGTTTCTCGGGAGCTGTCGCCGCGTGACCCTGGCGTCGTGACCGTCGGGTCGTTCCACTCAGGAACCAAGCACAACATCATCTCCGACCGTGCACACCTGCAGCTGACGGTGCGCAATACGAGTCCGGAGACGCGCAAGATACTGCTCGACGGCATCGTTCGAATTGCCGAGAACATGGGGCGCGTCGCAGGCCTGCCTGAGGACAAGCTCCCCGAGGTCATTATTTCGAATGAGAGCGTGCCACCCGTCGTCAACGACGCATCTCTGGTTCGCCGCCTGCGTGCAGCCTGGGTCGAGGGTATGGGTGACGACGCGGTCGTGGATATCCCGACGAAAGGCATGGGCGCGGAGGACTTTCCGTTCTTCACACAGGATCCGGAGATTTCCAGCGTCTACTGGGCGATCGGCGGAACGCCTCAGGAAGACTTTGACGCGGAAGCAGCAGGCGGAACGCCTGTGCCGAGTCATCACTCGCCGTTGTTCAAGATCTCGCCGGAGCCGTCGGTCAAGGCAGGCGTGGAGTCCACCGTTCTGGCCCTGATGACTCTGATGCAAGAGTAGGTGCAGGAGCGGCTTTAGCCGCGATCGGGCCTGAAGGCCCTCCCACAGTCAGGGACGCCCTCCCACAGTCAGGGAGGCCCTGCCACAGTCAGTCGACGTCGACTTCGAATTCTTTGAGGTCTTCGCCGCCTGCGCTCTTGAGAAGAATTTCCACCTTCTGCTCGGCTTCCTTGAGCGCGGTCTGGCAGCCGCGCGTGAGCTTGATACCTTCCTCGAATTTTTTCATGGCCTTTTCGAGGGGCAGGTCGCCGGATTCGAGTTCCTCGACGAGTTCTTCGAGCTCTGCGAGTGATTTCTCGAGATTGAATTTCTTAGGTGATGTCATGGTTGGCTAAGCTACAGCGCGGCCCGACAGTCGTCAACGACCTGCCAGAAACCACAATTGACAGCCGTTCGACGCGGCAATACAGTATTCGGCTCTGGACCGATTCTAAATTGCGAGAGGAAAAGAAATGTCCCTGAAAGGCAGCAAGACTGAAGGCAATCTGAAAGACGCATTTGCCGGTGAATCGCAGGCTAACCGCCGCTATCTGTATTTCGCAGCAAAAGCAGACGTTGAAGGCTACAACGACGTCGCCGCTGTGTTCCGTTCCACGGCCGAGGGTGAGACCGGCCATGCACACGGCCATCTCGAATACCTCGAAGAGACGGGCGATCCGGCTACGGGTCTGCCGATTGGACCAACGTCGCAAAACCTCGCTGCAGCCATTGCCGGCGAGACGCACGAGTACACCGATATGTACCCGGGCATGGCCAAGACGGCCCGCGACGAGGATTTTGACGAGATTGCGGACTGGTTCGAGACGCTGGCCAAGGCCGAGCGTTCACACGCCAACCGTTTCCAGAAAGCTCTGGACTCACTCGACGATTAATTCTATCTGGATAGCCGGGCCGCAAGGCCCGGCTAACATTCCATGAGCCAACGCGAAGGCAGCCTCGAGGCGCCTACACGTCACCCGCTCGACTGGCGGTCTGACGAATTCTACGACGACGATTCGCTGTTCAAAGAGCTCGAACGGGTATTCGATATCTGTCACGGTTGTCGCCGCTGTTTCAACCTCTGCCATTCGTTTCCGACCCTGTTCGACCTCGTTGACGAATCGGACACGATGGAAGTCGACGGCGTCGCCAAAGATGATTACTGGCAGGTGGTTGACCACTGTTACCTGTGCGACATGTGCTACATGACCAAGTGCCCGTATGTGCCGCCGCACGAATGGAACGTCGACTTCCCGCACCTGATGCTGCGCGCCAAGGCCGCACGCTTTAAAAAAGAAGGCGCATCAACGCGCGACAAGATTCTCAGTGCGACCGACAAGGTAGGCAAGCTCGCCGGCATACCGGTCGTGGTGAACGCCGTTAACGCGACGAATCGCAGCAAGGCCGGACGTGCATTGCTGGAGAAGACGCTGGGCGTGCACAAGAATGCACCCGTTCCTCCTTACCACTCGAAGACAGCGCGTAAGCGTCTGTCCCGCTTGACGGACGAGCCAGCAGCTGACGCAAAGCCAGCCGCGGGCACGACCGGCAAGGTAGCCCTGTACACAACGTGCTACTGCAATCGCAATCATCCGGCAGTCAACGAAGACCTGGTTGCCGTGTTTGAGCACAACGATATTGCAATGCGTATGGCCAGCAAGGAAGTTTGCTGCGGCATGCCGAAGCTGGAGCTCGGTGACCTTGAAGCAGTCGCGAAGGCGAAAGAGGTCAACGTTCCGATTCTTGCCGCGATGGTCGATGAGGGCTGGGACATCGTGACGCCGATCCCGTCCTGCACATTGATGTTCAAGCAGGAATTGCCACTGATGTTCCCGGACGACGCGGATGTCATCAAAGTTCGTGATGCCATGTACGACCCGTTCGAATACCTGATGCTGCGGCACAAGGATGGTCTGTTGAAGACGGACTTCGCTGGTCCGCTTGGCAAAGTGACGTACCAGGTCCCCTGTCACCTGCGAGTACAGAATATCGGACTGAAGACGCGCGATGCCCTTGAACTGGTGCCGGACACCAGCGTCGACGTCATCGAGCGTTGTTCGGGACATGACGGCACCTACGCTGTCAAAAAAGAGTTTCACGATATTTCGAAAAAGATCGCCCGGCCGGTTGTGAACAAACTCAAGAAGAGCGGTGCGGATCATTTCACGAGTGACTGCCCGATGGCCGCAGAGCAAATCGTGCAGGATCTTGACGACCATTCAGCCAATAACCCAATGAGCCTGCTGCGCAAAGCCTACGGAATCTGATGCAAAAACTTAAGCGAGACGATTTATTCAGCCTCGAGCAATATGCCGAGTCACGCCCGGCGTTTCGAGACAAAGTGCTCGCGCACAAGCGCGACCGCCGACTTGCGCTCGGTACCAATGCCGCGCTGTATTTTGAAGATCGCCTTACGATGCAATACCAGGTGCAGGAGATGCTGCGCATCGAGCGCATCTTCGAAGCCGATGGCATCAATGAGGAGCTGGATGCCTACAATCCGCTGATTCCCGACGGAAGCAACTGGAAGGCGACGTTTATGATCGAGTTTGCAGAAGCGGAAGAGCGGCGTGCCATGTTAACGCAGCTGGTGGGCATCGAGGACCGAGTCTACGTGCAGGTTGCTGACTTCGACCGGGTGTTCGCCATCGCCGATGAGGACCTCGAACGCGCGGATGAAGACAAAACATCTGCCGTGCATTTTCTGCGTTTCGAGCTGCCACCTGAGCAGGCAGCGTCTCTTAAGGATGGCGCCGCGCTGACCGCCGGGATCGATCACGATAACTGTCGCGTCGAAATCCGCCCGGTTCCCGCCAATATCCGGGAATCCCTCGTCAACGATCTCGATTAAGGCTAGAATCCCGCCGGGCACAATCTGGTGGTTTCTAATCTTGCACTCTAATCGATGACTAAACGATACGACGCTGCGGACATTGAAGTCCTCAGCGGACTTGAGCCTGTCCGGCGCCGGCCGGGCATGTATACCGACACTTCACGCCCGAATCACCTGGCGCACGAAGTTGTCGATAACTCCGTCGACGAAGCCCTTGCGGGTCACTGCAAGAAGATCGACGTCACGATCTACAAGGATGGTTCGATGGAGGTCAGCGACGATGGTCGCGGCATGCCCGTCGACAAGCACCCGAAGGAAAAGATCCCGGGCGTCGAGCTCATCCTGACGCGCCTGCACGCCGGCGGAAAATTCTCCAACGAGAATTACCAATACTCAGGCGGGCTGCACGGCGTCGGTGTATCGGTCGTCAACGCTTTATCGAAAAACCTCGAAGTGTGGATTCGTCGCGGTGGGCAGGAATACAACATGTCCTTCGCCAGCGGCAAGAAACGCGGCAAGCTTGAGGTCGTTGGCAAGGTTGGCAAAACCAACACCGGCACTACGATCCGCTTCTGGCCGGACGAGCAATACTTCGACACGACCAAGATTTCGGTCAAGAGCTTAAAGCACACATTGCGCGCAAAAGCGGTGCTTTGCCCCGGACTGAAGGTCAGCCTGAAAGTCGAGAAGCCCAAAGAGAAGTTCGAGTGGCAGTACGAAGGCGGGCTTGAGCAGTACCTGCTTGAAGCCATCGGCGGGGGCGAGACCCTGCCGGCCGAGCCCTTCTCCGGCAGCCTGAAAGGCAACAACGAAGCGATTGACTGGGCGCTGGTATGGACGACCGATGGTGGGCCATCCGTCACGGAGAGCTACGTTAACCTGATTCCGACGCCGCAGGGTGGCACGCACGTTAATGGCTTGCGCACCGGCTTGACCAACGCGCTACGCGAGTTTTGTGATTTCCGGAATCTGCTGCCGCGCGGTGTGGCGCTGGCACCGGAAGATGTCTGGGACGGGCTCAGCTTCGTGTTGAGCACCAAGCTCGAAGATCCGCAGTTCTCGGGGCAGACCAAGGAACGACTGTCATCGCGCGAATCAGCAGCATTCGTCGCGGGCGTTATCAAGGACAATTTTTCGTTGTGGCTGAACCAGCATCCGGAAACCGGCGACCTCATCGCACAGCTGGCGATTACCAAGGCGCAAAAGCGCCTCAAGTCAGCCAAGAAAGTCGTGCGCAAGAAGATCGTTTCGGGACCGGCATTACCGGGCAAGCTGGCTGACTGTACCTCGCAGGAGCCAGAGCTTTGCGAGCTGTTCCTTGTTGAGGGTGACTCAGCCGGCGGCTCTGCCAAGCAGGCTCGCGATCGCAGGACACAGGCGATAATGCCGCTCCGCGGCAAGATCCTGAATACCTGGGAAGTCGATACAGCCGAGATTCTTGCGTCGGCCGAGGTGCACGATATATCCGTTGCGCTCGGTGTCGATCCTGGAACTGACGATATCAGCGGCCTGCGTTACCACAAGGTCTGCATCCTGGCGGATGCCGACTCCGACGGCCTGCACATCGCGACCCTGCTATGTGCTTTGTTCCTGAGACACTTCCGCGAATTGATCCTTGCAGGTCATGTGTATGTCGCGATGCCGCCGCTCTATCGCGTCGACGTCGGTAAGGAAGTGTTTTATGCGCTCGACGAAGGTGAGCGCAAAGGCATCCTCGATCGCATCGAGGCGGAAAAGAAGAAAGGCAAGGTGACGGTCACACGCTTCAAGGGTCTCGGCGAGATGGATCCCGAGCAGCTGCGTGACACCACGATGAATCGCGACACGCGCCGCCTTGTGCAACTTACGATCAGCGGGCACGACAAGACCGATCAGCTTATGGACATGCTGCTCGCCAAGAAGCGCTCCAAAGACCGCCGCACCTGGCTTGAATCCAAGGGCAACCTGGCAGAAATATGACATCCATGCAAAATACTCTGAACCTCGAGGGCGTTGAGCAGCAGCCGCTCAAGGAGTACACCGAGCGTGCGTACCTGGATTACTCGATGTACGTCATCCTCGATCGTGCGCTGCCACAGATTGGCGACGGGCTGAAGCCGGTACAGCGTCGAATCATCTATGCAATGAGCGAACTGGGTCTCTCGGCAAGCTCGAAGCCCAAGAAATCGGCTCGCACCGTTGGCGACGTCATCGGCAAGTTCCATCCGCACGGCGACTCCGCGTGTTACGAGGCCATGGTGCTGATGGCGCAGAACTTCTCGTATCGCTACCCGATCGTCATCGGACAGGGAAACTGGGGGTCGACCGACGACCCGAAATCGTTTGCCGCAATGCGCTACACCGAGTCGCGCCTCGCCCCGTATGCCAAGAGCCTGTTGCAGGAACTCGGGCAGGGCACGGTCGACTGGGCGCCGAACTTCGATGGCACGCTCAAGGAGCCCGTCGTATTGCCGGCGCGCCTGCCGAACCTGCTGCTCAATGGCACGGCGGGCATTGCCGTCGGCATGTCGACCGACGTGCCGCCGCACAATCTCAATGAAGTGACGAGCGCACTCATACACCTGCTGGACAATCCGAAGGCAACGATCGCCCAGCTCATGAAGCACATCAAGGGACCGGATTTCCCAACGGGTGGGGAACTGGTTTCATCGCAGGACGACATCCGCGAAATCTATACGACCGGCGGTGGCACGCTGCGACTGCGGGCGGCCTACAAGATGGAAGGCACGGATATCGTCATCACGTCGCTGCCGTACCAGATCTCGGGAGCCAAGATCCAGGAGCAGATCGCGGCGCAGATGCGTGCCAAGAAGTTGCCGCAGGTGGACGATCTTCGCGACGAGTCAGACCACGAGGACCCGACGCGTCTCGTCATCAGCAAGAAACGCGGTGTCGATGTCGACCAGCTCATGTCGCACCTGTTTTCGACGACGTCGCTGGAGCGCACGCTGCGGGTCAACATGAACATTATCGGCCTCGATGGCCGGCCACGAATGTTCAACCTGGTGGAGATGCTCAAGGAGTGGCTGACGTTCCGTAAAGAGACCGTCAGGAATCGCCTCGGCCATCGCCTGCAGATCGTCAACGATCGCCTGCACATCCTGGATGGCCTGCTGGTGGCCTACCTCAGTATCGACGAAGTCATCGCGATCATCCGTGAAGAAGACGAGCCGAAGCCGGTACTGATGAAGCGCTTTAAGCTGTCGGATATCCAGGCTGAAGCCATCCTCAACCTGCGTCTGCGCAATCTTGCCAAGCTCGAGGAATTCAAGATCAAGGGCGAGCAGGACGAATTGCAGAAAGAACGCGGCCTGCTTGAGAAGACGCTCAATAGTGCGGCGCGGCTCAAGACGCTCATCAAGAAAGAGATTCTCGAAGATGCAAAAGCCTATGGCGACGAACGCCGCACCGAGATTGTTCAACGCGAAGCGGCGCAGGCCCTGGACGAGACGCAACTGGTCGCCAGCGAGCCAGTGACGGTGGTGCTGTCCCAGGCCGGCTACGCGCGTGCCGCAAAAGGCCACGAGATCGACCCGGAAACGCTGAACTATCGTTCGGGCGACAGCTTCCTGGCGTCTGCGCAGGGTCGCAGCAATCAGCTCGCGATGTTTCTGGACAGCACGGGACGTGTGTACAGCGTCGTGGCAGGCACATTGCCGTCGGCGCGCGGGCAGGGCGAGCCGCTGTCCAGCCGTTTCAAGCCACCCGATGGTGGTGCGTTCTGCGGCGCGATGATCGGCGACAGCGAACAGAAATACCTGCTCGCCAGTGATGCCGGCTATGGATTCATCGCCACGCTCACTGATCTGGTCTCACGCAACAAGGCCGGTAAGGCAGTGCTGCGTGTCCCGGTGGGCGGCAAAGCCGTCGTGCCGGCACGCGTACCAGCAGATAAGGAATGCCTGATTGCGGCCATAAGTTCCATTGGCCGACTGTTGTTATTCGAGATGGAAGAGCTGCCCGAACTTGCCAAGGGCAAAGGCAACAAGCTCATCAATATTCCGGGTCCGAAATACAAAAGCGGTGTTGAAAAGATGGTCGCAGCCGCTGTGGTGCCCGAAGACGGACACCTCGAGGTTTACACGGGAACGCGCAAGATGACGATCAGGTGGAATGACCTTGATGATTACTACGGTGACAGGGCACTACGTGGCAGCATGCTGCCGAAGGGCTGGCGTAAGGTAGAGCGCCTCGTCGGCGTCGAGTAACGGTACCCCGTTACCCGATTTTACCGCCCGAGATTTCCATCTCGGCTGTCTCGGCCGTCTCGTCGTCGTTCGCGACCGGCATTTCTGCCGTTTTGTCGTCTGCGGACATGTTGACCGTTACGGCTGCCGTATCGCCGGGATCGGTCTGCGAGACCGTCTCGATCGAATCGTCTTCTTCCTGGACGGGCATTTCAGCCGTGACATCGAGTTCCGTGACCGTGGCCAGCGGCATTTCTGCCGTTGGGTCTTCTGCTTCATCGAGCGTCGCTCTCAGATCGGCGGCCGCACGGGCGATCTCGACGTTCAGTGCCTGTGTTGCAGTCATTTCCTCTTCGTAATCCTGCTCGATAATGTCGAAATCGACTTCATTGCTGATCGTGTAGTTATCGGTATTCAGCGTCTCGTCGTTTGACTCAACTTCGACGGCCTTCAGGTCGCGCTCGGTCACTTCTTCGTGCTGTGGCATCTTGGTGGCATCCATGATGACCGACATATCGTAGTCGTCGTCGTCGGGAAGCACTTCGCTCTCGAGGATCGACTCCACTGTGCCGCGCGCCGCTGGCAGGACGTCGGTCTCGCTAATCGTCGGTTCCGGCTCGAACGGCAGTTCGATGTCGACGTTTGTCGTCGCTGCGAAGCCGAAGTCCTGCGCGATATCCATGTCGGTACCTTGCGATAGGCCGGTTCCCAGAACGAGGTCGGCATCAAGTGCCAGGTTCTCCTCGGTGGGAGAATCATCCTCGATATCGTAATCAGCAACATCCTGTTCGAAACTCGCAGCAGTGGCCGCAACGGCGCCAACGGGGGTCGACCCGAAGCGCTTACGGATGCGACGACCAAACAGGACGAGCAGGCCGAGAATTGCGACACCACCGCCGACGAACCACGCAAGCATCGACGTTGATTCACCACTCGGTTCGGTCACGATGGCGGCCGTCGTAACGTTCGGAGATTCGGACGTCGTTGCCGGGCCTTCAAGCTCGGTGTCTGGAATGAGGACCGTGCTTTCAAAAACCACGTCGCCTGGCCGCATTTCGCTGAGGCTGTCCGTGGCGACCGTTTCCTCAATGACCGTTGCCTGAATGACCGTTTCCTCAACGGCGCCTTCCGCGGCGACAGGCTCGGTGATCTCGTCAAGAATCGGCGGTTCGTAGACAGAGCCATCGACTACTTCGGCGGGTGCGGCAGTGTCGGCAACCGAGGGTACCGAGCCATCGAAGCTCGGAATCGTCAGCCAACTGCCGGCCTTGAGTTTGTTCGGGTCGTTGTCGATGAACGCATCGGGGTTCACTTCGAATATGGCGTTAACTGCAGGCCAGAGGCTCATCGAGCGGTTTTCAATTCGTCCGGCGATTTCGCCGAGCGTTTCGCCGGCCTTCACCTGGTAGCGGGTCGATTGTCCGATCGGCGTGGTGTCCACCGGGGTTGTTCTTGCGCGCCGAGGGGTCGTCTGCGCTGCGGGCTGCACGGTGTCTGCAACAACCGGGGCCGCGACAGGTGCAGCAATCACTGGCGCAACCGTCGCCGGGTCGATAAACAACATGTACTCGCGGCTGAGGTTCGGGGTGTAGGGGCAGTTGATCGTCACGCGCGTGCTCAGCATGGGCTCACGCACGATGGTCTCGCCGGAAATAAAGATAGCGCTATCCGTGATGCCGACGGCGCTCTTACCGATGCCTGGCAAGCCGCCCGTCGAACGCCCACCGCCGACCGCGACACAGGAATTACTCAACATCTCGTTGGGCGCCAGCGCGTAAGCGATACTCGCCCGCAGGGGTTGACCCAGGCTGGAATGAACAGTCAGTTCGCCCAGTTCCAGCGCTGCAGCCGGCGTCACGGCCAGGCTACCGCTGATTGCAACAAGTGGCAGTAGAGCACGCGTCGTCGCGCGATCCATGGTCTTGTACGGATAAAGAGTCTTCTTCACTTCATGCACCCCGGTGTCCTTGTATGACGCAGAGTAAAATAAATGCGCATCTGTAGCTACAAGGCCATTCTAGTTTTTACGGTCCAAAGATCGTTAGCGGGTGGTTCCAAGGGCACTGTGTGACGTGCGTCACACTTTTTGCGGGTCAAGTGGCGTGCGCGGCTGTCAGTTCGTCGAGCGTATTGGTTACGCCGCTATCGCGCTTCTGCAGGACCACTTCAGGCTCGTGGACATAATGTCCCTGCATGAAGTCGAGTCCGAGTTGGAAGAGTACGGCCATAGCGTTCGCGTTTTCGACACGCTCGGCAATCGTTTTGATCTCGCGTGCCTGTGCGGCTTTGACGATTTTGCTGACGGCACTCTGCATGGACTCGTCGGTCATCAATGTGTGCATGAGTTCGCCATCGATCTTGATGTAGTCGGGCTTCAGAATATCGAGAATCTGGAAGCGTTCCTGATCGACACCATAGTGCTCAATGGCAAAGCCAATGCCGAGCTTGCGCGTGTGCTTCACGAGTTCGCGGGTGTGCTTGATGTGTTTTGCAGCGTCGGTCTCTGGAACCTGCACGACGAGACGTGAGCAATCGAAGCTGCTCTCATCCATCTTCTGTTGCATCCATGCCGGCGTGCTCGAATCAGTAATGGACTGCCTCGACAGGCGGACGAACACGCGATCGGCGTCACTGTTGGCGCAAAAATCCATGGCCGCAGTCAACATCCAGCGGTCGATGTTCTTCATCATGTTGTTGCGTTCGGCTGCCGGAATGAATTCGGAGGGCAATACGGAGTTGTTTTGCTCGTCGATCATACGGACCAGCAGGTCGTACATCTGGATCGAGTCGCTGCGCAGTCCGGCGATCGGCAGTTGTGCAAGACGGAAGCGATTGTCCATCAATGCGGACTTGAGGTGTTTGACCCAGATGGCGTCGAACTCGCGCTGTTTCGTATCTTCGTCGGCCGATTCACTCAGGAATGATGTGCTGCCGCCGGCTTCCTTGCCAAGTTCATAGGCGCTGACAGTCGCGGTTACGAATTCTTCGAGGTTGCTGAAGACTTCACTGACGCCACACGCGCCAACTGTGCAGCTCATCTGTGTCGACGTGTCCCCAACCTCGAAGGTAATTGTCGCGAGATGGTCGATGAGCTGTTTGCCCCAGACCTGGGCGTCACGGGCACTACCGCGTTCCAGCAACACCATGATCGAAGTGCCTTCGAAGCGCCCAGCAACATCGCGTGGGTGCATGCGCTTGCGCACGACCTCTGCAAACTGGGCGAGGATCTCTTCCGACTGGATGATGCCGACCTTTTCACGAATCGCGCCGAAGTTGTCGGGTTTGATATAGACAAGACAATGCGTGCCGGACCCGGGTTTGCGTTTCAGCCGCTTGGTAATTCGTTCGAGAAACTGTGCCCTGTGGAAGAACAGCATCGTCGGGTCGCGTTTGAGCGCGTCGTGGACGAGCTTGGTGGGCTCCCCCGCAACTTTCAATTGCGGAGCAATGCGAATCTGCACATTGGGACCATCGTCGAGATCGATCTTGCGGAATTCGAGGCGCAGGTCTTCTGCCTCTCCCGAGTCAATGTGGGCCTTGACGATCAGCTTCTCGTCTTTTTGCCACTTGCCCGCTATCGTCGCGATCAGCGCACCCTTGAGTGCCGCGCGGCTTTCGGGCTCAAAATAGTCCATGATTGGCAGGCCGAGCAGCTCGCCTCTGTCCGTCAGTTTGAACTGCTTCAACCAGGCCTCATTGACGTCGGTAAATATGCCTTCCTGAACCAGAGCGTAGCTACTGGCCGACGAGGACATGTGGTGCTTGAGGTGTTTCTTGTACTCGGTCGCGGATTGGATGGTGGAGTTCAGCGCGCGTTCAACGCGCAGTGCGCGCAATTCACGTGACACGACGGACTGCAGGCGTTTCTTGAGTCCCGTGGAAACCAGGTCACAGGCGCCGGAACGCATGGCGGATTCGATGCCTTCTTCATCGGCATGTTTCTGCATGGCGATGACCGGGACTTCCGGGTTGTAGCAGTCTTTCTGTTTGACCACCTGGCGAATGGAATCGGGGTAGCGGTCGCAGTTCAGAATAAGGAGTTCAACAAGCTCAGCAGCCAACGTATCGGCCAGTCGATTGGAACTGGCTATCCAGTGACAATGTGCTGCGTGGCCCGCGTCGCGCAGTGCACCGTTAATCAGTTCGACGTCGTCCTGATTGTCCGTCAGGACAGCTATTGAGATGCTTTGGCGCCCGTTCAAATCCAATTCCCTGGTAAACCGGGTGAATCCCCGTGATGTCCATATTCTGTCAAGAACTTAGGAGTCTAGACACTGTCGGCGGGGTAGTCCCGACCCGGAGTCCAAAACCGTGACCTGTATCTTGTTTCCGCCCGATTTGGCGCGATTTTGGCTCGAAAATTCGGCTGGCGCGGCGCTGTCACTCCGGTATCATAGCGCCTCGCCACCCACCGGCGGATTGGCTTTCAAGAGCGACAACCATGGCAAATTACAGCACTAACGAGTTCAAGTCGGGCCTGCGCATCATTATCGACGGCGATCCGTGCATTATCGTCGACAACGAGTTCGTAAAACCAGGCAAAGGCCAGGCGTTCAATCGTGCTCGTATCCGGAACCTGAAAACGGGCAAGACGGTCGACAAGACCTTCAAATCCGGCGAGTCGGTTGAAGCGGCTGATGTCATGGACACCGAAATGCAGTACCTCTACGCCGACGGCGAATTCTGGCACTTCATGGTTCAGGATACGTTTGAGCAGTATGCCGCCGATGCCGAGGCTGTGGGTGACGCGAAAGACTGGATCAGCGACGGTGATGTCTGCGGAGTCACGCTTTGGAATAATTCGCCGCTGATCGTTTCGGCGCCCAACTTTGTCGAACTCGAAATCACCGAGACAGATCCCGGTGTGAAGGGCGACACGGCGAGTGGTGGCGTTAAGCCGGCGACCCTGTCGACGGGTGCTGTTGTGCGCGTGCCGTTGTTCGTGGATCAGGGTGAGACAATCAAGGTCGATACCCGCTCTCGCGAGTACGTGTCGCGCGTCAAATAAAGTACTTGCGCGTCTCCTGCAACGCGCAAAAAGTCTGGCACAATTTCTCTACGCCAGCCTGGTCTTTTACGCTGAAGCGCCGCGTAATCGGGCTGTCGATATCGAGTACGCCGATTAGCTGGTCATGCACAATCAACGGCACCACCAGTTCCGAACGAGACTCCACATCGCAGGCGATATGACCGGGAAACGCATGGACGTCGGCGACGCGCTGCGTTTCCAGTGTTGATGCTGCCGCGCCACACACACCTTCATCGAGCGAGATGCGCACACACGCGGGTTTCCCCTGGAACGGTCCGAGGACGAGTTCGTCGTCACGCAGCACGTAGACGCCCAGCCAGTTGATTTCTGAAAGCGCGTTATAAAGCAGCGCGACAAAGTTGCCTGTTGCCGCCAACGGATCGCTTTCCCCGTCAAGCAGGGCATGCAGTTGAGAATCCAGAAGTTCGTAATCTGTCTTGATCATTCGTCAGGCTCGAAAGCAAAAGTGAGTACGTTGCGTATATCGTCGGTCTTGTCGTGGATCATTTGCAAGCGTTCGAAGCCCATTGCGACCCCGGCGCACTCGGGGAGCCCGGATTCAAGGGCGGCGATCAGGTTCGAGTCGACCGGACGAACGGGGCGTCCGCGCCTGGTACGGGCCTCGTTGTCCGCAGCAATGCGCGCCAACTGTTCGGTAGCGTCTGCGAGTTCTACATAGCCATTGGCCAGTTCGACGGGGCCAAGAAAAACCTCGAAACGATCGGCGACGCGCGGGTCGGCCGGGCAGAGTCGAGCCAGTGCCGCCTGACTGGCCGGGTAGTGTTTCAAGACGGTCAGCCGGTCATTCGCGAAGCCCGGAACAACGCGGGTCGCCAGCAGCAGATCCAGCCAGTCGTCTTTTTCCTCACCGATTGCGGCGCGCAGTCGATCGTCCGCGCCGACAGCACTCGCCAGCGATTGGGTGTCCGCGCTGAGCGGGTCCAGTCCTGTCGCGTCGAGAACGGCTTCGCGGTAGTCGCGCTGCACAGGTTCGGCAACAGGTGCCTTGCCATCGAGAGCGCGCTGAATGACCTGCAGGGTGTCGTCGATGATGTCGCCGAGCTTCATGCCGAGGCGGTACCACTCGATCATTGTGAATTCGGGCTGGTGTCTGCGTCCTGCCTCGCCGTCCCGAAATACGCGGCAGATCGAAAATATGTCGGGATAGCCGTCAGCCAGGAGGCGCTTCATGCAGAATTCGGGCGAGGTGTGCAGGAACAGCGGCCGTTTGCTGACAGCACTATCGGCAATCTCAAAACTCTCGATCTGGGTGTCGCTAACGGCAGCGGAGCTGAGCGCCGGCGTATCGACTTCGAGGACCCCGGCCTCTTCAAAACGAGGCGCGCAAGCGGCGCATCAATACAGCACGGCTGGCCGCGGCTTCCGGGCCGGATGCAGGCCGCCAGTCGCTCACCCAGTGGCGCTCTTCAGTTCGCCGATTTCCACACCCATCTTCAGCGTCTCACCGGGTTTGAGCTCGTCATCCCATGCGCACGTACCCTTCGGCAGCAGCAGGATCACGGTAGAACCCATATTGAACCAGCCCAGCAAATCGCCTTTTTGGACTTGAGCAGGGTGCCCGGACAGTTCCAGTGCATCCACGACGCCGGTCTTGCGCGGTCGGATCTCGCCGGTCCAGGGCGTCGAGATGCTACCGACGTTGAGCGCACCAACGAAGATCAACACTGCCGGACCGCTCGCGGTGCGAAAGTGCATGACCAGGCGTTCGTTGCGGCGAAACAGTCCGTCGAGACTGGAGACTGTTGCTTCATTGACACTGAACAGGTCGCCAGGTACGTAACGCGCGGCCACCAGTTCGCCGGCGATCGGCGCATGCACACGATGGTAGTTGTATGGCGCGAGGTAAATCGTCGCAAAACTGCCGTCGATGTAATGTTCGGCTTGATCAGTATCGGTCGCGAGGAGGTCGTCCAGCGAATAGTCGATGCCCTTGGCCTGGAAGATGCTGTCACCGCTAATTGTGCCGGCAAAGCTGACAGTACCGTCGACGGGCGACACGATGGCATCGTCGTCAGCGTCGATCGGGCGTGCATCGTCGGCGAGTTCGCGAATGAAGAAATCGTTGAACGTCGCAAAGTCGCCCGGCACATTGAGTTTCACTTCTTCGAGATTAACGTCGAAGGCGCTGGAGAATTTCGTGATGAGAAAGTTCTTGGTACCTGTGTGACGAACTCGCGCAATACGCCAGATCAGCGCTGTGAGCCAGTGACGCGGCAGCAGGTACTGCAGCAGTACGAATGCTTTGGCCATCATCGATTTTCCTTTGGAAATATATAGTCGACGGACAGCACGGGTGAGTCACCGCTGACGAATTGCAGCGTCACCGAATCACCGATGTCCTGCGCCTGCATCAGCATCAGGTGTTTGCCACCGCGCTCCAGAACAACGCTGCCCTGCGCGGGCACCTCAAGCACGTC
The DNA here is from genome assembly GCA_963722775.1 of uncultured Gammaproteobacteria bacterium. Lineage (GTDB taxonomy): Bacteria > Pseudomonadota > Gammaproteobacteria > Steroidobacterales > Woeseiaceae > UBA1847. Next base: position 194,589 of record CAVROF010000014.1, read on the forward strand.
GAGTTCGCGCATGCGTGACACACCATCCGTCACTGTTGTCTCATGAATTTCAACACGTGCAAATTGCGGGCTGTCGACGCCGGTAATGCTGATGACTTCATCGGTGTTGTTCGTGAGAATAAAGAACCCGGCGCTCATGTGCCTGCCCGGTATGGGCTTCGTGACTTCCAGTTCGCTGATTTCCAGCGGTGGCTTGGGTGAGCCGCAGGCGACCAGAGCCACTGCCAGCATAACGACCCAGAGACGCATTATCGGTCGCCCATGAGAATCGGCAGATCATGGACAAAGTTGTCCACAACGTGGCGGCCGCTAAACACTGAGTGGAATCCGCCATCAGGATCGATGACAAGCACGGCAGCCGAGTGGTCGACCGAGTAGTTCTCGCCGTCGGCAGCTTGCTTCTCAAAAAAGATCCCGAGCCCTCCGGTCAGTTTCCGGATTTCCTCGAGTGTGCCGGTAAGCCCAAGGTTGCCATCGCCAAAATAGTCGATGTACTGGCCCAGAATCTGCGGCGAGTCTCTCTCGGGATCGACACTGACGAGGACGATTCGCGGAATTGTCTCATGACCCTGGTCTGCAAGCGCCTTTTTCGCCGTCGCGAGGACTTGCAGCGTCGTCGGACAAATATCCGGGCAGTGGGTGAATCCGAAAAACACGAGGTCCCACTGACCTTCGAAGACAGACTGATCGACCGGCTCCCCAAACTGGTTGACGAGCGAAAACGCCGGTACTGGTTTGGGTGCCGGCAGTGCAAGCGCGGTCGTCGGTGCAACCGGTGCCTGATTCCGCGCTGCGACAAACACGCCAGCGGCAAGTGCGATGGCCAATGCCACGGCAACGATAATATTTCTGGGGCTCATATCTTTGATCAATTAACAACGGAGTATCAGGCGGCAATTCTACAGGCAGAACGACCATGAGCGTGATAGATTCGCGCGGCATGAACGTCGAGCAACTCATCCGGGACATTGCCGGCCGCTTTGAAGCGGCCGAGCTTACCTATGGGCATGGCACCGACAATGCGATCGACGAGTCGGCCTGGCTTGTTTTCGCCTGCCTGGGCCTCTCGCACGACGATGCGCCAGCCGTATATGCAAACCCGGTTTCCGCGGAAGACGTCTCGAGGGCCAGCGTGCTGGCGGCACGACGCATCGACGAGCGGGTCCCGCTCGCCTATCTCATTAACCAGGCCTGGTTTGCCGGGTTGGAGTTCTATGTCGACGAGCGCGTTCTCGTACCGCGATCGCCATTCGCCGAACTCATTCACAATCAATTTTCGCCCTGGATTTCGCCGGCCGAGGTACATCGCGCCGTCGACCTCGGCACCGGCAGCGGTTGCATTGCGATCGCGACCGCCATTGCATTTCCCGACGCGCGCGTCGACGCGGTCGATATCTCCGGTGACGCGCTGGCCGTGGCCAACATCAACGTCGAGCGCCACGGGCTCGAAGGCCGTGTAAACACCATCAAGTCGGACTTCTTCGACGCGCTCGGGGATGCACGCTACGACCTGGTGATCAGTAATCCGCCCTACGTTGACCAGGTGGACATGGATTCCCGGGCTGAAGAATTTCGGCATGAGCCCGAGCTCGGGCTGGCGGCGGGCGAGGACGGCCTCGAGTCGGTCCACAATATTCTGCGAGACGCCTCGCGATTTATGACGGACAATGGAATACTCGTTTGTGAGGTTGGCAACAGCCAGGCAGCGCTGGAAGCTGCCTACCCGGAACTGCCTTTCGTCTGGCTCGAGTTCGAGCAGGGCGGAGCCGGAGTATTCCTGCTGACCCGCAAGGATTTACAGATCAACTAGGCAACAGATCAGGTAGCAGACAGGTGTCAGGTAACAGCTTCGGAAAATCATTTGTGGTAACGACCTTTGGCGAGAGCCATGGCGTGGCGCTTGGCTGCATCGTCGACGGCTGTCCGCCAGGCATGGAACTCTCGGAGGCCGATATCCAGGTCGACCTTGATCGGCGCCGACCGGGCCGCAACAAACACACAACGCAGCGCAACGAACCGGACCAGGTCCGCATCCTGTCCGGTGTATTTGAAGGCAAGACAACGGGCACGCCGATCGGCCTGCTCATCGAGAACACCGACCAGCGTTCCAAAGATTACGGCGATATCAAGGACAAGTTTCGTCCCGGTCATGCTGACTACACGTACCAGCAGAAATACGGTATTCGCGATTACCGCGGTGGCGGTCGTTCGTCGGCACGCGAAACCGCGATGCGCGTCGCGGCTGGTGCGATCGCGCGCAAGTACCTCAAGGAACGTGAGGGTATCGACATCAACGGGTATGTTGCGCAGCTGGGTCCGATCGAGCTGGCGGCAAGCGACCTGTCGATCGTCAATGACAACCCGTTTTTTTGCGCGGACCCCGACAAGCTCGACGAACTTGAGAATTTTATGAACGACCTGCGGGAGCAGGGCGATTCAATCGGCGCCAAGATCAGCGTTCTCGCGCGCGGTTTGCCACCCGGCCTCGGCGAGCCCGTGTTCGACAAGCTGGAGGCCGATCTCGCGCATGGCCTGATGAGCATCAATGCCGTCAAGGGTGTCGAAGTCGGTGCCGGCTTCTCTGCGGTTACGCAGCGTGGTAGCGAGCATCGCGATGAAATGTCGACGACAGGCTTTAGCAAGAACGATGCGGGTGGCACGCTCGGTGGGATTTCATCGGGCCAGGACCTGTTGACCAGCATCGCGCTGAAACCGACCTCGAGCATCACCAAGCCCGGGAAGACCATCGACAAGAGCGGCAAGGACACCGAGATTGTCACCAAGGGTCGCCATGATCCCTGTGTCGGCTTGCGCGCTACGCCCATCGCCGAAGCTATGGTGGCGCTCGTCATCATGGATCACTACCTGCGCAATCGAGCGCAAAACGCCGACGTTGATTCGGATACCCCCAACCTTTCGTAGGAGGGCCTTCAGGCCCGAACAAACCAACACTTATGAGTAAAAAGTTTGATATCGCTGTCGTCGGCGCCACAGGCGTTGTCGGCGAGGCCATGCTGGCAATACTGAGCCAGCGGAAATTTCCGGTAGGGAAGATCTATGCCCTTGCGAGTGAGCGCTCGATTGGCAAATCGGTCGACTTCGGCCGTCGCGAACTTAAGGTCGATGACCTGGCTGAATTCGATTTCTCCAAAGTGCAAATCGGCCTGTTTTCCGCTGGCGGGTCTATTTCCGAAGAATACGCGCCCAAAGCAGCTGCGGCCGGCTGTGTCGTTATCGATAACACCTCGCACTTTCGTTATGACGACGACATTCCGCTGGTCGTGCCGGAGGTCAACCCGGAAGCCATCGCCCGGCACACCACGCGCGGCATCATCGCTAATCCAAATTGTTCGACAATTCAAATGGTTGTGGCGCTGAAACCGATCTATGACGCGGTCGGTATCGAGCGCATTAACGTGTGTACCTACCAGGCGGTTTCGGGTGCGGGCCGCGGTGCCATCGAGGAACTCGTGCGGCAGACGACAAACCTGCTTAACGGGCGTCCGCTGGAGATCGAAGGCGATGCGAAGCAGATTGCCTTCAATGCCATCCCGCATATCGATGTCTTCGAGGACAACCGCTACACCAGGGAAGAAATGAAGATGGTGTGGGAAACGCGCAAGATACTGGAAGACGAGAACATTCTCGTGAATCCCACGGCTGTGCGTATCCCGGCATTTTTTGGCCATTCAGAGGCCGTGCATATCGAAACGCGGGACAAGATCTCGGCCGCCGATGTGTCCGCGCTGCTGGCTAAATCGCCCGGTATCGAGGTGCTTGACGGCGTCGAAACCGGGGAATATCCGACGGCAGTCACCGAAAGCTCGGGGGCAGACCCGGTTTTCGTCGGGAGGATCCGCGAAGACATCTCGCATCCGCGTGGAATTGATCTTTGGGTGGTCGCCGACAACATACGTAAGGGCGCGGCTCTAAATAGCGTCCAAATTGCTGAAATATTGGCAAAAAACTATCTTTAAGCTATAGTTCGCAGGCAAATATCGGCCCCGACTGGATGTCATTAAGGGGCTTTGTGGGGTTTGGAGAAATACATTATGTCGCGACGTCTTACGCGTATCTCGCTTGCACTTGTCCTTTTGCTATCGAGCGAGGTCTGGGCCATTGGACTGGGTGATATCAATCTCGATTCAGCGCTGAACGAACCGCTGCGCGCGGAGATTGTTTTGCTGTCGGCCGCGCCTGAAGAACTGGCGAACCTTAAAGTCTCGCTGGCCTCGGCCGAAACGTTTGCGCGATACGGTATCGACCGGCCGTTCTATCTCCAGGGGATCGAGTTCCACGTCTCCGCCGATGGCGCAACGGGTGCCGTTATCGAGGTACGATCCCGCTCACCGATTACCGAACCCTTCCTGACATTCCTCGTTGAAGCTACGTGGTCCAGCGGCCGCCTGTTGCGCGAGTACACCGTTCTCCTGGATCCGCCGACTTACGCGCCGCCGGTTGTGCAGCAGGCACCGTCCGTGCAGGCTCCGCGTCGCGCAGAACCGACTGACAGTGCACGCATCGAGCGCCAGCCCGCGCCAGCGCCTCAGCGACAGGAACGTGCGACACCACAGCCGTCGCAACCGCGGGTTACTCCGCCGCCAGCGCCGGCGGGCGAGAAAGAGCCGGTTCGCTATTCACCACCGCCCGTACCCGGTGAATCGGGTTATTCGAGGTCGTCCGGCGGTGATCTCTACGTCGAACGCGGCGATACCCTGTGGGGCATCGCGAGTCGCATGCGTCCTGACAGCCGCCTGACAATCAACCAGACCATGATCGCGATTTTTGAAGCGAATCAGGGTGCTTTCTCGGGCAACATCAATCGCCTGAGCGCCGGTGCTTCGCTGAACATTCCAAGCGCCGATGAAGTTTTCCAGATCAGCCGTACCGATGCGTTCTCAGCGGTCAAACGCCAGAACGAGGAATGGGGTGGCCCGGCCGCTTACACGGCGCCGGATACGAGCTATGCCGATACGTCGACCGATACCGGCGGCACGGCCGCGCCCGTTGCGACAGAGACACGTCCCAGCCTGGTGCTGGTGCCGCCAGACGAGGAGCCAGCCGGACTCGACTACGAGGATGATCTCAGCGCGTCCGAACCGATCACCCGGGAACAGGAGATCGCGGACCGCATCGCGAACCTGGAAGCAGCCGATGTGCCGGATCAGCAATCGCTGATTGAAATTCGGGACAACGAACTCGCTTCGCTGCGCCAGGAACTTGCCAATATTCGCGGCGAAGTTTACGAGCCGCCGGTCGACGATACGCTGGTGGACGACGCGAGCAGCGATGATGCATTGATCGATGACGAGGCGTTGCTTGCCGATGATGCCTCGGCCGATGACGAAGCTGCCGATGATGAAGCGACGCCGCCGACCAGCACTGTGAGTACGCCGCGTGTCAGCGAGCCCAGCATCATGGATCGCATCATGGGCATTCTCGGTAGCTGGTGGCTGAAGATTGGTGCGGCCGTCATCCTGGCGGCCGGTGTGTTGCTCTGGTTCCTGCGGCGTGGCAGCGGCGGGGATGTTGACGACTCACCGTGGGAGACGCTGGATAGCGACGAAATCGCAGCGGGCGCCATGTCAGCGACCGAATCCCTGCGGGCACCATCACATGATGACGAATCGATTGTGGTGGTCGAACAGGATTCCGGGATTCGTCCGCTGGAACCCGAGTACGGCGAGGCAACCGAGAGCATCGAGAGCATCGAGACCATTGAGGCCCCTGCGCCGGATCTCTCGGCCGCGACTGGCGACACCGGTGAATTCGGTTCACTGGAAGATACCTTTAGCAGCGAAACCGCGGTCAATCTCGACCAGACGGACCCGCTGGCCGAAGCCGATTTCCACATGGCCTACGGTCTTTATGACCAGGCCGCCGACCTCGTCAATGGCGCCCTTGAATCCGACCCGGATGATACGGCGCTCATGTCCAAGCTCTGTGAGATCTATTTCGTCTGGGGCAACCAGGACGCCTTTATCGATGCTGCCGGACGCCTGAAGGCGGCCGTCGGCGACGCTGATTCAGCACTCTGGGACAAGATTGTCATCATGGGTCAGCAGATTGCCGCGGAGCACGTTCTCTTCGCAGGTGCGGGCGTTGCCGGCGCGACGAAAGCGGTCGATCTGTCCTTCGAAGCAGAGATGGATGAGGCGGCCGAACTCGATATGGACTTCGGTGGTGAAGACGCCGGGGAGTCCGACATTATTGATCTGGGCGGCGATGCATCGGCCGTTGGCGATGACGGCATCGACTTCCTGTTTGATGAGACGACAGGTGAACGCATAACGATCCCCGACGATTCGGAGACTTTCGAAGCTGGGCTGGATGTAACGGCTGAGATGCCGGCACCGGTCGAGCCGACGGTCGAGACACCGACCATCGAGCAACAGTTTGCCGGACTGGAGGGCACGTCTGAACTCCCATCCCTCGACGAGCCTCTGGGCGATGCGGTTTCCGGAGGCGGCCAGGACTCGGACGCCACGGCCGAGATTAATCTCGACGAGCTGGACCTCGATATCACCGGCACAAACGAATCACTTGCTGATACCGGCATTAACGAGGTACTCACTGATTTCGACGACGAGACCGGCAATAATCCCGAGGTCGACGATGATTTCGGCTTCGAAGCCCTGGATTCTTCGAGTACCGGCATGCGCCTGGCCCCGGATGAGACGGGCAGGATGCCACTGCTGGACGTCGAGCTGGAGACCGACACCGACACCGGCATTGACCTGGACCTGCTTGAGGCGACGGGTCGCACGCAGATTCTGAGCGACGACATGGCCGTCGCAACGGGCGTGGACGTTGAGACGGATATTTTAGACGACGAAGCCACATTGCTGGCGCCTGGCTACGGCGACGAAGACACTGAAGTCTCGGGTGACGCCGAAACCATGCTCGCACCGATGGACGACGACGACGACTTCGACTTCGCCAAGACCGAAGCCTTGCCGCCGGAAGCGTTTACTGGCAACTCGAGCCTCGACGAAACGGGCGAAATGCCTGCTGTCGCCAGGACCGATTTGGATCTCGATCTGGACGACCTGACGGCTGCATTGCAGGTCAGCGAAGTCGGCGACACCGTCGAGCAGCCGCGCGACGATGCGACGGTGGAGCAGCCGCGCCCGTCCCTGGCCGCGGAAACGGCGGAAGTTCCGACCATGGAGATCCCGCCGGAAGACATGAGTGACGATCTGCACGATGCGCGCACGATGACCGAGGTCGGCACCAAGCTCGATCTCGCCCGCGCGTATGTCGACATGGGCGATCCGGCCGGTGCTCGCAGCATTCTCGAGGAAGTGCTCGACGAAGGAGACGAGGGCCAGCGCCAGCAGGCACAACAGCTGCTCGACTCGCTGCCGAGTTAAGTTCGCTCCTTCGGCAGCTTAATGCGCGTCGCGCTCGGTATTGAATACGACGGTACGTCGTACAATGGCTGGCAGCGCCAGAAGACCGGTCTCGGTGTGCAGCAACGCATCGAAGAGGCGCTCAGTGTCGTGGCCAACCATCCTGTCGAAGTCATTTGTGCGGGTCGTACCGACACGGGCGTGCACGCGATCGACCAGGTAGTGCATTTCGACACGGACAGCGAGCGCAGCGAGCGTAGCTGGTTGCTGGGCGCCAATACGAATCTGCCCGACGACATCAATGTCAACTGGGTGACTCCCGTCGCCGATGATTTCCACGCACGCTTCTCGGCGACATCCCGCAGCTACCGTTACGTCATTTTGAACCGCCTGCAGCGCTCAGCCCTGCATCGTCACCGTGCCTGGTGGGTCTACGAGCCGCTCGATGCAGAGCGCATGCACGAGGCGGCACAGCGGCTGTTGGGTCAGCACGACTTCTCGGCCTTCAGGGCTGCGGGCTGCCAGGCCAACACCGCGGTGCGTAACATCACGCACCTATCGGTCAGCGAACAGGGCGACTGGATTACACTCGATGTGACGGCGAACGCGTTCCTGCAGCACATGGTGCGCAATATCACGGGTACGGTTACCGCCGTGGGACTCGGTGAGGAGAGTGTCGAATGGATCACCGAAGTCCTGGCGAGTCGCGATCGCAAAGCGGGAGGAATCGCCGCGCCGGCGCACGGGCTGACGCTCACAGGTGTCGAATACCCGGCAGCGTTTGGCGTTCCGGCGGCTGGCTGTTCTCAGACTATACGGATATGATTCTCCAATGAGCTGGTTAGAGAAATTGATGCCGTCGCGCATCAGCACGGAGAAGCGCGCCAAGTCTGTGCCTGAAGGTGTGTGGATCAAGTGTCCGAGCTGCGATGCACAGCTGTATCGCAATGAACTCGAGCGCAACCTGCACGTTTGCCCCAAGTGCAACTTCCACATGCGTATCGGCGCTCGTCGGCGTCTCGCTTTCTTCCTCGACCCGGATTCGCAGCAAGAGCTGTCTGCGAAGCTCGAGCCGGAAGATCCGCTCAAATTCAGGGACAGCAAGCGCTATCGCGACCGCCTCGTGCAGGCGCAGAAAAAGACGGGCGAGAAAGACGCGCTCGTGTCCGTCACGGGCACCCTGTTGGGGCATCCGGTCGTCGTCTGTGCCTTCGAGTTCGGCTTTATGGGTGGTTCAATGGGTTCGGTCGTTGGCGAGCGCTTCGCCCGCGCGGCGCAATACGCTGCTGAAAACAACATGCCGCTTGTCTCGTTTGCTGCCAGTGGCGGCGCGCGCATGCAGGAGGCCCTGTTCTCGCTGTTGCAGATGGCCAAGACATCAGCGGCGCTCGCGAACCTCGGTGCCCGCGGTGTTCCTTTTATATCGGTCCTGACGGACCCGACCACGGGTGGTGTGTCGGCGAGCCTCGCGATGCTGGGTGATGTGAATATCGGTGAGCCCGGTGCGTTGATCGGCTTTGCCGGACCGCGCGTCATCGAACAGACCGTTCGTGAACGCTTGCCCGAAGGATTCCAGCGCAGTGAGTTCCTGCTGGACCACGGCGCCATCGACATGATCCTGGACCGCCGCAAGATGCGCAAAGAGATTGGCGATCTGCTGGCAAAATTCTCGAGCCGGCCCAGCCCCGTCCCCGCGTCCTGACCGAACGATGTTACCTTCCGGCTCGCCGTTGTCCGCATGGCTGACGTGGCTGGAGACTCTGCATCCTGATGAAATTGAGCTCGGGCTTGAGCGGGTCCGGGACGTGCTCAGCCGTCTGCCACTGCAGCGACCTGAAAATGTATTTCTGATTGCCGGGACGAACGGCAAGGGTTCCAGCGTCGCCATGACTGATGCCTTGCTGCGGGCCGCCGGATTGCACACCGGTGTGTATACCTCACCGCATATCATCGACTACAACGAACGCATCGCTGTGGATGGCACTGATGCGAGCGACAGCGAAATTGTCGCCGCGTTCGAAACGGTGGAACGCGCTCGTCAGGGCGTAGCGCTCACCTACTTCGAGTACGGCACGTTGGCAGCGCTGGTCGTATTCTCTGCCGCCGATCTTGACGCCTGGGTACTGGAAGTCGGTATGGGTGGGCGCCTGGACGCGACCAATGCCATTGAGCCTACAGCGGCACTCATCACCAACGTGGCGCTCGATCACTGCGACTGGCTGGGTGAGGATATTGAGACGATTGCCGCAGAGAAAGCCGGCGTGATGCGGCGCGACGTTCCCGTCGTCTTCGGCAGTATCGACGTTCCCCGGACTATCGTTGCGCAGGCAGAGAAAGTCGGGGCGAAGCTTCTTCTGCGTGGACGCGATTATACGCTGGAGGGAGTGCCGCAGCCGGGGCTCGCCGGCGACTTCCAGATAGGCAATGCAGCAGCCGTGCTCGCCATGCTCGGCGCCTCTGGCATTGCGGCGGCAACGGCTCCGGAACTCGTCGCGGCGGTGTTGCCGCAGGTTCAGCTCACGGGTCGGGGGCAGCAGATCGAGCAGGGTGGTACCCGATGGCTGCTGGATGTTGCGCACAACCCGGCGGCCGCCGAGGCGCTGGCCGTCATGCTGGTGACGGGGCAGCATGAGGGCAAAACGACGGCGATCATCGGCATGCTGGATGACAAGGACGTGGAGGGCGTCGTTATGCCGCTGAGTGAGCACGTCGATCGCTGGATCGCGGTGACCGCTGAAAGTCACCGGGCCTTACCGGCAGCCGAACTCGCTCGCCGGCTTGCTAATGCCTGCAACCGACCTTGTCTTGTGGCCGATTCCGTCGAGCAGGCACTCGATTCGGCCCGGCGCGACGCGGGAATTAATGACAGAATACTGGTCACGGGATCGTTCTACCTGGTCGGCCCCGTACTCAATCAGCTTAGGCTATACTCGCGACCCCAAAGATGATGGAACGAGCTTTGAAAGAACGAATTATCGGTGCCGTGGTACTGGTCATTTTCGCGGTACTCGTTGTCCCTATCTTCCTCGATGGCCCTCCCGCAGACGGCGAAGTTGTGACGGAGCGGGTATTGCTGCCTGGCCAGGAAGACCAGAAGACCCAGACAGTCGTACTCGACCGGGATCGCAAAGATCCGGTGCCGGCTGCCAGCGCGCCTGCGCAGGCCAAACCGGAGCCCGCTGTCCGTGAGCCCGTCCGGGATGAGCCGAAGCCGGCTGTCGTGCAACAGCCGCAGGAGCAGACTCCCGAGCCCCGGGAAGAGAAGCCCCCGGCAAAGCCGGCGCCCACGCCAGCTGCGTCAACAACGGGGATGTGGGCCGTACAGTTGGGCAGTTTTTCCAACAAGGACAATGCTGAGAAGCTCGCGGCCGACCTGCGTAAACAAGGCTATGCCGCGTTCCTCAGCCAGCTCTCGACCGACCAGGGCCAACTGCACCGTGTGCGCATCGGTCCCCAGAAAGATCGGGCCAGTGCCGAGGCTATGGCCAGCCGCCTGGCGAAGGTGGGTCACAATGGTCAGGTTGTGCCGCACCCGTGATATTATCCGGTTCCGTTATAAGCCCAAACGTGCCGACCTGAGACGACATCTCCGATGCCGATCATCGACATACTCATTGCCGTCGCCGTAGCGATATCCGTTGTCGTGGGCGTCTTCCGCGGCCTGGTCAAAGAAGCGATCTCAATAGCCGCCCTGTTGTTTGCGATCTGGGCGGCGCTGTACTTCGGTCCAGCGATTGGCGATGTATCGGACAGCTGGCTGAATTCCGAAGAACTGCAGATGTGGTTCGGCCGGGTGCTCGTGTTCTCGGTCGTTCTTGCTGTCGGTGGCCTGCTGGGTTGGGGTATTTCGAAACTCGTTCGCCTGTCCGTGCTGAGCGGCATGGATCGCTTCCTCGGATCATTGTTTGGTGCCCTTCGCGGCATCCTGCTGGCGGCGGTGTTCATTATTGGCGGCGAATTTGCCGGATTCGATAACGATGAGTGGTGGCTGAAGTCCCGCCTGATCCCGCACCTTGAAGTCGTCGCCGACTGGATTGAGGTTATGGCCCCGCAGGGCCTCGAATTAATTACTCCGGACGAGGCAGCTAAATCACTGCCGACTGACGGACCGATTGAGCTCTGAGAGAGACTGATCTATGTGTGGCGTCGTTGGAATCGTAAGTTCGCAACCGGTCAACCAGGCTTTGTACAACGCGCTGATCGTATTACAGCATCGTGGCCAGGACGCCGCCGGTATCGTGACCTGGGGCAAAGGTCAGGGCTTGAAACAGCGCAAGAGCAATGGCCTCGTGCGCGACGTGTTTCGCAGCCGTCACATGATGCGTCTCAAAGGAAACGTCGGAATAGGGCATGTTCGCTACCCGACGGCGGGCGGCGCGAAATCTTCTGAAGCGCAGCCGTTCTACGTGAACTCGCCGTACGGTATTTGCCTTGCGCACAACGGTAATCTGACGAACTACGATGAGCTGGCTGAACTGCTGATTCGCGAGGATCGCCGTCACCTGGCGACCAATTCGGATTCCGAAGTGCTGCTGAATGTGCTCGCCCACGAGTTGCAGACACGCGTTAACGGCAAGCCCACTCCGGAAAACATATTCGATGCCGTCGAAGGCGTGCACAAGCGTTGCAGTGGCGGCTATGCCATCGTTGCCATGATCATTGGCTTTGGCATTGTTGCCTTCCGCGACCCGAACGGAATCAGGCCGCTGGTTCTGGGTGAACGTGAAGGCG
>CAVROF010000015.1:0-172869 GCA_963722775.1 uncultured Gammaproteobacteria bacterium
TGAACGCGCCCATGTATTGCATTCCTTCTTGTTGGGGGGGGTGTTTGGCGCGCAGCATAGCCCTTTAGGAAGCTCGCGTCAGAGACTTGGTTCACGGTCTCTTTTGTGCTGCAGGTCGCAATCCGCGATTTGCCCAAATTATTGTTGGCTAGACACAAAAAAGCCCCGCATCGCGGGGCTTTCTACTAACAATCGTCAACGCTCTAGGCTAGTGCGGGGGTGTACGTCACCGGCTGAGGGGCAGGGCGGTCGCGGTACTCCGACAGGATCTCGGACGCTGCCTCTACACAGGTGCCACAACCGGTCGCGACGCCGAGTTTTGCCTGCAGAGCCCGCAAGTCCGTTGCGCCGGCTTTTGCGGCTTTGCGGATTTGCTTGTCTGTAATGGCGTTGCAGATGCAGACGTACATGAAAATCAACCAGTTAGCGTGTTGAGCATCATTCAATCGCAAATGAGAATGATTGTCAATAGCATTAAGTATAATCCACTATAAGGCTGTACGGAGGGACTTAGGTACCGGACACCTTATTTCCGTGGCGGCGGCACGTAACTGTGGGAGGGCCGCCAGACCGGAAACAGGGTGATCCGGTACCTGAATTTCCCCTGCAGTGACACGGCGTACACCCTAAGTGGTATGCGCTAATCCCCGTAAAATCATTTATCATCAATGGCTTGTCGATTTGAGCCTGTACATGACTGATTTTCCCAAGAAAACTCTGGATGACTGGACGGCCCTTGCCCAGCAGGAATGCCGGGACAAACCGCTCGAATCCCTGACCCGTGACACGGTGGAGGGCATCCCCGTTAAGCCCCTCTATACGGCCGAGGATCTTGAAGGCCTCGACCACGTCGGCTCGATGCCGGGCATGGCCCCTTACGTCCGTGGCCCCCGCGCCACGATGTACGCCGGCCGCCCCTGGACCGTCCGTCAGTACGCAGGCTTCTCGACAGCCGAAGAGTCCAACGCGTTTTACCGCCGCAACCTCGAAGGCGGGCAGACCGGCCTTTCCGTCGCGTTCGATCTCGCCACGCACCGCGGTTACGACTCCGATCACCCGCGCGTCGTCGGTGACGTCGGCAAAGCCGGTGTCGCCATCGATTCGGTCGAGGACATGAAGATCCTCTTCGACGGCATCCCCCTCGAGCAGATGTCCGTCTCCATGACCATGAATGGCGCCGCGCTGCCCATCATGGCCATGTACGTCGTCGCCGCCGAGGAGCAGGGCGTCTCGCCCGACCAGCTCGCAGGCACCTTGCAGAACGACATCCTCAAAGAGTTCATGGTCCGCAACACCTACATCTATCCGCCCGCACCGTCGATGCGCATCGTCTCCGACATCATCGGGTTCACCGCCGGCAACATGCCGCGCTACAACTCGATCTCGATTTCCGGCTATCACATGCAGGAAGCCGGGGCGACCTGCGCCCAGGAACTCGCCTACACGATCGCCGACGGCATCGAATACGTTCGCACCGCCATCAACTCCGGGCTCGACGTCGACAAATTCGCGCCGCGCCTCTCGTTCTTCTTCGCCATCGGTATGAACTTCTTCATGGAGGTTGCCAAGCTGCGCGCCGCGCGCCTGCTCTGGTCCACACTCATGGCCGAGAAGTTCTCGCCGCAGGACCCACGCTCACTGATGCTGCGCACGCACTGCCAGACTTCGGGCGTGAGCCTCACCGCCGACGGCCCCTACAACAACATCATGCGTGTCACGACGCAGGCCATGGCGGCCGCGCTCGGTGGCACACAGTCATTGCACACCAATTCGTTCGACGAAGCGCTCGCGCTTCCCACCGACTTCTCGGCTGGTATCGCGCGCAATACGCAGCTCGTGCTGCAGGAAGAGTCCGGCATCACCAACGTGGTCGATCCGCTTGCCGGTTCCTACTACGTGGAGAAGCTCACCGCCGATCTTGCCGCCGAGGCACGCAAACTCATCGACGAAGTCGAGGATATGGGCGGTATGACCAAGGCCGTCGAGTCCGGCATGCCGAAACTACGCATCGAGGAAGCGGCGGCTATTCGCCAGGCCCGTATTGATCGCGGTGAAGAAGTCATCGTCGGCGTCAACAAGTATCGTGCTACCGATGAGACGCCTGTCGAAATTCGGGATATCGACAACACGGCGGTACGTGAGTCGCAGATCAGGCGCCTCGAACAGGTGCGCGCGAACCGCAATGAGGATGCTTGTCGTGCTGCGCTTGGTAAACTCACCGAAGCCGCGAAAGACGGCACCGGCAACCTGCTGGCACTCGCGATAGATGCGGCGCGCGAACGCGCGACGGTTGGGGAGATTTCGGATGCACTTGAAGACGTGTATGGGCGGTACCGTGCGATGACACGCTCGATATCGGGCGTTTACGGCGCTGCCTACAAGAATGATGAAGACTTCCAGGCCATCTGGAACGAGGTCGAAGCGTTCGCCAAAGCGGAAGGTCGGCGGCCGCGCATGCTCGTCTCCAAGCTCGGCCAGGACGGTCACGACCGCGGCGCCAAGGTGATTGCCACCGGCTTCGCCGATCTCGGCTTCGACGTCGACATTGGTCCACTGTTTCAGACACCGGAAGAAGCCGTCCGCGAAGCCATTGAGAATGACGTGCACGTGATCGGCATTTCCTCCCAGGCTGCCGGCCACAAGACGCTCGTGCCGCAGGTTGTCGAAGGCCTGAAGGCAGAGGGCGCGTCAGATATTATCGTCATCTGCGGCGGCGTTATTCCTCCGCAGGATTACGACATGTTGTACGACGCCGGGGTCGCGGCCATCTACGGTCCGGGTACCAATATCGTGCATGCCGCCACGGAAGTACTGGCCAAGATTAAAGAGCGCAAGGGATCATGAAAGAAATCGTCGAACAGCTCGCCGAAAAACGCGCCGCAGCCTCACTCGGGGGCGGACAGGAACGTATCGATAGACAGCATGCCCGCGGCAAGCTGACGGCGCGTGAACGCGTCGAGCTTCTGCTGGACGAAGGCAGTTTCGAGGAATGGGATACCTTCGTCGAACATCGCTGTACGGACTTCGGCATGGAGGACAAGAAGGTTCTCGGTGACGGCGTCGTGACCGGCTACGGCACGGTCAACGGCCGCATGGTGTTTGTGTTCAGCCAGGACTTCACGGTCTTCGGTGGCTCGCTCTCGGAGACGCACGCCGAGAAGATCTGCAAGGTCATGGACCAGGCGATGAAGGTTGGCGCTCCGGTTATTGGCATTAACGACTCGGGTGGTGCGCGCATCCAGGAAGGCGTGGTGTCCTTAGGCGGCTATGCCGAGGTCTTCCAGCGCAACATGCTGGCCTCGGGCGTAGTGCCACAGATTTCGCTGGTCATGGGCCCCTGCGCCGGTGGCGCCGTGTACTCACCCGCGATGACCGACTTCATTTTCATGGTCAAGGACACGTCGTACATGTTCGTGACCGGGCCGGATGTCGTGAAGACGGTGACGCACGAGACTGTAACCGCCGAAGAACTCGGTGGTGCGGTCACGCACTCAACCGTATCCGGCGTCTGTGATTGCGCCTACGAGAATGACGTCGAAGCACTGCTCATGGTGCGTCGGTTTATTAACTATCTGCCATCGAACAATCGCGAAAAAGCACCGTTTCGGCCGACTCCGGACCCGGCGGATCGCATGGCAATGTCGCTCGATACGCTGATTCCAGACAATCCGAACAAGCCTTACAACATGAAAGAGGCGATCTTCAAGATTGTTGATGACAAGTGAGTTCTGGGAACTGCAACCTGAGCATGCCAAGAACATCGTCATCGGTTTCGCGCGCATGGACGGCAACCCGGTCGGCATCGTCGCGAACCAGCCGCTCGTGCAGGCGGGTTGTCTCGATATCAAGTCGTCCATCAAGGCCGGGCGCTTCGTGCGTTTCTGCGATGCGTTCAATATCCCGATTATTACGCTCGTCGATGTGCCGGGCTTCATGCCGGGCAGTGCGCAGGAGTATGGCGGCATCATCAAGCACGGTGCCAAGCTGTTGTTCGCCTACGCCGAAGCGACGGTGCCCAAGATTACAATCATCACGCGCAAAGCCTACGGCGGTGCCTATGACGTGATGGCGTCGAAGCACCTGCGCGGCGATGTGAACCTGGCATGGCCAAGCGCCGAGATCGCCGTCATGGGGCCGAAAGGTGCCGTGGAGATCATCTTCCGCAAGGACATTGGCGACGAAGGAGAAGATCGCTGAACGTGACGGAGGCGTATCGCCAGAAGTTCGCCAATCCGTTTATTGCGGCAGGGCGAGGCTATATCGACGACGTGATCGCACCGCATGCCACGCGCAAGCGGATTTGCCGTTCGCTTTCGATGCTGCGTAATAAGGAGCTCGAGAACCCGTGGCGCAAGCACGACAACATTCCGCTCTAGAGGATGGGAAGACGCTTTGTTTGACAAGATTCTGATAGCGAACCGCGGCGAAATTGCCTGTCGCGTCATCAAGTCGGCGCGCAAGATGGGTATCAAGACGGTGGCCGTTTACTCGGATGCCGATCGCGATGCACTGCATGTGCAAATGGCGGATGAGGCCGTACGCATCGGTGCGCCACCTTCTGCCGAGAGCTACCTCGTCGCCGACCGCATCATCCAGGCCTGCATCGACACGGGCGCACAGGCGGTGCATCCGGGCTACGGTTTCCTTTCTGAAAACTCGTCGTTCTGCGAAGCGCTTGCCGATAAAGGCATTGCGTTCATTGGTCCGAAGACCAGAGCCATCGAGGCCATGGGCGACAAGATCACGTCCAAGAGGCTGGCTGACAAAGCGAACGTCAACACGATTCCGGGCTACACCGACGTCGTCAAGGATGCGAAACAGGCCGTCACGATTGCGCAGGACATTGGTTACCCGGTCATGCTCAAGGCCAGCGCGGGTGGCGGCGGCAAAGGCATGCGCGTTGCGCGAAACGACGACGGAGTGCCTCGAAGGTTTCGAGCGCGCCGCCAATGAAGCGCGTTCCAGTTTCGGTGACGATCGCATCTTCATTGAGAAATTCATCGAGGAACCACGGCACATCGAAATCCAGGTCATGGCGGATAGTCATGGCAACGTTATCTACCTCAACGAACGTGAATGCTCGCTGCAGCGCAGACATCAGAAGGTCATTGAAGAAGCACCGTCGCCGTTCCTCGATGAGAAGACGCGCAAGAAAATGGGCGAGCAGGCCGTGGCGCTGGCCAAGGCTGTCGATTACGAGTCGGCCGGCACCGTTGAGTTCATCGTCGATCCCAAGCGTAATTTCTATTTCCTTGAGATGAATACACGTCTGCAGGTGGAGCATCCGGTCACGGAGATGACGACAGGCATCGACCTCGTCGAGCTCATGATTCGCGTGGCGGCCGGCGAGAAGCTGCCGATCGCGCAGAAGGACGTCGGCATCAACGGCTGGGCCATCGAGTCGCGAGTCTACGCCGAAGACCCGTTCCGCAATTTCCTGCCGTCAACCGGGCGACTCGGTTACGTTATCGACCACCTCGTGGATGACGATCATGTCCGCGTCGATACGGGTGTCTACGAGGGCGGTGAGGTCTCGATGTTTTACGACCCGATGGTCGCCAAGCTGATTACCTGGGGGCGAGGATCGAGAACAGGCCATCGATAAGATGCGCTCGGCACTCGACAAATTCATCATTCGTGGCATTTCCACGAATATCAGTTTCCTGTCCGCACTCATTGCCACGAAAAATACGTATCCGGGAATATCAGTACCAACACGATTGCCGAAGAGTACCCGGACGGATTCCACCGGGCCGACGTGCTACTCAAAGATCCTGCAACTCATTATTGCTGTCGTGGGTTCGATGGTTCGCAAGTACCGCGACCGCGCTGCGCAGATCGATGGTCAGCTGCCGGGACATCGACGGTTCGTGCCTGCGGATTGGGTCGTGGTGACTGAATGACAAATATCATGACATCTCGGTTGAGCCGATAGCAGGCGGGAATGACGTCACCTATAACGGCAAGATTTACGCGGTGCGCAGTGACTGGGAATTTGGTCGGCTCCTTTTCGCGGGAAGATTAATGGTGAGGAAGTGTTCGTCCAGGTCTCACGCATAGGTCAGATGTATCGATTGTCACGCGGTGGTGCGCAATCGGATGTGATCGTATTAAGTCCGCGCGCGGCGGAACTGCACAGGCTCATGCCGCACAAGGAACCACCGGACCTGTCCCGTCACCTGATCGCGCCGATGCCGGGTCTGCTCGTGTCGGTTTCCGTCAAGGAAGGCGATGAAGTCAAAGCGGGTGATGAGGTCGCTGTGCTTGAAGCGATGAAGATGGAGAATGCGCTGCGCGCGGAGCGCAACGGCGTCATCACCAAGGTGCACTTCAAGCAGGGCGCCAGTGTCGAAGTCGACGACGTCATCATGGAGCTCGACTAGCCACAATGGCGTCACACGAGACCAGTGCATTGGCAAAAGCCATCCTCGATGGCGACCGGCGGGCGCTGGCGCGTGCCATTACAATCATCGAATCCACCCGTCGCGATCACCGCTCAGAATCTGGCGACTTGCTCGAACAGCTTATGCCGCACACCGGGAAGTCCGTGCGCGTCGGTATTTCGGGTGCGCCAGGCGTCGGCAAGTCGACGTTTATCGAAGCGTTGGGAAACCATGTCATCGACGCGGGACACAAGCCTGCGATCCTGACTGTCGACCCTTCGTCGGCTATTAGTGGTGGTTCCATCCTCGGCGACAAGACGCGCATGGAAACACTGGCGCGTCGCGACGAAGCCTACATTCGCCCATCGCCTGCGGGCACCACGCTTGGCGGCGTGACGCGCCGCAGTCGGGAGACGTTGTTGCTGTGCGAAGCCGCGGGCTTCGACATCATCATCGTGGAAACGGTCGGAGTGGGTCAGTCGGAAACGAAGGTCGCCGACATGACGGACATGTTCGTTTTGTTGTTGCAGCCAGGCAGCGGCGATCAGTTGCAGGGCATCAAGCGCGGCATCATGGAGCTGGCCGACCTGATCCTGATCAACAAGGCGGACGACGATCTCGCAGAGCTGGCCCGCAAGTCGGCCAGTGAATACAAACACGCGCTTACTCTGCTGCGGCCGCGCACGGCGGACTGGCTCGTTGAAGTCCAGACCTGTTCGGCGCGGGACAATGTCGGTATTGGCGAGGCGTGGGACGTCGTGAAACGCCATCAAGAGACCCTGGAAAGCAACGGTCAACTCGACACCATGCGGGCCGCCCAGGCGCGCACCTGGATGTGGTCCGAGGTGCAGGACAGCCTGATCGCGGATCTCAAAGCCGATCCCGAGGTGCAAAAACAGATCCCGGCACTTGAAGCGGCGGCGAGCTCTGGCAGAATCCCCGCAGCGACAGCAGCAGAACGCCTGCTGGACATCTACCGAAACGCGGGAAAGCCATGAGCGACAGACCATTCAAAATTCTCGGCATTCAGCAGATTGCCGTGGGCGGGCTGGATAAGGACCGCCTGAGAGCGCTTTGGGTCGATACGCTCGGACTGGAGCTCGACGGCAACTACCGCAGTGAGAAAGAAAACGTCGATGAAGATATCGCGTTCCTTGGTCATGGCGCGCATCGCGTCGAAGTCGACCTGATGCAACCGCTGGACGCCGACGAGCGACCGCGCGTGCACACGCCGCCCCTGAATCATGTCGGTCTGTGGGTCGACGATCTCCCGACCGCTGTCGAATGGCTGGCGGAACAAGGCATGCGGTTCGCCCCGGGCGGCATTCGCAAGGGCGCGTCGGGTTACGATATCTGTTTCATTCACCCGAAAGGCAACGAAGAATTTCCGATTGGCGGGGAAGGGGTTCTGATCGAACTCGTTCAGGCACCGGCCGATGTAATTGAGGCTTTATCATGAATATCCTGTACGTATTCCCCGGCCAGGGCTCGCAGTATGAAGGCATGGGCAAGGACATCTGCGAGGCGCACGATACAGCTCGCAAAATCTACGATGCCGCGAGCGACGTACTGGGATTCGACATTGTCGATATGTCGTTCAACAATCCGGGCGACGAACTCAACCTGACACGCAATACCCAGCCTGCGCTGCTCACTCACCAAATCGCCTGCCTTGAAGTGTTCAAGGAGCAGACCGGTGGTGCGGTACAGCCAACGATGGCGGCCGGGCATAGCCTCGGTGAATACTCGGCGCTTGTCGCAGCGAATGCGCTGACGTTTGAGACGGCGCTGAAACTCGTACAGAAGCGCGGCGAACTCATGGGCGAACACGGTGAGGGTGAAATGACGGCGTTCATGATGGCAGTGGACGACATTCAGCCGCTGGCCGAGGAACACAAGTGCGCAATCTCGGCCTGTAACCAGCCGCAGCAAACGGTGGTTGGTGGATCGTCGGCTGACCTCGAGGCGCTCGAAGCCGCTGTCGCAGAAAAATTTCCGCGCAAGCGCGCGATTCGCCTGAAGACAGAAGGCGCGTTTCATACCTACTACATGGACAAGGCCGCTGAGTTGTTCCGTTCAGTGCTCGAGGACGCCGAAATGAAAGCACCGGAGATCAAGGTGCTGTCGAACTACACCGGCGGCTTCCATGATCCGGACCCGGCGGGTATCAAGGAGCGTTTGTACTACCAGCTCAAGCACCCCGTCATGTGGGATGCGAACCTGATGACAGCGTTCGGTGAGGGCGTTGCGAAGATTTACGAGTTCGGTGGGGGTATCGGGACAGGGGAGGCACATGAGAAACGTCCGAACCTCGAGGGCATGATCAAAAAGGCCACCCGCGCGGCCGAGAGCGAGGCCGTTTACACGCCCGTTATCAATCGACAGACGATCGAAGACGCCACCTAAAATAGGTACCGGACACCCTATACCGGGTATAGGGTGTCCGGTACCCAGTCTCTGTGCTACGTACTAATACGAATGAGAATGATTGTCATTTGCAGTAACATCCCTTACTCTACTCAGGCATCGATCAACAGGGATTGGCAGAAAAATGAACATTCGACAGTCCGCAACGACTTGCGGGGCGCTTCTTGTACTCCTTACGTCCTTCGCCGTGGCCCAGGAGGCCCCGCCGACCATGGAGGAAGTCTGGGAGATCGTGCAGCGCCAGCAGGCCGAGATCGAAGCGTTGCGTGCCGAGCTGGACGAAACGCGACAGGGCATCGATGCCACCAACGAAAAGGTCGCCGAGTCTGAGGAGCGCATCGAGGCAACCGGCGATGTCATAGACACGCTGGCGGCGGCTGATACCGGGCCACGCAGGACGTCAATCGGTGGCTATGGCGAGCTGCACTACAACCAGATCAGCTCAGATGCAGGTGACAGCGACGAGATCGACTTTCACCGCTTTGTCCTGTTTTTCGGTCACGAGTTCTCCGACCGGGTTCGCTTCTTCTCGGAATTCGAGCTCGAGCATTCGCTGGCCGGCGAGGGTAAGCCTGGCGAGGTAGAACTTGAGCAGGCCTATGTCGAATTCGGGCTGAGCGACACTACGTTTGCGAGAACCGGGCTGTTCCTGCTGCCGGTCGGCATCATGAACGAAACACATGAACCGCCGACGTTTTACGGCGTGGAGCGCAATGACGTCGAAAACATCATCCTGCCATCGACCTGGTGGGAGGCGGGCGCAGGCCTGCGAGGGAATCTCGGTAATGGGTTGAGTTGGGACGCGGCCGTGCATTCCGGTCTGGCCATGCCGACGACCGGCGGCAGCGCATTTCGGGTACGCAGCGGACGCCAGAAAGTCGCCGAGGCCGTCGCCAGTGACCTGGCCACCACCCTGCGGCTGAAATACACGGGTGTGCCCGGTCTGGAACTTGCCGCGAGCTACCAGTACCAGTCAGATCCGAGCCAGGTACCAGGCGACGGTCTCGATTCCGGCCAGCTGCTGACGGCACACGCGGTTTACCAGCGCGACCGCTTTGGTCTGCGCGCCCTTTACGGCGCCTGGGACTTCGACGGCTTCGCGGTCGAGGCGGCCGATGTGGACAAACAGACAGGCTGGTACGTCGAGCCGAGCTTCCGTGTCTCCGATAAGTGGGGCGTGTACGCGCGCTACGAAGACCTCGATGCCGCTCGCCAACAGGACCGCTTCAGCCAGAGCGAATTCGGTTTCAATTACTGGCCTGTGGACGGTGTCGTTCTGAAAATGGACTTCCGGAGTCGTGAATTCGACTTGCCGGCACTGAGTGCCTCCGATTTCGATGCGATCGATGTCGGCTTTGGCTATAACTTCTGACAGCAGCTTTGCGAATGCTCCCGCGCATAGCACTATTGCTGCTTCTGGCCACGGGCCCGGCAATCGCCGGGCCCGCTGGCGAGGCGGGTCGTTACCTGGACGCCGATGAATACCTGCAAAGTGTGTTTCCCGCCGATATACCCGAGGCCAAAACACTGTGGGTGACAGGGGACGTCCGCGATGCTGTCGAGCGCATGCTGGATCACCGTTTCGGGTCGCTGCGTGTGCGCTATTGGTACGACGGCATGCGGAGCGCGTGGATCCTGGATGAAATCGGCAAAGAGCTGCCGATCACGATCGGTGTCGCCGTAGCAGACGGTGCCATCGATAATGTTCGCGTGCTTGAGTTTCGTGAGAGTCGTGGCTGGGAAGTTCGATATCCGTTTTTCACGGAGCAGTTCAGCAAAGCGCGGCTCGGCTCCGACCAGCGACTTGACCGCAAGATCGATGGCATCAGTGGTGCAACACTATCCGTCCGAGCAGTAACTCGTATCGCGAGTATTGCGCTCCTGTTGCATGACCAGATTGATGACGTCAAATAGCGGCAACCGCCGCGCGCGGCAATTATTTCGCCGTGGCCACCGTTGGGTGGGCCTGTCAGTCGTCGTATTCGTGCTGTTTCTGGCGATTTCTGGCGTAACGCTCAACCACGCCTCTGACCTCGGGCTTGATCGACGTTACGTCGGCTGGTCGTGGTTACTCGACGCGTACGGGATTCAGGCACCGGCTCCGTCGGCGAGCTACGAGGACGGAGGTCACCGCGTGACGTTGCTCGGTGAACGGTTGTTCCTGGACGGGCTTGATACCGGCCAGAGACGGTCAATGCTCACGGGCTTTATCGCCGTTGACCAGCTTGTCCTGGCAACGGCAGAGCAAGGCGCGCACCTGTTCACATCGAGCGGCGAGCTGGTAGAGAGCATTGATCTGCAGGCCGGCTTGCCGGGGCCGATTGAACGGCTTGGCCGCGTGGACGGCCTGGCGATTATTCAGAGCAACGGCCAGTTGTTCCGCAGCGATGCGGAATTCGCCGGATTCGAGCCCTGGGAAAACAGCCCTTCCAGAGCGATTGACTGGTCGGTTCCGTCATCGCCCGACGCCGCGGAACTCGCGGCGCTTGACGAGGCCTGGCGTGGACGTGGCCTGACGGTCGAACGCATGGTGCTCGACCTGCACAGCGGTCGTATTTTCGACATGCCGGGGGTACTGCTCATGGATCTGGTCGCGCTATGCATGATCGTGCTGGGGCTGTCCGGCCTGATGCTGTCAAACGCTCGCTATCGCCGACAAAATGGGGCGAAGAGTACCAAACGGGACTAACTGGCGGTTGTGTCGCTCGATGTCGCACTTCGCGGTGTGATCCACCTACTGCAAACGATCGATTATTCATGGCACCATGCGCGGCATGACTGAACAAGCGCGCAGACTCCTTATCGTCGAAGATGACCCCGGTCTCCTGAAGCAACTCAAGTGGTGCTTCGAGGGATACGATGTCTACACGGCGGAGAATCGGGAGGATGCGATCGCGGAACTGCGCCGCCATGAGCCGGCCGTGATCCTCCAGGATCTCGGCTTGCCGCCGAAGCCGGAAGGCGTGGAAGAGGGCCTCGCCACGCTGGCAGAAACGCTGCGTCTTGCGCCCCACACGAAAGTCATCGTCGTCACCGGCAACGGTGACCAGGAAAATGCGCTCACGGCTGTTGCGCAGGGCGCCTATGATTTCTACGAAAAGCCGGTCGATACCGATACGCTCAAGCTGCTCGTCGATCGTGCGTTCAATATATCCGAGCTTGAGGGTGAGAATCGCCGTTTGCAGAGCCAGGTCAACGAGTCTCCGCTGGACGGGATTGTCGCTGCGAGCGAGGGCATGCTCGCCGTCTGCCGCATGATCGAAAAAGTGGCGCCGACCGATGTAACAACATTGCTCCTGGGCGAGAGCGGCACAGGCAAGGAACTGCTCGCACGCGCATTGCATCGCCTGAGCCCGCGCGCTGACCAGAATTTCGTCGCAATCAACTGCGCCGCTATTCCCGAAAACCTGCTCGAGTCCGAGTTGTTCGGGCACGAGAAGGGTGCGTTCACGGGGGCTCACAAACAAACGATGGGTAAGGTCGAACTGGCCAGTGGTGGCACCCTGTTCCTGGACGAGATTGGCGACATGCCGATCGCGCTGCAGGCGAAAATGTTGCGCTTCCTGCAGGAGCGTGTCATCGAACGCGTTGGCGGTCGCAAGGAGATTTCGGTCGACGTACGCGTCGTGTGCGCCACGAACCAGAACCCCGAGAACCTGATCAAAGAGGGGCTGTTCCGCGAAGACCTCTACTACCGTGTCAGTGAAATCACGGTCAATATTCCACCCTATCGCGATCGCGAGGAGGGGCGTCTGATTCTGGCTCGCACACTGCTGCAGAAATACTCGAAATTGCAGAAGCGGGCTATCAACGGTTTCGCCGACGATGCGGTGCAGGCAATCGAAGCCTATGCCTGGCCCGGCAACGTTCGTGAGCTCGAGAACAAGATCAAGGGTGCCGTCATAATGGCTGACGGGAAGATGGTCACGGCGATGGACCTCGGACTTCAAGAGGGCAACGAAGAAGCTGAATCGCTGAACCTCCGCGAGGTTCGGCAGGTCGCAGAGTCCAAAGCGATTCGCGTCGCGTTGACGAAGAGCTATGGCAATATCTCGAAGGCATCTGAGCTGCTCGGGATTACGCGCCCGACGCTCTACGACCTCCTGAACAAATACGGCCTCTCCGCCGACTCTTACTCAAAGAAGGCTGCGCACTAAA
Source organism: uncultured Gammaproteobacteria bacterium (assembly GCA_963722775.1). Taxonomy (GTDB): domain Bacteria; phylum Pseudomonadota; class Gammaproteobacteria; order Steroidobacterales; family Woeseiaceae; genus UBA1847. The sequence continues at coordinate 12,969 of CAVROF010000015.1, forward strand.
GTCCAGGTTGCGGTTTTCCGCTACTGACCAACGCCCCGTCTGCGGTGTAAGTTGAAACTCGGGAATCTCAATTCCGGAGCCGCTCGTGAGTGAAATAACTCTCAAGATCAACGGTCAGGACTACGCAATCGATGTGCCGGAGGACATGCCTCTGCTCTGGACGCTAAGAGATATTCTCGGTCTTACAGGCACGAAGTACGGCTGTGGTATTGGTAGCTGCGGTACTTGCACCGTGCTCGTGGACGGGGTGCCGATACGATCCTGCGTCAGGTCTGCGGTCCGGTTCGAGGGCCGGGACATTGTCACCATCGAAGGTCTCGATCCTTCTGGGAATCACCCTGTGCAGAAAGCCTGGAACGATGAGGACGTTCCACAATGCGGCTATTGTCAGGGCGGGCAGGTGCTTTCGGCGAGTGCGTTGCTTGCGAGTAATCCGTCCCCCAGCGATGAAGATATTGACGCCGCTATGTCTGGTGTCATCTGCCGCTGCGGCACCTATCCCAGAATTCGCAAGGCAATCAGGAGAGCGGCGAAATACGCGGTGATAGATGGAAGCAGCGCATGACGGAATTCAGATCACAAGACACGCTCAGTCGCCGTTCATTTCTGAAGGTGTCCATGCTGGCGACGGGGGCGCTCGTTATTGGCGTCGGGTGCAAGGACCCGACCCAGGCGCATGAGTTAAAGGGTGGCAGGTGGGTGCCTAATTTGTACGTCCGAATCGATGCCGATGGCACGGTTACGATCGTTAGCAAGAATCCGGAAGCGGGACAGGGGGTAAAGACAGCTTTTCCAATGGTTGTTGCGGAATGCCTGGAAGTTGACTGGAAAGACGTCAGGGTGGAACAGGCGCCGCTTGATGATCGTTACGGTCGACAGGTCGTGGGTGGCAGTCGGGGCACCCCGGATGGCTGGGACGATCTGCGCATCGCCGGCACCGCGGCACGTTACCTGCTGACGGCTGCTGCGGCGACACTCTGGAATGTTTCGCCGTCGGAATGCGAGGCCCGCAAGGGATCGGTCGTTCACGCAGCCTCGGGTCGCTCGGCGCGCTACGCGAGCCTGCTGGAAGTCGCAGCGCGCCTGCCGGTGCCCGATGTCTCAGACCTTGAATTAAAGAGTCGTCCGTCCGAATTCAGACTCCTTGGGACATTTGTTCCAGGTGTTGATAACCCGAAAATCCTGACGGGCCAGCCGCTGTTCGGTTGTGATATTCGCATGGATGACATGTTGTACGCGGTATTTGAGAAATGTCCGAATTTCGGTGGGAAGGTTCGGCGGGCCAATGTCGAAGAGATCCGCAACCTGCCAGGTGTGACACATGCCTTCGTCGTTAAGGGTACGGATGATCTGAGCGGCTTGCAGCCTGGTGTAGCAATCGTTGCCAAAACGTGGTGGCAGGCTCAGTCGGCTCGCGAAAAGCTCCGGGTTGAGTGGATCACCCGTCATTCGGATTCGACCGTTGAATATGATCGTCAGGCAGCAGTCCTCGCCAAGGGGCCCGGAGAGGTCCTGCGCTCAGACGGCGATGTCGATGCAGCATTCGACAAAACGAAACAGGTCGTAGCGGCAAGTTATTACTATCCGTTTGTATCGCATGCGAACCTCGAGCCACAGAACTGCACGGCGTTGTATCACGAATCCGGCCGAATAGAGCTCTGGGCACCGTCACAGAATCCGAAGGGCGGGCGCGAACTCGTGGCCAGAACACTGGGTATTGCCGAGGAACAGATTCATGTGAATCTCGCCCGTATCGGCGGCGGCTTCGGGCGACGATTGCGCCACGATTTCATGGTTGAAGCCGCCTGGATCGCGCGTGAAGTGCGTAAGCCCGTGCAACTGCAATGGACACGTGAAGATGATATGCGCCACGATTTCTATCGTCCCGCAGCCTGGCATCACTTCACAGCCGCTATTGACGACAGAGGCAGGATGGCGGCATTCGACCACCATTTCGTAACCTTCGGATCAGGCGGCAGGACCGTTTCGGGCGCCGACCTTTCACCCGCACACTACCCCGCAGGGCTGGTACCCAATTTCAGATTGCGCCAGTCACTCATCGATACAAATGTTCCGACGGGACCGTGGCGGTCTCCGGGCCATTCAGCCTACTGCTGGGCCTACCAGAGCTTCTTCGATGAAGTGGCCTTTGCCACGGGGCGCGATCAATTGGAATTTCGCCTGGACCTGCTGTCGCGATCGTATGGCGAACCGCCACTGGATCTGGAACGCACAAGCAATACGCTCAAACTGGCTGCCGGGCAGGCGGGTTGGGGGCATCGCACGCTCGGGCCGAATCGCGGCATGGGCATGGCATTTCATTTTGATCACGGTGGTTTCGTGTCGCATGTCGCGGAGGTGGTGGCGGACGGTTCCAGGATAAAGGTCGAAAAAGTGTACTCAGGTGTCGATGTCGGACCTGTTCTGAATCTGAGCGGAGCGAAAAACCAGGTTGAGGGCGCTGTCGTCGACGCACTCAGTACGGCGCAGGTCGAGATTACGTTTGCCGACGGTGCGGCGGAACAAAGTAACTTCCACGATTACGAGTTACTTCGGATACACCAGGCACCGGAGATCGAATGTCAGTTTATTCAGAATGATGTTTCGCCATCGGGACTCGGCGAACCGCCAATCGCACCGGCGACACCAGCCATAACCAACGCAATATTCGCAGCCACCGGAACGCGCATTCGTGAACTGCCTTTTCAACGGTCGGGAATATCAGTCTAGGTTTCTGATCGACCTGAATGAGGTGTCCGGCACCGGTTAACACTCAGTGCATCTGGCCGAATTTGACCAGATGGATCGCGCATTTCTTCGGCCGCTCTCGGGCGACCGCCAATTACTGTCAGAACGCTCAATTTTTGGCGTCATGCGCTTTTTCAGGTGGGTGGCTAACAGTCTTAAGTAATTGCTTTAACTTCCAGCACGGTGAATCGTCACGATTCACAAATCGTTCATCAATTCGGCTAATAATTTTCCCGTGAGCGTCGCAGGACGTGCCATAGAGCGAGATGCAGAAGCGATGGATTTCATAACAACACGACATCCCGACCGCGACATCAAGCAGTCATTTCCGATACGTAGCCAGGTTCGTGGCTGGTTCTTCAGGGTCGACGAGTTGCCGACAGGTTATTGGCAGGTCAAAGGCCGCGACCGCTTCGGGCACACCATCAGTTGCGTGGGAGAAAGCCCGGACGTTGTCCTCGCCACCGCCGAGACAGAGGCAAAACAGCAGTCCCTCTAGCGGGACTTGAACGTATCCGGGTTCAGATCGTGGCGGGCGAGTAGCTTGTAAAAGTCCGTGCGATTGCGTTTCGCCAGGCGCGCCGCCTGGCTGACGTTGCCCATGGTGATCTGCAGGATCTGTGACAGGTAATTGCGCGTGAACTCGTCGCGCGCGTCGGTAAACGAAGCCAGTTTTCCGGCATGTTCCCCTAGTGATTGCTGCACAAGCTCGCCACTGATAACGGGCGAGCGCGACAACGCCACATTCTGTCGCACGATGTTATACAACTGACGAATATTGCCGGGCCATTCGGCCGTTACGAGCATCTCGACAGCCTCCGGCGCATATACTTTTCGTTCCTGGTCGGCTTCCGCCGCTATCTGTTGCAGGAAGTGCGCGACCAGCAGGGGTATGTCTTCGCGACGCTGGTCGAGCGTCGGCAGTTTGATATTCACAACGTTCAGTCGGTAATACAGGTCCTCGCGGAAGCGACCCTGCGTCATGAGTTCCTTGAGATCGCGATGCGTTGCGGAGATCACGCGTACGTCGATGTTCTTTGCTTGTGTGCTGCCCACGGGACGCACCTGGTTCTCCTGCAATACACGCAGCAGCTTCACCTGCAGACGCATCGGCATGTCGCCGATCTCGTCGAGCATCAGTGTGCCGCCTTCGGCCCCCTGGAACAGGCCTTCGTGGGTTCGGGTCGCCCCCGTGAACGCGCCTTTCTCATGGCCGAACAGCTCGGATTCGAGCAGGTTTTCAGCCATCGCCGAGCAGTTGATGGCCGTGAAGGGCTTGTGGTGGCGATCGCTGGCCCTGTGAATCGCCTGTGCCAGCAGTTCCTTGCCTGTGCCGCTCTCGCCCGTGATTAGCACGCGGGCGTCAGTCGCTGCGACCATCTTCGCCTGCTGCATGACTTCTTTCATTGCCGCGTTGCGTGTGATGATCTCGCTAGCCCAGTCATCTTCGACTTCTACCGTCCCCGAGACCTTGAGCGCGCGCTCGACCAGCGACATAAGTTCTTCCTTGTCGATGGGCTTGGTCAGGAAGCCGAATGCACCGTGTTGTGTCGCTGTGACTGCGTCCGGAATCGTGCCATGCGCGGTAATGATGACGACGCGCAATCCCGGCGAACGGGTCTGCAGTTCCTTGAGAAGCCCGATGCCGTCCATCTTGTCCATGCGCAGGTCTGTAATCACCAGGTCCGGCGTGAACTGACGCAGCGTACCCAGCGCTTTATGGGCGGATTCGACAGCCTCGACGTCGTAACCTTCGGCGCGCAGGCGAATACTCAGCAGGCGAAGCAGTCCCGGGTCGTCGTCGACGAGCAGGATCTTGCCTTCGCGATGCGGTTGATTGGTAGGCATGTGGGGAAGGTTAGAGGGTTATGTCGTGCCCGGCAAGGGTTGCCCTTCTGCGAATGAAAACCGCCAGCTACTCCTGCTCGCGAATCGAGCGCTCGATGGATGTAATTGCCTCGAGCTTCTGCTCGGCGTCTTCCAGTTCCCGGCGCAGGCGCTGGTTTTCGGCTTCAACGTCGGCAATTCGCTGACCCGTGGCCTGGGCCTCGTTGCGTGCCGTCCGGGAGGTCGTCTCACGCAGGCTGCGTGCTTCCGAGCTGACGAGATTCAGGCGCTCTACGTTGTTCAGATAGATCGTAGCGAGCGAAATTTCCGCCGATGTCAGGAGTTCACTTTGAGCCAGAACACCGCTCAGGAGGTCCTGGGCCTGCCCAGCATCCGTTTGCGGATGTCCCGGCGTTGCGAGGACCAGTCCAAAACGCAGATTGCTGCTCGGCCCAGGTGTCAGCCGGGCTGCTGACCGGGCGTCTTCGTAAATATCGGACTGCTTGTGTGCATCGCCAGAAGTGAGTTCGTAAAGTTCCTTCAGGTACTCCTCGGCATCGGGCGCACCAAGAATCACAGCTTCGTCAGTGGGTGGCCTGTCGCGCCCGCGCAGCCAGTCCGTCGCTTTCGACGCCGTCGCACAGCCCGCCGCAAGCGAGACGATGACTGCGATTGCCGCGACTCGTGCGAGCCGAATTGTGATCGTGTTGTTATCCATTTGCTGCCAACTTCTGTTTTGCCACAACCCGCTCCTGCGGGATATGAATTCTGAAATGCGCACCCCGGAATTCGTCGGAGTCGACCAGTTCGACGGAGCCATCGTGCGCCTGGATACACTCCAGCACGACCGACAGCCCAATACCCGTGCCCCCGACCTGTCCGCCCTGTTCACGGCGACCCTGGAAGAAAGCCTCGAAAATGCGTGGGCTCTCCTCGTCCGGGATGCCGGGTCCGGTATCGCCAAACTCGAGCACAAAGCTCGCCGGCAGCCGGCTGGCACGAATGGTGATCAGGCCGCCACGCGGCGTGAACTTGATCGCATTCGACAGGAGATTATCAATGACTGTGCGGATTTTGTCTTGATCCGCGTTCACAATAATGTCCTCGACATCCAGCTTCAGCTGAATATTGGCGGCTTTCAGAGCCAGTCTCTGGGTCCTGGCAACGGCAATAACCTGCGCACGTAGCGCGAAATCGCTCAGCGTGAGAACTTCGCTCTTGGTTTGCCAGGCGCTGAAAGAGAGCAGGTTTTCGATGAGTTGCTGCAGTTTCAGGCCATTCATGCGGAGGATATCGGTGACTTCGCGCTGTGGTTCCTCCAGATCACCGACCGAACCGTCGAGCAACAGCTCCGTTCCTTCACGAATATTGGCCAGCGGCGTCTTCAGTTCGTGCGACATGTGCCGCAGGAATTTGTTCTTTTCCTGGGCAAGCTCGAGCAGGCGTACACGAAGCCATTCGAGCTGCCTGCCCAGGCGCTCCAGGTCCGTCGGGCCCTTGATGTCAATCGGCTTCGAGAAGCCACTCTCGCCGAGCTGGTGGATGGCCCGATCTATTTGCGAAATCGGGCGTGCGACCAGGAAGGTGAAAATCAGTACGAGTACAACGGTTCCGGGGACGAGGGCCGCCACTTGCCAGGCCGAAACTCGCTGTGCATCGCGTGCGGTTTTCTGCAGCGTTGACAGCTCAGTGTCGATGTAGGCCGACAGGATAGTGGTCAGCGTCTCAACGCGCTGGCGCATGGGCACAAAGCGGTCAATCGTCGCAGCAAGTCGTTCATCGTCTATCGTGGGATCCGAGAGGGCGCCAACGATGGTGCTCGCACCACGGCCGATCGATTCAGCCAGCTCGGTCGCGTCCGCTTCTGCAACGAGCGGTGCCATCTCTGAGAGTTGGTTTTCCAGCGCCAGCAGATCATCGAGAATGATCTGGAGGCTGTCCGGGTTACGCAGTACCTGGTACTGGCGCGCCACACGTTCGAGCGTTACCAGCTGCTCCTCAAGGCGGCGATTGTTATTGGCAGCCGACACGCCTGTGGAGACAAGGCGTTCGCTTTGCTCGGCAACCCGATCCAGGTTAACAAGTGCCCAGACCACCGCCAGCAACAGCGGCAGCGCAACGAACCCGAAACCGACCAGGATGAGTCCGTTAAGCGATCGTGGGCGGCGAAATTTCATGGGTCCTCTAGGCGGCCCAGTAGGCCGTCGGGTCGTGGGACGCGATCTTGCGTTCCCATTCGAGACTGGTGCGGACTATGGTATCAAGATCGTCGAACTTCGGCGTCCACCCCAGAACCTCCCGGACACGCTCGGCGACAGCGACGAGTTCCGGCGGGTCACCGGCGCGGCGTGGCTCTTCGTTGATATTCAACGCTTCACCATTCGCCGAGGCAACCGCCGCCAGGACTTCGCGGACGCTGTAACCGTGGCCATAGCCGCAATTGAGGACCGTCGATTCGCCGCCGTTACGCAGATAGGTCAGGGCGTCCAGGTGGGCGATCGCGAGATCCTCGACGTGGATGTAGTCGCGCAGGCCGGTGCCATCGGGCGTCGGGTAATCGGTACCGTAGATTGCGACGCCGGGACGCTTGCCGGTCGCGGCTTCGCAGGCGACTTTCACGAGCAAGGTCGCTTTCGGCGTCGACTGGCCAATGGTCCCGCTCGGCTCGCAGCCGGCGACGTTGAAGTAGCGCAAGGCCACGTAGCCAGGCCCGCCGGCCGCAGACAGGTCGCGCAGCATCCATTCGGTCATGAGTTTCGATGTGCCGTACGGATTAATTGGCTGTGTCGGCGAGTCTTCCGACGCCTTGCCGTCCTTGGGAATGCCGTACACCGCCGCCGTCGACGAAAACACAATATTCCTGACGCCGTGCCTGGCCGCCGCTTCCAGGAGCGTGCGACTCGATGCCGTATTGTTGCGGTAGTACTTAAGCGGATCGGCCACCGACTCGGGGACAATCGTGTGCGCCGCAAAGTGCATGACGGTATCGATATCGTTCGAGGAGAAGAGTTTTTCGAGCAGCTTCGCGTCACCTGTGTCGCCGATGACAAGCTCGCCCGCCGTGACGGCTGCCTCGAACCCGGTCGACAGGTTATCCAGCGTAATAACGCTCTCACCCGCGCCGCCAAGCTGGCGGACAACGTGACTGCCGATATACCCGGCTCCGCCGGTGACTAGTATCTGTTTGTTTTTCATGTGGTTTTTGGGATCCCGAGCAGGCTATCGAAAAAAATGTGAATCAAGTGCGCGTGCAGGAGACCAAGTTTATCAATACTGGCGTGAACAATGGCAGATCTATGTCGCACTGTGTGATGTGACTCAACGATGTGATTTGTCGCTAAATGTACACACTGAGGGTTCTGTTGCCATTCAGTTTTTGCAGTTACTATTCAATTCACGCTTGCGAAGGGACTTTCAATAGAGATGATTGCTGATTCCAGAACGAAATCGCTGCTACTTGCCGTATCCATGGTTGCTCTTGCTGCCTGCAGCAGCAGCGAGTCGGATTCGGGTGGTGGCACAACGCCAACGAATCGCGCGCCGACAGCGAATGCGGGTGCCGCGCAGACAGTGAACGAATTCGCCCTGGTCACGCTGGATGGCAGTGGATCGTCGGATCCCGATGCAGGTACCACGCTGACGTACACCTGGGCGCAGCAGTCCGGCACGAACGTGACACTGTCGAGTGTCAGCGTTGCTGCGCCGACGTTCGATGCGCCAGACGTAACGGCCGTCAACACACCTGAGGTTCTGCGCTTTCAGCTGACCGTGAGTGACGGCTCGTTGAGCAACAATGCAACGGTGGACATCACGGTTAACGACGCCGGTCTTGGAATCAACAGCCTGCCGACGGCTGATGCGGGACCGGATCAGTCTGTTCTGGAATCCGTGGCGGTCGACCTTGACGGCACGGCATCCTCCGATCCGGATCCCGGTGACACGCTGACCTACTCCTGGCTGCAGACGGCCGGTCCCAATGTGGCACTGACCGGCGGCAATACGGCCCAGCCGAGCTTTACATCGCCCAATGTCGCTGCAGGCAATCCCGTAACACTCACCTTCGAACTGACCGTCAACGACGGAACCGACACTGTGACCGACACGGTTGATGTGGTCGTATCGGAGCCATCGACGGCAGTCACTGTGGCAGGCAAACTCCAGTATGAGTTTGTGCCGCCCAACGCAAATTGCCGCGGCCTCAATTTCAACGCGATCCAGGCACGGCCGACGCGTGGCGTCACGGTTCAGCTCGTCGACGGCAACAACGACAACAACATTCTTGATACAACGCGCACCGACGCAAATGGCGATTATTCGTTCAGCAACGTCGCCGCGAATACCGATGTACGAATTCGCGTACGCGCGGAACTCAAGCAATCCGGCGCGCCAGGCTGGGACGTTGAGGTCAGGGATAATGTCGACACGTCTGGCAGTCCGCCGCCGCTTGCGCAGCGGCCTCTGTACGTCGTCCAGTGGGCGTCGTTCAACACCGGTAATATCGACATCTCCGACGCCGACTTCACGGCGGCAACCGGTTGGGGCGGTTCGTCCTACACGGGTACGCGCGCCGCCGCACCACTTGCGATCCTCGACCAGGTATACACCGGTATGCGATCCATACTTGCGGAGCGCCCGAGCCAGGTGTTCCCGCCGCTCGACATGTTCTGGAGCGTCAACAACACGCTGACCAGTCCGAGCGACATTGACGCCGGTGAATTGACTGCGTCGTTCTACAGTTCGGGCATCGACTCACTTTTCCTGCTGGGTGATGCCAGCGTTGATACCGAAGAATTTGACGATCACGTCACGATGCATGAGTGGGGGCATTACTTCGAAGACAACTTCTCGCGATCCGATTCGATCGGCGGACCGCACACGATCGGCCAGAGTCTCGACGCACGCCTCGCGTTTGGCGAAGGATTCGCAACGGCTCTGGCAGCCATCCTGCTGGAGGAACAGCAGTATTGTGATACGTCTGCGCCAATCGCCACTGCGGGCTTCGGACTCAGCACAGAGAGTGAAAATGGGGGGGCGCAAGGCTGGATGAACGAAATGTCCGTCGCGACCCTGATCTACGACTTGTGGGACACCAATGTGGATGGTCCCGACAACGGTTCGATCGGCTTCGGGCCGATTCTTGACGTGATGACTGGGCCACAGGCCAATACGAATGCACTAACGACGCTGTTCTCGTTCTCCATGGAATTGCAGAGCATGCTGGCAGGCACCGACCTCACCTTCCTGAACGCGCAGCTCGATCGCGAGAATATCGAGCGGACCACGAACGATATCTGGGGTGCGAGCCAGAACCTGATAGTGACCTCGCCGAACCAGGAGCGTGACGTCTTGCCGTTGTACACCGACCTGCCGACCAACGGTACGATTAATATCTGCACGAACAGTGACTACGACAATGGCCGCAATGGCAACAAGCTTGCCGAGCATCGCTACCTGCGTTTCGTAACGTCGAGTGCACGTTCGTATAACATCACGGTGACGACTACCACCCCGACGCCACCGACGAACGATCCTCCACCAACGCCTCCGGATGAAATTCGAGACCAGAGTGATCCGGATATCTTCATATGGAGGCGCGGTGCACTCGTGGGATTTGGCAACAGCGGAGATCCCAACGTTGAGACCCTTACTACCCAAAATCTCTCGGCGGACACGTATGCGGTGTCGCTTCAGGAATGGCGTTACGAGGACGATAGCGCGTCGAGCGATTTTCCCGAGCAGATTTGTTTCGACGTAACAGTCGCTCCGAACTAGGGAGTACAGACGGTGAATACTATGAAAAATATGAAGGTCCTGACCCTGGTTTCAGTACTGTTGCTTACAGCCTGCGGCAACGAAGACGCGGCGCCTGTCGCGGAGGTCGTTGCGATTGACAAAGCGGAACTCGCAGAAAGCAAACCTGCTTCACAGTTCGACGGCACGGTGACCAAGATTGGTTCGCCATTCAGCATCAGCTACAAGATCATCGGCACGCCCGTTGTCGGCAGCCCGGTGACGATACAGCTAAGAGTTATCTCGGCGTTCGCAACGCAGCGCGCGGAGATCAGCTACAGCATCCCGGACGACTCCTCAATGGTCTTGCACGAAGCACAACCACAATCGGTTGCGGCAGAGTTTGCGGACAATGAGACGTGGGTCGACCAGCGCGTCACCGTGGTCCCGATGCGTGAGGGCCGCATCTATCTGAACGTAGCGGCATCTGCGCAGGCGGCTGACGGCCGGACGATGACAATGATGGCCGTGCCTATCCAGGTCGGGCAGGGTGGCCGCGAGCTGGAAGAGAACGGCGAATTGGCGACGGATGAGGACGGTGAGGCGATTCGTGTGCTCACCAGCGAATAAATCCTGTAAAAGGGAAAAATTTCCCAAAAAAGTTTCCAGAATTGAATTCGCGTCACAGTCAGCAGGGCAAGACATATTCTAAAGTACAGGTCAGATTTACGGAAGAACTGACCGATGCACGGCGACTTAAGGGACAAAATAAAAGCTGCCACTGAAGAGTCCGGGGTTACGAAACTCGACTTTATTGCGTTGCTCAAGCTGATCGATTCGCATTATGACAAAATGGAAGCGACGATTACCCAGTCCTTCCATACGCAAACCCAGACACCCATCGAGGCCATTTTCGACAACGTGACCGACGCGCTGCTGTCGGTCGGCGATGATGGCACTATCCGTAATTGCAACAAGGTCTGCGCCCGGTATTTTGGTCGCCCGCGCCGGGAGTTGCTGGGCGCACAGCTGCACACCGTATTGCCCGATGCCAGCGGATTCCCGGTTGCAGATTTCCTCAGACCGTTCATGTCCAGCCTCGCCGATACGAGCCTCGAGCTACCGAAGGGCGAGGTCATTGCACAGCGTGCCGATGGTGTGACGTTTCATGCTGAGATCAATGCAAGTCTGCTGGAGAATGTCAGCGGCGATATGTTCATCATCAGCCTGCGTGATGCCTCTGACCGCATTCGTGCCGAGATCGCACTCCGTGAGAACGAGGAACGCTATCGCGCGCTCGTCGAGAATGCGCCTGAAGCAATCATCGTTTTCGATGTCGACAATAACCGCTTCGTCGATGCGAATGAAAAGGCCTGCAGCCTGTTTAACCTGTCGCGGTCGCGGTTGCTAACCATCGGTCCGGACGCCATCAGTCCCAAGATACAGCCCGACGGCACACCATCGTTCGGCGTGCGGCGTGGGTACGTTGACGCTGCATTCAATGGAGATCATCCGACATTCGAGTGGATGCACCAGGACTCTACGGGTCGACGCATTCCCTGCGAAGTACGGTTCAGCGAATTGCCATCGGACGATAAGCGCCTGCTGCGCGTCAGCGTCACAGATATCGAAAAGCGCAAGCGCACCGAAGCGCTCGCGCATGCACAGAACAAGATTCTTGAGATGATTGCGTCCAGCGCACCGCACGATCGCACGCTGCGGTCGATTTGCCGTTTCGTTGAGAAGATCGGCACGGGCTTCAAAGCCGCGATCATGGATCTCGATGTCAGGAACCAGACCTTGTCTGTCGAACAGGCACCAAGCCTGCCCGAGGAATTCAAACTACGTCTCGATTTCGTTAACGTCGCCACCGACAGCCTGACTTGTGGTTCCGCCGTGTATCACGTGCAGGATCGCATCACGACGGATATCAACGTCGACCCGGGCTGGGAGGGCGCGAAGCGGGAAGCGGCGAAGCACAATCTGCAGGCAGTCTGGTCGTTCCTGATCTTCGGCGCGGCTGGGCGTGTGATTGGTACTCTCGATGTTTACGTCGATGAAAAGCGCGCGCCGACGACGGACGAACTCGACAAACTGGGCCGCATGGCACGCCTCGCCGGTATTGCGATCAAGCGACAAATGGACGAGGAACGCCTGCGCACCAGTGAGGCTCGTTATCGCGGCCTGTTTGAGAACGTGGTTGACGGCGTTTACATCGCCTCGCGCGATGGTGAAATCATTACGGTTAATCCGGCACTCGTCGAGATGCTTGGTTATGACGACGTCGAAGACCTGAAGGCGGCCGGGCTGACGACAGTTCTTTACGTAAACCCAATCGACCGCGAACGCATTTTTGCGCGGCTGGAAGCCGAGGGCGTCGTCAAGAATTTCGAGTATCGGCTGCGGCGCAAGGATGGCTCGATGATCGTTGTGCTTGAGAATTCTCGGGCAATCTATGATGACGAGGGCCGGATCGCCGCGCACGAGGGTACGATCACAGATATCACTGATCGCAAGCGCGCCGAAACACGTGTGTTCGAGGAAAAGGAGCGCGCCCAGGTAACGCTGCAGTCAATTGGCGATGGAGTGATTACCACCGACGCAGATGGCAACGTCGATTACATCAACCCGGTTGCGCAGGATTTGACCGGGTGGAATATGCGCAGCGCGCGTGGCAAACCGGTCTCCGAGTTGATGATGATCATCAACGAGCATACGCGTGCGACCTGCGAGAACCCGGTGGTCCGTTGTCTCAATGAGGGACGCACTATTACGCTGCCGGAAAACTCCGTTCTGATCACAAGCGACGGCGAAGAAGTGCCGATCCAGGATTCGGCGGCGCCAATTCGCGATCGCATTGGCAATATTATCGGCTCGGTCATGGTGTTCCACGACGTGAGTAAAGAATCGCGCCTGTTCCGCCAGCTGAGCTACCAGGCATCGCACGACACATTGACCGGCCTGATTAATCGCTGTGAATTTGAAAACCAGCTTTCAACCGTACTCGACACGATCCGAAGCAATACTGAGGAAACTCATGCGTTGCTCTATATCGACCTCGATCAGTTCAAAGTCGTCAACGATACCTTTGGTCACACTGCGGGCGACGAGCTGTTGCGCCAGTTGTCCGACCAGATCCAGACGCAGATTCGCGCGTCGGACCTTTTCGCCCGTTTGGGCGGTGATGAATTCGGAATTCTGCTCGAGCGATGCAGCGAGGAACGCGCGATCAAAGTTGCCGAGTCCATCCGCGGCTCGATCGAGGGATTCCGTTTCGAATGGCAGGGTTCGTTCACTACCGTGCGTTGTTCTGTCGGTGTCGTGCTCGTCACCACCTGGAATGCCGACGTGGCGGGGCTTATGAGCTCGGCGGACGTCGCTTGCTACTCGGCCAAGGATATGGGGCGCAACCAGGTCCACTTATATCGTGACAGTGATGCCTCGATGCGCCACGAGGAGATGAAGTGGGTATCGAGAATAACGAGCGCGGTTGAAGAAGAGCGTTTTGAGCTGTTCTTCCAGCCGATTATCGGCATCGGGAAGGAAAATGGGCAGCGGCGCCGCCACTACGAACTGCTGCTAAGGATGCGCGACGAGGATGGCAACCTCGTCAGTCCCGACCAGTTTATTCCCGCAGCCGAACGCTACAATCTGATGTCGACGCTCGATCGCTGGGTCGTTCATGAGGCGTTGTCCAAGTTGGCGGACCGCAGTGATGACGGGCCTGCGAAATACACGCTCGCGGTCAATCTGTCAGGAACATCGCTCAGTGAAGATCGTTTCCTGGATTTTGTTATCGACGAACTGGAGAAACAAAAACTGCCGCAGGGTGCGATCTGTTTCGAGATCACCGAGACAGCCGCTATCTCCAACCTGGCGCGCGTCGTGCACTTTATGCAGGCCCTTAAGAAACTGGGCTGCAAGTTCTCGTTGGACGATTTTGGCAGCGGCCTGTCGTCGTTTACCTATCTCAAGAATCTGCCGGTTGATTACCTCAAGATTGATGGCCAGTTCATTAGCAATGTCGCCGAGGACAGCGTCGACGAGAGCATGGTCAAGGCGATTCACGAAGTCGGTTGCGCGATGGGTATCGAGACGATAGCGGAGCGCGTCGAGACTCGGAAAGTCCTCGAAAAACTCGGTTCACTCGGTGTCGAATTCGCGCAGGGTTACTACATCGCCCGCCCGGCATCAGTGGCTACTTTCCAACCCTGGGATGACGACGAGGACGCCAAGAAGCTAGCCTGAGCCAGATCCGCATTTGTCACGGGTGGCGTCAGCGCCCGGTTTCGGTACACTGGACTGCACTTATCAGGCAGACCGCAGACCAAGGAATGACACGAGAGTCCCATCCAGGCATCGTTCACGCGTTGTTATCCCCCGGGGAGCCCGGGCCTTTCCGCGTACTTAATCCCCTGTCAGAGCAGCCGGTGCTGCTCATATGCGATCATGCCAGCGATCGCTTCCCTGAATCGCTTGGTGATATGGGTCTCGATCCTTTTGCTCGCCGCTGCCATCTTGCAGTCGATATTGGAGCAGGTCCGCTGACCGAAAGCCTGGCGAGCAGCCTGGGCGTCAGCGCTGTCGTGCATAACTACTCACGGCTGGTCGTGGACTGCAACCGGCAGCTCATGGATCCCGGCGCGTTTCTCGAGTACGGCGACGGCATCCTGGTCATCGGCAATCGCAATTTGCACCAGGCGGATAAAGATCTGCGCGCAAGTGCGCTGTACTGGCCATACCACTGTGCCATTGATGAACAGGTGCAGCGCCTGAGCAAGGCTGGTCCGCCGCCAGCCTTCATTTCCATACACAGTTTTACCCCGGTACTGAACGGCGAGTCGCGTTCGTGGCAGATAGGCGTGCTGTGGGATAAGGACGAGACGATGCGCAAAATCTTTCTCGAGGGGTTTCGCGATGCGGGATATCTTGTCGGCGATAATGAGCCGTACTCGGGCAAGGCGCCCCAGGACTTTACGATCGACCATCATGCGGAGGCACTTAACCTGCCGCATGTCGGAATCGAAATTCGGCAGGACCTTATTGATGATGCGGCCGGTGTCGCCAAGATCGCAAAAGTGATGCATGACATCATCGCGGAGATTCCTGAGCGCCTGGAAATGAAGGACCGCCGCATCACCGCGTAGATATTTAGAACAAGAGAAGGGGCAGGGGATGGGAATCAAAGAGCCGTCGTTTACGCTCGGCGTAGAAGAAGAATACCTGCTGGTTGACAAGGAGACCCGCAGTCTCGTCATCGATCCACCGGACTCACTGATGGCGGAGGCTGAGGCGAAGTGTGGCGCGCAGGTCACGTCGGAATTGCTGCGTTCGCAAATTGAAGTCGGCACCAAAGTTTGCAGGAATATTCAGGAAGCCCATGAGGACCTTGCGAGTCTGCGCAGGAACATCATCGAAGTTGCAAACAACCATGGGCTGGCTCCCATCGCCGCGTCGACGCATCCATTCTCATCCTGGACCGACCAAAAGCATACTGAAAAGGACCGTTACGACCAGCTGACACATGAGATGCAGGGTGCGGCGCGCCGGCTTGTCATTTGTGGGATGCACGTACATGTCGGCATCGACGACGACGAGTTGCGCATTGACCTCATGAACCAGATGTCATACTTCCTGCCCCACTTGCTGGCGCTATCCTGTTCATCACCGTTCTGGCTTGGACGCGACACCGGGTTAAAGAGCTACCGGCTGACGATATTCGACGCGCTGCCGCGAACGGGTGTGCCGGAGCGATTTGCGAGCTGGGCCGAGTACGAACGCCATGTAGCCATTCTCACTAACGCCGGGTTGATCAGTGATTCGACGCGCATTTGGTGGGACTTGCGGCCAAGCGGACGTTATCCCACGCTTGAAACGCGCATCATGGACGTGTGCACGAGACTTGACGACACGATTGCCTTGACGGCGCTTCTCGTATGCATCCTTCGCATGCTGTATCGCCTGCGTACACGCAACCAGCGCTGGCGCCTCTATACACCCATGCTGATTCGCGAGAACCGCTGGCGTGCCATGCGCTACAGTTTTGATGAGGGTCTGATCGATCTCGCGAAAGGTGAGGTTGTGCCGTTCGAACAGCTCATCAGTGAGCTGTGTTCACTCATCTCCGAAGATGCCAAGGCGCTCGGTTGCGAAAAGGAGATCAAAGGCATTCACAACATCCTGTCGCGTGGCACCAGTGCCCACCGTCAGCTCAAAGGCTATGAACTCGCGATAGCCTCCGGAGCGAGCACTGAAGACAGCCTCAGGTCGGTTGTCGATACACTCATAGCGGATACCGCTGAAGGCCTTTAATAGCACCATTTGAGGGTAATTTTGTGACCTGATCGACGCTCCGTGCGACGGAATGCGGAACAGGTCGCATTATGTTGCGCCGGTCCCCGATAGCATGACCACTATGTTGCCGACGACCCTCTATCTGCCCGCCATCCTGGCGGTCTCCGCCGCCGCTTATGCGATCCTGGCTGTGCGGGTGGCGCGTTCGACGCCGCAGAATCCAAACAACATGGTCAGCTTCTTCCTGTTTCTGTTGGCAGGCATGATTGCTGGCTCGGCATTTTCCTACGGTGCATCCGACGCGACGTTTTACGGAATCGGCCGTACCCTGAGTTTCTTCTCGGCAGGTTTCGTACCGATCGCGTTCTACCTGATCTACAGAGAATTCACCGTTGGCCGGCCACACACACTGCTGATCGTTGTGATGGCGATCATCCCGGTGGCGACAACCATTCTCGCGCTGACCAATTCGCTGCATCACATGATCTGGACTGCGGTCGAAACGCCGGCCGGGCTACAAACATCGGAGATGCTCGATCACTACTGGTACAGACGAATCTACGCACCGTTCACATATGGACTGTTTGGGTACACAGCCTTCGCGCTGATCGGTCGCCTGCCGACGATTGCACCGGCGCATCGCAAGACGATATTGATGCTTATCGCTGTAGCGATTCTGCCGTTTGCAGTGAGCATCGCCAATACGTTCTTCGGCGTCGGTTCCCAGGAGTTTCCGTTCACAACGACATCGTTGACCGTAATGTTCCCGCTGATGGCGTATGTCGGCCTGAAATTGCGTCTCCAGGAGTTCAGCCCGGTCGCATACCAGATGCTGTTCGATCATGTCCGTGACCCGATTTTTGTGATCGACAACGAGCAGTGCATTATCTGCGCGAACAAGGCTGGGCAGCTGCTGCTCGGCGAGGATGAGCGACAGCTGGTTGGCCGCCGGCTGTGGGAGGACTTTCCGGCCGCCCGCGCGATTCTCGAGCAGGCGAGGGAACTTGACCTGACACAGACGCTGCGACTGGATACCAAGAATATTTATGAGCTCAGTGTCGGTCCACTCAACGACAGGAAAGGCCAGACGATTGGCATGGTCGTCGTATGCCGCGACGTCACGGAGCGCCGGGAAGCACTTGGCCAGCTCGCCGACAGCGAACACCTTGTACGCACGCTTATCGAAACATCGTCGAACGGTATCCTGCGTTTCGCGCGTGATGTAAACGATCCGGACCGCAGGTTCCGTTGTGTGTTTGCGAATCGCGCTGCCGAGGGCCTGGTCAGCGACAAGCCCGGATCGTTGGTCGGCATGCCGCTTGAAAAGTTGGACCAGCTTGATCCGGAACGCCTGCTGCGGCACTTCGAAGCTAAGGACCAGCCGGTTTCACAAGTCAGTTTCGAAGTTGCGAATGAGACGCTCGATGGAGAAAGCTGGACCCGCATTGTCGCAGAGCCGGTCGGCGAAGACTTCTCGGTAACCCTCGTTGACATCACGCAGCGCAAGCGCAACGAGGACAAAATGATGGCGGACGCGCTGCGCGATCCGCTTACCGGAGTTCTTAATCGGCGTGGCTTTGAGCAGGAAGGTGCGGCATGTATACGTCGCACGAGTATGGGTGCCGTTTTGTATCTCGACCTCAACCAGTTCAAGTCAATCAACGATCGCTTCGGTCACCAGGCGGGTGATGCTCTGCTCAAGGCCTTTGGTCATCGTCTCGAATTTTGCCTGCGGCCGGAGGATATTCTTGGCCGCCTGGGCGGAGACGAGTTCGCGATTGTGCTGCCCGGTGTAAACGTGGACGACGTCAAGCACATTGCCGAACGTCTGGTCCAGACAGCGTCGGAGGCCTACATCATCCAGGGCCAGGAAATCGTGTGTACTGCCAGTGTCGGTATCGCCCTCATGCCAAGGCATGGTGAGGAGCTCTGGCACCTTCTCAGTGTTGCTGACGAGGCTATGTACTCGGCCAAGGGTATCTCCGAAGAAGAAGCCGCCAACGATCGCGCGGCCTACGTCGACGCAGCCACCGCGTCGTAGACAACCGCCTCCCACTTTTCAGTCGTTCGCAGTATGCTTGCGGACATGATTTCTAACGTACTGGTTTTGTGCACGGGCAATTCCGCGCGCAGTATTCTCGGGGAAGTGCTGATCAACGAACTGGGGGCCAACGCCTTCAAGGCGTTCAGCGCAGGCAGTCATCCGGTCGGACAGGTCAATCCTGGAGCAATCGAGAAGCTGCAGGCGGAAGGTCACTCCGTCGACGGTCTCGCCTCCAAGTCCTGGGACCAGTTCAGCGGAGCCGGTGCGCCGCCGATCGACATCGTCATTACGGTTTGCGACAACGCGGCGGGTGAGTCATGTCCGCTCTGGAACGGGGCGCCGGTTACGGTGCACTGGGGCATACCGGATCCTGCGGCTGACGGGGATTTCGACAGTGCCTACTCGCGGCTACGTGCCCGCGTAGAGGCCATGGTGGCACTGCCAGTCGCTGCAATGACGATCGGCCGAACGGAGAGCTGCGCTCGGCCGTATTCACGAGAAGGAACTCAGGGGGTCGTAATATCGATGATCTCGGCCGTGGCCGGGTCTACCGTATCAACGACCAGTAATTCGATGCTGCTCCCAAGGGTTGCGTCAAACTGGAAGGGGCCGGCAATAAGCGTTTGTTCACCCGCAACGGTCAGGTAGACATCTACGTCACCGGCTTGAATGTTTATGATCGGCGCCAGAAGTCCGTATGCAGCATTGCGCAGGATCGGCACGATCATCTTCGGTTACCAGTACGTCCCGATCCACGACGTAGGCATCGAACCTGTCGTGATTCAGTGCCGCGTGGAAAAACCGGATCCTGGCGCTGGTTGACGTCGGTGCCCTTGCCGGCGTGAAGCGAGCGCCCGACCAGGCATCGGTGTCTCCAATCAGCGTACACATGCGCATATGAACCCGGCGACTGCGCAAGGACTGCCTGCTCGAACAGAATCGTTGCGGTGCTTGATGCCGGCGTAAAGTAGTACACCGTGCTTTCGGTGGGTGCGTCAAAATAGGCTGTCGTCCCTCTGAAATCCAGCCCGGCGTAGACAAGGCTGGTCAGCATGTCGTCGTCGTAGATATCGACTATCGGTAGTGTGCTTGCGCCGTGAACAAATCGAGTCTGGGCAGGGTAGTTTGCGTCGACGAGAGTCAGCGGGTTGCCCACCGATGTCATCGAACGAACCAGGACCGGGGCTGTATCGTTCTCGTCGCCTTCGTAAATGGTAATAACATGCGCGAACCGAGGTAACAGGGACGTTTCCCGCGACGTGTAATACACGGTGTTCAAATCATTCGCTGCAGTGACAGTCATGAAGTAGCTGCCCTCGGCAAAGTCCGCGGCATCCGCTATCTGACCCAATGACAATGTGGCTGCCGGAGGGTTCGTACCAGGCACCGTACCCGGCGCATCAAAATACACATCGATATCGCCAAGCGCTGCGTTGGCATGTGCGAAGCGCGCCTCGAATACAGTCTCGGTGTCCTCAAAAGTGCGGATGGTACTGTTCCAGACAGTAACCGTCGGCGCATTGATGTCGCCCGTCAGCAGCAGGATGTGGTCACCGTTTGGCTCGATCTTCACATTCTCCGTTGCCACGCGTGTAAACGATGTGTCACCGGGAAACGCAACCTCGAAACTGAAGTTGTAGCTGAAATCATCGTACTCGGCGGGCGTCGAGGATTCCTTGTAGCGGATCCCGCCAAGCGAACGCTCTTCGATGAGGAAGCCCACTTCAGGCGAAGCCTTGATCGCGTTAATCGCGCGAATGGCGCCTTTGCCTGTCGGGTTGGGCAGCGCCGAGTCGCTCGTGCAAGCACCAAGCAACAGCGTGCCGACACATGCCAATAGCAATAAAATCCGTTTCATTATTTCTTTCTCTTCTCGTAGCCGTAAACCGACTTCAGTTCGAGGAATTCATCAATTCCATGGTGGCCCCACTCGCGCCCGTTGCCCGACTGCTTGTAGCCGCCGAAGGGCGCGGCCGGATCCAGCCAGGCACCGTTGATGTGTACCATGCCGGTGCGCATGCGCGCTGCGATGCGGCGGGCCTTATCGAGATCGTCGCAGGAGACGTAGCCTGACAGGCCATATGGCGTGTCGTTGGCAATACGGATGGCCTGGTCCTCATCGTCGTATGGGAGGATTGACAGGACCGGTCCGAAAATCTCTTCGCGCGCAATCGTCATGTCATTAGAGACATTGGAGAACACCGTAGGTTTCACGAAATAGCCCTTGTCGATGCCATCCGGGCGACCGGTACCGCCGGCAACCAACATAGCACCTTCATCAATTCCGGCCTGGATCAGGCCCTGGATTTTCTCCCACTGCACGTCTGATACCACAGGGCCGACATCGACGCCTTCGTCGCGCGGATTGCCGACCGTTGCGTCGGCCGCGACCCTGGCCGCAATGGCGGCGGCTTCCTCAATGCGGCTTCGCGGTACCAGCATGCGCGATGGCGCGTCGCAGGACTGGCCCGTGTTCTCGAACATATCGGAGGCACCCGAGGCAACGGCCTTTTCGAAGCGGGCGTCATCGCAAATTATATTTGCCGACTTGCCACCCAGCTCCTGTGCGACGCGCTTGACTGACGGTGCCGCATTCTGCGCCACGAGCACGCCGGCACGGGTGGATCCTGTGAAGGACACCATAGCGATGTCAGGGTGGCCGGAAAGGGCAGACCCGACGCCCGGACCGTCACCATTAACAAGATTAAATACGCCTGCCGGAACACCTGCGTCGTGCAGGATTTCGGCGAACAATATCGCGTCGAACGGTGCGATCTCACTGGGCTTGAGTACCATCGTGCAGCCTGCTGCGAGCGCCGGGGCGACCTTGACCGCAATCTGATTCATCGGCCAGTTCCACGGCGTAATCAGGCCACAGACGCCGATGGGTTCTTTCACAATATTGGTCGTGCCAATACGTTCTTCGAACTCATAGGTCCTGAGCGCCTTGAGCGCGGCCTTGAAATGCTGCGGGCCGCTGGCAGCCTGCGCGTCCCGGGCGAGCCCCCACGGGGCCCCCATTTCGTCCATGATCGCCTCGGCCACTTCATCGTGGCGCTTGGCGAACTCGTTGAGAATTGCCTCCAGCAGGGCGATGCGTTCCTCGCGTGTCGTTTGCGAATACGCTTCGAAAGCCCGGCTGGCCGCCGCGACGGCGATATCAACGTCCGCAGGCGAGCCCAAGCTGATGCGCCCGTAGATCTCTTCGGTGGCAGGGTTTACGACATCCAGGGTCCGGGGCTCGACCGGGTCGACCCATTGACCATCGATATAGAACTGGAGCTTCTCGAGCATGAACTGTCCTCAATCTGGCGAGCCGCGAATAATAGCCTAATTTACAGCTCTGAGGTGGCTGACTTTGGGCAGGAATCCTGTCTTATATCGGCTATTCCCGGGGACGGGGACGACCGTCGATCTGCTAGCGCAGGGCGAGAAATTTCTGCCGATACTCGGCGGGCGGCATGTTGTACCAGGACTTGAACGCGGTTGTGAACGACGAGATGTTCGAGTAACCGAGCAGCATGGCAATTTCAAGCGAGCGCAGGCGCGCGTCCTTGAGGTAGGCAATCGCCAGTTCGGCACGGACTTCCTTGAGAATACTCTGGAAACTCGTCTTCTCGGCCTTTAGGCGACGCTGTAAAGTGCGCCGACTCAGCTTCAGGGCACGGCAGGCGGCATCCGCGTTTGCTTCTCCACGAGCCATCAGGTCGCCCAGCTTGCGTTTTAGCTCGCCTGCTATATCGTCCTGTTGGTACAGCGACCTCAGGTAGCGTTCTGCTTGTTCTGTGAGTTGCCGGTACATAGTGTCTAACAACGATACAGAGTGCGCCGTCATTTGCAAAGGAGCCCCATATGACATCCCCGGTTAATTACATACTTACAGACAATATTGGGGTAATCGCGATCAATAGCCCGCCCGTAAACGCGCTGTCTCAGGCCGTTCGGCAGGGCATTATGGATGCACTCGACGTGGCCGACTCGGATGCATCGGAAGCGGTGGTCATCATTTGCGACGGGCGCACATTCATCGCGGGGGCCGATATTTCAGAGTTCGGTAAGCCGCTCAAGGACCCGTGGCTGCCCGAGGTCGTCAACCGTATAGAAGCAACCGACAAGCCCGTAATCGCGGCGATTCATGGCACAGCACTTGGCGGCGGTTTCGAAGTGGCACTGTCAGCGCACTATCGTTGCGCGGTCGCGAGCGCCAAAGTCGGGTTGCCCGAGGTGAAACTCGGGCTGCTGCCGGGCGCTGGCGGTACGCAACGCACACCGCGACTTGCTGGCATCGAGGCGGCACTGCAGCTCATGACGTCAGGCGTTCCGATAGCGGCTGCGCAGGCGATGGAGATCGGACTGGTCGACAGGATTGTCGATGGTGATCTCTACCAGGGTGCGATCGCATGGGCGAAGGAGCTCGTCGCCGATGGCGCCGCGCCGCGCCGGACTTCGGAGCAGGAAATCCCGGGGTACGATACGGCGGTATTTGACGGGTACCGTGCGACACTGGCCAAGCGCGCGCGCGGGCAAATTGCGCCTCAGTTTATTGTGGATTGCGTCGAAGGCGCCGCGACCCTCTCATTTGCAGATGGGCTGGCACTCGAACGCAGCAAGTTCGCAGAGCTCATGGACGGGGAACAATCGGCAGCCTTACGCCACTTCTTTTTTGCGGAGCGGCAGGCCGCCAAGATCGATGGGCTCTCGAAAGACACACCGACACGGCCAGTCGAGAGCGTCGGTGTCATCGGCGGCGGCACCATGGGCGGTGGAATCGCAATGAGCTTCGCGAATGCGGGCATACCGGTAACGCTTATCGAAATCAGCGACGATGCCCTGGAGCGTGGCTTCTCGATTATCGAGCGCAACTACGCGGGCAGCGTGAAGCGCGGCAAACTGAGTGAAGCGAAAGCGGCTGCTTGTCGGGCGTTGATTTCAGGTGCCACGGACTACGCGGCGCTCGCCGAGGTGGACATGGTCATCGAGGCCGTGTTCGAGGACCCGAAGCTCAAGAAGGAGATCTTTGCGAAGCTCGATGGTGTGTGCAAACAGGGCGCTATCCTCGCGACGAATACGTCCTATCAGGATGTCGATGCGATTGCAGCGGTGACGCAGCGCCCCGCAGACGTCATTGGCACGCATTTCTTTAGTCCTGCACACATCATGAAGTTGCTCGAAGTCGTGCGCGGTGAGAAAACGGCTGACGATGTACTGGCCACCTGCATGCAACTCGCCAAACGCATTCGCAAGGTACCGGTCGTGTCCGGCGTATGCTACGGCTTCATTGGCAATCGCATGTTGCAACCCTACGGCCAGCAGACACAGCTGCTCTTACTCGAGGGTGCGACACCAGAGCAGGTTGATAGCGCAATGGAGTCCTGGGGCATGGCGATGGGGCCGCTGCGTGTCTTCGATCTTGCGGGACTCGACGTAGGCTACAAAGCTCGGGAGGCGCTCAGCGATGAGGCGAAGGGTGACCCGGCAACCTACCGGGTGCCGGACCTGCTGGTCGAGGCGGGCAGGCTGGGGCAGAAGTCGGGCTCGGGTTTTTACAGCTACGATGAGAATCGCAAACCGACGCCCGATCCGGCAGTGCACGAGATTATCGACAATGCGGCGGCCGAACTGGGTATCGAGCGGCGCGAGATCAGCGACGAGGAAATCGTCGAGCGCTTGATCGGTGCTCTCGTTGACGAAGGTCGGAAGATCATCGACGAGGGTATTGCGCAGCGCTCCAGCGACATCGACGTGGTGTATGTCTACGGCTACGGATTCCCGGCCTCGTGGTGGGCCGATGTTCTACGGGGACTCCGCTTCACTGTAAGAACTGGTGAAGGATGTCTGCGTACCGCAATCACCGAGCAATCCGTGATCACCGGCAATGCATCCCCGAACACGCTGCGCGATTTCCTTCCACGGTACGTAGTTTCGCCTACGTGCCTGCTCCGCTATGGATTCGGGGATGCATTCCCGGCGCTCCCGAACGAGCACGACGTTGGGAAGGTGGCCCGGAACGGGTAGCCGTTTCCGTGATGATTTCGGAGCGTAGAAATCCGGGGCCGGACGCTGATGCGCCGGGCCCCGGTGTTGGCTCAGATATTGGAACGCTGCGCTCTAGCGCACCGCAACCTGCACCAGTTCTTCACCTTCCGGATCCGTTACGTGGACGGCGCAGGCGATACACGGGTCAAAGCTGTGAATCGTGCGCAGGATCTCCAGCGGCTGCTTGGGATCGTGCATGACATGCGCGTCTTCGAGAGCAGCTTCGTAGGCTCCGGGCTTGCCGTTCGGATCGCGAGGACCGGCATTCCAGGTACTTGGAACGATCGCCTGGTAGTTGGCGATCTTGCCGTCTTCAATGACAACCCAGTGTGACAGTGCGCCGCGCGGTGCTTCCATTACACCAACGCCCTTACACGACTTCGGCCAGCTTTCTGGCTCCCACATGGTCTCGTCGAAGGTCTTCGTGTCGCCGGCCCTGATGTTGCTATTGAGCGAATCCAGCCAGCCCTGCATGCCGTCGGCGAGCACGGCCGTCTCGAGTGTGCGAGCCGCGGTGCGGCCCATGGTCGAGAACAATGCGCGTGTCGGTAGCTCGAGCTTCTGCAAGGTGCTGTTGACGAGATGCTGTGTGAGGTCGTGGCCTTTGGCGTACAGCATGAGGACGCGGGCCAGTGGGCCGACTTCCATTGCATGGCCTTTCCAGCGTGGTGATTTGAGCCACGAGTAACCCTGCTCGACATCGAGCTGATCATATGGCGGCTGCGGACCCGTGTAGTTCAGGTTGGTTTCGCCCATCCACGGATGCAAACCGACTTCCTTGCCACCTGAGTAGTCGTACCAGGAGCTGGAGACAAATTCCTGAATACCACTCTCGTCGGTGAAGTCGATCTCGTGAATCGTCGAGATGTCACGATTCAGGATGGCGCCACGCGGGAACAGGAAGGAATCGGTGTCGTCCATGCTGGTTCCCGGCAAGTCACCGAAGCACATGAAGTTGCCAAGGCCTTCGCCGCGATAAAACCAGTCCTTGTAGAAGCTCGCAATCGCCAGCGTGTCGGGCACGTAAACCTGCTCAACGAAGACTTTCATCTTGTTGATGATGTCCTGTACTTCGGCAATCCGCTTCGAGTTGATCGCGGAGTCGGAGTTCAGGTCGATCGGGCAGGGTACGCCACCAACGACGAAGTTCGGATGCGGGTTCTTGCCGCCGAAGATCGCGTGCAGGCGTGCAACATCGCGTTGCCACTCGAGGGCATCGAGATAGTGCGCCACTGCCATCAGGTTGGCTTCCGGCGGCAGCTTGTATTCCGGGTGACCCCAGTATGCCTTTGCGAAAATACCGAGCTGACCGGCTTCAACGAAGTCTTTTACCTTCTTCTGCACATCGCGGAAGTAACCTTCCGACGAACGCGGATAGCTGCTCAGAGAGGTCGCCAATGCGGCCGTTGCTTTCGGATCAGCACTCAATGCCGACACGACGTCCACCCAGTCCAGCGCATGCAGATGATAGAAATGCATGACGTGGTCATGGATGTATTGTGCGCCGATCATCAGGTTACGGATGAGTTCCGCATTCGGCGGGATCTTGGCACCTACCGCGTTCTCAACCGAACGAATCGATGCCACGCCGTGCACCAGCGTGCATACGCCGCAGATGCGCTGAGCAAATGCCCAGGCGTCACGCGGATCGCGGTCCCGCAGAATGATTTCGATACCACGCACCATCGTGCCGGAAGAATAGGCCTGCCCGATCTGGTTGCCATCCATCTGCGCCTCGATACGGAGGTGACCTTCGATGCGTGTAATGGGATCAACTACAATTCGAGAGCTCATTGTTTGCGCTCCTCAAGGTTCTCGGCAACCGTTTCCATGAGGCTACCCATTGTGTAATCCCAGTTGAAATGTTCCTGGGAGTCGTCGAAGCTTTGCCGGCAATTGGCGCAGCTTGACAACAGTTCATCGGCTTCGGTTTTCTCAACCTGGTCCATCTTCAGTTTGAACACCCGATGTCTCAGAGGATCGGCACGTTTGATCGTGACCACGCCGCCACCGCCACCGCAGCACCAGTTGTAGTCGCCGCCGAACTCCATCTCGCGGAAGTCGACACCGAGGTGCTTAATGACGTCGCGTGCGGCCTGTGTTGCACCACCGCGTCGCGAGACCTGGCAGGGATCGTGGTAGGTCACACTCTTGTTGAGCTTCTTGACCTTGATCTTGCCGGTATTCAGAGCGTCAGCCATGTATTCGGAAATGTGCATGACTTTGAACGGCAACGGCTTGCCGTACATGTTCGCCCCCATCCAGCGCAGGGCCATGTAGGCGTGACCGCATTCCGGCAGTACCAGCGTCTTGGCGCCGATCTTTATGGCCGCGTCGATCAACTTCATCGAGGCCGCTTTCTGCCAGTCCGGGTTGCCCGAGAGCATGCCGAAGTTGGTGGCTTCGAAACCGTCTTTCCTGAAGGTCCAGCTTTCGCCGGCAGCATTGAGGATCTTGGCGGTTGCAGCAATCGACTGCGGGTACTTCTGGATCTCGATCGATGACATGACCGCGAGTACGTCCGCTTGCTCGACGTCCATCGGAATATCAACCTCGTGCTCATCCGCCATCCATTCCACGCGCTCCTCGAACTTGTCCGGCGTAATGCCAAGTGGGCTGCCGGTTTCGGCAGACATCTTGGCCACTTCGTGCAGTTCGTGAGGAATCAGACCAGCCTTGAACATGCCATGACGCGCCATTGAAACCAGTCCGGCAATATCGATGCCCATCGGGCAAACGAGCGAACAACGGCCACACACCGTGCAGCTGTCGTAGATGAGGTGTTGCCATTCCTCGAGATCTTTTGTCGTTACCTTGCGTTTCAGGCCGAACAGGCGATAGAAGAATGCGAAGGGTCCGACCTGCCGTTTGTACGTCCGCTTAAAAAGTTCGATCTTCCAGATCGGCGTGTAACGCGGGTCATCCGTACGCACGTGAAAATGACACGCATCCGCGCACATTCCGCAGTGCAGGCAACCGTCGAGATAAGACGCAGTCTGCGTGTTGAAGTTCTTGACGAAGTGATGCATCGCCTTGTTGATGCGTTCTTCGTCAGGCATGTCACCCTGTTTGTCGTGACGAACCTCGGGCGGCTTATACGCCAGCCGTTCAGCTTCACGATCAATTTCGTGTCTTCCGTCTACGGTGGTCATGTCTTGGCCCCCCTGCGTTCAAACACCATCCCCGTGGTGCCGCGAGTGATAAATACGAGGAACGTGTGACCGAGCTTGCCGAACGGAAGCCAGATCATGAGTAGGACAACCGACAAAATGTGGATTGCCAGTAAGGTTTCGTAGCGGAAGCCCAGGCGGACCGGGATCAGGAGCCCTGTCACTAGCGGAAGGAGCGTGACGAACCAGCTGAAGTAGTCATCGAAGTTGGAGATCAACCTGAGGACCGGATTGGTGATCCGCCGGACGAGCAGCGCAATTCCTGACACAACGGCTGCCACACCGAAGAAGAAGATCATGCTATTCGGCAGTCCTGGCCATTCAAATCCCAGGAAACCCTCAAAGAACATGATGTGAGGGACGAACAGGAAGACAACTGCGAACAGGCCGATATGCAGGACATAAGCCATCATCTTCGGGTACATCGTTGCGCGCCTGAACGGCTGGGCCGAAAAGCTGCGCGTGTAGATGACCTTTAACGCGGCCAACAGTCCGCCGGACTGCCGCGGATCGGAGTAGTCAGGTTTTTCTTTCAGCAAGAGGATGCCGACAATACGCCAGATCGTTCCTGCTACAAGAATATAGGCGGCGACCTGCAGAGCAGGGCCTTTCGCGAATTCAAGAAGGTCCATCTTATCCCTCCTTCGTAATTTTGGCTTGACGGCGACGGCCAGCCGCGGCAGCAACCGCGCCTAACGCAACACCCGCGGCGGCAGCGCCGGCGAGTTTTTGGCCACTATCAAAATGTCCGGTCGACAACGGCTCGTAGAAGCCACCGCCATCCCAGAAGTTCGGTTCCGAGCAGCCCAGGCACGGGTGGCCGGCTTCGATCGGGAAGCTCGTGCCGTTGTTCCACTTGGCCGTGGCGCAGGCGTTGTAGGTCGTTGGTCCCTTGCAGCCCATCTTGAACAGGCACCAGCCTGCTTTCGCGCCTTCGTCATCGAAGGTATTGGCAAACTTGCCCTGCTCGTAGAACGGTCGGCGGTAGCAGCGGTCGTGAATTGTCTGGCCATAAAAGGCGAGGGGACGACCGTGCTTGTCGAGTTCAGGCAGCTGGCCAAACGTCAGGTACTGAGTCAGGACAGCCGTCATGACCATCGCGATCGGCGGGCAGCCCGGCACGTTGATAACCGGCTTGTCTTTAACCAGATCCATTACTGAAACAGCGCCCGTCGGATTGGGATCGGCACCCGGGATGCCGCCAAACGCCGCGCAGGAGCCAATTGCCACGACCGCGGCTGCTCCGGCAACGGTTTCCTTGAGCATGTCAACGTTGCTTATGCCGGCAATCGTGGAGAATCCCGGATTGCCCAGCGGAATCGAGCCGTCAACGAGGACGAGGTAACTGCCGTCGTTCTCTTCCATCGCGGCATGACGGGCAGCTTCGGCCTGGTCGCCGGCAGCCGCCTGTAGCGTGTGATGATAATCGAGCGAGATTGCGTCGAAGATCAGGCCTTCCACGGTCGGCGAAGCGGAACGTGTCAGCGACTCTGTGCAACCTGTGCACTCCTGGAACGATAGCCAAATGACGCTGGGCCGGCGTGCATTCTCGATCGCCTCGGCAATGCGAGGAATCATGCTCGGCGGCAAGGCGAGAATCGATGCCGTGGTGGCACAATATTTGAGAAAACCGCGTCGCGATACCCCCTTCGCTTGCAAAATCTCCCCGACGGTCGGTGTCTTCTTCATGCTGTTTTCCTCCCGCGAAAAACCGTTATTCGAACTTGTCCTCCAGGTGAGCGCGGCCGGCAATTATGTCGGCATCCTGTGATGACAGGATTTCTGGTGTGCGAGTGATTTCGAGATAGCGGCCAACTACCTCGTCAAGTGCATTCCGGTGTTCAAGCCACCACACGCCAGGATAAGCCGTTTCGCGAATGCTACTGGTACCCAGCGCATCCAGTTTTGCAGAAAGCTCGCCCGTACCGAGCGTGGCTTCCAGGTGCTCCAGCTCACCAGGCCCGAACGGCAGGCTGGCGAGGTCTATCGTCGTTGACTCATTGGTCCCCAACAATTTGTCGAGTGCGTGGAGTACTTCGTTGAGGATCGGGCGAACGTTCCCGTGAAATGGAGAAGCCGGCGCCCGAACTTCCTGTGGTGTCGTCATGAGCGTACCTCCGGGTTAGTCTCGGCGCGCCAGGTACGAACGAGGTCCTGGGCGAACGCCGCCGCTTCCGGCAAGGCCGCCGCGACAGTGGCGGTGGGCTCAGTGCCCCAGTCCATGTATTCGGGTTCTATGCCAATCAGGGCTCTATTGTTGGGTAGATCGCCGCGCAGGCGCAGCGCGTCCATCAGGTCGGACAGGCCGACTTCATGCACGCTGCCTTTTTGATTACGCAGGTGGGAGTCCATGTCCTCGCCGAGCAGGACGGTGACAGCCCCGGGAGATTTGCCCAGTTTCATAGCGTCGAGCGCTATGAGACCATCGAGATTGGCGAGACGGTCCAGCAGGGCCAGACCAACCGTACCGCCATCAAGACAGCAGACGTCATCATCTGCGTTGCCTTCGGCAAATCGCTCTAGCGTGTGGATACCGGCTCCGTCATCCGTTAACAAGCTGTTGCCGATTCCAACGACCGCGATAGATTTCGCTTGGTTGGTCATTTTTATTCTTTACTCTATTAGTAAAAACTAATAGATGGCTTGGTCAAAACATATGCCGGTTAATACGGATACGCGTGGGGTTTCCGCATGACAATACGCATTTTCAACAGGACACTGGCGCTCTCGGTTCTCTGTGGCCTGCTGTTGGCATGCAGCCAGCCCCCGGGAAGCTGCGTGCCGACATCAGGCGTGGCCCTGCAGGTGCTCGGCTCGGGTGGGCCCATCGCCGATGACGGGCGTGCGTCATCTGCCTATCTGGTATGGATAGACGGCCGGGCACGAATAATGATCGATGCCGGAGGTGGCTCTTTCCTGCGCTTCGGTGAGGCCGGGGCGCGTTTTGAGGATCTGGACTTTATCGGTCTCAGTCACCTGCACACAGATCATTCGGCGGGCCTTCCGGCGCTACTTAAATCCGGCAATTTCTCGGACCGGGATCGCCCATTGCCCGTCGCCGGACCTGACGGTGATGGCGTCTTCCCCGGGCTTGATGACTTCCTTGCGTCGATGCTGGACCGGGATACCGGTGCCTATGCCTATCTGTCAGGCTTCCTGGATGGCTCAGGCGACACACCGATGCTGATGCCGCGCGAGGTAGCGGCCGGTGATGCCGCATTGCTCTGGTCCGGTGACAATCTGGCTGTCGACGGCATGCAGGTGCCGCATGGCATTGTGCCGACGGTCGCTTTTCGGGTGCGCGCCGGTGATACGACCATCGTATTTGGCAGCGACCAGAACGGTGGCGATCCGGCATTCGCGGGGTTCGCGAAGGACGCGTCGATCCTCGTGATGCATATGGTCGTGCCTGAGGACGTCAGTGGAGTTGGCAGGCGTCTGCACGCGCCGCCGTCGGTGATCGGGGAAGTGGCGGGGCAGGCGAACCCGGACAAGCTCGTCCTGAGCCATTTCATGGCACGCAGCCTGAAGGATCTCGAGGCGAACGTGGCGCTGGTGCAAAAGGGCTATGCCGGCAGCGTCATTGTCGCCGACGACATGAGCTGCGTTACGCCCTAGGCGTTTCGAGCGGCAGTTTCGCTTCGGCCCAGGCGACGATGCCGCCATCCATGGATTTGACGTCCCTGAAGCCCATGGCGTCGAGTGACTTCGCGGCCAGTGCCGAACGGCCGCCCGTGCCGCAATAAAGCACGATGTCGCATTCGGCAACAGAGCCTTCTGTGCCCCGTCTTTCAAGGGCCGGAATAATCTCGAACTCCAGCAATCCCCGCGGAATGATCATGGCGCCGGGAATGTGCCCGCGCTGATACTCGGCCAGCTCGCGGATATCGATGAGCACGGTGTTCTCGTTCATGCAATCGTTCACGTCGCGGATGGAACACTCCTTGATTGTCGCCTTGGCCTTTGCGACGACATCGGACGGTGATACCAGCATCCTAGTTCTCCAAATTCGGGTCTGAAGGCCCTCCTACAGCTTGTGCGTAGGGGTTGGGCGGCATCAGGTCGGGCGGTATTGCGGCCCGGCGCTGCGCATCGCTCGGCGGATAGTTATCCGCGAGATAGGTGATGATCCTGTTCTCGGTATCCGGGTCGAATTCCCACAAATTCTGCTTCTTTTGCATCCAGCGGATCATGGTGAGCCACTGCTGGGCAGTACCGCGCTGCTGCGTGATGAGCTTGGCCGAGTGGCAGGCCGTGCAATTCCCACGCACAAGCTCCCAGTCGCCGGTCATCTTGAAGCCCGTGACCGGGTCCAGCGCGGGCTCAGCCGCGACGGTTGGTTCAGGAACCACCAGCGGCTCAGTCGCCGGCTCTTCCTTCGAGCAGGCCGCAAGGAACAAGGCGGCTGCTGTGGCAATTGCTGCGACGTGGCGCATTACACAACCTGTACGGCGATACGGTGACAGGCGTTGTTCAGGTAACCCTTCGGATTCCAGCCCGGCAGGACCATTGGCTGTGCACGCCCGGCGCTGTCCGTGGCTCTCACCCAGATCTCGTGGTAGCCGATTTCAATGAAATTGACTTCGCCGTTCCAGTGTTGCCAGGCAAAGCGATTGACCGGCTGCTCGAGTCGGGTCTCCTGCCAGGTCGCGCCGAAGTCCATTGATACATGCACGGCGGTAACCTCGCGATCGCCAGCCCAGGCGTGACCCCGGAGCGGCAATGACTGGGCAAGGTCGTGTGTTATCCCGGATTTAGGGAATGTCAGCAATGATTTCACAGGCATCGATTCGATGATGCACATCTCTTCATCAGGCACCGTCGTGCCTGGCGCAACCGATTTGCAGGGTACCCGGTACGCTGTGCCGGTCATCTTCGGGCCATCATGCACCTGGTTGCGCACGACGATCTTCCTGAGCCATTTGCCGGCAACGGATCCGGGCCAGCCAGCGATGACCAGGCGCAGCGGGTAGCCGTTCATTGGCGGAATGTCTTCGCCGTTCATGGCCCAGGCGATCAACGCTTCGTCTTCGAGCGCTTTCTCGATTGGCACGCCGCGCGAGATGGGCACCTTGTTCGGATCGCCACTCGCATGAATGTCTGCGCCGTAGTAGGCGAGGTACACAGCGTCGTCCTTGAAGCCAACGTGCTCGAGCACATCACGCAGGCGAACCCCGGTCCACTCGGGACAACCGACAGCGCCGGTAGACCATTGGTTGCCCGAGGCAGGCGGCACGAATTCGCTGCGACCATTGCCACCGCATTCGAGCTGCAGCTGATACGTGTAGTGCTTGAACTTCTCTTTCATCTCGCCAATCGAGAGCGTGACTTCCTGCTCGATGGACTCACCACCAAACGTGAGTTCCCAGGCGTCGAGATCAACGTCTGTGGTCACGGGTGGAATGCCGTTATTGCGCACGAACAGGTGCTTGGCCGGCGTAATACGGTCGTCGAGCAGGTGTGCCGGCGTTTCGGCGTTAACAGGACGATCGTTGAGCACGATCAACCCTTCCTTGCCCGGGATCTGAAACGGCGTGTCTGTTTGGGCCAGTGCCGCCGGTATCAGGCCGGATGGCATCAGGTGCGCGAAAGGAATCGAGGCGCCGACAGCGGCCGACATGGCGACGAGACTGCCCTTGGTCAGAAATCCGCGACGCGTCATGGGGTCCGGCTTCCTGCCCCAGAGCTTCTCGTCCGCGGTTACGGGATCATCGCGATAGAGTTCGTGAATACCACGCTTCTTGTTCGTCACGGCTTACGCCTCCCCCCAGAAATGAACAACACTGAACAACAACGAAAACTAGTAAAGCAAAGTGATCAACGAGATGCTGACGCCACCCACGAGCACAGCGGCGATCAGGCCGGCACCCAACGGCTTCAAACCGATGTCCCTAAGTCCCTTGATACTCGTGCCGAGGCCAACAGAGGCCATGGCAATCGCGAGACACAGCTCTGCAATGTCTTTCGTGTGATTGACGATGCTTGACCATAGCTCGGGGCTCAGAAGGCCGCCAAACGGTGCGTCGCCCATGTCGCCGACCGTGCGAATGAGGCTCATCATGGCGAATCCGATAACGAACAACGGAATCATCGTGTACCACTTGGGCGCTTCGGTGCCGTCTGAGTGATTGCGGTGATAAATGATGCTCATAAGCGGGATGACGATAAGCATGCCGAGGTTGCGCACCAGCTTGGTGACGGTCGCGACATCCAGTGCCTGCGGGCTGTCGTAGTACTGCTGGTAGACGAGTCCGGCGCCGGCAACCTGTGCAGTTTCATGCACCGCGGTGCCGAGGAACAGACCACTCTTTACGGCGTCACCGTCGAATATCCAGTGACCGGCAAACGGGTACAGGAGCATCGCAATGACGCCGAACAGCGTGATGCAGGCGACCGAGTAACTGACTTCATCATCCTTGGCCGCAATCGTCGGCGCTGTCGCCACGATGGCGGTCGCACCGCAGATGCTGGTGCCTACCGCAATCAGGGTGCCGAGCTTGCCGCTCAGTCCCATGCGCTTGGCCAGGAATCCCACGATCAGCAACGCGGAAGCGACCGCACCAATGATGACAGGGAGGGCCTGCAGGCCAATGGCGCCGGCCTCGGCCAGGCTCAGCCGAATGCCGAGTAGCACAATGCCGAGGCGCAATACGCGCACGAGACCAAAGCGAATGCCCGGTTGCAGCGACGCCGGCAGCGAAATCGTGTTGCGAATGATGATGCCGAGAATAATGGCCATCATAATCGCGCTGATGGGGCTCTTTGGGAGTCCCATCAGGTCGATGCCGATAAACTGGGAGAGAAATTGTCCGGCGAATGCCAGGACCAGTGCGAGAAGCAGTCCGGGTAGTACGGTCATGAGAGCACTCTGAGCCCCGCTTACGAGGACAAAAACAAGGGCGTGGAGACTGCTCTCACACGCCCTGTGGTGGTCTTAGGCGGTCTTCTTGATCAGGAACTGATAGATACCGTCATCTTCTGAGTGTTCGAGGAGTTCGTTGCCCGTCTGGCGGCAGAAGGCCTGGAAGTCAGCGACAGCGCCTGGATCCGTAGCGATGATCTCCAGCGTTCCACCATCCGGAACTTCCTTAAGGGCCTTGCGGGCTTTGAGAATGGGCAACGGGCAGTTCAGGCCCTTTGCGTCTAGTGTTGCATCAGCCATGGATCAGGTCTCCGTTCCGGCAATTAGATAAAGAGGTTAATGTCAGCCTGTGTGGCACATTCGATATACGTGGCGGCGCCACCGATTTCGATACCATCGATCATGTCGTCTTTCGAGTATTCGAACAGGTCCAGGGTCATCTGGCAGGCGATCATGCGGACTTCGGCTTCAACGGCCATTTCACGCAGTTCCTCAATAGAGGCAACGCCTTTCTTCTTGATCAGGTTCTTCATCATTACCGAGCAAGCGGCATCGACGCCGGGGATTGCTGTAACGAGATTCGGCAGGCCCATATGCATGCCGGCCATCGGCATCTTCATTGCCGGGTTGCCGGCAGCTGTGACCTGAAGGTTCAATTTCTTGAACAGCAGCGGCAAGCCATAAAACGTGAAAAACATCGTGACCGGTAAGCCCATCGCAGCGGCCGTGGTGGCGAGGATGAAAGGCGGGTAGGCCCAGTCCAGAGACCCCTTGGTCACAATGATCGACATGCTTTTTTCTTCAGCGGACATTTCCAGATACCTCGTCAGTAAAGGGGTTCAACGCATAGATCGTATTAGATTATCAGAATTGTCTTTATTAGTGAAATATAATATTCTCGATCGATGCTCAGTGCTGCGCCGTTATATATAGGTAGCGAGATCTACCGGAAACCTGCTTTCGGTTTCAATCACCCACTCAATATCGTCCGTCACACCGCGGTCATCGATTTGCTGCAAATGCTCGGCTGGCTCGAAGAAAACAGCTTTCGTGAAAGCGAGCCGGCATCGGTCGATCAGTTACTCGAGTTTCATAGTCGTGCGTATGTAAGGGCACTGCAATACGCAAACGCCACAGGTAGGGTAGAGCCGGACGTCCGTGAGCGTTACCAGGTTGGCACCCTGGAGAACCCGTTGTTCCCCGGCTTGTTTGAGCGTGCATCGATGACGGTCGGCGGTTCGATCCTGTCGGCCGAGCTGGCCAGCAAAGGGCATGTCGTGTTTCACCCGACGGGTGGCACGCACCACGGCCGCACGGATCGTGCGAGTGGCTTTTGCTATTTCAACGACCCTGTATTTGCGATCCTGACGTTCCTCAAGGAAGGCAGCCGCAATGTGCTGTACATCGATCTCGATGCCCATCACGGCGACGGCGTGGAGGACGCATTTATCGACGACGAGCGTGTCACGACGGTCTCGATTCATGAGGCGGATCGCTGGCCGTTCACCGGCACGCGATCCCGGCCCAGGTCGGGCGCCTACAATCTTGCCGTCCCGCAAGGTATCAATGACAGCGAGTTCGAGCTGCTCATGGACGAGGCGATTCTGCCGCTCGTGGACAGGATCAATGCCGATGCACTGGTCCTGTGTTGTGGTGCCGATTGTCTCGCCGGTGATCCCCTGTCAAAGATGGCGCTTTCGAATGTCGCCCTTTGGGATGCCGTGGATCGCCTGACGGAAAAGGGGCTGCCGACCGTGATATTGGGTGGCGGCGGGTATAATCCCTGGACGGTCACCCGCTACTGGGCGGGCATGTGGGGACGGATCAGCGGACAGCCGTTCCCGGAGCGGTTGCCGGCGGAAGCAACAGAGTACCTGCGAGCCATGGAGTGCGATCTCATCGATGAAGACGAGGTCGACGAGGCCTGGCTGACCACACTGGCGGATAGTCCTTATCCCGGGCCGATTCGGGACGAGATAAGATCACTCGCGATACAACTGAAGGATCCTGGATGATGAACTGGCTGGATTCACTGGCTCGGATAGAGGACCTCGAGGACGCCGAGTTTGACGCCGGGCTGGTCGCCGAATTCGAGCGCCGTGCCGACGTGGCCGTCTCAAGGCCGATCCGGTTTTCGACTCCGACCTTCAAGGAATATGAGAGCACCGAGCTCGAAGGTTGTGGCAAGAACAGCTTTCCGGCGTTCTCCATTACGGCGGGCGAGTGCGGCCTCAACTGTGACCACTGCCAGAAGAAGATCCTGGAGCCCATGATCCCGGCTACCCATCCGGCGATGCTGGAAGAGAAAGTGAGACGCCTGGTCGATACCCAGGAACTCAGCGGTTTCCTGCTGAGTGGCGGGTCAAACAAGAAGAACGAAATTCCCTATGGCCGGTATATGCCGGTTGTGGAGCAATTGAAGAAGGACTTCCCGCACCTCAAGATCGCCGTGCACACGGCCTTGCTGGATGAGCGGCGTGCAAAAGGAATGGAATCGGCGGGGGTCGATACGGTCATGATGGACGTCATCGGCGCCCAGGAAACGATCGAGCAGGTCTATAACCTGAAGCGCTCGGTCGATGACTTCGAAGAGACGCTTGCCGCACTGTGCTCGACCTCGATGGAAGTCACACCGCATATCGTGATTGGCCTGCATTACGGCAGGCTTCTTGGCGAAGCGAATGCGCTCGACATGGTCAGCCGCTATAACGTGAATGCACTTGTGCTGGTTGTGATCATGCCGTTCTACGCCAAGCCGGGTACCTTCGTGACGCCGGACAACAGCCGATGTCGGTCGAATCTTCCTGGAAGCACGCGAGCGTATCCCCGACCAGCAGGTGTTGCTCGGATGTGCACGACCGCCTGGCATGCACAAACGTGTTACCGATGCCTACGCCATCATGGCCGGCCTCGATGGCATCGCATTTCCGGCAGACGGGGCGGTTTCCGTTGCACATACAATCGGCAGGCCGTTCGAGCAGGCGCACTCCTGCTGCTCGATCAAGCTCGGTAACACACTTCAGACACAGGGCACTTCACGATGGGTTGCATAGAACACAAGAAATCGCCGGCCAGCAATGGGGACAGTCACCTTATCTCCGCCGGAGATAAGGTGACTGTCCCCGATTACAACGCATTTGACGTGATGGAGCCGCGGCTGCCCGAGAAGACGCCGGTGGACCGCAGGAATGGCAAGCACGTCAAAGCGAATGACATACCGCCCGAGGGCGTCTACCTGCCGAACAACAATATTCTTGCGCCGCACATGAAGTCGCCGGAGTATGTGCAGCTGTCAAATGCTGCGGCAATCACGCTCGGCATCATGGGCGGCCGCATGCACCGCTGCGAATGTACGCGCTGCCTGAACCTGTTGCTGACGTATCCGGAAGGTTGCCGCGCCAATTGTGCGTATTGCGGCCTGGCACGTCATCGCGAAGCGGAGCGCGATTACGCCGACCGCAATTTCATTCGAGTGGACTGGCCGGCTGTGCCGATGACGGACATCGTCGACATCGTTGCGAAGGATCCGGAGAACAGCCCGTTCCATCGCATGTGCATCTCCATGATTACGCACCCGCGATCCGAGCAGGACACGTTCACCGTGCTCGAACAGTGGACCGACAGGATTGACCCTGGCGCGATACCGGTATCCATCCTGTCGAACCCGACCACCATGACGCGCGACGATGTGCAGCGTACCAAGGACCTTGGTGCTGACATCTTTACGGTAGCGCTCGATGCAGCGACACCCGAACTGTTTGACCGAACGCGTGGCAAAGGCGTCCAGTCGCCCCACAAGTGGAAGCAATACTGGGACATCATGCTCGAGGCGAAAGATATCTTTGGCCCGCAGAAGTTTGGTGCCCACATTATCGTCGGCATGGGGGAGACGGAATACGAGGTGTTGAATCTCGTGCAGGAACTCGTCGATCTCGGCGGCCACAGCCACATGTTCTGCTTCTTCCCGGAAGATGGCTCATTGATGGACCATCTGCCGGCCACGCCGCGGGACCAATGGCGTCGCGTGCAGCTTGCTCGCTACCTGATTGATTACCGGGACGTGCGCGTCGATCACATGACGTTTGACGATGAGGGCCGGGTAAAGCGTTACGGTATTTCCGATGCCGAGCTGTCGGACGTTATCGACGCAGGTATCGCATTCCGTACGTCCGGTTGCCCTGGAAAGTTCCAGGACGATATTTCCGCCTGTGACCGGCCTTATGGCGACTCGCCGCCGAGCAATATCGCGAGTTACCCATTCCAGCCGAAGAAAAAAGACATCAGGAAGATCCGCAAGCAGCTCGATATCCCGGTCGCCGTGGAGTAATTCGACAGCCGTCATGAGTCAGCCGTTCCGTATCATCGACACGGGCGTCCGGGAAGGACGGTCCAATATTGCCTTCGACGCAGCCCTTATCGAGCTGCGGCAGCGCAACGAGGTGCCCGACACTATTCGCTTCCTCCGGTTTCCACCTACAGCCCTGATCGGCCGCCACCAGGACCTGTCGCGCGAGGTCAATCTCGAGTATTGCGCCGGCGACGGTGTCGGCACAGTGCGGCG
Organism: uncultured Gammaproteobacteria bacterium; assembly: GCA_963722775.1. Classification (GTDB taxonomy): domain Bacteria; phylum Pseudomonadota; class Gammaproteobacteria; order Steroidobacterales; family Woeseiaceae; genus UBA1847. The sequence goes on from CAVROF010000015.1 coordinate 52,241, forward strand.
CATAACGGGCGGCGGCGCCATCTACCTCGACGAAGGCCAGCTCGGCTGGGAACTTGTGTTCCACCGCTCGTCGCTGGGCATCGCGGGACTGCCTGATCTGGCTCGACAGATCTGCAATGCGGCCGCTGCCGGCCTTGCGGAACTGGGCGTCAACGCGAAATTCCGGCCGCGTAACGATATCGAGGTCGATGGTCGAAAGATCAGCGGGACCGGTGGTTTCTTCGACGGCGACATTCTCATTTACCAGGGCACGGTGCTGGTCGACATGAACCCGGCCCAGATGGTCAGGGCACTGAACATCCCGGAAGCCAAGGTCGCCAAACACGATCTCGATTCGGCAGAACAGCGCGTGGTGACTTTGAAAGAGTTACTGGGTGACGATTTGCCGAACATGGAGACCATCAAGTCCGCGCTCATCAACGGCTTTACGAAAGGGCTGGGTATCTCTGCAGAGCCTGGCAGGATCTCGGATGCTGAAGAAGCGCTGGCGACGGAATTTTTCAATGAAGAGATTGGCACCGACGAATTCGTTGCCGAGATTGACAATCCAGGCAGTAGCGACCAGTTGCTCGAAGGCACTCACACCGGAGCCGGCGGCACGATCAACGCCTTCGTCAAGCTCGAAGGCCCGACGCACGGGCTTCTGCAGCGCGTCCTTATTACGGGCGATTTCTTTGTTACGCCGCCACGCGTTGTCTTCGACCTCGAAGCGGCCCTGTTGGGCACGCGGCTTGATGACGTCGAAACGACGGTGCGGCAGTTCTTCAAGGAAACCGATATCGATATGCTGAGCGTAGCGGCCGACGATTTCATTGCGGCGATCACCGACGCACTCGCCAAACGAGAGGGCGTCTAGCCGTGGCCGATTGCAAAAGCAGCGACGACGCGTTCGTCCTTGCCGCCAACACGGCGGACCCGATGAACGTGGTTGCCGTCATCCAGCACACGGCAGGCGAGTACCTCGGATTGATGGAAGACCATCTCGAAGGCCGGCGCATTCGCTTCCAGTATTTCCGTCCGTTCGCTGCGGGCAGTTTGCCCACAACGGAAATGCCGGCAGACGCCCTGTTCATATTGGGCGGTGGACCCTGGGGTGCTGGCGGATCGAGAGACCTGCCGACGCTGGACCAGGAGGTCGAGGTTACGCGACAGCACCTGGAGGCGGGCACGCCCATCGTCGGCATCGGGCTCGGCGCACAGATCCTGAGTCTTGCCGCTGGCGGCGGCGTGGAGTCGCGCGAGCTGACGTTCGAGATGCTGTCGGCGACCCGCATCCGGGACGACGCGCTCAATGGCTACCTGCCGGAGACCTTCAACCAGGTGGTCTACATGCGCGACTGGCCGGTGCTGCCCGAGCATGCGGTGGTCCTTGCCGAGGATAACCTCGGTCGGCCCGCAGTCTGGCAAGTTGCAGGAAATGCTTATGGTTTTTCTGGCAATCCGGGCATTAAGCTGGGTATGGTCGAAGACCTGATAATGGAATTCGAAGAGGTGCCTGCGGATACCGTCGGGCAGCTTGAGAAACTTCGTGCGCTGCAGCCCGTTCTCGAGGACGAGCTCGTGCCGATAATGACCGGTCTTGTGCAATGCACGTCCCTGATGTCTGCGCCGAAAGCGGCCAAAGGCGCCCGGGAATTGGATGCACAGGTAGTTTAGTATATGCTAATTAGCTGTTGGATGTTCGTCCGACCGCAGGGGATTCAAGAAAATGGCTGAAAAACTCATTATTGTTATGGCGAACACTGATCCGCGTAATGGCGAAGAGCTGGGTGCGCCGATTTTCCAGGCGACCGTTGCCGCCGCGATGGACTACGACGTCGACGTTATTTGCACCGCAACCTCGGGACGGCTCATGAAGAAAGGCGTCGCTGAAAAACTCTTCGTCAAGGAAGGGTCGCCGAAGTCGGTTTACAGCTTCATCCAGGATGCCCACGAGGCCGGCGCGAAATTCTACTGCTGCTCGCCGAATCTCGACCTGTTCGACATGACCAAGGAAGACCTGATCCCCGAGTGCGAAGGCATTGTCGGTGGTGCACACCTGATCGAAGAAGTCATGGAAGGTGACTGCAAGGTTCTGTCTTACTAATTCCTAAAGGCCCGACTATATGTCCCATTCCTCAGCGTCCCGAATTCAGGAATTCATCGGCGATCCGGTATCGGATTCGCCACCCGTAAAACGCGAACAGCTGGAGGAAATTTTCCAGGACATCCAGGGCGACCTCAGGTTCGACCACGAGCTCAACGGCTGCCTGAACTGCGGCATCTGCACCGCAACGTGCCCGGCGGCGCATTACTACGATTTCAGCCCGCGCGAGATCGTGCAGTTGCTCTGGACCGAGAATCTCGAAGGCATCTACGATGCCATGCAGGAGAAGATCTGGTCCTGTGCCCAGTGCTACACCTGCGCTGCGCGTTGCCCGTTCGGTAATTCACCGGGTGGCCTGATCATGCTGATGCGCGAGACTGCCATCAAGCATGGTATGGAGTCCGCGAAGGCGGTGCTGCGCCCCTTCAGCCGGGTCATGCTGAAACTCATATCCACGGGTAACCAGTTATCGCCCGACATGATCAATCCCGAAGGCTTTGCCGACTGGGGTCCGCACATGTCGAAAGTCGACGCGCCGCTGGCCATCCTGCGCAAAGCAATCCCCATGCCCACGCTGCACACAACCAAGACAGCGTGGGAAGTTAATCTCAAGACATCGGTTGAGTTGTACACAATCTGGGAAGAAACCGGCGTGCTCGACAGTCTTGAAATCATCGACGAGAACCTGTTCGACGTAATCCTCGACATCATGGATGAAAAACGTGATGACTATCAGGATTGGATGGACGAGCAGGACTAGACAATCGTAGGAGAGCCTTCAGGCTCGAATCGCGGCTAAAGCCGCTCCTACCCAGAGATTATTGGAGAGATGCAATGGCAGGTAATGGCGGAGAAAAGTTCACCGGGCACGGGTCAGAGTGGGTAGACGCGAACCTGTCGAAGAAAGATGCTCACACAGCGACGGTCTGGGTCGACCAGATCGTTAACAAGCGTTCGATGCTCACGAACAAGGATCGCGTTGAGGATGTGCGCGACGTCATGTGGGAGCTCGAGAAAGACGGCGAAATCATGGTGCATCGCGTCACGGACGAGCACGAGCCGGTTACGGTCAAGACCCTGTATGGCTGGGACAAGAAGATTCCGACGACGCAGCTCTGGCATCACAAGTCCTGCGGCCAGTGCGGCAACATCCCGGGTTACCCCGCATCCCTCTTGTGGCTTATGAACAAGATGGACATCCATTACCTTGATGAGACCGACCAGACCTCATGCACGGCCTGGAACTACCACGGCTCGGGCATCGGCAATATCGAGAGTCTGGCGGCGGTCTTCCTGCGGAACTTCCATCAGGCCTACGTCTCCGCGAAGGCGCAGGGATTGCCGGAGGGTTACTTCTACCCGCTGGTGCATTGCGGCACGTCGTTTGGTAACTACAAGGAAGTGCGTGGTTACCTGTTGCACTCAGCCAAGCTGCGCAATCGCGTGAAGACTATTCTCGGCAAGCTCGGCCGTCTCGTTGACGGCAAGCTCCTGATTCCGGAAGAGGTTGTGCATTATTCGGAGTGGGTGCACGTGATGCGCAATCGCATCAAGGAACACCAGGTCATCGATTGCAGCAACATTCGCGCCACGGTGCATCCGGCATGCCATGTTTACAAGATGGTTCCCGAGGACGCCATTTACGACGACGATATTCTCGAGGGCAATCGTGTCGCGGTCACTACGGGCGTTCTGGAAACGCTGGGTACACAGGTCATCGACTACTCGACCTGGTACGACTGCTGCGGTTTCGGTTTCCGCCACATCATTTCAGAACGCGAATTCACGCGTTCGTTCGCCATCGATCGCAAGCTGCGGGTTGCGCAGGAAGAGGCGCACGCCGACATGATGGTCGGCCACGATACGGGCTGCATAACGACGCTTGATAAGAACCAGTGGATCGGTGCAGCCGTCGGTAAACCGGTGGAGATGCCGGTGCTTGCCGACATCCAGTTCGCGGCCCTCGTTTGTGGCGCGCATCCCTACAAGATAGTGCAGTCGCACTGGCATGCTTCGCCGACGGAGCAGCTGATGGACAAGCTGGGAATCGACTGGCAGGCGAAAAAAGCAGAGTTCGAGTTATACCTGAAGGACGTGGAAGCGGGCAGGGGCGAGACCCTTTACGACCCGCGTTTGATGATTACGTCGGGACCTGGTTTCAAAGCCGTGGAATCGAAACCCAACGACTAAGAGCCACAGAAAATAGGCAAGCAGATAATGAGTAAACCAGTATTGATTATAGGTGGCGGACCGGCAGGTCTGGCCGCGGCACACAGTCTTGCAACAGTAGGCAAGGAATGTGTCATCGTCGAAAAAGAAGACAGGCTGGGCGGTGCCCCGATTCTGTCCGGCTACGCGAAACTCGTTCCCACGGGTGAATGGGCCAAGGATGCCATTGGCGGCATGGTCAAGCGTGTCGAGGATGCGTCCGGCGTCAAGGTTATTACCGGCACCAAGGTCGCCAATTTCGATGGGACGCCCGGTGACTTTACGGCGAAACTGTCCAATGGCGATACGCTCGAGGCAGAAGCGGTCATTGTCTGCAGCGGCTTCACGCATTTCGACTCGGTCAACAAGCCCGAGTGGGGCTTTGGCACGTACGAGGACGTCGTAACGACCACGCAGGTCGAGCAGATGATTTCGTCGGGGCAGGGTGTGCGTTGCCCGTCTGACGGTCGCAAGCCTAACCGGGTTGCAATCCTGCTGTGCGTTGGGTCGCGCGATCGCCAGATCGGGCGCGAATGGTGCTCCAAGATCTGCTGCACCGTTTCATCGAATATTGCGATGGAAATTCGCGAAGAATTGCCGGATTGCCACGTATACATCTACTACATGGATATCCGCACTTTTGGTCTCTACGAAACCAAGTACTACTGGAAGAGCCAGGAAGAGTTCAAGGTTAAATACATCAAGGCGCGCATCGCCGAGGTGACGTCGGATGGTGAGAAGCTCATCGTCAAAGGCGAAGATACCTTGGTTAAGCGCCCGATCACGATTCCATTCGATATGGTCGTGCATGCGATTGGCATGGATCCGAACGTCGACAACCCGGAAATCTCCGATACGCTCGGTATCGATCTTGAGACGCACGGCTTCATTGATGTCGCGAATCGCTACGGATCGATGGGTGCTACGTCGCGACCGGGTGTGTATGTAGCCGGTTCTGCCACAGGTCCAGAGACCATTGATGATTCGATCGCGCAGGGTCATGCCACAGCAATGGCGGTGCTGTCCGGCGCACAAGAACTCAAGACGGCGTAGACCAGGATCCAATGGCTACCAGGTCCGTAATGCTCCCCCAAGATTTCGAGCGTCCTGTGCTCGACCTGTCGGGCGAGATATTGCGGGCCGCGCTGCAGATGATGGTCAGCGGTAGTGAAGAGCACGGCGGCATCGAGCGTTACATCGACGCGGTTAAACTCAAGAGTGTGATGTTCCGGCAGGCGCTTGTCGAAAACGATATTGCTGATCTCGATCTGGAAACGTTCAAGGGTCTGTGCACGTTCATGGCGACGGTTCGGCGTCGTATCAGTGAGCACCTCAATGAGGAAGCATTCGTCGACATGCGCGCGGCGATCGTACGTTTGTTCGATGACGCGGAACATATCGACGATCGCATCGTTACTTTTTGTGACAGATTTCCGAACGACAAGAAGCATCGCTGGGTAAGAGACCTTGCAACCGAGTTGCTGCACAACGCAGATCCCGAGCGCGTGCCGCTTATGAACCGCTGGATATGGGACGCCAAGTCGAACACCGGTGTTATTCGGGAGATCTGGCATGGCGACGATGTCGATCACATTACGATTCCGGTGGCCAACGGATACGGCACCTACATCATGCTGCGCGAGGAGCTGAGCCAGTTCCTGAGTGACAACGGCATTTTCCGCGATGTCCTGTACTACGTTGATATCCTCTGTGCGCAGGTTTACGCGCAGTACATCTGCGAACAGGGTGGCAGTTACCTGCGCGCTGATTTCCAGGCGCCCGAAGATCCCATGCAACACACACGCCGCCTGCTTGGACTCGATGGAGTCCAGCCAGGCAACGGCAGAACGCGCCTCAAGTCGATCGACGGTGAGGCCTTTGTCCTAGATGACAGTACCGAACTGAACCCGACGGAACACTAATGCCCATTCATGAAAAATCGCTGATTCGCCCGGAAAATCTGACGACGCACGAAAATTTGATGCTCGATGGTGTCGATGTGTCAGGTCACTGGAGTACGTTCATTGAGACGCGGGTTGTCAAGGATTACAACGAGAGCCTGCAGGACGAGATCGCGGCATTGCCGGGCGGCGAAGAGATCCATCGCTGCTGGCAGTGTGGTTCTTGCACGAATGCCTGCACCGTTAATGCCATCAATGAAGACTTCAATCCGCGTTACTGGATTTACCTGATCCGCATGGGAATGGAGTCCGAGCTGCTGCGCGATAAGGACATCATCTGGCAGTGCGTGTCGTGCAACAAGTGCACCTACGCATGCCCTCGCGACGTTTTCCCTGAAGGCGTCATGAAGGCGACGGCGCACTGGCTCGAAAGGAAAGGTCACACGGAAAAATCTCCCTCGACGCATTTCGACGAGGTGTTCACCGAGCAGATCGTCAAGACCGGCAAGATCGAAGAAAGTCGCACCATCCGGCGTTTCTTCTCGCGCACGGGTCAGGCGCTCGCGCAGCCCTGGATGATCGAGATGGTCAAGCGCATGCTGCGTGGCTTGCCGATCGGCATGTTGACGCGTATGGGCCTTGCAACGCTGGTCGCACCCAGGACAAATGACTGGTCAAGCGCGTCGGCGGCGATCCAGGAATACATTGACGAACAACACGAGAAGCAATCGCAGGCACTGAGCCTTGCCGAGCTGGTTGAAACCGCCAAGCAAGACGTGGCTGCCTGACGAGGAACCTGATGACTACGAAAGATAAATACAAGAAGGTCGCCTACTACCCGGGCTGCGCGCTCGAGGGTTCGGGCCATTCTTACAACCGCTCCACGAAAGCCGTCGGCAAGGCTCTTGGCCTGGATCTCGTTGAAGTCAAGAACTGGAATTGCTGCGGCGCGATGGAAGTGAAGAACATTGACCCGAAAATCCAGACCTACCTGTCGTCGCGCGTCATGTCGACGGCAGCCAATGAAATGGATATGGATGTGGTCATGGCGCCGTGCAACGGCTGCTATCACAACCTGAAGAAAGCGGAATACGATCTGGCCAATGACAAGGAATCTGCGGAGGTTGTCGATCGCCTGTCGAAGAAGGCTGGCCATAAAACCTACGAGTCCGGGCAGGTCGAGACCATTCACGCGCTGGACTGGATCAAGGAGGCGATCGGCGAAGACGGCCTGGCCGAACGCGTCAAGAATTCCCTGTCGGGAATCAAGGTCGCCAACTACTACGGCTGTATGTACACGCGGCCGCGGCATATTTTCCCCGAGAAAGACCAGGGACCGGGCAGCGAGTCGACGTCCAAGCCGCATTTCATGGACGACCTGCTGGCCGCAGCCGGAGCGGAGAATGTCGATTTCCCGTTGAAGACGGCGTGCTGTGGCGGAGCTCACACGCTGTCCGACAGCGATATGTCCACAAAGCTCGTGCTCAACATCCTGAAGGCGGCGAAGCTGTCGGGCGCCGACGTCATTGCGACCGAGTGCCCGACCTGCCACTCCGGCCTCGAGATGCACCAGATCCGGGCTGAAAAGACGCTGGGTGAAACGGTCGATATCAAGATCCTGTACTTCACCCAGCTGCTGGGCATGGCGCTGGGGCTGAAGGCAAAGAAAGTGGGCGTCCACGAGAACATCAACGACTCCATCAAGTTCCTCAAGGAGCGTGGGCTCGGATGAGGACGCTCGCCGAGCTCGAGGCGGTGTTCGATGCGCCGCCGTCGACGGCGGATATTCCGGCAGCCGCCGAGAATCTTTTACGAGCGAGCGAGGAAGTGATCGAGCACTGGGTCACTGCCCGGGGAGAAGTACCTACCGAGGACCAGCGTGAGGGCTTTCGCCTGCTGGCCCTGCACAGGCAGGGGGCAAAAGGCGATCCGAGTTTCAATGCCTGCCGCGAGACCTGCCGCGAGGTCGCCTACCACTACAACCTCGTCACCATGGAGCCCGAACATTCGGATATTACTGATCGCTTATATATGATGGGTTTGGTATCCAAGCACCTGTATTTGTTCATTAGCGGGAAGCTGCAGGTGGCCGGACTCGGCGAATTTTGTTGTTCGTCGAAGCCGATTCGATCGGCGGGTGAATCGCAACAACCATAGTTGAAGGAGGCTTAGATATGCCATCTGTAAGGGGATGTAACCTTCCTGACGAGCTGCTGTACGACGTTGACAACCATATCTGGTTTACGGATATGGGTGACGGCACGGTCAAGATTGGAATGACCGCGGTGGCCACTGCGATGGCAGGCAAACTGGTCGCATTTACGCCGAAGAAGGTTGGTCGCAGCGTTCGTGCCGGCAAGTCCTGCGGCACGCTTGAGTCCGGCAAATGGGTCGGGCCAGCCAAATCGCTTGCCGGCGGCGAAGTCGTTGCAGTGAATGACGCTATGGTCAGCGACCCGAGTATTGCCAATGACGACCCCTATGAGAAGGGCTGGTTGCTCATCCTGAAGCCGGAAGATTGGGATAGCGTCAAAGGATCCCTGGTCACGGGCGACGGCATTGCGGCACCTTATGAGGCCAAGATGGACTCTGAAGGATTCGGCGGTTGCGGCGAATGAATGATGAGACCGTAGCGCCGACTGAGGACTTCGAAAAGTTGTCCGAGTTGCACGACATGGCGTCGCACGCCGTTGAGTTGCTCAAGGCGATGGCGAACGAATGGCGCCTGATGATCCTGTGCCAGCTGTCCGAAGGTGAAAAAACGGTCAGCGAGCTGCAGTCCCTTCTCGGCCTCAGTCAGTCAGCACTGTCCCAACACCTCGCGGTCCTTCGCCGCGAGAAAATAGTTAAAGCCCGGAAGCATGCGCAGTCCGTCAGCTACTCACTGGCCGGCGACGATGCTCCCAAGGTGATGCGCACATTACACGAGGTATTCTGCGAAACGCAGGGAGAAAAGAAATGAGTGTTAAAGCTAGAAAGGCAACAGCTGCGCTGTTAGCCACGGGATTGTTTGCCTTCAGCAGTGCTGCGATGGCAACCAATGGTTACTTTACCCACGGTGTTGGTACGGCCTCAAAGGGCATGGCCGGCACGGGTGTTGGGTCGAACGCGAACATGGGTGCCATCATGTCGCCGTCGAATCCGGCGCTTGGCGTCTTTGTCGACGACAGCTGGGAAGTGGGTTTATCGATATTTAGCCCGAGGCGTAGCTACGAGGCGGGCCCGAGCCAGTTTAATGGTGGCTTCATCGACCTCGGCGGTTGTGACCCATTTGCTCCAGACCCGAGTGTCTGCCTGCCGTCGCATACGATCACACAGGGAAAGGTCGATAGCAGCAGCGAGTATTTCCCGATCCCTTACGTGGCCAAGAACTGGAGTCTCGAGGGTGATGCCAACATTACGGCCACGTTCTATGGTCGTGGCGGAATGAACACGAACTGGGATAGCCCCAACGCATCCGCGACATCGTATTTCTGTGGCGCTGATCCGCTGACAGGGCAGCCTCTCACGGGTACCGGGCCGTACTGTGCGGAACTCACCAGTGCCACGGGTGATGGAACGGCTGGCGTCAACCTGATGCAGGCTTTTGTGGCAGTCAATTACTCGAACATGGTTAACAACAATTTTTCCTGGGGTGCCGGACCTGTATTCGCCATCCAGATGTTCGAAGCCAAAGGTATCCAGACATTCGCACCGATAACCAAGTCATTCGCCGCGTCTGGCGGAACTGCGTTTCCGACGGCGCTGTCAAATAACGATGCAGACACCTCCGTGGGCTTTGGCTTTGGCGCCGGTTTGTGGTGGGGTATGACGGACCAGTTCAGCCTGGGTCTGGCTTACCAGTCCAAGATGTCCATGGGTGAGTTTGACGACTACGCCGACTTGTATGCAGGCGCGGGGGCATTCGATATCCCGTCCAGCATAAAGGCTGGCCTTTCCTACGTTGCTTCCGATGCATTGCGCGTGAATTTTGACATCGAGTACATCGCGTACGGCGATGTGGATTCGATTGCCAATCCCATGTCGAACATGCTGAGTTGCCCGACATTGCCGTTCGGTGGAACGGATCTCGAGAGCTGCCTCGGTGGCGAAAACGGTCCGGGCTTCGGCTGGGAAGACATGACGATCTACAAGCTGGGGTTCGAATGGGCGCAAGATGAAGCAAATACGTGGCGCTTTGGCTACAGCTACGGTGAGCAGCCGATTCAGAGCGCGGACGTGCTTTTCAATATCCTGGCACCGGGCGTAATGGAGCAGCATATCACGTTTGGCTGGACGCGCCAGCTGGCGAGCGGTAGCGAGTTCTCGACATCATTCATGTACGCACCGTCGAATGATGTCGTCGGCCCGAGCTTGTTCGATCCGTCACAAACGATCACGCTTGAAATGAGCCAGCTCGAACTCGAATTTGCTTATCGCTTTTAGGAGTTGATGATGAAGGCCAGGATACTAATGGCCGTAATCACGATTGCGGCGCTGATTTCAGCGCCGTTTTCGTTTGCGGCAGATGATGAAACAGGAATTTTCGAAACGATCCACGCATCCTCGGTATCGTTCGATGAAACGACCGCAGCTGTAGATGCGGCATTCGAGTCCTCCGGGTTGGTGCTCCATGCATCACACGATGTCAGGGTACCCGAAGAGAAACATCGCGCGAAAGTGTATGTCATGACATCGCCGGCGTATCTGGATGCTGCAAAAGCAGAGTCCGCGCGCACTGTCTCGGCGCAGGTGCTGCGGCTTGCCGTGTACACGCAGGGTGATGAGCAGAAGACGTACATCAACATGGCCAACCCGGTTGCCCATGCCATGGTGTTCTATGCGGACTCGTCCAATTACGATGACCTGGTTGCCGCGGCCGGCAAGGCGGCTGGCGAAGTGCGGGCGCTGGTTGCGGGCTTGCCTGGCGAAACAATGTCGGAGCAGCTGGAACCAAAGCGCTCCGAGAAGCACTACAACGCGTTCAAGGGTGATGGGCCGGCGCGCATGATGGCCAAGTTCCGGAACTTTCGGAAGAGCCAGCTGCTCATCGCGGAGGACAAGGCAGAGAACTTCGACGCGAGCATCGATAGTGTCACGGCAGCGTTGTCGGCACGCGCTGTCGCGGGCCCCGATGAGTCCGAGGGCTGGGAACAGGTCGCCCTGATCCGGATCAGCGACGATGCGGTCTACATCGGCCTGACCAATCCTTATATCGAGGACAAGATGATTCGTATCAACTCTCGTTTCCGCAAGGACGGCAAGAGCGAGTTGTCGCCCTATCCCGGCGTTGACCATGTTGCCGCGCTGCCGACCGAGGTCCTGATCATCAGGGAGGGTGACGAGACATTGGTCCTTCACTATGGCCAGATGTGGCGAATGCAGCTGTATTTCTGGGATTCGGGCTACCGGGCCTTTACGGCCAATGTCGGCGTACCCAGCTCGATTGCGAGCTCGATCGAGGACACAATCAGCGCCGATTAAGGAAAAACAGGCATAATTGGCCGGGGACGATAAGCTTGCTGCAAGGTAGCGGGGTTATCGTCCCCGTTTCTGTATACCGCAGGCATCCAGGTAATTCAGTATGAGCAAGGCAAAACTCGATCCCGCCTATTTGCGCGAACAGGTCGTCGGCGTAGATTCCACGTTCGAAACGCCGTTTGGCGAACGTCTCATGGTGTACTGCGACTACACCGCGTCGGGGCGATGCCTGCGCTTCGTGGAGTCCTACCTGCAGAGCTTGCAGCGTGTCTATGCGAACACGCACACGGAAGACGACATTACCGGACGCAGCATGAGCCAGTTGCTGCATGAGGCCGAGGATGCAATCAAGCAGTCGGTCAATGCGGGGCCGGATGGGCGCATCATCGCCTGCGGTACCGGCGCGACGGGTGCGATTGACAAGTTGCAGCAAATTATTGGTGTGACACTCGCACCAGCGACGCGCAAGAATCTCGGTGACATGCTGGATGACGAAGTACTGGCGAAAACCCAGCCAGTTGTTTTCATTGGCCCCTTTGAACATCACTCCAACGAGATCTCCTGGCGTCAGTCGCTCGCGACGACGGTGCAGGTCAGGCTCGATGCGGGCGGCAATGTTGATCTCGGGCACCTGGAGGAATTGTTGCAGGATCCGCGCTACCAGGACCGCAAACGCATCGGGTCATTTTCTGCGGCGTCGAATGTCACGGGTATGCGCTCCGATGTCCGCAAGATCGCCAGCCTGTTGCATCAGTACGATGCGATGGCCTGTTTTGACTATGCTGCCAGCGCACCCTATGTCGAAATCGACATGAATCCGGAACCCGAGTTCGAAGGAGACGATCCGAGCATTGATGCTATCTTCATCTCGCCGCACAAATTCCTCGGCGGACCAGGGTCCAGCGGTGTCCTCGTATTCAACGAACGTATCTATGATCGAGACCTGCCGCCGAGCATGAGTGCCGGTGGCACCGTCGATTACGTCGGCATGACAGATCAGGATTTCATTTCGCGCATCGAAGAGCGCGAGAAGGCGGGTACACCCGGCGTGCTGCAAACGCTCAAGGCCGGGCTCGTGTTCCAGGTGAAAGACGCTGTCGGGGTGGATGTGATTTACCGGCGTGAACACGAATTCACAAGTCGTGCCCTGCGTTCCTGGGGCGACAACAGCAACATTGAGGTGCTCGGTAACCCGGATGCGGACAGTCGTGTCGGTATCATTTCATTCAATATCAGGGATTCGAGTGGCAAGTACCTGCACCACAAATTCCTGACCGTCCTTCTGAATGATCTGTTCGGTATTCAGTCGCGCGCCGGCTGTTCATGTGCCGGTCCCTACGGCCACCGGTTGCTGCATATCGACAATGACACGTCGGAAAAATATCGGTCGGCGGTCCAGCAGGGGCATTGTGGCCTCAAGCCTGGCTGGTGCCGTGTCGGCCTGCACTGGGTAATGGATGATGCCGAGGCGAATTACGTCATTGACGCCGTTCTGTTCCTCGCGCGCGAAGGCCATCAGTTCCTGAACCTGTACGACTTCGACCTGGCAACCGGCACCTGGGCACACAAGTATGCCGCTGGAGTACTACCGGAATTCTCGCTGGACGAGGCGCTGAATATTGTCGAAGGCGAGCCGGCAACCCTGTCGCTGGCGCTGCGCCAGCAACTGTATCGCCACTACCTGACGGAAGCGCAAAAGATCGCGGACCAGCTCAGGAATGAGCCGGACGTCAAACTAATGGCGCTCAGCGGCGATCTGGGCGAGCTTCAGTTCTTTGCCATGCCCGAGGACGAGCGCAAGCGCCACTAGCGCTAGTTGTTCTTGGCGCCCTGGTCGATCCAGAGACCGACCATCTCAATCGTCTCGGCGGAAAGCATGGATCCGCGACCTTCCGCGAACGACTCATCGTTGTGCGGCGGCATGCGGATTTCCGGAGCGGTCTTGCCGGCGATGACCAGGTACAGTGAGCTCGACATCCTGCTGCCGGGAACAACCACCGGACCATAGGTTGTGCCCTTCATTACACCGTTGTAGTCGGTCATCAGGTAGTCACTGGCCATGGCGCCTTCGCCTGTTTCACTGTGACAGCTGATGCAGCTTTTCGCGATGATAGGCTGAATGTCGTCGGAGAAGCTGACTTCGCCCTGGCCGCAGCCGTTAAGTAGCATCACGGGTGTGAGTAATAGCAGGATTCGCAGCGTCGTTTTCATCGCATTCACCTCAAGTAGTATCGACAAACTATGGGAGGTGAGGCGAAACAGGGTCAATTCGGGGAAGTACGCACATAGAAGACCTGCTCGCGAAGCAGCGGATCGGACAATGCGGCGCTTGTGTCGGGGAAGCCTGGCGTATTGGCGTGCTCTCGATACAGTGGCATGAATACTGGCTCATCGATTAGTGAGTCCAGCTTGGTGAAGAACTGAACGCCCGACCAGTATTTCTTTGAGGGCAGGCAGCACTCTTGAAAACTGCCCAGGACAGTATCGAGAGATTCCTTACCACCAGAGCGCCCACGAAGCCGCAGGTCGGCGAGCAGCGCGATCGCGGCGCCGCTCCAGTAAATTTTGTAGCGTGCCTCACGTACGCCTTCCTCCGCGGCCTGGTTGATCGACAGCTCAGGGCGCGAACCCCGGCCGCGGTCAAAGCCTTCGCTGAGCTTTCGAATAGCTTGTTCCTGGGTGTACTGTCCAGCACGCGCCATCAGTACATTCTGGTAGTAGCTGGCAAAGCCCTCAGATATCCATTTTTGTCGCCAGCTTATTTTTGGCAACAGCAGATGACTGAATTCATGGGTAGCGGTCCAGTCGGCGTACATATCGGCGATAGGCCGATCGACGTCAACGTAGAGTTCGATTGTCTCACCGCCACGGCGTGTGACGCGTCCGAAAGGTACTGGTGAGTCGCCACTCCACGGGCTTTTCTTCGTCGGAATGATAACCACGCGCGGTGCAGCGATCGGAAAACGGCCATAGGGCATGCTGACCTGGTCGGCCACGTGGTCTATCCAGTCGATGAGATCCCGCGAGACAGCATCGTCCACTCTGTCGGCGAACTGCACGATCACGGTCGCACCGGGCGCGCTGATCCGGGTTTCGGAGGGGGCCGAGCGGGCAGGCTCGGCGGTGAGCGCAACGCACATCACCGCGATGAGGAGATTGTATGAGCGCATGGGTAGTCCTCGTGTTCCGTCATTGGACACGTGGAAGCGGCTCGAGTTCAGGAACGCGCCAGCTCCTTCTCAGCTGCCTTCCTGAGCGCGGCGAGTGATGCTTCGATGCACTCGACGAAGAAGTGAATGTCGGGCATCGTTTCGCGCGTAGAGGTGACGTTAAACGTGATCTTGCCGTTGTAGCTTGGTGTCGCGATGAACAGGCCCATACCATCGACCAGCGGCGCGATGCCATAGGTCGCAACCTGTTTAGCACCATTCATATACAACGGAACTTGCGGACCCGGCACATTCGAAATGAACAGGTTGCAGATGTTTGCCGCCACTCCGGCCCGCAATACGAGGCGGCCAGCGGTTACGAGCGTGGCGGCGGGTACGTGCTGGCTGAGGTCCGTCATCAGGCGCGCCGAGATGCCGGTCTTTGCTTCCTTGCTTTTCTGCGTTGATTTGTGAATCCGGCGCAGGCGCTGGACGGGATTCGAGATGTTCGTGTAGATCTTCGTCGTCATGGCCGTAATCTGGTTGCCCGCGCCGTCAGATTCTTTGTTGACGCCAGGCCGCGCATTGATCGGCACCCACGCCACCAGCGACTCTGCCGGGAGTTCCTTGTGGCGTTGCAGGTACTTGCGCAATGCGCCGGCGCAAATACACAACACGATGTCGTTAATCGTGCTTCCCGGTATCGCAGCGCGGATGGACTTGAGCTCATCGAGATCGCATATCGTCGCATCGAACATCTTGTGCGGTGACGCGTTGCAGTTGAAGCGAGTATCGGGCACCGGGTTCGACGACTCTCGCTGCGATGTCAGCGCTTGCTGTCCCCAGCGATAGAGCGCAGGTGCGGAACGCATGATGGCATCGGTCATGCCAATGGGAGAACGTACTGCGTTGAAGACGGCGCGGCCCGCGATGTTGAGGATACCAGGTGCCGGGCTGTGGGTAGCCTTGATGGAATCCAGCGGCACGGCGGGTGTACCCATGTTATCGATGTCGACCATGCAGCGGTAAAACTTAATAATCGATGCTCCATCCACGGCGGCGTGATGCAGCTTCGTCGCGATGGCGTAGCAGCCCGTGGGTAGGCCATCGATGTGGTCCAGACCCTCGATAACGAGCATTTCCCACAGTGGGCGCGCCATATCCAGAGGTCGGGCGTGAAAGCGCGACAGTTGTATGCAAAGTTGCCGCCAGTCACCAGGCTCAGGCAGGCGAGCATGCTGTACGTGGTATTCGAGATCGAAATGTTCGTCGTCAACCCAGTAGGGGAAATCGAGCTCAAACGGGACGCGTTCGAGACGGCGCTTGAACAACGGACTCATGTGCAGGCGCTTCTCGATGTGCGCGAGTATGTCCTTGAAGCGGACAATCTCGCCGCCTGGTAGGGTCGACGGATCGAAGACTGCAACGCCTGTTACCTGGATGTGATTGTCTTCCGATTCCATGTAGAGGAACTGGGCGTCTTGTGGGCTGAGCTGGTCCATTACTTTTCCACTACCTTGAGCGGTGCCACGATATGTCCGGAACGATCCTGGCCGAGCGAACGCAGGAACAGGTCCCGAACAGAATCGACATGTTCTTCGATGGTATCGGCCGACCAGCTGCTCGTGTCGATCGGGGGCAATACTTCAACCCTGATGGTCGCGGGTCGGTAGATCATGTCTCCTTTCGGCATAATGTCGCTTGAGTTCTGGATCACGATGGGCACCACCGGCACACCGGCCTGCATGGCCAGGTGAAATGCGCCTTTCTTGAAGGGGGCAAGTTTTGGCGTTATGGAGCGAGTGCCTTCGGGCGACATACAAACCGACTTGCCTTCGATACGCATTGTGTCGACCAGCGTCTTCATGGTCTCGATCGCCCTTTCAGTGTCCCTTCTGTCAATCAGTACGACACCGGACAATCTCAAGTAGTCGGCCGATCAGCGGAAGGTCGCGAATCTCCTTCTTGCCGACGCCACTGATGTCGCGGCGCAGGAGACGCGCAATGATGACCATGTCGACATTGCTCTGGTGATTGAAGACGAATACGGCAGGGCGGTCCGACCAAAGATGATGTTCGCCCTTGATTTCAAGTTTCAGCCCGATAAGCGCACTGGCAGTATCGGCAAAGACCGAAAGAGAAAAATTTATCGCTTCGCGCTTTGAGCCGGTTAATGCCCAGATGGGCAGTCCGGCAAAGAACGAGCCCATCAGCGTGGCGGGGACCATGGCGGTGCGGAGCCAGTCCGTTGGCTTCGGACGTCCCCGGCTGGCGAAGCGCCGCACGGGCCAGCCGCGCACTTCAGCGATGGCCAGCAACCTGTTGCTGGGATTCAGCGGGCGAGGATTGCCGACGCGCTCGAGTAATTCGATGTCATCCGTACTGTCTGAATAGAAGAAACTCCTGTCCAGGTCGATTTTGTATTTCCTGGCAAGCGATTCCGCGGCGAGAACCTTGCCAGAGCCGAAACATATCGGCCGCACCACGGCGCCCGTAAACATGCCGTCTTCAACCTGTAACTTGGTACACAAGACGTGCTCGATATCGAGATCGCGAGCGGCGGGTACAACCTGGTAGGGAGTCGCCGACGAAATGATGGCGACAGTGTGGCCTTTGCGCAGGTGAGCTTCCACCAGTGCACGCGTTTCCGGGTAAACCTGGCGTGCAATATGCGACTTGAAGACGTCTTCGCCGAAAGATGCGTAGCTGTCTTCGCGGACGCCTCGCAGAAACTGGGACGCTGCGAGCATCAGGGCAGGGAAGCCAAGGATGCCAATGCCGAAGCTGGCCATGACGCTTAACAGTTCAACGAAATCGCGGGGCGACAGATGGCCGCGCTTGATCTGCTCCTGGAAGAAGGTGACCGCGGAATATCCGGAGATGATGGTCCCGTCGAAATCGAACAGCGCGCCGATTTCCGGGCCGTCCGGCAGTTCATTGATCTCTGCGATTACGTCTTGGTACGCCACGAGGGGCCCTCTTAATCGTTCATTGTAAGGTCAGCGCGATGGGCTGCGCTAGGTATTTATACAGGACACCGTTCGCCGTGTGACGGAACCAGCGTTACGCCGACGGGGGGTCGAGCACTGCCATTATACAAGATGCCGACTTCGAGTCGGATTCGGTCTAAACTGCGTCCTTTATGAAGGATTCGTCGAACAGAATTGCCGTCGCTCCCATGATGGACTGGACCGACCGGCACTGCCGCTATTTTCTGCGGTTGCTGAGCCCGGGTGCAATGCTGTACACCGAGATGGTGACCGCCGCGGCGATCGTGCATGGCGATGCAGATCGGTTCCTGCGCTACAACGAGGAAGAACACCCGATCGCGTTGCAGCTCGGCGGCAGTGATCCGGAATGGATGGCGCAGGCCACTGCGAGGGCAGCAGAGTTCGGCTATGACGAGATCAATATCAACGTCGGCTGCCCGAGCGATCGCGTGCAGAGCGGCCAGTTTGGCGCCTGTCTCATGGCACGACCGGATATCGTTGCTGAATGCTTCCAGGCCATGGAGCGAGAGACGGATATCCCCATAACGGTAAAATCCCGGATCGGTATTGATGACAAGGACGACGACGAATTCCTGCGGGCATTTGTTGAGGCACTGGTCGATGCAGGATGCAGGAAGTTCGTCGTCCATGCCCGGATCGCGATACTCGAGGGACTGAGCCCCAGGGAGAACCGCACGGTGCCGCCGCTTGACTATGAGCGTGTTTATCGCCTGAAACGTGACTTTCCCGAACTCGAGATCGTCATTAATGGTGGACTAACGGATGTCGGCCAGGTCGATGACGTATTGAAACATGTGGATGGCGCAATGATCGGCAGGCAGGCCTACCATCAGCCTTACTTTCTCGCCGAGCTGGAGCGCACTTCAATCCAGCCACGGCGATGCCATCACGAGAGGACGTTGTTGAGCAGATGATTCCCTATATCGACCAGCAACTGGCGACAGGGGTGCCGCTCAACAGCATTTCTCGCCACATGCTGGGTTTGTTTGCAGGCCAGCCCGGAGCCCGGGCCTGGCGGCGTTATATCAGCGAGCACGCCCACCATGACGGGGCGGGCAGTGAAGTCCTGATAAATGCACTAAACGCTATGCCTGCAGCGGCCTAGACAGATACAATGCTCGGCCCGGCAACACAACCACAGGACAGTCTTTTTCAATGAGCGTGAAATCTGCGAGCAAGCAACCGACCATGGCCCAGCAGGCCGACATTCATGAGCTTTACGAGATGTCGGTTCAGAATGTCGAAAACGAAATCGAATTTCTGCAGACCACGTTCCAGTCATTGACCGGTCGCACGGCCTACCTGTTCCGCGAGGACTTTTGCGGCACTGCGAGCGCGTCGTGCCAATGGATCAGGCAGGGTGCGGACTACCAGGCCATCGGTGTGGATATCGACCCGTCCGTGCTTGAGTGGGGACGTGAGCATCGCGTGGGCAAACTCGATCCTGAAGACAGGGCACGGGTCAGCCTGATCGAGTCGGATGTCATGACGGTCGAAACGCCAAAAGTCGACTTGCTGGCCGCATTTAACTTCAGCTTTTTCATCTTCGATACGCGCGATACACTGCGTGCGTATTTCAAACGCGCCTACGACGCGATCAAGGACGACGGCGTGTTCTTCTGCGATATGTTTGGCGGGCCCGAAGCGCAGGAGGAAACCCGGGAGAAGACGAAGCACAAGAAGCAGGGTTTCACCTATATCTGGCACCAGGCCAGCTTCAACCCGATCAGCAATTTCATTCGCTGCCATATCCATTTCAAGTTCAAGGATGGCTCGAAGATCAAGAAGGCTTTCACCTACGAGTGGCGCCTGTGGTCGGCTCCCGAACTGCGCGAATTGCTGCTCGAGGCGGGATTTCGTAAGGCGACGGTCTACTGGGAAGGCGAAGACGAGGATGGCGACGGCAACGGCGAGTTTACGCCTAGTGAGAAAGGCGAAGCCGATCTTGCCTGGATCGCGTACATCGTCGCTCAGAAATAGTAGTATAGAAATAGTAGTATTATTAGTTGCTTGGGCTAGAAAGCTTTGAACCGGGTTATGGCAAAAGATCTTGAAGTCGCGATTGTGTTTGCTGACGTCGTCGGCAGCACGCAGCTCTATGACAAGTTTGGCGATACCAAAGCCAGCGAGACCGTCGCCCTGTGTCTCGATGTCATGAAAGACGCGACATACCAGTTCAACGGCACCGTGATCAAGACAATCGGCGATGAGGTCATGTCGACTTTCGAGACGGTCGATGAAGCCATGGGCGCCGCCGTTATGATGCAGTCACGTATTACCAGCGAGACGAAGAAAGGTGAAGGCATCCCTGTTTCGATTCGTATCGGTTGCCACTACGGTCCGGTCGTCCAGGAACAAAACGATATTTTCGGTGCCGCGGTGCATACGGCAAACCGCATGACGTCCCAGGCCAAGGCCCGGCAGATCGTCATATCAGGTTTCACCGTCGAGCAGATGAGCCCCGAGCTACGCAATCAGACGCGCCAGATCGACGTTGCCACCGTGCGTGGCAGGCTCGACGAAGTCGCGCTCTACGAACTCGTTTGGCAACCCGACGAGGCGACGAGCATGCTGCCCACTATCGAGTGGGAGAACAGGGATCGTCGCGCATCGAAGCTGATGATCAATTTCCGCGATTCGACGGTCGAAGTATCCGATCGGCGCAAGTCCATCAACATGGGACGCGCCGACGACAACGACGTGGTCATCAAAGGCAACCTGATCTCACGCATTCACGCCAAGATAGAAATGCGTCGCGGCAAGTTCGTGATCGTCGATCAGAGTACCAACGGTACGTTCCTGCAGGACGTGCAGGGCCGGGAGACGTTTGTCCGGCGCGATACCGCCGAACTGACGGGTGAGGGCACGATTGGCCTCGGCCGGACAGAAAAACCCGGTTCGAATCTGGCTATTTACTACAAGACGGTCGACTAAGACGCTTTGGCCAGGTTCTGGTCAAGCGCGTCCGCGATAATCTTCTGCTGCCGCTTGAGTTCCTCGGGCAGGCGATCACCGTAGCTTTCCAGGTACTCCAGTACCGCAGCCATCTCGGCACGCCATTGTTCGGTGTCAACGGTCAGTAGCTCATCCAGAGTTTCAGGCTCGATGTCGAGATTGTCCGTATTGATGTCCGACGCATGCGGCAGGTAGCCAATCGCCGTTTCCTCGGCATCGGCCCGACCTTCAAAACGCTCGATGATCCACTCCAGCACACGCAGGTTTTCGCCGAAACCCGGCCACAGGAACTCGCCGTCTTCGTTCTGGCGGAACCAGTTGACGTGGAAAATGCCGGGCAGGTGCTCGGAGCGCTCGGGGAAAGACAGCCAGTGCGTCCAGTAATCGGCAAAGTTGTAGCCGCAGAACGGTTTCATCGCCATCGGGTCGCGGCGTACGACCCCGACATCGCCAACCATGGCGGCCGTCGTTTCCGATGCCGTGCTGGCACCGATCAGTACGCCATGTTCCCAGCTCTTCGCCTGGTAAACGAGCGGGGCAACCTGTTTGCGGCGACCGCCGAATACGATCGCTGAGATCGGCACGCCTTCCGGCGCGTCAGCGAGACTCGAGTAGCTCGGATTATTCGTTGCAGATACAGTGAAACGTGAGTTCGGATGTGCGGCTGGCCCGGCGGTTTCATCGTACGTGCGTCCTTGCCAGTCTTTGGCCGGCGTGCCGTTCTTCTTGCCTTCCCACCAGGGTTGGTTGTCTTCGGTCGTGGCGACATTGGTGAAGATCGCGTCGTGCGTGATCATGTCGTAGGCGTTCTTGTTCGTCTTCTCGTTCGTGCCGGGAACGACGCCGAAATAACCTGACTCCGGGTTGATCGCGCGCAGCTTGCCGCCTTCATCGAGGTGCAGCCAGGCAATGTCGTCACCCAGGGTCCACACCCGCCAGCCCTTCATCGACTCAGGCGGAATCAGCATCGCAAGATTGGTCTTGCCGCAGGCCGACGGGAACGCGCAGGCAATGTAGTGCACCGCGCCGTCCGGGTTTTCCAGGCCAACGATCAGCATGTGCTCGGCGAGCCAGCCTTCCTGGCGAGCCTGGTAGCTCGCAATACGCAGCGCGTGGCATTTCTTGCCGAGCAGCGCATTGCCGCCGTAGCCAGAACCGTAGCTCTTGATCGAGAGTTCTTCGGGAAAATGCATGATAAAGCGACGGTCCGGATCGAGTTCGCCGGTGGAATGCAGCCCGCGGACGAAGGTACCTTCAGCTTCGATTCGGTCCAGTGCCTTGCTGCCCATGCGTGTCATCATCTTCATATTGGCGACGACATAGGGGCTGTCGGTAATCTCAACGCCGCAACGCGCGTAGGGTGAGCGAATTGGACCCATGCAGTAGGGGATTACGTACATGATGCGGCCCTTCATGCAGCCGTCGAACAAGGCATCCATCTGCTGGTGGCCGTCGGCCGGTGGCATCCAGTTGTTGTTGGGGCCGGCGTCCTCTTCCTCAGGCGTGCAAACGAAGGTCAGATGCTCAACACGGGCCACGTCATTCGGGCTGGACAGGTGCAGGTAGCAGTTCGGGTGCGTTTTCTTGTTAAGGGTCGTCAACGTGCCCGTCGCCAGCATGAGTTCGATCAGGTCCCGGTATTCCTCTTCGGAGCCGGTGCACCAGTGAATGGCTTCGGGTTGTGTGTGCTCTGCGACCTGGTCTACCCAGGACTGAAGTGACTCGAGTTTGCTTGTCATTTGAAGAGATATCTCTGCGGATTGATGTGCTTGGGCCGATACTTTCGACTGCAACTAGCGGGACCGCAATTATACGTGCCGGCCGCCCGGAGTCAGTACCCTCATGGACATAGTTGGGACCTGTAAACGTTATCATCCGCACTTTCTGCAGCCTGATGTTCGGCACTGCGTCTTTGTGGCTGACGGTCGCGCCTTAAGCCGCGTTTCCGGGCAAAAAGCGGTGGGCTTCGGTCGTAGTTAGCGTGTAATCTTGCGCCGTGACCGACCTCACCGAATTTTTTGGCCCAAACAGCCCGCTCAAGACCCACCTACCCGGATTTCAGCCTCGCGCCGGCCAGGCGTGGATGGCCGAGGCGGTCGCCGAGGCGATAGCGGGCTCCAGGCGCCTGGTGGTTGAGGCAGGTACGGGCACGGGCAAGACGTTTGCCTACCTCTTGCCGGCGCTACTGAGTGGTCGCAAGACGATTATCAGCACGGGCACCAAGGCTCTGCAGGACCAGCTGTACCACCGCGATCTGCCGATCGTCTGCAAGACAGTCGGGCGACCGGTTACGACCGCCTTGCTCAAGGGACGCGCCAATTACCTGTGCCTGCACCGGCTCGACCAGGTTACCGAGCCCGGCGGGGCAATCGCCGACGACCTCAATGAAGTCCACGAATGGCGCCACCGCACCCGCAGCGGTGACAAATCCGAGCTCATCGATGTGGCGGAAGATTCTCCCGTGTGGCCACTCGTGACATCGACAGCGGATAACTGCCTCGGGCAGAAATGCCCCGAGTATTCGAAATGTTATGTGGTCAAGGCGCGCAAAGCCGCGCAGGAAGCTGACCTGGTGGTCGTGAATCACCACCTGTTGCTGGCCGACCTTGCGATGAAGGAAGAGGGCTTCGTCGAATTCCTTCCGGGGGCCGAGGCGGTGATCATCGATGAGGCACACCAGATCCCTGATCTCGCGGTCCAGTTTTTTGGCGTGGCGCTCGGCAGCCGGGAGCTCGAGCGTGTGCTCGATGACCTCCGTGCCGCGACGCTGCCATACGCGCAGGCTGACTTGAACCGTCGCGTCGATAAGCTGCAGACAGCCATTCGTTCGCTGCGTGCCGATGCACCCCGTAATGAGGGACGTCATCAGCTCGGCGAGGTCATTGACGACATTCGTGAGTCGCTGGATACGCTGTCCCATGCGATTCACGACCTGCGGGTTGCCCTGGCGGACATGGGCGACGCGTCGGTCGAGGTCGAGAAACTCCACGACCAGCTGTTCGGAATGGGCGAGCGCCTCGCGATACTGGCCAGTGAAGACAGCTGGGACGGGTTGCGCTGGCTGGAAATCAATCCGCGAAGCCTGCGGCTGCACCTGACACCGCTGGATGTATCGTCCAAGCTCAATGGCATTATCGACAACGGTTACCAATCCTGGATATTTACGTCGGCGACCCTGGCGGTCGGTGAGGATTTTTCGCATTTCGGAGCGCGTATGGGTCTTGCCGGCGTCGCAGGACTCACGTTCCCGAGTCCGTATCGTGTCGCCGAAAATGGCCTGATCTTCCTGCCGCCCGATCTCCCGCAACCTTCAGACCCCGGGCACACCGATGCGATGCTCGAGATCGTCACGCAGCTCCTCGGTATGACCAATGGCGGGATGTTCTGCCTGTTTACAAGCCATCGTGCGCTGAACAACGCCAGGAAATGGTTCAAATCGCACAAGTCCGTGTTGAGCGGGCGCAAGCTGCTGGTGCAGGGCGACGCGCCGCGTGATGACCTGCTGCGCCGGTTTCGCCAGTGCGGCGATGCGGTACTCCTGGGTACAGGCAGTTTCTGGGAAGGCGTGGATGTTCGCGGGCCGGCATTAAGTGTCGTTGCGATCGACAAACTACCGTTCGCATCACCCGCCGATCCGCTCATGATGGCGCGACTCGAGTTCATTCGTCGCGAAGGCGGCAACGGCTTTATGGATCACCAGTTGCCAACGGCGGCTCTGGCGCTGAAGCAGGGAGCAGGGCGACTGCTGCGAGATGACAACGACTATGGTGTTGTCGTTCTGTGCGACCCGCGGATCACCGGCAAGCGCTACGGCAGCAAGTTCCTGGAGGCGCTGGCTCCCATGCCATCGACATCGTCGCTTAGGGATGTTGCGTCGTTCCTGGCGGCACACGAGCGCAAGAAAGGGAGGGTTGCGTGAATCTCCTCGCCATCGATACGTCGTCACCAGCCTGTTCTGTCGCACTCCAGGCAGGCGGTGACGTCTCCGATCGCCATGAAGAACGGGACAGGGAACATACGCGCCTTCTGACACCCATGATTCGGGACCTGTTGGCCGAGGCGGGCCTGTCCATGCCGCAGCTGGATGCCATCGTATTGGGCAACGGTCCCGGCTCCTTTATCGGGATGCGTATCGCCGCGTCGGTGGCCCAGGGGCTGGCTCACGGCGCCGGTATCGACATTGTTCCGGTGTCGTCGCTGGCAGCCGTCGCCGCAGAGGTCTTTTCCGCATCCGATGCAGATGAGGTGATTGTCGCCCAGGATGCGCACATGAATGAGGTCTATCTCGGTGCCTTCCGGCGCGGTGCCGACAATCTGCCGCGAGGCGATTTTCCCCGAGCGACTGCAATCCCAGACGCTGATTGAGGGTCTGGACGCGTCCTCCGCATCCCGTCGTGTGGCAGCAGGGTTTGGTTGGGAGCGATACCCGGCGCTCGCTGCAGCGAACGACAATCTCATAGGGTCGCAGTCGGATGTCGCGCATCCCAGGGCACGCTTTCTGCTGTCACTTGGTGAGGCTGCGCTCGAAGGTGGCACTGCGATCAGGCCGCAGGATCTCGTGCCCGCGTACCTGCGCAGTAAGGTGGCGCAAAAGCCCGCGTCTGGCTAGTTCGTAACAGATTTGTAATAAAGGGCTGTTAAAGAAGCAGCATGACCGCACAGAAAATACTCATTGTCGAAGACGAACAGGCGATTCGCGAGATGACCGCGTTCCACCTGTCACGGGCTGGCTACGAAGTTTTCGAGGCTCAGAATTGCCGCGAGGCCCGCGCGCTGCTCGCCGACAACCGACCCGACCTGGCGCTTATCGACTGGATGTTACCCGATATGAGCGGGCTTGAACTCACCCGCACACTCAAGCGGGATAAGGAGTTTGAAGATCTCGCGATCATCATGCTGACGGCGCGAGCCGACGAACGCGACAAGGTGTCAGGCCTGGAGGGCGGTGCCGATGACTACATCACGAAGCCGTTCTCGCCTCGGGAACTGGTGGCGCGTATCAAGGCAGTATTGCGACGAGCCGGCAATTCCGCGGATGACGTAGTGAGCGCAGGTGTGCTTGAAATCGACGCCGCCGGGCATCGCGTATTGTCGTCGGGGCAGGAAATCAAGCTCGGGCCGACCGAGTATCGCCTGCTGCACTTCCTCGTGACACATGCCGAGCGAGTCTACAGTCGTACGCAGTTACTAGACCGTGTCTGGGGAGCCAACGTGTACGTTGAAGAACGCACCGTCGATGTGCACATTCGGCGACTGCGCAAAGCACTGACAGTCGCGAGTGCCGACGACTACATTCAGACCGTGCGTGGTGCCGGTTACCGATTTTCCATTCGCGATGTCTGATGCGGCTCGGAAATTTCTCATCGCCGTCCTCATTTTCCTGGCGGCAGGTGCTGCCTTGGGTTGGCTATACGATCGACCGGGACTCGGTTTGATGGTAGCGGCTCTTCTCGCACTGCTCTGGCAGGTGCGCCAGTTGCTAAGCTTCGATCGCGCGCTGCGCACCGGAAACTTTGATAATTTTCGACAGGGCGAGGGCATCTGGGAACAGATTTTTTCGCGCTTCCAGTATGAGAACGAAAAGGCTACACGCAGAAAACTGGGTTACCGGCAGCTGCTGCGTGAGGTGCGCAAGTCGACCAATGCGATGCCCGATGGGGCGGTAATTCTAAACGACGAGAACGAGATCATCGCCTGCAATCGAGCGGCGAAGCAGTTGGCGGGAATTAAGCGCAAGAAAGACCGTGGGCAGCGCGTCGACAATATCCTGCGCGATCCGGAGTTGACGCGCCTGCTGCATGCGGACGACCCGTCGCTAAGCGTTGAGATGGTGTCACCGATCGACGATGGCAGCTGGCTTAACTGTCGTGTCGTTCCCTATGGGGGTGACCAGAAGCTACTGTTGTTGCGTGACGTCACTGAGCGCATGCGCCTGAGTAAAATGCGTCGCGACTTCGTCGCAAATGCATCGCATGAACTGCGGTCGCCGCTGACCGTCATTGCGGGTTATCTTGATAGTCTTGCCGATGATAACGATATGCCAGCTGACTGGGTGAAACCGGTGGCACAGATGCAGGGGCAGGCACGCCGTATGCGCCACATTCTCGGCGAAATGCTCGAGCTATCGAGGTTGGAGAGTGCCGGCAAGGCTGGTGCGGATGACGCTGTTGAAGTTTCCCGCCTGTTTGAGGATGCCAGGAGCGCGTTCGAAGGCCATGCAGACATCGCAAGTATCGTCATTGACGCGGAACCCGGTGCGCAGCTGAGAGGCAGTGCGGCGGAAATTGAGACTGTTATCGTGAACCTGCTTTCCAACGCGATTCGATTCACCCCGACAGACGGCGAAATTACACTGACCTGGCGCGTGGACGCGGATGGCGCCGACCTTATCGTTGCTGACACAGGTGAGGGAATCGACGCAGAGCATATCCCGAGACTCACCGAACGGTTTTTCCGCGTCGACAAGGGGCGCGCCCGTGACAAGGGCGGTACGGGCCTTGGGCTGGC
The DNA here is from genome assembly GCA_963722775.1 of uncultured Gammaproteobacteria bacterium. Taxonomy (GTDB): domain Bacteria; phylum Pseudomonadota; class Gammaproteobacteria; order Steroidobacterales; family Woeseiaceae; genus UBA1847. The sequence continues at coordinate 79,518 of CAVROF010000015.1, forward strand.
TATCGTCAAGCACGTCTTGGCTCGCTACGACGCAGAGCTGATTATTAGCAGTAAGCCAGGCGAGGGCAGCGAATTTCGCTGCCATTTCCCATCTGACCGCGTCGTCGTTGCCGCCTCCCGCTCCCCTGTCATAAAACTGCAACATATCTCGTCATATAAGCGACATCCGATGTCGTTAACGTGCCGCTGACTTATTCGAAACCTGACAGAAACAAGGGCAATCGCCCTGCTTAGGAATTAGCAATAATGAAACTACTCGCACAGATCGCTACCGCCCTTGTCTTGCTGGCGCTATTGACCATGCCCGCAGCCGCGCAGGAAGACTGGACGGATCGCGTAAATTTCAAAGGTGACGTAAGGCTTCGCTACGAAGCAATCGACGAAGCTGGTGAGGAAGAGCGCAATCGCATGCGTTTCCGTACCCGGTTTGGCCTTAGTGCCAAGGTAAGCGATGACGTGACGTTTGTCTTCCAGCTCGCAACCGGCGGAGACAATCCTGTTTCGACAAACCAGACATTCGATGACGGATTTTCTACGAAAGATATCGGCGTCGACCTGGCGTACGTTGACTGGAAGATCAATGACAACCTGAATTTCTACGGCGGCAAGATGAAGAATCCGTTGTATAAGGCCGGTGGTGTACCCCTGATATGGGACGGCGATCTGAATCCCGAAGGACTGGCCATAAAATTTACGTCAGGTGGTTTCTTCGGTACCGCCGGTGGCTTCTCGGTCGAAGAGCGCAGCAGTGCCGATGATTCGTTGTTGTTTGTCGTGCAGGCAGGTTACAAGTTCGCTGTCGGCGAGAATGCCAGCCTGATCGCAGGAGCAGGGTATTCTTCCTACTCCAATACCGTCGGTAACGAGCCGTTCTACAACGGCCGATCCAAAGGGAACTCGGTTGACATAAACGGCGACTATATTTACGACTATAAAAATACCGAGATCTTCGCGCAGTTCGATACGAAGGTAGGAGACTGGCCGCTCAGGATTTATGCGCACGCCGTACAGAATAACGAAGTCAGCACCGAAGACATGGGTTACGCGATCGGCGCCAAAGTTGGCTCTGCAAAGGCCGACGGGGACATGGAATTCAGCTGGACGTTCCAGGATATCGAGGCTGATTCCGTGATCGGTACGTACAATGATTCAGACTTTGGCGGTGGCGGTACCGATTCGGACGGGCACATGCTCAAGGCGAAGTACGCCGTGTCGAAGAAGATTTTCGTGGGCGGGACCTTGTTCCTGAACAATGTCGATCGTTTTCAGGGCACGGAGCACGACTACAATCGGCTGCAGCTTGACGTAGAATTCAAGTTTAACTGACGACGGCTGGAGAGCCCGCTATGGAAGCATCTGACCTGACCGATCACATCTCTCGTCGATTCAATAAGGATCTCGAGGATCTGCGTAATCATGTTCTCGCCATGGGCGGCCTGGTTGAGCAGCAGTTGTCACTGGCGATCTCTGCGATCGTTAGTGGTGACAGCGAACTTGGACTGAAAGTCGCAAAAGACGATTACAAGGTCAATAATTTTGAGGTCAGTATCGACGAAGAGTGCGGACGAATCCTCGCGACGCGTGCTCCGGCGGCAGGTGACCTGCGATTGATCGTCGCCATTATCAAGACCATTACCGACCTTGAACGGATTGGCGATGAAGCTGAGAAAATCGGATTCCTCGCCTCGAAGCTAGCCGCCATGGATCGGCCGTCCGACTCCTATCGGGAGCTGAAGACGCTTGGCCAACATGTCGCTCACATGGTGCGAGATGCGATGAATGCATTTGCGCGCCTGGACGTCGAGGAAGCATGGGAAGTCGTCCGCGAAGATGAACGTGTGGATGAAGAATACGAATCCATCCAGCGGCAGTGCATTACATTCATGATGGAAGACCCACGGTCCATCAAGCGTGTCATGAACGTCACCTGGTGTGCGCGTTCACTGGAGCGCATCGGCGACCATGCCAAAAATATCTGCGAGTACGTCATCTATATGGTGCAGGGGAGGGATGTACGTCATACTGGCGTTCCCGAAGACACCAAATCCGATTCGTAAACGATGACACTACCGAACCGCCGCCTGCTGAATCTGGCAGGTTTTCTCGCCTGTGCAGGCATGATGGGCTTTGCCCTGTATGCGCAGCACGTCCTGCTTCTCGACCCTTGCCCGCTGTGCATTATTCAGCGTGTTGCGACGATCTCCCTGGGGTTGGTTTTCCTGATCGCCGCGGTGCATAACCCGGGTAATGTCGGCTCGAAAATCTACGGAGTATTCGTCACGCTGACCGCCGGCTTTGGTGTCGGGGTCGCGTCCTGGCATGTACGCCTGCAAAACATGCCGGCGGATGATATTCCCTCTTGTGGGCCCGGCTTTGAATACATCGTAGATAACTTCCCGCTTTCCGACGCGCTTGGCATGATCTTCCAGGGCTCTGGTGAGTGCGCTGAAGTCGTGTGGCGCTTGCTCGGACTGTCGATGCCCACCTGGGTAATCATCGGCATGGGTGGTCTCGGGATCGCCGGAATTTACAACAACTTCAGGAAGGCCTGAAGCCGCGATCCTATAGCAGCATCAGTTCCATGATGCGCCGATACATGCTGGTCAGCGTGATGACGTCTTCGACTTTGACGTGCTCATCAATCTTGTGAATCGACGCGTTTACGGGCCCCAGTTCAACAACATCCACACCGGCCGGTGAAATAAAACGACCATCGGAGGTACCGCCACCCGTTGACAACTCCGGTGCGCTACCGGTGTGTTCCGTAACGGCCTGGCTGACCGCATCGATCAGCTTGCCGGGCTCCGTCAGGAAAGGCTTGCCGGACAGGTGCCAGTTGAGTTCATAATCGATGTCGTGTGCATCGAATACCGCGTGCACTTTTTCCTGCAGCGATTCATGCGTCCATTCCGTCGAGTAACGGAAATTAAAGCGGGCGGATAGTTCGCCCGGTGTCACGTTCGGTGCACCAATGCCTGCGCGAACGTCGACGACCTGGAAACTCGTCGGCGGGAAGAACTCATTGCCGTCGTCCCATACGATGTCATGCAGTTCGGCAAGCACCGGCGCGAAGCGGCGAATCGGATTGTCAGCAAGCTGGGGATACGCAACATGCCCCTGCACACCTTTGACGGTCAGCATGCCGCTTAAGGACCCGCGTCGTCCGATGCGCACGATGTCGCCAAGCTTGTTCTGGCTTGACGGTTCGCCGATGACGCACCAATCGATATGTTCTTCGCGCGCTGTCAGCGCGTCGATAACCTTAAGGGTTCCGTCGCGCGCACGGCCTTCTTCGTCGCTCGTGATCAACAACGCGATACTGCCTTCGTAGTCCGGATACGAGCCGATAAACTCTTCTATTGCCATGACCATTGCGGCGAGGCCGCTTTTCATGTCGGCCGAGCCGCGCCCATACAGGAAGCCATCTTTGATGGACGGCTCGAACGGATCGGTGCTCCACTGCTCTTCGTCACCGGGGGGCACGACATCGGTATGCCCGGCGAAGCACAGCACTGGTGCGGTGGCACCGCGACGTGCCCACAGGTTGGTCACATCGTTGAACTGCATCGTCTCGCAGGTGAATCCCAGGTTCGTAAGCCGCTCGCTCAGGAGCGCCTGGCAGCCGGCATCATCAGGCGTAACTGATTGCCGCCTGATCAGGTCGCACAGGAAGTCGATGGTTGCTTCTGAGAGTTCTTTGGCCATTCTTGCGATCTATTATGTAACTAATTGAAGTATAAGCAAAAACTATCGAAATGTCGGTCCGTGCATCAGGGCGCATTGTCGGGCGTTTTGCAACAAATCGGTAACATTCCGCGCTTAAGCTTTGCGCATGATTTTCAAACACCCCGGAGAACTCAAAGTGAGTCACTACCGCAAAGCATCTGCCTTTACCATTATCGCAATCCTTGGTTTTACGCTGTCAGCCACCGCGTTCGCGCAAGCCGGCCGTGATTACGTCTACGTTGTCGGTTCATCGACAGTCTATCCGTTTGCGACTGTTGTTGCTGAACGATTCGGACGCGGTAGTGAATTCAAAACCCCGAAGATCGAGTCGACTGGATCGGGTGGCGGCCTTAAGCTGTTCTGCGACGGGGTTGGCGTGGATTACCCCGATGTTGCTAACTCGTCACGGGCGATCAAACAGTCGGAAGTCGATTCCTGCGCCGCAAACGGTGTGACCGATATTGTCGAGGTCAAGATTGGCTACGACGGCATCGTGTTCGCCAACGCCATCGGCGGCGAGACCATGACACTGAGCCGTGAAGACATCTTTCTGGCACTGGCCAAGGAAGTACCTGGCGAAGCGGACGGCGAGCTGATCGAAAACCCTTACACGACCTGGGCGGACGTAAACCCGAACCTGCCGGCTATAGAGATCGAGGTTCTCGGACCGCCACCGACGTCGGGAACACGTGATGCGTTCGTTGAACTCGCGATGGAGGGCGGTTGCAAGGCGACACCATGGATCGCCGCGCTCAAGAATGCCGACAAGAATCGATATAAGGCAATCTGCCATACGATTCGTGAGGACGGTGCTTTTGTCGAGGCGGGTGAGAACGACAACCTGATCGTGCAGAAACTGCAGGCAAACCCCAACGCGTTCGGCATTTTTGGCTTCAGCTTCCTTGACCAGAACATGGAGAAGGTCAAAGGCTCGCTGGTTGACGGCGTAGCACCGACGTTCGATGCCATTGCCGATGGTGACTACCCCGTTTCGCGTCCGCTCTACTTTTACGTAAAAAAAGCACACGTTGACGTAATTCCCGGACTGCGCGGCTTCCTGCGCGAATTCACGAGTGAGCGCGCCTGGGGCGAGGAAGGTTATCTTTCTGACCGCGGCCTTATTCCAATGCCGGATGCAGAGCGTGGCGAAGTGGCCGCAGCCGTTCGCGACCTGACGCCGCTGTCTATTGTCGCAGAGTAAAACCAGAAATTAGCAACCACGGCGGCGATCCATTGCGGGTCGCCGCCGTTTGTTGCCTGAACATAAAATATGCAAAGCACCACACTCATCCTGCTGCTCGGCCTCATGGCCATCACCGCGTTCTATCTAGGTCGCGGCAGATCGCTGTCTCTCGTCGGCGGGCATGGTCATGGGTTGGCATTGCATTCACTGCCGGGCTACTACGGTTACTACGTGGCAATCTGGGTCGCACTGCCGGCGCTCGGTTTGTTGTTGCTCTGGGTGCTGATTGAGCCGCGGGTCGTCGTGGCGCTGATCGTCGACGGGCTGCCAGAGTCCTACCAGTCGCTGTCGGCCGGCGAACTCAACCTGCTCGTCAACAATATTCAAAACCTCGCGGCGGGTGATGTCGTCAGCGTGGATGTCGACGAGGTGCTGCAGAATGCTGCATCGCAGTTCACGAGTTATTTAGAGAAGAGCCGCCAGATTCTTGCGGTGCTCGCGGTAGGGCTCGCCGGTCTGGCTGGCTCGTTTGCCTGGCGCCGGATTCACCCGGATCTGCGCGCGCGCAACCGCGTGGAACGTGTCATTCGCTGGTTCCTGATTGCGGCATCAAGCATTGCGATCTTCACGACGGTCGGCATTGTCTTGTCGGTGCTGTTCGAGGCGATTCGTTTCTTCCAGAAAGTCCCCGTTACTGAATTCCTGTTTGGCCTGAACTGGAGCCCGCAAACGGCAATTCGTGCAGACCAGGTGGGTAGTTCCGGGAGCTTTGGTGCCGTGCCGCTGTTTACCGGCACTATGCTTATTACAGCCATCGCCATGGTCGTTGCTGTGCCCGTCGGCCTGATGACGGCGATCTATCTTGCCGAATACTCCAGCACAAGAATTCGCGGTATTGCCAAGCCGTTGCTGGAAATCCTGGCGGGTATCCCGACAGTGGTCTATGGATTCTTCGCCGCATTAACCGTGGCGCCATGGGTTCGTCGGGCAGGCGAGGCAGCGGGTTTCGAGGTCGCTTCCGAAAGTGCGCTGGCAGCCGGCCTTGTGATGGGCATCATGATTATTCCGCTCGTGTCGTCTCTCTCAGATGACGCCATCAATGCCGTGCCAAGCGCTATGCGTGATGGCGCGCTGGGTCTTGGTTCGACGCGTTCCGAGACGATGACCAAAGTCATTTTGCCGGCCGCGCTGCCGGGTATTGTCGGCGGAATCCTGCTGGCAGTATCGCGCGCAATTGGCGAGACCATGATCGTAGTGATGGCCGCCGGCCTTGCCGCGAACCTCACCGCAAATCCGTTTGAAGCAGTGACCACTGTGACCGTGCAAATCGTCACACTGCTGGTTGGCGACCAGGAATTCGATAGTGCCAAAACGCTCGCGGCATTCGCTCTGGGCCTCATGCTGTTTGTTGTCACGTTGTTCCTCAATATCATTGGCTTGAGCGTGGTGCGCAAGTACCGCGAGCAATACGAGTAGACCGTGATGATGAGTACTGACAGGACAACGAGACAGAAGGTCGAAGCAGGACTGCCCCGGCGTCGCCGCAAAGAGTTCACATTCAAAATGTTGGGCATGCTTGCGACAGCAGTTGGCATCCTGTTCCTGGGCGTGTTCTTTGCCAGCCTGATCGCTGATGGCGCGTCTGCGTTCAAACAGACCTACCTGCAACTCGATATCGAGCTCAATGAGGAAGTGCTCGCGCCGGGCGGTGAACTGGACCTTGCCTATGCCGATTTCGACGGGTTGGTTCGTGCCGCGTTGCGCAAAGAACTGCCGGACGTCTCCGGGCGTAGTGACCGTCGCGAGCTTTCCCGCATTGTGAGTGTCGGTGCCAGCTACCAGGTTCGCGACCTCATCGCGCGCAATCCGGAGCTGCTGGGCACCACGCAGACGCTTTGGGTGCCGGCGTCGTCGAATATCGACATGCTGATCAAGGGCAACATCGACGAAAATCTGGAAGAAGCGTTGCGACCGGTTTCGGACAAGCAGATAGCCTGGGTGGGTTCGCTGCGAGAATCAGGGCGCCTTGCGACACGCTTCAACACGGCATTGTTTACCAATGGCGATTCCCGCGAGCCGGAGCTTGCCGGCATCAAGGGCGCTGTCATGGGGTCGCTTTACATGTTGATGGTGACGATGGTGCTGTCCTTCCCGATTGGCGTAGCGGCTGCGATTTATCTCGAAGAGTTCGCGCCGCGCAATCGCTGGTCGGACCTGATCGAGGTCAATATCAACAACCTTGCCGCCGTGCCGTCAATCGTATTTGGTCTGCTGGGCCTGGCCGTGTTTATCAACTGGGCGGCGTTGCCGCGATCAGCACCGCTCGTGGGTGGGCTGGTGCTGACGCTACTGACATTGCCCGTCATCATCATCGCCTCGCGCGCCGCAATCAAAGCCGTGCCGCCGTCCATTCGTGAGGCCGCGCTGGGTCTTGGCGCCTCGCAGACACAGGTCGTATTTCATCACGTCCTGCCGTTGGCGATGCCGGGCATGCTGACCGGCGCAATTATCGGCATGAGCCGTGCGCTTGGTGAATCCGCGCCCTTACTCATGATCGGCATGGTGGCATTCATCGTCGATGTTCCGGGTAGCCTTACAGACCCTGCGACGGCGTTGCCGGTGCAAATTTTCCTCTGGGCTGACAGCCCGGAACGAGCCTTCGCCGAGCGCACCTCGGCCGCGATCATCGTCTTGCTGGGCTTTCTTATCGTTATGAATCTGGCAGCCGTTATCCTAAGGAAGCGAATGGAGCGCAAATGGTAATGTCCACAGGCATGAGTACGGTGACTGAAATTCCGGAACGCAAGACTGAGCTAACGGGCGAGACCGTCGGCAATATCCATTCGGATAATCCGTTTATGGTCGCTGAGGACGTAAACGTCTATTACGGCGACAATCATGCGATCCAGCACGTTTCGCTCGAGATTGGCAAGAAAGAAGTCATCGCGCTTATTGGTCCCTCCGGTTGTGGTAAGTCGACTTTCCTGCGTTGTCTCAATCGCATGAATGACACAATCGAGACGGCGCGTGTAACGGGCAATATCACGCTTGATGGCAAGGATATCTACCGCAAGGAACAGGATCCTGTTGCGCTGCGCGCGCGCGTCGGCATGGTTTTCCAGAAACCGAACCCGTTCCCCAAGAGTATCTACGACAACGTTGCGTACGGTCCGCGTATTCACGGCCTCGCGGCCGACAGGGCGGAGCTCGACAACATCGTGCACTCGAGCCTCGAGCGTGCGGGGCTGATCAATGAAGTGAAGGATCGATTGGATGAACCAGGCACAAGCCTGTCCGGTGGTCAGCAGCAACGCCTTTGTATCGCACGCACGATTGCTGTGAACCCTGAAGTCATTCTGATGGACGAGCCATGCTCGGCTCTGGATCCAATCGCAACGGCCCGCATCGAAGATCTCATGGACGAGTTGTGCGAGGACTACGCAATTGTGATCGTGACACACTCGATGCAGCAGGCCGCGCGTGTATCGAAGCGCGTTGCATACTTCCACCTGGGATTGCTCGTCGAGGTTGATGAAACCGACAAGGTTTTCACCACCCCGCAGCACAAACTCACGGAAGACTACATTACAGGCCGTATCGGCTAGGCGTTCGCTTTTTTCCAGAAGTCGCCGAAGCGCTTTTCGGAAAACCCGACCGCCATGAATTGCGGTGATTCGAGTACCGGACGCTTCACGAGCGTCGGCTGATCCAGCATCAGCGCAAACGCCCGGTTCTTCGTCATGCCGGCCCGGTCAACTTCCGGAATCTTGCGCCAGGTCAGGCTCTGACGATTCAGCAGTTTTTCCCATTCGAGTCGTGCTGCCCAGCGCTCCAGCATCTGGATATCGAGCCCGTCGTCGCGAACGTCGTGAAAACGAAACTCAATGTCATTCTCGGCGAGGTACTTGCGGGCTTTACGGCAGGTATCGCAACTCTTGATTCCGTAAACAGTAAGCATGGTGTCAGTCCAGGTTTCTCAGCAGGTCATTAAGGCCCGTCTTGGCGCGAGTTTTTGCATCAACCTGCTTCACAATAACCGCACAGTACAGCGAGTACTTGCCATCGGCCGAGGGCAGATTGCCCGAGACGACAACCGAGCCGGCCGGGATGCGGCCATAGGTGATTTCTTCGGTCTCGCGATGATAGATGCGGGTGCTCTGACCGAGGTAGACGCCCATCGAGATGACCGAACCCTGTTCAACAATGACGCCTTCAACGACTTCGGAGCGCGCACCAATGAAACAGTCGTCCTCGATTATCGTGGGTCCTGCCTGGATCGGTTCGAGGACACCGCCAATGCCGACGCCACCAGACAGGTGCACGTTTTTGCCAATCTGTGCGCAACTGCCGACCGTGGCCCAGGTATCAACCATCGTGCTGCTGTCGACGTAGGCGCCGATGTTCACGTAACTCGGCATCAGCACAACGTCCGGTGCAACGTAGGCGCCCTTGCGCACAATTGCATCGGGCACCACGCGCACGCCATCTGCCCGAAATTGTTCTTCCGAGTAATCCGCGTACTTCATCGGTACCTTGTCGTAGAAGCGACTGTGACCGCTCTCAATGACCTTGTTGTCAGTCAGGGCAAAACTCAGTAGCACGGCTTTCTTGAGCCACTGGTTGACGTGCCAGTCGCCGTCCTTCTTTTCCGCCACACGCGCCGCGCCCGAATCGAGAAGGCCGATCGCTTCCTGAACCGCCGCTTCGACCTGCGCGCGGTCTGCGAAACCCTGCGCCCGGTTCTCGAAGGCGTCTTCGATAATCTGTTCCAGTTCCTGCATGTTCTCGCTCTTAAGTATTGCTGGCGCCGCTGTCGAGGTGTTCCAGCAGCGCTTCGCCCAGCTGCCGTTGTTGATTGTCGTCCAGCGCACCGCCGCTGGATTCGAGGCAAACGTAGAATACGTCTTCTGCGCGCTCGCCAATAGTCACAATTTTCGCCGCCTCAATATCGATACCCTGTTCGATGAACACCTGGCCGATACCACTCAGGAGGCCGGGTCGATCCGCGGCCCGCAATTCAAGGACCGTCTGGTCGTTGGCTGTACTCTGGCCGAAGTCGACTGTCGTTTTGGTCGTGAACATGCGGGCCTGACGGGGCAGGGCGCGTGTCACCGATACCATCTTGTCACTTGGCGCGGTCAGGATACGAGTAAGCGCGCGTCGCACCTTGGCGATACGTCGCTCATCGCTATCAACGCGCTGGTCGAGTTCCATGAAGACGAGCGTCACGATACTACGTGAATGATCGAGCGGGACAAGGCGCGCATCGATGATCGTGAAGCCGAGTTCGTCGAGCACGGCAGTGGCGTGTGCAAACGTTCGATTCTCACGCGGCGTGTAGAGCACGGCTTCGACACCATCTCCCGTATGGCGCCGCCGCACATCAACGAGTCCAATCTCTGATTCTGTGTCGGAATCCGCCAGCCACTCGGTATGCCAGGTGATTTCCTTGACCCGATGCTTGATGAAATAGTTGTCGTTCAATAGTGACCAGACGTAGTCGATGCGCTCGCTGGCAATGCCGCGTTCGAGGAGAATCGAACGTGCTTTCTCCTGCTTCTCATTGAGCAGGAGTTCACGGTCAATCGGATTTTCCAGCCCGCGCCTTAGCGCCCGTTTCGTCAGGACGTAGAGGTCATGGAACAGCTGCGCCTTCCACGAGTTCCAGAGTTTTGGATCGGTGCCGCGAACATCGGCGACGGTCAGGACATACAGGTAGTCGAGATGCAAAGGGTCGCCCACGGTCGATGCAAATTCGTTGATGACGTCCGGATCGTGAATATCTTTCTTTTGGGCGGTCATTGACAGGACGAGGTGATTGCGCACGAGCCACGCCACAATACCGGCTTCATATTTGCTGAGCCCGTGCTCGAGACAAAACGCCTCGGCATCGACGGCACCCAGTTCCGAATGGTCGCCGCCTCGTCCCTTCGCGATGTCGTGAAACAGGCCGCCCAGATAGGCGATCTCGGGCTGTTCGAGCCCCTGCATGACCTCGCTGCAGTGGGGGAACTCGTCGTCGAAACGGGCGAGCGCGAAGCGCCGCAGGTTGCTGACGACGAACAGCGTGTGTTCGTCCACTGTGTAGGCGTGGAACAGGTCGTATTGCATGCGCCCGACGATCCGCCCGAAAGCCGGAATGTAGAGCCCCAGCACGCCATAGCGGTTCATGCGCCGCAGTTCGTGCGTTACGCCTTCGGGCTCACGCAGGATCGACAGGAACAGGCGATGATGCCGCGGGTTCTGGCGGAACTCATCGTCGATCAGGTGCAGGTTGCGTTTGATCAGGCCGACAGTCCATGCGCTGACGCCACGAATCTCGGGGTTCTGCTGCAGTAGCAGGAAGAGCTCAAGCAAAGCAGACGGATCGTTGCGGAACACATTGTCGTGAACCGTCTGTAAGAAGCCGTTCCTGACCTTGAAGCGCTCATTCAGTGGTTCGGCGCGCGCATCCGGATCCATGAGGATGGCTTCTTCGAATAGCTGCAGCAGCATCTCATTGAGGCGGCTGAGCTCCATCACTGTCCGGTAGTAGCGCTGCATGAGCTGTTCCACAGCGAGCGTGTAGGTCGCATCCTCATAGCCGAGCATCTCGGCCAGGTTCTTCTGGTGGTCGAACAGCAGGCGGTCTTCGCGGCGGCCGGTGAGAATATGCAGCGCGAAACGGATACGCCACAGGAACGCCTGGCCTTCCTCCAGGCGCCGCAGCTGGCCCGACGTCAGGAAGCGATGGTCGACAAGTTCGCGTAACGTCGCAGCGCCAAAATGCCGTTTCGCCACCCAGCCGATCATTTGAATATCGCGCAGACCGCCGGGGCTGCCCTTTACATTGGGTTCGAGGTTGTAGGCCGTGTCGTGGTAGCGATGGTGCCGGACGATCTGTTCCTTGCGCTTTTCCTCGAAAAACCGGTCTGAGGGCCACATCTGCTCGGGCGATATGGCGGCCTGCATGGCCGCAAAGAGTGACTCAGGGCCCGCCAGGAGGCGAGCCTCCATCAGCGTCGTGGCAACGGTCAGGTCCGCAGCGGCCTCCTCGTGGCATTGCGCGACGCTGCGCACACTGTGGCCTACCTCCAGCCCTATATCCCACAGGGCCGTGACAAACGCGGACAGCCCGTCATCACTCCCGTCGGGGAGGGTGTCGGGCACGAGCAGCATGATGTCGACATCGGAGGACGGGTGCAGTTCGCCCCGTCCGTAGCCGCCCACTGCGACCAACGCGGCCCCGAGGGGTTCGATATGCTCGCGCCAGAGACCGGTCAGGACATCGTCAATCAGATCCGCACGGGCATGCACCAGGTCGACGACCGACTCACCCGCAAGAAAGCGAGTGCGCAGCGTCTCGCTGGCAGCCACTAACGATTCGCGAATGTCATTGTAAGTCATTGTTATTTCAGCGGTCAGCGGCGCCCAACGTCAGCACCTCGAAGCCATCTGCCGTAATCAGGCAGGTGTGCTCCCACTGTGCTGAGAGGCTGCGATCCTTGGTCACGACCGTCCAGCCGTCGGGTAGCAGGCGCACACCGGCTTTGCCGGCGTTCACCATCGGCTCCACCGTCAGGGTCATGCCTTCACGCAGCTCCATGCCCGTGCCGGCCTTGCCGTAATGCAGGACCTGGGGATCTTCGTGAAAGACCTCGCCGATGCCATGGCCGCAATACTCGCGAACCACCGAGTAGCGGTGTGACTCCACGTGCTTCTGGACAGCGGCACCCACATCGCCGAGACGCTTGCCCGGTCCCAGTTCCTCGATGCCCAGCCACATGGCCTCCCTGGCGATGGTAGAGAGGCGCCTGGCAAGAATATTTTCCTTACCAACCATAAACATACGGCTGGTGTCGCCATGAAAACCGTCCTTGATCACCGTGATATCGATATTCACGGCATCCCCGGATTTAAGGGTCTTGTCGCCGGGGATCCCATGGCAGACCACGTTGTTAACCGAGGTGCAGATCGACTTCGGGAAGCCGCGGTAGTTGAGGGGGGCAGGGATGGCGCCCTGCTCGACGGTGATGAACTCGTGGCAAATCCGGTCGAGTTCGTCGGTCGTGACGCCGGGTTTGACATAATCACTGATCATATCCAGTACATCGGCGGCCAGGCGGCCGGCAATGCGCATCTTTTCCTGCTGCTCAGGTGATTTAATGGTGACTGTCATGGCTCAATAATCGGGTACCGGACACCTTATAGCGAGTCTAAGTGGACCTGTTTAGACTCGCTATAAGGTGTCCGGTACCGCTAGAAACTTCCCGGTGAAAATAAAGGGTTAACGTCGGCGGCCGGCTATGGTATAAAGCGCGCGCGCCGGGAGCAACTAAGTTATTTCCGGTGACACTAAATCACACGTATATCGGCACGTTCTGCTGGGTGCCCCACCTAAAAAGGGGTTGTGGAATGGGATATACGGAGGCCTAACCCGGAGATATCGAAATGGCAGACGTAACCATGCGCCAGATGCTAGAGGCTGGCGTGCACTTTGGTCATCAGACCCGTTACTGGAACCCCAAGATGGCACCGTTCATCTTTGGCGAACGTAACAAAATCCACATTATTAACCTCGAAAAGAGCCTGCCTTTGGCGCGCGAAGCAAGCGCGTTTGTCAAGGCAACCGTCGCCGATGGCGGCACCGTCCTGTTTGTTGGCACCAAGCGTGCTGCGCGCGAAGCGGTTCGCACGCATGCGGCGCGATGTGAAATGCCGTTCGTCTGCCAGCGCTGGCTCGGTGGCATGCTGACCAACTACAAGACGATTCGTCAGTCGGTCAAGCGCCTCAAGACGCTTGAAGCGATGTCTGAGGATGGCAGCTTCGACGGCCTCACCAAGAAAGAAGTCCTGGGACTTTCGCGCGAGCAGGAAAAGCTTGAGCGCAGCCTCGGCGGTATCAAGGACATGCGTTCGCTTCCCGACGTGATGTTTGTCGTCGGCGTTGACCATGAAGACATCGCTATTCGCGAAGCGCGCAAGCTGGGCATCCCTGTCGTCGCGATCGTTGACACCAATTGTTCGCCTGACGGCGTTGACTACATTATTCCTGGTAACGACGACGCAATGCGCGCCATCGAGTTGTACTCGGGGGTTATTGCTGATGCCGTTGTGGAAGGTAAGTCGTCTCTGCCTGAAGTTGCGCTGGGCGAAGACGATTTCGTCGAGCTCGACGAACACGGCAAGCCGAAGAAAGCGCGTGCCAAGAAGAAGTCCGCCAAGAAGCCTGCAGCCAAGAAGAGGGCGGCAAAGAAAACGGCTCTTAAAAAGGCACCGGCCAAGAAGGCCGCCGCGGATGACAAGGCTGACGACGCCAAGGCTGATGAAAAGGCGACCGAAAAGGTAGACGCCAAAGCTGAGGAAAAGGCTGCACCGAAGGCTGAGAAGAAAGCTGAAGCCAAGGCTGAACCGAAGGCCGAGAAGAAGGCTGAAGCCAAGGCTGAACCGAAGGCCGAGAAGAAAGCTGAAGTCAAGGCTGAACCGAAGGCTGAGAAGAAGGCTGAAGCCAAGGCTGAACCGAAGGCTGAGAAGAAAGCTGAAGCCAAGGCTAAACCGAAGGCTGAGAAGAAAGCTGAACCCAAGGCTGAGAAAGAGCCAGACGCAAAGCCAGAAGCCAAGACTGAAAAAGCTGATGAAAAGGCGGAGGAAAAGTAATGTCTGTCACTGCATCAATGGTGAAAGAACTTCGCGAGCGCACGGGCGCCGGCATGATGGAGTGCAAAAAAGCGCTCGTCGAATCGAATGGCGATCTCGATGCGGCTGCGGAAGCGCTGCGTAAGTCGGGCCAGGCCAAGGCTGACAAAAAGGCCGGTCGTGTTGCCGCGGACGGTCGTGTCGTCATCAACCAGGATGGCGGTAAGGCCGTTATCGTTGAGGTGAATTCAGAGACCGATTTTGTCGCGAAAGACGAGAACTTCGTTGCATTCGCCCAATCTATTGCTGCCGCCGTACTCGCGTCCGATGAGACAGACGTTGTCGCGCTCGCTCAGAAGGACAGTGGCGACGGTCGCTCGGTAGAGCAGGCGCGGACGGACCTCATCCAGAAGGTTGGCGAGAACATCTCGGTCCGTCGTGCCCAGATCATTGAGACTGACGGTCCGATCGGCACGTACACGCACGGCGCACGCATTGGTGCCATTGTTGCGCTGAACGGTGGTGATGAAGAGCTCGCGCGCGACATCGCCATGCACATTGCGGCCATCAATCCGACCTGCATCGACAAGTCCGGCGTTCCGGCCGAGATGCTCGAACGCGAGAAGCGTATCTTCTCGGAGCAGGCCGCGGAATCGGGCAAGCCGCCGGAGATCGTTGAGAAGATGGTCACTGGCCGCATAGCGAAGTTCCTTAAGGAAATCACGCTGGTAGGCCAGCCATTCGTCAAGGATCCAGACGTATCGGTCGGCAAGCTGCTGAAGGGCGCTGACGCTTCGGTTATGTCTTTCGTTCGTTTCGAGGTCGGTGAGGGCATCGAAAAGAAGGAAGATAACTTCGTCGAAGAGGTCATGGCCCAGGTTCAGGGCGCCAGCTAAATAGGCTGTTTAAGCCGTTGATTTTAATGAAGACCCGGTATGAAGATCCACGGGGTTTGCGCTAGAATCAATGGCCATTTGCCCGCGGGCATCCGTACAGATGAGGCCAGTGTATGACTGACAGTCCGGTTCAATACCGACGTGTATTGCTAAAACTCAGCGGTGAAGCGCTGATGGGAGAACTGGATTACGGCATTGAGCCGCGAGTTATTCAACGTATTGGCGCCGAAATCGCGACAGCCCATAAGACAGGTGTCGAGATCGCCATCGTCATCGGCGGTGGCAACATCTTCCGCGGCGCAGGCCTTGCGCGCGCCGGTATGGACCGGGTAACGGGCGACTACATGGGGATGCTGGCCACGGTTATGAATGCACTGGCCATCCAGGATGCGCTCGAGTCACTCGATGTGCACGCTCGGGTCATGTCTGCACTCAAGATCAACGCGGTCTGCGAGGATTACATTCGCCGCCGCGCCATCCGGCATCTTGAGAAAGGGCGTGTGGTGATCCTGGCGGCCGGCACCGGCAACCCGTTCTTCACGACAGATACAGCAGCGAGCCTGCGTGCTATCGAAATTGGCGCCGACGTGTTGCTCAAGGCAACCAAGGTCGACGGCGTTTATGATGCGGATCCGGCAACAAACCCCGGTGCGAAACGATTCGAAGTCGTGTCGTACGACCAGGTGATCGCGGACAAGCTCGACGTAATGGACGCGACCGCGATCGTCATGTGCCGCGACAACCACCTGCCACTGCGCGTCTTCGACCTGACCAGGGCGAATGCGCTCGTCCAGGCCATGGCAGGTGATGAACTGGGAACACTGGTAGATACCTGAGCGTAAGTTCCGGGCAATTACATAAGAGGAGAGGGCAACATCGTGTTGGATGAAATCATGAAAGACGCTGGCGTACGCATGTCCAAGAGCGTAGCCGCACTCAATTCCGAGTTGACCAAAATTCGTACGGGTCGTGCACACACGAGCCTGCTCGACCACATTACCGTTGAGTACTACGGCAGCCAGGTACCGCTAAGCCAGGTTGCCAACGTCGGCGTTGAAGATTCACGGACGCTGACTGTTACGCCATGGGAAAAAGACATGGTGAAAGTCATCGAGAAGGCCATCATGACCTCCGACCTCGGACTGAACCCGGCGACGGCCGGAACGATCATTCGCGTACCGCTGCCCGCGCTGACCGAAGAACGTCGCAAGGACATGATTCGCATCGTGCGCCACGAAGCGGAAGGCGGCCGGATCGCGATCCGCAACATTCGCCGTGACGCCATGCATGACGTCAAAGAACTGCTCAAGGAAAAAATGATCGGCAAAGACGAAGAGCGTCGCGCAGAGGGCGACATCCAGACGGTCACCGACAAATACATTGCCGAGATCGATGAGTTGCTCGCCGCCAAAGAAGCGGAGCTCATGGAGATCTGACGGTGTCTCCGTCACTTCTGCCTGTGTCTGCCCAGCCAAACAATATTCCCACACACGTCGCTGTCATTATGGACGGCAACGGGCGCTGGGCGCGCAGACAAGGCAAGGCACGCAATAAGGGCCATCGTGCAGGCGTCAAATCGGTCAGGGCGACGGTTGAGGCGGCCGCAGAGCGTGGGGTTAGCTACCTGACCCTGTTCGCATTCAGCAGCGAGAACTGGCGGCGGCCCGAAGAAGAGGTCAGCGGCCTGATGAGCCTGTTTGTCGAAGCATTGCGACGAGAAGTGGCCGAGCTGCATCGTAATAATGTAAGGCTGCGGTTTGTTGGTGCGCTCGAACAGCTCAGTGAAGGATTGCAGAAAAAAATGGCCGAGGCTGAGAAGAAGACCGCCGAAAATACCGGGCTGTTCCTCAATGTTGCCGTGGCGTTTGGCGGGCGCTGGGACATTGTGAAAGCCGCACAGTCGCTGGCGCGCAAGTCGGCGGCAGGCGAAATACAGGCGAGCGACATCGATGAAGATGTGCTTGCGGGCGAACTGCAGCTGGCCGGAATACCCGATCCGGATCTGCTGATTCGCACCGGCGGTGAGCAACGCATCAGCAATTTCCTGTTGTGGAATCTTGCCTACGCGGAACTCTGGTTTACGGACGTCCTGTGGCCGGAGTTTGATAAGTCCGAATTCGACGAGGCGCTCGCGTATTTTGCGAGTAAACAACGGCGGTATGGCCACACGGGCGACCAGGTAGAGGCGGCAGAATGCTGAAAGCGAGAGTAGTTACGTCGGTCATTTCGCTGATTCTGATCGGTGTGGTGCTGTTTGCGCTGCCGCTCCAGTTTGCCGAGTGGCTCATCGGCCTGCTGCTGGTTGTTGGCGCCTGGGAGTGGTCGGGATTCCTTGGTACGTCCTCGATCGGTCAGAAAGCGGCGTATACAGTCATCGTCTCGGCCTGCCTTGCACTTGTGTATTTTATCGTTCCGGAGAAAACTACGCTGATTCTGCAGGTCGCCAGCGTGTGGTGGTTTGTCGCGTTTATGTGGACCCTGCGCTTTCCAACGGCCATCCCGAAACCGCTGCGCTGGATCTGCGGCCTGCTGGTTCTGGTGCCCCTGTATGCGGCACTGGTCCTGCTGATTCGCCTCGGTGTCGAGTACCTCATTTTTACCATGTTGATTGTCTGGGTGGCCGATGCTGGCGCATATTTTGCGGGCAAGAAATTCGGTCGCGTCAAGCTGGCGCCGGCCATTAGCCCGGGCAAGACCTGGGAAGGCGTTATCGGCGGGTTGCTGCTTGTCGGCGTACTGGCTGTCGTAACCGGGCTGTCGCGCAACCTGGACATCGCCGTATTTCTGCCATTCTGCCTGGGAGTGGCGGCAATCTCGGTGGTCGGTGACCTGACTGTGAGCATGTTCAAGCGCACGGCCGGGCTTAAGGACAGCGGCACGCTGTTTCCGGGGCACGGCGGCGTGCTCGATCGCATCGATTCAGTCGCCGCGGCCGCACCACTGTTTGCGCTGGGCCTGGGCTGGCTGGGGCTCGCGTGATGGGCGGTTCATCAATGGTTCATCATAGTCGGCCTAGGGTGGTCTGTGATGCTGCGGGAACTGCGGCTTCCGGTAACGGTCAACTAGGGAAGATTGCAGTTTATGGGTAGTGCACTGATAAACCTCCTGTCATTCATCGTGGCGATCAGCATCCTGGTCGCCGTACACGAGTTTGGGCATTACATTGTCGGCCGTTGGGCTGGCATGAAGGTGCTGCGCTTTTCTATAGGTTTCGGCAAACCCATCTGGTCCCGTCGCTACGGCCGGGACAACACCGAGTATTGCATCGCATCGATTCCGCTCGGTGGTTACGTGAGGTTTCTCGACAGCCGCGAAGGAACCATCGACCCTGCTGATGAGGGTCGCGCGTTCGACCAGCGCCCGATTCCGTCGCGTATTGCGGTATTGCTGGCGGGTCCGGCGTTCAATTTCTTGTTTGCGATCATGGCGTTCTGGTTCCTGTTCATGGACGGGGTGCCTGCGCTGCGACCGACGATCGGTGAGGTTACGCCCGATTCCTACGCTGCCGCGGCTGGTCTTCGCGAGGGCGAACAGATAGTCCGGGTCGGCGACACGGACGTGCTGGCGTGGGACAGCGCCCTGATCGGCATCCTCGACAAGCTGGTATCCGAGAACCGTATTCCACTGACACTTGAGGATACGTACGGCTCACGCCGCCTGGCGGTCCTCGACATCCCGGAAGACGCAGCAGCAGGTCTTACAGAGCCAGGCGTGCTGTTTGCCGGGCTGGGTTTCAAGCCAGGCCCGCCGCCCGTCATCATCGGCAACCTGCGGGAAGACGGGGCGGCTCTTGCCGCTGGATTACGGGAGGGCGATCGTATCGTCGCGGTTGATGACGTGGATATCGCCCACTTCGGGCAACTGATCGATGTGGTTAAACCGCTGGCCGGTGAACGGGTGGTGATCCACTACGTACGCGGCCAGTCCCGGCAATCGACCGTTGCGACGCTTGGCGAACGCACTGTGAACGGTGAGGTGACCGGATTCCTCGGCGTTGGCTACATGATCGACAACATCGGGCCCGCGAAGTCATTCGGTTCGGCGATCGAACAGACCTGGGCCAAGTCTGTCTTCACGCTACAGATGCTGGGCCGGATGTTGACAGGCGACGTTTCGATCAAGAATATCAGCGGCCCGATCAATATTGCCCAGTTTGCCGGCGAGTCAGCCGAGCGCGGGGCACGTTCTTTTGTCGATTTTCTTATTCTCATCAGTATCAGTCTCGGCATCCTCAACCTGCTGCCGATTCCGGTCCTGGATGGCGGGCAGATCGTGTACCAGGTTGCCGAATTGGTGAAAGGCAGCCCGCTGACCGATCGAGCGCAGATTATCGGGCAGCAAGTTGGCATACTTGCGCTGCTCCTGTTGATGAGCTTTGCGTTTTATAACGATATAGCGAGAATCCTGGGCTGACCGGGACGGACGGAAATACTTTGCAGATGAGACACACATTCTTCGCCTTGCTGGCCTCGCTGGCCTTGTTGCCATTGTCATCGATGGCCGCGGCCAACTTCGTCGTCAAGGACATGCGCGTCGAAGGACTGCAGCGTATTTCAGAGGGTACTGTGTTCAACTACCTGCCCATCAATATTGGTGACACGGTCGACGGTATTCGTATCGGCGAAGCGATTCGTGCGCTGTACGGCCAGGACCTGTTCGACGATATCGAAATGCGCCGCGATGGCGACACGTTGCTCATCGTTGTGAAAGAGCGTCCGTCGATCGAAAGTTTCACGGTCGATGGCAACAAAGACATCAAGACCGAAGACCTGATGGAATCGTTGCGCGGAGTGGGTCTCGCGCGCGGCCGCACATTCGATCGCTCAGTCCTGGACAATGTTGAGATGTTCTTGCGAGAGCAGTACTACGACCGCGGTAAGTATGGCGTCACTATCGATACAACTATCCAGGATCGCCCGAACAACACAGTTCGGATCAAGATTGATGTAAAAGAGGGTGATCGCGCGAAGATTCGCCAGGTCAATATCGTCGGTAACAAGACATTTACCGACAAGGAAATTCGATCTGACTTCACGCTTGATACGGCCAACTGGTTGTCGTGGATTCGGCAGGACGATCGCTACGCCAAAGAGGCGCTGGAAGGCGATCTCGAAGTCCTGCGGTCGTTCTACATGGACCGCGGCTACGCCGACTTCAAGGTTGACTCGACCCAGGTAGCAATCTCACCGAATAAGAAAGATATATTCGTCACGATCAATATTGACGAAGGTGATGTCTACACGATCTCCGAGGTGAAGCTCGTCGGCGACATGGTGATTAGCGAGGCATTCCTGCGCAGCATGGTGCTTGCTCAGCCCGGCTCCGTATTTAATCAAAACCTGCTCACGCAATCGTCGGATCTCATGGCGTTCCGTCTTGGCGAAGATGGTTACGCAAACGCGGAAATCGAACCGGTGCCCGAGCTCGATCACGAGACGAAAGAAGCGGCGATCACTTTCTATGTGAACCCGAAGAGCCGCGTGTATGTTCGCAATATCAATTTCCGCGGTGTCGACCAGGTCGACGACGAGGTACTACGCCGCGAGATGCGTCAGTTGGAGGGTGCCTACCTGTCCAACAGGCTCGTGGATCGCTCGAAGATTCGCCTGCAACGACTGCCGTTTGTGGAGAGAGTGGAGGTGGATAACTCGCCGGTACCGGGCAGTCCTGATCTGGTCGATGTGGGCTTCGATATTGAATATCGCATGCCCGGCCAGTTTTCCGGCGGTGTCGGTTACTCCGAATCGCAAAAGGTTATGCTCAACGGCAGCATCGTGCATACGAACTTCCTGGGTACGGGTAACCGTGTCGCCGTCGAACTGAACTCGGGCCGTTACCAGAAGCTCTACAGCATTTCGCATTCGGATCCCTACCGCACAATTGATGGCGTGCGCCGCACGCTCAGCGTGAACTATCGAGACATTTCGCGGCCTACGTCGGCCTCGTCCGAATTTTCGACGACCAGTGCCGGTGCGACGGTTGATTATGGCTACCCGATCTCGGAATACCAGACGCTGTCATTCGGCGGGACATTCCAGCATTCGGAACTACTGGCAATCAACAGTTCTCAGCAGGCGCAAGACTGGATTTCGAGCAACGGTAACGGGTTTCTCCAGGATCTCGGCGCTTTTGGATCTTCCCCTGGA
This sequence comes from uncultured Gammaproteobacteria bacterium, assembly GCA_963722775.1. Classification (GTDB taxonomy): domain Bacteria; phylum Pseudomonadota; class Gammaproteobacteria; order Steroidobacterales; family Woeseiaceae; genus UBA1847. The sequence continues at coordinate 101,084 of CAVROF010000015.1, forward strand.
ACCGAATTCGACACGTTTGAACTGATCGCAGGCTGGACCTACGACAGCCGTAACCGCGCCCTGTTTGCCAATCGTGGTACGCGGCAGCAGGTGTTCCTCTCGATGGCGGTCCCGGGAAGCGATGTCGAGTTCTACCAGGCGCGTTACAGTTTTACGAAGTACTTCCCGCTCTGGAGCAACAAATGGACGTTGCGCCTGAATACGGAGCTGGGCATCGGTGAAGCGCTCGGCGATACCACCGCATTACCCCCGTACAAGCAGTTCTATGGCGGCGGGCCCCAGTCTGTGAGAGGTTTCAAGGAGTCCTACCTTGGCCCCCGCGACAGCTTCGGCCGGCCCTATGGCGGCAACATGTTGGTTGCGAGTCAGCTAGAGCTTATACTGCCGCTTCCGGATAAATGGGCGAGCCAGGCACGGGCCAGCCTGTTCTACGACGTCGGCAACGTATTCAACACGGGCGAGGTTCAGTTTACGGACAGGCTCGGGGCGCCGATCGAATATAAACCGGATTTTGATGAGCTGCGCTCATCGGTCGGAATAGGCGTACAGTGGCTGGCCCCGCTGGGTCTGTTCCGCTTCAGTTATGCCTATCCGCTGAATGCGTATGATGGCAACGACAGGTACTTCGGAGACGAACTGGAACGGTTCCAGTTCTCCATTGGACAAGCATTTTAATTAGTGATGGATCTATTTATGAAGTTCGTAAAGCAACACGTGGTAAAGGCAGTTTTGGGTGTCGCCCTCGTTTGTGCGTTTGCACTGCCGGCGGCTGCGCAGGAAATGAAGATTGGCGTAGTTAGCCTGCCGGCATTAATCGAGCGCGCGCCACAGACCAAAGCCGCTATGGATGCCTTGCAGGAAGAGTTTGCGCCACGCCAGCGTGAGTTCCAGGCGAAGCAGAAAGCGTACGAAGATCAGGCTACCAAGGCGCAGAAAGACCTGGCCGTCATGGGCGAGACCGAACGCCGTAACATGGAAAAGGAACTCCGTGAACTGCAGCGTGAACTGACGCGTCTGCAAACCGAGTTCCAGGAGGACCTTAATCTCCGTCAAAACGAGGAATATGGTCTTCTGCAGCGTGCGATGCTCAAGGAAGTACAGGAATTTGCCCAGGCGCAAGGCTACGACCTGATCGTTGGTGACGGTGTGCTGTATGTGAATGCCGCGGCAAACATTACCGACGATGTGCTGCGTGTCGTTGAGGCGAACCACCAGGCAACGAGCGCTCGCTAAGAACTCTTCCTATGCCGATCAGCCTCGGGGAACTTGCCACACGGTTTGGCTGCGAGCTGATCGGCGATCCTGACTCTGTCGTCAGCGGCGTGGCCTCGCTGCCGAACGCCAATCCGGAGTCACTGACATTTCTTGCCAGCAACGCCTACAAAGAGCAGCTGTCTTCGACGAAGGCGGCTGCTGTTGTATTGCGTCCGGCTGACGCAGCCGATTCGCCGGTTGCGGCACTGCTGCACGACGATCCCTATGCATGCTACGCGCGCATGGCGGCTGTCATCTGTCCGCCGCCTTCCTATGCGGCCGGGATACATGCGTCCGCTGTGATCGATGGTTCGGCGACGGTGGCGGCAAGTGCGCACCTTGCACCTCACGTGGTCATCGGCGAGCGGTCGACGATTGGTGAGAACGTCTATCTGGGTCCTGGTACCGTCGTTGGGCCCGATTGCGTGGTCGGCGATGATTGCCGTCTCATTGCCAACGTGACACTGGCGCGCGCCGTAACGATCGGCAAACGCGGCATTTTCCACCCTGGTGTCGTCCTCGGTGCCGATGGCTTCGGTAATGCCATGACCGCCGAGGGCTGGGTCAAAATACCGCAGCTTGGCGGTGTGCGCATTGGCGATGATGTTGAGATAGGTGCCAATTCCACTGTCGACTGCGGCGCGATCGACGATACGGTCATCGAAAGCGGCGTGCGCATCGACAACCTTTGCCAGATCGGGCATAACGTCCATGTCGGCGCACACACGGCGTTGGCGGCAATGTCCGGTATTGCCGGCAGCACAATCATCGGCAAACGCTGCATGTTCGCGGGCATGGGTGGTGCGGTGGGCCATATTACGATTTGCGATGACGTGATTGTCGGGGCAAAGTCGTTTGTGTCCAAGGACGTCACCGAGCCAGGCACCTACCTGGCTAGCTTCCCGGCTGAACCCGCCAAAGGCTGGATGAAACAGGTTGGGCGGTTCCGGCGCATTGGAGCGTTGCAGGACCGGGTAAGGAAACTGGAAAAGAAATGATTCATGCAACTGCGATCGTGTCGAGCAATGCAATTATTGCGGACGATGTAGAGATTGGGCCCTATTCAATCATCGGTGACAGCGTGGAAATCGGCAGCGGCACGCGCATCGATAGTCATGTGGTAGTCAACGGTCCGACGAAGATCGGCAGGGACAATCATATCTACCAGTTTGCCTCGATTGGTGATGATCCACAGGATAAGAAATACGCCGGGGAACCGACGCGCCTGATTATTGGAGATCGCAATACCATTCGCGAGTTTTGCACATTCAGTCGCGGCACGACCCAGGATACGGGCGACACGATTATTGGTGACGATAACTGGATCATGGCCTATGTGCATATCGCGCATGATTGTGTCGTCGGCAACAAGACCATTATGGCCAACAACACGACGCTTGCAGGTCATGTGCATATTAGCGATTGGGTTATCTGCGGGGGCTTTTCGGGCGTGCATCAGTTCTGCCAGATCGGCGCTCACGCATTTCTCGGAATGTACACGGGTGTTAATCGTGATGTTCCCGCTTACACCATGGTTTCGGGGCAGCCTGCGGTGGCGCGCGGCATTAACAGCGAAGGCCTGAAGCGGCGTGATTTCTCAGCGGACCAGATTCGCAATATCAAGAACGCGTATCGCATTACTTTCAGGAGTGGCAAGAAGAAGGCCGAAGCGATCGAAGAGATCGCGGAGCTGGCAAAAACCCGGCCCGAGCTCGACCTGTTCCTGGAATCGTTGCGCTCGTCCGAGCGCGGTCTGGCGCGGTAAACTCCCGGCATGAGAATTGGACTGGTTGCTGGTGAAGCATCCGGTGACGTACTTGGCGCCGGACTGATACGAGCTATTCGTGCGCGTCATCCCGACGCAAGTTTCGAGGGTGTCGCTGGTCCGGAGATGATCGCAGCCGGTTGTGAGTGCTGGGAGCCATCCGAGTCGCTGGCCGTCATGGGTCTTGTGGAGCCGCTGGTGCATATACCGCGACTGCTGCGGCTGCGGCGCGAACTCGCCAGACGGTGGACAGCGTCGCCGCCCGATGTGTTTGTCGGCATTGATGCCCCGGATTTCAATTTGGGCCTGGAAATAAAACTCCGCAGGGCCGGCATCAGGACCGCACACTACGTCAGCCCGTCAATCTGGGCCTGGCGGGCAGGTCGAGTGAAGAAAGTGAAGAAGGCAGCAGACACCGTTCTGTGCATCCTGCCCTTCGAGCCGAAGCTATACGCAGAGCATGGCGTCAATGCCGTGTTTGTCGGTCATCCCAAGGCACACGAAGCACCCGAGGTTGTCGATACTGCAGGCGCCCGGGCGTTGCTGGGTATTGAAGCTCCCGAGGTCGTCACCGTAATGCCCGGTAGCCGGCAGGGCGAAGTACAGCGCCTGGGCGGCATTCTGGCCGAGACGATGCAGATTATTCTGCAGGCGCGTCCTGACGTGCGCTTTCTCATACCCGTGGCTGCGCCCGGGCTGAAGCCGCTCATAGTGAAGCAGCTCGATGACGCCAATGTCGCCTTGCCCCTGGTGCAGCTACTCAATGGCGGGGCGCAACGTGCCATGAGCGCGGCGGATGTTGTCGTGCAGGCTTCCGGCACGGCGGTGCTTGAGGCTGCCTTGCTGCGCAAGCCCACGGTGGCGACGTATCGCGTCGCGTGGCTGACCCATTTCATTGCCATCAGGCTGGGGCTCGTCAAGCTCACGCATTACACGCTCCCAAATCTGCTGACCGAAGAGCCTCTGGTACCCGAGTTCATGCAGCAGGATGCCCAGCCGGACGCGATCGCCGAGGCGGTCATCGCACTGCTCGACAATCCCGAACGCCGACGCTCCATCAGCGAGAGATTTGATAGACTGAGGAAAGAGCTGGCGCTCGATGCAGACCAGCATGCCGCCGACGCAGTGATTGAGCTTGCGCGGCGATAACGGGGCCGTCAGACCATCCATGCAGCAGCCAACACTGTTCGAACCAAGAGGGCTCGTAGCCGGAGTCGACGAAGCAGGGCGCGGACCACTCGCGGGCCCTGTGGTAGCCAGTGCCGTAATTCTGCGCCCTGACGATCAAATCGAAGGACTTGCCGATTCCAAGAAACTCTCGGCTCGTCGCCGGGACGAACTGGCACGCGCTATCCGGGAGCGGTCCCTGTCATGGTCGGTCGCATGGGCCACCCCTGCTGAAATTGACGAACTGAACATCCTCGTGGCTACGATGCTGGCGATGCGGCGCGCTATCGAGAACCTCTCGGTGACGCCAGGCGGTGTCCAGGTCGACGGCAATCGCTTGCCCAATCTCTCCTTCGGTGACGTAAGACTGGAAGGTGAGGCGATTGTCGGGGGCGATGACAAGGTACCGGCGATCAGCGCGGCGTCGATCATCGCAAAGACCACACGCGACGGCATCATGGAGTTCCTCGACCGTGTCCATCCGGAGTATGAATTCGCCCGTCACAAGGGCTATGGCACAAAGATTCATTGTGAGCGATTGCAGCAACATGGGCCTTGTGAACAGCATCGCTACAGTTTCGCGCCGGTGAGGGCGGCCTCATGAGCGCGCCGGGCTTCGTTCACCTGCATGTTCATACCGAGTACTCGATGGTGGACAGCACCGTCAGGATTGCAGCACTCATGAAGCAGTGCGTGGAAAGCGGCATGCCTGCTGTCGCCCTGACTGACCAGAACAACTTGTTCGGCCTCGTGAAGTTCTATCGCAAGGCAATCGCCGCAGGCGTAAAGCCGGTCATTGGTCTGGACCTGCGTATTCTGAATGAGGACGAGCCCGACAGGCCATATAGTCTGTTGTTGCTGGTGCAGGACAATGACGGCTATCGCAAACTGTCGGAGCTGGTGACTCGCAGTTACATAGAAGGACAGATCCGTGGTGAGCCGTTGGCGAGGCGCGAGTGGCTGACCGCAGAAAGCTGCGCTGGCCTGATCGCATTGTCAGGTGGACTGCATTGCGACGTCGGTCACGCGTTGCATGCCAATCATGGCGAACAGGCCCGGGAGTTGCTCGCGGGCTGGCGCGAGATCTTTCCGGATCGCTTCTATCTCGAGTTGATTCGCACGGGCCGCAGCGGCGAAGAAGATTGTGTACGTGCGAGCCTTGAACTCGCGAGCGAGACCGGCACGCCTGTCGTGGCGACCAATGACGTACGCTTTCTGAGCGCCGACGACTTCAATGCACACGAAGCACGTGTGTGTATCCACGATTCGCGCGTACTGTCGGACACCGGAAGGCCGCGGCACTACAGTTCGCAGCAGTACCTGCGTACGCCCGAAGAGATGGCTGCACTGTTTGCGGATGCGCCAGAGGCGCTGGCCAACACCGTTGAGATCGCGCGGCGTTGCAACCTCGATCTGCGTCTTGGTGACAGCGTGTTACCGGCGTTCCCCGTACCCGAGGGACAGACTGAGGCCGATTTCCTGGAGGCCGAGGCGCGGCGTGGTCTGAAGGGCGCGCTCGAGACAATCTATACGGTGCGCGCCATACCGGAGAAGGAACGTCCGGCGTTCAGTGCGCCTTACTTTGAGCGCCTGGAGAGCGAACTCGGTGTGATCCAGTCCATGGGTTTCCCGGGTTACTTCCTTATTGTTGCCGACTTCATTCGCTGGGCGCGTGACAACAACGTGCCCGTCGGTCCTGGCCGTGGTTCGGGTGCCGGTTCGCTGGTCGCCTGGGTCCTTGGCATTACGGACCTGGATCCGCTGCAGCACGACCTGCTGTTTGAGCGTTTCCTGAATCCTGAACGCGTATCGATGCCTGACTTCGATGTCGACTTCTGCATGGAGGGACGCGATGACGTCATCGACTACGTCGCTGAACGCTACGGACGCGAGCGCGTTTCGCAGATCATCACATTCGGCACGATGGCGGCGAAAGCAGTAATCCGTGATTGCGGGCGCGTGCTGGGACAGCCCTATGGCTTCGTCGACCGGATCGCCAAACAGATCCCGTTCGAAATCGGCATGACGCTCGAGAAAGCGCTTGAGCAGTCTGACGAACTCGCGGCGATGTATCGCGACGACGAAGAAGTTACGTCGATCATCGACCTTGCAATGTCGCTTGAAGGGCTTGTACGCAACGCCGGTAAGCATGCCGGCGGCGTGGTGATTTCACCGGGTCCGTTGACCGACTTTGCACCGCTTTATTGTGAAGAGGGCGGTACGAACGTTGTTACGCAGCTCGACAAGGACGATGTTGAAGCCGTTGGTCTCGTCAAGTTCGACTTCCTTGGCCTGAAGACGCTGACGATTATTGACTGGGCCGTGCGCATCGCCAATGAGACTAACCCCGGCCTCGACCTGAATATCAGCCGCATTCCCGAACGGGATGCGAAGACGTTCGAGTTGCTGCGCAGCACACAGACGGCCGCCGTATTCCAGCTCGAATCGAGCGGCATGCGCGACCTGATCAAGCGCATGCGCCCGGATCAGTTTGACGACCTCGTCGCGCTCGTCGCGTTGTTCCGTCCAGGCCCGTTGCAATCGGGCATGGTCGACGACTTCATCACGCGCAAGCATGCGTCGAACAAGGCGGATATCGATTACCTGCATCCGGACCTGCAACCCGTGCTTGAGGAGACGTACGGCGTCATCCTCTACCAGGAGCAGGTCATGCAGATCGGGCAGGTGCTCGCGGGCTACACACTCGGGGCCGCTGACCTGCTGCGTCGCGCCATGGGCAAGAAGAAGCCCGAGGAGATGGCCAAGCAGCGCGAGATTTTCGTAACCGGCGCGACTGAGCGCGGTGTTGCCCTTGCAACGGCAACACGTATTTTTGATCTCATGGAGAAGTTTGCAGGCTACGGCTTCAACAAGTCTCACTCGGCCGCCTACGCCGTCCTGTCATACCAGACCGCTTACCTGAAGGCGCATTACCCGGCGGCATTCATGGCAGCAGTGATGAGCGCCGACCTGCAGAACACGGACCGACTCGTAACGCTCAAGGATGACTGCCGGCAACTCGGTTTGAACCTGCTTGCGCCTGATATCAACCAATCGTCGTACCACTTCAGTGTGCCGGCTGCAGACACGATCCATTACGGACTTGGCGCCATTAAGGGTGTTGGTCGCGGTGCGGTCGAATCGCTGATTGCTGATCGTGAGGCCAATGGGCCCTACAGGAGTCTTGCCGAATTCTGTCGGCGGGTGGATCACGAGAAGATCAATCGGCGCACACTTGAGGCAATGGTCAAGTCCGGGGCGATGGATTCATTCGGCGAGACGCGTCGCAGCCTGATGCACCACGTGCCTGAAGCATTACGCAGCGCCGACCAGCAAGCCAAGGCTGCAGCAGCGGGCCAGAACGATATGTTCGGACTGGGCGACGCTGCGGCGACGGAGGAGGTGCAGATACAGCCGGTCCAGTTGGCCGAGTGGCAGGAGCATCTGTTCCTGAGCAACGAGAAGGAAGCGCTGGGCCTCTACCTGACCGGTCACCCGTTCGATGCAGTACGGCATGACGCGCGCTTCTTCTCGGATGGCAAACTGGGTGACATCATCGCGGAACCGGCGCCACAGAATAACAAGGGTGAACGCGATTACGCCTCGCGGCGTGAAGCGACCGTTGCGGGCCTCATCGTCGATGTGCGCAAGCGCGGTAATCGGGTGAGTGTCGTCCTCGACGACGACACCGGGCGCATGGAAATCAGCCTGTTCAGTGAAGCGTTCCAGGAGTTCAGCCACCTGCTTGTCAAAGACGAAATCGTGGTCGTCTCGGGTGGACTGCGCTATGACGATTTCATTGGCAGCTGGACGGTAAATGCCAAGAATGTCCTGCATATCGATCGTGTGATCGAGTCGCGCGCCAAGGGCATCGTGTTGAGTATCGCAACAAACGGGAAGGGGGAAGCGCTGTTGACCCAGTTGCACGACCTGTTGTTGCCATTCCGCAAGGGTAGCTGCGATGTATCGGTGCGCTACGTCGGTTCCAGCGCTTCGGCGCGGCTCTCACTGGGCCCGGAATGGGCGGTGCGGCCGAGCCGCGAGCTGCGAGACAAGTTGACGGAGCTACTCGGGAACAATAATGTTCGTCTTCTGTACACGCCCGGGCGCGAACTGAACTGATGGATATGAAATTTCTGGATTTTGAGCAGCCGATCGCCGAGCTTGAAGCGAAGATCGAGGAGCTGCGCTACGTTGGTGATGATTCCGAGATCAACATCAATGAGGAAGTCGCGCGCCTGAAGGCGAAGAGCAAGTCCCTGACCAAGAGCATTTTCGCCAAGCTCAGCCCCTGGCAGATTGCCCGTGTGGCTCGTCATGAATCGCGGCCCTACACACAGGACTACCTGAGCATCATCGCTCCGGACTTCCAGGAGCTGCACGGTGACCGCATGTACGCGGACGATCCGGCCATTATTGGCGGGGTCGGGCGTATTGACGGCCATGCCGTCATGTTTATCGGTCACCAGAAGGGCCGCGACACGAAGGAACGTGTGCGCCGCAACTACGGCATGCCGAAGCCCGAGGGCTACCGCAAGGCGCAGCGCCTCATGCGCATGGCCGAGAAATTTTCGATGCCCGTGGTGACGTTTATCGATACGCCGGGAGCCTACCCGGGCATCGGCGCCGAAGAGCGTGGCCAGAGTGAGGCGATCGCCTACAGCCTGTACCTGATGGCAGGGCTCAGAACACCGATCATCAGTGTGGTCATCGGCGAAGGCGGATCGGGCGGTGCGCTGGCGATCGGCGTCGGCGACAGACTGATTATGCTGCAGTACAGCATCTACTCGGTCATTTCGCCGGAAGGCTGCGCATCGATTCTGTGGAAGAGCGCTGAAAGAGCAGAAGATGCTGCCGAAGCCATGCGGATTACAGCCTCCCAGCTGAACGAGTTCGACCTCGTCGACGAGGTACTCGAGGAGCCGCTGGGTGGGGCACACCGCAACCCGAAGGAAGCGGCGGAGGTCATCCGCAACGCCCTGTTAAAGAGCCTGGACGAGCTCGGCTCGTTGTCCACCGAGCAATTGCTCGCTGAACGGCAACGGCGACTCTCGAGCTTCGGACGGTACAAGGAAGCGTGACCTTCTCGCACGAGCAGCTGCAGCAATATCTCGCAGCGCTCGAACAGCAGGCCGCCACACCCTCTCGATACGTTATTGCATTCAGCGGTGGCCTCGATTCCACGGTGCTTGCGCACGCGCTTGCGACCTCAGGTGGTGATGTGCCGCTCGTTGCCGTCCACATCGACCACGGCCTGCAGGAAGACTCCGCACATTGGAATGCGCACTGCGAGGCATTTGCGAAATCGCTGGATATTGAATATCGCGGTCTCAGGGTCGCGGTAAGTCCTGACAGTGGTAAGGGACCCGAGGCGGCCGCCAGGGAAGTACGGTATGCCGCTTTGCACGACGAGCTCCAGCCCGGCGACTGGCTGTTGAGCGCGCATCATCGAGAAGACCAGGCCGAGACGCTGTTGCTGAATCTTGTCCGCGGTAGCGGACCGGCGGGTATCGCAGGTATTGGGGCCATCCGTCGATTTGGTCCCGGCTGGCTGGCGCGACCCTTGCTGCATACTGACCAGGCGGCCCTCCGCGCCTATGCCGAAGACCAGGATTTGAAGTGGGTGGAAGATCCGTCGAATGCCGATCGCCGCTTTGACAGAAACTTCCTGCGACACGAGGTCATGCCGGTGCTGCAAACGCGGTGGCCGGATGTTGCGGCAAGACTGCAACGCAGCGCTACCCATGCCGGCGAGGCGGCCGGGTTGCTGGCCGACCTCGCGCAGATCGATCTCGAGATGCTGGCTGCGGAGCCCGGCCGATTGCCTGTCGACGGACTCACAGCGCTTGATCGGGGCCGGCAGAGAAACCTCCTGCGATACGCGCTGCGCGAGCAGGGACTGGCGACGCCGACAGCATCACAGCTTGAGCGGATCCTCGACGAGGTCCTGCCTGCGCGTGCGGATGCACAACCGCATGTCAGCTGGCCGGGCGCATCTGTGCGCCGCTATCGCAACGGATTGTACCTACTGCCGGAGCACCTGGCCGACGCGCCAGGTAGCGTTGCCATCGGCGCCACCGGCGCGGCACTCGGTGAAGGCCTGGGTGAATTACGCCTGGAAAAGGGCGCCAGGCGGGGGCTGTCGACACAGCTCGTGGAACAGGGATTGCGGCTTGGCGTGCGCAGAGGCGGGGAGGAATTTCGCCCTTATGGTCAAGGACATACGCGCAAACTCAAGAAACTGCTTCAAGAAGAGGGGATCGTCCCCTGGATGCGCGACAGGCTGCCGCTCGTCTACGCGGGCGAGCAGCTCGTGGCGGTGGGCGACCTCTGGATAGCGGCCGACGCGGTCAGTTCGCCGGGCGTCGCTTTGCGCTGGAGCGGTCGTCCCGCTCTGCACTAAGCGCGGACAGTCGTTGTTTGCCCACAGGTGATTCGGTAGACTTTAAAACCGTCTTTGACCAACGACGGCGCGGAATTCTAAAGGGTTGGAAAAAGCACATCGCGAGCCACGCAGTGCTTTGCTCCAACCCTTTGTCGTTTCTTGCTGAGTTACGCATTTGGGCACGATGCCCTGAGCTCACACATGACATCTTTTGTATTCATCACCGGCGGTGTGGTTTCTTCCCTCGGGAAGGGCATCACGTCAGCCTGTCTCGGCGCAATTCTCGAAGCCCGTGGTCTGACCATCAGCATGATCAAGCTGGATCCTTACATCAACGTGGATCCGGGGACGATGAGTCCGTTCCAGCACGGCGAGGTATTTGTCACCCATGACGGTACCGAGACCGACCTCGATCTGGGCCACTACGAGCGCTTTGTACGTACCGCCAAGGGTGGGCGTCACAGCAACTACACGACCGGCCGTATCTACGAGAGCGTGATCGCCAAGGAGCGTCGCGGTGACTACCTCGGGGCAACGGTCCAGGTCATCCCGCATATCACCAATGAGATCAAGGAAGGCGTCAAGAAGGGTGCGGGCGACGCCGACATTTGCCTTGTGGAGATCGGCGGTACGGTGGGTGATATTGAGTCGCTGCCATTCCTGGAGGCGATTCGCCAAATGGGCATCGAACTTGGCCGCGAGCGGGTTGTGTACGTGCATCTGACACTCGTCCCGTATATTCCGACGAGTTCGGAGATCAAGACGAAACCCACGCAGCACTCGGTCAAGGAACTGCGCTCAATTGGTATCCAGCCCGATATTCTGGTCTGCCGCTCCGAAAAGCCGCTGCCGTCGGAGGAGCGCAAGAAGATTGCCTTGTTCACTAACGTTCCCGAGAAGGCGGTTATCTCGGCGTACGATGCGGACGATCTCTACAAGATCCCGAGAATGATGCACGATCAGGGCCTCGACGAAATCGTTGCCATGCAGCTGGGACTGGACCTGCCGCAGGCTGATTTAAGCGAATGGGATATCGTCGTTGAAGCCAAGAAGAACCCGACCGCCGAGGTTAATGTGGCCATGGTCGGCAAGTACATGGACCTCAAGGATTCCTATATCTCGCTCGTTGAAGCGCTGCAACACGGCGGCATTCATACGCGGACCAAGGTCAACATTCACTTCATTGATTCCACCGACCTTAAGAAGAAGGGTCTCGCAGCGCTTGAGAACATGGACGGCATCGTCGTTCCGGGTGGATTCGGCGACCGGGGAATCGAGGGCAAGATCGAGGCGGTGCGCTTTGCGCGCGAGAAGGGCATTCCTTACCTCGGCATCTGCCTGGGCATGCAGGTTGCGGTGATCGAAGCGGCACGCAACCTGGCCGGACTCGAAGGTGCCATGAGCACGGAGTTTGACAAGGACACACCGCATCCGGTCGTCGGCCTGATCACGGAATGGCAGGACGCTGCGGGCAGCACCGAGGAACGCAGCGAAGATTCCGAAATGGGCGGTACGATGCGGCTGGGCGCTCAGGCGGTCACACTGGTCGAGGGGACGCTTGCGGCTCGCAGCTATGGCACGACGGACATCGTCGAACGCCATCGTCATCGTTACGAGGTTAACAACAACTATCGGGACCGGCTCTCGGAAGCCGGACTGAGCTTCTCGGGCCTGTCCGTGGACGACCTGGTCGAAATGGTCGAATTGCCCGATCACCCGTTCTTCCTGGCCAGCCAGTTCCATCCGGAATTCACCTCGAATCCGCGTGACGGGCATCCGCTGTTCAAGAGCTACATTGCGGCGGTGCGCGAGCACAACCAGGGTGAGATGCCCGAGGTGGCGCAGGCATGAAGCTCTGTCATTTCGATGCAGCGAACGATCAGCCGATTTTCCTGATCGCCGGTACCTGCGTGGTCGAGAGCGAGCAGATGACGCTCGATACCGCTGGCACGCTCAAGGAGATCACGAACGAGCTCGGCATACCGTTCATTTACAAATCCTCGTTTGACAAGGCCAATCGTTCGTCGCGCGACGGTTTTCGTGGTCCTGGCATGGAAGAGGGCCTGCGCATCCTGGCAGAGGTCAGGAAGCAGCTGGATCTGCCGATTCTTACCGATGTGCATGAAGACACGCCCATGGACGAAGTGGCCGATGTGGTTGACGTGCTGCAGACGCCGGCGTTCCTGTGTCGCCAGACCAACTTCATTTTGCGCACGGCGGCAACGGGTCTGCCGGTGAACATCAAGAAGGGCCAGTTTCTCTCGCCATGGGAGATGCAAAACGTCGTGGACAAGGCCAGGTCAACGGGCAACGAGAGCATCATGGTGTGCGAGCGTGGCTTTTCGTTTGGCTACAACAACCTGGTGTCGGATATGCGCAGTCTGGCCGTCATGCGCGGTACGGGTGCACCTGTTGTATTCGACGCGACACATTCTGTGCAGCAGCCCGGCGGGCTGGGTTCGGCTTCGGGCGGGCGTCGGGAGTTCATCCCTGTGCTGGCGCGGGCGGCCGCGGCGGCGGGCGTTGCGGGGTTTTTCATGGAAACGCACCCCGATCCCGAGAAGGCACTTAGTGATGGCCCTAATGCCTGGCCACTCGACAAGATGAAAGAATTGCTGGAAACGCTCATGTCGATCGACGCGAGCGTCAAACAACGCGGCTACCAGGAGGCTGACTACGGCCTCGGAGTGCCCGACTCGCCCTAGAAAAATGGAAAGACAATGATCAAAATTACGGACATTCGTGGCCGGGAAATTCTCGACTCACGCGGAAATCCTACGGTTGAAGCAGATGTGACGCTGGCCGATGGCAGTATGGCTCGCGCAGGCGTGCCTTCAGGCGCGTCGACGGGTACACGTGAAGCCGTGGAACTGCGTGACGGCGATAAGTCTCGTTATCTCGGCAAAGGTGTACAAAAGGCTGTTGCCAACGTTAACGGCGTGCTTCGCGACGCGTTGCTTGGCAAGGACTTCGAAAACCAGCGCGCGCTAGACGACTGCATGATCGCGCTGGATGGCAGCGACAACAAAGGCAAGCTGGGTGCGAACGCGTTACTCGCGATCTCGCTGGCGACCGCCAAGGCCGAGGCCGTATCAAAAGGTACTTTCGCTGTTCCGCCATCTGGGCAGCAGCACGATGATGCCCGTGCCGATGATGAACATCATCAATGGCGGTGCGCACGCCGACAACAGTGTCGATATCCAGGAGTTCATGATTCTGCCGGTTGGCGCGCCGAACTTTACGGAGGCGCTCCGCTACGGTGCCGAAGTATTCCACAGCCTGAAGAGCGTACTGAGCGGGCAGGGCCTGAACACGGCGGTGGGCGACGAAGGCGGCTTTGCCCCGGACCTGGCATCCAACAGGGCAGCGCTCGATACCATCATGACCGCCATCGAGAAGGCTGGATTCAAAGCCGGCGACGATATTTTGCTGGGTCTCGATGCTGCGAGTTCAGAGTTCTACAAGGACGGCGTTTATGACCTCGAGTCTGAAGGCCGTCAGTTCGACTCGGCGGGATTTACCGACTATCTCGCGGAACTGGCCGACGCGTACCCGATTATCACCATCGAGGACGGCATGGATGAGAGCGACTGGGACGGGTGGCGCCTGTTGACCGAGAAGCTGGGTGACCGCGTGCAGATCGTTGGTGATGACCTGTTCGTCACGAACACATCCATCCTGCAACGCGGCATCGATGAAAAAATCGGTAATTCGATATTGATAAAACCCAACCAAATCGGTACCTTAAGCGAAACTCTTGATGCGATTACTATGGCAGACGACGCAGGGTTCAGCGCGGTGATCTCGCACCGCTCCGGCGAAACGTCGGATGCGACGATTGCTGACATCGCGGTAGGCACCCAGGCGACACAGATCAAGACCGGTTCATTGTCACGGTCGGATCGTGTCTCCAAGTACAATCAGCTGCTGCGTATTGAAGAGGAATTGGGCGCTGACGCCGGGTATGCGGCTCGTGATGCGTTTTCGGTAAAGGTTGGATAATAGGAAATAGCTTGAGCGGTTCACGCGGGTTACTGATTTTGTTGGCGATGGCCGGGCTCGGTCTGCAGGCCCAGCTATGGCTGTCCGACGACGGTCACCGCAAGACCATCAAGCTGCGCACAGCGGTTGCCGAACAGCGCGAACTCAACGCGTCACTACGCGACCGCAACGCGGCGCTTGATGCTGAAGTGATTAATCTCAAGCAGGGCCGCGATGCGGCTGAAGAGCGTGCTCGTACTGACCTTGGCATGATCGGCCAGTCAGAGACCTTCTACCAGGTTGTCCCGGTCGCCGACTCGACCTACTAGGATTTTCCATGTCACTCCCTGACTGGGCCCGCGCGCATGCCTCGGTCCCGCCTGACGGGAGAGCGCCGCTGTTGGTCGCGGCGATACGCACGACCCCCGACGATTTCCAGGTCACCGAGGAACTCGGCTACGAATTCACGGGTGATGGCGAACATGATTTTCTGTACCTCGAAAAGACGAGTGCCAATACCGAGTGGGTGTCCCGCCAGCTGGCGCGCTTTGCTGATGTGCCGGCGAAAGATGTGGGTTATGCCGGGCTCAAGGACCGCCATGCGGTAACACGCCAGTGGTTCAGCATCCCACGGTGGAATGCGCCGGACTGGGCGCAGCTTGAGGTGGAAGGAGTGCGCATTCTCGACGTACAGCGCCACAACAAGAAGCTGCGGCGGGGCGCGCACAAGGCCAACCATTTTCGCATCGTCTTGCGCGGCGACGGCATTGCCGAACAGGCCCCTGTGCTGGAACAGCGTGTGCAGGTCATTCGCGAGCAGGGTGTGCCGAACTACTTTGGCGAGCAGCGTTTCGGACGAGCGGGGAATAACCTGGAACTGGCGGATGTCTTCGCGTCCGGCAAGCGACTGCCGCGCCACAAGCGCAGCATCGCGATTTCGACCATCCGCTCCTTTCTCTTCAACGAATACCTGCATACGCGCGTTGTGGACGGCAGTTGGAACCTGCTGCGCCCCGGCGACAAGGCGAATCTCGATGGCACTGGCAGCGTGTTTGACGTCGAGGCGATCGATGAGGACCTGACACGTCGTTGCGCGGAAATGGACATTCACCCCGCGGGCGAATTGGTCGGCGACGGGTCTGATTGCGAAAACCAGAAATGGCTGGCGGCACTCGAGAAGGCGCGGGTCGAACCGGGGACGCGCAGCTTGCGCCTCAGGGTCGCCAACCTGGAACACGAGATCGACGTGAATTCGGTGGTCTTGTCCTTCACGCTCGGTCGCGGAGCCTACGCGACCTCGGTGCTGCGGGAACTATTTTGCCCTCCTGCGTTGCGCGACGAACCAGAGCGTATACAAAAGGACGAACGAAATGAGGGTCAGAATGATCTTGTTGATCAGTAGAGTCTCAAACTCCTGAACGGCTCCGCCTAACGTAAAGGAAGGGGCCGACCACCACATCAATTCGAGGAAGCCCGGCAGAATTAAGGACATTCCGATCCATTCATAGCCTCGCGTGTAGCACAGAGCGCCAATGCCGATTAGAACAATACCGGCACACGAGAAAATCCAGATATCCCGGATTTCTCTTTTCGCTTCTTCTCTTTGCCTCAGTTCAGAGGCAAGGGCATCGTTCCGTGCGAATAGATCGAGGTGCCTCTGTCGCAAGACGAACTGGTCAGCGGCCGACTCTTCTTTGCGGAGTTTTTCGATTGTCGCATTGGTCGCTTCATACTCGGACAGTAGCTCATCGGTCGATTCTTCCATTCGCACTGATTCTTTCATTTGATAGAAGGACTCGGCAGGAGCGAGAATCGATTCCTCAAAACCGATTGTGTAAACGTGTACATGTCGTATCGCTTGCGTGCTGAATATGCAGCCGAAAATGATCAGGGCTGTGATCTGAAGGCCTTTCATAACGCTCCCCTTGTTACCTGGATCAGTCTTTGATGTTGAGCAGGCAGCCCGGCGATCTTGGGTCATTCGTAGCGTCGCAGAATGCGTTGCAGAGGAAGCGAGGACCCGTGGCTTTGCGTCACCGACTTTCGTCAGCTTTGCCTTTGTCACATTGATTATGAAGGTCAGTAACTGACCGTCAATTCTGGGAAGTACCTAAAGAGACGCTGGACCAGCCCACCGGATCGGCGCTGACTCTCAGGTGATAATTCAAATTAAAGAAAATTGGTAACGAATTGATAGTTAAGGTTTTTGAAGTAGGACGTAGATCGCCCCTGTGCCACCGTCCACCTGCCGCGTGGACACAAAGGCCAGCACACTGTTCCAGCGCCTGAGCCAGCGATTCACAGCGGTCTTGAGCACGGGTCCACGTTCCCCGGACCCCAGTCCCTTGCCATGGACGACGCGTACGCAGTACTTGCCCTGAGATACGCTGTACTCGATAAAGTCGGCAAGTCGGGGCCGTGCTTCGTCCAGTGTCATACCGTGCAGGTCAATCTCGGCCTGGACGCTGAACCCGCCGCGCTGCAGCTTGCGCATGGTGCGTTTGCCGACATGCTGGCGATGAAAGCGCAGGGCGCCGCCATAACCGTGCTCGATGGTATCGATGTCGTCTTCAAGGCTCTCGACAAGCACATCGCGCTCATCCGCCTTGGTGAACCGGGCTTTGGGTTTCGGCTTGGGTTTTGTGGCGGGCACACGCGCCTCACTCCTGAGCGGCTTGGTGCCACTCACTGCCTTGTAAAACTCGTCGGTGTCGTTGTCGCTCACTTGTGGTCTTCGAGGCTATGGTGTGCGGTGAACAACCGGTATAGTGAGCGCGTCTTTGAGGCCAATCAAGGCTCCGCGCGTCGAATTTTTGAATGAAAACCCACTCCAAGCATGAAAATCCTCGTAAGTAACGACGACGGATACCTCGCCACGGGCATCAATACGCTGACCGATGCGCTCGCGCGGGTCGCGGATGTTGTGGTGGTTGCGCCGGATCGCAATCGTTCCGCGGCCAGTAACTCGTTGACCCTGTCGACGCCATTGCGCGTTTCCAAGGTTGCCGAGAACCGCTTCAAGGTCGACGGTACGCCGTCCGACTGCGTGCACCTGGCGCTCACCGGGTTCCTCGACTATGAGCCCGACCTCGTGGTCTCAGGTATCAACCATGGCGCCAATCTCGGGGACGACGTTATTTACTCCGGAACCGTGGCTGCCGCGATGGAGGGACGCTTTCTGGGGCTGCCGACGATTGCGGTGTCGCTTGTCGGCAAGACGATGGTGGGCGCGCAGCTGACGCATTTTGCGACCGCGGCCCGTGTTGCCGTGGAGCTGGTGCAGAAGATTGAGCGCGCCTCGCTGGCACCGGATACGGTTCTGAACGTGAACGTCCCCGATCTGCCGTATGAGGAATTGACGGGTATTCGGGCAACACGCCTCGGGTTTCGGCATAAGTCTGAGCAGGTGTTGACGGATACGGACCCTTACGGCCGCCCGATCTACTGGGTGGGGCCTGCCGGCGAGGGCCAGGATGCGGGCGAGGGCACGGATTTTCATGCGATCGAACAGGGCGCCGTCGCCGTGACGCCGCTGAAGGTGGATCTGACTCGCCACGATGCCGTGCCGAGTATCGCGAAATGGCTTATTCAATGATCGATGTTCGGCAGGGCATCGGCATGACCTCGGCGCGCACGCGCGACCGGCTGGTGCAGCGTTTACGCGATCAGGGTATCCACAACGAAGCGGTACTCGAACAGATTCGCAATGTGCCTCGCCATATGTTTGTCGACGAAGCACTGGCCAGCCGCGCCTATGAAGACACGGCGTTGCCGATAGGCCTTGGGCAGACCATCAGTCAGCCGTACGTGGTGGCACGCATGACCGAGGCGCTGCTCGACGGCTTTCAGGGCGAGACGGTCCTCGAGGTGGGTACAGGCTGTGGCTACCAGACCGCGGTGCTGTCGCCGCTCGTCAAGAAGATCTACACGGTAGAGCGCATACCGGAGTTGCTGCGCAAGACCAAACAGAGGCTGCGCGACCTCGATATCTACAACGTGCAGTTCCGCCCGGGCGATGGTTGGGAAGGTTGGCGCAAGTACGGGCCCTACGACGGCATTATCGTCACTGCCGCGCCCGACGAAGTTCCGCAGAAATTGCTGGACCAACTGGCGCCGGGAGGCAGGCTGATCATTCCGATTGGACCGCCGGGCGTCCAGGATCTCGCGATGATCACGAATCGTAACGATCACTATGAGCAGGTCTCGCTGGGGGCGGTCAGTTTCGTACCGCTGGTCAAGGGCCAGTCATGACCTTGTTCAAACCCTGGTACGACCGAGTACTGCGCTGGTCACGCCATCCTCACGCTGAACGCTACCTGGGCGCAATGAGCTTCGCGGAATCGTCGTTCTTCCCGATTCCAGTCGACGTTATGCTGGCACCCATGTGCCTGGCCGATCGGGACAGGTGGATTCGTTACGCGACGATCGCCACGGTCTTTTCGGTGCTCGGTGGTCTTGGTGGATACGCTATTGGCTGGGGTCTGTTCGAAGCGATCGAGCCCTGGCTGCGCGAATCGCATTACTGGGAAGATTTCGAACTAGCGAGCCAGTGGCTCAATGACTACGGCGTGTGGGTTGTGTTCGCCATGGGGTTTTCGCCGCTTCCATACAAAGTCGCGACGATTGCGGCCGGTGTTGCGGTCATTAATCTCCCCGGATTCTTCATAGGCTCACTCGTGGGTCGCGCCGCGCGTTTCTTTCTTGTCGCGGGCCTTGTTCGACTCGGTGGCGACCGATTCGAATCGACGCTTTCCAAGTACGTTGAGCGTATTGGCTGGGCGACAGTCGGCATCATTGTCATTGTCGTGTGGTTTATGATGCGGGGCTAATGACCTCCCGCGTACTCATCATCCTGCTTGTCGCCCTGGCCCTGACATCCTGCGGTGGGGGACGGACGTGGCAGGACGACCCGCAAACGCACATTGTGCGCACGGGCGAGACCTTATTTTCTATTGCGTGGCGCTACGGCAAAGATGCAAAGACACTCGCGCGCTGGAACCGTCTCGGCGATGGGTCGCTTATTTATCCCGGGCAGGTGATACGGCTAACGCCACCAGGCGGCTCCAGTAGCCGGACCACGGCAAGCAGTCGGAGTAGCCAGCCGCCGAAGAAGCCATTGCCGCAGATCCCTGCACAACCGAGCCCCAGGTGGGCCTGGCCGACCAGTGGTCGGATCAATGTCGAATTTGGCGCAAAGCCTGGTTCGGGCACCGGCGTCCTCATTAACGGCAAGATCGGGCAGCCCATTGTCGCTGCGGCTTCCGGGCGCGTGGTCTATGCGGGCAGTGGACTGATCGGATATGGCCAGCTTATTATTCTTAAACATAACGACACCTACCTCAGTGCCTACGGGTACACGGCGTCGCTGCTGGTCAAAGAAGGACAAGAAGTAAAAAAAGGCCAGAGGATCGCGACCATGGGAGAGGGGCCGGAACGCAAGCCGCGACTGCATTTCGAGATCAGACGCAATGGCAAGCCGGTTAACCCGCGACAGTATTTGTCGGCGCGGTAACCCAGGTCTATCAAAGACCGATCTCAGGCATTCGCTCCTTGCTACAAACTGGGGGGTTTGTTTTGGGACAGTTGCAGGATCCAACACGACAGTACCTCGACGAGATCGGTATCTCGCCGCTGCTCACTGCGGACGAAGAGAAGATGTATGCCCGCCGGATGCAGCTTGGCGACGAGTCAGCTCGCCAGCGCATGATCGAAAGTAACCTGCGTCTCGTTGTGAAAATTGCGCGTCGCTACATCAATCGTGGCCTGCCGTTTCTCGACCTGGTGGAAGAAGGCAATCTCGGCCTGATTCACGCGGTGAAGAAGTTCGATCCGGAACGGGGCTTCCGATTCTCTACCTACGCGACCTGGTGGATACGCCAAACGATCGAACGCGGCATCATGAATCAGTCGCGCACGGTGCGTTTGCCGATTCATATCATCAAGGACATCAACTCCTGCCTGCGCGGCGTACGGCGCCTGCGCCAGGATCTTGATCGTACGCCTTCGATGCAGGAACTCGCCGACCACCTGGAGCGCGATATCGCCGACGTCGAACGCCTTATGGGTCTGCACGAACGCGTCACGCTGCGTGCGAACGGTCACGACAGGGAGGGAGAAGGGCCGGTTGACCGGCTTCGCGCGCAACGTGCAGGCGAACCGTCACGCTGCGCACAACGCGATGACGTCCATGACATCGTCGAGCACTGGGTGTGTGAACTGAGTGAGAAACAACGCGAAGTTGTGGAACGGCGCTTCGGGCTACACGGATATCGCCGTGCGACGCTCGAGCAGATCGGTAATGAAATCGGCGTAACGCGTGAGCGCGTGCGGCAAATTCAACTGGAAGCGCTGAAGAACCTGCGCGAGATGCTTGAGAGCCACGGCATCTCAGGTGACGTTGTTCTGGACTAGCTGCCGCCCTGTATGTAAAGCACTGTTGCCACCTTGCGACCCTCATTGGCGAGCACATTGAAGGTCCGTGCGGCTGCGGCCGTGTCCATGACCTCGAAGCCGATGCCTCTTGCGCGCGAACGCGAAGGTCAGTTCGCGCGGCGGAAAGATATTGGTCGCGCCAGTGCCGAGCAACACGATCTCGGGGGTGGTCCCGAGAATGATTGCGAAGTCCTCTTCGGAAAGGTCATCGATGGGCTTGTCAGGCCACTGCCCCAGTAATTCCTCCGGCGTCAGGGCAATCGACGCAGCATGATCTACGTCGTTGACGCGGATCGCGGTGTCCGAAACACTGCGGATCACCAGCTTGGCTGATAATTCTCTTGTGAATTTCAAAAGCGCATCCCTTACCATCGACGCCACATCGTGAACGGATCATATGACAAAACTGCTGCGATCGTCGTACTCCCGCCAATCAGGGGCGGGAGGCTGACCGATAATGCGCTGCGCGCATGGCTGGCACAGTCTGATCTGACGCAGGCAGACGAGCCACAGGAATTGCTTGCGACAATCCTGAACGAACTTGGCTTGCCGTACCCCGAGGAGGGATTGGCTGCGCTGCGGATGTGGGGCCAAACCGGCGATCGACCGACGGTCTGGATTGCGGCGGCGGATCCTGTCTACCTGGAGCCGCGGCTCGATCATCTTTGCCTGCACGCGTTGCAACTCACGGGCATTCCACCCTCGGATCTCAGGCCTTTGTTCGACCACCTCCAGGAGACGCTTGCCGACGACCAGCGTTACGGATTCGCAAGGCTTGGCGCATGTGGCTACCTGCGGGCCGAGTCACCCATTTCGACGGCGATGGTGCCGGCCTATGTCATAGATCAGCGCGAGCCCGGCGAATTCCTGCCGACCGGCGAACACACGGTAATGCATCGGAATATCCTGAGCGAGATCGAGATGGCCCTGCACGAACACGAAGTGAATGTGCGTCGTGTCGAGGAAGGGAAAGCACCGGTCAATTCTCTGTGGCTCTGGGGCGGCGGCATGGCGCCGGAGAAGATCACGCGTCCCCAGCCACCATTGTTTGCTGAAGATCCGTTACTGCTTGGCTATTGGGAAAGCGTGACTGCGGTTGCCGACCTGTGGCGCGGCAGTTTCGCCGACTGTGCGGAGGCCTCTGTCCACGGTTTTGTCGCTGTAACACCCGAGTACGATTCTTCGCCTGAGTATCTGCATCAGTACCTGCAGGAACTGCGGGAGCTCTTACGATCAAATCGTGTCAAGCGCCTGATTCTTCTATTCCGCGACGGCGTGCGTGCCGATGTTCGGCGTTCCGACACGCTGAAGTTCTGGCGCCGTGACAGCGAGTTGCTCGACTGACCATGCAAACGACAAGACCGATTATTGCGCGCCCAAGGCCGAGCGCCGACGACATTGCCGCACTCGGCGATATCGATCCGCTGCATGCGCGGCTCTTTGCCATGCGTGGGTTGACCGAGGCATCGCAACTCGACTACGGACTGGCACAGCTCGCCCCGATTGGCGCGCTCGAGAATATCGATCAGGCTGCCGAACTCGTCATCGCTAACCGTGACAAGAAGATCATTGTCGTCGGTGATTTTGACGTGGACGGTGCGACCAGTACCGCGCTGGTGCTGCGCTGCCTGCGCGAGTTCGGCTTCGCCGATGTTGAGTACCTCGTGCCAAATCGGTTCGAGTACGGCTATGGGCTCACGCCGGAGATCGTGCGTGTTGCCGCAGACAGATCGCCCGCGTTGCTGATTACTGTCGACAACGGTGTGTCCAGCGTTGCCGGTGTTGCCGAGGCAAACGCACTGGGTATTCCGGTGCTGGTGACCGATCATCATCTGCCCGCAGAGGAACTGCCGGATGCCGCGGTGATCGTGAACCCGAACCTCGACGGCAGCCAGTTCCCGAGCCGCTACCTCGCCGGCGTGGGTGTGGCTTTCTACCTGATGGCTCGCGTTGGTCGCATGCTGCAGGAGCAGGGCGCTGCCGGCGCTGCCAAAGTCCCCGCGAAATACCTGGACCTGGTTGCGCTCGGCACGGTGGCTGACGTGGTGCCGCTCGATCACAACAACCGCGTACTCGTGCAACAAGGCCTGTTTCGGATTCGTGCCGGTCAGTCGGTTGTGGGTATCCAGGCTATCCTCAAACAGTCCGGTCGGCAGGCGGGTCGTTGTGTCAGCACCGATCTTGGTTTTGCCGTTGGTCCCCGTATCAACGCGTCCGGACGTCTCGAGGATATCTCGGTAGGCATCGAGTGCCTCCTGACCGATGACTTCGATATAGCGATGAGCTATGCGCACCAACTCGACAGCATTAATAGTGAACGGCGGGATATCGAAGCGACCATGCGCGAGCAGGCTTTTGCCTACGTCGATTCAATGGGTTCGCAGCGCTGGCCGGCCTGCGTCTGTGTCTACGACAGATCGTGGCACCAGGGTGTTGTCGGCCTGATCGCAGCCCGTGTGCGCGAGCGTTGTCACCGACCGGTGATCGCATTCGCCCGCGAGGACGACCGGTTTTTGAAAGGATCAGCCCGGTCCATCCAGGGTGTGCATATTCGCGACCTGCTGGAGGCGGTCTCGGCCATGCACCCCGGCATGATCGAAAAATTCGGCGGACATGCTATGGCGGCGGGACTGACCATCGCAGAAGGCGCGCTGGAGCCATTTAAGAAAGCCGCGGCCAGGCAGATGGCGCGGCTTTATCCGAAGGCAGATTTCAGCGGTGCGATCGTTACCGATGGCCAGCTGCCGGGTGACGCAATTAATCTCGGTTTCGCACGTTCCTTACGAGATGCCGGACCCTGGGGTTCGGCGTTTCCGGAACCCACCTGGAGCGGCGATTTCGCGGTCGTTGAACAACGCGTCGTTGGCGAGAATCACCTGAAGCTCAGGGTACGGCCGGCCGGTGGCGGCAAGATTGTCGATGCGATCGCATTCAACCAGGCAGGCGCGGTTTACCGGGGCACCGTCCAGCTCGCGTTCCGCCTGGACGTCAACGAGTTTCGGGGAGTCGAGAACCCGCAGCTGGTCGTTGAGCAAATTGCGCCGCTAACTGCAGCTGACGCGTGCTAACATCGCGCCTTTTCCGCAGCACGAAACCAGCGATACCCTCATGGAAACCAGCCAGATCAAACAAACGATTGCCGACCTTGCCGAACGCTCCGATGCGTTGAGGAGGTATCTTTGACTATGACGGCAAGGCTGAACGCCTGACCGAAGTTCAACGCGAACTCGAACAACCTGATGTCTGGAACGATCCCGAACGCGCGCAGGCGCTGGGGCAGGAGCGTGCGCAACTCGAGCAGATCGTCGAAGGGCTCGACAAGATAACGACCGGGCTGGCCGAAGCCGGCGAACTCCTCGATATGGCTATCGAGGAGGAAGACGACGAGACGAGCAACGAAGTCATCAATGATCTCGCGCGTTTCGAGAAGGTGGTTGCAGGGCTGGAGTTTCGTCGCATGTTCTCGGGTGAGATGGACCCGAACAATGCGTATGTCGATATCCAGTCAGGCGCCGGAGGTACCGAGGCACAGGACTGGTGCGAGATGTTGCTGCGCATGTATCTGCGCTGGGCGGAAGCGCATGGATTCAAGGCCGAGGTAATTGAGGCGTCTGCCGGTGAAGTTGCCGGCATCAAGAGCGCGACCGTACATATCAAGGGTGAATACGCCTACGGCTGGTTGCGCACCGAGACCGGCGTGCATCGGCTGGTGCGTAAATCGCCATTCGACTCGGGCAACCGCCGACACACATCGTTTGGGTCGGTGTTTGTTGTCACCCGAGGTTGACGACGACATCGACATTGAGATCGATCCGTCAGATTTGCGTATCGACGTCTACCGCGCGAGCGGCGCCGGTGGCCAGCACGTCAATCGTACGGAGTCGGCGGTGCGTATTACTCACTTGCCTACCAATACGGTCGTGCAGTGCCAGAATGATCGCTCGCAACATAAGAACAAGGCGACGGCGATGAACCAGCTCAAGGCAAAGCTTTATGAGCTGGAATTGCAGGAGCGCCGTTCAGCGGCCGCCGAAGTCGAGGAAGGAAAGTCCGATGTCGGCTGGGGCAGCCAGATTCGTAACTATGTACTCGACCAAAGCCGTATCAAGGATTTGCGTACCGGGGTTGAAACCGGTAACACTCAGGCAGTACTCGATGGCGGCCTCGACGCCTTCATCGAGGCAAGTCTCAAGCAGGGACTGTAGACACAAAACGGAAGACCAGTGAGCAACGACAAGCAACAAGACGAAAACAAGCTGATCGCCGAACGGCGAACAAAACTGGATGCTTTGAAAGAGCAGGGCAATGCGTACCCGAACGATTTTCGGCGCAATGCTATTGCAGAAGAACTGCACCAGACGTTTCACGCGCATGACAACGATGCTCTGGCCGAAGAACAGGTCGAAGTCAGCGTTGCGGGCCGCATGATGGCCAAACGCGTCATGGGGAAGGCGAGCTTCGTCAAATTGCAGGATCGGTCCGGGCAGATTCAGTTGCGCCTCGAACGCGATCGCCTGCCCGAAGGGGTCTACCAGTCCTTCAAGAAGTGGGATGTCGGTGACATTGTCGGTGCGAAAGGCGTGCTGATGCGCACGCAAACCGGGGAATTGACCGTGCTCGCCGGCGAGGTTCGCCTGCTGACCAAGTCGCTGCGGCCGCTGCCCGAGAAGTGGGCGGGCCTGTCCGACCAGGAAACCCGGTATCGCCAGCGCTATGTTGATCTGATCATCAATGAGTCGAGTCGCGAGGTGTTCCGCAAACGCTCGCAGATTATTTCCTACATGCGCGGCTTCCTCGAATCACTCGACTTTCTTGAGGTTGAGACGCCGATGATGCAGGTGATGCCCGGTGGCGCCATCGCCCGTCCGTTCACAACCCATCACAACGCGCTCGACATGCCGCTGTATCTGCGCATAGCGCCTGAGCTCAACCTCAAACGCCTCGTCGTTGGCGGTTTCGATCGCGTGTATGAGATCAATCGCAATTTCCGCAATGAGGGTGTCTCAACTCAGCACAATCCGGAATTCACGATGCTGGAGGCCTACCGCGCCTTCGCCGATTACAACGACTGGATGGATACGACGGAAGCCATGTTGCATGGCATGGCTGAAGCCGTTAACGGCACAACCGCTCGTCGAGTACCAGGGCGAGACGTTTGACTTCGGGAAGAAGTTCGAGCGCATGACGGTCGAAGAGTGCATTGCCAGGTTCAATCCGGACTTCGACATGTCAAAGGTGCGCGATCGTGACTACCTTGCGGCGTATTGCGAGAAACTGGGTGCCCAGGTCAAGGATAACTTCGGTCCGGGCAAATTGCAGACCGAGATCTTCGACGAGACCGGCGAGGCCAGGCTGCGCGAACCTACGTTCATTACGCAGTATCCGGCAGAGGTTTCGCCGCTGGCACGCAAGAACGACGACGATCCGTTCGTGACCGATCGCTTCGAACTGTTTATCGCCGGACGCGAGATCGCGAACGGGTTCTCAGAGCTTAACGACTCCGAGGATCAGGCCGAACGTTTCCGCGCCCAGGTCGAAAACGCCGCAGCGGGCGACGACGAGGCTATGTCCTACGATCACGATTATATTCGTGCGCTTGAGTACGGCTTGCCGCCGACGACGGGCATCGGTATCGGCGTGGATCGCCTGGTCATGTTGCTGACGGATTCAGCGTCGATTCGCGATGTGCTCCTGTTTCCGCACATGCGACCCGAAGTCTTCGACTGATTAGACGTTGGGTCAGGCGACGACGCCAAAGAAACGGCCAACGACTGCCGTGAGCGCCATCGCAAGCGCGCCCCAGAATGTCACCCGGGCGGCCCCGACCAGAAGGTTCGCGCCGCCCGCGCGTGCGGCCAGCGCACCGAGAAACGCCAGGAAAGCAAGTGACGATACCGCGATGGCAATTATTTGCCTGGAGCCCGGCACGGCCCAAGCGACCATGAGGGGCAGTGCGGCGCCGACCGTAAATGTGGCCGCGGAATAGATCCCTGCCTGAACAGGCCGGGCAGTTGCCTGGTCGATTATGCCGATTTCGTCCCTGGCGTGTGCGCCGAGTGCATCGTGGTCCATGAGCTGTTCCGCGACCTTTCTGGCAAGATCGGGTTCGATGCCTCTCTTTTCGTAGATTTCAGCAAGCTCGTCCACTTCAAACTCATAGTTATCTTCCAGAGATTGCATCTCGAGCTCCAGGTCGGCCCTCTCCGTATCCGCTTGCGAGCTCACTGAGACGTATTCACCGGCGGCCATGGACATCGCGCCGGCAACCAGTCCAGCCACGCCCGCAATAAGAATGCTCTCCTGCGAAACGCCCGCGGATGCGACGCCAATAATCAGGCTGGCTGTGGAAACGATCCCGTCATTCGCGCCCAGGACTGCAGCGCGCAGCCATCCAATGCGGTGTGCTCTATGCGCTTCGTGGTGACTCACTGCGGGTCCGGCTCCAACTGCGGCAGAGGATCATGCGTGAGCTTTATGCCACCGACGGACAAGCCAGCGTCGCCTAAGTCGACGGGCACGACGGCAAGCAGGTTGTGACCTGAGACATTGAGCACTTCGCCGACATCGCGGCCGTCCAGCGACACCTTGTCGCCTTCGGAGACAGGCGCATCGCTTTTGAATCGCCGGGTGCGCCGTTTTGTCGCACCTTTGTAGTGGGTCCGAGCAACGATTTCCTGGCCCGGATAGCAGCCCTTGTCCATGCTGATCGCGTCGAGCAGATCGAGATTCAGCATGTGCGGCGTGAATTGCTCGACCTGACTGCTGCCGATGTAGGGGTAGCCGTGTTCAACAAGAAAGGCGGGGTCGACGGTCTGGCCGTCGTCGATGACCTCGAACTCGACCTTGGATCTAAACCGGAACAGTGTCATTCGTTTGACGATGGCATCGGCCGTATCGGCCGCGGCTGACAGGCCATAACCGTTGTCGACCGGAAAAACCGTCCCGAACCAGATCACGCGGCCTTTCGGGCTGCACCAGGCAGCCAGAATCTCCGCCTCGGACTCAAGGCGCCGCAGATCGTTCGTGAGCTGCGCCTGCAGAAACTCAAAAGCGTCGGCGCCGGTTACTTTGATGGTCTGGATCGAATGCATACTAAAGTAGCTGTTAGTTGGTACTGCAGGTTGCTCAAGGCTCTGGCATACTTTCGCCATGAGCGCACGGGACCCCAAGAGTAAGGCCGAAAAAGTCACTTCCAAGAGTGACCCTGAACCGGATAATACCCCAGCAGAGTCCGCAGATCGGCAAGTCGTTCGACCGAAGGAGATCGGCGGTCGTGGTGGACTCGACCCAACCCGCTACGGGGATTGGGAAAAAGCCGGGCGCTGTATCGATTTTTGATCAAGAAGCTATCTCATGAATAATCACGACAGGCCTCTGTCGCCTCATATCTCGATCTATCGCTGGCCGGTTACCATGGTCTCGTCGATCCTGCATCGCGCCACAGGCATAGCGATGGCAGCCGGTTTCATCGTTCTGGTCGGCTGGCTGTTCGACGCGGCTTCCGGACCGGACGTGTATGCGAAATTCCTGGGCGCCATGGACTCAACCCTCGGTTACGTGCTCCTGGTTGGCTGGAGCTATGCGTTCTTCTACCACCTCGCGAACGGCATCCGGCATCTTGTCTGGGACACTGGCCGCGGCTTTGAAATAGGGCAGGCGACGGCGTCGGCGTGGTTTGTCATCGCGGCGTCTATCGTGCTAACGGCAGCGTTCTGGTGGGTGGCGTCATGAGCCTGCGATCACCTCTCGGCCGGGTACTCGGCCTGGGCACCGCCAAAGACGGCACGTCACACTGGTGGGGCCAGCGGGTCTCCGGTATCGCACTGGCCGTGCTGGGACTCTGGTTTGCCTGGTCGCTCGCGACCCTGTCGGGTTTCAGTTACCCGGAAGCGGTGGCATTTATCAGCCAGCCAGTTAACGCATTGCTGTTGTTGCTGCTGAGTATCACGATGGCCTGGCACTCCTACCTCGGTGTGCAGGTTGTCATTGAGGACTACGTCCATAGCCACGGCCTCAGGATTGCCTCACTACTTCTATCCCGCTACGCGCATGTTGTTCTCGCGGCAGCGGCCATATTTGCCATCTTAAAACTCGGAATCGGCGCATGAGCGATTACGAATTCATCGATCACAGTTATGACGTCGTCGTCATCGGCGCCGGCGGTGCCGGCTTGCGTGCGACCTTCGGCCTGGCGGAAGCCGGCTTCAACACCGCTTGCGTCACCAAGGTGTTCCCGACCCGCAGCCATACGGTAGCGGCGCAGGGTGGCATCTCGGCTGCGCTCGGCAACATGGGCGAGGACGATTGGCGCTGGCACATGTACGACACCGTCAAGGGTTCCGACTGGCTTGGCGATCAGGATGCGATCGAGTACATGTGCAAGGAAGCGCCGGACGCGGTCATCGAGCTTGAGCATTACGGCGTGCCGTTCTCGCGCACCGAAGACGGCAAGATTTACCAACGCCCATTCGGTGGCATGACAACCCGCTTCGGTGAGGGTACGGCGCAGCGCACCTGTGCCGCGGCCGATCGCACCGGCCACGCGATGCTGCACACGCTCTACCAGCAGTCCCTCAAACATGATGCCGAGTTTTACATTGAGTATTTTGCGGTAGACCTGATCATGGAAGATGGCGTTTGCCGCGGTGTCGTTGCAATCGACCTGGCGACCGGGCGCCTGCATCGCTTCCGTTCGCACCAGGTCATTCTCGCGACGGGCGGGTATGGCCGTTCTTACTTTTCCTGTACTTCGGCACACACCTGCACAGGTGATGGCAGCGCCATGGTGTTGCGCGCAGGCCTGCCGGTGCAGGACATGGAGTTCGTGCAGTTTCACCCGACCGGAATTTACGGAGCGGGCTGCCTGATTACGGAAGGCGTGCGCGGCGAGGGCGGTTACCTGACAAATTCGGAAGGTGAGCGTTTCATGGAGCGCTACGCGCCGAACGCCAAGGACCTCGCGTCACGTGATGTGGTCTCAAGGTCCATGACCATTGAGATTCGCGAAGGTCGCGGTGTCGGACCTGAGAAGGATCATATTCATCTGCATCTCGAGCACCTGGGGCCCGAGGTCATCGAAGAGCGCCTCCCCGGTATCGCCGAGTCCGCACGAATTTTCGCGGGTGTGGACGTGACCAAGGAGCCGATTCCGGTACTTCCGACCGTGCATTACAACATGGGCGGTATTCCGGCCAACTTCAACGGCCAGGTGGTTACGAAGCTCGATGGCGATCCAGAGGCTGTTGTCGAGGGACTCATGGCCGTCGGCGAAGCCGCGTGTGTCTCGGTTCACGGCGCCAATCGCCTGGGTTCGAATTCGCTGCTCGATCTCGTCGTGTTCGGCCGCGCCGCAGCACATTTCTGTGCCGAGGTGATGACGCCGGGCGCCCGCCACAAGCCGCTGCCCGAGGATGCAGGGCAGAACAGCGTTGCGCGTATCGATCAGCTGCGAAATGCAGACGGCAGTCGACCGACCGCCGAGATTCGCCTCGAAATGCAGAAGGTCATGCAGGGCCATGCCGCGGTGTTCCGCACGGGTGACGTACTGGATGAGGGCGTCTCTCTGCTGCGCAAGACATTTGCGTCGTTCGACGATGTGGCCGTAAGCGATCGTTCGCTGGTCTGGAATACGGATCTCGTCGAGACAATCGAACTCGAAAACCTGTTGCTCAACGCGACCGCCACGATCGAATCGGCGGCGAATCGCCTGGAGAGTCGCGGTGCTCATGCTCGCGAGGACTACCCGGATCGCGATGACGAGAACTGGATGAAACACACGCTGACCTGGGTCGGTGGTCCGGGCGACGTGAAGTTTGATTATCGGCCTGTCCACCAGCAAACGCTGACCGATGAAGTCGACTACGTCGAGCCGAAAGCGAGGGTGTACTGATGGCTGAATTCAGACTCCCGAAAAACTCTCGGATCAAGAAGGGCAAGCATTTCGCTGCAGCCAATGGTTCCAGCAACACACGGACCTATGCTGTGTACCGCTACGATCCGGATAGCGACGAAAACCCGCGCATGGATACCTACGAGATCGACATGGATAACTGCGGTCCGATGGTTCTCGACGCGCTGATCAAGATCAAGAACGAGATCGATCCGACACTGACGTTCCGTCGCTCCTGCCGCGAAGGTATCTGCGGCTCCTGCGCCATGAACATTGACGGCGGCAACACGCTTGCCTGTACGCGGGCCAACGATGAAGTCAAAGGCGACGTAAAGATCTATCCGCTGCCGCATATGCCGGTCGTGAAGGATCTCGTCACCGACCTGACGAACTTCTACGCACAGTACGCGTCGATCAAGCCCTGGCTGCAGTCGCGCACGCCACCGCCGCCTGACCAGGAACGCTTGCAGTCAAAAGAGGATCAGGAACTCATTAACGAACCAGCCGCCTGCATCCTGTGCGCCTGCTGTTCGACGAGCTGCCCGAGCTACTGGTGGAATTCCGATCGCTACCTCGGACCTGCCGCGTTACTGGCTGCCTATCGCTGGCTGGTAGACAGTCGCGACGAGGCGACCGGCGAGCGCCTTGACGAACTCGAGGACCCGTTCCGGCTGTATCGTTGTCATACGATCATGAACTGCACGCAAACCTGTCCGAAGGGCCTTAATCCGGCGCAGGCCATCGCCGAGACCAAGAAGATGCTCGCGGCAAGAAAATACTAATGTAGGAGGGCCTTCAGGCCCGATTTGTAGGAGGGCCTTCAGGCCCGAATCAGGCCCGAATTGATGTCCGAGGAATCCAGACTCAGGTGGCAATGCCGCCGCGGCATGCGGGAGCTCGACGAGCTGCTCGTCCGCTATCTCGAGGAAAGCTATCCGGGTGGCAGCGAGGACGATAAGGCCGCGTTTCGGGCAGTTCTGGAGCTTGCGGACCCCGAGTTAAACG
This sequence comes from uncultured Gammaproteobacteria bacterium, assembly GCA_963722775.1. Lineage (GTDB taxonomy): Bacteria > Pseudomonadota > Gammaproteobacteria > Steroidobacterales > Woeseiaceae > UBA1847. Next base: position 132,962 of record CAVROF010000015.1, read on the forward strand.
CTTATCTGTTGCAACGGCAAACACCGTCTTCAGAGCCGATCGCGCGTGTCATCAACCGCATACTCCGCCGAACTCAAACCTGACCCACGCCTGCGCCGGCTCGTCGCCGGGTCCGGTTTGCTGCTGGGTGTTGCGGGCATTCTTGTCATCCTCCAGTTGCCAACAGACCTGTGGATGCGCCTGGCCGCCTGCATCGTGTGGGCAGGGACCTCGGCCCGTGAACACCGTCAGCTGCAGCGCGGCTGGGCTGATTGTCGCGCGCTGCGCTTCACCGCGAACGGCGAACTCAGGGTCCTTGGGACGGACCAGATCTGGCGCGCGGCGCGCCGGGAATCCGGTTCTGTGCTGCTCAGGAAATTCGGCTGGATTCGCCTGCGGGACCATCGTGGCCTGGTCTTTGGCGAGCTCTTGTCGGGGGACGATCGTGAAAGCCCCGACTGGCGACGGCTGCAGGTGATCTGGCGGCACGTTGGAGCTTGAGATCGAAGCTGCTAACATGCTCATCGAGCAGGAAAAAATGACAATAACGGCGGGTACCAGGGCGAGCTGCCTAGCCACGGATGAACGGCGTCACAGAATAAAGATGAATAAGGCAGAATTTCGAGAACTTATCGTCCTCACACCGGTCTATCCCGGTGTCGACAGGCTGTATGGAAATTCCGGCGAGCGAGCCTGAATGTCGAATCAGTCGTCAGACAAAAAGCTGGTCAAGCGGGTCCAGAAAGGTGACACGGGTGCGTTTGATCTGCTGGTGCTCAAATACCAGCACAAGATAGTCAACCTGGTGATGCGTTATGTGCGCGACCCTGAACTGGCGCTCGATATTACGCAGGAAGCGTTCATCAAGGCATACCGGGCTTTGCCGAGGTTTCGCGGCGATAGCGCGTTCTACACCTGGATGTATCGCATCGCGGTGAACACGGCAAAAAACCATCTTGCGGCGCAGCGGCGAAGGCCGATGGACGTGGAGCTGGACCTGCAGGACCCGGAGCAATACGACCTGCATGCAAAACTGAAGGAGACGGACACTCCCGAGGGCATAACGCTCAGCAATGAATTGAAGGAAATCGTGGAGCGTGCCATTGCGGCGCTGCCGGAAGATCTGAGAACAGCGATCATCCTGCGCGAACTGGAAGGCATGAGTTACGAGGAAATAGCACAGACCATGGAGTGTCCCGTTGGCACCGTAAGGTCGAGAATTTTCAGGGCGCGAGACGCGATCTCAAAAAAGGTCGGTCCGCTGACCCGGTAGATGTGAGGGCTGACAAGCCCGTGTGAGTCAAATATGAACGATGCGATAAGAATGCAGATTTCGGCCTTTGTTGACGGCGAGTTGCCGGACGCCGAAGCAGACCTGCTGCTGCGGAGAATGACCCAGGATGCCGACCTGAGGAAACAGGCGGCCGAGTTCCTGGAGATCGGACGTGCCATGCGTGGTGAACCGGGTGTACCGGGCGTCGAGCGGCTGCAGGAGCGGATCAGTGCGGCGCTGAATGACAGGCCGCTGGCGGCTGACGAAATATTGCCGGAGCTGCCGACGGGTCGGTCGATACGGCCACTGGTTGGCGTCGCGGTTGCAGCGTCGGTTGCCTTGCTGGCCATCGTGGGCCTGCAGTTCAGCCCCGGCCTCGATGGGACAGACGCTGCGGCACCTGCCGGCGCTGTAGCGAAGGTTGCCGAGGATTCGACCTATGTCGTTCCGCCCCGGCCCGTGGACGACGAGTTACGGCAGTATGTCTTGAGCCATGGCGCATCGGCATCAGAGCTCGGTGGCAACAGCATGAATGCCCGCCTCGTGACCCTGCGACTAAGCGAAGCAGCACTGGCCGAGGAAGAAGCCCAAGACGAGGCAGCTGACGAAGAGGCTGCCGACCAGATACCGACCCAACCGTAGTGCAGCTACCTCGCCTGAAAGTACTCGTCTGGCCGGCTCTCGCAGTGGGCCAGTTGTTCTGCACTGCGGCCATGGCGGCCGAACGTATCGAACCGAACGAGTGGCTCAGCCGTATGGGAACGGCCGTGCAGACGACCAGCTACGAGGGCACGGTCATTCGTATCAAGGACGGCAAGGCCGAAGCGCTGAAGGTCGTGCATACGATGAGCGACGGTGTCATTCGGGAGAAAGTCGTCGCCCAGGAAGGCAACGGTATCGAGATTATTCGGAATGGCAACGAGGTGCATTGCATCCTGCCCGACCGTCAGTCCGTGCTTGTCGAGGAGTGGGACGACCAGTCCACGTTGTTTTCAACGTTGCCGACGAGCGAGGTCCGCTTTGGCAGCGAATACGACGTCTCGATCGTTCGCGAGGAGCGAGTGGCCGGGCGCCAGACAATTCTCGTTGCCATCCGGCCGCATGATGGCTACCGCTACGGGCACCGGATCTGGCTCGATACCGAAACCGCGTTTCCGCTGCAAACTCAGCTTATTGGCGAGGATGGAACGGCGCTCGAGCAGGTCAAATTTGCCGAGATCAGCCTGAACAAAACGATCGACGCGAGCGCTTTGGCGCCATCGTACAGCACCGAGAACTTCCGCTGGCTGACACAGCCGTCACGTCACGTCAGCCATGCACTGGAAACGGAGTGGGCGAGCACTGAGATGCCGCAGGGATTCCAGGCAGTTGCCACGCACGGGGAAACGATGCCGGGCAGCGATGCGGTTGTGACCCACATCATGTACAGCGATGGCCTCGCCAGCGTGTCCGTATTTATTGCACCCGGCGAGTCTGCTATTTCTGAAGGGCCCTCACGGGTCGGTGGCTCTAATTCCTACAGCGTGGTTATCGACGGCCACCGGGTTACGGCCGTTGGGGAAGTGCCGGCCATGACCGTCGAGCAAATCGCGACGACGATGGCGCGTCGCTGACACCGGCCTCCTGTAAACTGCCGCCATGGAACAAAGCCGCGGCCGAATAATCTCTGTTGCTGACGACCTGTCTCACGCCACTGTTGAGGTAAATACCGCGGTATTCTGCGCTCGATGTGCGAGCGGCAAGGGATGTGGCGCCGGCATTTTCGGCAGCGACCGTGGCCCCCGTCGCCTTGAAGCCCCTGTTGTCGGGCATCTTCAGCTGCGAGAGGGGGATGAAGTGCTGATTGAACTGGCCCCGCAGAGCGTGCTGCACGCCGCTTTGATCGTCTACGGGATACCGCTGGCGGCGACGGTGCTCGTGACAGGAATCGCCTATCTCGCGCGCCTGTCCGACATTGAAGCTGTTCTGGCGGTGATCGCTGGCATTGCGGCGAGTGTTTTTATCAGCCGGCAGAGGCTTCGACGATCCAACTGTCTTCGCCAGTTCACGCCAGCCATAACCGGGCGTGTTGGCAGGACGGAATGAGGACGCTGCAGGTTTACAGCCGCGAGGACTGCCATCTCTGCGAGGCGCTGCTTGAGGAACTAAAGCCCCTCATAGCCGGCGAACTGAAGCTCGACGTGCGTGATATCGACACCAATCCGGAGTGGCATGAGCGCTGGTTCATGGACATCCCGGTCGTCGAGTACGAGGGTTCGGTGGTCTGTATGCATTTTCTCGATCATGACGCGATAACAGGTATACTTCGCGGCTGAATTTTCCGGCGATTTCGCCGCTCAAGCTTGTGGTTACGCCGCTGGCGCCAGGTCCCCCGTCTTAATGAAGCAGATACGCAACTTCTCGATCATCGCCCATATCGATCATGGAAAATCGACGCTCGCCGATCGCTTTATCCAGATATGCGGCGGCCTGGCAGACCGTGAAATGTCGGAGCAGGTCCTCGATTCGATGGACCTCGAGCGGGAACGCGGTATTACGATCAAGGCACAGAGCGTGGCGCTCGACTACAAGGCAAAGGACGGCGAGACCTATCAGCTGAACTTCATCGACACGCCGGGTCACGTGGACTTCTCCTACGAGGTATCCCGATCCCTGGCGGCCTGCGAAGGGGCCTTGCTCGTGGTGGATGCGGCGCAGGGCGTCGAGGCGCAAAGTGTCGCGAACTGCAACACGGCTATCGATCAGGGGCTCGAAGTGCTGCCCGTGCTCAACAAGATCGACCTGCCCGCGGCTGAGCCGGCGAAAGTCGTTGCCGAGATCGAGGACATCATCGGTATCGATGCGCAGGATGCGATCCATGTCAGCGCGAAGACGGGTCAGGGCATACCCGAACTTCTGGAGCAGATTGTCGAACTGATCCCGCCACCTCAGGGCGATCCGGACGGTCCGTTGCAGGCGCTGATCATCGATTCCTGGTTCGATAACTACGTCGGTGTGGTGTCGCTTGTCCGTGTTATGAACGGCAACCTGGCCAAGGGTAGCAAGATCAAGGTCATGTCCACCGGTATCTCGTACAACGCAGATCGGGTCGGTGTGTTCACGCCGAAAATGGAAGATCGGAAGGAGCTCAGGACCGGGGAGGTCGGGTTCGTTATCGCGGCGATCAAGGATATTTATGGTGCGCCGGTCGGGGACACGTTAACGACGACGAAAAACGCATGCGAAAAGATGCTGCCGGGATTCAAGCAGGTCCAGCCACGAGTGTTCGCAGGCCTGTTCACCATCAGCTCCGATGATTATGAAAGCTTCAGAGAAGCACTGCAGAAGTTGCGCCTGAATGACGCGGCCCTGCATTTTGAGCCCGAGACGTCTGCGGCTTTGGGGTTTGGGTTCCGCTGCGGCTTCCTTGGCATGTTGCACATGGAAATCGTGCAGGAGCGCCTCGAGCGTGAATACGACCTCGAACTCATAACGACAGCACCAACGGTCGTGTTCGAGGTTATCGATACGAGCGGCAACACACTTCACGTCGACAATCCCTCTAAATTACCGCCGGCAAACGAAATCTCGGAACTGCGCGAACCGATCATTTCAGCCAATATACTTGTTCCGGATGCGCACGTCGGTGCTGTTATCAAGCTGTGTATCGAAAAACGCGGAGTGCAAAAGCAGATGCGTTACGTCGGTGGGCAGGTTTCGATTGAATACGAATTACCGCTGGCTGAGGTCGTTCTCGACTTTTTCGACCGTCTAAAATCGGTCAGCCGGGGGTTCGCGTCGTTTGACTATCATTTCCTGCGTTTTCAGCCGGCGCAGCTGGTGCGGCTGGATGTGCTCATCAACAACGAGCGCGTCGATGCGCTGTCGATTATCCTCCACAAAGAAAATGTGAGAACTCGTGGACGAGAATTGGTCGAAAAAATGCGAGAGTTGATACCTCGACAGATGTTCGACGTCGCGATCCAGGCTGCCGTTGGCAGTCAGGTTATCGCGCGTAGCACAGTGAAGGCGCTACGCAAGAATGTGACGGCCAAGTGCTACGGTGGTGACGTGTCGCGCAAACGTAAGCTGCTGGAGAAACAGAAGGCCGGCAAGAAGAGAATGAAGCAGGTTGGTTCGGTAGAGATCCCGCAGGATGCATTCCTCGCTGTATTGCGAACAGACAAGTGAGTACGAATATTGATTATTAATCTGGCATTAATTCTGACGGTCTTGACAGCCGTAACGGGCGTCATCGTTGCACTGGACAAACTGGTCTGGAAGACCGACAAGGAAGACAGTCGGCAGGCGCCGGGCAGTCAGCAAATACTCGTGGAGTACGCGCGCTCGTTTTTCCCGGTGTTGTTGTTTGTCCTTATTATTCGTTCCTTTATCTTCGAACCGTTTCGTATTCCGTCCGGTTCGATGATGCCGACGCTGCTGGAAGGGGACTTCATTTTCGTCAAGAAGTACGCCTACGGCCTGCGCCTGCCGGTCACGGAGACCAAGGTAATCGAAACCGGCAGTCCGGAGAGGGGGGATGTCATCGTGTTCCGCCTGCCGTCAGATCCGAGCATCAACTACATCAAGCGCGTGATTGGGCTGCCTGGCGATACCGTGGTTTACGAACGGCACCGGTTGACCATCAATGGGCAACCCGTCGATCTCCAGCGCGGGGAAGACAATTCCTGGAACGTACCGCTGTTCGTGGAGGACCTCGACGGCCGGGTGCACGAGATCCTGGTCACTAACCCCGATTTTTCGACGCGTGATAACACGTACCGGGTCCCCGAGGGGCATTTCTTCGTCATGGGCGACAATCGTGACCGCAGCAAGGACAGCCGCTTTATCGGGGCGATTCCCGAGGAGTTCCTCGTCGGCGAGGCGGTGCGCATCTGGATGCATTTCGTGCCGTGGAACATGCCGGTCTGGGACCGAATCGGCACAAAAATCCAATAATGTGGTGCCAGTCACTGATTTGACCGGTAAGATCGCGTTACGTTAAGCAATGTAGCGCGCGACGGGCGCAATGGATTATACGGAGAAGGCGGTATGTCACTGAATTACTTGGAAAAATGGCGAAACAAACGCCAGCAGGCCGGCATGACGACCTTAGGCCTCATGATCCTCGTGATATTCGTCGGGCTGTTTGCGTTTGCCGGTATTCGCTTGACCCCTGTATACCTCAACTACATGAAAGTGGTCGGCGTTGTAGATGGCGTGGGCGAGGAGTTTGACGGGGCAGGCCCTACGCGTGCCGCGATCCGCAACTCTATTTCGCGCCGTTTTGATATCGAGAGCGTTGCTGAAATCACAGCCAAAGACGTTACGGTGACCGCGGTTGATGGTGGCTTCGAAGTTGCAGCAACCTACCCGCACAAGGCCCCGTTCATTGCCAACATCTCATTCGTGGTGGACTTCGACAAGAGAACGCTAATCCGCCGCTAGCGACCTTTGGCCGCAAGCGGCCCGGCAATAAAGAGCGATAACATTGGAACAGGCCGAGAGCTGGCTCGACAAGACGCTGCACTATCGCTTTCACGATGCGAGCCTGTTGACCCAGGCCCTTACGCACAGAAGTGCAAACGGCAGGAACAACGAGCGCCTGGAGTTTCTCGGCGATGCCGTACTGGATTTCGTGATTTCCGATGCCGTATTCAAGCGGCGCCCCGACGCCAGCGAAGGTGATCTCAGCAAGTTACGTGCCTCGCTGGTCAAGGATACTTCTCTCGCAAAACTGGCGGCCGAGCTGGGTATTGGTGAACACCTGATCCTGGGCAGTGGCGAGCGCAAGACCGGCGGGCATCGTCGTGAGTCGATCCTTGCGGATGCCCTGGAAGCGATTTTCGCCGCCGTCTTCCTGGACTCAGGATTTGCAGCCGCGACCCAAATAATCGAGCGAGTTTTTGCCCGGCGACTGGAGGAACTGCCAAACGCCGAAGATCTCCGCGATGCCAAGACGCGATTGCAGGAATGGCTGCAGGCTCGCAAGCTCTCCGTACCCGATTACGAACTCGTCGAAGCCACCGGCAAAGCACACCAGCAACGCTTCGTTGTTTCGTGCACAGTCAGTGAGTTGTCCCAGACGACCGAAGGTGAGTCCACGACGCGCCGCAAGGCAGAACAAAAAGCGGCGCGACGAATGCTGGAAATTTTTGCGGGGAACGCGCATGAGTGAGCACCGCTGCGGAATGGTTGCCGTCATAGGGCGACCCAATGTCGGCAAATCAACGTTGATTAACGCCGTCATGGGTCGAAAGGTCAGCATCGTTACAGCGAAACCACAGACCACGCGACACCGAATTCTCGCGGTGCTTTCGGATGACAACGGCGCAGATTATTTTCGTTGATACGCCTGGCTTGCATCGCAAGGCTGGCAAGGCGATGAACAGGCTGATGAATCGCACAGCCGCCAATGCGCTCGCAGATGCTGACGTCATTCTATTCATGACTGAAGCGACACGCTGGACGACCGAGGACGATGACGTCCTCCAGCGTCTCAAACAGGCACATGCACCGGTGGTCGCCGTACTCAACAAAATTGACAAGGTGCATCCCAGGGAAAAACTCCTGGACGCGCTGGGCTTGATGGCGGCGCGGCATGACTTCGCCGAGATCATCCCGATCTCGGCACATAAACATGACAATCTCGATCAGCTGATCTCAATGTTGCCAAAATTCCTCCCGGAATCACCACCGTTGTTCCCCGCGGATATGCACACGGATCGCAGCAAGGAGTTCCATGCAGCCGAGGTGATTCGCGAAAAACTCACGCTGATGCTCCACCAGGAGCTCCCGTATGGCCTGACCGTGCAGGTCGAGCGTTATCTGCCCGAAGATAACGGCGTTACGATAAACGCTGTCATCTGGGTCGAACGCGACAGCCAGAAAGGGATCGTCGTTGGCAAGAACGGCGGCGTGCTGAAGAAAGTCGGCAGGTCCGCGCGCGTCGAACTCAAGGAACAGTTGCACTGCAATGTGCATCTGGAGCTTTGGGTCAAGGTAAAGACCAACTGGGCCGACAACGAGAAGGATCTCATGAACCTCGGTTACGAAGCACCATAGGCCCGAGCGGCGATCGTCGATGAGCAGGCGCGTTCAGCAACAGCCGGGTTATGTCCTGCATCATCGGCCATTTCGGGATTCCAGCCAGATACTCGACATCCTGACGCGCGACCATGGCAAGGTGGCGGTCGTGGCGCGAGGCAGTCGGGGCTCCAAGTCGCGCCTGGCCGGCGTACTGCGCCCGTTCCTGCCATTGCGAGTGTCTTGGGTGGCAAAGTCTGACCTTGGCACGCTGACCGGTGCCGAAGCCGCGGGCGCGCCATCCGGGCTGCGTGGCGACGCGTTGTTGTCGGCGTACTACGTCAATGAGCTGATACTGCATTTTCTTCATCGTCACGATCCCCAGCCCGAGATCTACGATCTCTATGAACAGTCGATACAGGCGTTGTGCGGCACGTCGGATGTTGCGGCCAACCTGCGGCAGTTCGAACTCGAGTTCCTCAGCCTGCTGGGTTACGCGCTTAACCTTGATCGTGTAGCGGGGACGCATGACGACATCGACCCTGATGGCCAATACGACTACCGGGTCGAGGGCGGCCCGGTGGCCGTCGAGCGCAAGGAGGGTCCGCTTGTATTCAGTGGTGCCACATTGCTGGCGATAGCGGCGGGCCAGTTCGATGACGCGGAGGTACTCCGTGCCGCCAATCGGCTAATGCGCGACGTCGTCGGTTATCACCTCGGCGGCAAAGAGCTGAAGAGCCGCAAGGTGCTGCTGGAGGTACATCGCGGTAGAATTGCGTCACCCCGGAAACCAGACAACACGAATGAGTAAGGAAAACCCAATATATCTTGGCGTCAACATAGACCACGTTGCCACACTCCGGCAGGCGCGTGGCACGACGTATCCGCGTCCGGTGGAAGCCGCTCATGTGGCGGAGCGAGCCGGTGCCGACAGCATTACCGTACACCTGCGCGAGGATCGTCGGCATATCCAGGACCACGACCTCGACGAGATCAATGAGGTTATGCGTACACATATGAACCTCGAGATGGCTGTGACTGACGAGATGGTCGCGATCGCGAAGCGCATCCAACCGACAGACGTCTGCCTGGTACCCGAAAAACGCGAGGAGCTGACGACGGAAGGCGGACTGGATGTTGCCGGCCAGCTCGACAAGGTCCGCGCGGCCTGCAGGGAACTGGACGCAGCGGGTATCCGCGTATCGTTGTTTATCGACCCGGAGCGTGCGCAGCTCGATGCAGCGGTCGCTGCCGGTGCACCGGTAGTCGAGCTCCACACGGGAAAATATGCCGATTCTGAAGGCGATGAGCAGGCAGAAGAACTTGAGCGCATTAGCGATGCGGCTCGCTATGGGTCCGGTCTCGGTCTCGTGATCAATGCAGGTCACGGCTTGCATTACCAAAACGTCAATCCGATCGCGCGCATCGAACAGATTGTCGAACTCAACATCGGCCATGCCATCATTGCGCGGGCGGTTTTCGATGGCCTCGGTCCTGCCGTCGCTGAAATGAAGCGCCTGATGCTCGAAGCGCGCGGAGTAATCAACCGGTGATATTTGGCATTGGGACAGACATCGTAGAGCTTAGTCGTATAGAGCAGATCTACGGTCGCTTTGGCGACCACTTCGCCAGGCGTATCCTCATGGAAGAGGAGATGGAGCTGTACGAGCGCAGCAAGAACCCTGTGCGCTTTCTCGCTATGCGTTTTGCAGGCAAAGAGGCTACGGTGAAGGCAATGGGGACCGGTTTTGCTCACGGTGTGTGGCTGCGCGACGTGGGAATTTTAAACAGCGACTGGGGTCGACCTGTAGTCGTCTGGTCTGAGCGGGGCAGTCGAGTCTGCGCACGTCTCGGCATTGGTAGCGGTCACGTCAGCCTTACTGATGACGCCGGGCTGGTGATGGCCTTCGCGGTTGTCGAGCACGCAGAACACAAGGGTTAAATAAACGCATGCACTGTTTTTCATTCGATATCGAAACTGTCCCCGACGTTGAAGCCGGGCGCCAATTACTCGAACTGGATGGTCTGTCCGACGAGGACGTCGCAACGGCAATGACGTTCAAACGCCAGCAGGCTGTCGGGCACGATTTCCTGCCGTTGCACCAGCATCGTGTGGTGGCAATCTCCGTTACATTTCGGACGGCCGACACCTTCAAGGTCTGGAGCCTCGGTGATGAGGGCTCCGGCGAAGCGGAACTCGTCAAGCGTTTCTTTGACGGCGTCGAGCGCTATACGCCCGACCTGATCTCCTGGAACGGCGGCGGCTTCGATTTGCCGGTCCTGCACTACCGCGCGCTCAAACACGGTATCCAGGCGCCGCGCTATTGGGAGAACGGTGAATCCGACCGTGACTTCAAATGGAACAACTACCTGAGCCGCTATCACTGGCGCCATGTGGATCTGATGGATGTGCTCGCGAACTTCAATAATCGTGCGTTCGCCAAGCTCGATGAAATCGCGGTCATGCTGGGTTTTCCAGGCAAGCTGGGGATGAGTGGGGACAAGGTGTGGGACAAGTATCTCGAAGGTGGCATCAAGGAAATTCGTGATTACTGCGAGACCGATGTCCTGAACACCTGGCTGGTTTATCTCCGGTTCGAATTCATGCGCGGCAATCTCGATGCTAAGGACCTGCAGCGCGAGTATGCGCTTGTGCGCAGCACGCTGGCCGGCATGGACCAGCCACATCTCAATGAATTCCTGCAGGCCTGGCCAGAGTCGAACCAGTAATGGCGCGGAAAAAGCGGCGCGGGCCGGAAACAGCCGTCATCGGCGGCGTCACGCATGACGGACGCGGTATTGCTGACACGGACGGCAAGAAAGTCTTTATAGCCGGTGCGCTCGAAGGCGAGACCGTCACCTACCAGCGGCGCAAGTTTCACCGAAACTTCGATGAAGCCGAGTTGCTCGAGGTACACGAGTCATCATCCGACCGGATCGAAGCGAAATGCGAGGCCTTTGGCCGCTGCGGTGGCTGTTCGTTACAACACATCACGCCCGAGCATCAGCGCGATATTAAGGCACAAACGCTAAGAGATAACCTTGAACGTATCGGGCGCGTGACGCCCGAGACGTGGCTCGAACCGATGACAGGGCCCGTCTGGAACTATCGTCGTCGTGCGCGACTGGCGGTCAAGGATGTTTACGGCAAGGGCCGCACGCTTGTTGGCTTTCGCGAGCGGCACGCGCCATACATTACAGACATGCAGCGTTGCGAAGTGCTGGCACAGCCTGTCGATGGAATGCTCGCTGACCTCAGCGAGATGGTCGGCAGCCTGTCAATAAAGGCGCGCTTGCCGCAGATCGAGGTTGCTGTGGCCGAGAACGATATCGCGCTTGTGTTTCGCGTTCTCGATCCACCCACCGACGCCGACAACGATCTGCTTCGCCGGTTTGGCGAGACGCATAAACTGCGTATCTATCTGCAAACCGGTGGACTGGACACGGTCGCGTTGCTCTTTCCCGATTCGGTCGACGACTCGTTGTACTACACGTTGCCCGAATTCGACATTCGTGTGGACTTTGAGCCCATCGACTTCGTGCAGGTTAACAGTGACATCAACAGGCGCATGGTTCATTTCGCGACAGAGCAACTGGATGCCGGTCCTGGTGACCGGGTACTGGACCTGTTCTGTGGGATCGGCAACTTTTCCCTGGCGCTCGCGCGGCAAGCAGGGACCGTGCTTGGTGTCGAAGGCGAGGCGAGCCTGACACAACGCGCCGCCATGAACGCCGGTCGCAACGGCCTCGATAACGTGTCATTTCGAGTCGCCGACCTGAGCAAGATCGATGGCACCGAAAGTTGGGTGAAAGAGGGCTGGGATCGCATGTTGCTCGACCCCGCCCGCAGCGGCGCTGCGGAGGTCGTAACACGAATGCAACTGTTTGGGCCAAAACGGATTGTTTACGTATCGTGTCATCCCGGTACCTTGGCGCGTGACGCTGAAACTTTGGTCCACGAGCAGGGATATCAGCTTGAATCGGCCGGGATCATCGATATGTTCCCGCACACGGCACATGTAGAATCAATCGCGGTATTCAAGAAATCGTAACCGCAGGCAATGAGGCTCAACGGATGTCGCTCGGACCCGTGATGCTCGACATAGAAGGGCTGTCCCTTAGCCCAGCCGACCGCGACCTGTTGCGGGAGCCTGCTGTGGGCGGCGTCATCCTGTTTACACGTAACTACGAGTCCCCCGAACAGATTGCCGACCTGGTTGGCGAAATTCGCGCGTTGCGGAGTCCGCGGCTGCTAGTCGCAGTCGACCATGAGGGCGGCCGTGTACAACGCTTTCGCGATGGGTTCACAGCGGTTCCGCCGATGCGCCTCATCGGGCACGAGTATGATCGAACCCCCGAGTCGGGACTGCAGGCCGCTCGCGAGGCCGGCTGGCTGATTGCGTCGGAGCTGCGTGCCGTCGGCGTGGACCTGTGCTTCGCGCCCTGTGTCGATCTCGATTGGGGTATCAGCGAGATCATTGGTAACCGGTCATTTCATCGCAAGGCAGATGCCGTCGCCGATTTGTCGAATGCATTTGCCCGAGGATTGCGCAGCGCCGGCATGGCGGCGGTCGCCAAGCACTTCCCGGGCCACGGCGCCGTCATTGCAGATTCTCACCTGAAGCTTCCGGTCGATCGCAGAGACTATGGCATCGTGCTCGACGACATGCGCCCTTACGAGAGGTTGGTCAATAACGGCGCTATCGCGGGGGTCATGCTCGCGCACATCGTCTACGAGAAGATCGACGCAAACCCGGCTGGTTTTTCCGAGTACTGGATTCAGCGAGAGTTACGCTCACGCCTGGGTTTCGGCGGCGCAATTTTTTGTGACGACCTGAGCATGAAAGCAACCAGAGACTATGGCTCGATGGCTGAACGTGGGCGCCTGGCGCTTGCCGCCGGCTGTGACATGATTCTCGTATGCAACGACCGCGATGCGGCGCACGAAGCTGTAGACGCCCTCAATGAATACTCAAATCCTCTGTCGCTTGTCCGGCTCGCGCGCTTGCATGGCACAGGGCAGCCGATGCGCGAGACTTTGATGGCGAGCGAGGAGTGGCGGTCAGTCAACGAACGCTTCTCGCACTGGAGCGACCGTCCCGAGTTTCACCTGGATGCCTAGAGGCGATTGATGGCGACAACTTTTGGACTCATTATCGGGAGCGGCTGGGAACATCTTCCGGGCGAGGATTCGGGCGCCGACGTCGAGACGGCCTATGGCAAACCGTCCGCCCCTGTCCACCGGCTCCAGTTCGGCGAGATACAGGTATTGACGCTTGCCCGCCATGGCGAAGGCCATTCGCTGCCGCCGCACGTCATCAACTACCGCGCGAACGTCGTTGCGTTGAAAGCACTCGGCGCTGATGCGCTTATCGGGCTGAATACCGTTGGCGTTGTCACGGGTGTCCGGGAGCCCGGACAGATTGCGATTCCAGACCAGCTGCTCGATTACACCTGGGGCCGGGAGCACACCATTTATGACGGACGCCGCGGCAAGGTCGGGCACATTGATTTCACGAAGCCATTCTCGGAGGGCCTGCGTCGTGATCTGCTGTCAGCCGCGGGCAAGGCCGGCGTGGATTGCTACGACGGCGGGGTCTATGCGACCACCCAGGGGCCGCGGCTCGAAACAGCGGCGGAGGTCGACCGCCTGGAGCGCGATGGAGCCGATTATGTCGGTATGACGGCAATGCCTGAGGCGGCGATCGCCCGGGAGCTCTGTGTTGACTATGCGTGTATCGCAATGATCGTTAATCGTGCGGCTGGTCGTGGCGACGTGCCTATTCACGACGACGTCGCGGCGAGTACGCTCGCAGCAAAAAGTGCGACGATGTCGTTACTCGGAGCCTTCTTCGAAGCGGTATGATGCCCCACGATGAAACCCGTTAAGCGCGATATTCTCGAACAGGTTCTGGCCAGCACGACAGAGCCTGTACTGATCGTTAGCGTCGACCAGGCTGACTGGCCCGTTGCATTCGCCAATGCGGCATTTGCACCCATCGGTGGCGATGATGTGACCGGCAAGCCTTTTGCCGATGTTATCGAGGAGATCGCGGGTCGTGAGCTGGCGCTTGAGGTCAGCGAATCAGTGCGTTCGGGCCAGGAAACGAGTGTTCCGGTCGAGTTCCGCAGCCGCGAATATCTGCTCGTCCTGAAGCCGTTGCAGCTTGGCGATGACAACATAGCCCGTAATTACGCCGCGTACTGGCGCAGCAGTACCGATTCGACGACAGCGGACGGCGCTGAGATGCACCACGCCTTGCTCAAGGCGAAACGCCGCATTCGGAATCTTTCCCGCGACGACCCGATTACAGGGCTGCTCAACGGCAGGGCATTCCGCGAGGTCTTTGAACACGATTGGGCGGTGGCAGCGCGGGACAAGGGGCGTTTGTCCGTGGTGGTATTCAGGCTCAATGAGTTTGACGCCTACATTGAAGTATTCGGACGCCATGCTTCGGATTCCTGCCTGCGCCGGGTAGGCAGTGCGATACGCCGCTGCCTGAGACGTGCCAGCGACGTCGTTGCCCGGCCGGATGGCGCTTGCTTCGTGGCACTGTCACACGCGTCTGATGAACACGGTGTACGTGAATTCGCAGCGCGGATATCCACTGCTGTGCGCGAGCTCGGGCTACATCACCCGCGGTCGAGTTCGTCGAAGTTCGTTACGGCAACGTACGAGGTTGCGGTGGCCGATACGGCGAACGAGGAGTGCGATGCAGCGGATTTCCTGGATACGCTACTCGGAACCGTAACCGAGTAACTCGATTTCGCCGCTTTCTTTCTCTTCATCCTCAACGCGCGTGACTTTGGCCAGCACCCCGAATTTCGGGTGGTCGTAGTAGCGCAGTTCGCCATTCTTGAGGATGCGGTTTTCCTGGATACGGTAGTAGGCTGGCAGCTCGCCTGACGGCGCCTCCATGCTATTGAGCAGGGTGCCTACCGTGACGTCGCCAAGCCGTTCGACTTCGTCCTGGTTGATGACCTTGACGTCAGGGGCTTCCAGCTGCAGATCGACAACGAGGTGCAGGTAACGGCCCAGGTAGAGCGTTAATTCGCCATCAAGGCCAGCGGGTACCCGTGCCAGCCGGCGCAGTGGGATGGCCTCGGTTTGTTCGTCCGGCCAGGTGGCCTGGGTCCAGCCAAAATGCATGATGGGCTCATAGACATCCAGCCGCTTCAACCGGTCCATAATGTCGCCGAGCTGGAAGTCCGCTCGGTTGAGCATGACGAGCTCTATATCGGGCAGGGGTTCGAATCCTCGCCCGCGTTCCTCGGGCGGCTCTTCGACAAACCCGGTGTTCTCCTCGAACGGCAGCGCCTCGGGCTCGGGTTCGTCGCGCGGGAAGATCTCGCTGCCGGCCATGACGTCCTGCGCGTACAGGAAGACGATCATCTCCACCGTATAGCGACGAATCTCCGGCACTTCTTCCAATTCGATGTCGCCGAGCATCTCCTGCGCCATTGCGGGCAGGAACATGGCCAGGGACAGCAGGCTGAATGTCAACTTACGCATCATTATCTTCTTTGACCATTAGACGGCCCAACAGGTTCTCGATTGTAACGAATCGCTTCTCGAGATCACCCAGGTCGTCCTTTATCTGGAGCCGATGAGAGCCCTGCAAACGGTATCGCTTGCTGTCATTTTGCACTAATTGGATGAGTTCGACAGGGTCAATGCGGCTGTCCTGACCGAAAACGAGGTAGCCACCACTGTCTGCGGCATCGATCTTCTCGATTCCGGCACGTGTAGCGAGCTTCTTGAGGGCCGCGATACGCAGAAGATTCCTGGCGCTGTCCGGGAGCAGGCCAAAGCGATCTATCAGCTCGACCTGTAACTCGCGGAGTTCCTCTGCCGTTTCAGCGGCCGAGATTCGTTTGTAGAGAATGAGCCGCAGATGCACGTCCGGCACATAATCGTCGGGCAACAATGCGGGAACATGCAGATTAATTTCCACACCGGCATGCAATGGCGCTTCCAGGTCAGGCTCATGACCGGCGCGCAGTGATTCCACGGCGCGACCGAGCAGTTCTGTGTACAGCGAAAAGCCGATCTCCTGGATCTGGCCGCTCTGCGTGTCGCCAAGCAGTTCGCCGGCACCACGAATCTCGAGATCATGAGTGGCAAGCGTGAATCCGGAGCCGAGATCCTCCAGCGAGTCGATGGCTTCGAGCCGCTTGACGGCGTCGGCTGTCATGACCGCTTTTGGAGGAGCGAACAGGTATGCGTAGGCCCGGTGGTGCGACCGACCGACACGGCCGCGCAGCTGATGCAGCTGCGCCAGACCGAAGCGGTCGGCCCGATTGATGATGATGGTATTGGCAGTCGGCACATCGATACCGCTCTCGACGATGGTTGTGCACAGCAGTACGTTGAAGCGCCGGTGATAGAAGTCGAGCATGACCTGTTCGAGTTCGCGTTCAGGCATCTGGCCGTGTCCGATACGGATGTTGGCTTCGGGAACGAGTTTCTCGAGCTGCTGTTCTATGCGACCAATGTCCTCCACGCGGTTATGAATGAAATACACCTGGCCGCCGCGTTTGATTTCGCGCAGGCAGGCTTCGCGAATGACGACATCGTTCCACTCTGAAACGAACGTCTTCACCGCAAGGCGCTCGGCCGGCGGTGTCGTTATCAGGGACATCTCGCGTAGACCGCCCAGGGCCATGTTGAGCGTTCTTGGGATCGGCGTCGCAGTCAGAGTCAGGATATCAATTTCGCTACGCAGCGACTTGATGGTTTCCTTGTGGCGAACACCGAAGCGGTGTTCTTCGTCGACGATGACAAGGCCAACGTCGTGGAAGTCCTTCGTATGTTGCAGCAGCTTGTGCGTGCCGATCACGACATCGACCGTGCCTGACCGCAAGCCGGCAACGATGTCCTTGACCTCCTTGGCGGATTGGAAACGCGAGAGAACCTCAACACGTACGGGCCAGTCCGCGAAGCGATCCCGGAAATTCTGTCCATGCTGCTGGGCGAGCAGGGTTGTCGGCACGAGTACTGCAACCTGCTTGCCACCATGCACGGCCGCGAATGTTGCTCGCAGCGCGACCTCCGTCTTGCCGAAACCGACGTCGCCGCAGACAACGCGATCCATCGGCTGGTCGCTGCCGAGGTCTTCGAGGACATCGTCGATCGTGTGCGCCTGGTCTTCAGTGAGTTCGAAAGGAAACCCGGCTTCGAAGGTGCGGTAGTCGGATTCGGGCCAGCGGAAGCGATGTCCCGGCCGCGCCGCGCGTCGCGCATAGACATCGAGCAGTTCAGCTGCGACATCGCGGATCTTCTTTATGGCACGACGCTTCGCTTTGGCCCATTGGTCGCTGCCGAGGCGATGCAACGGCGCGTGATCAGGTGAGGCACCCGTATACCGGGAGATGAGGTCCAGCGCGTGCACAGGCACGTACAGCTTGTCGTTATCCGCGTACTCAAGGTGCAGGAACTCGGCCGTAATACCTCCGGTTTCGAGCGTTGTCAGCCCCAGGTAGCGGCCAACACCGTATTCCTCGTGTACCACCGGGGACCCGGGTTCGAGATCGTCGAGCTGGCGAATAATTGTTTCAGGATCGCGGTCGCTCCTGCGGCGGCGCTTGCGTGTGTGGGTGCGCTCACCGAACAGCTGCTGTTCGCTGATAACGGCGACCTTTGCGCCCGGCAACAGCACGCCGTTGTCGACCGGGGCGACCGCAACGCCGATGCGATGTGCGTCGTCCGTGAAATCCTGCCAGCTCTCAATGCGGGCGAGGTCGAGGCCGCGCCCCGATATCATGTCGAACAGCTGTTCACGACGGCCTGGCGAATCGGTCGTAAACAGCACCCGGCCGTCGAAATCGTCGAGGAATTGCATCAGTGCGGCGGCAGCGTCCTCGTAGCGTGCCTCGATCTTCATCGCGGGCGGCATGCGTGTGTTGAAGTTCAGGCTGCCACTGGTCTCGGCGATGGACTGAGTGGCATAGCTAATGCTCGAAAACGACGCGAGACGTTCAGGAATTGTCTCGGGTGCGATAAAGGTCTCATCGACGCTCAGAATAGGGCGTTCGCGATCCAGACTGCAGAGCTCGTAGCGCTCTCGCGCCTCGACCCAGAACTGTTCCAGCAAAGCATCGAGGCCGGCCGGGACCAGTACGATGCAGTCAGTGGGCAGGAAGTCGGGCAGGGAGGCTGTCGATTCAAAGAAGAGGGGCAGGTAGTACTCGATGCCGCCGTGCGCGATACCCTCGGAGATGTCGTTATAAACGCGAGATTTGCCGGGCTGACCTTCGAAGCGCTCCCGGTAACGGTCACGAAACTGGCGAATAGCATCGGCATCGAGCGGTACTTCCCGTGCCGGTAGTATATCGACGGCGGTGATGCGCTCGCCGGACAACTGGGTCTCAGCGGAGAAGTAGCGCAGCGACTCGATGTCGTCATCGAAGAAATCGATACGCACAGGCGCCGTCGCACCCATTGGGAACACGTCGATGAGCGAGCCGCGAACGGCGAACTCCCCATGCTCGGATACCTGTGGCACGCGCAGATATCCGGAGTCGACCAGTGCGTCCGTAAACGACGCGCGTGGCAGCTCCTGTCCCTGGCGTAGTGACAGGGATCTTGCGGCCACATAGTCGACAGGCGGCAGCCGTTGTTGCAGCACCGTCGCCGCGGCGATAACGATGCCCCTTCGCATCGACGGTAGTGCTGCCAGCACGCGCAGGCGCTGCGAAATGATGTCCTGATGCGGCGAGAAGCTGTCCCATGGCAGCGTTTCCCATTCGACGAAATGCTCAACCGGGAAATCATCGCTGGTAAAGAAGCGAATCTCCGTCTCAAGCTGGTCAGCGTGACGTGGGTCTTCCGCCATAATGACCACGGGCCGGTCCACCCGCTGCGCCAGTTCGGCGGCCGCGAGTGCCAGGCTCGCGCCGATCAGGCGGCCCCAGGCAAACTGGGTGCCGGGTGCAGGCGGGCTCGATTTGGCGGGCAGAAGCAGTGGCGTTGTCACGGGGTCGCTCAGCGAGACTTGCAGAATTTGGGGCCGCGATTATTACACAGCCGCCGCCTCGAGGCGCAGTTCGCCAGGCACAAAAAAGGGGACGGAGCAAGCTCCGTCCCCTCGTTGTCTGAGCCTCGTGCGAGGCGTTCGAAGCTAGCGCTTCAGCACGGCGTGAATCACTTTGTCATACTCGAAAAACACCACGAAATCCTTGTATTCCCAGCGCGTGATCGGTGGATCGCCTACCGGCGCCTTGACCGAAGCCGGGCTGCCATACTTCGATTCAACGCTGGCCTGGGTCATGCCGCGGCTTGGGCGTCCGTCAGCGGACATAGCCGATGCGCCGTCCATTCTCAGCGTGTCGGCACTCGCCGTGCCCATTGCTGCGAACAGCAAAGCGATCAGTGTCATCGTACGCAATTTGGCCATGGTCCTACTCCGCGTTATGTCTATCTTTGTCGTCCTGCGACTATAGCATCGCAACGCAGGATGAGACATGCGAACTGTGTCACAATGCGGCCCAATGCTGAATCCAGTCGAACTCTTTGTCGGGCTGCGCTACCTGAGGGCCAAGCGGCGCACCCGTTTCGTGTCGTTTATCACGCTGATTTCCCTCCTCGGAATTGCGCTCGGCGTCGCCGCTCTGATCGTCATTCTGTCAGTCATGAACGGTTTTGAGGGAGAGCTCCGGAACCGCCTGTTGAGCATGTCAGCCCACGGGACTGTGAGTGGCAGTGATGGCCCGGTTCTTGAGTGGCAGACGCTCGTCGATGAAGTCGGCGCGGAAGAGGGCGTCGCGGCTGCCGCCCCGTTCGTGCAGATCGAAGGCATGATTCAGTCGGGACGGGACCTGCTGGGGGTCATGGTGCACGGTGTCGATCCCGCCTGGGAGGAGGCACTGTCCGGTGACATGATCAACATGGTTGAGGGCAGTCTCGACGTACTGGAGCCAGGCGCTCGTGGCATTATTCTCGGGCGCATCCTGGCCTATAACCTGAATGCAAGAATCGGCGATGGTGTCGTGTTGCTGGTGCCGCGACCGGTTGGCGACGGCACGCTCGAACCGGTTCTCGAGCGATTTATTCTTCGTGGTGTATTCGAAGCCGGCCTGGCGGATCATGACAGTGTGCTGGCGCTGGTACATGCGAGCGACGCAGCGAGCATTCTCGACATCGACGGTGCCGTGACTGCAGTACGTTTTCGTGCCGACGATGTCATGGCCGCACCGGTCATCGCTGCGTCACTGCAGGAGCGTCTGGGAGACGCGGTGACGATCAGTGACTGGACCGTGGAGAACGGCAGTTACTTTCGCGCCATTCGCATCGAGAAGATGATGATGTCGCTAATCCTGTCGCTGATCATCGGCGTGGCTGCATTCAATATCGTCGCCAGTCTTGTCATGGTCGTCACGGACAAGACGACCGATATCGCTGTTCTTCGTACCTTGGGAATGGGTCCCAACGGCGTCGTGCGCGTCTTCTTCGTCCAGGGTGCACTTATTGGTTGGGCGGGCGTGTTGCTTGGTGTAGCGCTGGGCGTTTTGCTGGCGATTTATGCTCCCGTGGTTGCACCGTTCCTCGAGCAGTTGTTTGGCTTCCAGATCATGCCCGGCGATGTGTACTACGTGTCGCGAATTCCATCCGAGCTTGAGTGGCAGGACGTGACCGTGATCGCGATCGCTGCATTCGTGTTGACGTCACTCGCGACCTTGTACCCGGCACGCCGTGCCGCGTTGGTCAATCCCGCTGAAGCACTGCGGTACGAGTAGACGATGAACGGACGTTTTGAAATATGGATCGGCAGTCGCTACGTGCGCTCGCGCAGCCGCAACAAGTTCGTGTCACTGATCTCGGCGATTTCGATGCTCGGCATTGCGATTGCCGTTCTCGTTCTTATCGTTGTAATGTCGGTAGTCAACGGCTTTGAACGAGAACTCAAAGATCGCCTTCTCGCAATGACGGCGCATGCAAGCATCGAAGATGTCGATGGCAATCTGGCAGACGCAGATATCCTGCGCGATGTTGCACTCAAGAATGCACGCGTCAGTGCGGCGGCTCCCTACATTGACGGCAAGGCCTTACTCGTCGCCGGCAAGCAGTTGAGCGGTGCGGAGCTACGCGGCATCGAGCCGGAGCTCGAAGATACTGTGTCGGGTATATCCGGTGTAATGCAGGAAGGTGCTCTCGATACACTCCAGGCTGGTACGTTCAATATCGTGCTTGGTATTGAACTGGCTGAGGAGCTGCAGGTCGCATTAGGGGACAAAGTTACCGTGACGTTGGCGCAGGGCATGGTGACACCGGCCGGTGTCATACCCAGGACAAAACGTTTTACCGTGACTGGTATTTACCGGGTGGGCATGTACGAGTTCGACCGGCGGCTTGCGTTTATCAGTCTCGGTGACGCGCAGCGCTTGTACCGCAAGAAGGATACTGTGACCGGTGTGCGCCTGGCTGTAACGGAGATCTATGCTGCGCCGGATATCGTCCGCGAAGTGGCTCGGGAGCATGGGGCGCTGGTTCTCGTCAACGACTGGACGCGCCGTCATGTGAATTTCTTTCGGTCAATCCAGATAACGAAATCGATCCTGTTCGTCATCCTGCTGATGGTTATCGCCGTTGCCGCATTCAACATCGTGTCGACACTGGTCATGGTTGTGAAGGACAAGCAGAGTGATATCGCCATATTGCGCACGATTGGTACTAAACCGTCCAGTATTCTGAAGATCTTCGTTACGCAGGGCAGCATCGTCGGTATTACCGGGACCTTGCTCGGTGTTATTGGCGGCGTTGTTATCGCGCTGAATCTCGAATCGATCGTCGGCTTCTTTGAAACGATATTTGGTATCAAGTTTTTGGCAGCCGATGTTTACTTCATCAGTGACCTGCCGTCAGAACTGAAAATTGGCGATGTCGTGCGGATCGCAGCGATCGCGCTCGTACTCGCCCTGGTTTCCACTTTGTATCCGGCCTGGGTCGCTGCGAGAACAGCCCCGGCGGAGGCCCTGAGATATGACTAATCCTGTTCTTGAGTGCCGCAATGTTGTGCGGGAATTCAGTGAAGGCGCAACGACGCTGCAAGTTTTGCGTGGCGTGAACCTGGCTGTGCAGCCGGCGGAACGCGTGGCGATCATCGGCACTTCGGGATCGGGTAAGACGACCCTGTTGCAGATCATGGGTGGTCTCGATGAGCCCAGCGAAGGCGGGGTCCTGGTAAACGGTGCGGCGATGCACGGTACGACGGAAACGGCGAAGGGCGAATTGCGCAATCGCTACATCGGCTTCATCTACCAGTTTCATCATTTGCTGCCGGAGTTCACGGCCGAGGAAAACGTGGCCATGCCTTTGCTGATTCGTCGAGAGTCGAAGGCCGCCGCGTTTGAGGCAGCCAGCAAACTGCTGGGTCGAGTCGGGTTGGGTGAGCGCCTGCATCATAAGCCAGGAGAGCTGTCGGGCGGCGAACGCCAGCGGGCGGCTGTGGCCAGGGCACTTATTACCCGTCCGCAGCTGGTGCTGGCTGACGAGCCGACGGGAAACCTCGACTCAGGCAATGGCGAGCATGTGCTGGGCCTGATGCTGGAATTGAATGAGGAGCTGCGGACCAGTCTCGTCATCGTAACGCACGATCATTCCATCGCCGCGCGGATGGATCGCATCCTCCTGCTGGAGGATGGCATCCTCAAAGACTCAGCCTGAGTCTTTATCTCGGCGGTCCTTGCGCTTGCGCTCCTTGTAGTTCCCGAGCGAGATCCGCCACAGAATATCGAGCGTAACGTAGCCGACGATCGCGGCCGCCAACCCGAGCAACACACTTCCCAGCAGCATCGGTTGCCAGATATTAACGAACGTATGCGTCAGCCAGTCCAGTGATGGCTCGAATGCGAACGGCTGCAATTCCCAGCCGAGCAGGGCCGAACCGAGTTGGTACGCGAAGTAGTACATAGGGACCATGGTCGCCGGGTTGCTGACCCAGGTGGCCGCAGCAGCGACGGGGATATTGACGCGGAATGCCAGCGCCAGCAGAACCGCGGCGAGCGTGTGCCCGAAGATGGGCATGAAGGCGATGAAGAGTCCGAGCGCAAACGCGGGAACGACCCAGCGCCGTCGCACGCCCCATAGCCTGTGATCGTGGAGCATGTGCCGAAACGGCGACATGAACCACTGCTTGGCGATGTGGTTGCGTTTGAAGGCGAATTTCTTAAAAACGCGTCTGGGCATTCCGGTGCTTCCGGGTTTCTATTATGGTGCTGACGCCGAGCGCCGCTTCCGTGACTAAAACCTGTCTCCTGCTACTGGCGGGCGGACTGGCGGCGCAGCATAGCACGCTGCTGTTACCGTCGGACCAGTCCCGACCGCTGTTGGTTGCATCTTTATTTCTGCTGCTTTCGCGTCGAGGCCGGGCTGTGGCGCTGTTCCTTGGTGCCTACGCGCTGTTCATGCTTGCGAGCGCGGACACCATTGGGAAACGTCTGCAAGCCGACTATGCGGGCGATAGCATGCTGGCACGCGTACGTGTGGCCGACTTTCCGAAGGCGACCGGCGATTCGATCGTCATGCTCATCGAGCCTGCGGGCGACCCTCGAATTCCTGCGCGGGTGCGCGTCAGCTGGTTCGACCCGCCACACGTCCCGGCGATCGGGGAGATCTGGGAGCTCGAATTGCGGCTGCGACGTCCGCGCGGAACCAGCAATCCGGGCGTATTCGACTACGAGTCGTGGCTGTTTCGAGAGAAAATCCACGCGACGGGTTATGTGGTCGGTGGGAAGCGCAATCGCCTGCTATGGTCTGGCACGAGCTCAGCGCTTGATCGATTCAGGCAACGGTTTGCCGCGCGCGCCCTGGCCGCCGCTGAATCCACGGAGACGGCCGGCGTGCTGGCTGCGGTGGGCGTGGGCCTGCGCCACCAGATTTCACGCGATCAGTGGGACCGTTTTGCGGTCTCAGGGACCAGCCACCTTATGGCCATCTCGGGCCTGCACGTCGGTCTCGCGGCTCTCGCATCGTCTCTGCTTGTCTTCGTTCTGCTCGGGGTTCTTCCTGGACGCAGGAACGCCTGCGTTGCCGCAATCATTGCCGGTCTGGTATTCGCACTGGCCTACGCCGCCGTATCCGGGTTCGGTGTCCCGGCAAGACGGGCCACCATCATGCTGGCCGTCGCCGCACTCGCCGTGTCGAGGCGGCGGCAGGTCGATCCTGTCGCGGCTGTCGCGCTTGCGGCCGTGCTGGTCTACATTTTCGACCCCGTCGCTACGATGCGGCCCGGCTTTGACCTCTCCTTTGCGGCGGTCGTGCTCCTGTTGTGGCTGGCAAAACGCAGGAGCGGTACGTCGTTGATCCCACGCTGGCTCGACACTCCACGGCAGCTTTTGACGATGCAGGTGTTCCTGTTGTTCGGCCTGGTTCCGCTAACAGCGCTTATGTTTCAGCGATTCGCCGTTGTTGCCACTCCCGTCAACCTGGTTGCCGTGCCACTGTTCAGCGTTGTAACGGTTCCATTGACGCTGGCCGCACTGGCGGTCGGGGACCTGTCAGAAGGACTGGCCAGCCACCTGTTGGTGATCGCAGCGCACAGCATCGACGCGCTCGACCGATTCATCGAGTTCATGGTGAATCTGCCGATGGCGGACACGAGGCTGGCGGCATTCGGCGGTGCCGGTGTCCTGTTGCTGTGCCTGCCGCTGGCGTGGGTGGTTCTTCCGCCGGGTTGGCCCGGCCGGCACCTGGCGATTCTCGGTATTCTCGCGATTGTGACATGGCGGCCGGCCGCGCCACCGGCCGGCTGCTTCGATGCCTGGATTCTGGATGTAGGCCAGGGACTTGCGGTTGCAGTCCAGACGCACGAGGGCGTGATGGTGTTCGATACGGGCATGGCCTGGCGTGGCGGCGGCAGCGTGGCAGAGCAAAGTATTGTGCCGTTCCTGCGCTCGCGCGGTATACGCCACGTAAACCAGCTCGTCATTTCTCACGCGGATCTCGATCACAGCGGAGGGGTAGCGGTCATCCGACGTGAGATTGGCGTCGGCAACGTGCTTGCCGGAGAGCACAGTGACCTGATCGCGAGTAGCCGATGCCGGGCCGGGCAACACTGGGTGTCGGCAGGGGTGCGGTTTGAGGTCCTGCACCCGGCGCGATTGTCGCTGGCAGAAGGCAATGCAGCGTCCTGCGTAGTACGCGTCTCTGCCGGCTCCTACGGGATGCTCCTGACCGGTGATATCGAGGCCAGGTCCGAGTCTCTGTTAATTCGGAACGGGGCGCCCCTGGCCAGCGATATCGTGGTTGTGCCCCATCACGGTAGCCTGACGTCATCAACGGTGCCATTTACAGACTCGGTACGGCCTGCCTATGCGGTTATCTCCGCGGGATTCGGGAATCGTTGGGGCTTTCCCAAGCCGCGCGTTGTCGAGCGCTGGCGTGCCGTGGGCGCCACGGTGCTGAATACGGCAGCGAGTGGCGCCATCCACTTTCGTGTCTGCAGCCGAAGAGGCGTCGTCGCCGTGAGCCAGGAACGCCAACTCCGTCACCGTTTCTGGCATGCCCGACATTGAATACTGTTGTATATTTCATTTTTCCCATTGGGTCTGGTCTTTTATGGTTGAAATAGTCAAATCCGGCGGCTGGCTGATGTTGCCGATCGTCCTCTGTGCGATCATCGCAATGGGGATCATCCTTGAGCGTTTCTGGACGCTGCAGCAAAAACGCGTCATCCCGGAGGATCTGACCAGCAAGGTCTGGGGCTGGGTCAAGAAAGACCAGCTGGATCAGAAGCAGATCCAGACTCTGCACCAGGGATCGGCGCTCGGTCAGATCCTGGCCGCCGGGCTGATAAATCGCGATCGCGATCGCGTGGTGCTCAAGGATTCAATCGAGGATACCGGGCGTCATGTTGTGCACGAACTGGAGCGCTACCTGGAGACACTGGGAACGGTTGCGGCCGTGACGCCATTGCTGGGTCTGCTGGGAACAGTCATCGGTATGGTAAAGGTGTTTACGGCGATCACCACGCATGGCGTGGGTAACCCGACCGTGCTGGCCGGTGGCATCGCGGAGGCCCTGATTACGACGGCCGCAGGCCTGACGGTCGCCATTCCGTCACTGATCGGCTATCGCTACTACCGCTCGCGTGTCGACACACTGGTTGTCGATATGGAGAAGGAGGCCATCAAACTCGTCGAAGCGCTGCATCGCCGCAAGGAAAGAGACGGCAAGGATAAGCCCGAGAAGGACGGTGCATGAAACTTAGCCTGCGGCAACGTACGCAGCCCGAAGTTAACCTCACGTCGCTCATTGACGTCGTATTGTTGCTGCTGATCTTCTTCATGGTGTCGACGAGCTTCGTCAAGCAGTCGCAGATAGTGATTCGCCTGCCCGAAGCTGAGAGCACGGCAATCGTAGAAGAAGTCCCTCAGCAGATTGACATCATGATCACTGCATCCGGCACTTACTTCGTCAATGGTCGGGAACTCATCAACAATCGCGCCGAGACAATCAGGAATGCGCTGCAGAAGACCTCCGGTGGCAACAACAATCTGCCGTTGACGATCAGTGCCGATGCCAATGCCAAACACCAGCATGTTGTCACCGCCATGGACGTTGCAGGGCGGCTTGGCTTTACCCAGATAAGTATCGCAACGGTCAACGATCCGGTTGAGTGACGTGAATAAACCCGATGATCCAAAGGTTAAGGTCGTCTATGGCCGCCTGTGGCGATACGTAACACCTCACAAGCTGATCGGCTTTATCGCGGTTATGGGCATGGCTGCCACAGCGGCCATCGAGGCAGCGCTGGTGTACCTGCTGCAACCGTTGATGGATGACGCGCTGGTTGCCAAGAATCTCGAGCAGGCGCAGTGGATACCGATCGCGTTCATGTGCATTTTCGTTTTACGTGGACTGTCTGGCTTCGCAACGGAAATGTCACTGGGGTGGATTGGGCGGCGCGTCATTTCCGATTTGCGCTGCCAGGTATTCGGCAAGTTCCTGACATTGCCCGTCCGCTTTTTCGACTCGCAGGCAGCCGGGCCGCTGCTGTCGCGCATGACTTACAACGTCGAAATGGTGGCGGAGTCCGTAACCAGTGTCGTTACCATTGCGGTGCGCGATACGTTGACCGTCATCGCGGCTTTCGGGGTGATGATCTATCACAGCCCGACATTGACTATATTCGTGGCCATCCTGTTCCCGATTGTCGCAGTGATCGTACGACTGCTTGGCGTTGCCTTCAGGCGTTACAGTGGTCGTATCCAGGATTCGATTGGCGATGTGACGCAGGTCAGTGACGAGGTTATTCGTGGCAACTGGGTCGTCAAAGCATTTGGAGGTTACAATTACGAACGCGATCGTTTTGCGGAAGCGGACGGCCGCAACTTCAAACAGAACCTGAAACTGATTCGTGTGCGCTCGCTCGGGGTTGCGGTGACGCAGGTCGTCTTCGGCTTCGGTATCGCCATGGTGATTTATATGGCTGGCCGGCAATCAATCGAAGGCGTGCTTAGCCCGGGCCAGTTCATTTCGTTCTTCTCGGCCATGATGCTGATGCTGCAACCCGTGCGCCGCATCACGAATGTGAATGCCACCCTGCAACGCGGCGTCGCTGCGGCCGGCAGCCTGTTCATGGTGCTTGACGAGGAAAATGAGCAGGATAAGGGGCGCTTCGAGAAGGAACGTGCAGACGGCGACGTCCTGTTTGATCACATCAACTTCACCTACGAAGACTCTGAGGGTCCGGTCATCAACGACCTGCGCGTTGAAGTGCCTGCGGGGAGCACACTCGCGATCGTCGGTCATTCCGGCAGCGGCAAGTCGACGCTCGTCAGCCTCCTGCCTCGCTTCTACGACGTCGATTCCGGTGAGATACGTCTTGATGGCATTCCCATCACCGAGTATTCGCTCGCGAGCCTGCGCAACAACATCAGTGTCGTCAGCCAGGACGTCGTACTGTTCAATGATACGATTCGCGCAAACCTCGCGTACGGCCAACTCGAGTCGCAGTCGGAAGAGGATCTGCTGAAAGCCGCTGAAGCCGCGCACGTTCTTGAGTTCGTCAATGAGCTTCCGCGAGGACTGGATACGATCGTCGGCGACCGTGGGGTGCTGTTGTCGGGCGGCCAGCGACAACGCATTGCAATTGGCCGCGCCCTGCTGAAAAACGCGCCGGTGCTGATCCTGGACGAGGCAACATCGGCTCTCGATTCTCATTCAGAACGTCGCATTCAGGATGCGCTAAACGCATTGATGGAGAACCGCACCACACTTGTCATCGCGCATCGCCTGTCGACAGTAGAGAATGCCGACCGGATCATCGTGCTCGACGCGGGCCGTATCGTCGAGGCTGGAACGCATGCGGAGCTGCTTGAACAGAACGGTCACTACGCGGCGTTGTACCGCATGCAATTCAGCGAGGAGACACAAGGCGAGTGAGCACCGGCCCGGTTTATGACTGGATTCATCGCGCCTGGTATGAAGACGCGCCGTCGGGCTGGTTGTTACTGCCCCTGAGTGGACTCTACTGGCTGGTCCTGTACGTGAGGGATCTTTTGCGTGCCAGTGGCGTTCTGCGCACGCACAAGGCGGCCGTGCCAGTCGTGATTGTCGGCAATATCACCGCTGGCGGAACAGGCAAGACGCCGACGGTGCTTTGGCTGGTCCAGGAGCTTCGGGCTCGTGGTTTCAGTCCCGGCATCGTGAGTCGTGGCTATGGAGGCAGCAAGGCGAATTCATCGATGCGCGTCGAACCGGATACGGACGCCGCGGTAGCGGGTGACGAACCCGTGCTGCTGGCCAAGCGTGGCCAGTGCCCCGTCGTTGTCGACCCGGATCGCGTGCGCGCGGCACAAATGCTGGTCGACGATGGGGTGGACGTTGTCGTCGCCGACGATGGTTTGCAGCACTATCGACTGGAACGCGACTATGAGATTTGCGTGATCGACGGCGCGCGGGGCCTTGGAAACAGGCGGCTACTGCCGTCCGGGCCGCTGCGTGAAAGTGCACAGCGTCTCGAAAGCGTCGAGCAGGTACTGGTGAACGGGGAGTTGCGGGAAAGCGAGTGCGAGCTGACGACGGCCGAGCAGAATGCGATTTCCTTCGAGCTCATAGCGACCGAGGCCTGCCGGCTGAATGGTTCGCTGGCGCGGCCGATCGGGCGCTTCGCAGGAACGACCGTCCACGCAATAGCGGCTATAGGCAATCCGCGCCGTTTCTTCGATCTGTTGCGCGCGCAGGATATTCAGGTCATTGAACATGTTTTTCCCGACCACGCGGTGCTTACGCGCAAAGACCTCGAGTTCGGTGATGACTTCGAAGTGTTCATGACGGAGAAAGATGCCGTTAAACTGGACCGCCATGCAAAAGACAAACTCTGGTATATACCTGTGAATCTCAGTATGGACCCGATGCTTGCGGCACCGCTTATGGAGCAGATCGAATCGCGCCTGCGCGCGGGGCAGGGTGTTGCATGACTGGATTCGTCGTAGTGATTCCGGCTCGCTATGCGTCGACCCGTTTACCCGGCAAGGCGCTGCTCGATATCCATGGCAAGCCGATGCTGCAACACGTGTACGAACGTGGCGTGGAAAGCGGCGCCAGCGAAGTGGTTATCGCTACGGATGACGAGCGCATTGCGGAAGCTGCAGAGGCATTCTCTGCGGTTGTTTGCATGACCGGCGATCATCACCAGTCAGGCACCGAACGTATTGCAGAAGTAGCGGACCTGATGAATTGGAACGACGACCAGATCGTCGTGAATTTACAGGGCGACGAGCCTGCCATGCCGCCGAAGCTTATTGATCAGTGCGCCGCGTTGCTCGACGATGCGAGCGTAGACATCGCTACACTCGCTTCACCATTCCTTACGCAGCAGGATTTCCAGAATCCTAACTGCGTAAAGGTCGTTCGCGACAACCGCGATCACGCAATCTACTTCAGTCGTGCGGCGATTCCGTATCCGCGAGATGCGGGCAGCGATAAGCGTGCCGCCAGTGCGGCACTGCATCACCACGGCATCTATGCGTATCGTTGCGGCGTACTACGCGCGTTTGTGGATGCCTCACCCTCCGATCTCGAAGTTTGCGAGCAGCTGGAGCAATTGCGCGCGTTGTCACTTGGTATGACGATCGCCGTTGGTGTGCCTTCCGTCAGACCGGGGGCCGGTATCGACACGCCCGAGGATCTGGAGCGGGCCCGCAAGGAGAGATCATGACCGTCGACAAAAAGCCGCTGGATCAGCGCGAGGTCAACGAAGCAGGTATCCACTGGGATCAGGATATGAGCTATGGCTCATACCTGTCGCTGGATAAGCTGCTGGACAGCCAGAAACTCGTAACCGGTGCGCACGATGAAATGATGTTCGTCATCATCCACCAGGCCTCCGAATTATGGATGAAGCTCTGCATCCACGAAATCGGTGCGGCAATGCGCGAAGTGGAGAACGATAACCTCGGTGCCGTTTTCAAGATGCTGTCACGCGTGTCGCGTATTCAGGGGCAGCTGCGACAAAGCTGGGCAGTTCTTTCCACCATGACGCCCGCAGACTACCTTGCCTTCCGCGACGATCTCGGGCAAAGCTCGGGCTTCCAGTCTTTTCAATATCGTGAGATCGAGTTCGCGTTAGGCAACAAGAACGCTGCACTGATCGAAGTGCACCGCAAGAATCCGGAGCGCTATGAGCGGCTGCGGACGGTCCTGCATGCCCCGAGCTTCTATGACCTCTGCCTGCGTCAGCTTGGGAAAAAAGGTTTCGACATTCCATCCGACTATCTGGACCGCGACTGGTCGCAGCCCTATGTGCCCAGCAAGGCGGTCGAGGCGGCCTGGGCCCGGGTGTATTCTGATCCGGCGAAACACTGGGATTTCTACGAACTGGCCGAGAAACTCATCGATCTCGAGCAGGAGTTCGCGATGTGGCGGTTCAGCCACATGAAGACCGTCGAGCGCATTATTGGATACCGGCAGGGAACCGGCGGCACCAGCGGTGTCGCCTTCCTCGAGAAAGCCCTGAAGCTGCGGTTCTTCCCCGAACTCTGGACCGTCAGGTCTGAGCTATAGGGGTCGGCTTGACCAGGTAGTACGCGATAGCCGGTAACAACAGCAGCGCTCCGAGCATGTTCCACAGGAACATGAATGTCAGCATGAGACCCATGTCGGCCTGGAACTTGATTGGCGAGAATATCCAGGTACCCACACCGATCGCGAGCGTCAGCCCGGTAAATGCGACGGCGATGCCGGTTGTCTGCAGCGCTTTCAGGTACGCGGTGTATACGGACAGGCCACGCTTCAGGTAGCTTTCCATCTTGCTGAAGATGTAGATGCCATAGTCCACGCCGATACCGACGCCCAGGGCGATCACCGGTAGCGTTGCGACCTTGACGCCAATCCCCAGCGCGGCCATCAGCGCCTGGCCGAGAACCGACGTTAGCGCCAGCGGCAGGATAATACAGACCACCGCACGCCACGATCGGAAAGTCAGGAACACCAGGAAGCTGACGACACCATAAACCAGTGCCAGCATCTGGTACTGCGCCTTGCCAATCACGATATTGGTAACCGACTCGATACCGGCGTTGCCGGCGGCGAGTGCGAACTTGATGTACCCGGTATCGCCTGCGGCGAGGCTGAACTCCAGGTCGTCACTGTCGTACTCGGCGGCAAAATTTTCAGCAGCGCCGATGACGACTTTCAGGGTCTCTGCCTTGTGATCATTGAGGAAGATAAGAATCGGCACCATGCTGCAGTCAGTATTGATCAATGTGCTCGGCACCGAGCTGAGCGAGTTGTTGAGGATGTACCGGTTACGGCTAAGCGTGTGCCACTTTGGGTTACCCTCATTCATCGCCATGATTACGCGTTTGGAAACGTCGACCAGGGAGATCACTGACTGGACGCCCTCTGTGTTCTTCAGTACCTCCTGAAAACGGTCCACGGCTGCGACGGTACGGTACTCGCCGCACTGCTGGGGCGCGGTTTGCACCATCGTCACGAAGACATCAGTACTGGTTGTATAGTTTTCCGTAAGAAATGCGTTGTCCAGGTTATAGCGAGAGTCAGGCCTCAGTTCGGGCGCGCCGGCATCGAGATCGCCAATACGCAGGTCTTTACTGCCATAGAAGCCGAATCCGAACAGCACGACGGCAGCGCCGATCATGACCATTGCATACGGTGGTTTCGCAAAGTTGGCGACGAGCGGCCATAGCTTCGACGGATTGTCATGCTTGCGCTGCAGGTAACGTAAAGACGTTTTTGACAGCCCAACGTAGGACATCAATACAGGCAGCAATATGAGGTTGGTGAAGATCAGCACGCCTACACCGATACTGGCCGTAATCGCGAGTTCCTGAATGACCGGTATCTTGATGACGATGAGCGTGAGAAAGCCGATGCCGTCACTCACAAGGGCAACAAGTCCGGGAATGTACAGCGCGCGAAAGGCGCGTCGCGCAGACCAGAAAGAGCCGGCGCCGAAAAAGAAACGAACGGCGATGTTGTTGATGATCTGAACGCCATGGCTGATGCCGATAGCGAACACCAGAAACGGCACCAGCATGGAGTAGGGGTCAAGACCAAAGCCCAGCGTGTGCAGCACGCCGAGCTGCCAGACCACCGCAATGGTCGAGCAGATCACCGGGATAAACGTCGCGAAGACGCATCGCGAGTACACGATGAGCAGCGCGAGTGTTATAACTAACGCCACGCCAAAGAACATGGCAACAAGAGTTGCGCCTTCGATCAGGTCGCCAACGACCTTTGCAAAGCCCGTAACATGAATCTTTATCCGGTCGGTCTCGTACTTGTCCCGAACGAGGGACTCAATACTCCTGGAGAAATCCCGGTAGTCGAGTTTCTCACCGGTCTCCGCATTGATGTCTGTAAGCGGTGCGATAATGATCGCGGACTTGAAGTTATTGGCGACCAGGCGGCCAACCTGCCCGGAGCGTAGAATATTCAGGCGCAGCTGATCGAGTGATTCGTCGGATCCGTCGTAGCCGTTTGGAATTACCGCGCCACCGCGAAAGCCTTCCTCGGTGACCTCGCTCCATCGAACATTTGGCGTCCAGATGGACTGCAGGCCCGACCGGTCGACACCCGGTATGTAGAAAACCTCGTCGTTAATGAGCTGCAATGCTTCCTGGAATTCCTTGTCGAAGATATCGCCGTCGGTCGTTTCAACAATGATTCGAATCGAGTTGCTGAGACTCGCAAGGTCTGCCTTGTTGTCCAGGTAGTTCTGAATATACGGGTGCGACGTCGGAATCATTTTTTCGAAGCTGGCGTCGGGTTCGATCTGTAATGCCTGTGAGCCGAAAAATACGGTCAACAGGACGAAGATGATGATGACCGGAATCCGGTTTTCGAACAGGACTCGCTCGGCGAGCGGCGGACGTTCCTTGTCAGACAGTCCGGTCTGGCGATTGATTACATCATTCATGCTGGTCGCCTTCATCGATGATCGACACACCACCAAAACCGACCAGCAGCAGTTTGCCGTCGTTGGTTTCCGTGACGCCGCTATAGACGCTGTTGCCGGAGGTCGAGACCTTTGCAAAGGTAGCGCCGTGATCAGTACTGGTGAGCACGGCGCCTGCAGATCCAACGAGGACGATCGCGCCATCGTCTCCGGTCATGCCACCCAACAAGCTGCGCTGATCGTTGGTGACTACAGCAGACCAGGTGTCGCCATCGTCAGTGGAACGGAACACGTTACCCCGGAGTCCGAATACGAGGAGCCCGCCGTCGTGCGCAGCAACGCTTCCAAAAAACGAACCCTGGTATGGCGAAGCCGGACGATCCCAGGTCTCGCCATGATCCCGGGAACGCAAGATTGTCCCGGCTTCCCCGGCAATCAGCAAGGTGCCGGAGACCGAACGGGTAATGGCATAAAGGTGATAATTGTCGGGGTTGTCGAGCCGATCGGAAATCAAATGCCATGTCGACCCGCCATCCCTGGTTTGCAACAGGATCCCATAGGCTCCGAGTGCATAACCAATGCGTTCATTCTCGAACCAGACGTCGAGGAGAGGCATCGTGACGCCTTCGTCAATCGCGGCCGATGCGTCCTCAAGAGCGAACAGTGCGTCGTCAAGCGCCCATTCAAGATCCTCTAGTGCGTCGGGCGCTGCCTCGCTAATCTCGGCTTCCAATCGATCGACTTTTTCCTGCGCCGCATCGGCGGACAGGCGGGCGATGTCGACTCCGGTCAGATTTGTCTGCCAGGTCTGCCCATGGTCGGTTGAGCGCAGCAGTACCCCGTCATGGGCCGCAACCCATGCGTTGTTTGCGCCGGAGAATGTCACCGCCGTCAGCGCAAGGGATACGGGCACCTGCGCGTGTGTCCATGAGGCACCATTATCATCGGAGTAGAGGATATGTCCCTGTTCGCCCGCGATGAGGATACGTTGTCCATCTGTTGCAGCGTCGAGGAGCAGCGCTGTGGATGCGGATTCTGTCTGCAGCGCAGGGAGCATTTGGAAACGTATCGTGTCGCCCTGGCTGCTGGTGATGAAACCAACGATGGCGAACAGGGCGACCCCGAGCTGCAGGGCAATCCGCCATTTGCGGCGAGCCAGTTCGGCCCGCCGCCGTTCTCGCTGGGTAGAACTAACGAACACCAGACCGTCGCAGTGCCGCTGGCGTGTAATCCCGTTCGTTCACCTGGAAGTCCCAGTTGTACTGATAGCCGCGCAACTCATTGCCCAGCCCGATCGGCAGGTGCCGTCCGGAGATCAGGTCATGCGAGGTCTCAACCGCATACCAGGGTACGCTCACCTGGTAGTGGATATTGTTATGCGCTTCCTTAACACGCCACAGTTCGCCACGGCCGTCGTAGAGATCGGCAATACTGATTTGCCAGGTGTCTTCATCGATGTAGAAAGTACGCTTCGCGTAGATATGACGCTCGCCGTCTTTCAGCGTTGCTTCGACAATCCAGACGCGGTGCAGTTCGTAGCGCAGGTGATCAGGGTTGAGATGGCCCTTCAGCACAATGTCCTTGTACTTGAGGTCTTTACTGCCAAGCCGGAAGGAGTTATAGGGGATATAGAGTTCCTTCTTGCCGAGCAGTTTCCACTCGTAGCGATCGAGTGCGCCGTTGTACATGTCAAGATCGTCTGCGGTGCGCAGCCCGTCTGATGCATTGCCTGGTCCGTCATAGGCGACATCGGGGGCGCGGCGAACCCGGCGTTGCCCGGCGTTGTAGACCCATGCTGCGCGAGGCTCCGCCACCTGGTCGATGTTCTCATGCACGAGAAGTACGTCACCTTCGAGGCGTGCAGGCGCTTTGATGGCCTGCTTGTAATAGAACAGGCGATTCGGCGGAGGCGTTCCGAGGTATTGCGCGAACGTGAGCTGGTCTTGAAACACCACCGGGCTGAATGAGCCGTTAGCCTGCACAGGAATCTGCGTATAGCTGCGTTGGACGCTGCCGCCACGATAACGAAGCACGTGGTTCCATACGATCTCTACGCCCGACTTGGGAATCGGGAAAGGAACGTAGGAGTCCACATTGACCAGCCCGTTGCCGTCGGGTGTGGTCTTGGCAGTCAGGGCATCTTTCTTAACAGCCTCGTACATTGACGCCGGGTAGGCTGCGGTGCGATGCGTTGTGTACACCGGCATGCGGTATGTGTCCGGGTAGCGCTGCAGGAGTGCAATCTGTCCTGTGGAGAGATTCTCCTTGTACTGTTCGAAATTCTGCGCGGTGATCGTGAACAGCGGTTTCTCGTTTGGGAACGGATCGACCAGCGGTTCGCCCTTGACGTAGCCGGCGGGCAGGTCAGTCAGGCCACCGGTCCACGCGGGAATCGTTACCCGCGGCGTTGCCGGCTCGTTCTGCGCCGATCGGCGTAAGTTCATCACCGCCCAGACTGGCCGCCTGTTCGGCAGTGAGTTCCGCGAACGCGTTCTGCGCCAAGAGGCCAAGCGCAGCCAGGATTGTGGTCTTTGTAAGTGTTTTCATGTTGTTGGTGCTCCTGGAATTCGATTCAGAAACTGACCGAGAATGATACGGACAGGAAATCGCGGTCCTCGATCGTGTTGTAGTCGCCGCCTGAGAATGCCGTGTATGCCAATGAGCCAGTATACCTATTAAGGTACTCGGCTCCGAGGCTCACGGTCAGCGCTTTCGCGCCTTCGTTGAAGTTCGAGTTGGGCGAGTAACCGTCAACGTCATGTGACCAGGCGAAGCTGGGCGTCAGGTTGACGCCCGCGAACACGTCGTTGTACGTGAGGCCCGCACGCACGCGGTATCCCCAGGATGAATCAGTTACGTAGCCGTCTGTCGTGCAATTCCTGGCGTTGCTGTTAGGTGGATCGACGCCAATAATGGCATTGCCCGCCTCGCAAGTGACGAATTGATCGGGAATTGGCACACCCAACGCTGCGAGCGGAATCGGCTCGAAGTAACCCATTCCGTACGTGGGCGAACGACCGTAACGCTGCACTGATTGCTCGGGCAGATCGCCGACCCAGTTAGCGCCAATCTCGGCGGCAAACGACAGACGGCTCGCTCCCAGGACCTGCTCAAAGAAGCGGATGAAGGTAACCTGCGCCTGTGTGACGGGCAGAAGGTCGTAGCCGCTGGCACTTTGCCCCCGGCCCGACCGCTATGACCCTGGGTAACACGGTCGACCAGGGTGCCTCACCAACGGCAGCCTGCAGGAGTTCGGTCGTATTGATTTGTACCGGGAAATCGGGTCGATAGCTGACCTCACCCGATACGGCGAAGCTGGCGAAATTGGTTGCGAAGCTCACGCCGAACAACTCGATATCCTCCGGGAATTCGGCGAAATACTGCGGGTTGAGCGGATCAATCGGGAGCAGGATAGGCGGGACAAACGCCGGAAGGCTAGGGTCGATCAGTTCATTCGCTGAGGTAAAACCGCCGAGGTACGGTATGCGGCTGTGGTAATTCATGTAGTAGACACCGAACTCGGAGCCGGCGAGCTTCTCGGCGAAGTAGCGAATTCCCACACCAAACTGGCCGCTGTCACTTGGCTCGATATCGGGTCGCCGGGTGATGAACGTCTCCGGGTAAACAATGTACTCGCCTGTAACAGGATTCTGGACGCCGGTGATGTTCTGCCGGTCGCTGACCAGTCCCGTCAACGTCACCATGTTGCAGCCCGTGGCGGCAACGTCTGCGGTTGAAAAATAGGTTCCGCAGCCGTCTACGACTGTCTTTTCCCATTCGAGCTGGTAGAACGCCTCAATGCTCAGTGCGTCGGTCAAACCAGCAGCGATCGTTACCATCGCAACGGGCAGCAGGCCTTCCTTGATCTCAGCGCCCGGGCGCCGGAACGCGGAAACGTCGACCGGATTAATCGAATTGATGCCATTCTGGATGAAGGTGCTCTCGCCCCAGCTCGCCACCTGGCGGCCAACGCGGAGATCCAGAGGCATGTCATTCTCACCGAGGTAAAAAGTGCCGTAGACAAAAGCGTCGAGAAGCTCAATACCGGAGGCCTGCGCATAGTCGTCAAACCCGCTGTCGTCGAGGGTTTGGTCGGGTAGGTACAGGTTGGCGGACGTACCGTGCGGCCGCTTGCCGTTCTCGAGTTCCTCGTCATACCAGTACTTGCCGCGCAGGAACAGTCCAAAATCTCCCTTGCGCAGCTCAAAGTCGTGTACGCCTTTTAGAATCAGCGAAAAGGCGTCACCGTCTTCGAAATTGAGGTCACCGTCGTCGGCCGTGCTCGTTGACGCCGTCCCGAGGCCCGGCGCATTGCCCGGCGTGACGAGTAGCGGCTCGATCTCCGACATGCGCCAGCTTGATCCCAGTGAAATCTGGGAGTTAAAGCTGCCTTCCCATTCTCCCCACTGAAATTCGCCGGCTACGGCCGGCATGGCCAAAACACTTGCGGCAATCGCAAGCGAACCCGACATTATTCTGCATCGCCAATTCACTATGGAATTCCTCTTGTTTATTCGAATCAAAGTTGCTTCGAAAGCGCATCGTCCGGGCAGATCATGATGGCCTTGTTATTTTTTGCCCGGTATCCGCCGTAATTCGGCTACTAGCGCGAGATGGTGTCAATACGGACTTCTTCGGATTACGGTACTCGCCCGGAGAGCGTGAGGGAAGAACTGTCTGTGAACCTGCTAGGATTCTGGCCGGGAGTCGACGCGCGTATCCGCGAACCTACGTATGCCTGTCCGGGCAACACTATTAGCAAGATCAGGAATCCATGTGTAGCGCATCGAAAAGCCGCAGGCTATTTTGTCTGCGTGGACCATATCGGCCGCTGGCCGACGGCCTTGGGCGGCGCCGTGGAACGGCTGAAGCCCGTGGCCAGGACACTAGGTAATAGCCCGAATGGAACCGGTAATTCGATTGCGGCATAACTGTTAAGGCATGGGATCGGCCTCAGGCCAAAGGACAGCGTGAAATGGATTGTCCGCGGTCCACGTATAGGGATATGGGAGCGGTTGCGATAGCAGCCCGACTCGCGTTGCTGGGCCTGGATGGGGATGACGCGAAGGCAAGCGGTGAATTGCTGCAGCAACGCGTTATTCGCCCGGGAATTGACGCGATCGTCGACGAATTCCTTGGGTGGTTGTCCGGGATAGATCAATTCAAGCGCATGGTAGCCGAGAATTCGACGGCCGATCGGATGGAGGCGACGCAGAAGCGTTACCTGCTCGGACTCGGAGTGGACTTCGATACGTGGACGTATTTTGAAGATCGCATGCTGGTTGGCAAGGCACACCAGCGAATGGGCATCTCACAGACCCTCTATCAATGTGCAATGCGGCGTCTCCAGGAGTTGCTGATTGCTGCAATTCCGGAGGACATGAAGGCAGACCACCCGAGCTTCCACGAACTCATCAGTTTCATTCTCAGGATTTCAGCGCTCGACATGTCGCTCGCGGTAGAAAGCTATTGCAACGCGCGAGTCTCCGGTTTGCAGGACTCGCTTAAGACGCAGCGCGATGAGAGTGAGCGTTGGCGGGAGCTGTCACACACGGATGCCCTGACGAATCTCTACAACCACTCATTTTCCCGCTATAGCCTGGAGCAGGCTCTGGAGCAGAGTAGAGTCGATGGTGAGCCGTTGTGCGTCATGATGGCTGACGTAGATCATTTCAAGCAAATCAACGATACCTACGGTCACCTGGCGGGTGACCAGGTTCTGCGCATAGTGGCCGCTCGCATACTTTCGGTTGCACGCAGCGGTGACGAGGTCGGGCGCTACGGCGGCGAAGAATTCCTGTTCATTCTGCAAAACACGACACTTGATGCGGGTCGCGATGTAGCGGAACGCGTACGTGCACATGTTAATGGCGATACGATCCAAAGCGGCGTGGCGTCGCTTGATGTGACGGTGAGCATTGGCATTGCGCAGGCCCGTCCGCATGAAACAGTCAATTCACTGATAAAGCGGGCCGATACGGCCCTTTATGCGGCCAAATCTGCGGGACGTAACTGCGTCCACGTTCCAGATCGAATCTGACACAATTCACGAACAGTATCCGGGAGCAGTTCACGGTGAGCAACACCGTGGCTTCGAAGCTTATCGGTGGCGTTTGTACAATGATGAATGATTTTTCATCACGGATTGTTACCCAGCTGATATTATGTTGTCAGTGCCCGATATGGGTTTCGAGCCGCGTTAGCGTAGAGTTTCGGGCGAATCAGCCGACAACCTGACAACGGTCTGTATCCATTAGGGCCACAGGAGGGCGTATTGAAACCGCTGGTCC
>CAVROF010000016.1:0-14229 GCA_963722775.1 uncultured Gammaproteobacteria bacterium
CGCTCCTACTCTTCGTCGAAATCAATTGGTACCGGACACCATAGACCGAGTCTATGGTGTCCGGTACCTGTACTTAGTCCTCGTCGAAGACCATACCCATGATGTTGACGCCGGCGTCGACGAAGGTCGTCTCGCCGGTGATGCCTGACGCCAGGTCCGAGCAGAGGAACGCGGCCGTATTGCCAACTTCCTCGAGCGTGACCGTGCGGCGCAAGGGCGAGGCCTTGACGGCATAGCTCTGCATTTTCCGGAAGCCACCGATACCAGCCGCTGCCAGCGTCTTTACAGCGCCCGCTGAGATCGCGTTAACCCGAATCCCCTTGGGACCAAGATCGGCCGCCAGGAAGCGTACACAGGACTCCAGGCTCGCTTTGGCGAGGCCCATGACGTTGTAGTTGGGCACGACCTTGGTCGCCGCGTCGTAGGTCAGGGTGAGAATCGCCGCATCGCGGCCTTCCATCATCGGCAACGCGGCTTTCGCCAGTGCGGCGAGGCTGTACGCCGAAATGTCATGCGAGATCGCGAAACCCTCTCGGGTGATCGACTCGGTGAAGCCGCCCGCGAGCTGCTCGCGCGGTGCGAAACCCACGGAATGGACCAGGACGTCCAGGCCATCCCAGTGCTTGCCAAGCCCGGCAAACACAGCGTCGATCTCGTCATCGGAGGTGACGTCACACGGGAAGAGCAGGTCGGGATTCTGGCCGAGGCGCGCGGAGAGTTTCTCGACACGGCTTTGCAGTTTGTCGTTCTGGTAGGTGAATGCAATTTCCGCACCTTCGCGCGCGAAGGCTTCGGCGATGCCTGATGCAATAGAACGATCGCTCGCGACGCCAACGATCAGCGCCTTCTTGCCGGCCATAAAGCCCATAGATTTTCCCCAGTGTGAATCCGAAAGGCGGCTATTTTAGCTGGACTGCGCCGTCACATCGACATACATCGTGAGTTTCTGGCCCGGCCGCAGGATCTTGTTTCTGTCGATACTGTTCCAGCGGGCGATCTGGTCGATGCCAACCCGAAACTTGCGGGCGATGAGGTACAGCGAGTCGCCGTTGCGTACGGTGTAGCGCAGTTTGCGGGTGGTGTTACCCAGCGCAGCGGTCGGTGACGTGCGTGGCTGATCGATGCTGGCGACGGCCCCATCGGTCCAGATCACCAGTTTCTTGCCAACCGACAGCGTGTCACCCGGTGCCATGCCATTCCAGGCAGCGACCTGGCGATGCGTCACGTTGTAGCGTCGCGAGATCGTCCAGAAACTCTCGCCGCTGCGCACGACGTGCTCGATCTTGTTGCCGGACCGTTTGCGGTTCTGCGTCTTGGCCAGCCGCGCATCGGCGCTCTGGCTGTAGGCGCTGAGCGGTCTGGTGGCGACCGGGATCATCAGGTAGTGGCCGGCACGAATCGTATTACCGCGCATATTGTTGGCGGCACGCAGGGCCGAGACCGTCGTGTTGTACTTCTCTGCGATCTGCGAGATCGCCTCACCGTTCTTCACCTTGTGGCGCTGCCAGCGCACGCGCTCGCGTGTCGGGACCTGCTCCAGCGCGGCCGTAAACTGATCAGCGACATCCACGGGCATGACGAGCCGATGCGGACCCGCGGGGTCCGTCGACCAGCGGTTGTAGCCGGGGTTGTACTGGTAGATCGTGTCGACGTTAACGCCGGCGAGTTCGGCCGCGAGTGCCAGATCGAGCTGCGTGTCGATATCTGCGACCACGAACTGCTGCTCATTCGGTACTTCGGGCAGCGTCAGGTTGTACTTGCCAGGGTCAGCGACAATCTCAACCAGCGCCAGCAGCTTGGGCACGTACATGCTCGTTTCTTTGGGCAGCTTCAGGTACCAGAAGTCGATCGGCTTGTTCGCCTTGCGATTCTTGCGCGCGGCGCGCAGCACGTTGCCTTCGCCCGAATTGTAGGACGCGATGGCGTTGAGCCAGTTGCCGTCGTTGAGTTCTTCGAGGTACTCGAGATAGTCGAGGGCGGCGCGGGTCGAGTCGACCACATCGCGGCGACCGTCATACCACCAGTTCTGTTTCACGCCAAAGCGTTTCGCCGTGCCGGGGATCATTTGCCACAGACCCGCGGCGCGGCCATGCGAGTACGCGAACGGGTCGTAGGCGCTTTCGACGATGGGCAGCAGGGCCAGCTCGAGCGGCATGTCGCGGCGCTCGAGTTCGGACAGGATGTACGGCAGGTAGCGCTGGGCGCGCGTGAATACGCGATTCAGGTATTCCGGGTGCTTCGCGAACCACTTGAGTTCGGCCGCGGTGCGATGATTGTCTTCGTAGGTCAGTTCGAAGCCGGCACGCAGCCTGGACAGTACGTCTTCGGCGCGGGCGGGCGACGAGGGCATCTCGATGCCAGCGACCGGGGAAATCAGGGTCAGCGACGGCTCGGCGGCCACGGGCGGCGCCAGGAATGCGAAAAAGGTGACAGAGATGGCGCCAAAGGCCCGAATTCTCTGCAATAATTGCTGGGTCGTCGCCCGGAATATGTAAGACATCGGGCTATCCTACTGAGGCGGAAATGTTGTGCAAGGGGTAAGTTCACACAAAACGCAGGAATGGCTGCAATCGCCGCTGGGCGAGGCTCTGCTGCTGCAGGAAGCCCGTGTTGTGGAAGAAGCCCTTGACGGGATCTTCGGTGAGCAGTGCCTGCAGCTGGGTCTGTGGGGCGAAAACCGGACGTTCATGCGCTTCACCAGGACGCAGCAATGCGCCGTGATCGCTGAGACGGCCGCCGGCGGGCCTTCCGCCATTGGGGAGCTCCACAGGCTGCCCATCGAGAGCGATTCGATAGACGCGGTTCTGTTGCCTCACACGCTGGATTTCAACGACCGTCCGCACGCGGTGCTGCGCGAAGTCGACCGCGTTCTGCGCGCCAATGGCCACATCGTGATTCTCGGCTTCAAGCCGGGCGGGTTGTGGGGCCTCAGGCGCCTGATCCCGGGTGCCGGGATGCCGCCGGGGGCCGATCACCTGATCTCGGACCGGCGCCTCACTGACTGGCTGCAATTGCTCGACATGCGCATTCGGGCCACGTCCCGCTATTTTTTCCGCTGGCCCCTGCCGCGCAAGTCCGTCAGCGGCACGCAGAAATGGGAGCGGCGCGGGCAGGCCCTGTGGCCCGAGTTGGCGGCTTGCTATATGCTCACGGCGCAAAAGCGGGTCAGCACGATGACGCCGGTGAGGCCGCTCTGGTGGCGCAAGCCGAAGGTCGTCGCGGGGCTGGCCGAACCATCCACGCGAGTATCCAGAATTCGTTTTGACCAGAAGTA
The DNA here is from genome assembly GCA_963722775.1 of uncultured Gammaproteobacteria bacterium. Lineage (GTDB taxonomy): Bacteria > Pseudomonadota > Gammaproteobacteria > Steroidobacterales > Woeseiaceae > UBA1847. Next base: position 3,275 of record CAVROF010000016.1, read on the forward strand.
GGCTTTGACCAAGACCATTGAGATTTACACCGACGGGGCGTGCAGAGGGAATCCCGGCCCGGGCGGATGGGGCGTCGTATTGATTGCCGGGCGTCATCGTAAGACGATGCATGGCGGCGAGGCCGAAACCACCAACAACCGCATGGAGCTGACGGCCGCCATCGAGGCGCTGAACGCGCTGAAGAGCGCGAGCAGGGTCACGCTGCACACGGACTCCAAGTACGTCATGGACGGCATCAACGAGTGGCTGGCGAACTGGAAGAAGCGCGGCTGGAAAACGTCCGCGAGGAAACCTGTGAAGAACCAGGATCTCTGGGAAGCGCTCGACGAGGCGACCCAGCGGCATGACATTACGTGGAAGTGGGTGAAGGGCCATGACGGCAATCCGGGCAACGAAGCGGCGGACGAGCTGGCGAACCTCGGGATTGATGCGCTATGAGACAGATCGTTCTTGATACTGAAACCACGGGGCTGTCGACCGCCCAGGGGCATCGCATCATCGAGATCGGTTGCATCGAGATGGTCAATCGCCGCCTGACCGGGCGCGAGTTCCATCGCTTCCTGAACCCGGAACGCGACATTGACGAAGGCGCCGAGGCGGTGCATGGCATTAGCCGCGCGCAACTCGAAACCGAGCCGCGCTTTGCCGAGGTCGTGGATGAGTTCATCGCGTTCGTGAAAGACGCCGAACTCGTTATTCACAACGCCGACTTCGACGTGGGCTTCATCGAGCACGAACTCCGGCTCATGAAGCACCAGCAGCCGAAAATCACGGATCACTGCAAAGTGCTCGACACGCTGACACTGGCCCGCGAGATTCACCCCGGCCAGCGCAACAGCCTCGACGCACTGTGCAAGCGCTACGAGGTGGATGCCTCCAAGCGCGACGTCCATGGTGCGCTGATCGACTCCGAGCTGCTGGCGCGGGTCTACCTTGCGATGACGGGCGGGCAGTCGAGCCTGCTGCTGGACGAGGAAGAGGGTGTTGGACAGGAATCTGTGGGAGCGGCTTCAGCCGCGAATTCGGGCCTGAAGGCCCTCCCACAAGAAGCCGCTTCCTACAGGCTCACCGTCATCAAGGCTACCGCCGAAGAAGCCGCCGCCCACGAAGCCATGCTCGAGAAAATTCGTAAATCCGGTGCGTGCGTCTGGGATATTGACTAGAATCACCCGTTCGCTCCCGGGGGAGCGCAAGCAAAAATAAGGATAAGCGCCAAATGGCTTACACGTTCGCAGAAGCGTTGCACAAGAATTTTCTCGGCAATTCTCCGAGTTGGTACAAGCTCACGATTATCGGCTTTCTGATAATCAACCCGATTGTCGCAATCTACGATCCGTTCGTGGCCGGGTGGGTCCTTATCCTGCAGTTCATTTTCACGCTGGCCATGGCGTTGAAATGCTACCCGTTGCAGCCCGGCGGTTTGCTTGCGGTCGAGGCGATCGTCCTGGGGCTCGCGACGCCGGAAATGGTATTCCACGAGGCGGAAGTCAATTTCCCGGTCATCATGCTGCTCATGTTCATGGTTGCCGGTATCTACTTCCTGCGTGAGATGCTGCTCTTCACGTTTACGAAGATTCTGCTCGGCGTGCGGTCCAAGGTTCTCCTCTCGCTGCTGTTCTCGTTTACAGCGGCGTTTCTCTCCGCGTTTCTTGATGCGCTGACCGTCACGGCCGTGATCATCACGGTTGCAGCGGGCTTTTTCGGCGTTTACCACAAAGTGGCATCGGGTAAGAAATTCGACCACGACCATGACCCGACAACGGATGATCAGGTTGTCGAGTTACACCGTGAGGATCTCGAGAACTTCCGGTCATTTCTCCGCAGCCTGATGATGCACGGCGCGGTCGGCACAGCGCTGGGTGGTGTGACTACGCTCGTCGGCGAACCGCAAAATCTCCTGATTGCCGAGATCATGGATTGGGAGTTCGTCGAGTTCTTCATGCAAATGGCACATATTTCCATGCCAGTGCTGGTGGTCGGGCTGCTCACCTGCGCCATGCTCGAGGTGACCAAAGTGTTCGGCTATGGTGCACAGCTTTCACCCAAGGTGCGCGAAGTGCTCGAGGAATACGACCGCGATATGAGTTCGAAGCGGACGCGCGAGGAAAAAGTAGTAATCGTCGTACAGGGCGTGGTCGCGGTTATTCTGATCCTGGCGCTGGGCTTCCACCTGGCGGAGCCCGGTGTCGTAGGCCTGCTGGTTATTGTGCTGGCGACGGCCTTCAATGGCGTCACCGAAGAGCATCGAATTGGCCATGCGTTTGAAGAGGCACTGCCATTCACGGCGCTGCTGGTCGTGTTCTTTGCGATCGTCGCAGTTATCCACGAGCAGGGGTTGTTCTCGCCCGTCATTCACTGGGTCATGACCTACGAGGGCAAGACTCAGGAAGCGCTGTTCTACCTGGCCAACGGCGGGTTGTCGATGATCAGTGACAACGTCTTCGTCGCTACCGTGTACATCGGTGAGGTCCAGCAGATGTTCAATGCTGGCGAGATCACTCGCGACCAGTTCGACGCGCTGGCTGTGGCGATCAATACGGGCACGAACATCCCGTCTGTCGCGACACCGAACGGCCAGGCCGCGTTCCTGTTCCTGCTGACCTCGGCACTGGCGCCGCTGATTCGGCTGTCCTACGGCCGCATGGTCATCATGGCGGTGCCGTACACGATCACGATGAGCATCACGGGCCTGCTGGCGCTCTGGTACCTCGGCTAACCAATTGTGGGGGACAGTGATGTCCCGCACATATTTCCGTAAACAGGGTGTGCTACATAAGCACCTGATTTCCGGAGAGTCCCTCAATGTCCTTTGACATCAAGAACCTGCGTATCGGCGTCGTTGGCCTCGGTTACGTGGGCCTGCCGCTCGCGGTGGAATTTGGCAAGTTGTACCCGACCGTTGGTTTTGACATTCACGAGGGCCGTGTCGCCGAACTGGAAGACGGAACGGACACCACGCTGGAGTGCTCGAGCGAAGAACTCGCCGAGGCCGGCCACCTGACGTACACCTCGAACGTCGACGCTATTGCAGACTGCAATTTCTACATTGTCACAGTGCCAACCCCGATCGGGGACAGCAATCGCCCGGTGCTGACGCCGCTGCGCGCGGCGAGCATGACGCTCGGCAAGGTCATCAAGAAGGGCGACGTTGTCGTCTACGAGTCGACCGTTTATCCCGGCGCGACCGAGGAATTCTGCGTGCCGTTGCTCGAGGCCGACTCGGGCCTGAAGATGAACGAAGACTTCTTCGTGGGTTACAGCCCGGAGCGGATCAACCCGGGTGACAAGGAGCATCGCCTGCCGTCGATTCTGAAAGTGACGTCGGCGTCGACGCCGGAAGCGGCCGACTTTGTGAACGAGGTGTATGCATCGATCATCACGGCCGGCACGCACAAGGCGTCCAGTATCAAGGTCGCCGAAGCGGCGAAGGTGATCGAAAACACACAGCGCGACGTGAACATTGCTCTCGTGAATGAGCTCGCGATGATCTTCGAGCGCGTTGGCATCGACACCGAGGAGGTGTTGCTGGCAGCGGGGACCAAGTGGAATTTCCTGCCGTTCAGGCCGGGGCTTGTTGGTGGACACTGCATCGGCGTGGATCCTTACTACCTGACGTACAAGGCGGAGCAGCTTGGCTACCATCCGCAGATGATTCTTGCCGGACGGCGCATTAACGACAACATGTCGTTGTACGTCGCTTCACAGGTCATCAAGCAGATGCTGGGCAAGGAGATCGCACCCCACGGTGCGCGCGTCCTGGTGCTCGGCCTGACCTTCAAGGAAAACTGCCCGGACCTCAGGAATACCAAGGTCGTGGATATCGTGGCCGAATTGGTGTCCTACGGCATGAGCGTCGACGTGCACGACCCCTGGGTCGACGCCGCCGAAGCCACGGATGAGTATGGGCTCGATCTCGTCGCCGACCCGGAGCAGGGGGCGTATGATGCAGTTATTATCGCGGTCGCGCACGATCAGTTCAGGGCGCTTGGCGCTGAGGGTATCAGGGCGTTCTGTAAAGACCGGTCCGTACTCTACGATATCAAGTACGTGCTGCCGTCCGACGCTGTAGACGATCGCCTGTAGGAGGCATCCTTGAAAATTCTTGTCACAGGCGCAGCCGGCTTCATTGGTTTTCATACCGCGAAGCAGCTGCTCGAGCGCGGCGACACCGTCGTGGGTCTCGACAACTTCAACGATTACTACGACGTCAAACTCAAAGAGTCACGCGCCGCGGTCCTCGACAACTACGATGCGTTCTCGATGGCCCGCATCGATCTGGCCGATCGCCCCGCGATGGAAGCGCTGTTCGCCAAAGAGAAGTTCGACAAGGTCATCCACCTGGCTGCGCAGGCCGGCGTGCGTTATTCCATTGAGAACCCGCATTCCTACATCGATAGCAACATCGTTGGATTCCTGAACATCCTGGAGGGCTGCCGGTACAACGATGTGCAGCACCTGACCTACGCGTCGTCGAGTTCCGTGTACGGCGCCAACACGACGATGCCGTTCTCGATCCATCAGAATGTCGATCACCCGCTGGCGCTTTATGGTGCGACCAAGAAGGCCAACGAGCTGATGGCGCACACGTACTCGAATCTCTACAACCTGCCGACGACAGGACTGCGTTTCTTTACGGTCTACGGTCCGTGGGGTCGCCCGGACATGGCTTTGTTCCTGTTCACGCGCGCCATTATTGAAGGCAAGCCGATCGACGTCTTTAACTACGGCAAGCACAAGCGCGACTTCACCTACATCGATGACATTGTCGAGGGCGTTGTTCGTACCAGCGATAACACGGCGACGCCGAACGAGAACTGGGACGCAGCGAAACCTGATCCTGGGACGAGCATGGCGCCGTACCGCATTTACAACATCGGCAACCAGCAGCCGATTGAGCTTATGGATTACATCGGTGCCGTCGAGAAATGCCTGGGCAAGGAAGCTGAGAAGAACCTGCTGCCGTTGCAGCCGGGCGATGTGCCCGACACCTGGGCCGACACGCAGGCCCTGGCGGACGATGTGGGGTACCAGCCCAGCACGCCGATAGAAACTGGCGTCAAGAAGTTCGTGGAATGGTATCTTGAGTTTTACAAAGACGAGCTGAAACAAAGCGCCTGACACGTGCCCAAGAACTACACCGAGCGAAAACTCTCTGCCCGCTACCCAACCGACCTTCCTGCCTGGAAGGCGCTGGCGGAGCACCGCAAAGACGACATGCGCAGCAAGCACCTGCGTGACCTGTTCGCGCGCGACAAAAAGCGCGGCAGTCGCTTCAGGCTTAAAGCCGGTGACCTGGTTCTCGATTACTCAAAGAATCACGTCAATGCGACGACGCTAAAGCGCTTCGCGCAACTGGCGAAGCAGGCCGACGTGCCTGCAGCCATCGAAGCCATGTTCGCGGGCGAGAAGATCAACAGGACAGAGGGTCGCTCAGTCCTGCATGTCGCATTGCGTTCGAAGATATCGGACATGGTCGCACTCGAAACACCGGGTGTGCGCGAGATCTGGGAAGTGCTGACGAAGATGGAGGCCTTCGTTGACGGCGTCCACAGCGGCAGGATTCGCGGCAGCACGCGCAAGAAAATCACCGACATCGTCAATATCGGTATTGGTGGCTCGGACCTCGGGCCCGTTATGGCGAGCAAGGCGCTCAGGCCGTACTGGAAAGACGGCTTTCGCTATCACAGCGTGTCCAATATCGACGGCACGCAGCTCGACGACCTGAAAGAAGAACTGGATCCGGAACGGACCCTGTTCGTCGTTTGCTCGAAGACGTTCACAACGCAGGAGACGATGGTCAACGCGCGGGCTGCGCGCGACTGGATCGTCGCGAAGCTGGATGCCGTGGCCGTGCAATACCACTTCGTGGCGGCGTCGACCAATCACGAGGCGCTCGACGACTTCGGTATCCGGTCGGACTATCGCTTCGGTTTCTGGGACTGGGTCGGCGGCCGCTATTCGATGTGGTCCGCAGTGGGTCTTTCGCTCGCGTTGATCGTTGGCATGGATGTGTTCCGACAGGTTCTTGCCGGCGGGCGCCGTATGGACCTGCATTTCCGGCAGGCACCGATGGACGAGAACATGCCGGTCCTGCTGGCGCTGCTGGGCATCTGGTACAACAACTTCTTCGGCGCACAAAGCCAGTGCATCCTGCCCTACACGAATCGACTGGATCGATTCCCGGCCTACCTGCAGCAGCTGCAGATGGAGTCCAGCGGCAAGAGCGTGCGCATGGACGGCAAACCGGTGCGCTGCAATACGGGCATGATCATCTGGGGCGAGGCGGGCAGCAATGCGCAGCATTCGTTCATGCAGCTGATGCACCAGGGCACGCGTTTTGTGCCGGTCGATTTCCTGTTGCCGCAGTCGTCGAAGCTGGCGACCGCGAACTGCATGGCGCAGGCGCAGGCGCTCATGGAAGGCACAGCCCCTGTCGGCCCTCCTGTGGAACCCTGGCGCGTGCATGAGGGCAATCGCCCGAGCAATACGATTCACTTCAAGAAGCTGACGCCCGACACGCTCGGCCAGCTCATCGCCCTGTACGAACACAAGGTGTTCGTGGAAGGCGTTGTCTGGGGTATCGACTCGTTCGATCAGTGGGGCGTTGAGCTCGGCAAGAAGCTCGCGAAATCCTGACTTGTCGGCGCAAGCCATGCGGGTGACAATCGCGCCATGAGAATTCCTGCCCATCAATGGCTCATCGCAGCCATTTCCTGCCTGCTCGTTCAGACCGTAATTGCCGCTCCAGCCGCCCAACCGGGCGATGTGGGCCTGCGGCATGACATCCAGGTGCTCGCCGACTACGGCGCCATTAGCGGCCCGGTAACGACCTGGCCGATTTCCTGGGATGCGGTGCTCGCCGATCTCGAATTTGTGCAGGCGAACGATATCGTCCTGCCCAACAAGGTTCTGCCAACGTTCAACCGGATCCTTGCAAGGGCGCAGCGCGAGACCGGGCGCGGCCAGGTCGCCTTCGGTGGCAGCCTGGCGGCTGCGGAAGAGCCGGTGAATATTCGTGGCTTCGCGGATACGCCACGCGCGCGCGGCGAGCTGGAGGCGGGTGTTTCCTGGTTCAGCGAACACATCAGCGTCGATCTCAATGTGTCGGCTCTCGATAAGCCTGCAGACGGCGAGGACGTGCGCGCGGACGGTAGCCAGCTCGGTGTCGACTTTGGCAACTGGTCGGTCGCCGCCAGCACCATGGATCGCTGGTGGGGTCCGGGTTGGGACGGCAGCCTGATTCTGTCGAACAATGCGCGACCCATTCCTGCGTTCACGATTGGTCGCAACAGGACGCACGCGCCGAATCCCAGGTGGATCAGCTGGATCGGCCCGTGGGACCTGAACGTGATCTGGGGGCAGCTCGAGAGCGAGCGTGCGTTCCGGATGCGCGGTTTTTTGGTATGCGCGTGAATATTCGGCCGCTGAAGGGCCTCGAGATCGGTATTTCCCGGACAGCACAGTGGTGCGGCGAAGGACGTCCCTGTGGTGCTGATACGTTCTGGGACCTGCTCCTGGGCAAAGACAATATCGGTGATGCAGGAACGACCGAAGAAAATGAGCCCGGCAACCAGATGGCTGGCTTCGACGCGCGCTGGACCAACCTGTGGTTCGGCACGCCGGTCTCGCTCTACGGACAAATGATCGGTGAGGACGAGGCGGGCGGTTTTCCGAGTCGCTACCTCGCGCAGTTTGGTATCGAGGGAAGCGGGATAACGCGCAATCAGACGTCGTACCGCTGGTTTGTCGAGGGGGCCGCGACGAGCTGTGATGCGGTCAAGAGCGAGGTTCTCTACGGCTGCTGGTTACCGCCAACGGCATCTACCAGTCCGGATACACCTACTACGGTCGCATTATCGGGCATGGCCTGGACAACGATGGTAGGGTCGTCAGCGCGGGTGCGGTGGTCACGACCTCTGAAGGCAATTCCTGGCACGTATTGGGGCGCATTGGTGACCTGAACAGGGTGGGTTCCGACCCGAATCACAGCGTTGCCATCAACCCGCAGGACCTGGCGAGCATCGATATTCAGTATTCATTTCTTTCCAAAATCGGGACGTTCGACATCGGTGCCGGCTTCGAGCGGCGCGAGGAAATGGCGAGTGGCATCGATACGAGCGATACCCGCGGCTTCATCCGCTGGACGAGCCCGACAAAGACCCGATAGACAGGAATCAATGACTTAGGCATTATTATGTTCAATCTACATCAGATAAACGAACTGAGTGCCTGAAAAAACGATAATGATCAGGCACATACTCGTTGTTTGCGTGGGCAATATCTGCCGCAGTCCGATGGCGGAGGCGTTGCTGAAGCGCGAGTTGAGAGAACAAGACGGTTTTACAGTCGAGTCGGCTGGGCTCGGGGCCCTGGTGGGATACCCGGCGTCCGAGTTTTCCATCGAGTTGATGGACGAGCTCGGCGTGGATATCACCGCGCATCGTGCGCGGCAGATTCACCCGGATATGGTGAGTGCCGCGGACCTCGTGCTGGTGATGGAGGCGGGTCACAAGCGGGCGATTGACGATGCGGACCCGACAGCACGAGGCAAGGTGCATCGACTTTGCGAATGGCAGGACAAGGACGTCGACGATCCCTATCGGCGACCGAAGGAACAGTACGAGCAGGCGCTGGCCGACATCCAGAGCGGTGTTGCCAGTTGGGCAGAGAAGATAAAGGTATAGATCAGGAACAATGAAGGCTTGGGCAAAAGCAGGGATCATTCTCGTCGCCGTGTTGCAAGGCGCGTGCGGGATGGCGCCCGGAATGAAGATGACGGAACCGGCCGAGGTTGCGGGTGGCACTGTTGTTCGGGTTACGCCGATCACTCTCGATCTGCTAAACCAGATGGAAGCGGCGCAGTCGTTCAAGGTGCGCAAGGTGGCCGAAGAATTCACCGCGCGGCCGCAAGGCTACGTGATCGGTGTCGGCGACGTGCTGCAGATCACGGTCTGGGATCACCCCGAGCTGACGATTCCTGCCGGGTCGTTCCGCGATGCCGAGAGCGCAGGCCAACAGGTCGGTGAGGATGGTTATCTTTACTATCCTTACGTTGGCATGGTCAAAGCCGCAGGGATGAATATCGCTGCACTTCGCGACATCTTGACTGAGAAACTCAGCACCTATATCCAGAATCCGCAGCTTGACGTTCGCGTCGTCGCCTTTCGGAGCAAGCGTGTTTACGTGGTGGGCGAAGTGAATACTCCCGGCCTGCTGCCGCTCAATGATGTGCCGCTGACGATTGCCGATGCGATCAGCCTGTCCGGTGGCCTCACGCCGGACGCGCACAAGAGCGGCGTCAATATTTCACGCAATGGCAAGGTCTACGAGATCGACCTCAAAGCACTCTACGATCATGCCGACTCCAGCCAGAACCTGATGTTGCAGCATGGTGACATCGTCAATGTGCTCGATCGCAGCCAGCAAAAAGTGTTCGTGATGGGTGAGGTCAAGTCGCCGAAGTCGGTCGAAATTATGAATGGGCAGCTGTCGCTGGCCGCAGCGATCGGCGAAGTGGGTGGCGTAATACAGACCTCGGCAGATCCCGGTGCAATCTACGTCGTGCGTGGGTCGGACAAGGAACAACCTGAGATTTTTCACCTCGATGCGCGCTACGCGACAGGCATGCTGCTCGCGGAGCGATTTGAGATGCAGGCGCAGGACGTCATCTTTGTCGACACCGCAAGCATCTCGCAATGGAATCGCGTGATTAGCCAGTTGTTGCCGTCGATTAGCGTTATTGGCATCGCAGACACATTGGAACGAAATAGTGACGGGCGCACCGCAAGGAAATCAAAATGTACCAGCCGACACCCGACATGGATGACGAAGAGATTGACCTGGGCGAATTGCTCGGTGTCCTGATCGAGAATCGCTGGCTGATTATCGCTATTACCTTACTGGCTCTACTAATCGGCGCGTACAAGGCCTATACGGCTGTGCCTATTTACCAGGCAGATGCTCTGTTGCAGGTCGAAGAGAAAACATCCGGCCTGTCCAGTCTTGACGTCACGGCGATGTTAGACGACTACACACCGGTCAATGCGGAGATGGAGATACTGAAGTCTCGCTCTGTCCTTGGTCCGGTCGTTGACAAGCTGAAACTCGATATCAGCGCGACACCCGAGTTTTCTACCGAACTTGGTGCTGCGATAGCACGCAGGTTGCCTGCCGGTGAGCGCCCGGCGATCAAGGTCGACACACTCGACCTGCCGGATTCCATGCGTGGTCAGTCGCTGCGCCTGGTATTGACAGGTACAGGCCAATACGACTTGTACGATGCAGGTGACGCACTTCTACTAAGCGGGGCTGTAGGCGAGGTGGCCATGATGGCGCTGCCGGGCGAAGAACGCTTCATACTATTTGTCTCCGCGTTGCAGGGTGAACCGGGTCAGGCGTTCCGGGTACGGCGCGGATCCCGTCTGGCGAGTATCCAGGCCCTGCAGGGGCGTCTCAGCGTAGAGGAGAAGGGTGAGTGGTCCGGGATTCTCTCGCTACGCGTCCGTGGGACCAACCCACAAAGTGTTCAGGAACAGGTTGACGAGATAGCCACCGTCTATGTGCGGCAGAACGTGGATCGCAGGACCGAGGAAGCGAAGCAAACGCTGGGTTTCCTCGAGGAGCAACTGCCGCTCGTACGCCAGAGTATGGAGGCGGCGGAGCTGAAGCTGAATGCCTATCGGCTGGAGAAGGGTTCCGTCGACCTGCCCCTCGAAACTCAGGCCGTCCTGCAAACGATTGTCTCGATTGAAGCGCAGCTCAACCAGATTCGGCAGGAACGCGAAAAGGTCACCCTGGCGTTCACGCCGGCCCACCCGACAGTGATCGCCCTGGATCGCCAAATCGAGCAACTCACATCTCAGCTGAATAACCTGAATGCACAGGTGCGAGAACTGCCCAGCACGCAGCAGGAAGTTCTGGGCCTGATTCGCGAAGTGGAAGTCAACACAGCCTT
>CAVROF010000017.1:0-100776 GCA_963722775.1 uncultured Gammaproteobacteria bacterium
GTCTTGCCCCGGTTTAATGGACAGTTTGTAATTGGCCGATGGCCCGTTTTTCATAAGCAGCCGGACTTATATTACCAAGATAGCTGTGTCGGCGTTTTCGATTGTAGAAGCACTCGATGTAGTCGAAGATATCTTGCTTTGCTTCGTCTCTGGTTAGATAACGTGTTTGGTTAACGCGCTCGCGTTTCAGTAGTCCGAAGAAGCTCTCGACGACAGCATTGTCGTAACAGTTTCCACGCGCGCTCATGCTGCATGTGATGCCATGCTTGTCGAGTTCATCGCGGAAGTCTTCACTCGTATACTGCGCACCGCGATCAGAGTGATGCAGCAGCACGCCATCCGGTTGCCGCTGCTCGATCGCCATGTTCAGTGCGTTGATGGCCAGGTGGCGACTGTTCCATCGATCCATCGACCAACCGACGATACGTCGTGAGTAAAGATCCATGACAACGGCCAGGTACAACCACCCCTGATGCGTTGCGATGTAGGTAATATCAGCCGCCCAGTACTGGTTAGGACGTGATGCTGAGAAGTCCTGGTTGAGCAGGTTGTCCGCTACAGGGTGGGCGGGGTCACGCTGGGTTGTGACCTTAAATCGTCGTTTAGGACATCCCACGAGACCCGCACGGCACATCAATCGGGCCACTCTGTTGAGCCCGCAACGGTAGCCTTCTTCTTTGAGCTCGGCCCAGATCCTGGGGCTTCCATAGACGCCACCGCTGGCTGCATGGATACGCTCTATTGCCACTAACAGACGCCGATCCTCTTGCGCTCTCTGACTCTCAGGTCGGCTGCGCCACGCGTAGTAACCGCTGCGCGACACGGCCAGAAGCTGGCACATTAAGTCCACCGGATACTGGTTGCGGCGTCGAGCGATACACGCATATCTCACTTCGACTCCTTGGCAAAGAAAACCGCCGCATCTCTTAAAAAATCCCTTTCCTGTTCAGCCCTCTTGAGTTTGCGCTTGAGCTCTGCCACCTCTTCGCTTTGTGATTGGTTTACACCAGGAAACGATTCGCCCCCATCCAGACGGAATTGATCTCGCCAGCGTCGTAACTGACGCTCGCTGACCCCGAGATCCTCGCAGACCTCTTTGTCCGTCACACCATCTTCACTGGCCCGCCTCAAGGCAAGGCTCTTGAAATCAGCGCTGTAGCGCTGGTATTTCTTCTTCGTCATGGAACACCTCCCTCCGCATTATTGCGGACATTCAAGGTGTCCATCAAAGTGGGGTAAGGCCTCTTACCGGACGTTCGCCATTTGCGTTCGTACTACGTTTTACTCTCGTGGGCTCAAGCAGGTAGGTATTAACGTTGGCGATTGAACTCGTTACGGTTTCTATCAAGTGTGCTTCCGTTGGCCCGGCTAACGACACAAATTGGTGTTCGTAAACAGGAACCTCGTTAAGCCGCTGCAACACCTCATCAGAATTCCGAAGATCGTTCCTCAGGATTGTCTCGAAATAGCCGTCGGGAAAGAAGCTCGCGGCAGAGATCGTAAGCACGTAGGCAATTCGTCCGCCTCCGGCTCGCATCTCTGTCAGGACGACATAGAGTTTGTAGTCCGGGTCGTCTGCTGTGACGACAATGTCGCCAATGCCTCGGAGTTCATTCCGAAGGTACTTTGTCACTCGCTCCCTGGCGTCGTCGTCACGTGTAGTTACTTCAAGTGCAACCCGAAAGCTCGGAGGTGGCGTGTCGTCGGCAAGAGTGGGTGAGACTGCCAGAGTCAGCCAAAGAAGAACTGCTCTCATGCCGCCCTGGACGCGTAGTACGCAATCACTATAGGGTCGATTGCTACGCGCTGTTCGTGAGCGACGAGCCGAGGTGCGAGGCGTTCGACAATATCGGTGGGGACGTGATCGAGCTGGCCCGACATCAGCCAGCGAGTGATACCAAATACCTTTAGATCGGCCACGGTCAGGCGATTATCAGCAAAATAATCGCCGCCGCGTTCCAGCAGCTCATTCAGTCCTTTCAGAAACACGGTCAACCATCCATCGACGAGCTTCTCGCGCGCGGCTTTGAGTTCGTCGCCCTCGAGGCCAAACGTTTGCACCACGTTGTGCAGTAGATCCTCAATCGCGCCCATCGCTTCATCGCAATAAAGAGCCTGCACATCGTCCTCGGGATACAGGCCCGCCTTCTTACCGGCAAAACGGCACATCGCATTGCTTTGAGTCACAACAACACCGTCTATTACCAGCACCGGCACGCAGTTGAATCGCATACTTTGTCGCTGCTCCATGAATTCAGGAAACGAAATCCGGATATCCTCGAATTCGATGCCCGCCGCGTGAAACGCGATTCGGATAGGCTCTGCGCGCCCGCCATCCATATCGAAGTAAGTCAGTTTGTAGTCGGTCATTGTTTTATCTCCATTCAATGGTAGTAGCGCAGGAACTCTTCCGGAATATTGTCGAGCGATTCCGGCTTGTCGGCCGTCACAGGCAGTTCCCGTGAGTTATGTGTATTCCAAAACAGGTATTGCTCACCGTTGTAATCGGGCTGCTGCAAATCGTGCAACATTGCGGCCATTGCCTTGCCTGTGTACGTCGTTTCCAGGGCCAGACCAAGATCATCGCGCGCAACTTCGACCGCATCACTGATGCGCTCATCAACGACTGCGTAGCCGCCCGCCAGGAATTCGCCGCGCCACACGAGCTTCGCCTTTTTCGCCATTCCTGAATCAAAGGAAGGGTCGAGGCGGTTGAGCATCAGGGCTGTCTTGCAGATCAGGCGATCCAGCATGACCGGGTTGCCAAACCGCTCGTCGACCACGCATACAGCATGAACTTTGGTAGGCAGGCCGGCAGCGGCAAGACCCAGCGCGAGTCCCGCGGTACTGCCCATGGTGCCAGTAGCAATGTAGATGCGATCAGGGCAGGGCAATTCACCATCTCGTACCTGTTGTGCAAGCTCCAGTCCAGCGCTCACGAAGCCGACCGCACCGAGCCAGCTTGAGCCGCCAAGCGGTACCACCCAGGTGTCGCGGTTTTGCAGGTACTTGCGAAACAGTGCGAGCTGATCGACAGAGCCACCGTAGCGTACGATCTCGGTGCCAAGCAGTCGATGCATGTTCAGCGCAATGGGTACTTTCGGCGTGCACTTCTGATGCCCGAGAAAACACGTGCATTCCAGGCCAACCTGCTTCGCGAGCACTGCGGTTGCCAGGGCATGATTGGATCCGGCGGCGCCAAATGTCGCGACGCGCTTCGCACCACGGTCCAGCGCGCGCCTGAAGATGTACTCCAGTTTGCGAATCTTGTTACCCCCGTAGTGCGCGCTGGTGATGTCATCCCTCTTGACCGCAACACATCGCAATCCACCTGGCGTATCGAATTCCGCGTGCTCGACGGGCGTCGGCAGCTCCGCCAGCTGCAGCTTTTTCAGGTGCTGGCCCAATGCCGGATACGTCGCTGACAGAAAGTCGCTCATTGCCCGAGATTATCGAAGTGCATTGAGGAGCGCGAATGAATTAGTATTGAGCCACGCTTATCTGACCAAGTGCGGAGACAGGTTTGTCAGATGCAGTTGACCACGGTATCACGGTCACAGAAATCGCAGCGATGGATCAACCCGTCGATGTGTCGCCAGAGACCACGGCTGCTTTCGTTGGCCGTGCGCTTCGTGGTCCCGTAAATACTCCAGTGCTCGTCAAGAGCTTTGGCGACTATCGTCGCCGTTTCGGTGACATCTGGTCGCGCTCCAGCCTGGGTCCTGCGGTCCGACAGTTCTTCGACCATGGTGGCCTGCAGCTGTACGTTGTGCGCGTGGCGAACAATGCACGCGGTTCAATGATCTGCCTGCCGGCGAGCGGTTCTGCCCTGGTGCTGCGCGCGGTCGAACCCGGGTCGACAGAGTTCATTCGTGCCGCCGTCGACTACGACGGGATCGACGTCGATGAAGATCTGTTCAACCTGACGCTGCAACGCGTCAATCCGGGTACGGGCCTTGTAGAAGACCAGGAGCTGTTTCGCCGAGTGTCGTACCTGGAAGAGCACGAGCGATTCGCCGGCGATGCATTGCTTACTTCCAGCCTGGCACGCGTCGAGCATCCTTACCCATCGCATCGGCCCGAACCGACGATGGATGCTGGCGGGCGGATTGGTTCAACCTACGTCAGTCATGTACAGGCGGGTACCGACGGTACCGAACTCTCCGACTACGACCTGGTTGGTTCGCGCAAACATCGCAGTGGCCTGTTTGCCCTCGAGCAGGTCGAGAACTTCGACATTCTGTATCTGCCACCGCCAGGCAAGGGTATTGATACGGGTCCGGCGGCCATTTTGGCAGCTGAACTCTATTGCCGCGAACGGCGTGCGATGTTGGTGGTTGATCCGCGCAATGAGTGGGCGAGCGCCGAGGAGGCCGTACGAGGCGTCCGCGACCTCGGCTACGCGAGCCCCAACATGCTTGGCTACTATCCGCGCATGTTGAAGCGTCGCAGTGATGACATTGCGCGGCCGGCGGGCGGGGCGATCGCGGGCCTGCTCTGCAAACAGGATCGTACCTACGGTCCATGGCAGGACCTCGACCAGCACGGCATGGACCTGCACAGGCATCTGCTTCCTGCCGTCGAAATCAATGACGAGGATGCGCACTTGCTGAATCGTGCCGGTCTCAATGTCATTGCCAGTGGGCCGGCTGGTCGATGCCGCGTCAAAGGATCGGTCACGATGGGGCGGGGCAGCGAAGGACATCGCACGTTTGCACGACTGCCGGTTCGCCGTACCTGCCTGCAGATTATTAGTATCGTGTCCGCTGCCGCGCGTTGGGGCGTGTTCGAGCCAGGCGACAAAAACCTCGCGCGCCGTGTTCGTGCCCAGGTACTCACCTACTTCTATTGCCTGAACGACCTGGGCGCCTTCGCCAACGATCGCTTCATCGTCGAATGCGATGCGGGCGTCAGCAAACGCAACGAAAATAAGGAGCACGGCATTACGATATTGCTCGTGTTCCAGCCAGCAGCTTGCGATGAACCCATCTCGCTGACGCTTCACCTCACAGCCACCGGCTGTCGCGTCGGTAGCGCAGCATTTGCTCCGTCCGTCGAGGACTGCGCCTGATTTCGCGCCACAGCGTTCAACATAACGTTGTAACTCCTTATTCCGATGCTTGTCATATAAACATCTACCTTGTGCCACAAAGATATCGGGAGGGGGTATGAGAGACAGCGATGTCCTGGATAACAACCCGCAAGTATCTCGATCGGCACTGGAAGCCATGCACGGCCAGGTATTCGGCTGGGCCCTCTCCCGCTGCGATTTTGAACAGACGGTAGCGGAGGATCTTGTGCAACAGGCGTATGTGGAACTGCTGACGGGACGAGCACGTTTTGACGGCGAGTCATCGCTGAAGACATTCGTGTTTGCCGTCGTACAGAACCTGTCGCGCAACCGCTACCGCCGCATGGCGACGCGCCTGCGACTGCTGGAAAAAGCGGGCTCGGAACCCGGCGCTGACGTCGCTGAACCGGCGGAGCCAGGCGAACACGCCGAACTATGGAAGGCGGTTCAGGAATTACCCGCCAGGCAGCGCGACATCATAGAACTCGTGTTCTGCCGCGACATGACGATTGAAGACGCGTCCACCGTTATGGGCGTCACAACCGGAACCGGTCGGGTGCACTACGACCGGGCAAAGAAGACATTGAAGGGCAGGTTGGCAAATGACTGACATCGACAAGGAATTGCACGACGCATTGCGAAACGGGCAGGCAAAGGCCGAGGCGGGGCGCATCCCGGACTTCGATGCGGTCTGGGCGCGAGCCGAATCCGCGATCGCACAGCGCCGCCGTCGCACCCGAGCTATTGGTGGTATTGCCGCTGCCGTGGCGCTCGTAGCGGTCGTTTTCGCCAGCCAGTTCCGTCAGACCGAACAGGAATGGCAATTCGTCGACCCGGACGAATTCGCAAGCACTACCAGCTGGGTCGCACCCAGCGATGTACTGCTGCCAAAGCACCGATTTGACATATACGGGGAGATTCCAGTGCTCATCGAGTCAACCGACATAGATAGAGGAACGTTACTATGAAGAAGGGAATTCTGTGCCTGCTGGCCGTGGTCAGCCTGGGAATGGGTTCGGCGATGGCCGAGCAGCCCAAGGATGTGTTCAAGGGCAAGTTGTTTGCGCCGAACATCATCCTGGAAAATCGCGACGCATTGCAGCTGAGCAAGGAACAGTTCACGGCAATTCGTGCGGCTGTCGTTGAAGTACAGGCGGGCGTTGCCGAGCATGAGTGGGATATGCAGGAGGCCTATCAGGCGCTCATGCTGGAACTCGACAGGGCACCGATCGACGAAGACAAGGTACTGGAATACGCCGGCACAGCGTTGCTGGCCGAGAACCAGGTGAAAAAGAAGCAGATGGCCATGCTCGTTCGACTCAAGAACCTGCTGACCGCTGAGCAGATAGATCACCTGGAAGCCGTGTACGGTAGGCAATAGCCCGGGCACGAGAAGAGACGGGGTAAGACTATGATCGCGAATCGCACTGTTTCATTGCTGGCATCGGTATTGCTCGGCGTCGCTGGTTGCGGCGGCGGAGGCGGAGACGCGCCCGGGCCACCCCCGCCTCCACCACCGCCGTCGGTCACCAAGGCGGAGGCCTTCCAGTTTCTTAACCAGGCGAGCTTTGGTGCCACGGAGTCCGAGGCGCTCAGCGTTATCGCGATGCGGCAGGAAAGCTGGATCGACGACCAGATGACGATACCGGCATCGTTGCAGCTGCCCCATATGCTGTCATTGCCGCCGCCGCAGTTTATGGGGCAGCTGCATACTGATCGCGTCGATATCTGGTTCCGCAATGCACTCTGGGGCGACGACCAGTTGCGCCAGCGTGTCGCCTTCGCGCTCTCCGAAATCATGGTCGTGTCGCAGCTGGGCGCTCTGCAGGGACGTCCATTTGCCGTGGCGGATTACTACGACATGCTCGCCGAGAATGCGTTTGCCAATTACCGCGACCTGATTGAGAAGGTCACGTTGCATCCGGCGATGGGTGTCTACCTGAGCATGCTCGGTAACGAAAAACCGAATCCGGCGCTCAATATTCGGCCGGATGAAAACTATGCGCGCGAACTGATGCAGCTGTTTTCAATCGGTCTCGTGCAACTCAATATCGACGGCACCGTGGCGCTCGATAGCAACAACCAGCCCATCCCGACGTACGACCAGGAGATCATTGAGGGCTTCGCCCATGTATTCACGGGCTGGACCTGGAGAGGATCACCGAGTTTCGGCAGTGGACGTGTGCCGGTCTCAAGCCAGTACTTTCCCATGGAGCACTGGCCTGATTTTCACGATACGGGTGAGAAGATATTACTGGGAGGCACGCTACTGCCGCCCGGCCAGGCTGGCGAACAGGATCTCGCCGATGCGTTGGATAACATCTTCAATCATGACAATGTTGGGCCGTTCCTGGCTATCCGCCTGATTCAGCGGCTGACAACGAGTAACCCATCACCAGGCTATGTGCGCCGGGTTGCTGAGGTATTCAACAACAACGGCGCCGGGGTGCGTGGTGATCTGGGCGCCGTGGTTAAAGCAATCCTGCTCGATCCTGAGGCAAGCCCGTCCATGGCGATGGAAATTGATGGCAAGCTCAAAGAGCCGTTGCTGCGTCTGACGCAGTTATTCAAGGCGTATAACGCTACATCCACGAGTGGCCGATATCCGCTGGCTGCGTCATATATTCTGTTTAGCCAGGGGCCATTGCAGGCGCCACATGTGTTCAATTTCTTCAGTCCGTTCTATGCGCCGCCGGGCGAAATCAGAAACAGCAGCCTCGTTGCGCCCGAGTTGGAAATTGCCACCGAGTACGCGAACACGCTGTTCACCAACTATATGTTCTTCCAGGCCTTCGGCCTCAACCATACCAATCAAAACCTCGGCGAAGACGATATCTATATCAACTTCCAGGAGGAGATGGATGTCGCAGCGGATATCGATGCGCTCATCAATATGGTCGCCGGCAAGTTGCTGGGCGGCGAGATCTCGGACACATTGCGAACCGAGATTACCGGCATGCTCGAGCGCATTCCGGAGACTGACACCGCCATTCGTGCAGCTGAAGTAATTTACTTCGTCACGACATCACCTGAATACGCGTACCAGCGCTAGGAAGGGAGACGCTATGAAAACCATTAACAGACGTGACTTCCTCCGGACGAGTGGTGCTGCAGCCCTGTTTGCGGCAACACCGGGTCTTGCCTACTCACAGGTCGTCGGTGGTGGTGGTTCGTTTACCGACTACCGGGCGCTGGTCTGCGTATTTCTGCATGGCGGCAATGATTCTTTCAACATGCTGGTGCCGAACACGAACGCAGAATACGCTGCCTACGCAACGTCGCGCCAGAACCTGGCGCTGCTGCAGTCGGATCTGTTGCCGATCTCGCCAGCCTCGACAGGTACTCCGGATTTCGGGCTGCATCCCGCCATGGGTGGTGTTCAAGGACTGTTCCAGGACGGCAATGCTGCATTTGTAACGAACGTCGGGCCGTTGGTAGAGCGCACGACGAAGGACCAGTACTTCAATCAGTCCGTCACACTGCCGCCGCAGCTATTCTCGCATAACGATCAGCAGGACCAGTGGCACTCATTGCGTGGCAACGTGCCAAGCAAAACGGGGTGGGCCGGTCGCATGGCGGATCTGATTCGGAACAGCGTTGCAGGGCAGCAGATGGCTACGAATGCATCGTTGAACGGCGCCAGCCTGTTCCAGTCTGCGGATGAGACGGTCGCCTACGTGATGGGACCCAATGGCCCCATCCAGTTTGAGGGTTTTTCGACGACGCCCGGCGACATCCTCAATGAACAGCGCCTGGCCTTCGGTCGCGTGGTTGACGCCGCATATGGCACGATTTACGAGCGCGGCTATGCGGAGGTGCAACGTCGGGCCATCGACGCGGCTGATACCGTTAGTGCGGCGATTGCCAATGCGCCGACGATCAATACTGTGTTTCCGCAGTCTCAGCTTGGCACGCAACTTCGCACAGTGGCCCGCCTGATCGCTGTTCGTGACGAGTTGCAGATGCAACGTCAGGTCTTTTTCGTTGGCGTGGGTGGTTTCGATTCACATGACGACCAGGAACTGAACCAACCGGGGCTTCTTGGTGGTATCAGCGATGCAATTACCGCATTCCACGACGCAACCGTCGAGCTGAGCATTGCCGACAGCGTTACGACGTTTACGCAGTCGGACTTCGGCCGAACCCTGACCTCAAATGGTGATGGAACCGACCACGCCTGGGCCGGCAACCAGCTCATTGTAGGGGGTGCTGTCAATGGTGGTGATCTTTACGGGAGCTACCCGCAGCTCACCATTGGTGGTCCGGAGGATGTTGGCGGCGGCCGGATGATTCCGTCCACGTCGGCCGATCAGTACGCGGCAACGCTGGCCAAATGGTTTGGTATTCCCGAGGTCGATCTCGATATCGTGGCACCCAACCTGGTGAATTTTGCACAGCGTGACCTTGGGTTTATGATTGTCTGAACGAATCGGGGCCGCGACGGTCTCTAGATCAACAGTCTTTCTCCGGGGAACCCAGATGAATCTGCGACTTTCAGCCGTACTGGCGGCGGTTTGCCTTGTTGCCGCGTGCAGCAGCGAAGAACCCGCCGCGACCGATGCCATCGATGCCGGTCCTGCGCTACACACCCTGTTTGACGAACATTTTGAGCGCAATCTCGAATTGAATCCGCTGAGCGCAACGTTCATTGGCGACTACCGCTACAACGATCGCATGGCTAACAGCAACAGCCCCGAGTACAGGGCAGCGGCGCAGGCGATGGACGAGGAATTCCTGCAACGTCTGCTGGAGAATCGATCGTTCGCAGCTCGGTTACCAGGATCAGCTTAGCTATGACATCTTCCGCATTAACCGCGAACAGTCGCTGGAGGGGAACCAGTTCCCGTTCCACCTGCAGCCGATCAACCAGTTTTATTCGATTACGAACTTCTTCGTGCAGCTTGGTAGCGGAGCGAGCGCGCACCCGTTCAAGACCGTTAAAGACTACGAGGACTTCCTTTCTCGTGCCGACGATTTCGCCGAGATCATCGACCAGATCGTAAGCAACATGAAGGAAGGTATGCAGGCGGGCGTCACGCAGCCGCGTATCCTGATGGCCAAGTTGCAGCCGCAGATTGATGCGCATGTCGTCGACGATGTTGAAGACAGCAACTTCTACACGCCCGTGCGAAATATGCCGGAAGACTTCAGCGCAGAGGATCGCGAGCGCCTTACGGCTGCGTACGAAGACAAGATCATGAACACGATCGTCCCGGCGTACCAGCGCATCAGTAATTATATCGGCGATGACTATCTCGACAATGCGCGCGAGACAGTGGGTCTTTACGCTCAGCCGAACGGGGTTTCCTGGTACGAGTACATGGTTCGCATACGCACGACGACGAACATGACGCCGGAAGAAGTCCACCAGGTCGGACTCAACGAAGTAGCTCGCATCCACGGCGAGATGCATTCGGTGATGGAAGAGGTCGGTTTCGAGGGCGATCTCAAAGAATTCTTCGAGTACATGAACACTGACCCGCAGTTCTTCTTCGACGAACCCGAGCAATTGATCCAGGGTTACCGCGACATGTCGGATCACATCGCCGGCCTGTCAGAAAAGCTCTTCGAGATATTTCCGAAAACGGGATTCGAGGTACGCCGCGTCGAGCCATTCCGCGAGAGATCTGCGTCAGGCGGTTCCTACCAGGCGGGTACGCCTGATGGCGCGCGCCCTGGTGTCTTCTACGCGAATGCATACGACCTGAGCGCTCGTCCGAACTGGGCCATGGAGTCGCTGTACCTGCATGAGGCAATTCCCGGGCATCACTTCCAGATCATGATCCAGCGCGAGAACGAGGACCTGCCGAACTTCCGTCGCTTCGGCGGGTTCACGGCGTTTTCCGAAGGCTGGGGGCTGTATGCGGAGTCGCTTGGTAAAGAGATTGGCGTATACACCGATCCGTACCAGTATTTTGGTGGCCTCAATGCCGAACTGTGGCGCTCGATTCGACTCGTCGTCGACACGGGCATTCACGCGAAGGGTTGGTCGCGGCAGCAGGTTCTCGATTACATGTATGAAAATTCGGCCGTCGCCGAAGCCCGCGCTGTCTCCGAGGCCGAGCGCTTCATGGCCATCCCGGGCCAGGCTCTGGCCTACAAAGTGGGCCAGCTCAGGATTCGCGCAATTCGCGATGATGCCGAGGCACGCCTCGGAGACCAGTTCGACGTCAAGGCCTTTCATACCGAGGTTCTGCGCGACGGTGCGATGCCATTATCGATGCTGGAGAGCAAGATCGACCGATGGATCGAGGCGCAATTGATGTA
Organism: uncultured Gammaproteobacteria bacterium; assembly: GCA_963722775.1. Classification (GTDB taxonomy): domain Bacteria; phylum Pseudomonadota; class Gammaproteobacteria; order Steroidobacterales; family Woeseiaceae; genus UBA1847. Next base: position 11,339 of record CAVROF010000017.1, read on the forward strand.
ATCTGCGCGTATGAAACTCGATCGATTTATTCGCGTCGCGATTGCGGTCGTCATACTGCTTGTCTTTATCGTCGCGACGGGCGCGCTGCTGTTCATTTCTGAAGCGGCACTCAATGTCTGGGACCGGCTCAAAGCCGGCCCTCCCGTTTTGCTCTATGCGTACGTCGGCATCATGGTGTTGCTGGCGATCACGGCAGTCTGGCTGATCTGGCGCCTGGTAATCCGTCGGAAGATAGCGCCGAAGAAGGCATTCGGCTCAGAGCCGCTGTCACAGGCAGATATCGAAGCGCGGCTGCGCGAAGCTGAGGCCGCCGGCGTAGATGTCAGCAATGCCCAGGCAGAGCTCAAGGAACTCGCTGCGCGAAAAGACACTGTGCACCTGTGCTTCTTCGGGGAAGTCAGTTCGGGTAAGAGCTCCCTGATCAAAGCCCTGGTGCCCGAAGCCAATGTCGTTGTTGATGTGGTCGGTGGGTCCACTGACGATGTGCGTCACTACCGCTGGCGCGACGATAGTGGTGCGGAAATTCTTCTCACGGACGTGCCCGGTATCGGCGGTCACGAAGACGGCCTTACAAATCTCGCCGTCGAAGAAGCCACGCGCGCGAATGTGGTTCTCTTTGTATGTGATAGCGATCTCACTCGCTCCGAGGTTGGCTTTATCAAGTCGCTGCTCGAGTTCGACAAGCCCTTGGTCATCGTTCTCAATAAAGCAGATCGCTATTCCGCCGAGGAACAGGCCGCACTTATGCAGACCTTGCTTGTGCGTGTAGACGACATTGGCGGCCAGCTCGATCGTGATCATGTTGTCGCCGTATCGGCCGGCGGCGAAATTGACGTTATAGAACGCGGCAGCGACGGCGATGAGACCAGCACGCGGCGTACACGACCTGCCGATATCGGTGTGCTCGTGGTCGCGATCAATCGTCTGCTCACCCAGGAAGGGGCGTCTCTCGATGTGCGGCGCGAACGCGCTGTATTTCGTATGGCCGCAGCGCGGCTTGCGGAGGCGGAAGGGGAATACCGGCTGCAGCGGTCCGAGCAGGTTATTCGCAGCTCGACCCGCAAGGCAATCATAGGCGCACTGGCGGCGATCAGCCCGGGTACGGACATCCTCATTCAGGGCTACATCGGGACTGCCATGACGCAGCAGCTCTGCAAGTTGTACGGCGCGGCGCCGCGCGATCTCGACATCGAGGAATTCCTGTCCCTGAGCCAGAGTCGCGTAGGACGGGCGCTGCCGCTATCGCTTGCTGTCGCGGGCAACGGGCTCAAGGCATTCCCCGGGATAGGGACCGTAGCCGGCGGCCTTGTCCATGCGGTCGCTTATGGATTGATTTTCGATGCACTTGGCCGCAGCCTCGTGCTCACATTGTCGCGTCACGGGGAGCTATTGCCCGTAGTGGCCGCGAAGGAATTCGAGGAAGGAATCAGTGAGCATCTGGAAGCGGGCGTACGCCGCGTTGCCAAAATGGCCCTGGCCGAAAAAGCAGACTGAGGTACGCGGCAGCTCCGGCGCCGACCACCTTGGACTCGCACGCGAGAGCCTGCGTGAACTCGTTCACGACGCAAGGCTGCCTGCTGGTGTCCGCGAATCCCTGGTGCATGACTATGACGCGGTGCAGGCCATGCTCGACAAGATCGAGCACGGCCATCTGCATCTTTCTGTTTTTGGTCGGGTCAGCACCGGCAAATCGTCCCTGCTCAATGCGTTAATCGGTGAGGAGCGGTTTTCAGTCAGTCCGGTGCATGGCGAAACACGTTTCTCCTCGATGCAGGCATGGAAGGAAGTCGAGGCCGGTGGTGTTTTCCTCATCGACACGCCCGGGCTTGACGAGGCTGGAGGCGAAGACCGCGAGGAACTCGCTAAAGAGGTTGCCGGACGATCCGACCTTGTAATCTTTGTGATTGACAGTGACATCACGGAAACGGAGCTGGATGCTCTAAAGGCCGTTTTGGCCCAGGGGCGGCCGGTTCTCGTGGCATTGAACAAGTCGGACCTGTACACGGCTGAGGAATGCGAGTCGCTCCTGGCTTCCGTGCGCCGCAAGACCGAAGGACTGATAGAGCCCGATCACGTCATCGTCGCCGCGGCGCAACCACGTCCGCAGACCCTGGTCGAAGTCGACTCGCACGGTAACGAAGTCATGACAGACAGGTTACGCGTCCCGGACGTTGCTGCGCTGCGCGTCAAACTCTGGGACGTCCTGGAGGCAGAAGGAAAAACGCTCGCCGCACTCAATGCCAGCCTGTTTGCAGCAGACCTTTCCGACCAGGTCGGACGACGGATCCTGATGGCTCGCCAGGAGCTTGGCGACCGGATGATACGCACCTACTGCGTGGGCAAGGGCATTGCCGTTGCACTGAACCCGGTTCCGGTTGCAGATCTGTTTGCGGCTGCGTTTATCGATGTCGGCATGGTGGTGCACCTGTCACGTGTCTACGACCTGCCGCTGAGTCGCAAAGAGGCAGGATCCATTGTGCGCATTATCGTCGCCGAGTCCGCGGCACTCATGACCACCGTGTGGGCATTGCACCTTGTCTCCAGTGCGCTCAAGGTCGGAACGCTCGGACTGTCGACGATACTGACGGCCGGTGCCCAGGGCGCAATTGCCTACTACAGCACCTACCTGGTCGGGCAGGCAGCCGGCAAGTACCTCGCCGAAGGTAAGTCGTGGGGCGAGGGCGGCCCCAAGAAAGTCGTCAAGGAGATCCTGGAGTCGCTCGATCGGGACACCGTGCTGTCGGATGCTCGCCGCGAGATCAAGGCACGACTGGGGCTGAGCCGGTCCTGATGGATCGCGACACGCGCATGCGCCGTATCTGGGAGACGATCCAGGATATTCCCCGTGGTAGTGTTGCCAACTACGGTCAGGTGGCTGAGATCGCCGGTATACCGCGAGGTGCCCGTCAGGTGGGCTATGCATTGCGCCACTCTCCAGAGGATCTCGAGTTGCCGTGGCATCGCGTGATTACATCGTCGGGAAAAAGCGCTTTTGATCCGAACAGCCGCGCGTATCGAACCCAGCGGGACCGCCTTGCGGACGAGGGCGTTGTGATGTTGCAGGGCAAAGTGGATATGCAGAAATACCGTTGGCAACCAGATCTTGATGAGTTGCTGTGGAAGCCATCTTCTACGTGGGACGAAGATTGAGCATCAAAACGCAAAGCTCGCTCGCATTTCCTTAACGCGGTGCTGAGTCCGGGCGCGCGACGTCTGCAGCGCACGTCGCGCGAACTGCGACGCAGGTTGACCGGGTCGACGCACGAGGTATCGGTCTTCCTGCAACTCGATGATCCGTACTCCTACCTTCTGGCACATTACCTGCCTGAGCTGCAGGCACATTTCGAGATCGAACTGACGGTCTACCTTTCGCAGGCACGCGGCGATGAGTACCAGCCGGCGCCGGACATGCTGTCCGAGTATGCAGCGGTCGATGCACGACGTCTTGCGCTGGAACTGGGCATTCCGTTTCTCGACCGCGGCGTGGCACCGCCAGTTGAGCATCGACGGGGGCTGCTTGACGAGCTGGCGTCCTACGCTCGTTCCCCGGATTTCCTTGAACAGTTTCTTGACGTTCTGAAAGTCTACTGGCGCGGTGACACTGAAGCCGCCGCACGCCGATCGGATACGGGAAAGAAGGGCGCTGCGGATCGCGAAATTGCAGAGTCACAGAAGCTCCAGAAACGCCTCGGCCATTACAACAGTGCGATGTTGCACTACGGTGGCGAGTGGTACTGGGGTGTAGACCGGCTGCACTATCTCGTCGAGCGACTCGATGAGCTCGGTGCAGCCAAAGACAGCGGTAGTGGCAGGCTGGCTTCACTGCGGCAGACCATGCAGGTTTCTTTGCCGGTGAAACCGCCCGCCGCGGCCAAGTCTCTCCCGCCGCTCGAGTACTTCCATTCGATTCGCAGTCCTTATTCCTATCTCGCGTTGAATCGCGTTTATGCAATTGCCGACGCTTTCGGCCTCGAGCTCAAGCTACGGCCGGTATTGCCAATGGTCATGCGAGGCATGCAGGTGCCCCATCCGAAGTTGATGTACATCGCAACGGACACGGCCCGGGAAGCCGAGCGACTGGGAGTCCCCTACGGCAGGATTGCCGATCCGGTCGGCGCGGGAGCCGAACGCTGTCTGGCGGTTTTTCAGTACGCGGAGTCGGAACATAAAGCGCGCGAGTTCCTGTTGAACGCAGGTATAGCCATCTGGAGCGAAGCGGTCGACGTTGCGACCGACAAGGGGATGCGCAAGATCTCCGGGCGAACGGGTTTATTCTGGCCCGATGTGCTGGCGGCGATGGCGTCGGATGACTGGCGCGAACCCATCGAGGCAAACCGCGAGTCGATGATGGAGTCGGGATCCTGGGGCGTGCCGACGATGCGGCTCGGGGATGATGTTTTCTGGGGGCAGGATCGGGACTGGTTGTTGATCCGCCATATCGAGGAACTGTGTGACACCGGAGACGGAATACTCGTATGACAACGGTAATTTTCTCGCACGGCCAGGAAAGCGGCCCCTGGGGCACGAAGATCCGTGCGATGGCGGATCTGGTCAGGGAGCTGGGATGCGCGGCCGACAGCATCGATTACCAGGGAATCGCCGACCCGACCGAGCGCGTGGAGAAGTGCGTGCGCGAATGTGCGGGAATCGATGACCAGATTGTCCTGGTCGGCTCAAGTATGGGCGGGCACGTAGCGACAGCTGCGGCGGCTCAGGTGGGCGCAGTCGGGCTCTTTGTCCTGGCTCCGGCGTACTTTATGGAGGGGTATGAGGATCTGACACCGGAGCCGCCAGCCATACCCATCACTATCGTGCATGGCTGGCATGATGATATTGTGCCTGTTGAGAACAGTTATCGTTACGCATGTCGCTGTAGTGCGACGTTGCATCTTGTAGATGGTGATCATCGTCTGACGGCGAATATCGATGAGATAAACGAGTACTTGCATCAATTTCTGGATACAATAATAGGTTGAACCAAAGGATGAGAGGGATGAACATGAAATACTGGATATTGGCATTGAGCCTGTTGGTCATGGGGTGCGGTGGTGGAGAGTCTGACGACGCTGGCGAATCTGCGGTGACCGAAGCTGTTGAGCAGGTAGAGGAAGCTGCCGGTTCTGCTATGGACACTGCGGGCGACTCTATGGACGCTGCTGCTGATGCCGTCGAGGAAGGCGCTGATAGCATGGGTGATGCAGCTGCCGATGCCATGAACGAAGCGCAGGACAAGGCCGCCGAAGTTGGCGACATGCTGAAAGAAAAGAAAGAGGAAATCGACGCGGCGGTTGAAGACGAAGTCGACGACTAAAGGTCCAGGCGCAGGCCTTCGCGAGCGTAGCGGAAGCCCCGTCTTTCCACGGTAGCCTGTTCCGGGCTGCCGTCGATGAGCAAAGGGTTCGTGTGATTCATGTGAATGAATATCACACGAGCCCTTTCTTCTTTACTCAACCCATCCAGCAAACGCATGCTTTCGGTCACGAACGGGTGTTTGATCTTACTCATGTCGCGGCCGCCCAGTTCTCCGTCTTTAAAGAACGTTGCGTCGATGAGTGCGTAGTCCACAGCGCGCACGACTTCACGAATATCTGAGTCCCACATTCCCCACTTATCGATGTCGGGAATAAATACGGCGGACCGGTTGGGTCCATCGATTCGATAGCCCACTGTCTCCGTGTACTCGTCACGATGCGGCACCAGGAACGGAGTGACAGTCACGTTTGAGCTTAGCTCAACGGCGCGGCCATCCTCGATGGCGTGCAGCTCTATATTCTCGAGGCGCACGAGTTGGTCCCATGGCCCGTTGCTTGACAGAAAGGAATGCATGCGCGGCATCGCGTACACGGGAATGCCGGACGCGCCGACGGCCTCTCGTCCAAAATGCATGAGACCGGTGTAGTGACCCATGTGCCCGTGAGTCAGGAACACGCCGTCGAGCACGTACTCGCCTTCGGGCGCGGTGCGATGCAGGTCGTACAGTTGCTCCCGCATGTCAGGCGTCGCGTCGAACAGGTACTTGGTCTTGTGGGCCTGATCAACAACGGCGATGGAGCTCGCCTTGCGGCGCTGCTCGGGGTTCTCCCAGGCGCGCATGCAGTGCGGTTGATAGCAACTGGTCTGCGGGTAGCCCGCATCCTGTGCGATGCCGAGTACCTGGATAAAAACGGCGTCGTCCCCGAAAGCAGGCGCGCAGACAAGTAGTGCTGTCAATACAGCCAGGCGAGAATTCATGCAGGGATTATAGCGCCTCGGCAGACAGGTCCAGCAGGGCCGGCACGTCACTGGGTTTGTAGAGGCTTATCTGGCTCAGAGAAACTGGTTCGGACGGGCGCGCCGTTACAACGAGCGTCGACTTTCCGCCCAGGAATTCGATAAACGGATCGATGACGTACTCGTCAAACTCGATACCGTAAACCTTGCCCATGTAGCGCAATTTTTCGAGTTGTGCAGCGTGAATTTCCTCCTGGGTGAGGCCGAGCTGGCCGCAGAATTTCTCCACCCGCGCATTCAATGACTGGTCTTCGTATACAACGCGCATGTCCTTCATGCGTGGACGGAACCGGGGACCCTTTGCCATCTCGCTGACCATATCGCCCGCGAGGCTCAGGTTGGCATCAATGGCCCACATGTCCTTAACATCGGACGTCATCTCGACAGAGAACTCGCCGTCGCCGCGACGGAAGTGAGCGGTCACTGAAACGACCTGGTCCGTGAAACCGAGGTTCGAGAGTGTGTCCGGAGAAAAACCGTACTTGCCGGTACAGCGCGCGGCGTCTTCTTTCAGGTCCTCGGCACTGATCTTATCGACGGAAGCAGCGTACGCTTTCTTGAAATAGTCCGAGCTGACGCGCATGTGAACGCCTTCGATCAGTAGTCCGAAGTACTCTGGGATTACATCGTCGGGGGATTGGAAGTTCTGCCGGATGTCGGCAAGGCTCAACAGGCTGAAGTAGCTGGGAGTGTCGATGCCGAGACGGTCGATATAGATAGGATCGTCGAAGCCGTCGATCCGGGCTTCAATGCCATCGATAGTCAGCTCGCCGGACATCGTCGAACTGACGCCGTCGTACTCGATGTTTACGAACGGCGAAACGGCCATGACCGCCTGGTCGACGCCTTCGCCCACCTTGTGATGCAACAACAGTTTGGAGCCGCCGTAACCAGCGACGCCCAGAATTACTGCCCCAATAATCAGGTTCTTCATCAGTGGTCCAGATGACGGAATGACCGAGATATTCGAATTGTGCTGCAAAACAGCACCTTGCGAAACGAAGGGTGTCACAGAAAAGAGATTCCGAGCCCCCATTTTTTTTGAATGTCAACGGCCTGCTGATGCAATCTTTTGGGTAGACTTGTGCGCCATGAACATCGCAGGCTTATTTTTTCGCCCGCTCTACTGGCTGGCAGGCAAGGTGTTCTCTATCTGGGCACGCCCCGAGATCCAGCCTGACGTTCCCGCCGAGCTGATAACCAGCCCCGACGCCAAGGTCTGTTATGTCCTCGAGACCGGCGGACTGGCGGACGTCCTGGCACTCGAACAGGCCGCGGTGGAACATGGCTTGCCGTCTCCAACGGAGCCGTTCGAGTTCTGCGGCAATCGCGAGAAACGCCGTTTCGTCGTCTTGCGCCGCATGAGGGGCTTCTGGTTTCGGCGACCGCGCAAGACAGGCTCACAGAGGCTCAAACGCCTGGTGGAAGCCGCTCACGACGGCGACGAAGATCTGCTGCTGATACCGGTAGCAATTTACTGGGGTCGCTCACCCGAAAAAGAGCGCTCTTTGCTCAAGTTGCTGTTCTCGGAAAACTGGGATGTCATCGGCCGGACACGCAAGTTTTTTGCCACGATTCTGCATGGCCGAAATACATTACTGCGCTTCAGTCATGCTTTGCCAATGCGGTCTATCGGTGTGGATAGCGATGAGATCGAGATTGCGTATCGCAAGGTGTCGCGCGTCCTGCGTACGCACTTCCGCAAGCGCCGGGTTGCGACTGTCGGGCCTGACCTGTCCCATCGCCGCACGCTGATCCGCGAGGTATTGCGGTCGCCGGCGGTACGGCAGGCTATCCTGGCCGAAAGCGGCGACGACTATCGCAAACAGGAAGTTGCCCGGCGCAAGGCGGAAAAATACGCGCTCGAGATCGCTGCCGATATTTCCTACCCAACCATTCGAGTGCTGCAGCGGCTGCTGCGGTGGCTGTGGAGCAAGATCTACGACGGTATCGAGCTCAACCATATGGAGAAGCTCCACGAAGTCGCCAAGGACAAAGAGGTAATTTATACGCCCTGTCACCGCAGTCACATCGACTATTTGCTGCTGGGCTATGTGACTTATACCCAGGGCCTGCATCTCCCTCACATTGCAGCGGGCATCAATCTCAACTTGCCTATAGTCGGTGGCATCCTGCGTCGGGGTGGTGCGTTCTTCCTGCGGCGCAGTTTCAAGGGTAATCGGCTGTACGCAACCGTATTCGATTCTTACATTCAGCAGGTGTTGAGCAAGGGCTACTCGATGGAGTACTTCATCGAGGGCGGGCGCAGCCGCACCGGGCGGCTGCTGCAGCCGAAAGGCGGCATGCTTGTCATGACGATCAATTCGTATGTCAAGAAACCGCAACGGCCGATTGTCTTCGTGCCGATCTATTTTGGTTACGAGAAACTGATTGAAGGCGATGCTTTTATCAGCGAACTCGGCGGCGCTGAGAAACAGAAGGAATCCATATTCGGCCTGGTTCGGTCTATCAAGTCATTGCGCGATCATTTCGGAAAGGTCAGCGTGAATATTGGTGAGCCCATCGAGCTCGAACCCATCCTGGATAGCGCCCACCCCGACTGGCGAGACTACGAACCCGAGAATGGCGAGCGGCCGCCCTGGCTTGCGGGCATAGTCGATAATGTCGGCGGCCAGATCATGGAGAACATCAACTCGGCGGCCGCGGTAACGCCGATCAGCCTGCTGGCCTACGTATTGCTGGCGACGCCCAAGCAGACAATCGGTGTTGAAGAACTGCGCAGACAGTTGCAGCTTAGTCTTGACCTGCTGCGACGCTTCGAGTATTCCGATCTTGTCACGACGCCCGACTGGAGTCCCGACGAGATCATCGAGCACGGCGAGAAGCTCGATGTCATCACCCGCAGTACGCACCCCATGGGCGAAATCATCCATATGGAAGAGCGCACGGCCGTGCTCATGACCTACTTCCGCAACAACATTTTGCATCTGTTGGCCGTGCCGGCGTCGGTTGCCTGCTGCTTTATCCAGGGGCAGGAGCTTCCGCATGCGGAACTGCAGCGCCTGATTCGCCTGACCTACCCGTTCATGAAGAAGGAGCTGTTCCTCAAGTGGGACATCGAGGAGATCGACGACGTTACGACCGACGCGATCAAGTCCCTCAATGACCTCGGCATCCTGAGCTACGGCAAACGCAAGAAGACGCTGGTCAGGCCGCCGGCTGGTTCGGAAAAGGCATTCCAGTTGCTGATGCTGGGCCAGTCCATGGTGCCGATGCTGCAGCGCTTTTACCTGGTTGTCGCGATCCTGGTCGGCAACGGATCGGGCACCTTGTCGCGTAGCCGCCTGGAGACCATGTGCCAGCAGAGTGCGGAACGGCTATCGATGATCTACGGCCTGCATTCTCCCGATTTCTTCAACAAATCGCTGTTCCACGATTTCATCAAGACCCTTCACGACCTGGACGTGTTGCGGCGCAATGCCGAAGGTGCCATTGAGTTTGACGACGACATTACGTCGATTGGTGCAGATGCACGTCTCGTTCTTGGTGAGGAGATTCGCCACAGCATCCTGTCCCTCACGCTCACCGGCGAGAACGGGAAGACGGCCTGACAACGTCGGCGAAATCGGACTGATTTCCTTGCGCTTCTGGCCCTAAAGCGCTAAAAACACCGGATGACTCAGGTACTTGCACAGGATTGGATCTTTCCCGGCCGACGCCGGGTAGGCGCTTTCCTGCTCGCGATTTGCCTGAATCTAGCTATCGTGCCGTGCACCATGGCCCTTGAGGTCGTTGAGCAGGGCCATGATTGTTGTCCGCCCGAAATAAATCTTGAGGCAGCGGAGTGCTGCCAACTCGATGATGTTAGCGTCGACGCCCGCAGCGGCACGCTCAAGCTCTATGATTCACCCGATCTGGTGGCGCTTCCGGCGCCTTCTTTCCACCAGGTCCTCGCGGCAGTACGTACACGCTATGTTGCGTCTGCCCAACCGCCCGATCCACCGGACGAATTTCCAGCACTGTACGATCTCTACTGCGTCTATCTGAAATAGCCAAACCTGCTACGTAAACCCATTTGGTTTTCCACGCAGGAGTTGGATTCATGTCAGTTTTTTGCGGGCGTACACCCGCCTACATCGCATTACTCACGTTCATGGCCGTGTTGCCGTGGACATCCTTTGCTATGGCACAGCAACGCGTGCCATTGACCATTGCCGAAGCCGAGGACCTGGTTCGCGGCGGCGAACCGGGCCAACTGGCGCTGCTGGCGCAGGCAGAGGCCATGCGGGAGCGGGCGGTCGCAGCCGGCAGCCTGCCGGACCCGGTACTGCGAGTTGGTCTGGCCAATTACCCGATCAGCGGTGGCGGTTTCTCGACTGAGGGCATGACACAGGGACAACTGGGGCTGCGGCAGTCTTTTCCGCGCGCACGCGCGCAGGGGACCGAGAAGTTTCGTGCCGAGGCAGAGGTATTCAACCAGGGTGCCGGCGCACGCAGTCGCGATGTTCTGGCGACGGTCCGCATTGCCTGGCTTGACGCGTTCTACTCGCAGCGGGCCTTCGAGCTCATGAGCGAGTCACGGCCCTTCTTTGCCGACCTGGTAACGATTACCCGATCCATGTATGCCGTAGGGCGAAAATCCCAGTATGACGTTTTGCGCGCGGAGCTCGAACTGAGCCGGCTGGACGATCGACTTATCAAGACGAGTCTCGCAAAGGCAGAAGCCCAGGCCCAATTGTCGCGCTGGCTGGGTCAGGAAGCCTATCGACCTGTCGCCATGAAGCTGCCTGGCTGGGACACACTGCCGCCACTCATGGATCTGAGGGCGAGTCTCGCGACGCATCCGTCGATCGCTGCCGCCGAAGCCGGTGTCGCGGCACAGCAGGCGGCGGTGAGTATCGCTCAAGAGCATAAGAAACCAGGTTGGTCGCTTGACGTCGGCTACGGCCACCGCGATGGATTCCTGCCGAATGGAACGCCGCGATCCGACTTTGTCAGTCTGTCGGTGTCGGTCGACCTGCCGTTCTTCGGCAAGAATCGCCAGGATCGGAAACTCGCAGCAGCACTGGGGGATCGTAGTGCGGCGCGTCAGTCACAGGTTGAGGTCACGGCCCGATTGAGGAGTGAGCTCGATGCAGAGTTTGCTCGCTGGAACGATCTCACACGCAGGCTCACGCTCTACGAGACACAAATACTCGAACAATCTACGGGTCAGGTCCAGGCTGCGCTGCTCGCGTATCAAAGTGACAACGGAGACTTCTCCGATGTCATGCGCGGCTACATCGACGATCTGAATGCCCGACTCGAACACATTCGGCTGCAGGTGCAGCGTTCGCAAAGTTACGCGAAGTTGGCAAACCTGGGAGGGTTTGAACAATGAATAAGAACATCATTTTCTCCATAGTCGCGGTCGCGATACTGGTCATTGGCGTATTCATGGGGCGTAGCTGGTTTCCGCAAGCGATCAGTGGAATCCGGTGAAACAGCCGCAAATGAAATCCTCTATTGGGTTGCGCCGATGGATCCGAACTACCGGCGTGACGAGCCCGGGAAATCACCGATGGGAATGGACCTGGTTCCCGTCTATGCCGGCGACGTTGACGGCCAACCCGGTGTCGTCAAGATAGACCCCACGATTATCAACAATCTGGGTGTGCGCACCGTAAAGGCCGAGCGCGGCGAATTGTCGCGACGTATTGAGACGGTCGGCTACGTCGGCTACGACGAAGATACCGTGCAGCATGTTCATACACGGGTTGAAGGCTGGATAGAGAAACTCGCCACTACCGCTACAGGCGATCCCGTCGCGAAGGGACAACTCCTGTTCGAGCTGTATTCGCCAACCCTGGTTAACGCACAACAGGAATACCTCGCGGCACTCGCCAGCAATAATACGGTGCTTAGGAATGCTTCGCGCGACCGCCTGGCGGCGCTCGGCGTCGCGGACAATGAAATACGACGGCTTGATAAGGAGCGCGTGGCGAGCCAGCGTGTGCGCGTTTACGCGCAGTCGGACGGTGTGATTGCGCATCTCGGTGTGCGAGAAGGTATCTTCGTCACGCCCGCGACTGAGGTCATGTCCGTGGCGCGGCTCGATCGCGTCTGGGTGCTCGCTGAAGTATTCGAACGGCAATCCGCATGGGTCGAACCCGGCCAGACGGCCACTGTGGAACTCGACTACCTGCCCGGCAAGTTGCTGCGCGGCACGGTCGACTACGTGTACCCGGAACTGGACCCGAAAACGCGCACGCTCAAGGTGAGGCTGCGGTTCGACAACGAAGGCGAAACGCTGCGACCGAACATGTTTGCGCGGGTAACGATCCACGCTAGTGGTTTTGGGGAAGTCGTCCATATTCCGCGCGAAGCGTTGATTCGCGGCGGCTCAATGAACCGCGTCGTACTTGCTTTGCCAGAGGGTAGATTTCGCTCGCAACCCGTCAAGATCGGCATCGAATCGGGCGACAGAATCGCGATTCGCCAAGGTCTTGCCGAGGGTGACCTGATCGTTGCGTCAGGACAGTTCCTGATCGACTCTGAGTCGAACATTGAGGTAGCGCTGGAACGCATGATCGAAAAAGCGCCCACGGATCACAGCCAGCATGACATGGGGTCATCGCAATGATCGCAGGAATTATTCGCTGGTCGATAGGCAATCGCTTCCTGGTTCTCGTCCTGACCCTGCTGATTACCGGCTGGGGACTCTACTCGTTGCGCCACACGCCAGTCGATGCGCTCCCTGATCTGTCCGATGTGCAGGTCATTATCAAAACGTCGTTTCCCGGCCAGGCACCACAGGTCGTAGAAGACCAGGTCACGTACCCGCTGACAACGGCGATGCTCTCGGTGCCAAAAGCAACGACGGTTCGCGGTTATTCCTTCTTTGGTGACTCATTCGTCTACGTTATCTTTGAGGATGGAACAGATCTCTACTGGGCTCGTTCCCGAGTCCTGGAGTATCTCAGCCAGGTATCTGGCCAGTTACCAGACAACGCCAAGCCTGCACTTGGACCGGATGCAACGGGTGTCGGCTGGGTATTCGAATACGCACTTGTCGATCGCACAGGACAGCATGACCTTGCTGAACTTCGCAGCCTGCAGGACTGGTTCCTGAAGTATGAGTTGCAGACGGTGCCGGGTGTTGCCGAGGTGGCGACGATCGGCGGCATGGTGCGCCAATACCAGGTTGTAGTCGATCCGGACAAGCTGCGCGCCTTTGGTATTCCGCTGGCGAAGCTCAAGATGGCGATCCAGGACGGCAACCAGGAAACCGGTGGCTCAGTGATTGAAATGGGTGAGGCCGAATACATGGTCCGGGCGACGGGTTACATCCAGGGTCTCGATGATCTCGAGGACATTCCGCTCGGTGTCAGTGAGCAGGGCACGCCGCTGCTGTTGTCCGATGTTGCCGAAATTCGTCTCGGCCCCCAAATGCGCCGTGGCATAGCGGACCTGGATGGTGAGGGCGAGGTCGTCGGTGCCGTCGTTGTCATGCGTTGGGGAGAAAATGCGCTCAGCACAATTAATGGTGTCAAGGAACGCCTGACCGACCTGCAGCGCAGCCTGCCGGATGGCGTGGAGATCGTCACAACCTACGATCGATCGGACCTGATTGAGCGAGCGGTGGAGACGCTGCAAGGTAAGTTGATCGAGGAATTCCTTGTAGTCGCACTAGTGTGCGCCGTTTTCCTGTTTCACCTGCGTTCATCAGCGGTTGTCATCCTGAGTCTTCCGGTCGGTATTCTTGCTGCCTTCATCGTAATGAAGATGCAGGGCATCAACGCCAACATAATGTCGCTCGGCGGTATCGCGATAGCCATTGGCGCTATGGTGGACGCCGCGATCGTCATGATCGAGAACGTCCATAAACACATTGAGAAAGAACCACTGACCGACGAGAATCGCTGGCGCATTATGAGTGACGCCGCAACGGAGGTCGGGTCACCACTGTTCTTCTCGCTGCTGATCATCACACTCAGTTTCCTGCCGGTCTTTACGCTGGAAGCGCAGGAGGGACGCCTTTTTGCACCGCTGGCGTACACCAAGACTTACGCAATGGCTGCCGCGGCTTGTCTCTCGATTACGCTGGTGCCGGTCCTCATGGGCTACTTTATCCGCGGCCATGTAACGCCCGAGCACAGAAATCCGATTAACCGGGTACTGATTGCAGCCTACCGGCCGATCATCGAATCCGTAATACGGTTTCCCAAAGGGACCCTGGTGCTTGCTGCCGTCATCCTCGCTGTAGGGCTGTGGCCAGCAACACAGCTGGGTTCGGAGTTCATGCCGCCGTTGGATGAAGGCGACCTCATGTACATGCCGACGACCTATCCAGGCGTGTCGATCGACAAGGCGCGGGAGATCCTGCAGAACACGGACAAAATGATACTCGAGGTTCCCGAGGTGAAGCGCGTTTTCGGCAAGATCGGGCGTGCAGAAACGGCGACCGACCCGGCGCCGCTGACGATGATCGAGACCGTCATACAACTTAAGCCCCGCGAGGAATGGCGCAAGGGCATGACGCCGGAGGGGTTGCGAGCCGAACTCGATCGGGTCGTCAAGTATACGGGCCTGACCAACGCATGGGTCATGCCGATCAAGACACGCATTGACATGCTGGCCACCGGCATCAAAACGCCCGTTGGTATTAAGGTAGCGGGTCCGGACCTTGAGGTCATTGAGCGCATTGGCCAGGATCTCGAACGAGTGCTGGCCAACGTCGACGGCACAGCGTCGGTGTATTCGGAGCGGGTTGCCGGCGGGCGTTACGTTGATGTCGATATTGATCGCAAACGTGCATCGAGGTTCGGGCTGAACATCAAGGATGTGCAGGACATTGTACGATCGGCTGTCGGCGGTATGAATGTCGGACAAACCGTGGAAGGGTTGGAACGCTATCCGATCAACGTTCGTTACCCACAACGCGTCCGGGATTCTGTCGAGCAACTAAAGATGCTTCCGATCGTAACGCCGCAAGGGGCGCGTATCGCTCTGGCCGACGTGGCGGATGTAAAGGTTGTGGACGGCCCACCCCTCATCAAGAGCGAAAATGCCCGGCTTAACGGCTGGACTTACGTTGATATCGCCGGTCGAGACCTTGGCTCATACGTGGCCGAGGCGCAGCAGGTCGTAAGGGATTTTGTAGAGTTGCCGGCAGGTTACTCGCTGGCCTGGTCGGGGCAATACGAATACATGGTTCGCGCCAAAGAGCGACTCGCCGTGGTCGGTCCAGTCACTCTCGCGATTATCCTGCTGCTGCTATATCTCAACTTCAGGCGCTTCGCCGAAGTCGCGATTATCATCGGAACCTTGCCTCTGGCACTGATCGGCGGGCTTTGGCTGTTGTATCTACTTGGCTACGACTTGTCAGTCGCGGTGGGCGTTGGGTTCATCGCGTTGGCCGGTGTTGCGGTCGAAATTGGCGTCATCATGCTGGTGTATCTGAATCAGGCGATTCGGGAGCACAAGGCGACGGCTGAAGCCGAGGGTCGTGCGCTTACGATCAATGATGTGCGAGGGGCGGTGCTCGACGGAGCATTGCTTCGCGTGCGACCGATCATGATGACGGTAGCGGCAATCATCGCGGGTCTGTTGCCGATCATGCTGGGCGGCGGTACCGGGTCTGAAGTCATGCGGCGTATCGCAGCACCGATGATTGGCGGGATGGTCAGTGCGACGATACTGACCTTGATTGTCATTCCTGCGCTCTTCCTCTTCTGGCGCGGGCGGGGTTTGAATGATGGTCGAGAATGATCTCGTGATGAAACGAAGGTAGTCAGGCATCCATATCGGGAATGAGTTCGCTCTCAAGCACGGAGATCATGTCCTTCAGGAGTAGCTTGCGTTTCTTGAGCCTGCGAATGCGTAGCTGGTCCACCATGGGGTCTTCCTGCAGGCGATCGATCAGGTAATCGAGATCCCGGTGGCTAACCCTGAGTTCCCGCAATCGCTCAAGCTCTGCAAACGATTCTGTATCGATCTTATCGGACATAGAGTGATGCTACTCGCTGTCAGGCAGTAGTGCCAACCAGTTCCGGTCAGTGGCGCCAATCACCAAAAAGTGAGGGTTTAGAATGTCCTCTTTAGCATTATATTTCATAGGCTTGCCGTCAAGCGTCACAACGCTTCCTCCTGCCTGTTCAACGACAGCCTGGGCAGCAGCAGTGTCCCATTCTGACGTCGGTCCAAGTCGCGGATAGAGGTCGGCTCCGCCCTCTGCTACAACGCAGAATTTCAGCGAGCTTCCCATGGGTACCATGTCGTAATCACCCATGTTTTCGAGGTATGCATCGAGGCTCGCACCGCGATGGGAGCGGCTGCCTACTATCCGCGCGGGCGAACCGCTGGCGGGCGCGACCCGGATTGTTTGCGGATCATCGTTGCCGTCACGTCGCTGCGCGCCGACGCCTTCGCATCCCACGTAGGTCTTGTTAAATACCGGCACATGTACCACGCCGAGCACCGGGCGGTGCTTGTCGATGAGTGCAATGTTGACGGTAAATTCATTGTTGCGATTGACGAACTCCTTCGTGCCGTCGAGCGGGTCGATGAGCCAGTAGCGCTGCCACTGGCTGCGCTCTTCAAATGCCGGTAACCCTGACTCCTCGGAGATAATGGGTATGTCCGGCGTCAGTGATCTGAGGCCGGCGTCGATCCAGCGATGCGATGCCAGGTCTGCCTGGGTCAATGGGGACTCGTCGTCTTTGCTTTGCACCTCGAAATCCGTCGAGTAGACTTCCAGAATGGCGCGGCCAGCATCCTCGGCCAGCGCAACGACGGGTTCAACGAGTGACTTTAGTTCCATGTCCTGTTCCTGCAGGCAAGCCGGGCGCGCAGTATAGCAATGAATATCGATCCGCAAACCGCACTCGAGCGATGTGAAACGCTCATGCTGGATATGGACGGGACTATTCTCGACCTCGCGTTTGATAACTACATCTGGAAGGACCTCGTGCCGCGGCGCTACGCAGTGGCAAATGGAATCTCCTTCGAAAGGGCGCGCGATCTCCTGTTCGAAAAGTACGCAGCCGTGCAGGGTGACCTGGAGTGGTACTGCCTGGATCACTGGAACGAACGGCTAGGCATCGACGTGGTCAAGATTCACCACGATGTGACGCATCGCATCGGCTATTTGCCGGGCGCCCTGGATTTCCTGCGTGCGGTTCACGCTCAGGATATTCGCGTGCTGCTCGTCACGAACTCGCACCCGGACACGCTGAATCTCAAAGATGCGGTGACCGGCCTGGCAGACTATTTTGACGGGCTTCACAGCTCGCATACTTACGGGCACGCAAAGGAATCCCAGTCCTTCTGGGAGGCGTTACAGGAGGATGCGGGTTTCGATGCCGCAACGACGTTGTTTGTCGATGACAGTCAACCGGTACTGCACAGCGCCGCCGAGTATGGCATCGGCATGCTGGTCACTGTGACGCGGCCCGACACCACAGAGCCGCCGCGTTGCGGCTCGGAATTTCGAGGTGTTGAGGGAGTAAAGGACCTGCTGGAGCGCCTTTAGGCGCGCATCGGGCCGCTAGTTGCGGCGCCGATGCTTGCCCGGATGCTTGTTGTGCTCACCACCGCCGGGCCGCCGCCGTGGGCCGCCACTGCGGGGTTTGCGCGGACGCGGTTTCGGTTTGATGATTTCCGGCAAATCCGAGGGGTCGTAGTTCGCAAACGCAATCTTGTGGCCGATGTAGGCTTCGATTTCCGGCAACGACACGGCATACGTCTCACAGGCCATGCTCAAGGCATTACCCGATGCGCCGGCCCGTGCCGTACGACCGATACGGTGTACGTAGTCTTCAGCATCCTGCGGCAGATCGTAATTGATAACGTATTCGACGTCGGGAATATGCAGCCCGCGTGAGGCCACGTCGGTGCCGATCAATACCGGCAGTTCCCCGCTCTGGAACTGCATCAGCATGCGCAAGCGCTTTTTCTGCGGCACGTCGCCCGAAATGGCAGCGGCCTGAATACCGTTCGCTGCCAGGTAGTCCCCCACTTTCTCTGCTTCGCGCTTCATGTTGACGAAGATCATGATGCGAACCTCGCCGATCTCGCGCACCAGGCCGATCAGGAGCGGCAACTTGTCTTCGTTGGCGGGGTAATAAATTGCCTGGCGGACACGGTCAACTGTGACCTTGTCGGGTTCGATGCGAATCAGCTCGGGCTCATTCATGTGCTCGTAGGCAAGTTCCATGACCCGTTGTGACAGCGTCGCGGAGAACAGCATGTTGAGGCGCTGATCGGGTGGCGGCAGGCGGCGCAGCAGGTAGCGAATGTCCTTGATAAAGCCGAGGTCGAACATGCGATCGGCTTCGTCGAGGATGGCCACCTGTACATGGTCCAGTTTGAACACGCCCTGCTTGTAGTAATCGATAATACGACCCGGCGTGCCGATCAGCAGATCGACGCCATTCTTGAGTATATTGCGTTGCTTGTCGTAGTCGGTGCCGCCATAGGCAAGCCCGATTTTGAGCCCCGTGTGTTTGCCGAGCACCTCGGCGTCATTGGCGATCTGGACCGCGAGCTCACGCGTCGGCGCCAGGATAAATACGCGCGGCTGCCGGGTTTCGCCGGTGTCCACTTCGCTCGTCATGAGGCGTTGATAGGCAGCGATCAGGAAGGCGGCGGTCTTGCCG
Organism: uncultured Gammaproteobacteria bacterium; assembly: GCA_963722775.1. GTDB lineage: Bacteria > Pseudomonadota > Gammaproteobacteria > Steroidobacterales > Woeseiaceae > UBA1847. The sequence continues at coordinate 30,209 of CAVROF010000017.1, forward strand.
GTGCCCGTCTGTGCCTGCCCTGCGACGTCACTTGGTTTCAGCGCGATCGGCAGGGTATTGGCCTGGATAGGGGTACAAAACTCGAAGCCCGAGTCGCGGATTCCCGTGAGAATGGACTCGTGGAGGTCAAGAGAGTCGAACCTGAGGTCGGTCAGATGGTTTTCAGACATAAAAATAGAACCAGAAAATATGTGTTAAAGGCTTGCAAAATGGCTCGCGAAACGTTCAAATTGGCGCTAATTCGACGCGACACTCGTCGCACCTGCCAGTTTCGCTTTTCATCGATCCAGAAATTAGCCGGAAAATAACCGGAATTCATCGGCCGTAAAGCTGCGACATATTGCCTGATAGACAAGGCAGCGTCACCCGTTTTCGAAATGCCCGTTCCTAAGCTCCGCTGGTAACGGGCAATTCCATACCCAAACTAGACTATTTTTTGAAGGAGTTAGCCGGTGAGCGACAAGATTGTGCACACCTCAGATGCGGCATTTGATGCCGATGTTTTACAAAACAGCAAAGCAGTTCTGCTCGACTTTTGGGCCGAATGGTGTGGCCCGTGCAAAATGATCGCGCCTCTGCTTGATGAAGTTGCGGGAAAATACGAAGACAAGCTTGACGTGGTCAAGCTCAATGTCGACGAGAATCCGAATGTCGCCCAGAAGTTCGGTATCCGCAGCATTCCTACCTTAATTCTGTTTAAGGATGGCGCCGTACAGGCGCAATTGATGGGCGCGATGCCTTTGCGTCAGCTCGAAGAGTTTCTGGACACTAATCTGTGAGAGGGTACTTGGGTACTTCAAATAAAACTCGCCCGGTAAATAAGTCGGGCAACAAAGGGAAGGGAAATCCGAATCGCCGCAGGCGCCGTCGGCCATCACCTGACATGTATCCCGACGATGACGAGGGCAGTCTCGAGGTGATTCCGCCCGAGCAACTCGAGGCCAGCAAGAACGTGATGAACCTGACGGAGCTCAAAACCCGTCCGGCCGCCGCGCTTGTTGAACTCGGTGAATCGCTCGGCGTTGAGAACATGGCGCGTTCGCGCAAGCAGGACATCATTTTCTCGATTCTCAAGGCACACGCTGCCAAGGACGAAGATATCTACGGTGATGGTGTCCTTGAGATCCTGCAGGACGGCTTCGGCTTCCTGCGCTCATCGGATAGCTCGTATCTTGCCGGACCGGACGATATTTATGTCAGTCCGAGCCAGATCCGTCGATTCAACCTGCGTACCGGTGACACGGTATCGGGCCTGATTCGTCCGCCCAAGGAGGGTGAACGTTACTTTGCGCTGCTCAAGGTGGGTGAGATCAACCACGATGCACCCGAGAACGCACGCACCAAGGTTCTGTTTGAAAACCTGACGCCGCTGTTTCCGAACCAACGCCTGGTGCTCGAACAGGGCAACGGCAGTACCGAAGACCTCACGGCACGCATCATCGACATGGTCGCGCCGATCGGTAAAGGTCAGCGTGGCCTCATCGTATCGCCGCCGAAGGCTGGTAAGACGATGCTGCTGCAGAACATCGCCTCGGCGATCTGCGCGAACAACCCTGAAGTCGACCTTATGGTATTGCTCATTGATGAGCGGCCGGAGGAAGTCACCGAAATGACGCGCACCGTGCGTGGCGAAGTTGTCTCATCGACGTTTGATGAGCCGGCCAGCCGCCATGTCCAGGTTGCGGATATGGTCATCGAGAAGGCCAAGCGCCTCGTCGAGCACAAGCGCGACGTCGTTATCCTGCTCGATTCGATCACGCGTCTCGCGCGTGCGTACAACACCGTCGTACCGAGCTCCGGCAAGGTCCTCACCGGTGGTGTGGATGCCAATGCACTGCATCGTCCGAAGCGCTTCTTCGGTGCCGCACGCAACATCGAAGAGGGCGGCAGCCTGACGATTCTCGCGACGGCTCTTGTCGACACGGGGTCGAAGATGGACGAAGTGATCTACGAGGAATTCAAAGGCACGGGCAACATGGAGATCCACCTGGATCGCCGTATTGCCGAGAAGCGTGTGTTCCCCGCGATCAACATCAACCGTTCAGGCACGCGTAAAGAAGAGTTGCTGACCGAAGATGATGAACTGCAGAAGATGTGGATTCTGAGAAAGGTCCTGCATCCGATGGACGAGCTCGCCGCGATCGAATTCTTGCTGAACAAGCTTCAGGACACGAAGACGAACGCGAAGTTCTTCGAGGCAATGAAACGCTAGCGAGCGATACAGCGATAAGAACAGCGGGGCCTTCAGGCCCCGTTTTTCGTTTGACTGTAGCTGGCCAGCGGCTACTAGCCGCGCCTGTCCAGCCAGCGGCGCGCGTCGAGTTCGTCTCTGAATAGCCGGCCGTTTACCAGGCCGCGGTTCAGCAGTACCGTTTCGGCCAGTTCCGTCATAGCGTAAGCCTCAGGGTTCAGCTGCACCCAGGCTATACGGTGGTCGATCGTTACGCCGGCCTCGAGAAAGATGGCCTGGTGATCGATGGCGTCTGCAAGCTTGAGGGGCTGATCAAAATTCGCCAGGCCCAGAATCGAAAAACACTGGTGTGCCTTGCACGCGTCGATGATGTCTTTCCACATCTGCGATACCGATTGACGGTCCGGTATTCCAGTGGCCCGCACCTCAATGATTGAGTTGATGAGTTCGATCGTGTAGTTGACGGCCATATAAGCAGTCTATTCCGGAACCCCCTATAAATCACCTGCCGCGCCTTTTTGGATGTCGTCCGGCGTACAATTACCGTGGGTCGCGACCGATTCTGGCGGTCCAGGCCGTCTAATGCACGAAGACCTGGAAAGGGACAGACGTGGCGGTATACCTGGAGGACAGAAGGCTTGTAAAACTGCTGCTTGCCGGTGATGAGCGGGCGTTTGACCGGTTTTTCGAGGACAATTTCGCGCGCTTGTTTCGCTTCGCATTGATACGTCTTTCGGACGACCCGGATGCGGCCCGTGAAGTTGCGCAAATCACGCTAAGCAAGGCGATCCGCAAGCTGCACACCTACAAGGCCGAGGCGGCCCTGTTTACCTGGTTGTGCGCTATTTGTCGCAACGAGACCAGTGACTGGCTTGCCCGGCAGGGGCGCTATCGGGAGCACATCGTGCTGGTCGAGGACTTTCCCGATGTGCAGGCAGCGATCGATTCCTTCCAGTCGCCCGAGCAGTTGAATCCTGAGGCGCACTACAAGCGCGTCGAGTTGCTGCGACTCATACAGGTGGCGCTTGACCAGCTGCCGCCCAACTACGGCGATGTCCTTGAGTGGAAATACATCGAAGGGCATTCGGTCAAGGAGATTGCTGAGCGTATCAACCTCGGTACGGAAGCCACCCAGTCATTGCTGGCGCGCGCCAAGAGGGCGTTCGCCGATGTCTATTCGTCGTTGGCCGATGGGCTGGAACGACACGAGAGCGAGTTGGTAAGACCATGACAAATATTGATCACGACGCGCTGGAAGAGTTACTGCGGCACGCATCGCCACGGCCGGCACCGTCACATGAAGACGAAATTGCTGTGCGGGCAGCCGTGCAGGCGGAGTGGCGTGACCTGACATCGGCGCGCCGCACGCGCCGACGCTTCCTGCAGTACGCAATTGCAGCAACGGTGCTGCTCAGTGCATTCGCAGTTCTTAACATCTTGCGGAGCCCCGTCGTCGATCCTGTCCAGGTCGCGATGATCGAGAAGAGTATCGGGCCGGTGTATGTCCTGGGAGAAGAGGCGGTGCTCCGTGAGACCAATGATCTCTCCAGCATTGTGTCGGGACAAACAATCGTTACGGGTGAAGATGCAGGTCTGGCACTGGAGTGGGGCAAGGGTGGCTCGGTTCGTATCGACGAAAATTCCCGTGTGGAATTTACCGATGACCAAACCGTTTATCTGGAAAAAGGGCGGGTCTATTTTGACTCGCGCTCATCGACGCTGGCTGCTGACGCTGACGATGCGTCAGTGTTCATGCTGAAGACGCCGTTAGGCGAGATACAGCATGTTGGTACCCAGTACATGACCGAGGTCAACGGCGACGCTCTTGTCGTCAGCGTCCGTGAAGGCGAAGTAGCCGTTGATGGTATCAATCATGATCAAGCGGTCCTGTCGGGGCAGCAAATGACGATGTCTGGCAGGCAGCAGCCAAGCGTGCTCAGCATCGGGCGCTCCGGCGAGGCCTGGAGCTGGGTTAACCGGATTACACCTCCGGTGAATGTCGAGGGCAGGTCCGTCTACGAATTCCTGGTCTGGGCCTCTCGGGAAATGGGCCTGGAGCTGGTTCTAACGGACTCGGCGAACTCGGTGGCTCGTGGCGCTCTGCTCATGGGCACAATCAATACCTCTCCAGCCGAGGCCTTGCCGGCGCGACTGGCGACTGCCGCGATGGATTGGCGCATCGACGAGGGAGTGATCTATATCTCTATGCACCGCTAGACAGACGCATTGCGGCCTGCTGGTCGCAATGTTGCTCATCGTGTCGACCGCCCTGGCCGACACCGGCAGTGCTGTGTCTTATGCGGGACGGCCGCTCGCCAGCGTCATTGAGGAGTTTCGCCTGGCAGGCGTTAACTTTGCGTACAGCACCAACGTTGTGACCGACGATCTGTACGTGGCCTTCGAGCCGCAGCCGGGCACGCCGCTGGAGATCATGCAGCAGATTCTCACGCCGCTTGGTCTGGCCGTGCGCAGCGAGGCCGGTACTTACATCATCGTCAGGAGTGACCCTGTCGAACCAGCACCGGCGGCGGTACCGACCACCGAATCCAGGCCGGCGAGTCCTGACATAGAAACCGTCATTGTCGCGGCAAGTCGCTACGAAATTTCACGTGATGTAACGACTTCGAGGTATTCGCTCGATCGGCGGAGCATCCAGAATATGCCGGACATGGGCGAGGATCCGCTTCGCATCGCCCAAAGGCTGCCCGGAGCGGCGGCGAGCGGTGCGTCTGCGAGGACGCACTTTCGCGGCGGCGAGGAAAACGAGGTCGGTATCATACTGAACGGACAATGGCTGTTCGATCCATTCCACATACGGGACTATCAGAATATCTTCAGCGCGATCGACGCGCGCGCCATTGACGGAGTCGAGGTGTACACGGGTGGGTTTCCCGCCCGCTACGGCGACCGTATGAGCGGGCTTGTACTGATGGACTCGCTGGATACCGAAAAATCGCGCCATACCGAGATCGGCCTCAGCGTCTTCAATACATCGTTTCTTACCGCCGGAGAAGATAAAGACAGGAGCTGGCTGTTCTCTGCCCGCCGGGGGAATCTCGATCTCATCATCAATCCAAAATTTGGACAACCATCCTACTTTGATGTTTTTGGCGAATACGCGTTCGAGTTATCACCGAGCATGCGATTGTCGATGAACGCCCTGTATGCGGATGACAAGGTCGAGCTGGTTCTCGAAACGGATCCAACTGAGCGGGAGCTGGTCGTCAGCAATACCCAAAATGCTCAGGTCTGGTTTCGCCTGGACAGCGATTGGTCGCCAACGCTGGCCAGTAGCACGGTTCTCGCGTTGGTCGATTTCGCGAATCGGCGCACTGGTGAAACAAATGACCCGGAGAAGATGATCGCGGCCGTGCAGGAGGATCGTGACATCAGTCAGGTGAGTTTAAGGCAGGACTGGATCTGGAGTCCGTCGTCTCGACACAGGACGCAATGGGGTATCAACATCTCCTACAGCGAGGCCGACCTCTCGTACGCTGGCACGGCGGAGTACTTTGGTCTGCAGGCGCTTTACGAAAACCAGCCGTCTAGCGCAGACCGGTCGGTAGTCGCAAATCCTGAAGGTGGAAGCTATGCGATGTACGTGTCTGATCGCTGGAAGCTGTCGGACCGCGCGGTGATCGAATGGGGTTTGCGCTGGGATGACCAGACATATACACACTTCGACTCGGACTCGCAGCTCTCTCCCCGATTCAACCTGTTGTACAGAACCTCCGAGAACACCGAGCTGCGCCTGAGCGCCGGGCGATACCACCAGTCCCAGCCGATCCAGTCACTGCAGATTGAAGACGGAATCAGCAACTACTGGCCAGCCCAGCGTGGCAGACCACCTGATCGCAGGATTTCGCTACCTTACGCCGAACGACACGGCGCTAAGAATCGAAACGTTCCTCAAGGACATGCGCAGAGTACGGCCCAGGTTCGAAAACCTCTCCGATCCGCTGGGTGTCCTGCCGGAGCTCCAGGCTGATCGCGTGCGTATCGAGCCGACGAAGGCCCGCGCGCACGGCATTGAGGTTTCTGCAGACAGGTCCGTCGGTGACTGGAACTGGTGGGCCTCGTACACCTGGTCTGAGGTGACCGATCAGATCGACGGGCGCGATGTGCCCCGCAGCTGGGATCAGCGCCACGCCCTCCAGGGCGGTTTTGGCTGGCAGGGTGATACCTGGGATCTGTCGGTGGCTGGCAGCGTGCATTCCGGCTGGCCAACGACAGGTCTGTCGCTGGATCCGGACGGAACTGTCGTTCCGGGTTTGCGCAATGCCGAGCACCTGCCCGAGTTCGCGAGTCTTGATTTCAGGCTTAGCCGCTCATTTGACGTCAGGCGCGGTTCGCTGCTCGTTTTCGTCGAAGTGTCGAACGCGCTGAATCGGCGCAATGTGTGTTGCGTGGATTGGGACATCGATGAAGACGATGCCGGCAATGCCGTGCTCGAGAACAGTCTCGACTACTGGATGCCACTTCTTCCCGCGGTAGGCATTCTTTGGGAGTTTTGATAGAGCTGCTGGTGGGTTGCAGAAGAACCGCGTCGATCGACGTCGGGGATGATTTCGATTTTGAGCCCTGGCAGCCAGTGACGCAGCATCGCGACCTCGCTGTCGTCCTGACAGATAACCGCGGCAGCACGTCGGTAAACCGCGTGCAGCAGGGGGTTTCGAGCCAGTGCGATTGTGCCGCGATGCGTCAGTATGTAAGGAATTGAGCGCGTCAGGGTCAGGAGCAGGCCAGCCTGGCCAGCGGAAGGCTCATGCACATGCGTGATATCGACGCGCGGCATCAGGCAGCAGGCTGTCACAGGTGACTGCACGATGGGTCCTATAGCGACGTTGCCGCCGACGATATCCACGCGTTTCGCAAGAGTCGCGTTGCGCACGAGAACATGCTGCTTCATGCCGGCGCGATCCAGCGCTTCCACAAGACCGATGAAGGACGCGCCCGTATCATGAATTGATGCGGCGAGGTTGATGTGCCCGATCAGCATGTCAGTCCCCGATGTGGTTTCGATCTGTTTATGCCGAACCGGCGTGGCCGGAGCGGGCAGCGTGGCCCGCCCCGGTTCGCACACGTTGGCTGCGGCGTTTCTCATTGCTCGCAGAATACCGCTGGCGCTAACTTACAGAGTTCCTCCAGCATCGTTTCCGGCTCGGCAATACCGCAATCCGGGTTATCGGTCAGCACGTCCAGAGAGTCACCAACGCATACGAGTTCCTCGCGCTCGCCGGTCAGCTCGCCATCTTCCATGGCTACCGCGAGTATGAATCCAACGCCTGGTCTGTAGTACTTGAATTCCGTCGACTCGGGATCGATTGGGGCAAAGTCGAAGGTCTTCAGACAACCGTCCGGGGCACAGGGGAACATTGAATTCTCTCCGCCTTCTTCAGCCGAGGGTATGGCAGAGTCGTCGAGGTACTGGATAATATCTTCGGCTTCGCCCAGCGCGAACTCCTGCCTGTGCGCAACGCCCAGCCCCGGAAACGCATTCGGGATCAGGAGACCGGATTTGGCGAAGTCCAGACCGGCCTCAAATGACCCATCCAGGTCACGGAGAATGCCGTCTTCGAAATTACGGGCGATTTCCCCACAATAGTAGACGTTGCCCGAGGTGTCCTGTGCAAACCAGTCGTCTGTCACCTCGACGGCCTCGTACTCGAGCTCACCGTCTTCGACTGACTCTTCAACGACGATATCGACGACGATCCGGCAAGGTACGTCGAGTATATCTCGCGTGTCTTCGGTCACATGGACCACGACAATTTCCTCGCCGTCTACACCGGCCTTCAGCACGTAAGTGTGGCCGGCGGCAACGGATACGAAAGGATTCGCGGCATAGGTAAGCGGTACGTCATTCGGGTCAATAAACTCGAGCCCGGGAGTAAGCAACGGGTCCGGGTCGTACCGATCCTCGCCGAGAATCTCACACGCTTCCTCGCGTGCTTCCTCGACGTCTTTACAAAATTCCGATTCTTCGACACGTGCGGCATAGGCTTCCCGATAACAGGCCTTGCGTTCGTTCCGGGCGGAAATATTTGCGCAGTTCGCTGCTGTGGTCAGGTAGTCATCGCGAACATCGTGTCGGCACGCCTTGTATAAGGTCTCCGCGGTCTTCTCGCACGTACTGTCACGCTGATCATTATCCCATGCGTGCGCATTCGCGGACGCCTGCATGAGTACCAGAACGGCAAGTCCAAAGCTGATTATTCTTGGCATGGTCTGTCTCCTGAATTGTTCGTACACGTTGATTAGACGGTACGTTCAGGAATAATCGGTCGGAGGTTAGCCGATGTTTTTCTCGTAGATAGGAAGGTCGTCGCCTATCTGTAGCCAGGGCTGTTTGTCCTCGGTCCAGATATGCGCCTTGAGGACAGGACCGCACGGGTCGTCGAGACAGTTGAGAGTGATGTCGATTTCGCCCGCACGCTTCTCGTTCTCGTAGCTGATCGAGGAGCCGCATTCGCTGCAGATGCCGCGAGTGACGCCGGGGGAAGAACGATGCCAGTGCATTTCGCCGTGCGTTACGCGAAAGGTGTCGCGAGGGTATGTCGCCCACGCGACGACCGGTGCGCCGGCTGCCCGTTGGCAGCTTTCGCAGTAGCAATAACAGGCAAATTTCTCGGGGCCGTCAGCCTCGAAACGGATAGCGCCGCAGAAACAACGCCCCGTCACCTTGCTCATTGTGCGTCCAGGAACGTGACCTCGCCGGACTCGATCGAGTACTCTGCGCCGACAATGGCCAACTCATCGGTTTCGATCATTTGCTCGAGAATTTGCGAGCCGTGCTGAAGTTGGCTCACTGACTGGCGCACATTGGCGGCGACCGCATCGTTCAGGGAAACATCGTCGCTCATGAGCGACTCGATCGCTGGCCGGATTCGATCGACGATCGCGCGCAGATTGGGCGAGCGCTGCTGCTGGTCCTGCGCGAGCTCTTTCAGGGTCGCCTCGACGGCGCCGCAGTTGCTGTGGCCGAGAACGACGACGAGCCGTGTGCCGAGCTGTGCCGCGGCAAACTCGACGCTGCCGATTTGTGACGGGGCGACGATGTTACCGGCGACTCGAATCACGAACAGGTCGCCGAGCCCCTGGTCGAAAATCAGCTCGACCGGGACCCGTGAGTCCGAACAGGCGAGGATTACCGCAAACGGGTTCTGGCCGCCAACGAGTTCAGCGCGTCGGGCGCTACTCAGGGCCTCATCGATATTGCTCGTGCCTGCAACAAAGCGGCGGTTGCCCTCGCGCAGGCGCTCCAATGCATCAACTGTAGAATTCATGGCTGAACATTACCATCGATGCAGGAAAACTGAAGTGCCAGCGGGAAACTGTGACTGCTCCAGCGCCAGCTCGACGTAACCGTCGCTACCGGAGAGTGCGGCGAAGTCGCCGGACGTATTGGTCTTTACCGGCATGGCGAGGACCTGGCCGACAGCATTGGAAATCAGACGCACAGGCTGGAAGCACGTTAATTCGGGCTCGAACGTAACATCCGCCGCAAGTGCGGCGAACTCCGGTGTGGCGGTTGTTCTGGCCGAAGCGCTGGCAAGCGCCGGGATCACATAGTGTCGGCAGCAGACAAGCGCCGACACCGGGTTGCCGGGAAGGGCAAAAACAGCCTGCCCGTCGGGTCCGGAGCCGAACCACATTGGCTTGCCGGGTCGCTGGCTGATTCTGTGAAAGTGCTTCTTGACGCCGAGTTCGGCCAGCACCTCCGGCACAAAGTCGGCTTTGCCCATCGACACACCGCCGCTCAATATCACGACGTCCGCCTCATTGAGGTGCCCCGCAATGCGCTCTCTGAGTACCGCGCGCTTGTCCAGCAGGTGATCGTGTTCGCAATCGGGGTAGCCGTGCTGTGCCAGTAGCGCCTGAATGGCCGGGCCGTTGGACAGGCGGACCTGGTGAGGTTCGATCGGCTGGCCGGCCGCGACAAGTTCGTTGCCCGTTGAAATAATACGGACCACCGGCGAGCGACTGACATCAACATGGGTCAGCCCGGCCGACGCAATCACAGCAATATCCATCGCAGACACGCGCTTGCCGGGTGCGAGCAGCTGGCTGCCCGCGGCGTGATCGGATGCTCGGGGATGAATGAACTGCTGTGCCACGGCCTCGTAACCGTCTTCGAGTATTGCAATCCCTTCGCTGACTGAAATCCGCTCGACAGGGATGACGCAATCCGCGTGCGCAGGCAGCGACGCACCGGTCATGATCTCTACGCACTTGCCCTGCGACAACACGACGGCGGCATCGCCGGCCATTTGCGTACACTGCACCGGAAACTGCCGCAGGCCGTTAGCGAAGTCTGAGTGAGAGATTGCGATGCCATCCATCATGACCCGATCGAAAGGCGGCTGGTCGCGCTCGGCTTCGACGACCTGGCGAAGCACGCGGCCATCGGCCGCTCGCAATGCGACCGACTCGACCGACAGCTCCGGCATTGCCGCCAGGACCCTGTTGAGCGCCTCGGCTGTCGTCAGCACGGCTTAAGCGTTCTCCCGCGCGATCGCGCGGTGGCCGATATCACGCCGAATGTAGACGTCTTCCCAGTCGATCTTGTCGACTGCGGCATAGGCATCCTGAGCAGCGTCCGCAACCGTATCGCCCAGTCCCACGACGCACAGAACCCGTCCACCACTGGTCGTCACTGCCTCACCATCGGTTGTCGTGCCGGCGTGAAAGACCTTCTGCGTATTGCTGTCGGCGCCGTCAAGGCCGGAAATTACCTTGCCCTTGGCGTAGCTCGCAGGATATCCGCCTGCAGCCATAACGACACCGAGCGCAGCGCGCGTATCCCAGACGGCCTTACGCTCCTGCAGGTCACCTTCGAGTGTCGACAGGCACAGGTCGACGAGATCCGATTTAAGCCGCGCCATGATCGGCTGTGTTTCCGGGTCACCCATGCGGCAATTGAATTCGATGACCCTGGGCGTGCCATCCGCCATGATCATGAGACCAGCGTACAGAAATCCAAGGTAGGGGTTGCCGTCAGCCTTCATGCCATCCAGGGTGGGCCGGATAACCTCGTCCATGATGCGAGCTTCGATGTCGGGCGTTACGACCGGTGCCGGCGAGTAAGCGCCCATGCCGCCCGTATTAGGCCCGGTATCGCCTTCGTCGCGCGCCTTGTGGTCCTGTGACGTGGCCATCGGCAGGATGGTGTCACCGTCCGTGATGACGATGAAACTCGCTTCTTCGCCTTCCAGGAACTCCTCAACGACGATTCGCGCCCCGGCGTCGCCAAAGCTGCCGCCCGCGAGCATGTCCGTCGCGGCCTGCTCGGCCTCGTCCAGGGTCATTGCCACGATGACACCCTTGCCAGCGGCAAGGCCGTCGGCCTTGATGACGATCGGCGCACCCTGCTTGCGAATGTAGGCAAGCGCCGGTTCGAGCTCCGAGAAGTTCTGATAATCGGCGGTCGGTATCTTGTGGCGTGCGAGGAAATCCTTGGTAAAGGCTTTCGAGCCTTCAAGCTGGGCAGCGGCGGCTGTCGGGCCGAAGCAGGGCAGGCCGAGCGCGTTGAAACGATCGACGACTCCGGCAACGAGCGGCGCTTCCGGGCCAACGATGGTGAGGCTGACGTTTTCGGTCTGCGCGAGTCTTGCGAGTGCCTCGATATCATCCGACGATACCGGCACGTTGCGCACCTTGCTCTCGCGCGCCGTTCCCGCGTTGCCGGGTGCGACGAGAATCTCATCGACGCGCGGCGACTGGGCACACTTCCACGCAAGTGCGTGTTCGCGGCCACCGGAACCGATAATCAGGATATTCATCAGTGTCGGAAGTGCCGCATGCCCGTGAAGACCATGGCCAGACCGTGTTCGTTGGCCGCCCCGATGACTTCTTCATCGCGCATCGAACCGCCAGGCTGGATGATGGCTGATATGCCGGTCTCTGCTGCGGCGTCGATACCGTCGCGAAACGGGAAGAACGCATCGGATGCCATGACTGAGCCGCTGACTTCGAGGCCTTCGTCGGCCGCTTTGATAGCGGCTATTTTCGTCGAGTACACGCGACTCATCTGGCCAGCACCAACGCCGATCGTCATGTTGTCCTTGCAGAAGATAATGGCATTGGACTTCACGTACTTTACAACCGTCCAGGCAAACAGCATGTCCTGGATCTGCTCGGGCGTGGGCGCTTTCTCGGTAACGACTTGCAGATCATCGGCCGTGATGACACCGAGGTCGCTGGTCTGGACGAGCAGTCCGCCGGAGACTTTCTTGAAATCAAAACCTGTGGGAGCGCCTCCTGTGGGAGGGCCTCCTACAGTCCAGTCGCCAACCTCCAGCACCCGAACATTCTTCTTCGCCGAGCAAACGTCGGCGGCATCGGCGGCGATTTCCGGCGCAATAATCACTTCGACAAACTGGCGGTCGATGATTGCCTTTGCCGTGTCCGCATCGAGCGGCCGGTTGAACGCGATAATGCCGCCAAAGGCTGAAGTCGGGTCGGTTTTGAACGCCTTGTCGTAGGCGTCGGCGATGTCGCCGGCTACGGCGACACCGCATGGATTCGCATGCTTGACGATCACGCAGGCCGGATTCGCGAACTGCTTGACGCATTCGAGTGCCGCATCGCTGTCAGCGATGTTGTTGTAAGACAGCGCCTTACCCTGGAGCTGCCGCGCAGCGGCAAGCGATCCAGGCGCGGCCTGCTGGTCGACATAGAACGCAGCTTGCTGGTGCGGGTTCTCGCCGTAACGGAGCCTTTCTAAAATGCCGCCCGAGTACAGGAAGCGTTCGCCAAGCACGTCATCACCCAGTGATGCCGAGAGGTATTTCGTTATTGCCGTGTCATAGCTGGCGGTGTGCGCGTAGGCCTTCGCGGCCAGGCGGCGCCGGTCCTCGATCGCGAGCCCGTCACCCTTGAGTTTCTCAAGGACAGCTGCGTAGTCGTCCGGGCTAACACAGACGGCCACACCATCATGATTCTTGCTGGCTGCGCGGATCATGGCCGGGCCGCCAATGTCGATGTTCTCGATGGCATCGTCGATGGTCGCGTCTTCGCGCGCTATGGTCTGCTCGAACGGGTAAAGGTTCACGACCAGCAGGTCGATAGGCTCGATGCCGTGCTTTTCCATGACCGCTTCATCGGTGCCGCGGCGACCGAGAAGGCCGCCATGAATGACGGGGTGCAAAGTCTTGACGCGGCCATCCATGATTTCCGGAAATCCGGTTTTCTCGGAGACTTCGATGACGTCGAGTCCGGCTTCGCGCAGCTGCCGGCAAGTGCCACCCGTTGAAAGAACTTCGACTCCGAGCTCGGCGAGGCCCCGTACAAACGGGACCAGTCCACGCTTGTCAGAAACACTGACCAGCGCGCGTCTTACATTGAACATGTTTAGTCCTGGAGAAGGTTTACTGAATAAGTGAATACGTTCTGAGTTTCTTGCGCAGGGTGCCGCGATTGATACCGAGTATGCCGGCAGCCTGGCTCTGGTTGCCGCGCGTGAAATCCATGACGGCCTTGAACAGCGGCCGTTCTACCTCGCCGATTACAAGGTCGTAAAGTTCGCCGGGGCGATCGCCATTGAGCGTCGCGAAGTACTGGTCGAGTGCATCTTCGGTATGTTCACAGAGTGGCTTCTTGCTGGACTTCAGGTTTTTCTTTTTGTTCTTCTTCTGTGCCACGTTGGTCCATCCCCGAGAAGTACTGCTTCGTCAAACGAATTTGTTCCGAAGCGCTATCAACACGCACCACCTGATGCCGATATTCTCCGGCGTTTTCCAGGTTATCGCAGTACCAGGTCAGATGTTTGCGGGCCACTCGAACGCCGATGGTTTCCCCATAAAACCGGTGTAACTCGTCCAGGTGGCCGAGCATGATATCACGCAATTCATTTTTTTCTAGCTGCGTACTTTCCACATCAGGGTCGAGCGCGGACCGGAGTTCGCGAAAAATCCACGGGCGGCCCTGTGCGCCCCGGCCGATCATCAAGCCGTCAGCATTCGTTAGGCGCAAAACTTCAAGCGACTTCTTAACTGTGGTGATGTCGCCGTTGGCAATAACCGGGATATCAACGCTTTCCTTGACCCGGGCAATCGTCTCGTATTCGGCGTCGCCCTTGTACCGATCCGCGCGAGTTCGACCGTGAATCGCGAGGGAGCAGACGCCGGCGTCCTGCGCAATCTTTCCAATCTGGACAGCGTTACGCCGATCGCGATCCCATCCTGTGCGGAATTTCAAAGTGACAGGTACGTCGACAGCGTTGACGACCGCAGTGAGAATGTCGGCGACGAGTTTTTCGTCGCGCAGCAGGGCAGAGCCGGCGGCTTTCTTGCAGACCTTTTTCGCCGGGCAGCCCATATTGATATCGATGATTTGTGCGCCGCGTGCCACGCATGCCCGCGCCGCAATCGCGAGCTGGTCCGGTTCGGATCCGGCGATCTGCACGGCAACCGGTTCGGCATCGAGGTCGAGATCAAGCCGGAAGCGCGATTTCGGGGTTTGCCACAGGCTGGTATCGGCGGTCGTCATCTCCGATGTCGTCATGCCGGCGCCATAGCGCCGGCAAATGCGCCGAAATGGTGCATCGGTGACGCCGGCCATGGGCGCGAGGACAAAAGGGCTGGAGAGCGTGTAGGGGCCTATCTGCAGCGGCTTGATCGTCATGGGACGATGATACCGCGACGCGTCATCGCTAGGGCGGGGGCGTATAGGTGCTGATGTAGATCGCGGATTCCGTTCCCCAGAATATGCCGTCGTGTGCGGTCTGGCCGGAGCTAGCTGCTACGACTGTACTGCCGTTCGGTCGTGTCGAAACCTGGAAGACATTAGCGTGTGCGCCCAGCGAACTGACCGGGCTCCAGGTCGCGCGAGCGTCGTCCGAGCTGCTCGTGTAGATACCATCCGCCGAATCCTGACGGTTCCAGACCGCAATGGTCCTGCCGGCATCGTCGGTGTCGATGCGCAATTCACCCGTCGCACCGTGATCAAGAATCTGAGCTGGCAGGCCCCACGTGGCTGCGGCCGGATCATACTCCGAACTCATCAATCCGTTGATGCCGGCCCAGGCCGCCATTGCACGATTCGAGTTGTCGATTTGAGCGACCGGTCGGGTCCAATGAGTCCAGATGTTGTCCAGCAAGACGGGTGTGTCCCACTGCCTGGTCTGTCCATCAAAGCGGATCGCTTCAATGTGTCGCAATTGGGAGCCGTCGCCAGGAATCCGGGTTACGGCGGCGGTTACAAGTGCCGAACCCGCGTCGTTCATATCCAGGCCAAGTTCCCACGCGCTGTCATTTCCTGTCGCGGGGGAACTGCCAATAAGGGTGCCTACGCTCCAGTCGGTTCCGTCAAAGCTACTCGCGTAAACAACTGGATACTCAGGCCCTCCGTCAAGTTGATTCTGATCATAGGCCTGTGTGTCCTGCAGCCAGGCAGCAATCGCCTGGTTGTTTTCGCTCATATCAATAGAAATAGACGGTCGCACGACCCCGCGAACTGACTCGGCAAGCATGGTCGGTGAGCTCCAGATGTCATTTGCCGCGTCGTACCGACTCGCCCAGACCTGCTGTACCTGGGAGTTCCTGTCATTGGGAACCAGGTCTATCGCCTCCATCCAGACAGCGAAAATATTGCCGGCCTCATCACTGGCCAAATCAACCCAGGCGCGAAAATACTGGAAGCCCCGGCTGTCTATTCTTACTGAATCTTCCCAGACACCATTCCGGTACCTGCGAGTATAGATGCCCCGTCCGTCTCTCTCATAAGCTACGAGAATATGGCCGGCAGGCGTCACAATGACCTTCGGCCTGAGGGTCTGGACGCCGTATTCCACGTTGATTGGCCCAACCCAGTCGCCCTCGGCGTTGTGGTAAATGACGACGGACTTGATGCTACACCGTCCGCTACATACGCTGGCCGCTACGGCAACGATGCCGTCATCATTGCTCGATAGGCCCGGACGCTGACCCCGATCTCCTTCAGACTGCCCGCCCGACTGGTGAAAGTGGCGGAAGGTGACACGAATCTGTGGTGTCCAGCCGCTCGCCGGGTCAACCGGTGTCGCGTGGGTGCCTGGAGAATGCTGGCCTTCCCCCAGGGCATTCGCCGCGGCTACTTCGAAGTGGTAAGTCGTGCCGTATTCGAGGCCACCCATTACGTAGGGGCTGGTTACGTCAGCAATCTGGGTCTTCTGGTTTGGCAGGTCGGTCCACCAGTAGAGGTTGTAGCTCGATGCTTCTGTCTGACTGTCCCATTCGATCGTCGCCTCGCCTGCACCGGGCGTTGCGTAGAGTCCCCCGACTATCTTCGTCCGTTGTAATGCAGGCGTAGCCTCAACTTCAGCCGACGCGCTTCCCTCGCCACGTGCATTCACGCCGGTAACGACGAAGTAATAGGGTTGCCCGTCAGTCAGGCCGGAAACGGTTTCGGGTGGCGAAACATTGCTGATCCTGATGCCATTCTGTTGGGTAACGCCAGGCGTGTCGCGGTAGTAGATATTGTAATAGTCAGCGCTGGTCACGCGCTGCCAGGACAGTGTGACGGCGCCGGAGCTGACCGTGGCGTTCACAGGCCCAGGTGCGCCAGGAACGTTTATCGTCGGTGTGACCGGTGGGATCTGGTGATCACCTCCGCCACCGCCGCCGCCGCAGGATGTCATGAGAAACCCGCAGCACAATATGGCAAATAAGGATGGGACCTTCATCGAGAAATACTACCTGTCGGGCGACGGCGCAGCAATCGGGGAATATACGGTTACTTGAAGCCGTCGTCCTTGCAGCGCAGCAGGCCATCGGTCGTGCGGTAGCAGGCCCTGAGCCGGAATCCGGCCGTGGCCTCGGCAGGCGACTGAATTGTAATGACGGCCTCGAATGTATTGCCCGGCTGCACCAGCTTGCGTGGGTCGAGGTCGTTCGACAGGTAATCGGCGGGATCGAGAATGCGACTGCCGATCGTTTCTTCAACGCGATCGGTTAGTGATATTCCGATCAGCGGGTAGGGCAGAGGGCTGTCCGACTTGTTACCGAGTCGCGAGTAGATTGTCAGGCTTTCGTCACCTTCCTCGGTGCCCTTGGCCACTTCGAAGCGCCAGCCCGTGATATCCCATGCGGGTGAAAGCGGTTGACCGATCGCTCGGTAGAGGGGACCAACTGCGTTATTAAATGCCGGGATGGTTGCGAGGGTTTCACGCGACTGGTGAACGTATTGCACCGCGAGTAAGACCAGCAGGGCGACAATACCGGCGATCAATCCGTAGCGTCGGCCACCTGAAGCCGGGACTTCCTCAAGCTCGCGTTCCGCCGCGGCCACACCAGCCAATATCGTAGCGGGGGCCGTATCGACCTCAAATTTGTCCAGGTTCTCGCTGGAGCGGAATGCTTCACCCTCCATAATGATCGTCTCGAAGCCCGCACCCGTCTCCATGAGCGGCTCGGCCGCCATGTCGTCATCCGCGCGTGCACGGTATTCATGCACTCTAGCTTCCGCAGCGTCCTCGGGAATGATGATGGTCGAAGCGAAGCCGTCTTTGTCTTCGATAGCCAGTGCCAGCAGGTCCTGGTCAATCTGCATGTTGATCGTTTGTTCTTCTTCGGTAAGCGGGGGAACGACGTGCTCTTTCGAATCTTCCTCAGTGTCGTCCTGCTCGGGTTCTTCGTCAGTTAAATCCTCGAAATCATCTAGCTCATCGTCGATTTCTTCATCAAGGTCGTTCTCAAGCTCATCCTTAAAGTAGTCATCCAGGTCGTTCTCAAGCTCATCCTCAAGGTCTTCAGCAACGCCATCGGCGTCGTCCTCAATAAGGTCGAGTTGTGTAGCTTCATCGGCGAGGGGTTCGAGTTCTTCCTCGTCAAATTCGTCGACGAGGTCTTCGTCCAGAAGATCCTCGAGTTCCAGCTCTTCTTCTTTACTGTTTCTCAGGAGCGCATCGAGATCGACTTCCTCTTCCTCCGGGACGTCGTTTTCCGCCTTCAGGGTCTCCTGCATTCCGCTCAGGTCGATACCCATTGCTTCCGCCTGCAGCGCAAACTGGGAATCCATATCCAGCGGCTCGTCAACGCTGCTGTCTTCGGTCGGTATTTCGAGCGCGTCGAGCTCCATTTCGATATCGGCTTCAAGCTCAGGCTCGTCTGCCAGCGGTGCGGCGACCTTTTCAGCCACGTCCTCGAACTCGCCGAGAATGTCGGTCCACTCGCCAGGGTCGCTCAGGTCCAGGTCAGCCTGCGGATCCTCTTCAATGTAAGCCTCTTCTTCCTCAACGGGTTCTTCAGTCGTGGTTTCCGTCGCGAAGTCTCCCTGCACGTATCCATCATCACTGAGGTCGAAATCGTCGGGAAGCGGTGTGTTGTCATCAAAGCGGATTTCATCGACGGACGTGCGGGAGAATTCCAGTGGCGGTTCTTCGAAAATTTCCGGCGAGTCGACCACAGGCGGGGTCTCGGTGAGGAACTGATCAATCGGGGTCGGTGATTCATCGAGAATTTCATCGATGACCAGTTCCTCTTCAGATTCTGCAGCAGGCGCCTCATCGGCGGCCGCAACGCCGATTTCGTCATCATCGAGCACGCGCCATTCGACACCCGTATCCTCGATACGAATATCGGACCCGGCCAGTTCATCAAGCGTCTTCAGGAGGGCGGCACTCTGCTTGGCCGAAATCGATGCGGGCAGGCCTTTGCCCGGCAGGATTTCCGGTTTGAGTTCGGGCAGTGCCGCGTCGGCTTCCCTGGGCGGCGATTGTTCTGGTAACGACTCGGACAGGTAGTCAAGTGCATTGAACGCATTGCCGCAGCCACCGCAACGGACCTTGCCGGCGGCCTGCTTCAGCACTTCCGCAGTCACGCGAAATGCGGTGCTGCAATCAGGGCATTGCGTATACATCTGCTCGTTCTACCGTTTCCAACCCGTCAATCGTGACCATGTCTGGCCATCCTGCGCCCTGAATTCGGGCTCATCGAACTCGATCCAGGACCTGTAGGCCTGCATTACCTCGTCGGCTTGTTCACATAATACGCCCGACAACGCAAGCATACCGCCCCGCGCCAGCAGAGATGTGATGGAATCGGCAAACTGGACAAGCGGTCCTGCGAGAATATTGGCGACAACGACGTCGAATTCGCCCTCGATGCCGTCGGGGCTGCCGGTCACGAACAGATTTTCTCCAATACCATTGTCAGCGGCGTTCTGGCGGGTGGCGGTAACAGCCTGCGGATCGATATCCATGCCGGTGGCTGAGGTGCAACCCAGCTTCAGCGCTGCAATTGCCAGGACGCCCGAGCCGCAACCATAGTCGAGCAAGGTCTTGCCCTCGAGGTCGACGCTATCCAGCCATTCAAGGCACATCGCTGTGGTCGGGTGGGTGCCTGTGCCGAACGCGAGCCCGGGATCAAGGTGCACGATGACGGCATCGCGCGATTGCGGGCCTGAAGGCCCATTCGCGGCTGAAGCCGCTCCAGCGGGTTGTTCAGTTGGGCAAATCCAGAGGCGCTTTCCAAATTGCATCGCGCCGAAGTCCTTCAGCCATTCGCGCTCCCACGCGCGGTCGGCAAGTTCTTCGACATGATGTTGGGGCAGTTGCCGTATACCCAGCCCGGCGGCGAGCGCACTGCGAAATGCTTCCATGTCGGTATCAGCAGAGAACAGGCCCGTGACGCGCGTGTTGGACCACAACGGAGTTTCACCGGGACCGGGTTCGAGCACCGGATCGTCGCCGGCGTCGGACAGGGTTACCGAGCAGGCACCGAGCCGCGAGAAAAGATCCTCAACAGTTGCCGGGTCCAGGGCATCCAGGTCCATGACGAACTGTCGCCAGTGCACCGTTATCGTGCTCCGTCAGGTTAGCCCGAGACGTTTCTCGAGGTAATGGATGTCGGTTCCGCCGGCCTTGAATGCGGCGTGCTGGAAGATTTCCTGGTGCAGCGGCACGTTGGTCTTGATGCCCTCAATGACGATTTCCGACAGCGCATTCCTCATGCGTGCAAAAGCCGCGTCGCGGTTTTCGCCATGCGCGATCAGCTTGCCGATCATCGAGTCATAGTAGGGCGGTACCTTGTAGCCGCTATAGACATGACTCTCCATACGGATGCCGGGTCCGCCCGGTGAGTGCCACAAGGTGACCAGTCCGGGCGACGGCATGAAGGTCTTCGGGTCTTCGGCGTTGATACGACACTCGATCGCGTGGCCCTGAATCTTGACGTCTTCCTGCCTGATCGTCATCTTCTCACCACTCGCGATGCGCAATTGCTCACGCACAATGTCAATTCCTGTGATCATCTCGGTGACCGGGTGCTCGACCTGCAGGCGCGTGTTCATCTCGATGAAGTAGAACTCATCATTCTCGTACAGGAACTCGAAGGTGCCGGCACTGCGATAACCGATCTCCAGGCAGGCATTGACGCACCGCTCGCCGATTCGTTTTCGTTGTTCCTCGGTAATGCCGGGAGCCGGTGCTTCTTCGATGACCTTTTGGTGACGACGCTGCATTGAGCAGTCGCGCTCACCAAGGTGTACGGCGTTGCCGTGCGTGTCGGCCAATACCTGGAACTCGACGTGACGCGGCGTCTCGAGGAATTTCTCCATGTAGACCACGTCGTTGCTGAATGCCGCGCGCGCCTCGGCCTTGGTGACCGTGATCGCTGCGATGAGTGATGCTTCCGTGTGCACCACGCGCATGCCGCGGCCACCGCCACCACCGGATGCCTTGATAATGATCGGGTAACCGATCTCGCGGGCAAGCCGCATGTTCTCGTCCGGGTCATCACCGAGAGGTCCGTCCGAGCCCGGTACGCAAGGTACGCCAGCCGCTTTCATGGCCCTGATCGCGGAGACCTTGTCGCCCATCAGGCGAATCGAATCCGCTTTCGGTCCGATGAATGTGAAACCGCTCGATTCGCAGCGCTCTGCAAAATCGGCATTCTCCGAGAGAAAGCCGTAGCCCGGGTGAATGCCGGTCGCATCCGTCACCTCGGCCGCGCTGATGATGGCGGGCATATTGAGGTAGCTCTCACTGGACTGCGGCGGTCCGATGCAGACCGTCTCGTCGGCGAGCAGGACGTGCTTCAGATTGTTGTCAGCGGTCGAGTGAACGGCAACGGTCTTGATACCCATCTCGCGACAGGCACGCAATATCCGTAGCGCGATCTCGCCGCGATTGGCAATTACAATTTTTTCCAACATGTCGACGGACCCGCTTAGTCGCCCTGGCGCTGGTCGATGACGAACAATACTTGTCCGAACTCGACGGGTTCGCCATTCTGCATTCGAATCGACTTGATGACGCCTGAGACGTCAGCTTCGATCTGGTTCATCATCTTCATTGCTTCGATGATGCAAAGAGTATCGCCTTCGTTGACGCGATCGCCGACCTGTACGTAAGGCGCGGCACCTGGTGACGATGCGGCATAGTAGCTGCCAACCATCGGGGCCGTCACTTCATAGCCGTCCTCTTCGACGACCTCAGCCGGTGCTTCGGCGGCTGCGGCAACCGGCGCTGGTGCAACAGGCGCCGCGGCGGCGACCGGGGCCGCGACTGGCGCATGTGCCGAGTAACGACTGATTCTTACCGACTCCTCTCCCTCGGTAATTTCAATCTCGGCGATGCCGGATTCATCCAGCAGCTCGATCAGTTTTTTTACTTTTCTAATATCCATCTCTAGCCCTCGGCCTTTGCGACGTACTGACTCGCGGCCTGCACCGCCAGCTCGTAGCCATATGCCCCAAACCCAAACAGGCAGCTACTCGCGATGTCGCTGAAGTAGCTGTTATGCCGAAACTCCTCCCGTGCAAACGTGTTGCTCAGGTGAATCTCGATAAACGGAATCTGAACCGCGAGCAATGCGTCACGCAACGCGATGCTGGTGTGCGTAAATGCACCCGGGTTCAGGATGATGAAGTCGACCCCGTCGCGCGCTGCCTGCTGTACGCGGTCAATGAGTTCGTGTTCGGCATTGCTCTGGCAGCTGGCGAGCGAATGCCCGAGCGATTTGGCGAGCTCAACACAGCGCAGCTCGATATCTTCGAGGCGGTCAGCGCCGTAGACATCGGGTTCACGTGATCCCAATAGATTGAGATTCGGGCCGTTGATGAGCAGGAAATCGGACATTTCTTATTGTTATGGGCCAGATTGCCGAAGATGGCCGCAATTCTAACCCTTTTTACCGATTTTTGTGCAAATTTAATTAGGTACCGGACACCTTATACCGGGTATAGGGTGTCCGGTACCCAATTTAGCCGGTCAAAGCAGGTCGAGGGCACCGCGGACCTCTTTCTTGCTGATCTCGCCATTGTCGAGCCGCGTCAGAATCGTGACGATGTCGTCGAGGTGGCTCTGGTGCAGTTCGCCAAGGTACGCGCCCACAAACTCGCCGTCTCTCGCGACGATCATCGTGAACGGCATGCCAATAAACTCAATGCCCGACGATTCGGCGACCGCCATGGCCTCCTGTTGGCCAATAAGGATCGGATAATTAAATTCCGCTTCTTCGGCGAAGGGCACCACCATGTCGGGGTAGTCAACGGCAATGCCCAGTATCTGGAAGCCGGCCTCACCGTGCTCATCCTGGAACGTCTTCAGCATGGGTATTTCGCGACGGCATGGTGCGCACCAGGTCGCCCAGAAATTGATCAGGCGATGCTTGCCGTCCCACTCCGCGAACTCACGGTCTTCACCCTCCAGGTCGGGCAGGATGAATGCCGGATGCGTCGCAGTCACGAGCGTGGTCGGCTGCGGCGCCGCCTGTTCCAGTGCAATCTCGGTTGGAATGCGCACGGCATAGAGCAGTGCGCCGGCCATCAGGGCGACAAGGGCAGCTGAAAAAATTAGAAAGGTGCGGGACACGGGTCTACTCCGTTTTGTCAGCGGCGGATTCTAACTGAGCAGGGATGTCGACGCTCAGGACTTTGGCTTGCGGCAGATAACAGATGCCGTCTGTTCTTGCAGCCCTGGTATGACAGCTCAATGTCCATTGAGGGAATATTTTGAATGAGTGATCGAATCTGTGCGCTGCCATGCGCCGTCCTCGAAAAAGACCTCCTGCTCACCGAACCACTCGTCGACAATGATTTCGCTGTGGCTCCATTCCTCGATGAACTCGTGATCCCCGAGGTTAATGGCCTCCGAGAGCGAGCGCACGCTGATCTTGTCTTTGTACAGGTAGTAGCCCGGCAGCAGCTGGATCCGAAAGAGGAGTGCGCCGTTCTTCGACGTGGGCATCCGGCACGAACACCTGGTCGGCTGGAAGGGGCTCGTCGCTACTCTTCGGTGAGAAGACCGTCGACGCGTTTCGGGCTCTCGAGGGGCAAGGAGGGCTTGGGCGATTCGGCTTCTGCGCAGCCGGCAAAAAGAGCCAGCAGTGCCGTTAACGCGGCCAGGGTTGTTGGGGGTTTGGTCATTAGGATTCTTGGATTCCGGCCCGGTAATAAAGTTTCGTGCCGAATTGTGCTTGAAAAACTAAGGCGGATCCCTATTATTAGCACTCCTTGCGGTCGAGTGCTAAACGCATTCGGCCCGAAAGCCGAAAAAATACGGTTTTAAATCAATAGTTTATAGGAGATATGCACCATGAAGATGCGTCCGCTTCATGACCGGGTCATCGTTAAGCGCATGGAAGAAGAGCGCACGTCACCCGGCGGAATCGTTATTCCTGACGCCGCGGCTGAAAAGCCCATCAAGGGCGAAATTGTCGCTGCCGGCAACGGCAAGATCCTCGAGAACGGCGAAGTCCGCGCTCTCGACGTCAAGGTGGGTGACAAGGTCCTGTTCGGCAAGTACGCCGGCACGGAAGTCAAAGTTGAAGGCGAAGAACTGCTCGTGATGAAGGAAGACGACATCATGGCAGTCATCGAAGGATAAAGAGGAAATATAGAAATGGCTGCTAAAGAAGTACGTTTTAGCGATGACGCTCGCCAGAAGATGTTTGCTGGCGTCAACGTTCTCGCCAACGCGGTTAAGGTGACCCTGGGTCCCAAAGGCCGTAACGTTGTGCTCGACAAGAGCTTTGGTGCACCAACCGTCACGAAGGACGGTGTTTCGGTTGCCAAAGAGATCGAGCTCGAAGACAAGTTCGAAAACATGGGCGCTCAGATGGTCAAGGAAGTTGCTTCCCAGACGTCTGACATTGCCGGTGACGGTACGACGACTGCAACGGTTCTTGCCCAGGCAATCCTGCGCGAAGGCCTGAAGTCTGTTGCTGCCGGCATGAACCCGATGGACCTGAAGCGCGGTATCGACAAGGCATCTACTGCCATCGTTGCCGAGTTGCAGAAGCTGTCGAAACCTTGCGAAGACCAAAAGGCAATTGCCCAGGTTGGCAGCATCTCCGCCAACTCGGACATGGAAATCGGCGAAATCATCTCCGATGCCATGCAGAAGGTCGGCAAGGAAGGCGTTATCACGGTTGAGGAAGGATCAGGTCTTGAGAACGAACTGGATGTGGTCGAAGGCATGCAATTCGATCGCGGCTACCTGTCGCCCTACTTCATCAACGATGCAAACAGTCAGCAGGTCGAGCACGAAAGCCCGCTGATCCTGTTGTACGACAAGAAAATCTCGAACATCCGCGATCTGCTGCCGGTTCTCGAGGGTGTTGCCAAGGCCGGTCGTCCGCTGCTGATCATTGCAGAAGACGTCGAAGGCGAAGCACTTGCTACGCTGGTTGTTAACAACATCCGCGGCATCGTGAAAGTGGCTGCCGTCAAGGCTCCGGGCTTCGGCGATCGCCGCAAAGCCATGCTTCAGGACATCGCGATCCTCACGGGTGGCCAGGTTATTTCCGAAGAAGTTGGTCTGTCGCTTGAGAAGGCTACGATCGAAGATCTCGGCCAGGCCAAGAAGATCCAGATCACGAAGGAAGCTACGACGATTATTGATGGCGCTGGCAAAGGCGCAGAGATCAAGGGTCGTGTCGACCAGATCAATGCCGAGATCGCAGATTCTTCGTCGGACTACGACAAAGAGAAGCTGCAGGAGCGTGTTGCCAAGCTGTCTGGCGGTGTTGCCGTCATCAAGGTTGGTGCTGCTACTGAAGTCGAGATGAAAGAAAAGAAAGCACGCGTTGAAGACGCACTGCATTCCACGCGCGCCGCTGTTGAAGAAGGCGTTGTTCCTGGTGGTGGTGTTGCACTGATTCGTGCCGTTTCGAGTATCGCCAAGCTCAAAGGTGATAACGATGACCAGAATGTTGGTATCGGCATCCTGAAGCGCGCGGTTGAAGAGCCGCTGCGCCAGATCGTCCGCAATGCGGGTGGTGACGCAAGCGTCGTTCTGAACGCTGTTGCCGAGGGCAAGGGTAACTTCGGTTACAACGCTGCCACCGGCGAATACGGCGACATGATCGAAGCTGGCATCCTGGATCCGACCAAGGTTACGCGTTATGCACTGCAGAACGCGGCCAGCGTGTCAGGCCTGCTGCTCACAACCGAAGCAATGGTTGCTGACGCACCGCAGGATAATGCTGGTGGACCGCCGATGCCGGACATGGGCGGTATGGGAGGCATGGGCGGCATGATGTAGGCCCTTCATTCCCTCAGGAAGATAAAGAAGGCCCGGCAATTGCCGGGCCTTTTTTTATTCGCCGGTTATCCGGGTTAATCGTGGGTCGCTGTTCTGCTCTTCGGCGGTCTCGAGTGCCTGCATGAATTCGTCGAATTCAGCCCAGTCTTCGAGCGTTTCATCTCGCCGCCGGAGACGCTCTTCTTCCTGCTGTTCATAATCCGTCGTTGCTGATTCAGGCTGTGGCTGGCCTGACTGTCGCTCAGCCTCGTCCAGTGCGTCGATAATCGAGTCCGCCTCTTTCTTATAATGGCGCACCTCTCTCTCTCGCTTGCGCCGCTCAGCTTCCTCGAGTTCAGCGGCCTCGGCGGCCGCGCGACGATCTTGCCGGTTGGTAGTGATTTCGCATGGTGGGAGGCAAGATTCCCAGCGGTTTGCGGGGTTGTCCTCCCAGCGCCGGCGTTCTTCAAGGCGTCGCTCGGGCCCATCGGTGGCAATGTCCAGAGCCATCTCAAACAGGCCGCCGGCTATCGCCCGGCGAGCTTCTGCAGCCTGGAAAGTGGTGCAGCCGGCCAACAGTGAAAGTGCGGCAAGCGTTGCAAGCAATGTTGCGGATCGGGGCATGTCGATAACCTAGCATTTTAAGGCACGCGATTCACGGCCCCGGGTCACGTTAGAATGCACACTCGGAGGTGTATTCATGCAGGTTTTCGTCGTCGCAGTTTCGGTCGCACTCGTCGTCTCGTTCATGTGCTCGATTTTCGAGTCGGTTCTGTTGTCTCTCAATCATGCGCGAGTGGAGTTGCTGGCATCGCAGGGCAGGAAGTCCGGCAAGATCCTGAAGGCATTCAAGGAGCGCATCGATATTCCAATATCGGCAATCCTGATCACGAACACAGCGGCACACACAATCGGCACCGCCGTGGCGGGAGCCAGTTATGCAGACGTATTCGATCCTGAGTCGCTGTGGGTATTCACAGTCGTGTTCACGGTCGTCGTCTTGTTGCTTACGGAAATTATTCCCAAGACGCTTGGCGTGGCCTATGCGCGCCAGCTCGCAAAGCCTGTCGCCTACGGTATCCGCGCCTTGACAATTCTGTTGCGCCCGTTGGTACTGATTACCGAGGCCATTTCGCGATCGCTGCGCAGCGATAAGGCGGCAGCCATTACGTCGCTCGATGAGATTCGCCTGCTGGCCTCGATTGGCCACAGTGAAGGCGTTGTGGGCGAGCAGGCTGCGGGAATGATCGTCGGCGCGTCACAGCTGCGCAAGCTCGCGGCGACCAACGTGATGGTGCCTCGCAAGGAGGTCGTCTACCTCTCACACGATGACAGCCGGGAGGATGTGTTGCGGACCATTAGCAAATCCGGCTTCAGCCGCTTCCCGTATTCTCCATCCGCTGACCTCGACCAGGTGGTGGGAATCGTCTTTGCCAAGGAAGTCTTGTCGCAACTCGTCGATTCGGCAGCGGATGTCATCGACTGGCAACCCCTCGTACACGAGGCCATCGTCATTCCCGAATCCGTGGCGCTCGACTCCCTGCTGAAGACCTTCCGGCAAAGGCGCCGGCATATGGCCCTGGTAGTTGACGAGTACGGCGATTTTAAGGGGGTTGTCACGCTCGAAGACGTCATCGAGGAAATCGTTGGCGACATTTTCGACGAGTCGGATTTACCTCATGAGGACCTCTGGCAGCATCCGAACGGCACGGTGAGGGCCTTTGGGACGGCGGAACTGCACCGCGTATGCCGCATGCTGAAAATCGACATGCCAGACGACATCGAGGTTGCCACCGTTGGTGGCCTGTTGTCCGAATCCCTCGGCCGCATTCCCGGGCCGGGCGACTCGCTCGACTGGCAGGACTATCGGCTGACGGTCCTGTCGGCGAGCGAGCGAGGCGCCGAACTTGTTTCCATCACCTCACTCGAGAACGACGAGGCAGCCGATTGAGGCTCGACGCCGACCGTGCAAAATCGGGCAATAGGCAGAAACCTGTCAATGCGCGGAACTCCGAATTGTCACCTTTCGCAGGAGGCGTATAAGTGATGCGCTGGCAGAGAATCGCCAGTGTTGTACGGGAAGGAGGTGTGTCTATGTCAATCCTGCGCAAACTTGAGCCCCGCAAAAGGGCTATTGATGTAAGACGGAATATGCCTCTCACCCACAGCATGGAGGAGTTCCTTGAGGACTTCCCCCCACGCCGCTGGATGGAGACATTTGAGCCCCTTGGATGGAAGTGGCCGGTAGGTATCGACTATGAGCGGGCATTCCGCTTGGATATCGTCGACCGCGACAAAGAGCTCATGGTCCGTGCAGAACTACCTGGCGTTGAGAAAGATGACGTCGAAGTGACGATCACGGGCGATCGCCTGTTGATCACAGCTGTGAGGGAGTTCGAGGAAGAAGACGAGAAAGAAGACTTCTATCGGCACGAACTCGGCTACGGCAAACTTATGAGAACGATTGCCCTGCCAGTTGAAGTGGATTCTGAAAACATCCACGCCGAGCTAAAGGAAGGAATCCTGACAGTCACGCTTCCGAAAATCCGGGTGGCGGAACGACACACAGTGAAAGTTGCCTGACGAAGTAGCTGTGTTGTGATGACCGGGACGGCTGCGGCCGCCCCGGTTTTTACTTTAGGGGGACAGTCACCTTTCCCCACGATCGGCGCTCTGCCTGCGGTGACGGAAAAAGGTGACTGTCCCCCTGTAGCCGAGCAGCACCGCGAGGATTGCGGCGTAGATCAGCGGCTCCGTGATGTCTTTCTTTACCTGCCACCAGTAGTGCCAGACGCCGAGGATACCGATCACGTAGACCATGTTGTGCAGCTGCTGCCAGCGTCGTCCCAGGCGGCGTCGCATCGCATTCGTCGAGGTCACAGCCAGCGATAGCAGCAACAACAAAGCGGCAAAGCCAATGGTGATAAACGGACGCTTCACCAGGTCCTCGAGAATCGCCGACATCAGCAGTCCCTGGTCGAGAATCAACCAGGTCAGGAAGTGCATCAGCACATAGAAAAAAGTGAACAGGCCGAGCATGCGTCTGAATCGTGTCAGCCAGTTCCGGCCGGTGATGCGCCGCAACGGCGTCACCGCCAACGTTATCAGGATGAATCGCAGCGACCAGTTGCCGAGACGATCCATGATCTCCTCGATCGGGTTTGCTCCCAAGCGCCCCGTGATCTCGAACGCATCGCCGACAACTAGCGCGAAGGGCAGCAGGCAAGCAGTGAAAACCAGCGGCTTCCAGATGAGCCGAATCTGTCTGAGTGTGTCCAAGTGACGTCTAGAAGTTGCGCTTTAGGTTCAGGCCCTTGTAGAGATCCGCGACCTGTTCGCCGTATCCGTTGAACATCAGGGTAGGTTGTTTGCTGGCAAAAATGCCGGCACCAATCCGCCGTTCCCGTGCCTGGCTCCAGCGCGGATGGTCGACCTCGGGGTTCACGTTGGCGTAGAAACCGTATTCGCTCGGTTGCGACATGTTCCAGCTGGTTTTCGGGCGTCGTTCGCTAAAGCGAATCTTTACAATGCTCTTGATACCTTTGAAACCATATTTCCACGGCACAACCAGCCGAATCGGTGCGCCATTCTGGTTGGGCAGTACTTCGCCGTACAAACCCACGGCAAGAATGGGCAATGGGTTGGTTGCTTCCTCAATCGTCAGCCCCTCGCGATAGGGCCATTCGAGAACACGTCGGCGAACGCCCGGCATGCGCTCGGGATCGTTGAGCGTTTCAAACGCAACGTACTTTGCTTTGGATGTGGGTTGCAGGTGCTTGATGACATCGGCGAGCGAGATCCCAACCCACGGTATGACCATTGACCAGGCTTCCACACAACGCATGCGATAGATGCGCTCTTCAAGATCGAACGGTTTGATGAAGTCATCGAAGTCGAACGTACCGGTCTTCTCTGCTTCCCCTTCGACGGTAATCGTCCAGGGGCGCGGCTTGAAATCGCGTGCATACACGACGGGGTCATTCTTGCCGGTGCCGAACTCATAGAAATTGTTGTACGTCGTTATGTCGTCGTAACTGTTTGGCGCCTCGTCCGTGCTGAACGGGCTTTCGATAACGCCTTTCAGTTTTGCGCGACGCGCCTCCGGAACAACCGCTCCAAATGCACCAGGGGCGAGCAGCGCGCCACCAGCTATCGCGCCGGCACGAATAAAATCGCGCCGATTCAGATAATTCTGCTGGCTCGTAATCTCGGAAGGACGAATATCGGACGGTTTCTTTATCAGCACTGTAGCTCTCTTTCGAAATGGCTCTTGAGTAAGACCCGATAAAGACTAAGAATATTGCACATGAGCGTGATTCGCATCCTGCCGTGGTACTACGCGGCGACCGTGGTATTTCTCCTCCTCGATTATTTCGCAGGCGTTAACGTTCGCGTGGCGTTTCTGGAATCGCTACCGGGTGCCCGGGTTGGCTACTACGGAATCTGCTTTACGTGCCTCGCGCTGATGATCTGGCGGCCGTCCTGGACAACCTTGATCGCTACCTTCGAATCCCTGGTGACGATCATCGCACTGATTTTCAGCATGGGTATGCGTGTTATGGTCCCAACTGACGCGATCTTCGACGAAAATGCTTCTTTTATTACGTATCAGGAGATCATTAACTTCTTGATATCGGGCAGTATGGCCTATTTGTCGTGGATCAAGGGTTTGAAGGCGCTGCAGGGTCGATAAAATCCCCTGAAATAACAATAAAAATCAATGAAAATCGTTTAACAGCTTCTAAACCGCCGATTTCATCATATCGGTTTCGACGTGAGTGTTGGCCGGGCAAGCCGGGTTGACAGGTTCTACTATAGCGAAGTTCGAGAAATAAGAAGGATTTTTTAGCGACGTTCGACACTTTTCGGAGAAATCGCGAAATTCGGGTCAAATTCACCGTCGGTTCACGCCTGGCGCGCTACGGTTGATATCAAGTATTCGGGCCTTATTAAAGGGCGTATGCCAGGAGGATCGAGCACATGAGCGAAACACTTTCCAACATCGTCCGCAGTAGCGACCGCGTAGCAATTACGGCTGCCTTGCATGTCGAGGTGATTGCGGATTTCGTGTGCCCGTTCTGTTTCATTGGCAAGCGGCATCTCGATGAGGCACTTAAGGCCGTGCAGGGTCCCTACGACGTTAGCTGGAATCCGTTCCAGCTGAACCCGGAAATACCTCCCGAAGGACTGCCGTTCGATATCTACCTGACGAAACGCTTTGGCAGCCCCGCCAATGTTGAACCCGTACTCGAGCACCTGACCGAAGAAGGCAAGGCGTCCGGCATTCAGTTCCGTTTTGACAGGATCCAGCACGTGCCCAACACGCTTCCGGTACACCAGCTGATGCAGCATGCCGCAACGGCAGGCGCTGATCAGTCCGCGATCGCAGATCACCTGATGTCGGCGTTCTTCGAGGACGGCAGCAATATCGGTGAACGTGGGGTTCTGGTCGATATTGCGAAAGCGCACGGAATTTCGGCGAAGGAAACGGCCGAGGCCATTGGCAGTGACGGCATTCGGCAAATCGTAGCGACTCGCGAGGCGCAGGTTCGGGGTTCCGGTATTGCCAGTGCACCGGGATATTTAATCAACCAGAGACTGCTCGTTGTCGGCGCTCAGCCGATTGACAACATGATCAATGCGTTTGATCGCGCGATGTTTGGTGAGGGCTCGGATTCGTTAGCATCACCTGCGCTGCACTAGCCAGTCGATCAACAGCGCATTCACCTCGTCGGGCCTCTCTTGCTGGGTCCAGTGACCGCATTCGAGCATGTGAATCGTCAGATCATTCACCAGGGGCTTCATTCCCTCAATATGCTGCAGGCCGATCAGTACGTCGTTTGTCGCTCCGAGGAACAGCGTCGGAATTTCGATCTGCTGGTTGATATCCTCGAGTTGTTCCCAGTTGTGCGTCCAGTTGCGGTACCAGTTTATCGGGCCGGTAAAGCCGGATTGTCCAAATCCTGCCGCGTAGTAGTCGAGTTCCTCGTCGCTCAACAAGGCATCACCGCTCGCATGCTCAGCACGCGCCTGCCGTAACAGGCTGACAACCTGGTATTGCGGTGGCAGCTTTTCAAACTGCTCCCGCGTGAGCTGGTTCTTGCGCATCATACGATCGATGAAGTGACGCGGATCGCTGCCAAACACGCGATCGGCTTCATCAGAATCCTGGAAGTTGACGATGTAGAAATCATTGCCAAAGCGCGCCCGCATGATCTCGATCGGATCAGTTGGGGAACGCGGGAAGTGTGGAATGTTCAGGATAACGAGCTTGTCGATGCGCTCCGGTGCCAGCATCGCCATCTGCCACAACACGAGCGCGCCCCAGTCATGTCCAATAAATGTAGCGCTGTCCAGTTCAAGCGCATCGAGCAAGCCGTGGATATCTGCAATGAGTTGCGACATGCGGTAGTCGGCCACATCAGCAGGTGCCGTGGTTCTGCCGTAACCACGCTGGTCGGGTGCAATGGCACGAAAACCGGCGCCTGCAAGGGCAGGCAGCTGGTGCCGCCAGGAATACGCGAGTTCCGGAAAGCCATGCAGGAGAACGACCGGCTCGCCTTCACCCTGCTCGTAGACGGCCATGTCCAGGCCATTGGTCCGGATGTATCTGGGTGCGGGAAACATGCGCCTATTTGACAGCAATCACCCTGAAACTACAAAGTGGTCGAATGAAAGAGACACTGGCCGGTTCGTCAATGGCAAACAGATAATGAAGGACGGCGAGCGCCTGCTCAAGCTCCGAGCCGAACTTCAAGCCCTCGCAGAGGCCGGCGATGAGTCTGCAGCCATTGTTGAACTCGACCAGTCAAAGGTGGGCAGGCTGTCGCGCATGGACGCGATGCAGGCACAGGCGATGGCGCAGGCATCAGTCGGGCGACGCGAGCAAATGCTGCGCCGCATCGAGGCGGCCCTCATTCGGATAGACAACGGCGAATACGGCGTCTGCCGGGAATGCGACGAGCCGATCAACCCGAAGCGACTGGAATTCGATCCCACGGTGACGCAGTGCATCGACTGCGCGAGCAAGGCAGAGCAATAAAAGGGCCGGAAGCGACGCAGTGTGCGCGTCCTGCCGCTATGTCATTGTCTGGCGCCGTCTGAGATCACGCCATCTCGGGTGGCGCGCTCCAGGTTGCGCGTCAGCTCTCCGGTTTCTTCGGCAATCTGGTCCCACTCCTGCTTCGATCGGCAGGTCTTATTAGGCAGGCGCGATCCGGTATTGACGTCGCTACGGCAGATGATTCTCTGTTCCGCATGCAAAGTACCCGATGGAGTTGAACTCGCACAGGCGCCCATAATAAGTAAAACCAGCGCAAGCGCGAAGCCGCGCGACAATGGAACCAGGGATTGCATACCTTTTCTCCAGAAAACCGTTAGTAACAACCGCCTAGTTTACACCCGCAACTGCACGTTCTCGCAACTAGAGTTTCACGCCGAGTGCCGACAGCAAGCCGCGCGACCAGGACCGGGACTGTCGACGGACAGCCCCGTGCCCACGCATTGTGAACTACAACGAGTCGCAGTCCTGCGCTGTCCCTGTGTAGGTCGGTAGTCCGCCGATCAGATCCGTAACGCTCGTCACACAGAACGTCAGGTTTCTAAGCTTTTTGGCCGAACCACTTGTAACCGCTGTCGTGCTTCCGGAGCTGTCGGTCTGAGCGTCGATGACCTCCTCGCCAATGTCGCCCGTGAACAGGCCATCGACAAGTGCGCCATTGATCGGGTTGCCCACATCGTCTGTAATGACAATATCTGCACGGCCGTTCTGTCCGGTTCTGCCGCCGCCCTGAGTCGACACGATAACGCTACTGACCTGCAGGCTTGTACCGGCGCCAGCGGATTGTGTCGTCGCGCTGTCAACGTTGGAATACGCTGAACTGCCCGCGCCGTTGATGGCTGCGACCCGGTAGAAATACGTCGTTTCGGCAGTCAGGCCCATGTCCGAATAACCGGTGCTGCCTGCGCCTGGCTGGAAAATCGCTGCGAAGACACTACCGTCCAGTGAGCGCTCGATCTCGAAGGCCGTTTCATCACTGGAGTTGTCCGACCAACTCAGGTTGATCTGGCTGCTTGAAACAGCATTTGCCACCAGATTACCCGGCGCGGCGGGCGGCGTTGGGTTGGTATCTCCAAACTGGAAGCTCTCATAGAAATTGAAACTGTCATCATCTGGAAACTCTGGCGGCGCCCGACCGCCGATAACGTCCATCCAGCCCATGGCACCCTGGTCCTCATGTTCAAGGATGTGGCAGTGGAAAATCGTCATGCCTTCGTAGGCTTCGGCATCGCTCATGTCGAAGCGCAGGTCGCAATTGCCAGCGATGACGTCGTAAAACTCGCCGGCTTCGTACGGCCCGCAATCGCTTTGCACCTGGACGTGATAAATGTGCAGATGGAAAGGATGGTTGGTCGCGCCGTTTAACGACCATTCCTCGACACCGTTCGCGTTCTTGGTGATATTGGGGACCGCCCCATCGAATTTGCGG
Organism: uncultured Gammaproteobacteria bacterium; assembly: GCA_963722775.1. GTDB lineage: Bacteria > Pseudomonadota > Gammaproteobacteria > Steroidobacterales > Woeseiaceae > UBA1847. Next base: position 64,332 of record CAVROF010000017.1, read on the forward strand.
CCCAGAATCGTACGGGCGCCCATCCGAATAGACTGGGTACCTGCGACGAGAGGCTCATCACGAAGGTCCCGCAAATAGCCTGGCCTGATAGCAGACCATACTGACGTGCCGTCCTCGGCGTAGGGGTGAACGCTCGGGTCCGAGGGTCCGTCAACGTAGATGTTGGCGAGCTGGTTACCACCAACACTGATTGTCGAATCGCTACTGCAGCGTACTGCGAGATCGGTGCGAGAGGCGCCGGTCAGGGTTAACTGGTTGCCGGGGAGAGCACCTGGAACCTCGGTACGCCAGACGCCGTCGCGAGCCATCAGTGCGACTTCACAGCCATCGCCGATCTCGACATCGACCAGCCTTGAATCCTGGTCGGCAACGAGCATGCGCCAGTTCTGCCAGGTGTCCTGCGGAACGCAGACATTGCCGTTGACAGTGCCGTTGAGCGTCCAGCCAGAGCTGAAAGTGCCGCTGATCAGCGTGTCGCCACCGGTGCCCTGGGCATTGCCAGGCTCGAGGAAACCGGCCACGAGGTGCCGCTCTTCCATATTGGCAACGTTGGCAGGTATACCATCGTCAGGCGTGTCGGTGATAAAGATCATGCCGAATGCGCCACTCGAGACCTGCAAGAACGTCGAGCCGTGATGGTGCGCGTGATACCAGTAGGAGCCGCCCATATGGTTGGCAGGAATGTCATAGACGTAGTCACCACCAAAACCGCCTTCGAAGAAACGCGTGACATCATCGCCGGGAGATTCACCGGATATATGAAGGCCATGCGTATGAACGTTGGTTACATTCGGGTCTTTGAAGACATTGTGTTCCTCAACCTTCGGCTGGTACGGCAATGTGTTCTTGAATCGGAGTACATACTTGTTGCCCGGCTCCATGATGATGGAAGGGCCAGGAATGGAATACTGGTCTCCTTCCTGTCGGTAGGCGCGGGTGGTCAGCGATTCACCATCGATGGTGAAGCTGGCTTCGCCCATTTCGAGCACGCCGAAATAGTAGGTCCCTTCGGCCGTGCTAACCGGGGTCCATTGGAAGATAGCGGGGTTGCTTACGACGTTGTCCGAGGGACAGGTGGTCGCGTAGGCATTGCTCCAGAATACCGACACAAGTGCAAATAGCAGGACCGCTCGCTTATTCATTATTATTCTCCGATAAATCCAGTGGCTACTCTTCTACCAAATATTGTCCTCGGCGACAAATTTGAGCAGTACCGGCCGCAAGATAACCTGTTCTCAGAGTTTGATGCCCAGCAGGGTAAGGAAACCACGTGACCAGCGCTGCCTGAGTATCGGCACCAGGAATCGATACAGTCGCCCCGACGTGTACTCGTCCTTGCCCTTTTCCAGAGCCTCAAGGCCTTCCCGAACGACGACATTTGCGTCGTACCAGATGAACTTCGGTGTATTGGTTTTCATGCCAGTCAGTTTGTCCGACGCGTGAAAGTCCGTGTGTGTGAATCCCGGACATAAGGCCATGACGTGGACGCCCTCGCTCTTGTACGACGAGGCCAGCGCTTTCGACAAGGCGATCAGGTAGGCCTTGGTCGGGCCGTAGCTATAGTCTCCGCCGACAGTCATGCGCCCCGCCACGGAGGCAACGTTGAGAACGCGTCCGTACCCGCGTTCGAGCATGCCCGGTATGAACTCGTGGCACATACCAGCGACCGACGTCATCATGAGTCGCAGGTAAGCGTCCTGTCTCGACCAATCCCTGGTTCGGATCAAGTCCGGCCCCTCGGAACCTGCATTGTTGATGAGGAAGTCGATTGTGAGACCCATCTCCCGGGTTCGGGCAAACAGGTCGGCCGGGGTACCAGGCTCCGACATATCCGCTGTGAGTATGTCGACGTTAATACTGTGCGCTTGCTGCAACTCGGCAGCGAGTGCTTCCATTGGCTCTCGGCGGCGTGCGACGAGCACCAGATCCATGCCGCTCGCGCCAAGCTGGCGCGCAAACTCACTACCGAGGCCGGCGGAGGCGCCTGTAATCAATGCTCTACTCATGGCAACAGACTATCGCACAATTAACCGGACTTGCCGATGCCGCTCGGCCCGTTGCATAGTGACACTCTTCCCGCTGCATCAGCGCAATCGAATTGAATCGGAAAAATAATATGCGCAAAGACGGACTGAGCCCAAAAGCCTACGTACCTATCGAAGAGGGCGATACCTACGAGCCATTCGTATCGCCAGCCGAATCGCCCGCCGAGTTCACTTTTAAAGCGGTCGGGCTCGGCATTGTCTTCGGCATCATATTCGGCGCCGCGAACGCCTATCTCGGGTTACGTGCCGGCCTGACGATTAGTACGTCAATTCCGGTTGCCGTTATGACCGTCGCCGTCTTCAGGGCGCTGGCCGGTATTGGTATTCGGGGAACGATCCTCGAGACGAATATTTCTCAGACAACAGGTTCGGCATCGAGCTCGCTGGCCAGTGGCGTTATTTTCACTCTGCCGGCTTTGTTTATGTGGGGCATGCCGCCCGAGTTGCTGCAGATGACGCTGCTCGCCATGTGCGGCGGTCTTCTCGGCATCCTGTTCATGATTCCGTTGCGCCGCTTCCTGATTGAGCGCGAACACGGCAAGCTGCCGTATCCGGAAGGCACGGCCTGTGCCGAGGTCCTCGTCGCGAACGAAATCGGTGGCGGGCGCGCGCGCTTTGTCTTCTACGGCCTGGCGGGTGGTGCGTTCTTCAAGTTCCTGACCTCCTGGATCCATGTCATCCCGGGCGCGGTTCACGCAAAGGTCCCGTTCCTCAGAAAAGGCGAACTGGGCCTGGACCTTTCGGCAGCCCTGTTTGGTGTCGGGTACATTCTCGGACCGCGCATTGCCGCCGTGATGGTCGGCGGTGGCTTGCTGTCCTGGTTGATTATCATCCCTGCGATTGATTACTGGGGTGCCGATCTTATCGCGCCGATGTACCCGGAAACCGTCAACCTGATCCGCGACATGTCGCCGAGCCAGATCTGGACGCGTTACGTTCGTTACATTGGCGCAGGTGCCGTGGCGACGGCGGGAATCATAACGTTGATACGCAGCATTCCGGTCATGGTCAGCAGCTTCAAGATTGGTTCGGCAGAGCTGACAGAGCGCATGAGTTCTGGTAAGTCCCCAGCCGTCGAAGAGCGTACCGCCTCCGACCTGCCGCTGCGCTATGTCGGCATTGGCGTTCTTGCAATCGCAGCCGTGCTCGTTCTTGTCCCGCAGGTATTCGGGGCCATTGGCGGAACCGGTATTCGTGCGGCAGCAGCCATTTGCGTCATCGTCTTTGCATTCTTTTTTGTCACCGTTGCATCGCGCATCGTCGGCCTCGTGGGTGTGACGAGCAATCCGACGAGCGGCATGACTATCGCAGCATTGCTCGGCACGGCGTCGATCTTCCTGCTGTTCGGCTGGACGGACACGTTCGGTAAAGCCGCGGCACTGACCGTGGGTTGCGTGGTTGCCATCGCGGCATCGATCTCGGGTGACACATCTCAGGATCTGAAGACCGGTTACCTGTTGGGCGCAACGCCACGCAAGCAGCAGACAGCGGAGCTGATCGGAGTGCTGACGTCAGCTGTGTTTGTCTGTCTTACGGTGCTAGCGCTCGGTAAGGGCTTCGGCTTCGGGAGCACCGAGTTGCCCGCGCCACAGGCCACACTGATGAAGCTGGTTATCGATGGCGTGCTCGACCAGAATCTGCCGTGGGCACTGGTCGCCATTGGCGCCGGTATTGCAATTGCCTGCGAACTTGCTCGCATCCCGTCTTTGCCTTTCGCCGTTGGCGTCTACCTTCCCGTTTCGACGATGACCCCCATTTTCGTGGGCGGCCTTATTCGTCTCTGGATGGAACGCAAAGCGAAAGACGAAGACCAGGCGGCAGATCGGCGTGAACGCGGCGTTCTGCTGGGCAGTGGCTTCGTCGGTGGCGAAGGTCTGCTCGGTGTTGGCATCGCGCTCGTGGCCGTTGCCAAGAGCGCTCGTCCTGACGGTATCGGCACCGAGTGGCTCGGATCAGAGGCAATGGCCATGGTGGTCGGCGCCGCCGCATTTGCCGTGTTTATCGCCTGGTTCTTCCGCCTGGTAAAAGGCAAGTAACGGTGCCCTTTACTCGCTGCGGTAACGTGCGAACCACGCGAGGATGTTGTCGGCTTTGGCAATCAGGTGCGATGGCCGGCCGGCGATACCATGAGGCGCTTCCGGCACACGGATCAGAGCGGATTCAATTTTCCTGAGCTTCAGCGCCTGGTAGTACTGCTCTGATTCCGTGATCGGCGTGCGGTGATCCTGCTCGCCGGTCAGAAGTGCCGTCGGCGTGGAGACATTGCCGACCAGGGATAAGGGTGAACGCGCCCAGTATGCGTCCGGGTTCTCCCAGGGCAGGTCCGCAAACCAGTACTTCGTACCGAACGTAGACAGGTCAGCTGTCAGTGCCCAACTCGTCCAGTTAATGACCGGCTTGGCCACCACGGCCGCCGCGAAACGATCCGTCTTGCCAACGATCCACGCGCTCAGTACTCCTCCACCGGATCCGCCTGTCACAAACAGGTTCTTGTCATCGACATAACCGCGTGCGACGACAGCATCAACACCCGACATCAGGTCGTCGTAGTCCTGCCCCGGGTAGTTGTGATGGATCTCGTTGGCGAAGTCTGAGCCATAGCTCGTCGAGCCGCGCGGGTTCGTGTAAAGGACCACGTAACCGGCCGCCGCATACAACTGCACTTCAGCCGAAAAGTGCGGTCCGTAGGTCGCGAAGGGCCCACCATGAATTTCGAGAATGAGCGGATATTGCTTGCTGGCATCGAACCCCGGCGGCTTGACGATCCACCCCTGGATCTCGAGCTCGTCAGCCGATGACTTCCAGCGTATTTCCTCAGCCACAGGAATGGTCTTGTGGTCGAGGAGATCGGCGTTCAGATCCGTAATGCGGCGGGTATCACGTGTGCCACGCCCCACGCCTACATCAGCCGGCCGGTCTGACCGCCCAGTGGAGTAGGCAAATGCGCCGTTGTTTGCGGTTGAGAAGCCTCCGCCTGTGTACGGCCTGCCAATGTTCACGCCGCCGACGTCGTTGGTAATCTCCTCGAGCTTCCCGCCGAGCGATAGCGACGCGATGAGTTTGTCACCCTGATCGTCATAGGCGATGTACAGGCTGTTGGAACTGCCAGCCCATTGGACATCTTCAATTTGGCGATCGAGCTCCTTTGCCAGAACCTGCACGGCGCCGCTTGCGCGGTCCATGACGTAGACTTCACGGCTGTGGTAACCCATCTTCCGATCGTCGAAACCGATCCAGGCGAGTTTCTTACCATCCGGAGAGATCGTCGGCGCAAAGTCCGGGCCGTCGCGATCAGTCAGCTGTGTCAGCTCGCCACTTGCGATGTCGACAGACCAGAGTTCAGATTCCACCGGGTCGAAAATCCAGTCGTCCTGGCGGTTGGCACCAAAAACGAGTGATTTGCCGTCGGGCGTCCAGGCGAGGCGACCACCATGGTTGAATTCGCCGCTGGTGACCTGTCGTGGCGTGCCGCCATCGGCCGACAAGACGAAGATATGCGTGTCGCCGGTATCGAGATAGCCGGCCCCGTCACCGCGGTACTGCAAAGATTCGATCACCGTTACCGGTGGCGCCCATTTGGCCTCTTTGGGTTTTGCGGGCGGCGTGGCGAGAGACGAGCCTTCACGTGGCACGAACATGGAAAAAGCGATCCATTTCCCGTCCGGCGACCAGGTCAGATCGTCGGGACCGCGGCGCAGGTTGGTCAACGCAGCGCTGCGGCCTGAAGCCATCCACATGACGTGGATTTGCGCTCCGCGGCCATCGACTTTCGTGACGTAGGCCAGTCGGTCGCCGTTCGGCGACCAGGTCTGTCCGCCGAAGCTCCTGGTACCCGTGAGCAGAGGCCGATGATTGCGGCCGTCGGCATCGATGATCCAGATATTCGACACCGCTCGGTCGGTCATGATGTCCATGGATCGGCGTGCATAGGCGATACGCGACCCGTCCGGGGAGATTTGCGGATCTGCCGCGATCTCGAGTTCGAAGACGTCGGTGTTAAGGAAGGTGTTGTCGTCCGCAGCAGCATTTGTCATGAATGCCGCTGCGACGAGCAGCAGCGCTCTCGTGCAGTTCCGCATGGAATATTTCCTCAAGGTCTTGTTTTTCGCTTGTTGCAAGCGATTGGTATCGTGGAACTATCGCATATTTCGCTTGTTTTTTAGGCACCCAGAGGCTAATTTCCCACGCAAGACGCTGATGGGGACGAGTAGGCAGTCCGTTCAGGCCAAAGCGACCGGAGGATGGTGAGAGCTCCGGGCCGAACACCTGCCGAATATCACCCCGGAGTCGCCACCCGAAATGCATGCAGAGTAGGCCTGGCCGATTGGTCCACGAGACGGACGTCGAGCCTGCGGGTTCATGAGGCAGCGCCAGCTGCGAAGCCGGGTGGTACCGCGAGAATCGTCGCCCTGGAAATTAGGTACCGGACACCATAATTCCGTCGAAATATGGTGTCCGGTACCTAATTTCCAGGGCGTTTTTGTATACAGAGGAATGAGTGTGTCATTTAAAGAAGTTCAGGGACGCTACAACGGACCAGCGCTTGAGGAAGAGGTGCTGGAATTCTGGCGTGAGCACGACGTTTTCCAGAAGACCATCGATGCGACCAAAGACGGTCCGCAGTTCAGTTTCAACGAGGGTCCGCCGACCGCGAATGGCAAGCCGGGTATCCACCATGTGCTGGCACGTTCCTTTAAGGACATTTTCCCGCGCTACAAGACCATGCGCGGCTATCACGTACCGCGCAAAGCCGGTTGGGACACGCACGGTCTGCCGGTAGAACACGAAGTCGAGAAGCGCCTGAGCGACGAAGGCCGTATCGATAGCTACGACAAGTCGGAAATCGAAGAGAAGGTCGGTATCGCCGAGTTCACGAAGCTGTGCCGTGAATCGGTCATGACCTACATCGGCGACTGGGAGAAGATGACCGAGCGCATGGGTTTCTGGGTCAACCTTGATGAAGCCTATTACACGCTCAATAACTCCTACATCGAGTCTGTCTGGAACCTGCTCTCGAGGATCTGGGACAAGGACCTCATCTACAAGGGCTACAAGGTTGTGCCCTACGACCCGCGTATCGGAGCGACCTTGTCGTCGCACGAACTCGCACAGGGCTACCAGGATACCGAGGACCCATCGATTACGGTTCGCTTTCGTGTAAAAGGCGAGCAGAACACGTCCATTCTCGTCTGGACAACGACGCCCTGGACCCTGCCTTCAAACGTGGCGCTCGCAGTCGGCGTAGACATCGACTACAGCTACTGCGAGGTCGACGGAGAGACGCTGATCGTCGCTGAAGCGTTGCGCGATAGCGTGATGCGCGACCTCGACCATACGGTGAGCAGGACCGTCAAAGGCGCAGAGCTGGTTGGTACTTGTTACGAGCGTCTGTTCGATTATCTCGAGGTCGACACCGACGCTGCGTTTCAGGTTTACGCCGCCGACTTTGTCAGCACTGAAAGCGGCACCGGCATTGTCCATACTGCCCCCGCCTATGGCGTGGACGATCTTGCTTTCGGCCAGACACACGGGCTGCCTGTCGTACATGGTGTAGGCCTCGATGGTAACTTCGTTGCGGAAGTTGAACCGGTCAAGGGCATGTTCTTCAAGGATGCCGACAAGCCCCTGATCCGCATTCTGAAAGATCGCGGCCTGATGTTTCGCTCCGAGCGCATCACGCACAGTTACCCATTCGGCTGGCGCACAAAAGACCCGATCCTCTACTACGCAAAAAACGCCTGGTACATCCGCACGTCGAAGTTCCGCGAGCGCATGGCCGAGCTCAACCAGACGATCAACTGGGTGCCGGACCACATCAAGGACGGCCGCTTTGGTAACTGGCTGGAGAACAATGTCGACTGGGCTCTGTCGCGCGAACGCTTCTGGGGTACGCCGTTACCGGTCTGGACCGATGGTGATGAGGGCTTCAAGTGCATTGGCTCGGTCGCCGAACTCGAAGAGCTGACGGGCCGGGAACTCAGTGAGCTCGATCTGCACCGGCCGGCTGTGGACGACGTTACCTTCGAGCTGGACGGCAAGACCTGGCGTCGTGTGCCGGAGGTCATCGACTGCTGGTTCGATTCGGGTGCCATGTCCTATGCGCAATGGCATTACCCCTTCGAGAACGAGGACAAATTCGAGAAGCACTTCCCGGCGGACTTTATCTGTGAGGCCATTGACCAGACACGCGGCTGGTTCTACACCTTGCATGCGATCTCGACCCTGGTGTCGGACAGTGTGGCCTACAAGAATTGCATCTGCCTGAACCTGATCGTCGACAAAGACGGCAAGAAGATGTCGAAGTCGGTGGGCAACATCATCAATCCTTATGATGTGTTCGATACGGTGGGCGCTGATGCTCTGCGCTGGTACTTCCTCGCACGTCTCGCGCCGGATGCGCCGAAGCGCGTATCGGTGGATATCGTCGCTGACGTGGCCAGCTCGTTTATCAATACCTTCTGGAACACCTACGGTTTCTTCGTGCTGTACGCACGGCTCGATGACATCGATCTGACCGCTGATGTTCCGGTCGCCGAGCGGCCAGAGATCGATCGTTGGGCGCTGGCGTTGCTGCACAAGACGATTACGACGGTGACGGAGTCGCTGGACCATTTCGACGCCAAGACGGCAGGCGAGGCACTCGAGTCCTTCGTCGACCAGCTCAGTAACTGGTACGTCCGCCGCAATCGCCGTCGTTTCTGGAAGTCGACGGATCCAGCCGACAAGCAGGCGGCCTACCTGACACTCTATGAGTGCCTTAAAGGGGCGCACGAACTCATGGCGCCATTCGTGCCGTTCCTGGCCGAAAACGTGTACCAGAATCTCGTGCGATCGGTGGACAAGGATGCGTTGCCCTCGGTGCACATGGGTAACTGGCCCGAGGCAGCCCCGTCCTGGCAAAACGACGCGTTATTACACGACATCGATGTGGTGCAGAAAGTGGTCGGGCTGGGTCGTGCAGCACGCAGCCACTCGGGCGTGCGTACGCGTCAGCCGATCTCGCGACTGCTGGTGAGGGCGCCGAACGATGCTGCATCAAAAGCGCTGGAGAGCCACAAGGATCAGATTCTCGAAGAGCTCAATGTCAAAGCAGTGGAGTTCATTGCGCGCGACGCCGGGCTCGTCAGCTACAACATCAAACCGAATTTGCCAAAGCTGGGCAAGCAGTACGGCAAGCTTGTGCCTCAGATCAAGCAGGCACTGCTCAGTGCCGACGGGGCTGCGATCGCCAGCGCCGCCGCGAGTGGTGAGGCGTTTGAGATCGAAGTCGCCGGTCAGGTTATTCCGCTGGGAGGCGATGACGTTCTGATCGAAACGCATTCCGCGGCGGGGTATTCCTGCGAAGCCGATTCCGGCTACCTGACGGCGCTCGATACATCACTGACGGACGAGTTGATTGCTGAAGGTCTTGCTCGCGAGGTTGTGCGCTCCGTTCAGGACGCACGCAAGCAGGCGGGCCTTGAGGTTTCTGATCGCATCACGCTGGGCGTGTCAGGCTCACCGGCTGTCGAGAAAGCGCTCGAAGTACACCGCGACTATCTGATGAACGAAACGCTGGCGACCAGCTGGCAAATCGGCCAGGTCGATGCGAAGTACACGGCCGACCGCGATATGGGCGAGGATCACTGGAAGATCGAGATCAGCCTCTAGAAACTTCTGCGCGACTCAAGCAGGAACTGCACGGAGTCAATCGTCGGGTCACCGTTAAGCGGAAACGCAACGTCGATGTGAATGACGCGATCCGATACGCGCGTAAGCGCAAAGCGAAGCCCGAATCCGACATCGCTCAACCAGCCGCGATTATCCGGACCGAGCGGGTTTGGGCCCCAGACCCGCCCGACATCCGCGAACACGGCACCGCCGACGCGCGCAAGGCGGAACGGGTACCAGTCCGTGTAATACCGCTGCTCAATTGTCGCGAGTAGCCTGGAATCACCTACCTGATAGCGTATCGGATAGCCACGCATCCCGGAGTTGCCACCGATTTCCACCTGGTTGTCCAGATCCAGGTCGTGCCCTGCGGTTCCGCTGATGCTGGCAAAGAACAATCGCTTGTCCGACTGTGCGTGGTAGAAGCGTGCATGCATCTTCAGCTGTGCGTTGGCAGAATTGCCAGCCTCGAGGCGGCCGCTGGCCGAGGCGGAAAGCAGGAGCATCTTGTGTTCGAACGAGCCGAATCCGCGACTGGACGCCGCACTGTATACCAGTGCGGCACGATCCGATCCAAATGAGGTGTCGGCCCAGCCCAGCGATGCGTTTAGCCGCAGACCGGTCTGAAAATCTTCCGTCCTGTTGATCTGGTCGCGGTTGCTTCCTTTTACGTACCTGTCCTCGACGAGTTCGAATCCCAGGAATGGGTAAACGAGCTTTCGATCGCCGGGGACAACGGCAGGAAGGGTCGGGTCGTTCACTTCTGAAAACCGGTTGTCATCGTAGGCGACGCCCGCCGTCCAGCGTTGGGCCCGCCCGTCGCGCAGACCCTTCGACCATCCTTTGTAGAAATAGAACGCGTCCCGCTGGTGGCGATACTCGGCGGCTTCTTCGCCGAAGGTATACAGCGGAGTGCGGCGGTCGTCGCCCAGAATACTTCCGCCCGCCGACCAGCGCGTATCGAGGGCATAGAACGGGCGCTCGATGGATAGAAGGTAAGCGTCGCCATCCGAATTATCTGAGTATCTGACCAGCCCCGAAATATGGTGGGAACCGATGTAGCGATCCGCATATTCGACAGAGCTTTCGTTTCTGTCTATGTCCTTGTCATGGATGAAGCGCAATCTCTGCCCGCGCCCGAGCAGGTTATGCTCTTCAATGCCATAGCGTGTGTGGTTCTCACCGCCGCTGCGCGATATTGATAGTTCGGGGGATATGGACCATACGTCCCGCGTGTTGACCGTCAGATCGACGATACCGTTGTCCAACCGGGATGGCACGATTTGGGCGTCGTACAGGAACTTGTTGCGCCGCAGTATTCGCTCGGACTCTTCCAGCTCACGCTTCTTGTAGAGGTCGCCTGTCCGAAACAACAGTTGCTCGGAAATCGTCTTCTCGAGGGTGACGACATGTAGCCGATTGGCCCAGCGGTAGAGCCATTTGTCTTCATCGGGGTTGGAGAGGTCGAAAACGTCGGACCGGACGAGGATCACCTCACCAATGACGGCATTTCGAGCCTCGAGATCGGCCAGATCAAGCAGTTCGGCGTCGGGTTCGCTGGCCAGAACCTGGGTAGCCAGGACTCCCAGGATCGGGATGAGGGAGGTTTGGCAGCAACGCCGCATAGGTAGTCTCCTGAACTGCCATTCTAGTCGCAACAGGGTGGTACTTGCGCGTACTTTAGAAACTCTGCTATAAGAACCATACGCAAGATTCTGATACATCAGGAGTACACAAGGACTTGCGAGGCTCTGCAGGGAGCCCCGGACTACAGGGAGTAGTCGACTCCAAACAAGAAAAAAAGCGTAGACAAAAATATAATTAAACGCTGGAGTGGCAATGACAGACCATCTCGATCGCTTTCACGCGGCACTCACCGTGCTCGCTGGGCATGGTCATATTAAACAAAGACTTATCAAAGCCTTTGAGGACAATCTCGTCGATATTCATGAGGACGAGTTACCGATAGCAATGAAGCAGTCATTTGCCGACCTGAGGCACGACATGCACCGGGTTACGCCGCTCAACGGCGAAGGCCCGATCTGCGCGTCAGTCAGGAAAATGTCGCTCGATGAGGCCAGCGAGATAGCGGGTCGAATCGTGAGCCTCTACGGTGAAATTGCTCGCCGGCGCGATGATCTCCAGACCAGTCTGCCGCTCACCGAAGCCGATGAGACGCGCGTCCCGCCGTTTCTAATCAAGTCTGTGTGATCGGATAGTAGACGTAGGTTAGCAAGTCCTTTTCCGGCGTATTGCCCGGATCACTCACGTACGATTCCCACGGATCACCATTCCGCTCGATTCCCAATGCGGCCAGGTAGGCTGTGATCTTGCGATGCGTGTTGGCCAGGTCCCTGTAGGATCCGGTGTGCCGCACCCGAATGACCAGCCCGCCATAGGTTGAACCCAGTTTCACCCCGCCGTCTTCCTTCGGGGTCTCGTCGCTTACACCGCGGACCGGTATGGCCGAGTCAAATACGAGCGCCGAGCCGCTAAACGTGCGCGTGATAGACAGGGGCGCGCCAGCATCCTGCAGGTCGTGTTCGTCGATAAAGCTCAGGATCTGGAAGTATGCTTTGCCCATCGCTTCGGAGATCGCGGCAGGTTCGGGCCGCGAGGTAGTCGGCAGGTACGCGATATCCATGGGCTCAATCACCAGGTGCTCGATCTCAATATCACTGAAATCGGCGACCGGGAGGCTTTCTGCGAGTTCCTTGAGGTTGGCGAGGCCGGCTTCGTAGTCGCGCGCGACCACGCCGCCGAGCATCGATGCGAAGTAGCGCCCGACGATATTCATGCCGTAGTCGGCTTCAAAGCCCCAGTGGACGTGGGTTGTGCCGACGCCGGGCTCAAGCCGGAACCAGGATTTCGCTTCGCCAGGCTCACCCGGACTCATGACGATTCCGACGTACTCGAATGGCCGACTTTCCGTGATGGTCTGGGTACCGCTCCCGAGAATGGTCCCGTCCCACGTTACGGTTGCGCCCGCACCCCGGCTATTGCCCGAATAAATGAAGCGGGCATTGGGATCCGTGTCGGTCCACGGCGCCCACAAGGTGAAGCGACGGAAATCGTTGACGAGCGCAAAGACGGTCGCTTGCCGGGCATCAATCTCGGTAGTTACCTCCACGCTGTGAACGCGTGGCAACGAAAATCCGATAAGCACCAGAAGGATGACTGACCCGACTACGCCATAGAGGACTTTTTGCACTTTAATTCCTGATTGTCCGAAGATGCGGGCTGGATTATTCCACAGTTGAGCAACCTTCGGCACAATGCACGTATGAAGGATGACAAACAGAGCAATCTGCCAATTGGCGTATTCGACTCCGGTGTCGGTGGGTTGACCGTCCTCAAGGCTATCCAGGAAGCGCTTCCCAACGAAAACCTGATCTACCTGGGTGACACGGCGCGCCTGCCTTATGGCACCAAGAGCCCGGTGTCGATCGAGCGATATGCGACCCAGGCGGCGGCCAAGCTGCAGGAGCAGGGCATCAAGCTGCTCGTTGTAGCCTGTAATACAGCATCAGCCGTGGCACTCGACGCCCTGCGCGAGGCGATGGCCCCTCTTCCTGTCGTTGGCGTGGTTGAGCCGGGCGCGACGGCCGCCGCTGCAGCGCATCCGGGCGGCAGGCACCTCGTGCTGGCGACGGAGGCCACCGTACGTCTGGGTGCCTACAGCAAGGCGATCACAGCTCGCGACCCGCAAGCAGTCGTTCGTGAACATGCCTGTGAGATGCTCGTGTCGCTGGCTGAGGAGGGCTGGAGTGACGGCGATATTGCGCGCGCGATCGTGCGGCGTTACCTGGATGAAGCCGATGGTCATGATCCCGACACCATCATCCTTGGCTGCACGCATTTTCCCTTGCTCAAGGACACAATCCGGAGCGTTGCAGATGCGGGGGTCACGATCGTTGACTCCGCGAGCACCGCGGCCAAGGCGGTGCGTGACGCACTTTTCGACAATGCTGTGATGCGTGACAGTGATCAACCCGCCACATTGCGCCTGCTGGCGACGGATGGCGCCACCCGCTTTGCGCGTGTTGGCGGCCAGTTTCTCGGCCGGGATCTTAGCTACCACGACGTGGAGCTCGTCGATCTCTGAGTGGCAGGTGTGAGACAATCTCGGGATCAATCCTGTTCCATGGAGAGCCCGTGAATACTCGCCGATACACCCGCCCATTGGGCATTCTGGTCCTTTCTTTCCTCGTAGTTTCCTGTGGCGAAGAAGCACCGCCCGAGGTCACGGTATCTGCGTTGGAGACGGTCGAGCCGCGTCCGGAAATTTACGCCGATTTCACATTGACGGCAGACCTCAGCCATCTGAGTGACGAGCAGAAGCAAATGGTCGCATTGCTGATCGATGCGGCTCAGATCATGGACGATTTGTTCTGGCGGCAGTCTTTTGGCGACGATTACGAAGCCTGGCTGGACTCCATCGCCGACGACAGGACACGACGCTTCGCCGAGATGAATTACGGACCCTGGGATGCACTGGACGACGACAAGCCGTTCATGGAGGGCTACGGCCCCAAGCCACTGGGCGCGCAGTTCTATCCGGAGGATATGAGCAAAGAGGAGTTCGAGACCGCGTACCTGCCAGGCAAGGCGGGTCTCTACTCATTCGTGCGTCGCGATCGTGAGGGCGGTCTGGTGCTGGTGCCCTACCACGTCGAGTACGCAGCGGAACTCAGGGCCGCAGCGATCTTGCTGCGCGAGGCTGCAAAGCTTGCAGAGAGTCCCGACTTCGCCAACTACCTGAAGCTGCGCGCCGCCGCGTTAATCAGCGACGATTTCCAGCTCAGCGACAGCTACTGGATGGACGTCAAGGATAACGAGATCGATGTCGTTATCGGACCCATCGAGACCTATCTTGATCGCCTGTACGGCTACCGGGCAGCCTACGAGGCCTATGTGCTGATCAAAGACCTGGAATGGAGCGAGCGGCTGAGCCGCTTCGCCGCGTTCCTGCCGCAGCTCCAGGAGGGGCTCCCCGTGCCGGACGCATACAAGCAGGAATCGCCGGGCACGGATGCGGATCTGAATGCCTACGATGTTGTGTACTACGCAGGCCACAGCAATTCCGGCGGCAAGACGATAGCGATCAATCTGCCAAACGATGAGCAGGTGCAGCTCGAGAAAGGTTCACGCCGCCTGCAGCTCAAGAACGCGATGCGGGCCAAGTATGAAAAGATCCTGGAGCCGATTGCTGATGTGCTGATCGATGAGTCTCAGCGTGAACACATTACGTTCGATGCTTTCTTCTCGAACACCATGTTTCACGAGGTGGCACATGGACTGGGTATCAAGAACACAATTGACGGCTCGAACACCGTGCAGAAAGCTATGCTCGATCTCGCCTCCAGCATGGAGGAGGGTAAGGCGGACATTCTCGGCCTTTACATGATCACCGAGTTGCACAAAGCGGCTGAGCTCGGGGATTCCGACCTGCGCGATTTCTACGTCACGTTTATGGCCGGCATCTTCCGCTCGATTCGCTTCGGCGCCGCCAGCGCACACGGCAAGGCCAACATGGTGCGCTTCAATTTCTTCCTCGATGAGGGTGCATTTGTTCGTGATGCCGAGACAGGTCGCTACAGTGTGGACTTCGAGGCTATGGAAGGCGCCATCGCGAAGCTGTCGCGTCTGCTGCTGACTCTGCAGGGTGATGGGGATTATGAGGGTGCGACGAAGCTCAACGAAACGAAGGGCATCATCACACCGCAGCTGCAGGCGGATCTCGATCGCCTGACAAACGCGTCGATTCCCGTCGATATTGTCTTTCAGCAGGGCGTTGCGGAGCTCGGTCTCGAATAGTTCACAGGTCGCTCTTCGCGATAACCGGAAATTCGTGACCGAACAGGGTGGTCAGGTAGAGCGAGCGGTTGGTCTCAAGCACGCCGGTTAGCGTCGGGAAGCGTGCGTCCGGATCCTGCATGTTCATCAGGATCTCACCGTCGCCGTTAAAGGCGATCACGTGTGACGACGGGACGGCCCGTGGTCTGACTGCTGCGGGCAGACGCTGCACGACCTTGCGTAGCCAGGGTTTGTCTGCGAGGCGATCGAGCAGCGCGTTACGCGGCGCCGCGAGCCCCAGCCAGAAGCGGCCACTGCGTCCCGTCTTGATGTTATCGGGAAAGCCCGGCAGATTTTCCAGCAGGACGTCCGTCTCACCCTGCCGCGGGCCTGCAAGCCAGTAACGGAGTACGCGGTAGTTACTCGTTTCGGCGATGACGAGGAACTGGTTGTCATCGCTGATCGCAATACCATTCGCATAGTTCAGGTCATCGAGCAGTATTCTTGCGGTGCCATTCTCGGGATCGAATTCGAAGACGCCGCCATGGTCGCCATGTTCCATGATATCGAGCAATGATGCGTTGTATGTGCCCCGGTATTTGTCGGCACCGAACTTGCTGCTTGCCTCGGTGAAGTAGATCTTGCCGTCGTCAGCCAATGCCAGGTTGTTCGGGTAGACCGGCGTTGAGCCATCCACACTCTCGAGTAAGTTGCTGACGTTGCCGTCCGCATCAATGCGTTGCAGTCCTGCATAGGCGTTCGCGACAATCAGGCTCCCGTCTCTTGCTGCCTCGATACCGAGTGGGCGACCGGCCGTGATAGCAAACTCATCGACCTTCCGATTGCGAATACGCAGCACGCGACCGCCGGATGTCGTTACGTATACAGAGTTGTCGTAGCCAAGCGTTGCATCTTCCGGGCCCTCGTAACGTCCCAGGCCAATGGCAGTCGCCGCCTGCAGCAAGTCGTTTGGCGCGTATGGGTCGACGAGTCCCCGGTCCAGAGGGGCATGCCACGCGACCGGATCAATCGGGACCGGCCAGAAGAAGAGGTAGAGAAGCGCGAGGAGGAGAGTTGCTCCGGCGATCTTCAGGAGCTTCTTCATTCGAAACCCAGGTTAGCGAGTCGCGTCGATCATTTGCAGGAACTCCGCGCGGGTGCGGGCGTCCGTGCGGAAGCCGCCGATCATCTGGCTGGTGACCATGGATACGCCGGGCTTGTGGACGCCGCGCGTCGTCATGCATTGATGCTTCGCCTCGACGACTACGGCAACACCTATCGGCTGCAGGACTTCCTGAATGCAGTTCGCTATCTGCGCCGTCATTTTTTCCTGTACCTGGAAGCGACGGGCATACGCTTCTACGACGCGGGCCAGCTTACTGATGCCAACCACTTTGTTTCTTGGCAGGTAGCCAACATGAGCTCTGCCGATAATCGGTGCCATGTGATGTTCGCAGTGTGACTCAAACGTGATGTCCCGCAGAACGATCATCTCGTCATAGCCTTCCACTTCCTCGAACGTGCGTTCCAGAAACTCGTACGGATTGACCGCGTAGCCGCTAAACCAGTCTTCGTAAGCGCGGGCAACTCGCCTGGGCGTATCGATGAGACCTTCGCGGCGCGTGTCTTCGCCGGCCCACAGCAACAACGTGTGTATGGCATCTTCGGCCTGCTTGCGACTGGGTTTGCGAGGCTTGGGTTGTTTTTTGGTTTTGGCGGCCACGGAATGGGTCCTGTTTGGATTCGGGAGTATGCTACGCAGACTTCTGATCGAGGTCGAGGCCGACCGGGCAGCTCACGCCCGTACCCCCGATACCGCAATAGCCGCCAGGATTCTTGGCAAGGTACTGCTGGTGATAGTCCTCGGCGTAGTAAAAAGTATCGAGAGGCACAATTTCGGTGGTGATGGCACCGAGCTTCGCTGCGCTCAGTTGGGCCTGGTAGGCCTCGCGTGACAGGCGCGCTGCAGTCTGTTGCCCGTCGTTCAGCGTGCAGATCGTCGAGCGATACTGTGTACCGATGTCGTTACCCTGGCGCATGCCCTGTGTGGGGTCATGGCTCTCCCAGAACACCCTGAGGAGGTCCTCGAAGCGCACTGTCGCGGGATCGAAGACGACGAGCACGACTTCAGCGTGGCCGGTGTCTCCGGTGCACACCTGCTGGTAGGTCGGGTCGGGTGTTGTGCCGCCGGCATAGCCGACCGCGGTGGTGTAAACGCCCTCGGTTTCCCAAAAAAGACGCTCGGCGCCCCAGAAACACCCGAGACCGAACACGGCTTGCTGCAGATGATCGGGAAACGGCTCCTTCAGGGGATTACCATTCACAAAATGCTTCATGGAGATTCGGCCTCTTGTTGTTCGAGAGCGGCTTTCTTGTTCCTGATCTTTGTGAGCTCCGCCTCTTTGTAGAAGAATTCGTGCGTGAAGACCTGGACGTCGGATTCCGCCGGCACACCCTCCACGAGTACAGGCCTGAATATTCGCCGGCGTATTTCTCTGTGAACCATACGCTGCATATCGGTGAATTCGATCGGTTTAGCTTCAGTTCGGATGTTCTTGACACGCCCGCGCGCAGATACGGTGTAATCGACCTGGATGGTACCGGTCAGGAAACCACCTGCTGGCTCACCGTCAGCGCTACCGCTCGTGTAAGGAGGGAGAGCTTCTTCGCGAATCGCGATGGGTTGTTCAAGAAGCTCCCGACGCAGGGTCATGCGGTCCTCATCAAGCGACAGGTCGTTCCAGACCTGCATGTAGATCTTGCGTGCCCTGTTGTGCGTTTCGTTGGAGATGTAATAGTCAGCCAGCGCAAGCCGGGATTTCGCAAGATCGAGCCATGGATAGTCTTCGGCGGACTCAGCGATGCGCGTCGCGCGTTTGAAATACGCTTCACCGGTTGAGGCAAGTGCGCCCCGTGCGCCGTCGCTGACCGGCTCAAAATAGTAATAGGAGCGCGCGAGCGCAATGAGCGGCTCTATGAGTCGCGGATCGTTCTTGTCTGCCGATGTTTCGATAATGCGAATTGCCCGTCGGTAGGTGGTGCGTTCATCGTTGTAGTACCCGGCACGGTGCTGCCACTCGGCGCGTCGCATCAGGGAGGGTAGCAGTCCCATTGCATCGTCTTTGAAGTGACGGACGTTCAGGGCATAAATTCTGTCCAGGGTGTCGCGTGCGCCCTCCACGTCGCCAAGGCGAACACGGGCTTCGGCAAGTGATTCGAGGATCTCGACCTGCTCGATGTTGTGCGGGCCTTCGTTGACATGGGTGATGTGGGTCGCGCGACCGAATGAGTCGACGGCAAGATCCGGTCGGCCATTGCCGAGTTGTGCGGCGCCAAGTCCCCTGAGCGGATTGACAAGCTCCTCGTTGAGCCGGTCGCTGACGACCTCGAGAATCTCGACAGCCGATGTGAAATTCTGGACAGCGGCGGCATACTGGCCATTGTTGTGTTGCACAATCGCAAGGTTGTTCAGAGCCCTGGCGGCTTCGTGTGACTGCGGTCCGTAAAACTTGATGGTCATCTCGACCACGCGTTTGGCCGAAATATCCGCTTCGTCGAAATTGCGTTCTTCCAGCAGCCTCCTGAATCGGGCAAATTCACGCAGCATTTCGTCTTCGGTTATTTGCTGCTCGCTCGTGTCCAGGGCCTCGGCGGCTACCGCTTCTTCTGCAACCGGTACGGTCTGGTCGAGCGGGCTCGCAAGATCATCCTCGCTCTGCTGCTCCTGACCGCTGGCGGCCATCGATAGCAAAACCAGCAAAACAGCCAGGCTTGGGTCGGTGATGTTTCTCATTCGCTGGGTCGGGTCTCCTGGCGGCGTTCTGCGACGCCGTCTGAGTGTACTTGAGACACGCAGCTGTCTGATTAGTTCTCTCTCGCGGCGGCTCGAAGTCCACTATACCGGCTGCCAGAGTCCGAAGGTAGCCGCTGTCTGACCTCAGAAATCCAGTCCCATTTGCTGGACACCAGGCTTGAAAAACTGTGTGCGATCGAGTGTGTGCTGGTAGGAATTTGCCTCCAGGCCAAGCTTGCGGCTGGCCGTCCGGAAGCGGCTCGCGAGCATGTCTGCATATGCTCCGCTGCCCGTTTGCCGTACGCCGAAGCGCGCGTCATAAGTGCGTCCCCCGCTGGCCTGCTTTACCAGGCTCAGGACGCGGTCCTTGCGGTCCGGGAAGTGCGTGTCCAGCCACTCGGTAAATATGTCGAGCAGTTCATGTGGCAGGCGCAGGAAAATATAGCGTGCCTGGTCGGCGCCGGCGCCGGCGACGGCTTCCAGTATCGACTCGATTTCATGGTCGTTGATGGCTGGTATGACCGGTGCGACAAGCACGCTGGTTGGAATGCCATATTCGACCAGCCGTGATATCGCCTTCAGCCTGGAGCCTGTCGACGGCACTCGCGGTTCCATCACTCGTTTAAGGCTATCGTCCATGGTTGGCAAACTAATGGCGACAGAACAAAGATTGCGCGCAGCCAGCTCAGCCAGCAGGTCGATATCCCGGGTGATCAGGTTGCTCTTCGTAATGATGTTTACCGGGTGCCGGTACTCCAGAAAATGCTCGAGCAACTGGCGTGTAATCTCGAGCGTCTTCTCGGCTGGCTGGTAGGGATCGGTATTGGCGCCAATCGTAATGGGTTTGCACTCGTAGTTTTTCTTCTCCCATTCGCCGAGCAGCAGGGCGGCAGCATTCGGTTTGTAGAAGACCCTGGTTTCGAAATCGAGTCCGGGCGACAGGTCGAGGTAACTGTGGCTCGGTCGCGCGTAACAGTACACGCAACCGTGCTCGCAGCCCTGGTAAGGGTTGATCGACTGGTCGAAGGGAATATCGGGAGAATTGTTGGTGCTGATAATGCGACCGGCCGGCATCGATCGCACAACGGTTTCGGGCACCCGCTGCGCCTCCTCATGTGCGACGTCGGCATCGAGTTCCACGGGACGTTGTTCGAAACGACCGTCCGGCGCCGAAGTCGCGCCGCGGCCTTTGTGGGCACGCGCTGTCATGGGTTCTCCGGGTACTGTATGTTTATACAGTATCAGATTAGTTGAGAACCCGGTAGCCGCGGCCGCGCAGGCAGCGCTTGAATACTCTCTGTTTGTCGCGATCGGCCTGCAAGCCGGAACGGGTGCCGCCCAGGATCGCGCCGGTGGCCGCGCCATCGCCGGCATCCCCGTGAATAGCACCGGCGGCCGCACCGACAGCTGCGCCCACCGCGCTGCCTTTCGCAACGCCCTGACTTATCTGGATTTGCTCGGTGTAGGCCTCGCATTCCTCCCAATCCTGCGCGAGCTTTTCGGGATCAACGCCCTTGGTGTCGACAATAGGGTCAGGATGCGCGGCACATCCGGCCAGTGCGGCCAGTTAGCAGTAGACAAGTGAGTTTGCGCTTGAGCATTATGCTATTAACGCACGATACAAAATCGGTTTACAAGGCCCCACAATGGTTGGATGCTCACACGACTCCACAGTCCGCGCAATTCTCTACGCTTTTATCGCCAACTTCGGTATCGCTATTGCCAAGACCTGGGCCGCCTGGATAACCGGGTCCGGCAGCATGCTCGCCGAGGCGATTCACTCGTACGCGGATACGGGGAACCAGGTGCTGCTCTATTTGGGCCTGAAACAGTCACAACGGCCCCCCGATGAGGAACATCCACTCGGCTACGGCAAGCTCAGCTATTTCTGGAGTTTCATTGTCGCCATCATGCTGTTCAGCATGGGCGGACTCTTCTCGATCTACGAGGGCTACCACAAGTTGCTCCACCCCGAGCCGCTATCGCAAGTCTGGATCGCGATCGTGGTTCTCGTGCTCGCCATCGTGCTGGAGGGCGGTTCGCTGTTTGGCGCGATTCGCGAGATCGGCAAAGTGAAGGGCGACAGACCATTCCGTGAGTGGCTGAAGCACACGCGAAACTCGGAACTCGTTGTCGTGCTGGGCGAGGATATTGGTGCACAACTCGGCCTGATAATTGCGTTGGCCTTCCTGGGTCTCGCGCTCTATACAGGTAACCCGGTTTACGATGCGATCGGATCGATGTGTATTGGCGTCGTTCTGCTCATCATTTCGGCGTTTATTGGGTGGCGTGTGCGCTCACTGCTCGTGGGGCGTTCCGCCGATCCGGAAATACAGGAAGCGATCGAGGCGATACTCCTGGATGATCCCGACATCGAGAAAGTACTGAATACGATCACGATTCAGTTTGGGCCGGACACGATGCTTGCGGTGAAGATCAAGATGAATTCGCGCCTGACGATCGGTGAGGCTATCGAACACATCAACCATCTTGAGCGAAATCTCAAGGTACGCATCCCGAAGCTGAAATGGTGTTTCGTTGAGCCGGACGTCACCGACTAGTCAAATATCCGTCGAATAAACCTGCGAATTGCCAGTATGCCGAGCGCGAGTGCGGCCGCGACGCTGTTGATCGGTGCCAGGAGTTTCTGCAGCCAGTCGGATTCGATGCTGACAAGCGAGGTAGGTAGCAATTCCGTTGCCATGCCGAGGGCAGTGACCACCGGGCTTGCGACGAGAGCAAGGCAGGCGATTGCCACAAGCATGACTGCTGACCACACCAGCATCGTCTTGCGACGCTGACCGTCGATAACCCGCATAATATCCTCTGCAAACGCGGCATCGTCGAATTCGGTCTCGGCTTCTTCAAACAACGCCATCAGTTTTGGGTCATGGCCAGTATTCATTTCATTTCCTCAGCAGTCTCTGCGTAGGCGGACAGTTCTTCCTGAAGTTTGCTGGTGCCGCGCCGGATGTGCGACTTGATCGTCCCGAGCGGCAACCCGGTGAGTGATTCGATCTCGGCATGGGTCATGCGTTCGTGGTAGCTCAGCACGATGCAAAGGCGCGCTTCATCCGCCAGCGTGGCCAGAGCACGATCGAGGTCCATCCCCACGCTGGTCTGGTCCTGATGGCTGGTGTTGGTTTCCGTGTGCTCGTCCGCAGCCCGCAGGGGGTCGTTCCGTCGCTTGTGCTGCAGCCACATGTTGATCGCCAGGCGCTTGAGCCATGGGCCAAAGCGTTCGTTATCGTGCAACTGGCGAATTGATCGCCATGCCTGCATGAACACCTGCTGTGACAGGTCGTCAGCAAGGGTCGAATCTCCGCAGCAACGCCGCATGAGATTGCGGATCCACGTCTGGCGACGTGTCACCAGTTCGGCGAAGGCACCCCTGTTCCCGGTTCGGGACAGTCCGACAAGCACCGACTCCGGACTCTTGGCAAGAAGGTCCTTTGAGTAGCGCAATGTCTTTACCTGAATGCGTTCCTGTTCTCGGCAGAATCCTCACGAGTAGCGCGTTCCAGGAACCTTGCCGCCGTCAACAGGCCGATGCCGACGAACCCAACCAGGCCCGCAACGCCGAACAATGGCATCAGGGCGTCGGGCTGAGCCAGACCGATGACCCACCCCATCAACGCCAGACCAGGTGCGACGAATATGACGATGAGTCCTGCTACTTTGAGGTCACGTGCGGGGTCTTTCTTGTGCCCCAGCAGCTTGTCCACGAGATCCTGATCAGGCGTTTTGCCACTTTCGATCATGCGCCGCAGCGTTTCGTGCTCTGCTTCACGCTTGCGGACGCCATCCCAGATGCCACCTACCGATACGGCTGCGATAAACATCCAGAATCCAAAAGCGGCAAGGCCGAAGATTCCACTTTCCATACTGCTCTCCTACGAAAATATTGTGTCTTACACTATTGGAGATGCGAGCTAGCGCTCCCTGGATGCAGCAGACAGCAAATTCACTCAGGCATCATGGTCCTTGACGGTATGGAGGTGAACGTCTCGCTGCGGGAACGGGAATGATATGCCGTCCTTGTCGAAGCGCTTCTTGATCGCTTCCGTCAGGTCGAACATGACGCCCCAGTAATCCGATGTTTTCACCCAGGGTCGAACCACGAAATTCACGCTGCTGTCGGCGAGCGCCGATACGGCAATCGTGCACGCCGGCTCGTCGAGAATGCGATCCTCGGCGGCAACGAGTTCCTTGATGGTGTTACGGACCTTGTCGAGGTCGTCGTCGTAACTCACACCGACCACCATATCGACACGACGAGTGTCGTTTGCCGAAAAATTGGTGATGATGCTGTTCATGATCTGGCCATTGGGGACGATTACCTGCTTGTTGTCGCCGGTCTTCAGGACGGTTGTCAGGATCTGGACCTGTTCAACCACACCATTAATGCCCGCAGCCTCGATAAAGTGGCCGACGCGATAGGGGCGGAACAGGACAATCAGGACGCCCGCTGCGAAATTGGACAGCGAGCCCTGCAGGGCGAGGCCGACAGCGAGGCCGGCGGCGCCAAAGATTGCGATGAAGGAGGTTGTCTCGATACCGATCTGGCCGATTGCCGCGATGATGACGACGACGAGCAGCACCATGCGAACGAGATTGCAGACAAAGGTCTCGAGCGTCTTGTCGACTTCCTGGCGCTGCATGACTTTGTGTAGCGCGCGGACGACCAGGCTGATGGCCATCTTTCCGACGTAAAAGATCGCGATGGCGATTGCGACGTTGATTCCGAGGTCAACGCCTTTGGTTTGTATGACGTCAAATACCTGGTTCCAGTCGAAGCCAAGGTCGGGAAGAGTGCTTGTATCCATTGCTTTGGTCCTTTCTTATTGTCCTGGAACACCGTCGACGCCGGGCCTGAACCTGAAAATCCGGTACGGGCCGTGCGCATCGATGTGTTCACGTGATTGCAGAATGAGTTCAGAGAGCGCGCTGTCAGCGAGGTACAAGTAGCCCTCGGGTCCAAATGACAATGCATCGGCCCAGCGCACGTTGTCGGATTGTATGAGTGTCTTGAGTTCGCGTCCGGGGTTAACCACGAAAACCGAGCTGTGTTCTATATCCGTAATATAGACATTGCCATCGACGTCGATGCTCATGCCGTCGCTGAGGGGCTTGTCGCTGTATCGTTCGACGCGATTTGCCAGCTGTCCCGGCGGTAACGTGCTGTCGCGCAGATCCCTGAGCCGAACCCGGTACAGCCCGGATCCGCTGAGCGCACCGTAGTAAAGCCAGTCCGGCCCTAACGCGATGCCGTCTATGCCGCCGCGCAATGCGACGATGCCGCCAATGAACGCCATTTCACGATCGCCATTACGGATCATGTAGTCCTCAGCCGCAACGGACTCGTGCGACTCCAGCACGCGTCGCGCCTCGCCGGTCGTCACATCGTAGACGATGATCGCAGGCGACTTGCGCCAGAAGCTTGCGTCCGCAATGACGACCGTATTGCCGTCAACAGAGACTTGCAGATCCTGCAGGAATGATCCGGCCGGTGCGATATCGGGTGACAGCGACTGCTCGCGGATGACCGTGTTGGTATTGAGGTCAATCGCTACGATACGTGCGGTCCGCATGCCGTGGTTGCCGTGGTCGATCGTCCACAGGCGGTTGAACCGATCGATGGCCACGCCGAGAACCGTGTCGAATAACTCCGCCTGCTCGGCGCCCGATGGATATGGCACAGCCGCGCCGCGAACGAACTCAAGCAACTTGTTTCCCGTCGGACGGGACTCGGGGTGTATGGTGAAGAAAATCCGGCCGTCACGACTGACTGCTACATTGCCGACCGGCTCCGGGTACTCGAGTACCAGTTCGAGCTCCGACGATTTGAGGACCGGGGCTGTCGACAGATCCGGGTATGGCGCCCCTCCACCGTGCCGGACCCACAGAACCATGGTCGCGATCAGTGCGAGCGCAAAAAGAAACAGCAGAATATTCTTCATTATTATTGTGGCTGCTGGAGCCAGTAGATCTCCCCGGCGGAAATTCTACATGAATTCACCGGACTTTCAGCCCTGTAACGCGACCAGCCAGGCGACAGCGACCAACCCCAGCGCCGTGGCCCCTGCTACAAGTTGCGTACGGGGTGGTGCCGGCATCTTGCCGATTACAGTCAACAGCATGCCGGTTCCAAAACCGCAGACGAAGCCAAGCAAGTGCGCACCAATGTCGGTGTTCTCATCGCCAGTTCCTGTAAACATGAGCAGCGCCAGGCCACCGATGACGGGGCCGTAACGGGTTGACCACCTGTCTTGTGCCATCAACTGGCCGCGCCACACGTAGCCAGCCAGCAGGCCGAGCGCCGCGAAGACCGCTGTCGACGCACCCAGTGACCTGTGTGTTGAGTCCAGCAGCAAGGTGTTTGCCGTGTTACCCAGCGCCGCAGAAATCACGATGGCCAGCCAGGCCACACCGGAACCGAGCAGGCGCCCGGCGAAT
This sequence comes from uncultured Gammaproteobacteria bacterium, assembly GCA_963722775.1. Classification (GTDB taxonomy): domain Bacteria; phylum Pseudomonadota; class Gammaproteobacteria; order Steroidobacterales; family Woeseiaceae; genus UBA1847. The sequence continues at coordinate 90,072 of CAVROF010000017.1, forward strand.
ATTCCGAAGAACACGCCAAATACCAGGTTGCCCAGCAGGTGGCGCACGCCGGAATGCAGCGTTAAAGCGGTAATCGTGCGCCACCATTCGCCGTCGCGAATCAGGTTGCCATCGACACGCCCGGCCGCGAACCAGTTGCTGCCAAACATCGAGTAGCCGGCCAGCCCGGCCACAGCGCACACGATCAGAACATAGCCGATCACGCCGGGAAGGGCGTCCTGGTAAACAATACGTTTGCGCACCTTGGGCCTTACCGGTGGGTTCTCCTCCTCGTAAAGCCTCAGTTCCTCGGCGGCCCTGGCTGAATGCTCAGCCGGTACCACTAATGCGCAACTCAGCCCATCGTCGATAAGCTGAAAGGGGATATGCGCGGCCGCGAGCACGAGCGCCCGATCGGAACTACTCCGCCGGTTGGTGCTCTCAAATACGACACGCAGGTCTTCCATGAATTCAGGGTAACAAGATTGCGGTAAGCTAGGGCCCAGATTCTGGGGGTAGCCATGAGAAATACAATGTTGGTCGTTCTGCTGGCGTTGGCAGCTCCGTTCGCAGACGCGGAAGTTACCGACTCCGCCATGAACGGGTTCACCACGGTTAACGAGGTGATTATTGCCGAAAGTCGAGCTGAAACCTGGGTGGCCGCAGTTGGGCAGGTCGGTCGGTGGTGGAGTTCGGATCACACCATCTCCGGTGATGCGTCGCGGCTCAGCATCAAGCCGGAGATGCAAGGGTGTTTTTGCGAGGGGCTGGGTAACACAGCAGGCGTCGTGCATCTCGTCGTTACCATGGTTAACCCCACACACTTGTTGCGCATGACCGGTGGGCTCGGCCCGCTGGGACTGATGGGAGTCGACGGCAACATGACCTGGGAGTTTGAAGACGTCGAGGGAGGTACCCGCGTGAGCTTTACCTACGCCGTCGGGGGTTACAGCAAGGACGGACTTGATAAGATGGCTCCCGCAGTGGATTTCGTAATCGGCGAAGCACTGGGCCGTCTCAAGGCCTATGTTGAAACCGGCAGCCCGGAGCCAGCGCCCGTTGACTGACATCGCCCATGCTCGACCCTCATCGACCGTCGTACTCGCCAGGGCGACGGACCGCGAGCCCGAGGTCTTTCTCGTACAACGTCACGAGGCGTCATCGTTTGGCGCGGCTTATGCGTTTCCGGGCGGGGTCGTTGACCCCGAAGACTCCGCCGTACATGACTATTGCAAAGGTCTGAGCACAAGGGGGGCCGACGCGACATCTCGGCGTAAAAGGTAACGGTCTCGATTACTACAGCGCAGCTGTGCGTGAGCTGTTCGAAGAGTCCGGTGTGCTGCTGGCTAATCCTGACCAGGTCGCTGAAGGTCCCGAAGCGGCACGCGACGCGTTGAATGACAACAGCGATAACTGGGCCGACTTCGTCAGCCGTAACGAACTCGAACTGTACTGCGACCAGCTTCACTACATCGGTCACTGGGTCACGCCGCAACAGCAATCCAAACGCTACTCAACACGGTTCTTTCTCGCGGTGATGCCGCAATCCCAGGTAGCCAGTCACTGCGGCGGCGAGCTGACGGACTCCTGCTGGATGACGGCGCACGATGCGCTCGCGGCCGGCAGGGAGGGGGCGATCAAACTGCATTTTCCAACCATCAAGACACTGGAAACTATCGAGAAGCAGAAGACGCTGGATGCCCTGGTGGACTGGGCCTCGTCGTGCGTCGAGTGGGGTGTTACGAGCATGGTGCCGGCGATCATAGAGCGAGACGGGCGTCGGGAGATCGTGCTGCCGGGAGACAAGGATTATCCGGGTACCGATTCGTGAGCGGTTTCGGCCCCAAAATGGAGCCGTTCACAGAGTTGCAACCGGGGATCCGCAGGCTCGTCGCACCGAATCCGTCGATGATGACGGGGCCAGGCACCAACACCTACCTGTTTGGCGTTGAGGAAATCGCGGTTCTCGACCCGGGTCCGGTCATCGACAGGCATCTGGAAGCCATTCAGCGTAAAGCCGGTGCCCCGATACGCTGGGTCGTGGTGACACATACACATCCTGATCACTCCCCGGCAGCCTCAGTGCTTGCGAAGGAAACGGGTGCCGAACTGATTGGCATCCCGGCGCCGGTGGGTGCGCACCAGGACGAATCGTTCCAGCCGGACCGGGTGCTTGCGGATGGTGACCAGTTGGTAAGCGATGAATTTACGCTACGTGCAATTCATACGCCCGGGCACGCATCGAACCACGTTTGCTTTCATCATGAGGCGACTAACTGGGTCTTCACCGGCGACCATGTTATCGATGGCTCAACCGTGGTCATCAATCCTCCTGACGGCAACATGAAACAGTACATCGAGTCGTTGCGACGCCTTCGCAGTATGGGATGCGCCGCGCTGGTGCCCGGCCATGGAGAAGTGATTCACGATCCCGAGCGAGCAATCGACTGGATTGTCGAGCATCGACTCGAGCGCGAAGCGAGCGTGGTTGCCGCGTTGCAAGCGAACCCGGATATCACGGCGCGCGAGCTCGTACCGCACGTTTACAAGGACGTTGATAAAAAGCTCTACGGCCTGGCAGCACGTTCGTTGCTGGCGCATCTCATCAAGCTCGAGGAGGACGGCGTCGCCATAAACAATGATGCCCTTTGGGTGCTCGGAAGTGTCTAGACGCGCGGGAGTAGTCACAGCTGCAGGCGTTGCTGTAGTTATTGCGCTGGTTTTGTTCCTTTCAAGAACCAGCGAAGAGCAGATCATTGCTTTTGACGGTGAGTCCGAACCACCAGAATTTCCGGTGCAGGCGATGGGCACTCAACTTGACTCGGAGCCGCCAGGCGACAGCGAATCGAAAGTCATCGAGTTGCTGATCAGAGGGCTGCCGATTGAGGGATGTGAGCCTCGGTCTCCATGGGAGCGGGAACCGTCGAATGACGAAGAATGGCGAACGCTTTTGGATTCTGCCGGGGAAAAGCTAGAGCTGACGGGGGATCCCGACCTGTTGCTCGGAGCGGCCTTGCTCAATGCGGACGAAGCAAGCCGATGGGAGCTTGTCAGCCGTGCCCTGAAAGTCTTGCCGGGAAACCAGGTCGCACTCTGGCACCAACTGCACCATTGCTACCAGGTCGGTTGCGATCGTGATGCGATCGAAACCGCCGCTATTGCAGCCGATGAGTCGAATGGCATGGTCTGGCTTGAAATCGCGAGCGACCGTATTCGAAGAGGTGCATGGCCTGAAGCCGAATCAGCGCTTCGCCGCGCTATCAGTTCAACAGGATTTGATGCCTACTTTATCGAGCACGCAATGATTGTTGAACGCGGCCTCGCCGCGACCACGGATCTCGATTACACGAACAGGATTATGGCGGGAATAGGAGTATCGGCCGCGTTGGCGATACCTGCTTTCGGGGACGTGTCTCTGGCGTGTCGGTCCGGCGAAAATGATGGGTTGATCTGGATCGACCTGTGTGAGGAGTTGGGCGTGAAGATGGCGGGGGACAGTCGGGAGCTGATTTCAGTTATTGTCGGATACGGCTATCGCAGAGCTGCCGCGCTGCGTGCAGGAGACCCGGTCAAAGCAGATCAACTTGAGCAAGAGTCTTCCCGCATACAATCCGACCTGCTAAAAGCCCAGGCGCGTTCGGGTACGCAGGCGCTTCTGGAAAACGATCCAGCGGTCATGCAGCGCTACGTTGAGTACTTCAGGGCACATGGTGAGCTGCAGGCCGTAGACTTTCTGATCGAAGACGCTCACAGGCTGCGCGCGGACCCGACCTACGACCAGTGCAATTTCGTCGGGAATACGGGCTAGCTAACCGTCCAGCTGCTCGGGCCCCTGATGAGATCTTTGACGCTCTTGGTACGTTTCATGCGCGACGGGTGGTGTGCGTAGAACGTATCTTCAAAGCTGACCGCCGGTTGCCGGTAGATGACACCCATGGCGACCGGCATGTGCAGGTCGATCAGCATTCTCGCGACCACCGCATTGCCTTCGTCATGCACAAGTACTTGATCGGGTGACGCCGTGGCATCGACCACTTCGAGCGACCACGTGTCCTGGTTGAAACGGATGCCCTTGTCGTTGTGCTTACCAAACAACATAGGCTCGCCATGTTTCACGTGCAGCTGCGTGTCTGCGGCGGTCTTGCGTTCAGTGAAATCGGCGAAGACATCTTCGTTGTAAACGATACAGTTCTGGAAAATCTCGACGAACGACGTCCCGACGAATGCGTGTGCCTGTTGCAGCACGTCGCTCATACCGACCTTGTCGGTATCAACACCGCGCCCAAAGAAATGCGCGCCGCAACCCATTGCTACCTGTCCCGGCGAAACGGGCGTGTCGACCGAGCCCCTGGGACTTGATGGCGACTTGGTGCCGATGCGAGAGGTTGGCGAGTACTGGCCCTTGGTCAGTCCGTAGATCTCGTTGTTAAACAGCAGGATCTTGAGGCCTACATTGCGGCGCAGTGCATGCATCAGGTGATTGCCGCCTATCGACAGGCTGTCACCGTCGCCGGTTACAACCCATACATCGAGTTCCGGGTTAGCGAGTTTCAGGCCGGTCGCGATCGCCGGCGCACGCCCATGAATGGTGTGGAAGCCGTAGGTCTCTACGTAGTAAGGAAAACGGGATGCGCAACCGATGCCGGATACGAACGCCGTGTTGGCAGGATCCGCGCCAACATCCGCCAGCACTTTCTGCATGGTTTTCAGGATAGCGTAGTCGCCGCAACCCGGGCACCAACGCACTTCCTGCGACGTCGCAAAGTCCTTGGGAGTCAGTTTGTCGCTCATGATGCCTCCCCGCGAAGGGCTTCGATTTTTTCTACGAGCTCCCGAATCAGGAAGGGCTGGCCGGTCACCTTGCTGAACGATACAGGCTCGACGTGGAGGTTGGCGCGGAGCAGGGTGGTCAGCTGCCCGTCATTCATTTCGGGGACCAGCACCTTGTCAAAGCGAGCGAGTAGCGCGCCGAGATTTTTCGGCAGCGGGTTCAGGTGGCGCAAATGGATGAAGCTCACGCCCGTCCTGCGTGTGGCCTGGTAGATCGGTCCGTAGGTCGATCCCCATCCGACGACAACGAGATCGCCGCTATCGGGGCCCTGTTCGATGACCTGGTCGTCGATGAACTCGGCAACGGCATCGATCTTGGCGGCGCGCAGGTCCGTCATGCGTTGATGGTTCGCCGGGTCGTAAGAGATGTGCCCGGAGAGGATGTCTTTCTCGAGGCCGCCGATGCGATGCATCAGGCCAGGCATGCCTGGCGTCACCCAGGCGCGGCCGAGGCTTTTCGCGTCACGCGTAAACGCACGACGCTGCGGGCTCTCATCAGAATCCGGCACCGGATTGGTCGCAATCGGAGCGAAATCCGAGAGGTCGGGAATACGCCAGGGTTCCGCCGCATTCGAGAGGTAACCGTCGGCGAGCAGGATGACCGGCGTCATGTGACGGAGAGCGATACGTGTGGCTTCGATAGCCATCTCGAAACACTCGCCCGACGTGGAGGCCGACAGGACCGGAATCGGCGTATCGCCGTTGCGGCCGTATACGGCCTGGTAGAGATCGGACTGCTCAGTCTTGGTTGGCAAGCCCGTCGACGGGCCGCCGCGCTGCCAGTTAACGATCACAAGTGGTAATTCAGCACTGACGGCCAGACCCATGGCCTCGGTCTTGAGCGCAATACCGGGACCGGAACTCGAGGTCACGCCGATCATGCCGCCATACGATGCACCGATGGCCGCACAGATCGCGGCAATCTCGTCTTCGGCCTGAAATGTGCCAACGCCGAGCTCGGCGAGGTGCGTCAGCCGATGCAGTAGCGGCGATGCCGGTGTAATCGGGTAGGAGCAGAACATGACGCGCCGGTCTGCAAGTTCACCCGCGGCGGCAAGACCGAGCGCAAGCGCTTCGGCGCCGGTGATGCTGCGATAGTCGCCCGGTTCCATCTCGGCCACCGGTAGCTGAATCTGTGACAGGTTGGCGGAAAGCTCCGCGGTCTCAGCGAACGCATGGCCGGCGTGCAGTGCCTTGATATTCGCATCGCGCATGGTCGGCGTACCGGCCAGGCGCCGGTTGATCCATTCCTCGACCGACGGCAATTCCCGATCGAACATCCAGAGGAGCATGCCGAGGGCGTAGAAGTTTTTGCAGCGGCCGCCTTCGGATTTGCTGAGCCCGAATTCCTTCACGGATTCGAGATTGAGGTGGCTGATGTCGGCGGTAACGACCTGGTAGTCGTTCAGCGTGCCGTCTTCGCGCGGGTCGCTGTCGTAGCCCGCCTTGGTCAGGTTACGCGCCGTGAACGTATCGTTGTTGACGATGACCAGCGCACCCCTGTCCAGCATCGGCAGGCTGACTTTGAGCGCGGCCGGATTAAACGCCACCAGTACGTCGGGCGCGTCGCCGGCCGTCGTGATAGGACCGCCGCCGAGGTTTATCTGGTACGCCGAGACACCGAACGTCGTGCCAACCGGGGCCCGAATTTCCGCAGGATAGTCGGGGAAAGTGGCGAAGTCGGCGCCCGCCAGCGCAGTTGAGATCGCAAATTGCGATCCCATGAGCTGAATGCCGTCGCCTGAATCACCCGCAATACGGATGACGATCGACTCTAGATCGTTGTTTCTATTCACAAAAAATGATTCTTATCGATGTTGGGCCGGTACCCGCCTGAGCACTTGATCGAGAGTTTAACGCAATCGGGCCGGCGGCTGGCATGTGGCGTAATCCCGGCTTGATTAGCGGCCCGACTTCGCATAGCTTACCCGCTCTATTATTTGAGGGGTCACACCATGACGTTCGTCGTCACCGAAGCCTGTATCAAGTGCAAACTGACGGATTGCGTCGAAGTCTGCCCCGTGGATTGTTTCCACGAAGGGCCGAATTTCCTCGTCATTGATCCGGACGAATGCATTGATTGCACGCTCTGTGAACCCGAGTGTCCGGTGGAGGCGATTTACTCCGAAGACGAGTTGCCGCCCGGCCAGGAAAGCTACCTCGAGCTCAATGCCGAGCTTTCCCAGGAGTGGCCTGTCATCACCGAGATGAAAGACCCGCCAGAAGATGCCGACGAGTGGCGCGAGGTCAAGGACAAGCTCAAGTACCTCGAGCGATAAACCGAATAAGGACGTCGGCCAACTCCGGGCCCTTGTCGTCCTGCAGGAAGTGACCTGCATTCCTGATAATTACGTGTTCCTGCCCCTGGGCACCAGGCACTGAGTCCTGCCACACCTTCTCGCCGCCTCGCATGATTGGATCGCGATTGCTGAAGGTCGTGAGAAACGGCTTCGTCCACTGCCGGAAGATATCCCACGCGGCACGGTTCGCGTCGCGGGCCGGGTCGTCAGGCGTGATGGGCACGAGCTTCGGAAAGGCGCGGGCACCGGCCTTGTATCGCGCCGAAGGGAACGGCGCATCGTAGGCAGCGACTTCGGCCGCACTGAGTTCCTCGACTGTGCCCATCTGCAGAATACGACCAATCGGGAACCAGGGACTGTAGAGTGCAAACGCTCTCCAGATTTTGAATGCTCTCGGTACGGCCTGGTCACCGGTTGGCAGCGCACCGTTGCCCAGGGCGATGCGGGCAAATCGATGTTCATTTTCAGCCGCGACGCGAAGGCCGATCAGCGAACCCCAGTCCTGGCAGAACAGGTTGATGCCCGACAGGTCGAGCGTTTCAACAAAGGCCGTCATCCAGCCAACATGGCCCGCATAGGAATAGTCGGACTTGCGTGTCGGTTTGTCCGACTTGCCGAAGCCGATAAGGTCAGGCGCAATGACGCGAAGTCCCGCATCGCGAAGCGGCGGAATCATGTGCCGGTAAAGATAGGACCAGCTTGGTTCGCCATGCAGTAACAGGACGACCTCGCCATCGCGTGGGCCCTCGTCGACGTAGTGCATGCGCATGCCGTCGATGTCGACATAATGAGGAGCGAAGTCGTAGTCGGCGAGACCTTCGAATCGACTATCCGGCGTGCGTACGCAGTCTCTCATCGTGAGCTTCCTAACATTCCAATTCAGTTATCCGTTACAGTAACACCATGACAATTAGTCGCCGCGCAAAATTCGTTCGTTGGTTGACGGGCAAGTACATAAAAGGCCTCGACGTTCCTCACCTGCCCGTCGAAAAGGCGCGCGCGCAGTTTGAAAAAATCGCGGGTACATTCCTGGTTCGCGCCACGGGTGTAGAGGTCGAACAGACCCAGATCGCCGGTGTCGATGTTGATTGGCTCAGGCCGAAGAATGCCCGCAAGGACAAGGTGCTCCTGTACTTGCACGGTGGTGCCTACGTAATGGGCAGCCCGAGGACGCACCGGCAACTGGTCAGCCATACGGTGCGAGCGGCTGGAGTGGTCGCCGTACTTCCCGATTACCGGCTCGCTCCGGAACATCCGTTTCCTGCCGCTATCGACGACGCCGTTGCCGTCTATCGCGGCTTACTGGAGTCGGGGTTCAGGGCGGAAGACATTATTATCTCCGGCGACTCTGCGGGCGGCGCGCTTTCTGTGGCGACACTGCTTGAGCTGCGGCATGCCGGCGTTCCCATGCCCGCCGCCGCAGTACTGCTCTCACCCTTCCTGGACATCACCGGCAGCGGCGAATCCGCAACCACGCGTGCCGACCGGGACCCCTGGTTCGATATTGCCGATCTGCACGTTGTCGCAGGTTATTACTGCCCGGACGAAAGCGAGTGGCAAAACCCTCTCGTCTCACCCGTGTTTGCCAATGTCGCCGGTCTCCCGCCAATGCTGATTCAGGTTGGTGATGACGAGATATTGCTGAGCGACTCGACGCGCCTGGCCGAGAAACTTGAGGCAGAAGGGATCGAGGTCGAACTCGAAGTCTGGCCACATATGTGGCACGTATTTCAGATGTTCATCCGCAAGATGCCGGAGAGCGGGGTGGCGGTTAGGAAGATAGCTGCCTACATACAGAAGCGCTTTTCTTAATCTGGATTGAGAACCTCTGAAACTCGTTGTCTGAACGCCGCATGGCAAGCGAGGCAACCATCCAGCATGCTCTTGTAGTTGGCTGCGATACTGGCCGAGTCGCCGTCCTGTGCGGCGGCGCTTATAGACAGCGCCGTGTTGTGAACCAACGTGTCCAACTGTTTGAACGTTGGCATCTGGGCACCCAACTCCGCAGCAACCAGCGCGACCTGTTCCGGCGGTATGCGCGGATGATCTACTATGCGGGCGGCCGCATCAGCGACCGAATCGAAATCGTCGATCAACAGACCCTCGACGACCAATGCTGAATCACTCTGCAAGTCCTGCATTATTTTTTTCAGGTCAGTATCGCTGTCTGTGCCTGCGTGGGCTGTCATCGAGAAAAGGACAGCAATGAGTAGGTGAAGGGGTCTGATGGCTGTCATTGCGCCGAACTCCTGAGGTGGGCTTAACTCGGCCCTTTAGGGTCTATTTTGCGAGGGATCGCACCATGTTGTCAGCTATCAAAAAGGGGCGAGGTCGCTTTCGTCAAGACTGAGACCCCTGTATTCTAGTCGAATAATCGAGCCGGCAGGACCAGCCAAATGAAAGAACCACAAGTCCCACTGGACGAAACCGTACGTTTATTGAGCCTCCACTCGCTGCGTATTATGGACTCAGCGCCCGAAGAGCGCTTTGATCGAGTAACCCGGATGGCGAAACGGGTGTTCGATGTCGATATATGTTTGGTAAGCCTCGTCGATTCGGATCGGCAGTGGTTCAAGTCGAAGCAGGGACTCGATGCTTGTCAAACACCGAGAGAAGTATCGTTTTGTGGCCACGCGATTTTACAGGAGCGGGCTTTTGTCGTTGAGGATGCTCACGCCGACGAGCGCTTTGCCGACAATCCACTCGTTACAGGCGATCCAACCGTGCGTTTCTACGCAGGCTATCCAGTTCACGCGCCGGACGGTCGGCGTATCGGAACTCTGTGCCTGATCGACAAACAGCCGCGGAGCTTTTCGGCAAACGAGGCGCAAACACTCAAGGACTTCGCGGCGCTGGTTGATGATGAACTCGCTTCCGCGGCACAGATCAATGTCGATGAGTTGACCAAGATAGCGAATCGGCGCGGGTTTCAACAGGTTGCACTTCATTTGCTACCGTTATGTAAGCGCAACGGTCTGGACGTCGAGGTGCTTTTCTTTGACCTGGACGGGTTCAAAGCTATCAACGATACCTTTGGGCATAAAGCGGGTGACGAAGCGCTGCAGTCATTTGCCAAATTGTTGCTCAAGAGTTTTCGTAATTCCGACGTTGTTGCTCGCCTTGGTGGAGATGAGTTTGTTGTAATGATGGCAGGCCAGCGTGTATTTGCCGACAGGGCATTATCGAGCATGCGTAAGCTGGCTCAAGAGATAAAAGGGGACTTTGCCCAGCACTTGAACTGGAGCGTAGGCAGGATCAAGTTTGATCCGGAAGAACACCGAGATATCGGTGACCTGCTTCGGGCTGCTGATGAGCTAATGTACGCGCAAAAGTCTCACAAGAGCAAAGGAGTGGGTTGAGCCCTCCGCTCGTGGCCGAATGTCGAGGACATGATCTAACGGGGTCACCCGTGTATTCTTAGCCAATGAGATGGCGAAAGAATGTAACGCAAGCGCTCAAGATTTCATTAGTGCTCGTAGCAACGGCAATCGCCGGTTGCGGTAACTCGAATGCCGTCGACTCTGAGACTTTGGAGACTCAAAGACTTTGGGTCGGCGTGCGCTTCGAAGCACCCGGTAACGGCGCGACGGGCATAA